>NZ_JBFAHY010000007.1:0-473289 GCF_040654395.1 Nocardia sp. NPDC050697
TTGTCGTGGTCGGCGGCGTATCGGACGGGTGGGGCGCCGGCGGCGGGGCGGATCTCGCCGGAGGCGATCGCGCCGGGGTCCGGCGGCTGGGGCACCGCGCCCGGCGTGCTCGCCGCCTCCGCGCCCGGCACCACGATGCCGGCCGCGATCCCGGGGCCGGACGGCCTGCCGCTGGAGGAGCCCGCCCCCGCGACGACCAGCACCCCGGTGCCGGAGCCGATGATCACCATCCCCGGGCTGCCGCCCATCCCGTGCGGCATCTTCTGCCCGCCCGCGCAGCCGCAGGGCCGCACGCTGCCGCAGCCCGGACCGCAGCCGCCGCAGGGCGAGAACCTGCCCCAGGCCGGGCCGCAGGCACCGCAGGGCCAGAACCTCCCGCAGCCGGGGCCGCGCGCCCCGCAGGCCGAGCCGCTGCCGGGGCCGCAAGCCGCCGCACCCCAGCCGGAGTGCCCGCTCGGCCCGGACGGCAAGCCGCAGGTGTGCGGCCCGGACGGGCAGCCGGTCGCCCCCGCGCAGGACCCGGCGGCGCCGCCGCCCGGGCTGGTGCTCCCCTTCGGGATCACCATCCCGCTGCCCGCGCCGCCCGCCCCGCCGGTGCCGTGATCGGCAGAAACCGCCGATCACAATCGGATCACGAATAAAACCACAGGTCAGCCCAGTTAAACGCAAGACGCATCACGAAGGGGTAACAAAAACATCTCGGCTGCGGTAGCCTCTGATCGTCCGAGCGTCGAGCATGGAGGGTCAGCGCACCGTGGGGCGTCACCGTAAGCAGCAAACCGCGTCCTTCAAGCGCAGCTCGGTTCTCGCGCTGACCGGCCTGGTACCGGCGGGCCTCGCGGCCGTCACCGCCACCACGAACGTCAGCCCGGCGGCCGTCGCGCAGCACCTGCCGAACCCGCGCGACCTGCTGAACAACGAGGCGGGCGACGTGCTGGAGCCGGAGACCGCGGCCCCCGATGCCGCCGAGGTCGTCGGCGCCCAGCCGGTCGCCGCGGTGGCCACCGCCGAGCACGCCATGGCCAAGCCCGCCGCGCCCCCCGTGGTCAAGACGGTGGCGCTCGCCGGCGACCGGGCCCAGGCCGATCTGCCCGCCGGCTCGCTCGGCATCCCCGGGATCGCGATCGCGGCGTACCAGAACGCCGAGGATCGGCTCGCCATCGAGAACCCGAACTGCCACATGGGCTGGTCCACCCTGGCCGGGATCGGCCGGGTCGAGTCCACGCACGTCTACGGCGGCAAGGCCGACAAGGACGGCAACCCGCTCAAGCCGGTCTACGGCCCGGTGCTGGACGGCTCGCTCTACGGCAACAACGTCATCCACGACAGCGACGGCGGCGTCCTCGACAACCTCGGCGGGTACGACCGCGCCATCGGCCCCATGCAGTTCCTGCCGGAGACCTGGACCAAGTTCGCCGCCGACGGCAACAACGACGGCATCGCCGACCCGCAGAACCTCTTCGACGCCGCGCTCACCGCGGGCAAGTACCTCTGCCACGGCGGACTCGACATGCGCGACCTCTCGCAGCAGACCAAGGCGATCCTGCGCTACAACAACTCCATGGCCTACGTCGCCAACGTCATGGCCTGGGCCAACTCGTACAGCAGCAATGTCGCGCCCAAGCCCGCGGACCTGCCCCGCATCTGACCGCACTAGACTCGGTTCCCATGTCAGTGGTAACGGAAGCGGACGTGCGGGGCGCCCTCGCCAAGGTGGACGACCCGGAGATCCGCAAACCGATCACCGAACTGGGCATGGTGAAGAGCATCGGGGTCGCGGACTCCGGTGACGTGCACGTCGAGGTCTACCTGACCACCGCGGGCTGCCCGATGCGGACGGAGATCAGCCAGCGGGTCAGCCGCGCGGTCTCCGACGTCCCCGGCGTCGGCGCCGTCACCGTCGAACTCGACGTGATGAACGACGAGCAGCGCACCGAGCTGCGCAAGTCGCTGCGCGGTGACTCCGCCGACCCGGTCATCCCGTTCGCCCAGCCCGGCTCGCTCACCCGGGTCTACGCCGTCGCCTCCGGAAAGGGCGGCGTCGGCAAATCCAGCGTCACGGTGAACCTGGCCGCCGCCATGGCGGCGCGCGGGCTCTCCGTCGGCGTGCTCGACGCCGACATCTACGGCCACTCCATCCCGCGCATGCTCGGCACCGACGCCCGCCCCACCCAGGTGGAGCGGATGATCATGCCGCCGATCGCGCACGACGTGAAGATGATCTCGATCGCGCAGTTCACCCAGGGCAACACGCCGGTGGTCTGGCGCGGGCCGATGCTGCACCGGGCGCTGCAGCAGTTCCTCGCCGACGTCTTCTGGGGCGATCTGGACGTGCTGCTGCTCGACCTGCCGCCCGGCACCGGCGACGTCGCCATCTCCATCGCCCAGCTCATCCCGAACGCGGAGATCCTGGTGGTCACCACGCCGCAGCCGGCCGCCGCCGAGGTGGCCGAGCGGGCGGGCGCCATCGCGCTGCAGACCAGGCAGCGGATCGCCGGCGTGGTGGAGAACATGTCCTGGCTCGACCTGCCGGACGGCAACCGGATGGAGCTCTACGGCTCCGGCGGCGGCCAGGCGGTGGCCGACCGGCTCACCCGCGCCGTCGGCGCCACGGTGCCGCTGCTCGGGCAGGTCCCGATCGAGCAGGCGCTGCGCGAATCCGGCGACGAGGGCACCCCCATCGTGCTGCGCGACCCGGACAACCCGGCGGCCAAGGCGCTGCTCGAGGTCGCGGACAAGCTGGCCGTGCGCAGGCGCGGGCTGGCCGGGATGTCGCTCGGCATCGACACCACCCGGCACCTGTAGTCCGGCCGCACCAATAAGCTCGGGGCATGCTCACGCTGCTGCTGTACGTACTGATCGTCGGATTGGTGGCCGCGGTGCTCTTCCTGCTGGCGGGCGCCGTCTTCGGCCGGGCCGAGGAGCTCGGGCCGCTGCCCGAGGGGACGACCGCCACCGTGCTGCCCGCGGTGGAGATCGCCGGCGCCGACGTGCGCTCGCTCCGCTTCCAGCAGGTGGTCCGCGGCTACAAGGCCGCCGAGGTGGACTGGGCGCTGGCCCGGCTCGCCGAGCGGATCGACGAGCTGCAGCACGAGCTCGCGCTGGCGCGCACCGGGCCGGACGGTGCGCCCCGCCCCGCCCCCGGCTCCCGGCCGGCTCCCGCTGGGAACGGCCGGACCGCCGCCGGTCCCCCGTCCGACGGCCGTGTCGACACCGGCTTCGCGCCGGAGAGCCGGGCCGGTACCGGCCGCGGCGCGGAGTCCGCGGTCCCCGCCGTCTCGCGGCCCGGCACCGGGGAATTCCCCCGGAATCCGGTTTTCCGCACCGGCGAATTCACCGCGCCCGGCACCGGCGACATTCCGGCCGGGATCGCGGAACAACCGGCCCGCCCGCGCCGGATCACCCGCACCGGCGAATCGGAGAATCCGTGAGCGCACCGCCGGACGACGGCCGCATCCGCTGCCCCTGGCCCCTCGGCTCCCAGCTCTACCTCGACTACCACGACACCGAATGGGGCCGCACCCTGCACGGCGACGACGCGCTCTACGAGCGGATGTCGCTGGAGGCATTCCAATCCGGCCTCGCCTGGATCACCATCCTGCGCAAGCGCCCCGCCTTCCGCGCCGCCTTCGCCGATTTCGCGATCGACCGGGTGGCCGAGTTCGGCCCCGCCGACGTCGAGCGGCTGCTCGCGGACGCCGGCATCGTGCGCAACCGGGCGAAGATCGAGGCCACCATCGCCAATGCCAGGGTCGCGGCGGAGCTGGACGGCGGGCTGGACGCGCTGCTCTGGTCGTTCGCGCCGCCCGCCCGGCCGCGGCCGCGCACCGGCGCCGAGATTCCCGCCGTGACCCCGGAATCCACCGCCATGGCGCGCGCGCTGAAAAAGCGCGGATTCCGCTTCGTGGGCCCGACGACGGCATATGCCCTGATGCAGGCGGTGGGAATGGTGGACGACCATGTCGCGGACTGCTGGGTGCGGTTCGAGGACTCGTTTTCGAACTCACCTGTCCGAGAAGAAGCGGGATAGGGAAGAATAGAAGCCGGTGTATCTCGCCGATTGTCGGCGGGTGCGCCGGTTGGTGACAACTGGAGTTCCGAGAAGTGCGCGGGAATATCGCGCAGATCTGGAGGGAGCAGAGGATGGCGGCCATGAAGCCCCGTACCGGGGACGGTCCCCTCGAGGCAACCAAGGAAGGGCGTGGGATCGTCATGCGGGTTCCACTCGAGGGTGGCGGACGGCTGGTCGTCGAGCTCACACCGGATGAAGCGGCTGCACTGGGTGACGAACTGAAGAGTGTCACCAGCTAGCAGCGCGGTACTCGCCGAGCTCGCCGAGGTACTCGCGTGTCCGAATTGCGGACTCGCGCTCACCGCCGCCGGCCGCGCGCTGCGGTGCGGCAGCGGGCACAGTTTCGACCTCGCTCGCCAGGGATATGTCAGCCTGCTCACCGGTGCCGCCAGCCGGTTCACCGGTGATACGGCCGACATGCTCCTGGCCCGTTCCGATTTCCACGCGCGGGGTCATTTCGCTCCGGTCGCCGCGGCGGTCGCCACCGCCGCGGCGCCACCGGAGGGAAACGGTGTGCTGCTCGAAATCGGGGCGGGCAACGGTTACTTTCTCGGCGCGGCGCTCGATGCCGCGCCCGGTGCCCGCGGTATCGCGCTCGACATCGCCAAGCCGGCCGCGCGCCGCGCCGCCCGCGCCCACCCGCGCGGCGCCGCCGTCCTCGCCGACGTGTGGCGCGGGCTCCCGCTCCGCGCGGCGGTGCTCGACACCGTGCTCACCGTCTTCGCCCCGCGCAACCCGGCCGAGGTGGCGCGGGTGCTCGCCCCCGAGGGGCGGTTCGTCGTGGCCACGCCCACCGAGCGGCACCTCGCCGAGCTGATCGGCCCGCTCGGGCTGGTCCGGGTCGACCCCGGCAAGGAGCGCAAGCTCGAAGCCGCGCTGGACGCCGATTTCGCGCCGCTCGGCGCCGAACTCGTCGAGTACCCGATGACGCTCACCCGCGCCGACACCGCACTCCTGGTCCACATGGGCCCGTCCGCTTTCCACGCGGGCGCCGAGACCGCCGCGAAACTCGCGGCCCTCCCCGCCGAACTCGAGGTCACCGCCTCCGTCCGCATCGGCACCTACCGAACGCTGCGGTAGATCGCTTCCGTCTGCTCGGCGATGCGCGCCCAGTCGAATTCGGCGATGGCCCGCGCGCGCCCGGCCGCGCCGTACCGCGCCGCCAGCTCCGGATCGGCGGCGAGCCGGTTCACCGCCTCCGCCAGCCCGCGCTCGTACTCGTCGGCGGCGGCCGGGTCGTAGTGCACCAGGTTGCCGGTCTCCCCCTCCACGACCACCTCGGGGATCCCGCCCACGTCGGAGGCGACCACGGCGGTCCCCGCCGCCATCGCCTCCAGGTTCACGATGCCGAGCGGCTCGTACACCGAGGGGCAGACGAAGACCGCCGAGGCGGCGAGGATCTGCCGGATCTGCTCGGTGGGCAGCATCTCGCGCACCCAGAAGATCCCGCCGCGCCGCTCCCGCAGCTCGGCCACGGCCGCGGTGACCTCGGCCTCCAGCTCGGGCGTGTCCGGCGCCCCCGCGCAGAGCACCAGCTGGATCTCCGGGTCGAAGCCGCGCGCGGCGGCGAGCAGGTGCCCGACCCCCTTCTGCCGGGTGATCCGCCCGACGAAGGCGACGATTGGCCGGTCCCGCCGCACCCCGAGCCCGTCCAGCACCACCGGCGCCCCCGCGGCGGGGGCGCCCGGATGCCAGAGCGTCGCGTCGATCCCGTTGCGCACCACGTGCACCCGGCCGGGGTCGAGCGCCGGGTAGGCGTCGAGCACGTCGTGCCGCATACCGTCGCTGACCGCGATCACCGCGTCCGCCAGCTCGACGGCGTTCCGCTCGGACCACGAGGAGAGCCGGTACCCGCCGCCGAGCTGCTCCGCCTTCCACGGCCGCCGCGGCTCCAGCGAGTGCGCGGTGAGCACGTGCGGAATGCCGTAGAGCGTGGCCGCCAGGTGCCCGGCCAGCCCGGTATACCAGGTGTGCGAGTGCACCACGTCGAAGTCGCCGACGGCGCCCGCCATCCGGACCTGGGTGGAGATCATCCGCAGCGCGGCATTGGCCCCGGCCAGCTCCGGATCGGGATCGTGCACAACGGCATCGGTGCGCGGAACGCCCATGCAGTGCACGGTGACCTCGGCCAACCGGCGCAGCCGCGCGGTCAGCTCGGTGACGTGCACCCCGGCGCCGCCGTACACCTCGGGGGGGTACTCCCGAGTCATCATCGCCACCCGCAGCCGCGGGTCGGGGTGCTCCTGCCCGTCGGAGCCAGCTGCCGAGCGTCCGCCGTTCGTGCCGAGACTCACTGGTCCAAACTTAGACGCTGCCGCCTGCCCGGGCCACTCGCACGGCGGCGACACGGTAGCTTGGCATTGTGAGGAGCCAGCCGCACGTACTCGGGATCGTGCTCGCCGGTGGCGAGGGCAAGCGACTATTTCCCCTCACCGCGGATCGTGCCAAACCGGCCGTTCCGTTCGGAGGGGCCTACCGACTCATCGACTTCGTGCTGAGCAACCTGGTGAACGCCGGGTTCCTCCGGCTCTGTGTGCTGACGCAGTACAAGTCGCACTCGCTGGACCGGCACATCTCGCAGACGTGGCGGCTCTCCGGCTTCGCCGGCGAGTACATCACCCCGGTGCCCGCGCAGCAGCGGCTCGGGCCGCGCTGGTACACCGGCAGCGCGGACGCCATCATGCAGTCGCTGAATCTCATCTATGACGAGGACCCGGAGTACATCGTGGTCTTCGGCGCCGACCACGTGTACCGGATGGACCCGGAGCAGATGGTCAGGCACCACATCGACTCCGGCGCCGGCGTCACCGTCGCCGGGATCCGGGTGCCGCGCAGCGAGGCCAGCGCCTTCGGCTGCATCGACTCCGACGAGTCCGGCCGGATCACCCAGTTCCTGGAGAAGCCGGCGCACCCGCCCGGCACCCCGGACGACCCCAATGTGACCTTCGCCTCCATGGGCAACTACGTCTTCACCACCAAGGTGCTGGTGGACACCATCAAGGCGGACGCGGAGAACTCCGACTCCGACCACGACATGGGCGGCGACATCATCCCCACGCTGGTCGCCGCGGGCGAGGCGAGCGTCTACGACTTCGCCGACAACGAGGTGCCCGGCGCCACCGCCCGCGACCACGGCTACTGGCGCGATGTCGGCACCATCGACGCCTTCTACGACGCGCACATGGACCTGGTCTCGGTGCACCCGGTCTTCAACCTCTACAACCGGCACTGGCCGATCCGCGGCGCGGCGGAGAACCTGCCGCCCGCCAAGTTCGCGCAGGGCGGGCTGGCGCAGGAGTCGATCGTCGGCGCGGGCAGCATCCTCTCCGCGGCCACCGTGCGCACCTCGGTGCTCAGCTCCAACGTCATGATCGACGACGGCGCCACGGTGGAGGGCAGCGTGCTCATGCCCGGCGTGCGGATCGGCCGCGGCGCGGTGGTGCGCCGGGCCATCCTGGACAAGAACGTGGTGGTCGGCGAGGGCGAGATCATCGGCGTCGACCTGGAGCGCGACCGCGACCGCTTCGCGGTGAGCAACGGCGGCGTCGTCACCGTCGGCAAGGGCGTCTGGGTCTAGCGCTACCGGCAGGCGAACGGGTAGCAGTTGCCCGGCTGGCTCGGGATGGTGGTATTGGTGTGCGGCCGATCGCTGGAGTTGCCGCCGCCGAGCATGATCGCCAGCACGATGGCGATCACCACCACCAGCAGCACCCCGATGAAGGCGCGGATCAGCCAGCGCTGCAGCCCGTCCCCGCCGCTGTTGCCGGCGGCGGCCTCGGTCGTCTCCACCGCGATGTACGTACTGCCGCCGCGTCCCCAGATCATGCTGCACCCCGATCTCGTTGCCCGGCCGTCACTTCGACAGCTTACGGGGCGAATACCCGCGCGCGGGAGCGGAAATCGCCCGGCTCAGCCCCGGCTGGCGCAGAGCAGGCCGTCGCCGACCGGGATGAGCACGCTGGTCAGCCGGGGGTCCTCGGCGACCGCGCGCAGCGCCGCCCGCACCGCGTGCGTGGTGGCGTCGCGCTGCGCCGGGTCCGGCACCCGGCCGCCGAGCAGCGCGTTGTGCAGCAGGATGGCGCCGCCGTCGCGGAGCAGCCGCACCGCCTGCTCCACGTACTGCGGGTGCTCGATCGGCGCGGCGTCGACGAAGACCAGGTCGTAGGCGCCGTCGGCGAGCCGGGGCAGCACGTCGAGCGCGCGGCCGTTGATCAGCCGGGTGCGCCCGGTGGGGATGCCGGCGGCGCGGAACGCCTCCTTGGCGGCGCGCTGGTGCTCGGCCTCCGGGTCGATGGTGGTGAGCGTGCCGTCCTCCCGCATGCCGTCCAGCAACCACAGCCCGCTGATGCCTGCCCCGGTGCCGACCTCGACCACCGCGCGGGCGGCGAGCAGCTGGGCGTACATGCTCAGCAGCGCGCCCACCGACGGCGGCACCGGCGCCGCGCCGAGCTCGAGTGCCCGTTCGCGGGCGCCGACGAGGATCTCGTCCTCCACGACCGAGTCCTCGACGTAGGCGAGGGTGCGCTCCAGGTTCGATGCCACGACCATGAGGCTAGTGCGGACCAGGCGGTACCGGGTGGCTCCACGCGGCCGCGCATTTTCTCAGCTCACCCTCAGCCTCTTTATATCCAGGGCATATGGCGGCAGGACAGAGTGTGAAGCACGCGGAAACCGCACGACGGTAAACGCGGGCGCCGGGAACAACGATGTACCCCACGTCGGTTGTCCCTGGACGACGACCCGCGGCGTTTACGGTCCCTAGTAGGAGGTAGCCCCATCCACATGGTCGATGCGGCGAGAGAATACGCCACCCTGCCGGAACATCCCGAGCCGGGCGACTTCGATGCCACCGCTGCGGTTGCCGAGGATTCGCCGGAAAACCTGACCGGAACCGCCGCCTTCGACGCGACCGGCGACCGCGCCGCCATGCCGTCCTGGGAGGAGCTCGTCCGCGAGCACGCCGACCGGGTCTACCGGCTGGCCTACCGCCTCTCCGGCGACGCCCAGGACGCCGAGGACCTCACCCAGGAGACCTTCATCCGGGTGTTCCGCTCGCTGCAGAGCTACCAGCCCGGCACCTTCGAGGGCTGGCTGCACCGCATCACCACCAACCTCTTCCTGGACATGGTCCGCAGGCGCAACCGCATCCGCATGGAGGCGCTGCCGGAGGACTACGACCGGGTGCCCGCCATCGGCCCGACCCCGGAGGACGTCTACCACGACGCCCGGCTCGACCCCGACCTGCAGTCCGCGCTGGACTCGCTGGCCCCCGAGTTCCGCGCCGCCGTGGTGCTGTGTGACATCGAGGGGCTCTCCTACGAGGAGATCGGCGCCACGCTCGGCGTCAAGCTGGGTACCGTGCGCAGCAGGATCCACCGCGGCCGTCAGGCCATCCGGGATCACCTTGCGCATAATGGAGCACAGCAGCGGTCCGCCGCTGACTCGACGATCGGGTGACCCGGCAGGGTCGGCGTCACCCACCTGCCGTGGTCGATGTCGATAGTCGGAAGGGTGAGCACCGAATGAGTGGCGACTCCAGCGCGTCGGGCCGTCGTCCCCGGTTCCACGCCACCGAGCACCTCGCCAGCGAGGCGGTCGCGGCCTATGTCGACGGCGAGCTGCGCATGAACGCCTACCTGCGCGCGGCCCACCACCTCGCGGCCTGCCCGGAGTGCGCGGCCGAGGTGGAGGCCCAGCAGCAGGCGCGGATCGCGCTGCGCCGCTCCGGCGCGGTCTCGGCGCCGCACGGGCTGCACGACAGCCTGAGCCGGATTCCGTTCGCCGAGCCGCAGCCCGGCGCCGCGCACCGGGAGAACCGCCGTGACGAGGCGGTCTTCGGCTTCCTGTCGGAATCGTTCACCGCGACCCGGTGGACAACCTGGTGGCGCAAGTAGAGTTCAGCGGGTGACCACCGAATCGACGAATTCCGGAGCGGCCGACACCTCGGATTCGGCGGCGAACCGGGGGAATCTACGGCCGCCGGACGCCCCGGTGCTCGGCCCGCGCCCGGTGTACCGGCCGCACATCGATACGCACACCGCCTCCGCCTTCCGCAGGCCGTCGGGGCTCAGCGGCTCGTTCGCCGAGCCCGATCGGGCGCGCGCCGCCGCGGCCGGCCCGGAGCCGGTGCCGCACCGCCCGCCGGACGCCGTGCTGGCCGAGGCGTTCGGCAGGCCGGAGGGCTCCGCCGAGCTGCTGCAGCGCGACCCGGAGGCCGCCGAGCGGGACGACCGGATCGCGGGCCCGGAGGATCCGTGGCGCGACCCCGCCGCGGGCGCCAGGCTCGGCGCCCCCGCGCTGCCCACCCCGAAGCCGGAGACGCTCCCCGCCGCCGAGCGGCTGACCGCGCGCCAGGTGCTCTTCGGCTCCAGGGTCGCGCCGCGCGCGCTGGCCCTGCTCGCCGCCGTCGCGCTGGTGATCGGGCTGGTCGGCGGGGTGGTCGGCAGGCTCACCGCGGAGACGGCCTCCACCCTGACCTCGCGCAAGGTCACGCTGGAGCAGACCGAGGGCGGCGAGGAGCCGCACGGCCAGATCGCCAAGGTGGCCGACGCGGTGCTGCCGTCGGTGGTCTCCATCCGGGTCACCGTCGGCGACAACGGCGCCACCGGCTCCGGCGTGGTGATCGACGGCGCGGGGTACGTGGTGACCAACAACCACGTCATCTCGATGGCCGCGCAGGACACCAGCGGCCGCGCCGCCATCCAGGTCACCTTCAACGACGGCACCCGGGTGCCCGCCCGGATCGTCGGGCGCGACCCGAAGACCGACCTGGCCGTGATCAAGGTGGACGCCGACAACCTGACCGTGGCCCAGCTCGGCAAATCCGACGAGGTGCAGGTCGGCGACGACGTGCTCGCCGTCGGCTCGCCGCTCGGGCTGAGCAAGACCGTCACCTCCGGCATCGTCAGCGCGCTGCACCGGCCGGTGAAGCTCTCCGGCGAGGGCAGCGACACCAATGCCGTGATCGACGCGGTGCAGACCGACGCCTCGATCAACCCGGGCAACTCCGGCGGCGCGCTGGTGGACATGCAGGGCCGGGTGGTCGGCATCAACTCCGCCATCCGCTCGGAGACCGGCGGCTCGGTCGGGCTCGGCTTCGCCATCCCGGTGGATGTCATGACCCAGGTCGCGCAGACGCTGATCCGGGACGGCTCCATGCACCACCCGATGATCGGCGTCAGCGCCAACACCAGGCAGGTCGCGAACGAGGTGATGAGCGGCGCCGCGGTGGCCGACGTACAGCCGGACGGCCCGGCCGCGAAGGCCGGGATCGTGGAGGGCGACGTCATCGTGAAGGTCGGCGACCGCGAGGTCACCGGGCCGGACGAGCTGGTGGTCGCGGTGCAGACGCGCAAGATCGGCGAGACGGTGAACGTCACCCTGATCCGGGACGGCAGGCAGGTGGACGTTCCGGTCACGCTGCAATCCGACTGACCGGTCGGCCGCGCGCGGAGGGTAACCTGGAGCGGTGTTCAGCAATATCGGCTGGGGCGAGTTCGTCATTCTGATCGTCGCCGCCCTCGTGATCCTCGGTCCGGAGCGGCTGCCCGGCGCCGTGCGCTGGACCACGCGCAGCCTCAGGCAGGTGCGTGACTACGCCAGCGGCGCCACCTCCCAGCTCCGGGAAGAGCTCGGGCCGGAATTCGACGATCTGCGCAAGCCGCTCGCCGACCTGAACGAGCTGCGCGGGATGACGCCGCGATCGATGGTCACCAAGCACCTGCTGAACGGCGACGACTCGATCTTCCGCGATATCGAGCGGGCCGTCCCGGACACGAACGACCTGTTCGGTACGGGTGGCGCCATGCCGGACTACCCGAAACCGACCGGTCCGAGCCTCACCAAGGGCGACAAAGCGTTGGGGCACAACGAGCGTCCGCCGATCGACACCGACGCCACCTGAACACCCCGCTGACCGGCCGGGAAGCGTCAAGCAGGCTAGACGCAGGATGCTGGTCATCTGTCTAGACTTCGCACATGTCGGCCGATGACGTGGCACGGGTCTTTGCGATCGAGGACAAGGTCGATCGACTCAAGGCGGCTACCGAGGGAGTCGCGGCGGCCCAGCAGACCATCAACGAGCTCACCCGGATCCGCCGCGCGGTCATCCGCGAGTTGCACGACGAGGGCTGGACGTTCGCGAGAATCGGTGCCGCCGCGGGTCTTTCCCGGGCCAGGATCCACCAGGTGAGTACCCAGGGCCCGGCGCCCGAGGGGTTGTTCTTCGGACACGGTGCGCTGCGCGTGCTGGTCCCCGAGGTCAGGGCGGGGCGGGTGCTCGGCGCACCCGACCCGGCGGCCGCGCAGCGGCTCGCGGAGCTGCTGCGCCAGCTGGGATTCGCCGTGGTGGTGGAGAACTTCCTGCCGGGGCGCCCGCTCGATCTGAACCGGGACGGGCTGATCGTGCTCGGCGGCCCCGAGCTCTCGCCCAGCCTGCGCCAGCTGGTGACCGCCGATCCGCGGTTGCGCCGCACCATCACCCGCGCCGGTGATGCCAGGCGCGGGATCGAGGATCGCGCGGCACGGCGGGTCTACCGCCCCGGCGGCCCCGAGCCGCACGACATCGCGTACCTGGCCCGGCTACCCCGGCCGGACGGGCGCGGCACGATCCTGGTGATCGACGGGCTGCACCCGCCCGGCTCGCTCGGCGCCGTGCGGCTGCTCGCCACCCGGCTGGCGACGCTGCACGAGCGGGCCGACAGCCACCTGTTCTCCGTGCTGATCGCGGTCAAATACGAACGGGCGACCGGGGAGCCGGTCGACGCCGACCTGCTCACCCCGGTCTACCGGCACGATGCCGACCCGCGCCCGGCACGGGCGCGGCGCTGATCCGGCCATACCCGGCCGCGCTCGATTGTGTTGGAGTTCACCGCCGCTTCCGGCCCGCCTTTCCTACGTCCGTGTTTGAATTGCTGGGCGATAACTGATGGGCAGTAAGGTGAACTCCGTGGTGGCGACCTCCGACGACGGCGGATTCCGCGTCCCGGCCGTGGAGCGCGATTCCGGCGCGCTGGTGACCCATCGGATGACCTACAGCGACCGGCTCCGCGTCTTCCTCGGCCCCGGCGAGGCGGTGGCGCGGTACCTGCGCCCGCTGCGCGGCCTCGACGGCAAGCGCCGGTACTCGCTGAACCTGGCCCGGCTCCCGATGCCGCTGCGCGCCACCGGGATCACGCTCGCCGACAGCACCGCCTTCGGCGGCAACTTCGTGCAGTGCCTCGGCGCGGCGGACGCGCTCACCCTGGAGCTGTGCCGCACCGGCGGCGGCGGGCTGCCCCGGCACTACGTGCTCGGCCTGCCCGGCGCGCGGACCGGGGCGCCGAGCGTACCCATCCCGTGCGGCGCCGCCGACCGGTACGTGCACGCGGACGAGGTCTTCACCGCCGCGCACGCCGCCGAGGTCTTCACCGAGTACTTCCACAGCGGCGACGTCCCGGCCGGTTTCCAGCTGCGCGGGACCGGGCAGTGAGCGAGTCGCTCTTCGTCCTGCTCGCGCTTGCTGTCTCCGCGCTCGCCCTCGGCACCGCACTGATCCTGCGGCTGCGCCGCCCGCGGGAGCACGAGCAGGTGACCGTGGACGAACTGCGCGCCCGCATCGCCGCCGAATCGGAGCCGCCGGACGACGAACCCGACTCGGCGGACCGGTAACCGATCTCAGGCCGCGACCTCGGCCGGGCGCAGCGTGTTCATCGGCGGCCGGTCGGCGAGCGAGACGTGCGTGCTGTGCGCGGTGAATTCGTCACCGATCAGCGGGAACTGGGTGAGCGCCGCCCCGGAGTCGGCGATTCCGCAGCGGCCGAGCACCGTTCCGAGGATCTGCCGCGACATCACCCCGAGATCGGAGAGCGGCCGGTTGCGGTGCGTGCGCACGCCGAGGTTCACCTGGCCGATGGCGTGCAGGCCGAGCCGGTCGTAGGTGTCGAGCAGCAGCCCGATCTCGACGCCGTAGCCCGGCGCGAAGGGCACCGAGGTGAGCAGCTCCCTGGTCCCGGCGTACTCCCCGCCGAGCGGCTGCAGCACCGGCCCGAGCCCCGGCCGCAGCGCGGCCAGCAGCGGCCGCGCCACCAGCTCGGTGACCCGCCCGCCGCCGGTGGCGTCGACCGTGCCCCCCTGCCGCAGCGGCCGCCGGTAGTACGCCTTCACCAGGTGCAGGTCCGGCACCGTGAGCAGCGGCCCGAGCAGCCGCGGCACGAAGGACGGGTCCGGGTCGATGAGATCGGAGTCGACGAAGGCCACCAGGTCGCCGCCGGTGGCGGCGAGCGAGCGCCACAGCACCTCGCCCTTGCCCGGCACCGGCTCCAGCTCCGGCACCGCCTGCTCCCGGCTCACCACCCTGGCCCCGGCGGCGCGGGCGCGGGCGGCGGTGGCGTCGGTGGAGCCGGAGTCGAGGACGACCAGCTCGTCCACGAGCGTGCCGAGCAGCGGCCGGATGCTGGCCACCACGTCGGCGACGGTCTCCTCCTCGTTCAGGGCGGGCAGCACGACGGAGACCGTGCGCCCGTCCTTGGCGTCGACCAGTTCGTCGACGGTCCAGTCGGGGGCGTCCCACGTGTGCGTGGCCGCCCAGCCGTGCTCGCGATAGCGGTTCGTCATACCAGTCCTCGCAATGTTCGCGCCGGCGGCCGGATGCCCTGGATCGCCGCGGTCATGTCCACGACCCGCCGGGTCGCGGCGACCTCGTGGACCCGGAAGACTCGGGCGCCCTGTGCCGCCGACAACGCTGTCGCCGCCAATGTGCCCTCCAGCCGTTCGGATAGTCCGACACCAAGAGTCTCCCCGATGAAATCCTTGTTGCTCAGCGCCATCAAGACGGGCCATCCGGTCTTTACAAGAACGTCCACTCCGCGCAACAGAGCGAGCCCGTGGTAGGTGTTCTTGCCGAAATCGTGGGTCGGATCGATGAGGATGCCGTCCCGGCGCACCCCCGCCGCGAGCGCCGCCTCGGCCGCCGCGGTGACCACCGCGGTCACCTCGGCCACCACGTCGGCGTAGTGCACCCGGAACGGGCGGGTGCGCGGCACGGCGCCGCCGGTGTGGCTGCAGACGATGCCCATGCCGCGCTCGGCGGCGACCAGGACCAGCTCCGGGTCGGCGCCCGCCCAGGTGTCGTTCACCAGGTCGGCGCCGGCTTTCCCGGCCGCGAGCGCCACCTCGGCGCGCCAGGTGTCCACGCTGATCAGCAGCTCGGGGTAGCGGGCCCGGATGGCGGCGACGAAGGGCACCACCCGGCGGCTCTCCTCGGCGGCGTCCACCTCGGCGCCCGGCCCGGCCTTGACACCGCCGATATCGACCAGGTCGGCGCCCTCGTCCACGGCGCGGGCCACGGCATCCATGGCGGCGGCGTCGGTGAAGGTGGCGCCGCGGTCGTAGAAGGAGTCGGGGGTGCGGTTCACGATGGCCATGACCAGCGCCCGATCCGTCGCCACCGGCCTGCCGCAGAGGGTGGGCGGCGGGGCCGCGGCGGGGCTGATCATGCTCCGACTGTACCGACGGGGATAGCGACCGGTCGGTGGTGTCCGGATCAGCCGCGCGGGGCCCGGCCGGCGGCTACCTCGGCCGGGTAGTCGTCGTGGAAGGGCACGTACCCCGCCTCCCGGCCGTCGAGGACGTACAGCTCGCCGTCGGCGTCCGGGTCGAAGCCCTGCTTCCGCAGCTCCACCTTGCGGCTCTTGAAGGTCGAGGTCTGCTCCAGCTCACCGACCACCCGGACGAAGAGCGGGCGGGCGTAGGCGGGCAGCCGGTCGTGCACCAGCCGGGCCAGCGCGGCGCCGTCGAACTCGGCATCCGGGCGCAGCACCACCGCCGCCATCCCGGCTCTGCCGTCGGCGCCGGGCACCTCGACCCCGTACACGACGGCCTGCGCCAGCTCGGGGGCCGCGCCGAGCGCGCCCTCGACCTCGGTGGTGGCCACGTTCTCGCCCTTCCAGCGGAAGGTGTCGCCGACCCGGTCGACGAAGGCGATGTGGAACCAGCCCTGGTCGCGCACCAGATCGCCGGTGTCGAACCAGACGTCGCCGCGGCGGAAGCCGTCCCGCACCAGCTTGGCCTCGCCCGCCTTCGGGTCGGTGTACCCGTCGAACGGGGTGAGCCGGGTGACCTTGGCGAGCAGCAGCCCGGCCTCGCCGGTGCGCACCCGGCGCAGCTTCCCGTCCCGGCCCCGGCGCGGCCCGCCCGCCTCCTCATCGTACTCGACCACGGCGTACGGCAGCGGCCCGAACCCGGCGGTGCGCGGCACCCCGAAACCGTTGATGAAGGCGATATTGCCCTCGCTGGCGCCGTAGAACTCGACGATCCGCCCCACGTGGAAGCGGCGCTGGAAATCGTCCCAGAGCTCCGGCCGCAGCCCGTTCCCGACCGCCAGCCGCACCCGGTGCCCCCGATCTTCCGCGCGCTCCGGCTGATTCAGCAGGTACCGGCACAGTTCGCCGATGTAGACGAAGGCGGTGGCGCGCTCCCGGATCACCTCGTCCCAGAACCGGGAGACCGAGAAGCTCCGGCCGAGCGCCAGCGTCCCGCCGCCCGCGAGCACCGAGGAGAGCGCGACCGTGAGCGCGTTGTTGTGGTAGAGCGGCAGGCAGCAGTAGAGCGTGTCCGAACCGTGCAGCCGCACCCCGAACCCGCCGAGCCCGGCCATCGCCTTGCCCCACCGGGCGTGCGTCATGACGCTGGCCTTCGGCATGCCGGTGGTGCCGGAGGTGAAGATCAGGAAGGCGCGCTCGCTCGGCCGCACCCGCGCGCACGCGGCCGGATCGTCGGCCGCTTCGGCGCGCGCCCGCTCGGCCAGCTCCTCGGCCGCGAGCAGGTTGCCCGGCCGCTCGTCCAGCGAGTCCAGCGCCTCCGCGCACTCCGCCCCCGCGATCAGCACCCGGCTCTCCAGCAGCCCGATGCTGTGTGCAAGCACCTCGCCGCGCTGGTGGTGGTTGAGCAGCCCCGCGGTGGCGCCGAGCTTGACCGTCGCGAGCACCGCGAAGAGCGCCTCCGGCCGGTTCTGCAGCAGGATCCCGACCACGTCGCCGGAGCGCACCCCGGCCGCGGTGAGCACCGCCGCGTACCGGTTCACCTCGGCATTGGCCTCGCGGTAGGTGAACGCCGCGCCCTCGAAGCGCAGGAAGACCCGATCCGGCACCCGGTGCGCCACCTGCTGGAAGGCGAACCCGACCGAGCGGCCGCCGGTGAGCAGCCCGAGCGCGTTGCGCAGCATGACCGGCGCGTCCGGCAACATCCCGGGCAGCCGGGTGACGATGTCGAACAGCCCGACCGTCGATGTGCTCACTGCGGTTCTCCTCTCAGGCCCGCGCGGACTCCAGCGCCGCGAAGGCCGACGGCAGATCGGGGGCGACCACCACCCGGTCCAGCGCGGCCGCAGTGACGAAACCGCGGTCGCGCAGCGTCGCGATCCAGTCCAGCAGGCCGCCGTAGAAGCCGCCCGCGTCCAGCAGCACCACCGGTTTGCCGTGCTCGCCGAGGTAGCCGCCGGTCCAGGTCTCGAAGAACTCCTCCAGGGTGCCGATGCCGCCGGGCAGCGCGAGGAAGGCGTCGGCCCGCTCCTCCATGATCTGCTTGCGCTGCCGCATGGTGTCGGTGACGATCAGCTCGTCGGAGTCCACGTCGGCGACCTCCTGGTGCACCAGGTGCTTGGGGATGACCCCGAGCGTGTGCGCGCCGCCCGCCCGCGCCGCGGTGGCCACCGCCCCCATCATGGAGACGTGCCCGCCGCCGGAGACCAGCCGCCAGCCGCGCCGGGCGATCTCGGTGCCCACCCGGGCCGCGAGCCGCACGTGCTCCGGGTCGGTGGTGCTGGCCGAGCAGTACACACAGACGGCGTACCCGCTCGCAGCGGTCACCATTCGTCCTCGGTGCCGAGCGCGTCGACGCCGCCGGTGCCGCCGGAGGTGCGGATGATCCGCACCACCTCGGCGACGTCGTCGGTGACGTAGAGCAGGTCGAGGTCCTCCGGCGAGATCTTGCCGGAGGCGGCCAGCGAATCCCGGATCCAGTCCACCAGCCCGCCCCAGTACCTGGTGCCGAAGAGCACGATCGGGAACCGGGTGATCTTGCGGGTCTGGACCAGGGTGAGCGCCTCGAAGAGCTCGTCCAGGGTGCCGAAACCGCCGGGGAGACAGACGAATGCCTGCGAGTACTTGACGAACATGGTCTTGCGCACGAAGAAGTAGCGGAAGTTGATGCCGAGGTCGACCCACTCGTTCAGCCCCTGCTCGAACGGCAGCTCGATGCCGAGCCCGATCGAGTAGCCGCCCGCCTCGCAGGCGCCGCGGTTGGCGGCCGCCATCGCGCCCGGCCCGCCGCCGGTGATCACCGCGTACCCCGCCTCGGCCAGCGCGGCGCCGATGGCCAGCCCCGCCTGGTACTCCGGGTGCTCCTCGCCGGTGCGCGCCGAGCCGAAGACGGTGACCGCGCGCGGCACCTCGGCGAGCGCGCCGAACCCCTCGACGAACTCGGCCTGGATGCGCAGCACCCGCCACGGGTCGGTGTGCACCCAATCCGAATCACCGCGCTGGTCGAGCAGGTTGCGGTCGGCGGTGCTGCCGTCGCGGCGCGCCCGGCGGAACACCAGCGGCCCGCGGAATCTGGTGGATGGCCTGCGCGGACCGGCAGCTTCGGCGTCGGTGGACATGCGCCCCACGCTACCGGCCGCGCCCCGGCCCGAGCGCCGGGACCGCGTTGTTCGCCCGGCCGTTGCCGCGGCGTCACGCGCCGTCGGTCAGGTACCCCCTGAGCACCTCGGTGACCTGGGTGATCTGCCGCACCGGCACCCGCTCGTCGCGCTTGTGCGCCAGGTTCGGATCGCCGGGGCCGAGGTTCACCGCCGGGATGCCGCGGGCCGCGAACCGGGCCACATCGGTCCAGCCGTACTTGGCCCGCACCCCGCCGCCGCCCTGCTTGCGCACCGCCGAGATGAGGTCGGCGGCCGCAGGCGCTTTCAGCCCCGGCAGCGCGCCCGCCGCCGAGTCGGTGACCTCGAGGTCGAGCTCCAGCCCGGAGAAGACCTCGGCGACGTGCTCGGCGGCCTGCTGCACCGAGCGGTCGGGGGCGAAGCGGAAGTTCACCTCGACCTCGGCGGCGTCCGGCACCACATTGCCGGCGACCCCGCCGCCCACCCGCACCGCGGAGAGCCCCTCGCGGTAGACGCAGCCGTCGATGTCGACCTCGCGGCCGCGGTAGCCCGACAGCCGCTCCAGCACCGGGGCAAGCCGATGAATAGCGTTGTCGCCCAGCCAGGATCGGGCCGAGTGCGCCCGCACGCCCTTCGTGCTGAGCTTCGCGCGCAGCGTGCCCTGGCACCCCGCCTCGACCCAGCCCGCCGACGGCTCGCCGAGGATGGCGAGATCGGCCTCCAGCCACTCGGGGAAGTCCCGCTCGACGCTGTTCAGGCCGTTGTAGCGGGCCGCGATCTCCTCGCAGTCGTAGAAGATCAGGGTGAGATCACAGACCGGATCGGCCACGGTGGCGGCCAGGTGCAGGAAGACCGCGTCGCCGGATTTCATGTCCACGGTGCCGCAACCGGCCAGCACCCGGTGGCCGTCCTCCATGACGTAGTGGCTGGGCAGGTTGTCCGCGATCGGGACGGTGTCCAGGTGCCCGGCCAGGATCACCCGATCCCGCCTGCCGCGGTCGGTACGTGCGAGGACGACATTGCCGTGCCGTCGCACGGTGAAGCCCGAGGTCTGTTCGCGCAGCGCGGTTTCCACCACGTCGGTGATGGCCGCCTCGTCCCGCGAGACGCTCGGGATGTCGACGAGGGCGGCGGTCAGCTCGATCGGGTCGGCGCGCAAATCGATGCTCACGCCGCCAGCCTACGGGCCGTTCGCCGGACGGATGCCATGCCATCATGGTCGCGGCCGGGGCGAGGAGAAGGGGTGTGATGACCGCGAGACCGACGAAAGCGGATGTGGCCAGGCACGCGGGGGTCTCCACCGCGACCGTCAGCTACGTGCTGAACGACGTCCCCGGCCGCTCCATCTCCGAGCAGACCAGGGCCGCGGTCCGCCGCGCCGCCGACGAGCTCGGCTACCGCCCCAACCTGGCGGCCAGGAACCTGGCCCGCCGGCGCAGCGGCGTCGTGCTCTTCGTGCTGCCGCAGGTCGCGCTGAACGCGCTGGCCATCGAGGTGAGCACCAGGATGACGACCGAGCTGGCGCGCCGCGGCGTCATGCAGGTGCTCCTCTTCGACACCGGCGACGAGGCCGCCGTCGTGAACGCCATCACCGACCTGGACCCGGTCGCCGTGACCGGCGTCTACCCGCTGCAGGGCGCCGCGCTGGCCGCGGTCGAGGCAGCCCGCATCCCCAACTTCCACCTCGGCAGCAGCCGCCTCGCCGACCTCGGCAACCTGCACCTGACCGCGGGCGAGCTGCGGATCGCGCACCTGGTGGCGCGCGGCCACCGGCGGCTGGCCTACGCCTTCTCCCCCGACCCCGCACTGCGCCTGTTCGGCGAGTACTGGCTCGCCGGGCTGCGCACCGCCATGGATGCCCGCGGCTTGCCGGAGCCCGAACTCGTCGAGCTGCGCGCCGCCGACGCGGCCGGGATCGTCACCGGCTGGCACGAGCGCGGGATCACCGCGGTGTGCGCGCAGAACGACGACACCGCGTTCGTGGTGCAGCACGGCATGCGGAAAGCCGGGCTGGAGTGCCCACGCGACCTCGCGGTGATCGGCGTCGACGCCATCCCGCTCGGCGAGGTCGCCGCGCCGCCGCTCACCTCGGTCGCCTTCGAGGCCGAGGCGATCGTCGAGGTGGCGACGGCGTCCTTCATGTCCGCGCTCGGCTACCCCACCGAAGCCGAGGCGACCGGCGCGGATCTCGCGGTGCTGGTGGTCCGGGAATCCACCTGAGCCGACGGTTACGCGCGTAACCTCTCCTGAGAATGCAATTCTCCTCGCACTCCGGAAGAGGGTAACCATGACCGCCGACCTGCCGATTCCCACCGACTGGGCACAGCTCACCCCGGCCTGGATGACCACCGCGCTCGCCGGCCACTTCCCCGGCGCCAGGGTGGCCGCGGTGACCGTCGCCCTGCGCGACGACGGCACCAACCGGCGCGCCCGGCTCGCGCTGACCTACGACGGCGCGCCCGGACCACGCTCGGTCTTCGTCAAGGCGGCCGACCCCGCGCACCGAGAGCTGATCAAGCTCACCAGCGGCATGTTCCACGAGCCGAACCTCTTCCGCTCCGGCGCCGCGCTGCCGATCGAGCACCCGGCCGTGTACACCGCCCTGATCGATCCCGAGCGCGAGGACTTCCTGCTGGTCATGGAGGACCTGACCGAGCGCGGCGCGGACCCGCGCGACGCCACCCGCCCGCTCACCGTCGACCAGGCCGCCGACGGCGTCCGCGCCCTGGCCCGGCTGCACGGCCACTACTGGGGCGCCCGGCTGGACGCCCACCCCGAGCTCTCGTGGCTGGAGCCCTTCGTCCCGTGGAACGGCATGGAGATCGCGCCACTGCAGGCCGCGCTCGACCGGCTCCCCGACGCCCCGCCCGCCGTGCTCGACCTGACCATCGGCCGGCTCATCGACGACATCTGGAAGCCCTACATCGCGAGCCTCACCACCGGCCCGCAGACCCTGCTGCACGGCGACGCGCACATCGGCAACACCTACCTGCTGGACGGCGCCCGGGTCGGCTTCCTGGACTGGCAGGTGGCCCGGCGCGGCTCCTGGTCGCTGGATCTCGGCTACTTCCTGCAGGGCGCGCTCACCATCGCCGACCGCCGCGCGGCCGAGGCCGGGCTGCTCGCCGAGTACCGTGCCGCACTCGGCCTCCCGGCCGCCGAGCTGCCGTCGGCGTCCGAGATCGAGGCCGGCTACCGCGCCTCGGTCGCGCACGGCCTCACGCTCTGGCTCTGCACCGCGAGCGCGGGCGAGCTGTGGCAGCGCCCCGACATCGCGCTGGCGCTGGCCGAGCGGTACGCCACCGCCTACGCCGATCTGGACACCGCGGGCGCACTGCGCGAACTCGGCGCACCCCGTTGATATGCGCCGGTTACGCGCGTAACGTCTCCGAGTAACACCGTTACCGCCTGGTAGGCGCCGAGCAGTGGAGGAGCCTGTCGTGACCGTGACCCTGCCGGAACGCGAACTACTCGAGATCGCGTCGCTCGACGCCCCGGACGAGGTGACCGCGCTGACCCGGCAGTGCCTGGCCGCGGCGCTGGCGACCGCCGACGGCGACGACACCACCGAGCACCTCGCCGAGATCGAGCGCGCCGCGGCCGGTTGGGCCAGGACCGGCGTCCCGATCGACGCCGTGCACCACGCCGTGCACGCCGGCTACCGGATCGGGCTCGACCTGGTGGCCGCGCGCCGCACCGAAAGCGAGGTGCGGCGCGACGACTACGACACCCTGGTGGCCGGCATGCGCGCCATGCTGACCGCGCTGGACCGGATGACCACCGCGATCAGCATGGCCTACGTCCGCGAGCTGCGCTCCGCCGCCGCCGACCACCACACCGCCGTGCACACCCTCACCTCCGCGCTGCTCGGCGGCTACTCCACCAGCACCATGACTCGCGAGTGCGGTATCGAGCCCGCCGAGCGGTACGCCGTGCTCGCGCTGCACATCCCCACCCACCCCGACGCCGCCGACCCGGCGCTCGACGGCGACGTGGTGGCCCGGCGCACCCTGCGCCGCACCCAGGCCGCGCTCGCCGCGCACGCGGGGCCGCACACGCTCGCCCTGCTCAGCGTGGACGGCGGCACCGTGCTGCTGCCCGCGCACACCGTCACCGACGCCTCGCTCGAGGCGCTGATCGCCGAGCTGGCCGCGGCCGCGCGGGTCCCGATCACCGCCACCCTCGTGCACGCCGACCGGCACGCCATCCCGGACGCCGCCGACCGCGCGCACCAGCTGCTCGACACCGTCACCCTGATCGGCACCCGCGGCGGCCTGCACCGCTTCGAGCGCATGGCGCTGGAGTTCCAGCTCACCCGCCCCGGCCCCGCCCGCGACTGCCTCGCCGCCATCCTGAACCCGCTGGACGAGCACCCCGAGCTGCTCAGCACGCTGCGCACCCACCTGGAGAACGACTTCAACCGCCAGCTGACCGCGCGGCAGCTGCGCATCCACGCCAATACCGTCGACCACCGGCTCAAGCGCATCGCCCAGTTCACCGGGCTCGACCCCACCTGCGGCGCCGACATCTGGAAGTTGCGCTCGGCGCTGGTCGCGCGGTCGGCGGACGTGGCGGCACCACGTGCCGGGCACGATGGGTACGCTCTCTCGACGTGAGCACTCAGGGAGCAGCAGCAGTCGGCATCGCCACCGTGACCTCGTCCGGGACCGTTCTGGACACCTGGTACCCGGCCCCGGAGCTCGGCAGCTTCGACAGCACCGGCACCGAGCGGCTGGACGCGCCGCCCGCCGAGTACTCCACCCTGCTCGGCCCCGACGACGCGCGCGACGTGGAGGTGGTCGCGGTGCGCACCACCATCGCCGACCTCGCGGCGCCGCCGGTCGACGCGCACGACGTCTACCTGCGGCTGCACCTGCTCTCGCACCGCCTGGTCCAGCCGCACGGGCTGAACCTGGACGGGCAGTTCGGGCTGCTCGCCAACGTCGTGTGGACCAACCACGGCCCCGCCGCGGTGGACGGCTTCGAGACCGTGCGGCTGCGGCTGCGCAGCCGGGGCCCGGTCACCGTCTACAGCATCGACAAGTTCCCGCGGATGGTCGATTACGTGGTGCCCACCGGGGTGCGGATCGGCGACGCCGACCGGGTCCGGTTGGGGGCGCACCTGGCCGCCGGGACCACCGTCATGCACGAGGGGTTCGTGAACTTCAATGCCGGGACGCTCGGGACCTCCATGGTCGAGGGGCGGATCTCGGCCGGGGTCGTGGTCGGGGACGGATCGGATGTGGGCGGTGGTGCCTCCACCATGGGCACGCTCTCCGGCGGCGGCACCACCGTGATCTCGGTGGGTGCCCGCTCGCTGCTCGGCGCCAACTCCGGGCTCGGCATCCCGCTCGGCGACGATTGCGTGCTCGAGGCGGGGCTCTACCTCACCGCGGGCACCAAGGTGTCGACCCCCGACGGGACGATCGTGAAGGCGGCGCAGCTGAGCGGACAGCCGAACCTGCTCTTCCGGCGGAACTCGCAGTCCGGTGCGGTGGAAGTGGTTTCCCGCACGGGCACGGGCATCGAGCTGAACTCCGCGCTGCACGCGCACAACTAGCTCAACTGCTTCTTCTGCACCTTCCCCATGGCGTTGCGCGGCAGCGTCTCGACGAAGCGGATCTCGCGCGGGCGCTTGTGGTTCGACAGTTCCGTCGCCACATGCGCCACTAGCTCCGCTTCGTCCGGCGCGCTGCCGCGCGGGACCACAAAGGCGACGATGCGCTGGCCCAGATCGTCGTCCGGCAGCCCCACGACGGCGACCTCCGCCACCTCGGGATGCCCGAGTAGCGCCGTCTCCACCTCACCCGCCCCGACCCGGTACCCCCCGGACTTGATCAGATCCACCGACTCCCGCCCGACGATCCGGTGGAACCCGCCGGCATCGATCACCGCCACATCCCCCGTCGCGAACCACCCGCCAGCGAGCCAACTTTCGGCGGTGGCGTCCGGCCGGTTCAAATACCCGTCGCCGAGCATCGGCCCCCGCACCTGCAAGCTGCCGATGGATTCCCCATCATGCGGCACCTCGGCACCGCGCTCGTCCAGCAGCCTGGTCTCCACCCCGCGCACCGGCAACCCCACCCACCCCGGCCTGCGCTCACCATCGGCCCTGGTCGAAAGCGTGATCATCGTCTCGCTCATGCCATACCGCTCCACGGGCGCCCGCCCGGTGAGCCGCTCCAGTTTCTGGAACACCGGCACCGGCAGCGGCGCACTCCCGGACACCAGCAGCCTCGCCTTCGCCAGCGCACGCGCCGCCCCCTCGTCCTCCGCGATCCGCGACCACACCGTCGGCACCCCGAAGTAGAGCGTGCCCTTCGCCGCCGCATACCCCTCCGGCGTCGGCTTCCCCGTGTGGATCAACCGGCTCCCGACCCGCAGCGGACCGAGCAGCCCGAGGATCAGCCCGTGCACGTGGAACAGCGGAAGCCCGTGCACCAGCGTGTCATCCCTGGTCCACGCCCAAGCCTCGGCCAGCGCATCCAGCCCCGCGGCAATGGCACCCCGGCTCAGCAGTACACCCTTCGGCGCACCGGTGGTGCCGGAGGTGTAGAGCACGAAGGCGATCCCCGCCGCATCCGGCTCGGCATAGCGATGCCAGGACCGCGCGTGCTTCCGCACCGGAATCCGCGGCAGCTCGCTCCCCTCGGGAGCGTCCCCCAGCCAAGCCTGCGCCCCCGAGTCGCTGAGAATGTGCCGCAACTCCGCGGCACCCGAATCCGGCGGCACCGGCACCACACTCCCCCCCGCCAGCAACGCCCCCGTCACCGCGAGCACGGTGGTGACGGTCGGCCGCGCCAGCACGGCGACCCGCTCAGCCCCCGCCACCCGCTCCGCCACCGAGGTAGCCGCCCCGAGCAGATCGGAGCGGGAGAGCGTCTCCCCGGCAATGGTCAGGGCATCCGGAAGGTCGTCGCCGGCGGCGACGGCGGCCGGGTTGAGCGATCGCAGCAGCACCCCGACCACGCTACTGATCACAGATCGGTCACCGCTCGCCGGACTCGCCGACGCGGGCCGCGAAACAGTGACACCGTAGGTGTGTATCCGTCTCAGCGCCGAGATCGGAGGTCGTGATGTCCCGACCTTTGCCCGTAGCACCCGAGTCAGCCGACGATTTCGAGATCGCCGCCTTCCTCCCGGTGGTCGCCGGCGGCCTCGCCGCCGCCCCCAACGTCATCCTGCAACTCGCCACCCCCGGCGTCGGCTACGGCGTGCTGGAGAGCACCGTGCACAGCGGCAACGTCATGATCCACCCGCTCAAACGCCTCCGCACCACCATGACCTACCTCGCCGTCGCCCTCCTCGGCACCGACGAGGAGCGCGCCGCCTACCGCGAGGCCGTGAACACCTCGCACCGTCAGGTCAGGTCGACTGCGGCGAGCCCGGTGAAGTACAACGCCTTCGACGTCCGGCTCCAGCTGTGGGTAGCCGCCTGCCTCTACTGGGGCCTCGCCGACCTGCACGAACGCCTGCACGGCCCGATGGAGGGCCCCGAGGCCGAGGCCTTCTACCGCTACGCCGCCCGCCTCGGCACCACCCTCCAGGTCCGCCCCGACATGTGGCCCCCCGACCGCGCCGCCTTCGACCGCTACTGGTCCGAGAACCTCGCCGCCACCACCGTCTCCCCCGCCGTCCGCAGCTACCTCCGCGACCTGGTCGACCTGAAGATGCTTCCCTTGCCGGTGCAGGTCCTGCTCGGCCGCCCGCACCGCTACCTGGTGGCGGGGATGCTCCCGCCGCACGTCCGGGAGCAGATGGGGCTGCGCTGGACGTCGCGCGACGAATGGCTCCTCTCCCGCACCCTCCGCCTCCTCGGCCACGTCGACAACGCCCTCCCCTACTCGGTGCGCCGCCTGCCCCTGGGCATCTATCTCAGCGACTTGCGCTTCCGTCGCAAGCACGGACTCCCGCTGGTCTAACCGATCGCGACCTTCGCCCCGCCGGAGAACGCCGAATCGTGCAACTCCAGCGTGGCGGGCACCGACCCCGCCGGAACGTCGAAGACCACGGTGACATCGACGCTGTTCCCCGGGTTGACCTCGGTGACGATCTCGTCGTTGACATTGATCTCGGCCGAGGTGTCGTTGTCGAACCTGCGCCCCTGCGCGGTCTCCTTCAGATAGGGATTGCTGCCCACCGTCTTCACCGGGGCATCCACACCGGTCACCCGGAACTCGAACTTCCCATCCCGCACGGTCGCCCCGGCCGAGGCGACCTCCGGAGCGGCCGGTTTCGGCGCGCCCCCGGCCGGTTCGGCACCCGGCGCCGCCGACGTGAACGTGGCCGTCGACTCGTCCTCGTCGGCACTGTTGCTCGCCAACCCGACGATGCCGAAGCAGCCGCCGCAGAGCAACACCATGGCGCCGATCAACACCCAGGGCCACACCGGCTTCTTCTTCGGCGGCTGCGGCGGCGGGTACGGCTGCCCGTACGGCTGCTGCTGGGGATACTGCGGCCCGTTGGACTGCTGCGGATAGGGCGGCTGAGTCATGACCTGACCTTGACTGGTTCTGGACGTAGGGCCACCCAGCGTGTCAGTTACCGCAAAGCAAATCTGTCCGTCGAATGATCGGCACGGCGTTCAGCCCTACGCCAACCGCCCCGGCACCCGGAACGACACAGCGATGTGATCGCGCGCGAATTCGCGCACGGCCCTGTTGTCCTCGAACGGAATAACCGTCTGCGGCGTCAGCGCCAAAGACAGCGACGTCCGAGCGATCATCTCGGCAATGGGCGCCGGATCGTACTCCGGCAACTTCCCCTCCCGCTGCAACCTAGCAATGAACTCCACCAGGTAATCCCGCCCCAGCTCGATCACCGGCGCCCCCTGCACGGTGAGATAGGGAAGCACGATCTCCGGCTCGGTCTGCAACAACCGATCCAGCAACTTGTTCCCCCGCAACCCCTCCAGGAAAACGACGAACAACTCGACGATCTGATCCTCGGCCCCCGCATCCCGATCGACCTGCCGCTGCAAGGCAGCATCCACGTCCTCGACGAACTGCCGAGCCTGCCGCAACCCCACAGCCTGAATCAGATCGGATTTGCTGGCGAAGCGCCGATACAGCGTGGCCAGCGAGAGACCGCACCGCCGCGCCACCTCGACCATGCTGGTCCGCTTGATGCCGAAGTCGAGGAAGGCGACGAGCGCCGCGTCGAGCACCCGGGCCTGGTTGCGGTCCTCCGGGCCCGCGGACCGCACCAGATGCAGCAGTCGGGTCAGCTTCGCCATGTGGGCCACCCTATCCATCCGCGAAACGATGACAGCTTCAGCATCGCATGGTTGCAGCCCCGATTGACAGCATTGCGAGATGATGAGAACTTTGACGCCGAATCTTCTCACGGAAGGCGGGCAACGATGCCAGCACCACTCACGGCACCCGCGCCGACCCCGGTCGACGACTTCGACATGGCCGCGCGCTGGACCGGCGCCGGCGCCTTCCTCGGCGGCACCGCGAATGTGATCATGCAGCTCAGCCACGCCCCCGTGGCCTACGGCGTGCTGGAGAGCTCGGTCGATTCGGGCAAGGTCATGCTGCACCCGCTGAAGCGGCTGCGCACCACGCTCACCTACCTCGCTGTCGCGCTCATGGGCACCGACGAGGAGCGCGCCGTCTACCGCGAGGCCGTGAACACCGCGCACCGCTCGGTCCGCTCCTCGGCGCAGAGCCCGGTGAAGTACAACGCCTTCGACCCGAACCTGCAGCTCTGGGTCGCCGCCTGCCTCTACTACGGCGTCATCGACATCGAGCGCCGCCTGCACGGCGAGTGGGACGACGCCACCGCCGACACCTTCTACCGCTACGCCGCCCGCCTCGGCACCTCCCTGCAGATGCGCCCCGACATGTGGCCCGCCGACCGCGCCGCCTTCGCCGAGTACTGGGAGACCGGCCTCGCCGCCCGCGCCATCGATGACCGCACCCGCGAGTACTTCGACACCCTCATCGACCTGCACATGCTGCCCAAACCGCTGCGCGCCTTCGCCCCGGTCCAGCGTTTCCTGGTGACCGGGCTGCTGCCGCCGCGGCTGCGCGAGCAGATGGGGATGACCTGGTCGGAGCGCGAGGAGCGGCGGCTCGCGCTGCTCATGCGGGCCATCGGCGCGAGCCAGCGCAAGCTGCCGACGGCGCTGCGGCTCTTCCCGATGAACTTCTACCTCGCCGATTTCCGGCTGCGCCGCCGGTTGGGCAAGCCGCTGGTGTGAGTCAGCCGCGGCTGACCAGGGCTCGCAGGAAGAATCCGAGGTTGGCCGGGCGCTCGGCCAGGCGACGGGTCAGGTAGCCGTACCACTCGGTGCCGTACGGTACGTAGACCCGCACCGCCCGGCCTTCTGCCGCCAGCCTGCGCTGCTCCAGCTCCCGGACGCCGTAGAGCATCTGGTGCTCGTAGCGGGATTTGCCGGCTTCGATGGCGGCCTCGACCAGCGCCGGGTCATGCGTAGCGACCATAGGGTAGCCGTCGCCGTGCATGAGCACGTCGAGGCAACGCAGGTAGGAGCCGGTGACCTCGGCGCTGTGCTGGAAGGCGACCTCGGGCGGCTCGTTGTACGCGCCCTTGCACAGCCGGACCCTGGCATCGGTGAAGCTGCCGCAGTCGGCTTCGGTGCGGTGCAGGTAGGACTGGAGGACCACGCCGAGCCAGGGGAATTCCGCGCGCAGGGCGTGCACGGTGGCAAGGGTTCCCGCGGTGGCGGTGTGGTCCTCGGCGTCCACAGTCACCCAGATGTTCGCCCGCTCGGCGGCTGCGCAGATGGTGCGCAGCCGGTCCACCGCTTTCGGCTCGGGCAGTGCCTGGCCCAGCGCCGAGAGCTTGACCGACACCTCCAGCGGCACCGCCCACTCCGGGCCCAGCTCGGTGCCGGGCGCATCGGCCAGCGTCGCCAGGTCCGCGATCAACGCCAGGTACTCGGCGACGACCGCGTCCGCCTGCGCCGGGTCGGTGGTGTTCTCCCCGAGGAAGTCGACGCTGACCCGCCGCCCGTCGGCGAGCAACCCCCGCAGCACCGGGAGCAGCGCGGCCCGGTCGGCCCCCGCCACGAAGCGGCGCACCACCGCCGCCGTGATCGGCACCGTGGTGACGGCCTTCGCGAGCCGGGGCGACCCCGCCGCCGCGAGGATCACCGGGCGCAGCGGGTTCACGGCGTGTCCATGTGCGGGTAGCGGTGGTCGGTGGGCGGGACGAAGGTCTCCTTGATGGTCCGGGGCGCGACCCAGCGCAGCAGGTTCAGCGGTGAACCCGCTTTGTCGTCGGTGCCCGAGCCGCGGGCGCCGCCGAACGGCTGCTGCCCGACCACCGCGCCGGTCGGCTTGTCGTTGACGTAGAAGTTCCCCGCCGCGTACCGCAGCCTCTCGCTCGCCTGGTTGATCGCCTGCCGGTCGCGCGCGAAGACGGCGCCGGTGAGGGCGTACGGTGCGGCGTCGTTCACCTCGTCCAGGACGGTGGGCCAGGCGTTGTCGTCGTAGACGTGGATCGCGAGGATCGGGCCGAAGTATTCGGTGCCGAACGCCTCGTCGCGCGGGTCGTCGACCAGCAGGACGGTCGGCTGCACGAAGTACCCCTCGCTGTCGTCCGCTCGGCCGCCCACCGGAATCTCGATCCCCGCGTCTTTCGCCCTGTTCAGCGCTGCCACGTTCTTGTCATAGGCGCGACGGTCGATCAGCGCCCCGCCGAAGTGGGTCAGGTCTTGTACGTCGCCGTAGCTCAGGCCGGCTGTCGCGTGCAGGAAGTCGTCCCGCATGGTGTTCCAGACGCTTCTGGGCAGGTACGCGCGGGAGGCCGCCGAGCACTTCTGCCCCTGGTACTCGAAAGCACCGCGGACCAGCGCGGTAGCGAGCGACGCCGGATCGGCCGATGGGTGCGCGACCACGAAGTCCTTCCCCCCGGTCTCACCGACCAGCCGCGGATACCCGCGATACCGCTCCAGGTTCTGCCCGACCTGCTGCCACAGGTACTTGAACGTCTTCGTGGACCCGGTGAAATGAATCCCCGCCAGGTTCGGATCGCGGAGCGCGACCTCGGACAGCGCCTGCCCATCCCCGGTGACCAGGTTGATCACCCCCGGCGGCAGCCCCGCCTCCTCCAGCAGCTTCAGCGTGTAGAACGCGGCGAGCGTCTGCGTCGGCGACGGTTTCCACACCACCGTGTTGCCCATGAGCGCGGGCGCGGTGGGCAGGTTCCCCGCGATGGCGGTGAAGTTGAACGGGGTGATGGCGTAGACGAAGCCCTCCAGCGGGCGGTAGTCCATGCGGTTCCAGGTGCCCGCGCTCGACTGCGGTTGCTGGGCGAGGATGTCGCGGGCGAAGGCGACGTTGAAGCGCCAGAAGTCGATGAGCTCGCACGGAGCGTCGATCTCCGCCTGCTGGGCGGACTTGGACTGGCCGAGCATCGTCGCGGCGGCCAGGGTTTCCCGGTGCGGGCCGGAAAGGAGGTCGGCGGCGCGGAGCAGGACGGCCGCGCGCTCGTCGAACGGGAGGGCGCGCCAGCCTTCGGCCGCGGTCAGCGCGGCATCGATCGCCGACTGGGCTTCCTCGTGCGTGGTATCGGTGTAGGTGCCGAGCACGTGGCTGTGCCGGTGCGGGGTGACGATCTCATGCCTGGTCCCCGTACCCGGGCGGTGCTTGCCGCCGATGACCAGGGGGATCTCCACCTGCTGCTCGGCTATCTCGGTGAGTTTCGCGCGGAGGCGTTCGCGTTCCGGGGTGGCCGGGGCGTAGGTGTGGATCGGCTCGTTGGCCGGGGTGGGGACAACCGTGACAGCGTCCATATCTCAGGCTAGCGCCGGATGGCCGGTCCGGCAGGGAGGCCGCGCAGGCTGGAGAATTCGTTCTCATGCAGATGACCTACGACCCCGCCGCCAACGCCGCCTACATCTCCCTGAAGGAGATAGCGAACGGCGAAGCGGTCCGGCAGCAGCATGTCGACGTCGATCGCGGCGACATCATCGTCGACTTCGACCGCGACGGTCTGCTCATCGGCATCGAAATTCGCGGCGCACGCGCTGCCCTCCCCGCCGAAGCGCTGGACTCCGCGCTCTCCCGCATGGAGGAGGGGAGCGGACCTCTACCGCTCGAGGCGATCAGCGCGATCACGCCCGAGCCGATCCGCGAGCACTGGGTGGTCGTCGCGAACAAGCGCTACCCACCCAAGCAGGTCTACCAGCTCATCACCGGGCTACCGCGGTCGGCGTTCACCTCGCATCGCGCGCTCGCCGAGCTGCGCAGATCGGGGCTGACCACCAGCGTCTACACCCCTCAACGGGCTGGCCACCCGGAACCGGTCGAGAACTCCACGAGCGGCAGCCAACCAGCCGAATCGTTCGCCACGCTGCTGAAATTCCTCACCGACCGCGACCTGACGCTGCACCTCGCCGACGCGGAGGCCGCCCTCGAGCACGCCGATTCGACCATGAGCGCCGCGGTGACCACCGAGTACGGATTCAGCGACGACCTTCTCGACGCCGCGCTGGCTGTGCGAGCACACGTCGGTCGCCTCAGCGACGTCATTCACGCGACCGTCATAGCGCGCGTGCTGCCTGCCATCCTCGAACCCGGCGAGGTGGTCGCGCGAAGGCCGTCCCTCGGAGCGGGCAACGATCCTGCGCGCCCCTTCGATCTCGAAACCAACAGGCGAATAGCCGAATTCAAGGTCGCGCAGTGGAAGGGCGCCGACACCATGCGCAAGCGAGGCGTCGTTGCCGACCTGGTCCACCTGGCGCTCGCTGACCGCGATCGGCGTGCTCAACTATTCGTTGTCGGCACTCTTCCCATCCATTTCCTGACGACATCCAAGTCGACGATCGAATGGGCGCTCGGCAGATCGTCTCCACACACCAGAGCCCGATTCGAAGCACGCTTCGGACCCGCGAGCGCCCACACCGTCGCCGATTTCACTCGGGAGCACGGCGCGCATATCGAGCTCGTCGACCTGACCACGCTCGTCCCGTCGCTGGCGTTGCCGCCAGAGCTCATCTGACCCCTCGGCCCCCGACCTCGGGTGAATTCCCGAGAGCCACAGCCTTCGCGGCACTCGAGCATTCGTATACGGTAGCGCCGGGGGAGACCACTGTGGGCTGTCCCGACGATGTGAAGGCGGGGCGGAGCGTGCACGGTGCGGAACCCGAATCGGAGCTGGACCAGCAGATAGCGGCGGTTCGCGGGGAATCGCGATCGGCCGACGGAACGGTGACCATCGAGACCGACCCGGCGGGCCGGATCACCCGCCTGCACGTCGCCGACTACGCCATGGACGACGGCCCCGCGCAGCTGGCAGCAGTCCTCGTCGGGCAGCATCGGAACGCACACACCGCCGCCATCGACCACGCCGTGCGCATTCTCGACCCGGCAGCGCCGAACCCGGGAGACAGCGGTGTCTGACGACCTGGAGCAGGTGGCCCGACAGGTCGCCGAACTCAATACCGCCGTCGCGAAGGTCCGGGGCGCGGCCTATTCGCCCGATGGCTCGATCACTATCGAGGTCGACATCTACGGCACCATCACCGACCTGCGCCTGACGGAGTTCGCGATGGAACGCGGTCCGGAGCACTTCGCCCAGCTCGTCCGGGATTGCCACGAGCGGGCGCACACGGCGGCGCTGGCGGAGGCGCGGGAAACCGAGGGTCGAATTCGCAGGCAACAGGATTCGCGGGGTGCGCGGTGAACGTCGATTCGGTCAAGGTGCGGGAGCTGGCAGCGAGGTTGCGGACGCGGGCGGGGACTATCGAAGGCCATCAGCCGCTGGCCAAGGCCACCCGAGATGCCGCTCGCGAGGGCATCGACGAGTCCGAGACGTTCGTCCGGGTCCAGGAAGTGCTCGGGGCGCTGGACCGGGTCGTCCGTTACCACGCCGGCCGAATCACCACCGTCGCCGCGGATCTCGACACCGCCGCCGCGGCCTACGAAGCCCAGGAAGCGGCCAGCGCCGCGTCGATGGAGCAGGCGGGCCAGCGATGACGGACGGCAGTTCGATCGAGATCTCGACCGTGCTCGGGTGGACGATCAGCCCCGCCGAACGGCTGCCGACCGAACTCGACTCCCTCGCCAACACCATCGAGACCGATGTCGAGGCAGCCAGTCGCGACGTACAGAATTCACGCGACTACTTCGAAGGCGAGGCAGGTGATGCCCTTCGGACCCGGTTCGAGACCGAACGACGGAACGCGCTCGCCACCGTGGACGCGATCGCCTCGATGAAGGCCCCCATCCAAGAGGTGGCCGAAATCTTTCGTTCGGCCAAGACAACCATCGTGGACACCGTCCGCAAGATCGAGGCCTCGGAGTACGAACTGTTCTACACCGAGGACGGTCAGGTGCTGTCGAGGAAATCGGTGCTGGATTGGATGACCGGCAGCCTGCTCACCGGCCTGACCCGGTCAATGTCCGTCGAGCGAGTACGACGCGACTACCAGGAGGCGCTGCAGGAGGCGTTGAACGATGTCTGGACAGCCGATCTCCGCTACAACGCCACCCTCAACGAGGTGCTCGAAAATCTGCCGGAGGCGGTCCGCGAAACGCTTATCCCGATACCCAGCGATCCGGAACTGGCCCGTATCCTGCGCGAATACCAGGTCGACGCCTCGGACACGACGGTCGTCTTCCCGTCCGGCGTTCTCTTGGACACACTGCGCCTCTATCTACCGGATATCCAGCCGAAGGCAATGACGCAGGAGGAGGCGGCGGCGCTGGCGCTGCTCGCCACCAAACCACCGCATGGGGTGTTCAACCTCGAGACCTTCTACGCCATTCAAGATGAGGCAGCGGAGGTGGCGAAGTCCGCTTACCCGGACCTCGACACGACGGAGAACAGAAGGTCTCTCGCGGACGGGCATTCCGACGCGTTCCGGCATATGTACTGGAACGCGCGCATGACCCAGGAGTTCGGTCCCGAGTGGACGAGCACCTTCACCAGCGCGCACGAGATGGTGGGCAGCAACCCCGCGGCAAGGGAGGCGATGGACCTCTACAACAACGAGCGGGGCCGGGAAATCGGAACACAGAACAGGGACGCCTCGCCGGAGGAGTTGCAGCGGAAGGTTCTGGAGGCCATCGACAACAACCGGGCGGTGGTCCTCCAAGAAGCTCCCGGAGGTACTCAGATCGCTTTCAGCAACTCTGTCACGCCCGGTACGAACCCGATTCAGCCCGGGGCCGACCTCCCCTTGAACGGAAGATGACATGCGACTTTCCATTGCCCGGCTCGCAGCGGTAACCCTCGCCGCGATCGTGACCTGCGCGGGATGTCAGCTGAGCGGTGATGAGCCCACCGGCCCCGCCTGCTCCGGGCAGACATTCGATCTGAAAGATCGGTCGGCGGCACCGCTCGGCCCGCCCAAAGAGCTGGTATCGGCCTTCAACGACGCCGTGGATCAGCAGCTGGAATCCGTGACCATGGCCGAGATGGTGAACCGCGCCGGGTGGTCCGGTGACTGGGATCGAGCGATCTATTTCGGCGCCGGTATGACCGACGCGGACCTGAAGCAGATGTCCGGCTCGAACCTGGAACTGGCGTGCTTCACCGGGCGACCGCAGTACAACGACGACAATCCCGACATGGCCAGCCCGTACATGAGCCTGTTCCTGTTCAACGGGCAGCCGATCCAGGCCGAGCTGTGGACCGGCCAGAATCCGAGCCTGGATTTCGGGAGCCGGGAATTCCTCACGCCGGATACGGTATTCCGCTTCGATCCCAACCCTGGCGTAATGGTCGCGGAGTAACCGCTGGTTCGACGGCCAATAGGAATCGCCGGACAGTCATCGATTGGGTCATTCGACGGGGGTGAACCACCCATCCGACTCCCTACCGTCAATAGCCGCGACCACCCCGGTCGCGCACACCGGCCCCAGTTGAGCGCGGCCGCGTCGGAGGCCACGCCGCGGAGCGGGTTGGCCGCGGCGATGATGCGGTACCGGTCGCGGGTGAGGCGCTGGATGACCTCGTGCGCAGTCCGCACTGACCGAGCCCACCCCGCCGCCTGGCACACCATCCCCAGCTGGGGTTGATCACCACCGAAGACCGCAATATCCCCGCCGAGGCCCAGCGCTTCATGGCCCGCCGGGCCGGCGCGCACGCCGTCGAGGTCGCCGCCTCGCACTCCGTGGCGGTCTCGCACCCCGACGTGGTCGCCGACGTCATCGCCGAGGCCGCCCGCTCCGAGAAAGGCTGACCATGCAGTTCGCACTGGAGGTCGTCGTCCTGCCCGTCACCGACGTCGACCGCGCGAAACAGTTCTACGCCGACCGCCTCGGCTTCCGCCTCGATGTCGACCACGCCGCCGAGGGCTATCGCGTCGTGCACCTGACCCCGCCCGGCTCGGGCTGCTCAATCCTCTTCGGCACCGGCGTCACCGACGCCGCCCCCGGCTCGGTGCGCGGCCTGCACCTGGTGGTCACCGATATCTCGGAAGCCGTTGTTTTTCTTCGCGAACGCGGCGTCACCGTGGACGGCCCGTTCCACGACGACACCGGCCCCTTCCACCACGCCGGAGCCGCGCACCGCGTTGACGGCGTTCACCCGGCGCGAGCCAGCTACGGCTCGTTCGCCGCCTTCGAGGACCCGGACGGCAACGCCTGGTTCCTACAGGAAGTCACCCAGCGCCACCCCGGCCGCTGACGAAGACGGAGACCCACAGTGGACTATGACGTCATCGTGCTCGGCGCAGGCCCGGTCGGCGAGAACGTCGCCGACCGCACCGCCGCCGCCGGATTACGCACCGCCATCATCGAAGCCGAACTGGCAGGCGGCGAATGCTCCTACTGGGCCTGCGACCCCAGCAAGGCCCTGCTCCGCCCCGCCCTCCTGCGCAGCGAGGCCGCCCGCTTCCCCGGCCTCACCGTGGGCCCGCTCGACACCGCCGCCGTCCTGGCGCACCGCGACCGCATGGCCTCCGACTGGGACGACAGCTCGCAAGTCGCCTGGCTGGAAGCGGCCGGTATCGACCTGATCCGCGGCCACGCCCGGATCAGCGGCCCACGCCAGGTCACCGTCGGCCCGCGCACGCTCACCGCCCGGCACGCCGTCGCCATCTGCACCGGAACCCGCGCGGCGCTGTTGCCCGGCCTGGAAGCGGTCCGCCCCTGGACCAGCCGCGAGGCAACCAGCGCCCGCACCGTCCCCGCCCGGCTCGCGATACTCGGCGGCGGCGTGGTCGCCGTCGAGATGGCGACCGCATAGCAGGCGCTCGGCGCGCAGGTCACCGTGATCGTCCGCGAGGACCGGCTACTCCCCCGCGTCGAACCCTTCGCCACCGAGCTGGTGGCCGAACGGCTGCGCGCCGCAGGCGCCGACCTCCACTTCACCAGCGGAATCGATCACGCCGAACGCACCGACGCCGTTCTTCTGACCCTCACCGACGGCACCCAGCTCGTCGCCGACGAGCTCCTCCTCGCCACCGGCCGCGCACCCCGCACCGATGATCTCGGTCTGGAAATCATCGGCCTGCGCCCCGGCCAGTGGCTCGATACCGACGACACCTATGCCGTCCCCGGCACGGATTGGCTGTACGCGGTCGGCGACGTGAACCACCGCGCGCTCCTCACCCACCAGGGCAAATACCAGGCCCGGATCGCTGGAACCGTCATCGCCGATCGGGCTCTCGGCAGGGTTGTCGACACTGCTTCGTGGGGTAGCCACGTCGGCACAGCCGATGCGGTAGCGGTACCGCAGGTCATCTTCACCGACCCCGAAATCGCCTCGGTCGGCCTGACCGTCGCAGACGCCGCACGGCTTGGCCGCCCGGTGGATGTCGTGGACTACGACCTGAGCCGCGTCATCGGCGCCCAGCAGTACCTCCCCGGCTACCGCGGCCTGGCGCGGCTCCTGATCGACCCGCACCAGCGGACGATCGTCGGCGTCACCTTTGCCGGCCCCGGCGTCGCTGAACTGCTGCACTCCGCGACCATCGCCATCACCGGCCGGGTCCCGATCGACCGCCTCTGGCACGCCGTCCCTGCGTTTCCGACCATCAGCGAGATTTGGCTGCGCCTCCTGGAGACCTACCGCGACCGCTGATCCGCCTGCGCTCCCGCCCGTTGAGGCCTCCCCAGATGCCGAACCGCTCGTCCTTGGCGATGGCGTACTCCAGGCAGCGCTGACGCACCCCGCACCCGGCACAGATACGTTTGGCGTCGCGCGCCGATTCGCCCTGGCTCGGGAAGAAGGCGTCGGGGTCGGTCTGCGCGCACAGTCCGTCGGCTCGCCACGACAGTTCCTCGAAGGCGGTGTCGCACGAGGTGGAGAGCATTGTCGTCATGCTGTGAACTTTCGCCGATCCGGGGTCCGGCGTCGCCACCGCTGACAGGGGATTCCGGTGGCGGCTCTCCCCCATTCGGAATACCTGCTACCTGCAATGCGGGGGCTACGGCTCGAGGAACAGGCACTCGTTGGGGAGCCGCGGTGTCTCGTGTGCACCGTACGCGGCGATGTGGACGTGTTCCGCGAGGCGGTGGCGTTGCAGGTCGCAGACGAAGATGAGGGCGGCGGTGAGGCAGGCGACGAAGTGGAATTCGAGTCCGCCGAGGGTGAGGGTTAGCCAGATGTCGGGTTCGTCGGGGTGTGGGGAGGTCGGGGCTGAGCCGTTGCGGCCGGTGTGAGCTTGGTCGTCGGTGGTGCGGTGAGGGGGCATTGGGGTCGCCTCCGTGGACTGGGTTATCGGAGCGCTTTCCGTGGGGTGGGGTGGCAATCGGGCGAAGGGGTCTTGCGGGCAGGGGGAGGGCGGTGGTTCGTTCAGCGGTGGGTTCGGGGGTGGCACCAGCGGATTGCGTCGACGATCCAGTCCCTGGTGGGGAGGTAGGTGTCGGTGGGTGGAACGACCCATGTGCGCTGCTTGGTGCTGGGTGTGGGCAGGGGGAAGGTCGCGGCATCGGTGATTCCGACGTTCAACGCGGCGAGTTCGAGGTCGGCGTAGGTGTCGAGGGGGCCGACTCGGGCGAGGAACATCCAGCGGCCGCTGAGCGTGGACGACGAGACCGGGCCGCATCGTCCTGGTACGTCGTCCATGCGTGATCGCACAGCGGCGCCGAGGTGTGGTGGAGTGGTGACCACGCAGAAGTCGCCGCCGCCGGCCCGGATGGCGTTCACCCCGTCGGGGATGACGAAGGCCGGGATGCCGCACACCTCGCGGTAGTAGTCGCAGAGCTCCTCAAGCGTCGTTTCCCACGGTGGCGTAGCGACATGCATTCGGTTTCCCCCTCGGTTGCTGGCCCTCGGATGCGAGGGCGCCCGGCCCCGGACCGGGGCGGTGGGTCCGGTGTGCGGGAGGAACCCCCTGACGTTCCTCCCGGGCCGGGCGCCGGGGATAGAAGACCGCATCAGCAGGCGCGTTCCGAGGGGATCCGGATGATCCGGGGCAATCGGGTCGATCCACCGGAGCGATCTCCGGATATGATGTAAACCGTTGTGTGTGAGGAGTTTTCCTTCATCCAAAGGGGAGATCTGTGGCATCCAAAAATAGGGGCCCCAGTGTTCAAAACGGGGAATCCAAAAGTGTGGGGCGGCCTGATGCTCACGCGGGGTCGACAGTGCCGCGCAGGCAGTTGGGGCGGCATCTGCGCGAGCTACGGCAGGAGTCCGGGCTGACGATCGCGGAGGTTGCTCGGCTGATCGAACGCGGTGCGGGGACGGTGCAGCGGCTTGAGACCGGGACGCCGCACCGCATCCGACTGCTCGACATCGAGGCGCTGTGCCGCGTGCTGCACGCCGATCAGACGATGACCGATGCGCTGATGGGATTGGCTCGGCAAGGCAATGACCGGAGCTGGTGGCACGAGTACGGCGATCTCATCCCCGAGGGCTTCGATGTCTACATCGGTCTGGAGGCAGCGGCCACCGAGTCGACGTCCTTCGGCATCATCGTTCCCGGTCTGCTACAGACGCCGTCGTACGCCGAGGTCATGATCCGCACGGTCTACCCGGACAACGCGTCCTCGGATATCTCGCGACGAGTACAAATGCGGTTGCACCGGCAGAAGCTCGTCACGCGGACCTGGCGGCCGATGCGCGTGACCGCACTGTTGGATGAGCACGCACTACACCGCATCATCGGTAGTCCCGCAATCATGTCCCAGCAGCTGAAGCACCTCGCCGACCTCAGCACACGGGACAACGTAGAGATTAGGGTGGTGCCGTTCACCTCGTCACCGCCACTGGGAGAAGTCGCCGGTCCCTACATCATTCTCGATTTCGCACAGGACGCAAAGGGCACGTACGAACCCTCAGTCGTGCACGTCGAGAGCTTCACCGGCAGCCTGTATCTGGAGCAATCCGAAACCGTCGAGCGATACCGGATGGTGCACCAAACCCTGTCCCGCGTAGCGTTGAATCCGCAGCAGACACGTGACCTGCTCCGGCAGGTGGCAAGGAGGTATGTGCGATGAACGCTGAGTTCGCTGGTGCTGGTTGGTTCAAGTCTTCCAGAAGTGGCGACAGGGATTGCGTCGAGGTTGCCTTCGCAGGCACTCAGGTCGGTGTACGAGACTCCAAGGACATCGCCCAGGGGCACCTTACGTTCCCCACTAGCGCCTGGGTCGCGTTCACGGCCAAGCTCGCAAGCGGTGGCTTCGACCAGGCGTAGTGGCGCGATCCCAAATAGGAGGCACCTGCGACTGTTGGTTACACCAGGACCAGCTCGGGCGGTTAAACTGGACCGAATACGAGAACGACATCATCCTTAAAGCTTAACAGTCTGCCTACTCCATATCGCTTTTCGTGCAGCAGCCCGGAAGCCTAGTCTGCTGCCATGGAGATTCGGATTTTCGGCGGGCGGGCAACATTTCCCAAAGGATAATGAAATCCGACAAACGGGGGTTCAATGGCAAACGGTAGATTCTCCGCCCCAACCAAAGCTCTGGTAGCAGCATGCGCAGGCTATATGTGCACCAACCCCGATTGCAATCGGCTACTCGTAGGCCCGGAAGTCAAGACCGGGGATGCGCTACTCAAGAGCAACATCGGAAAGTTCGCACATATCCAAGGCAGAGAATCCGGGAGCGCCCGATACCACCCTGGCATGACCGATGAACAACGATCCGCTCCTACCAACGCAATTTTTTTATGCGGCGCGTGCCACGATCTTGTCGACAACAACGGCGGTCCCGCGTACCCAGAGGCAGTCTTGACCCGATGGCGAGAGGAACACACTGCGAAAGTTCGACAACTCCTCAGCAGCCCGCATCTTCCCCTACTTCCCGAACTCATGCGACTCCAGCACAACGCGAAAGTAGTGGCTCAGGTCTTCGATATCCTTGCCAACAAACGCTCACTGCACTTCTCGGTCGACTTAGAGACCTGGTCACACGTGATCACGTCGCTACAAGACCTACGATTAGAGATTACCCGCGCCCTCAGCGAAATCTCCGAAGACAATCGACTGCGGAAAGCTCTGAGCGCTATCCGAAATGCGGCGATGAGGTTTATGAAAGATGTGACTGTCGAGGAGGACGGGCAGCCGCGCAGAGGCCAGGTGCACGCAAATGTGCACCTGGAAACCATGCGCGAAGAAATCGGCTTAATAGTGCACCGCCTTTCAAGGACCTACAACATCCCTATCCCACATGAACTGCAGGCTTCTACCTGGACGCTCGGCGTCGGACTCGGCCGTCCCTGAACCCGGCTCCGACCGTACGTCACGACCGTGGTGGCGGAGGCTACGCCGACCGCTTCGGCTCTACAATCCTCAATAGGTGTGAACAACGCAAGTGGCGACCTCAGCTTGGCGAGCGCGGTCGTCGCTGCCGCACGTAGTCAGTAATCAGTGAAGCGACCGCATCAGGAGGCTCGTGTTCCCAGAACCGAATGGGAAGCCATCCTTCGGCCTGTAGGTGATTGTCTGTGTCCTGGTCCCGCGCTCTGTTGCGCGCTATCTTTTCGGCCCAATAGTCAGAGTTGGCACTGGCTCTACGCACGCCGTGCTCGGGACAGCCGTGCCAGAAACAGCCGTCGATAAAAACAGCTACCCTAGAAGGCCCGAAGACAATATCGGCCCGTCGCCGCAAACTACGGAGTGGAGCAACGTCGATGCGGTAGCGCAACCCCGCCCGGTGGAGAAGCCTTCGGACCGCCAGTTCGGGACCGGTGTCCCGCGTCTTCTGCTGCTGCATACGGCGACGTACAGATGGGCTGCTCGCCCACGAGACGCCAGCCCGAGCCGTGCGCCTCGCCGACTCGGGCCTACCCGCCTTTCTAGACATGAGTCATTACGCCGGCCTAAGGTCAGACAAGCCCAGCTCAGCCGCATCTCGATAGGCTTGCGTCATTCGCACCAGCCTAGGCGCCTCGCCAGCGAAACTCACGAATGCCTCTCCCTTGCCGAGAGTTCGAACTTGCTCCGGCAATCTCGGGTTGTCGGGCTGCAGCTTCCGCGCTGCCATCGTTGCCACAGTGGCATCAGGCAGTCCGAAGCAGATTTTGGTCTGGGCATTCGCTGCCACAACGTCCGGCAAGTCCAGGGGGCCTTGAGTGGCCAATATGACCGCCAACCCTTTCGAGCGGCCCTCACGAATCATGGTCTGGATTGCGCGAAATGGAGCGACTCTATGCGCTTCGTCGACGACGGTGACATAGCGCACCGCGTTCGATATCGGCGGCAGACTCTGGACGCGAAGCAGAAGGGCAGAAAAAATAAAACCAGCGGCCAGCACTGTGGTCTGCCCATTACCTGGAATCTTCGAAAGCCCAAAAATCACATTTGACTCGACGATGTCGCCGAGCGGCTCTCCGGACCTGAAAAGGTCATTGTGAGTCAAGTCGCCGATGACTCCCGAAAGGTCAGCATCCAATCGGTCATCGAGGGTGCGCAATGTCGGCCACCGACGCTCGCTGCGTCCAATCTCGTACGCCTCTTTCAGTGCCTGCTCAAGCTTCGCCTTCTGCCGCACCCCGAGACGGGCGCTCAAGGATCTTACAGCCTCATCGACTGTGTCTCTCAGTTCGATAACAGCACTTTGAATCGCGCGGTCGCTGTCGTCGTCCAACGCCAAGGGATTGTAAGGGGCGCCTTCATTCCATAGATCCACAAATTTGGCGTCCGCAAACGACGGAAACCCTATTTCGTCACTGTAGTCATTCTTGAAGTCAGCGATCCCGAACTTGACGCCACTGAACTTCGAAAGCTGGCCGAGCAGACTCATCGTGAATTGCGTCTTGCCCATACCGGAAGACCCCCAAATTTCGGCATGGCCATTCTGCAGCTTAGTCTGACCAGTTCCCGCCGGGTGCCATCTCACCTCATCGCCAGTCTGGGCGTCCCAGCCAAGCAGTGGAGCGGAAAAATTGGGAGTCTCACGGGTGGCGGGGGTGGTCGGCCCCGTAGCCGACGCATACTCCTCTGCCGGTCGCGTTACGGTGCTCGTCCCCTCCCCAGACTCGATGCCGGTTACGTCAGCGACAGCGCTGCTAGCAAGCATATCGGTCGATGGCTCATCCTGCCCTGGACTAGCCTCCCGATCCGGATCAGCCACGCCGACAAGCTCCTGTGGGGTCTCCGTGTCAAGTACGGGCGGGTTCGCGCCCCCGCCGTTCTCGGGTCGACGGCGCTTGCGGGTAGTTTCCAGCGGAGGTTGGACCGCTTCGACTGTCCGCAGCTTTGTCAGGCTCGTCGACGTGGCTTGCTTCAAAAGCTTTTCGGTAAGCGGGATGCTGTGAAGAACTATAGGGACGATGTCGTTGGCGATGCCTTTTCGAAAGTTGCGGCGCTGCTCTTCAACCTTGGGACCAAATACGAGCCCAACTCCCGCCCACTCCAGAGACCCTGTACCGCGGCGGAAAGACTCAAGGGCTTCAATCTCTGCAACATCGAGCTTGAATCGCGATTCTCGCGCAACGGCGTACGCGGCCTCAGCGATACGGTTGAGCCACAATCGGCTATGCACATTGCCAGCTTCCGGATAAGCGGCCCATTTTGTAGCTGCGAGGCTTTGATACAGCTGGTCCAACGCCCCGGCAACGGCATCACTCTCGCCACTGCGTCGCGCCTTCACTTCGATGGTCGCTATGTGGACACCCTGATCCTTAGTATCCAAGGCGATGGCCAAAAGATCTGCCCGCTTCCCTGGAAACCAGTGCCGGTACTCATCGAGGCTGACCAGGAGCACACGACAACCTGGCGGCAGCGGCCAAGGCGTCGTCGTCGTCGCGAGCAGGCTGAATGCCACCACATGTCCAACTAGCTCATTGATTCCCGCGCCACTGGTTGCCGCTTGAAGGGCAAGAATCCCATAACCCTGACTCGCGACCTGCCGGAGTTGTGTGCCAATCGACTGTGCGACGTCAACTTCTTTAACAATGCCAGCGGCTCGAAGACTGCGCCCAATTGCCCGATCGGCTGGCCCGCCTGACTTCTGACTCAGAACGAGTGAGAGCGGACTCTCACCCCCCAGACGACGCTCCTGGTGCAAAATGGCAACATTGTCGGCTCCCAGCGCATGCTCAAGACTGTCACGGGTTGCATAGCGATCAAGCGTGGCCACCCACAGCGACAGCTCGTGAATCTCGCGCAGCTTACCCGCGATATCTAGAGCAGTCGTGCGGACCTCGGGTACCTGAAGCGGCACATCAGAATCAGGCCACGCATCCTCAATTGCGTTTTGAAGTCTCAGCCAGACTTGTCCCGCAGGCGATGCCGTCGGGGGCATGAGCAAAGTACGTTTGTCCTGCTTTGGCCGCTGCCAGACACGCGGCGCAAAAAGGACCTCTTGATCCGTCGCGGGAGGCGACACCTCACGTGATTCGATCTGCAGTGCATTCGGGCCATCCGTGAGTCCAGTTACCAAGGCCAAATGAACTGCTGGCACATCCTTGCCTGGACGCAATAGAGAACGGGCCGTCTGCAGGTCAGCAAGGTAGCGAAGTTCGAGAACGTCGCGTTCGTTGCGTAGCTGATCATCAGCCAGTGCCAACGTTTCAGGGCGAGGCCGATCTTTGTCGGCTGTTCCGATACAGAAAATTTCGATCTTGCGAATGGTGGTCTTACCCACCTGCTGGCCTATCAACTTGACCGCTTCGCCCGCCAAGAGGTCGGCAGCACCAGCGCCCCATGCAAGGCACCGGAGGTGCCCGGCCGCTTCCGGCTGGAGAGTGAGTAACTGCAATATCACCGAACTCAAGGCTCCACCGGCAAAACCGCTCTCATCTCGGTTCGACCGACCGCCGTACAGACTCCAGACGCGCCCCTCGCTTGTCGGCAAGAGTGCTCGATCCTGAGTTGACAGCTGCAGATAGGCAGGATGATGCGCGGCAGTCGTGCGCGCAATGCTGGCCGATGTAGCCACAGCATCGCCCGAATCCGAGGGCTCATCTGAGCCTTCCACACAGGCGACAAGATCCCACAACGCCTGTAGGTATTGCGCAAGCCATTCCGCCTTCATCGGGGCGAAGGCTGTCAGTGCAACCGTCTCTTCACTGCCACGGATGGCGCCGGCAAGGGCCAGGTGCTCGGCGGAAGCAGTGTCCCCGCTAGCCTCGCAATCTTGGCAGACAGCAGTCCAATGGCTTACCCAAGATAAAAGAGCGGATGGCTGCAGGCCATCATCGAGCGATGAGCGTGCAACATTTTGAAGGGCTTGAGCAGTCGAGAGCAGGGAAGGCGGGACAGGCTGCGCTGGACTTGCGTCCGAAGGACCGCAGAATTGGTTCAGCGTGGGCTCGCCACGCAACGACAGCCCCAGCCCCGGAGCTTCAGCAAACAATACCGCTGCACGCAGTGTCGCTGCGTCGTCCAGATCTGGCTTCCAGTCGACTTGGACTGTACCCCCGTCCGCTCCATACAGACGCAATTGCAGCGCCGGCAGCGGTGCGCCCGCGGCCAGGGCCGCGTCGCCGAAGGCCCCAAGAATATCCCCGAGGTCTCCGTCGTCTGCAGCGCGGAGTAGCAACCCGTCAATCTCAACACGTGCTGAGTTCCATGCTCGCATGAGTCCGCCGAGTCGGAGGCGAGCACACGCAAGGGTGAGAATCTTTCCTGCGCTAGTGCGATTTGAAGCTGCCGAACCCGATTGAGGTGGCGAAGGGAAGAGAACATGTACGCGCTTAACTGCACCGCCCAATTGCAAGGTGGCTCGAAGGATCGCAGCCTCCGGACACGACGGATTGCTCCCGCTGACAGCTTTGTCTCGCAATAAATGTTCGAGTTTACTGCGTGTCGGTCGGCTGAACACCCGCTCCGGTTGCGCTAGATCAAGGTTGCACAGCTCCTGCGCAGCGAAGCGCTGCGACGGTCCGCGACGGAGTTCCTCTGCTCGCCGCTCATAGGTCGACCACGGCAATGCAGCAGCCTGACTACCAGCATCGAGGCCGGCGCGGAAAGCGTCCATCTCCTGCCGCACCACCTCTACGAGGTCTTGCGCACGCTTCTCGAACACTTCTCGCGCTTCTTCAAACGAGAGGGTTCTGAGTAACTCTGTGCTACCTGCCTGAAGCTGAGCCATAACCTTGTCTGCAGCAGCGGAGGCGCCACCCGAACCTATCTCTGGGCGACGCGCAAGCACGCCTTCAGCTCGACGACGAATATCCGCGAAGGCATTCGGCCTCAACATCTCGTCACTGGTTCGTCGAGCTGCCAATACTAAGTTGTCTGCCACGCGTGCAGAATCTGCCCGAACTCCTGGTGGCAGCCTGTCCATAAAGGCACCCAGGATTGGCAGTTCTTCGAGTGCATCTTTCCCAGCAGCCACTTGGTCAAGATAGGCAGCAACCGCTGTGGCGCTGGGTCTGGCAGCCACAGTGGCTTGGTTTATTGCTTCGCGGACAGCCCGAACAGGACCGTCGAGAGCAACTGGCGGAAGTTGCTGTGAAAGGATACCCATCCCTTCAGCCGTACTGAGAAGAACGCTTGGAGTCACTGACTCGAAGAGGTTGAGGGACTGTCGATCTGCTACCTGTTCCCCGTCACACAATACAAGCACTACTCCGTGGGAACTTTCGTTACGCAGTTGCGTCCCGGAAACGTCGACCATTGCATGAGCACCGAACAGAGCAGGCGTCGCGGAAACGACCGCAAGTCGAGGCAAAGCATCGTCCCACGCCGCGCTCATGCCTTCAGCCACGGAGGCGGGCACACCCTCGACTAGAACATAGCTCTGTACGCCCGCCGTAAGATTACGGCGCAGATGCTCAGCCAGGGCCGAACCGAGTCGTACGCTCATCCCTTGCTCCTCGCGACGCGCTCACCGATCACCGTGGTGCGATCAGACAAGCCGATCGCAAGGCCAGCGTCGCTCATCAGGCGCTCGGCGTCTCGCGCGTTCTGTGCGAGACGCGCGCCGTCAAGTTGGGCAACGAGCGCTGTGGCAGTAGCCGATTCCTGATTGATCACTAGGCCCCATTCTTCTCGGACCGCTGCAAAGAACTCACGGCTGGACATCGGCATGCGAGCCGAGAGGCCACCTACCAATGTAGCGAGAAGCTCTGGGCTGGCAGTGAGATATCGGTATGCGCCCGTTCCGACCAACATGCCAACTGACTCGAGCAGGACGCGAAAGCCGTCTTCTGAACCGCGACTGTAGTTCGCGGTTTCGACCGCAAGACGGGCGAGACTCGTGTAATCATCATCGCTCGCGTCGAGGCCTAGGCGGCCGAGGCGCGTACTTACACTTTCTTCGCTACTTTCAGCTAGAGCTTTATCGCTAAACTCCGTCGAAAACGCGACTACCTCTTCATCTACCTTAAGCTCTCGCATTCGTTTAGCGAGTGTTTTGAGCGTTGCGTCTGCAAGGCGAATCCGGGCACGCCGGTACGACTCTTCAGACCTTTGGCGCACTGGGTCCTGCGCGCGGGGCGACGACCCGAAGTTCAGCAACAGATATCGGTCTTCTCTTGGTGTACTGGTGACTTCCCATGCAGTTCGCAGAAGGTATAGAGCCAAATCCAAACCAAGAATTCCTCGCAGCTGCCAAAGCCTGGCCGGGCCACTCGTGTGGTTCTGCATCATTACGCCCTCGGCATGGCGACACAGACTACTCGCCAGGCTTGTCAGCTTCGGATCAGTTCCGCGCCTCCACGCCTCGAGTTCGTCGTCTTCCAGACCGATTGCGCCGTCAGACCAGGATTCTCTGCGCGGCAGAGCTTCTTCTAAGGTCCGCGCTATCTCCGATAGCGGGCTGGATGAAGTGAGCGCAACTCTTATCTGGGAGACTGCGGCCTCTCCTAGTTTTGCATCCTCGGCGCCAGCCGGTGCTAAGAGCAGCCGAGCAAGTGTAATACCACTTCCTCGCATGTAAACTTTTCGGACGCTGTACTCGCTGCTTCGCGGGCTAGGTTTCCTGGAGTCGTACCATAAAAGAGATTCGTGAAAAGGCCTCAAGAGCCATGCTCCCGCTTGACCGCGTTGCGTTTCGGGGTCAATAAGTCCCTGGAGAGCTTGCTGCGCTAGATGCAGGTTGGCCGAGCCGCGGAGATCCTCTCCCGAAGCCAGGCGTGCACCGAACTCCTCGGGCGAGGTCCCGGTCTGGCCGACGTGCCCCGACTTTCTTCCGCCAAGGAAATTCTCCCCTACAGCGAGGCTACGAATCGCGAAGCGCTGCCGTTTAGGCGAGAGTAAGTCTCCTTCTCCATTCGGCGCCTGATAGTTGTTTTGCGTCAAAGTGAGCAGCGTTTCAGCACATAATTGAGGTGCGCGCTCGTCGCGATCGGGAGCGAGACCAAATAACTTCTCCGCAATTGAACCTGGACTGAGCCGGTGACGCTGAATCGACCGCCTGCTCACTCGCCCGCTCCTCGCCTCGTGAGGTGCGGTAGCGATACCGTTACTAGCGCGGGCGGGTTAGAGTCGGGATCGGCTACGCGCAAAATTTGGTCCGCCTCAAGCTGGCTGGCCAGGCGTCCATAAAAGCCACGGAGATCGTTCATCTCAGCTACACCTTGACCAACCGGCCCTCGGAAGTCCGCTGCTTCGCGAATTGCCTCATACATCCTGGGGGCGATACGTAGCGTAAGCTCTTCGCTACCAACCGCGACTACCAACTGAACGTCCACATGGTCGACATCGAGAAGCTTTTCAACTAAACCCGTGTCTGGCACGCGCAGCTGAAGACCATCCAGCTGAACTTGACCGTGCACCAAGGACGGCCTCGCAGGGCGAAAGGAGCCGGGGTCACGTGCGAACAGACACGCCGGGTCAGGGACAATTAGTCCTTCGTTCGGACTCGAAAATCCTGTCACAAGAAAGTTGAGACCGCGCACAATAGCCTTGAGTTCGATCACTGTGTCACCGCCTTGCGCAGTCTTCGCCGCGAGCGCAACTAACTCCGCGATATGGCGGAAATTCAGTAGCCGTCGAGCCGCTGCATCTGGGCCACCGAGATCAACACAGCTCTCAAAAAAGACTCGCTGGCGCCACAGCTTTTCAGCTGGCGCATTTGTGACACCGTCCCCGCGGACAAGCGCATCGAGACCGTCTTCCACTCGGGTTGGGTCCTCGTCGGTGCTAACCATTTCACCGAGCGCATAGAAAGTCATAGCTCCCTGAGCTGTGCGAATCCGGTCCAGTGGAGAATCCGAACCAATAAGGGCTGGCTGGCGGCCCGCTCCAGATTGCTCCGGACGAGTGACGTGCGGGTCGCCTGCAATGTAACGCACGTTTCTCGGGGCTCCGCTTGAGTCACGGAGCCAACCATCGACTTCAAGGTCGCTAACGGTTCCCAGACCGGAGTTCTTCATCCCTGTCAACAAGGGCGATCGCTCGGCCGCGTGAGATGATAACCCTCCGCCAAGCACGCGGCTGTAGTAGCCGTCGGCAGCCGTATAGGCTTCAGTCGCGCGGTCACGGTTGTCTTTCTTGACCTGCCTGCAGGTGTGTGACCCGACAATAGCCCACGCCAGAATCGCAAGAACTTCACGTAGAGTTGGGACTGCTTCACCACTTGCGAGACGCACTAGAGTTCGCAGTTGCTCTCTCACATCTTGGCGGCGCAACTGTTCAGCGTTCGTACGCATGGGGCACCCGCCGGCTTCGAACGGGCACTGACTACAGCCACCCCAAAGAACCTCTCGGGTAACATAGTCCGTCAACTGGCCCCAAACACCTTCACTGGTCGGGCGCTGACGATTCACATTGATAATGGTGACGCCGTCTCGCGTTGCCGCACCCGTTCGCAAGGCCGTGTCGAGAATGTCCCTCACTTTAGTAGCGCCGATATCCTCGAGCGCATCACGCAGTACGCCCTCGTTAGCACAAAGCAATGTCTGTGCGTCAGGTGTTTCGGTTGCAGCGCGCAATGCCGCTGCTCGGGCCACTGGATTGGGTAGCCCAGACAGATCTTTCACAACGCGCTGTCCTGGCACTACTTCGACAAGCTCGTCCTGCGTGGGTAACTCGCCACCTGCGGACTTACAGTATGCTTCAGCAACTGCAGTTTTTCCGGTGCCAGCGTTGCCGGTCAAGATGACCACACCCGGCTCCCGGCCGGTGGCCCACGACTTCACGTATCGACTAAGTTTGGTTTCAACGTCGTCACCCAAGATGGCTGCAAGGTGCGTAAAGTGCTCGCGGTACGCGCCGGCCTGGTCAGCACTGAAGACAGACAGTGATCGGAGCGCGGCGACAGCCGGAAGTTCTTCTGCCAGGGCGGCAGAGAGGTCGGTCATTGGTTCGCAGCCTTCCGCCGAATCGCGGTCAGTTCGCCCAGTGGCAGCGGCTGCTGCCCTCGCCTCGCCGCTAGCAATTCCGCGCCTGTCCGGGTAGGAACCCCAGCTTCGAGGAGCACGCTGGAGAGCGTCTCGACGATCACCTTCGCTGCCGGCGGTGGTACTGCATTGCCAATTTGCCTGCGAACTCGAGGATAAGCCGACCGCCGGTCACGCGGACCCTTACCGAACTCGAATATAAAGTCATCCGGAAAACCCTGCAATCGAGCTTTCTCTCTATTGGATAGTCGACGCGGCTCCGCATGGTGGTAACCGTGCGTTCCTCCACCTCCACCGGCGATGATTGTGTAGGACGGCTTGGAAGGATCCAGCCTTCGATAGACGTGACTGATCAATCCTTTCACTGCCAAAGGATGACCGGAGGGAATGGCCTCGTAGTTGGCACCTGGCGGGATCAGCTTCAGCCGCTCCACTACGTCTTTGCTATCCATCCCCATTTCGTGATTGGGAGCGTTTTCTGGCAGTGGATGGATGTCCAGGGTTTCACCGACCGTGCGCGGGCATCCTTGAAAAGGTGCTGGCACAATCGGCGGCCGTACGCCAAGATCACGCCGAACACCAATCACGATGAGGCGTTCACGGTGCTGGGCAACGCCTAGGTCAGCCATATCTATGACCTGCGCACTCAAATCATAGTGAACGCCACGTCCTCGATCCACAGAACGGGATCCTCGATCGACAAAGCTACTCGGTGACTTCAGTGCGTGTCGAACGAGGGTCCAAGCCACGCCCCGGTTTGCGGACAGTAGTCCGGGTACATTTTCGAGGACAAACGCGGCTGGCTGCAGGGCGTCGAGATAGCGAGCGACCTCTCTGAAGAGATTGCCGCGCGCAGTCATTAGTCCGTCGTGGTTCCAAAGGGTCGAGTAGTCCTGGCAGGGCGGGCCAGCGAGAAGGATATCGCACGGAACATCGGGTACGAGAGTTTGAGTAATGTCTGCCTTGACAATATGGCTACCGAGATTGCGACGGTACGTTTCCACCGCCCAGTTTTCATTGTCGATGGCCCAGACGGTGCGTACCCGGCCTGACTGCTCAGCCCCGAGGTCCATGCCGCCACAGCCAGCGAACAGCGACACTGCAGCGTACCGCTTCGGTCTTGGTGCCATCAGACGATCCCTTCCGCGTGACCGGCGAAACTCAGCTCTTCGGCAACCCTAGGCACTCCGGTGGACTCCGGCAGGCTGATATCACAACGGATGGCAGCTTCTTCTGTCGTGCTATCGAACTGGGTACACGTGACGCGCGTTGGGTCAGCCTCCCGGGGACTCGGTAGGAAACGATTAGCCAGCGCTGTGATTTCGCGTTCCAAGCATCCGCCCGACGGGGGTGTCGTCCTCATGCGTCCGACGCTATACCGAGGGTCCGACAGCAGCAGGCTTGGGGCGCCTATGAGCTTCAATCTCAAATCCCTACCTTGTTGGGAGGCTGGCGGTTCGGGAGTCGAGCTCTGGTCAAGAGACCATCGTTAGCTGGCCAACGAGACCACGCACTGGCCCAGACGGTCGGATTAGTTCAATGTGACCTGACGGACAGACGCGCTGCGGCGGCAGCGATGCGCTCATCGGTGGCGGTGAGCGCCACACGAAAGTGCCGAGTTCCCGACGGTCCGTAAAAATCGCCAGGTGCAGCGAGAATCCCGAGTTCTGCCAACGCGTTCAGTGTCGCGCGACAGTTTTCGCCACGAGTGGCCCAAAGGTAGAGACCAGCCTCCGAGTTATCGATCAGGTAGCCAGCGTCTTCTAGCGCTTTTCGCAGTGCTTCGCGTCGAGTTCGGTAGCGGTCGCGTTGGCGGGACTCGTGCGCGTCGTCGCCCAAGGCGGCGGTCATGGCGGCTTGGATGGGGAAGGGGACGATCATGCCGGAGTGTTTGCGGACCTCCAGCAGTTCAGCCACCAGCTCGGGATCGCCAGCGACGAAGCCGGCGCGGTAGCTGGCCAGGTTCGAGGTCTTCGAGAGCGAGTGCACCACGAGCAGGCCGGTGTGGTCGCCGTCGCAGACCTCCGGGTCAAGCAACGAAAGCGCTCGGCCTTCCCAGGTGAGGCCCAGGTAGCACTCGTCGGAGGCGATGATGGCACCGCGTTCGCGGGCGAAGGAGACGACCTTGCGGAGATGGTCGACGCCGAGGACCTTGCCGGTGGGGTTCGACGGGGAGTTGATGAAGATCAGCGCCGGATTCCGCGGCCCGATCTGGGTCAGAGAGTCAGCGCGAAGGACCTCGCAGCCAGCCAAAAGCCCGCCGACCTCATAGGTCGGGTACGCGATCTCGGGAATGACCATCAGATCACCGGCACCGAGACCAAGCAGCCGAGGCAACCCAGCGATGAGCTCCTTGGTGCCGATCACAGGCAGAACAGCAGCCGGGGACAACCCGGTAATGCCATACCGACGTTTCAACGCCTCCACAGCAGCAGCCCGCAACTCAGGCGTCCCGTGGGTAGTCGGATACCCAGGAACCTCGGAAACCGAAGCCAGCGCGTCCCGGATGAGCGGGTCCACCGGATCCACCGGCGTCCCGACGGACAGATCGACAATGCCGTCAGGATGGGCGGCAGCACGAGCCTTGACCTCGGCGATGGTGTCCCAGGGAAAATCGGGAAGCAAACTGCTCACCCGGGTACGCGCGGGCACGGTCATTCGCCCATCGGCGGCAGTGCCTTGATGAACGCCGGATCGGACTCGACAACCCCGACCTTGGTCGCCCCACCCGGCGACCCCAGCTCGTCGAAGAAGTCCACATTGGCATTGATGTACCCGGACCACTGATCCGGAGTGTCGTCCTCGTAGAAGATCGCCTCCACCGGGCACACCGGCTCGCAAGCACCACAGTCGACGCATTCGTCGGGATGGATGTACAGCATCCGGCCGCCCTCGTAGATGCAATCCACGGGGCATTCCTCGATGCAGGCCTTGTCCTTCACATCGACGCACGGTTCCGCGATGATGTACGTCACTGCCGCTCTCCTCATCATGCTCACTGGGGAAATCTCGCCCGCATCAGTATCCCGGCTGCCTCAACGCTACTCGTGGTGAGCCTGCCCTAACTCGTGCCGCTCAACCCACTGTGAGCGGGAGCACGGCGGGGCGGTGCGGGGGGATTCCGTAGACGGTCGTGCGTTCGCGGACCGGGCGGCCGATGCCCTCGCCGATCTCGCGGAGCTCGGCGACGGTCTTCGCCGAGCCGTGCTGGGAGCCGGCCATGCGGGAGATGGTCTCCTCCATGAGGGTGCCGCCTAGGTCGTTGGCGCCGCCGTTCAACATGACGCGGGTACCCGCGGTTCCCAACTTCACCCAGCTGGTCTGAATGTTGTCGATGCGGCCGTGCAGCATGATGCGCGAGAGGGCGTGGGCTGCGCGGTTGTCGCGCTGGGTGGGGCCGGGGCGGGCGGCGCCCGCTAGATACAACGGCGCGCTCTGGTGGACGAAGGGCAGGAGGACGAATTCGGTGAAGCCGCCGGTTTCGTCTTGGATTCCGCGGAGGACGCGGAGGTGGCCCACCCAGTGCTTGGGGTTGTCGACGTGGCCGTACATCATGGTCGAGCTGGAGCGGAGGCCGACCTGGTGGGCGGTGGTGATGACCTCGATCCAGGCGGACGCCGGGAGCTTGCCCTTGGTGAGGACCCAGCGGACCTCGTCGTCGAGGATTTCGGCGGCGGTGCCGGGGATGGTGTCGAGGCCCGCTTCCTTCAACGCGACCAGCCAGTCGCGGATGCTCTGGCCGCCGCGGGAGGCGCCGTTCACGATCTCCATGGGGCTGAAGGCGTGGACGTGCATCTCCGGGACCCGCTTCTTGACCGCGCGGACCAGGTCGGCGTAGCCGGTGACGGGGAGCTCCGGGTCGATGCCGCCCTGCATGCAGACCTCGGTGGCGCCGTCGACCCACGCCTCCCAGGCGCGGTCGGCGACCTCCTCGGCGCTCAGGGTGAAGGCGTCGGCGTCGCCCTTGCGCTGGGCGAAGGCGCAGAAGCGGCAGCCGGTGTAGCAGATGTTGGTGAAGTTGATGTTCCGGTTGACGACGTAGGTGACGTCGTCGCCGTTGGTGTCGCGGCGCAGCTGGTCGGCGAGGGCGGTGACGGCTTCCAGGTCGGGGCCCTCGGCGGTGGCGAGGGCGAGGTACTGGTCGTCGGTCAGACCGGCGGGGTCGGCTTCGGCGGCGCGCAGGGCGGCCAGGACGTCGGTGTCGAGGCGTTCCGGCGCTACGGCCAGGCCCGCGGCGTGCTCGCGGATGGTGTCCCAGTCGCCGAAGGCGCCGACCAGCTCCTGGCCGAGGCCGGAGTCGCTGCGGGACTCGGTGTTGCGGCCCTCGGTGTCGATGGCGGTGTTCAGGTCGGTGCGGCCGGTGGAGTCCCAGGCTTCGTCCGGCTCCTGCCAAGGGCGGCCCACCGGGAGAACGTCGGGGTTCGCGAGGCCGGTCGCGGGGTCGGTGAGGGCGGCTACGTGGACGGCGATGCGGGGGTCGGTCCACGGGTGGCCTGCGCGGACGTACTTCGGGTGCGCGGAGGTGCGTTCAACCAGTTCGAAGCCGGATTCCGCGGTGATGTCGCGGAGGGTGTCGAGGTTGGGCCAGGGGCGCTCGGGGTTGACGTGGTCGGGGGTGACCGGGGAGACGCCGCCCCAGTCGTCGATTCCGGCATCCAGCAGGTCGTGGCACTCCTGGGCGGAGACGAGGTTGGGCGGGGCCTGGACGTGCACATCCGGGCCGAGGAGTAGGCGGGTGACGGCGATGGTGGCGCGGAATTCCTCCAGGCCGGCGTCGGGGGTGTCGCGCATGGCGGTGTCCGGCTTGGCGCGGAAGTTCTGCACGATCACCTCCTGGATGTGGCCGAACTCCTTGTGCTGCTTGCGGATCGCCATGATCGACTCCGCGCGCTCGGGGATGGTCTCGCCGATGCCGATCAGGATGCCGGTGGTGAACGGGACCGAGAGGCGGCCGGCGTCGGTGAGGACGCGCAGGCGGACGGCGGGGTCCTTGTCGGGGCTGCCGTAGTGGGGCTGGCCCTTCTCGGTGAAGAGGCGGGTGCTGGTGGTCTCCAGCATCATGCCCATGGATTGCGCTACCGGCTTGAGGCGGGAGATCTCGGCCCAGCTCATGACGCCGGGGTTCAGGTGCGGGAGGAGTCCGGTCTCCTCCAGGACCAGGATGGAGACGGCGCGCAGGTAATCCAGGGTGGAGTCGTAGCCGCGTTCGTCGAGCCACTGGGCGGCCTCGGGCCAGCGGGCCTCGGGGCGGTCGCCGAGGGTGAAGAGGGCTTCCTTGCAGCCGAGTTCGGCGCCGCGCCGCGCGATCTCCAGGACCTCGTCGGGCTCCAGGAACATGCCTTTGCCCTCGGCGCGCAGCTTGCCGGGCACGGTGACGAAGGTGCAGTAGTGGCATTTGTCCCGGCACAGGTGGGTGAGCGGGATGAAGACATTGCGGGAGTAGCTGATGGTGCGCGGGCGGCCCGCGGACTCGAGGCCGGCGTCGCGGACGCGGGCGGCGCTGGTGGTGAGGTCAACCAGGTCGTCGCCGCGGGCGTGCAGGAGGACCGCGGCCTCGTCCACGTTCAGGGTCACCCCGTCGCGGGCCCGGCGCAGGGCCCGGCGCATCGCCGACGGCGCGGGCGGGGCGGGCGGGACACCGGGGTTCGGAAGGTCGGTCACGTCCTCGATCATGCGCTACCCATCCGTCGCTGTCTCCTCCGTGTCGATCGGCACGAGAGTGCTTCCGGGTGGCAACCGTGGGCACCGGGGCCGGTATTCCCGTGCCACCATGGGGCCATGACGCCGAACCTGCCCGGCCCGGCCGGGGACGGGCCGGGGGCGCACTCGTCGCCCGCCGGGGATCCGCTCGTCCCGCCCGTGGGGCGTGAGGGTGCGGCCGGGTCCGCTGAGAGCCATCGTGCCGGCGTCGCCGAAGGCCGAGGTGGTGCGAGCGGTCGCGCCGAGGACCAGGGCGTGCCCGGGCTGTCGGGCGGTCGAGGGGTGGACGGCGGCAGGCGCGCGCGCGGGACCGGGACGATTCTGGCCGAGCCCGCCTGGCGGCCGGACCCGCGGGCGCGGCTGCTGTGGGGCACCGAACTGGTACTGAGCTGGCTGCTGCCGATCATCGGGTTCGCGGTGTGGGTCTTCCTGGACGACGGGCGGCGCGGGTGGCAGGCCGTCGTCGGGACGGTGCTGGCGATCGCGGTCGTGGCGACGGTGGCGGTAATCCCGGTGTGGCGGTACGCGGTGCATCGGTGGGAGATCACCGAGGAGGCCGTGTACACGCGGGTGGGGTGGCTGACGCAGGAGAGCCGGGTGGCGCCGATCTCGCGGGTGCAGACGGTGGAGATCGAGCGCGGGCCGCTGGACCGGACGTTCGGGCTGGCCACCGTGACGGTGACGACGGCGTCCTCGGCGGGGGCAGTGCCGATCACCGGGCTGGACCTGCCGGTCGCGGAGGACGCTGTGGCGCGGCTCACACAGATCGCGGCGCTGCATCGGGGGGACGCCACGTGAATCCGTGGCTGCGGCTGGACAAGCGGATGCTGCTGGTGCATCCGGTGAACGAGGTGGTCAAGTACGTTCCGGTGCTCATCGGGACGGTCATTCTCGGGGCGAGCAGCGGGAATCACGCGTGGAGCCTGATTCCGACCGCGATCGTGGTCGGGCTCGCGCTGACGCGGTGGTTCACCACCACGTACCGGGTCGGGCCGACGCATGTGGAGCTGCGGACGGGGCTGGTGCAGCGGCGGAGCCTCTCGGTGCCGCGGTCGCGCATCCGGTCGGTGGATATCGAGGCGGACCTGCTGCATCGGGCGCTGGGGTTGGCGGTGCTCGCCATCGGGACCGGGCAGCAGGCGGAGGCCGGGGAGCGGTTCAGGCTGGACTCGCTGGACGCTCGGCTGGTGCCGGGATTGCGGGCCGAACTGCTGGCGAGTCCGGTGGAGCCGGAGAAGACGGTCGAGGAGCCCTCGGGGCGGGAGATCGGGCACTGGCGGGCGGGGTGGGTGCGGTACGCGCCGCTCTCGCTGACCGGGTTCGCGATCGTGGTGCCGGTGGTGGGGTTCGGGTTCCAGTACGGGTTCGGGCAGCGGGTGTTCCGGACGGCGGCGCACGGCGTGACCGGCGGGAATCCGATACTCGGGATCACGGGGGTGGTGCTGCTGGTGATGCTCGTCGTCAGCGCGGCGGCGTGCGGGCAGTACCTGGCGACCTACTACGGGCTGCGGGTGCTCGACGACGGGCGGACGCTGCACCTGCGGCACGGGTTCTTCACGACCAGGCAGATCACGCTGGATCTGGCGCGGTTCCGCGGGGCGACGGTGAAGGAGCCGCTGCTGCTGCGGGCGGCTGGCGGGGCGCAGCTGGAGGCGATCATGACCGGGGAGAATCCGCGGCAGCGGATTCTGCCGCAGGCGCCGGGGGTGCGGGTGCATCACACGCTGGCGCATTTGCTGACGCCGGCGAAGCGGAGGGTCGGGGCGCATGCGCCCGTTCTGGTTTCGGGGGAGCCGGAAGATTTCGCCGACGCGGACGATTCGTCGGCGCGGCAGGGCGTAAGCCGGGCCGCCGCGCAACTCGGGCCGGAACAAGCGGTGGCGAGCGCGAACCGGGACGGGACGGCACCGGTCGATTTCGGCGTGAGCGCGACGTCACCTGCCGACGACACCGCGGCGGCTCGGGCACCGGGATCGGTGGAGCTCACTCAGCACGGCCCGGCGGCGCGATATCGCCGGTATACCCACGCGGTGAACCCGGCCGCGGCCACCGCCCTGATCCCGCTCGGGGCGAGCATCGCCGGGGTCGACTTCTCCCCCTGGTGGTGGCTGGTCCCGGTCGTGCTCACGGTCGCGGCGATCGCCCTGGCCGAGGACCGCTACCGCGGCCTCGGCCACGCGGTCCTCCCCGCGACCCCGCTCGCCCCGACCTGGCTGGTCACCCGCTCCGGCTCGCTCGACCGCGAGCGCGACTGCCTCGCCGCCCCCGGCATCCTCGGCTGGACCATCCGGCAGACGTTCTTCCAGCGCCGCGCGGGGCTGGCCACGCTGGTCGCCGCCTCGGCGGCGGGCAAGAAGCGCTACCTGGTGCTTGATGTGCCGATCGCCCGTGCGCACGAGATCATCGAGCAGGTCACGCCGGGCCTCGCCGGAACCCGTCAGGTGCGGGCGACGTAGATCATCGGCGGGACCAGCCCGCAGAAGAGCAGCAGCAGGGTCTGCCAGTTGCTGCCGAGCAGCACGTCACCGCCGGGCCCGCTGGTCGCGCAGATCAGGAACCCGAGCGTCCACACCAGCAGCGGCAGCAGCCGCAGGCTCGCTCGCGTGCTCACCGTGCCCGCCGCGTACACCAGCCCGACATTCACCGCCCCCGCGACCAGCGCGGAGATCGGGAAGGCCACCGATCCCAGATAGGTGGGCAGGTACAGGACCTCGAGCACCAGCGTCAGCAGCGCGTCGACGGCGAGCACCACCAGGATGATCGGAGCGAGGGCGTTGAAGAGGGGCCGGGTCTCCGCGGTCACGGAACCGGCGGGTACCCGAGCAGCTCGAGCAGGTGGCTCTGCATGTCGGCGAAGGCGTAGAGCGCCGACATGTACATCTCGTGCTGATGCGCGGCGTTCGGCCGCAGCGTGTCGACGAACGCGATGATGGCGTTCTGGAGGTCCCAGTTGTACATAGCCGAAGTCTATGCCCCGGTGGCGCGGGTCACGCCGGGCCCGTCGCCGGTTCGGCGGAATCCGGGAACCCGGCAAGTCCGGCGAACAGGTCGTCCTCGCGACCGTCCGGGCCGGCCGGGCCGAGTTCGCCCCGGACCAGCACGAAGTGCTCCTCCGGCAGCACCGGCTGGGCGACGCCGTTGGAGAGCGCGAACTCCCGGCCCGACGGCGCCACCGTGACCTGGGTGGCGTGCGCGCGCAGCGCGGCGCGCTTGGTGGCCAGCTCCTCGGCGACGTCGATTGCGGTGGTGACGGTGCTGCCGGGCACGCCGGGCAGCTCGTCCTCGGCGGGCAGCCGCCAGCCGCGCGGCAGCTTGCCGGGCAGGCCGTCGACGGTGCGCCTGGCCAGCGCGGTGGTGTGCTGGCGGAGCAGGTCGGCGTCGGTGACGGTCCAGTAGAACTTGGGCACGTCCCAGCCCTGTTCGGCGGCGGCGGCCACCGCGGCGGTGGTGATCTCGTGCGCGCGGATGTGGTCGGGGTGGCCGTAACCGCCGTGCGGGTCGTAGCTGACGACCACGCGCGGCCTGCGCTCCAGCAGCTCGGCGGTGAGCGCGTCCACCGCGGGTTGGCCGGAGTGGATGAAGGCGCGCGGATTCGAGGCGGACGGGGTGCCGACCATGCCGGAATCCCGCCAGCACCCGGCGCCGCCGAGGAAGACCGGCGGGCCCGCGTCCAACGCGGCGAGCGCGCGGGTGAGCTCCAGGATGCGGTACCCGCCGAGCTGGTCGGCGTGCTCGGCGGTGAGCTGGGCCCAGCGCTCGCCGATCACCTCGCCCTCCTCGCCGAGCGTGCAGGTGACCACCGCGACCGGGATGCCGCGCCTGCGGTAGTGCGCGATGGTGCCGCCGGTGGTGATGGTCTCGTCGTCGGGGTGCGCGTGCACCAGCAGCAGCCCGCCGGTGGCGATCACGGGAGCCGCCGCCACATGGCCGCGTCGCCGAAGATGCCGACCTGGATGGCGCCGCTCAGCGAGGCGCCGTCCACCCGCGGGCCCGCGGCGGCGACCACGTTGTCCTGCATGATCGGCAGCACGGTGTTGAGCGCCCACAGCTTGGGCTCGGCGTCGGCGAGCACCGCGCCGACATCGATGCCGCGCAGGGCGGCGTCGATGGCCGGTTGCAGGGTGGGGTCGCAGACGCCGGAGAGGTTGCTCGGGGCCTGCCTGGCGGCCTCGACGTCGGCGGGCTCGTCCTCGCCGTCGCCGAGCTGCGGGCGCGGCGGCGGGCAGCCGTAGCGGGAGGCGAGCACGGTCGCCGGGTCGGAGCCGGCGACCTCCCAGCCCACGATGACGTCGACGGTGCCGTTCACCAGCTCCCTGCCGTACAGCTCGTCGGCGGGGAGGCTGCGCACGGTGGCGTCGATGCCGGCGCTGCGCAGCTGGTCGGCGGCGGTATTGGCGACCGCGAGGGTGCTGGAGTCCTGCTGCACCGCGCCGATGCGAACGGTGAGCGCCTTGCCGTTCTTGCCGACGGTCCGCGGCTGCGGGGCGGGCGAGGTGACCGAGGTGTTCGGCGGCGGCTCGGGGGCCCGGCCGAACCCGGCCTCGGCCAGCATGGCGAAGGCCTGCTCGGTGCTGGGCCGGGGCGGGGCGGTGGGCGCGTAGCCGGGGTCGGAGGGCGCCAGGATCTGCGCCTTCGCCGGTTCGAACCAGTCGCCGGTCTGCGCGCCGACGGTGGCGAGCAGCGTCGGGTCGAGCAGCGCGAGCACGGCGGCGCGCACCCGGGGATCGCCGAGATCGCCGGAGCGGCCGTTCAGCACCATCTGCATGACCCGGGACTGCGGCATGATGCCGGTCCGCACCGAGGGGATGGCGGCGAGCTGCGCGCGGGTCGCGACGCCGCCGTGCACCAGCGCCATCTGGGTGTCGTTGGTGCGCAGCGACCCGGCCAGCTGGGCGGGGGTGCCGCCGCGGCGCAGCAGGATCTGGTCCGGCACCGCGGGGGTGCCCCAGTAGCGGTCGTTGCGCTCCAGCAGGATCTCCTCGCGGCCGGTGTCGGCCGAGCGGATGCCGAAGGGCCCGCCGGAGACCCTGACCCCGTTGACCTCGCCGTTCATCCCGCGCGCGAAGCCGCCGGGGGCGTCCTTGAGCAGGTGCGAGGGGAGCAGGTTGGCGAAGAGCTCGCGCCAGGCCGGGTAGGGCTGGGTGAGCGTGACGGTCACGGTCTTGCCGCCCGCGGAGGACTCCACGTCGTCGATCAGCCGGTAGCCGGCCGGGTCGGTGACGCCGGGCTGGGAGATCATCTCCTGCCACAGGTAGCGGAAGTCCTCGGCGGCGATCGGGGCGCCGTCCGACCAGCTGGCCTCGTTGCGCAGCTTGTAGGTGATGGTGAAGGGCTCCTGCGCGGAGATGTCCGCCGCGGTGACCAGCGCGGAGTCCGGCACCCAGTCGGTGGCGCCGGGCGCGGCCAGGCTCGGGATCGGACGGAACGGGCTGGGCAGCACCATGGAGGCGATGGCCGAGGTGGCCTGCGACTGGTCGGCCCGCAGGTGCGGGTTGAAGGCGCTGCCGATGCTGTCCAGCGCCACCACGACGGTGGTGGCGGCCGGTTTCACCGGGGTGGTCTGCGGGCTGTTGGTGCTCTCGATCGGCGGCGGCGGGTTCGCCGCGCAGCCGCCGAGCAGCACCACGAGGGCAGCCAGGGCGAGCGCGGTGCGCGCCGCTCCCCGGTGCCGGATCCGCGCACGACGGCGTGCGCGCTTGCTCCCACCCATCACCACGCCCCGGACTCTACTGGGCTCCCCGCGACCGGGCGCGGCGCGGGACGGCACCCCGCCCGGGGCCACGGCAGGCACGGCCCCTCGTGGGCACGGGGGCGACGGCCGGTGCGCAGGAGAGGGCGGCCGCTCCAGCGCGGGCACAACCCCGTGGACGGCGGCCGCGCTACCTGTCCGCGCGGCCACCGCAAACCCGCTACTGCGCGGCAGCGCGATCCCGAGCCTTGCGCCGGGAGAGCTCGCGACCGCGCTCGGTGGCGCCCAGAATCACCTTGCGCACCCGGACCACCTCGGGGGTGACCTCGACGCACTCGTCGGCCGCGCAGAACTCCATCGCCGCCTCCAGATCCAGCTGCAGCGGCTTGGCCAGCGTCTCCATCACATCCGCGGTGGAGCTGCGCATATTGGTCAGCTTCTTCTCACGGGTGACATTGATGTCGAGGTCCTCGGCGCGCGGGTTGATCCCGACCACCATGCCCTCGTACGTGTCCGCACCCGGCTCGACGAAGAACTGCCCGCGGTCGCCGAGCTGGATCATGGCGAACGGGGTGACGCTGCCCGCGCGGTCGGAGACCAGCGAGCCGGTGTGCCGCGCCCGGATCTCCCCCGCCCACGGCGCGTAGCCGTGCGCGACGGCATTGGCGATGCCGGTGCCGCGGGTCTCGGTGAGGAAGTCGGTGCGGAAGCCGATCAGGCCGCGCGAGGGGACGATGAACTCCATCCGCACCCAGCCCGCGGAGTGGTTGGTCATCTGCACCATCTTGCCCTTGCGGGCGGCGAGCAGCTGGGTGATCGCGCCGAGGTACTCCTCCGGCGCGTCGATGGTGAGCTCCTCGAAGGGCTCGTGCACCTTGCCGTCGACATTCCTGGTGACCACCTGCGGCTTGCCGACGGTGAGCTCGAAGCCCTCGCGGCGCATCTGCTCGACCAGGATGGCCAGCGCCAGCTCACCGCGGCCCTGCACCTCCCAGGCGTCCGGGCGGCCGATGTCGAGCACCCGCAGCGAGACATTGCCGACCAGCTCCTGGTCCAGCCGCGACTTCACCATGCGGGCGGTGAGCTTGTGCCCCTGCACCCGGCCGACCAGCGGCGAGGTGTTGGTGCCGATGGTCACCGAGATGGCGGGCTCGTCCACGGTGATCCGGGGGAGCGCCACCGGGTTCTCCGGGTCGGCGAGGGTATCGCCGATCATGATGTCCGGGATGCCGGCGATGGCGACGATATCGCCGGCCACCGCCACCTCACCGGGGGTGCGCTCGACGCCGATGGTCTGTAGCAGCTCGGTGATGCGCACCTGCTTGACCCCGTCGGCGTGCATCCACGCCACGGTCGAGCCCTTGCGCAGCTCGCCGCTGTAGATGCGGACCAGCGCGAGGCGGCCGAGGAAGGCGGAGGCGTCGAGGTTGGTGACGTGCGCCTGCAGCGGGCCGGTCGGGTCGCCCTTGGGCGCCGGGATGTTCTCCAGCAGGACGTCGAAGAGCGCGTCCAGATTCTCGGCGGAGGGCGCGTTGCCGTTCTCCGGGCGCTCCTTCGATGCCTTGCCCTCGCGGCCGGAGGCGTAGAGCACCGGCAGGTCGAGCGCCAGCTCGGCGGCCTCGGCGGCGGCGTCGTCCAGGTCGGAGGCGAGGTCGAGGAGCAGGTCGTGGCTCTCCTCGACGACCTCCTCGATCCTGGCGTCGGGGCGGTCGGTCTTGTTGACCACCAGGATCACCGGCAGCGAGGCGGCCAGCGCCTTGCGCAGCACGAACCTGGTCTGCGGCAGCGGCCCCTCGGAGGCATCCACCAGCAGCACGACGCCGTCGACCATGGAGAGGCCGCGCTCGACCTCACCGCCGAAGTCGGCGTGGCCGGGGGTGTCGATGACATTGATGACGGTGACGGAGCCATCCGGGTGGTGGCGATGCACCGCGGTGTTCTTGGCGAGAATGGTGATGCCCTTCTCGCGCTCGAGATCACCGGAGTCCATCACCCGATCGACCGGCTCGGCGCGCTCGGCGAACGCTCCCGACTGCCGGAGCATGGCGTCGACCAGGGTCGTCTTGCCGTGGTCGACGTGGGCCACGATGGCGACGTTGCGAAAATCGCGTGCAGACGACACGCCTGGATCCTCCTGCTGTTGGTGTGCGGTGCCGGCCGCCGCGAAAATAAGGGCGAGGACAGAACTCGCCGGGCACACGGCCGGGTCACACACTACCGGCAGGTCGCCGCGGGCTCACGGTCGCGTGCGGGGTGTTCTCCCCCACGCAAAGTTAGGCTAAGCTAACCAACGTGGGCATCAAGGCGGAGAAGGTTTCCACGCTGAAACCGAAGAAGAAGTGCTGTCGGAAGAAGACGCGCTGCGTGAAATGCCCCGTGGTCGTCATGCGGATGAAGAAGCTGGAGGCCGCCGGCGTCTCGGGCAAGGACCTGAAGAAGGGGCTGAAGGCCGCGCGCGCCGCCTAGCTTCTCCCCCGCGCAGCGGGTACCCAGGGTTCATGGCACTGCTTTCCGAATCCGAGATCACCGCGGCACTCTCCGAGCTGGACGGCTGGGACCGCGCGGGGAACGCGATCACCCGCGCCGTCGAGGCCGAGTCCTTCCTCGCCGGCATCGAGCTGGTGCGCCGGGTGGCCGAGGCCGCCGAGCGCGCGGACCACCACCCCGACATCGACATCCGGTGGCGCACCGTCACCTATACCCTCTCCACGCACTCCGCGGGCGGGCTCACGGCACAGGACGTGGCGCTGGCTCGGGAGATCGATCGGCTGGCTCGGTCCGCCGGCTGAGCCGCCCCGAGCGGATCACCCACAGGTAGGTCGCCACGGCGCCGAGCACATCGACCGCGCCGAGCCAGGAGAGCACGGCCGGGCGCGGGATGGTCCAGATGGAGTCCTGGAAGAAGGAGAGGATCCAGGGCACCCCGATCAGGGTGGTCACCAGCCAGTAGCCGGCCAGGAGCCGTGCCCCGGCCGCCCGCCGCAGCGGGCCGTAGAGCAGCCAGAGCACCGTCGGCACCAGCCACACCCAGTGGTGCGACCACGAGATCGGCGAGACCAGCAGCCCGAAGATCTGCACCACGATCAGCGTGCCGAGCAGGTCGTCGGCGTCCAGCGCGCGCCAGGCCAGGAATGCGAGCACCGCCGCGACCAGCACCGCCGCGATCCACACCGGCCCGCTCTGCACGTCGTGCCCGAGCAGCCGGCTGAGCATGCCGCGCAGCGACTGGTTCCACACCGACCCCACCGGGCCGATCCGGTCCGCGTCGCCGAGCAGCGTGCCGAAGTAGCGGCGCGCCTCCGCCGGGGCCACCAGCATGCTGAGCCCGACCGTCGCGCCGAACACCACCGCCGAGAAGATCGCGGCGAGCCACCGCCTGCGCGCCACGAAGTACAGGCCGGTGATGGCCGGGGTCAGCTTGATCCCGGCGATCAGCCCGACCAGCCCGCCGGAGACCCACCACCGAGTGCTGCGCACCGCGAGCATGGCGCCGAGCACGAGGAAGACGTTCACCTGCCCGTAGTCGATGGTGGTGCGCACCGGCTCGGTCCACATCCCGATCGCCGTCCACCAGATCGCCGCGGTGCGCCACCCCGGCTCGGCCGCCGCCTCCCGGCCGAGCAGCAGTTCGAAGCTGATCCGGATGACGCCGTAGAGCCCGGCCACGATGGCAAGCAGCCAGCCCACCGCGACCAGCGTGAACGGCAGGTAGTGCAGCGGAAGGAACACCAGGGCCGCGAACGGCGGGTAGGTGAAGGGCAGCGGGAAGTCGGGGGTCTTCTCCGCGTAGGTGAAGTCGTAGAGGGTGCCGTTCAGCAGCGCGGCCGAGCCGTCCACGTAGACGTGCAGGTCGACGACGTTCATCCCGTTCGGGACGAAGAGCAGCCAGGAGAGGCGGGCGAGCACGGAGAGCCCGAGCACCGCGACGGCCCAGCGCAGGTGTCGATTCACATCGCGAGCTTTCGATATAGCCGCGGCGGGATCCGGCGCGACGGCGGGAAGGGCTGCTTCACCTTAGCGGGGACGAATTCGGCGCGGCGTGCCCGTCCCGCTTCCGACGGGCTGTAACATCAGTCACACTGTCAACTCCGGTAACAGACGCTCGAGTGTCCCATCCAGCACTGGCACAGCTCGACGCGCGCATCGGGGCGGTGGCGCTGTACACACGGCGACGTTGTCCCTAAAGTGACCCCGACACGATGGCGTTCTCGCCTTCGCGTCCCCCGATGTACCCGAAGGTAAGGACGGCTAGCCCAGTGCTTCGCACCCGATCGCGGATCGCCCTTTCCGCGCTCGCCCTCACGGCGAGCGCCACTCTGGCCGTGCCCGCAACCTCGGTGGCCGCCCCGGCTCCGGCGGCGACCGCGGCCGGTTACAGCGTGCCGATGGTTCCCGAGGGTGTCCCGGTGGACGCGCTCGCCGCCCTCGCCCCGGCCATCGCCGGCGCCATCGCGGGCCCGGCCGATATCGCCGCCGGACCGCAGGCCGCCATCCTGGACCAGGCGAAGGCGCTGCTCGCGAGCCTGAACCTGCCGCCGCAGATCCGCTCGACGCTGGAGCGGATCATCACGTTCCTGGACGGCAGCGGCGGCGGCGGCCCGGAGATCCCGAACGACGGCCCGGTCATCGCGCAGTTCCTCTACCCGTCGATCGGCAAGGGCTGCATCAGCGCCTCGGCCGACTCCATCGGCACCGCGCTCGCGGTCCCCGGCCCGGCCCAGCTGCCGCCGCCCGGCCCGGCCAGCGGCCAGACCGGCTTCGTCTTCACCGCGCTCGGCACCAAGTCGCCGACCCCGGTGCAGAACCCGCCGTTCACCGTGCAGTGGCTGAACCTGGACACCAGGCAGTCCGGGGTGCAGGTGCTCACCGACGAGGCGAAGATCAACCCGGGTGGGCCTGCCACGCTCTCGGCCATCGTCGACACCGGCCGCGGCCGGGTCGCCGCCGTGGTCTCCGGTTCGCTGACCACCCAGGCCGACGAGGCATCGGAGCCGCGCACCTGCTCATTCCTGCCGACGCTCGGATTCTTCACCGTCGCCTGATATTTCCCGCCATCGCCGCGCCCCGCGAGCCACGCTCGCGGGGCGTTGTGATGTGTGATAGACCACAGACATGGTGAGCACCAAACGGTCGATCCGGAGCAGGCGGTCGCTGCTGTCCATTCGCTCCGAGGGGTCGATTCTGTCGATCGGCTCGGCCTACTCCATCCTGTCCGTCGGGAGCGTGGGGTCGGTGCTCTCGGTCGGCTCGGTGGGGTCGTTCGGCTCGCTGCTCTCGTCCGGGTCGTTCCTCAGCCTCGGCTCGGCGCTCTCCGGGCTCTCCCGCTGGTCCCTGCTGTCCTGGCGCGGGGTGCACGCCGAGCCGGAGCGCAGGCCGGTGCTGCGCGTCGTCCCCGACGCGGAGCCGGATCCGGTGCGGCACAGCCAGACCTAGGCCCTCACCACTGCCCGTACTGCGGGCGCAGGATGTGGTTGCGGTCGATGCCGACGCCGTCGATGGCGCGCTTGTCGATCTCGAACTGGTGCAGGTGCGCGGCGGGGTGCACGAACCCCTTGGGCGTGCCCCAGTCGTGCTGCCAGAACCAGGTGGCGAGCCCGGCGACCCGGGCCAGCTCGATGGTCGGGGCATTGGCGTAGATGCCGGTATTGCTCTTGCCCACCACACCGTTCCAGCCGAGCAGGTAGGGCGCGATCAGGGTGGCGAACTCGACCGGGGTCGGGTTGTCGTCGATGGCGGCGTAGAGGGGCCGATCCTCCGGGCCGCCCGCCGCGCGGTGCAGCTCCAGCCCGCGCTCGGCGTGCTTCCGCCCGGCCGCGAGGCCGCCGCGCCAGTCGGCCGTCGGCCCCTTGCCGAACTGGTAGCAGGAGACGATCTCCAGCCCGGCGTCCCGCAACTCCGCCACCTCCCCGGCGAGCAGCGGCTTCCCGGCCATCCACTCCGCGCCGGGCCTGCGGTCGGAGACGTACCGGATGACGCCCGCGTGCCCGGCCTCGGCAATGGCCGCGGCCGAGGGGACACCGCCGGAGTAGTCGATCAGGGTGCCGAGCGGAGCGGCCGAGGCGCCTGGCGCGCGCACCCCGAGGGCGGCGACGGCGGCACCGGCGGCGGCCAGCCCGAAGAGGCCGCGGCGGGAGAGCGGGAGGCGGGCAGCGGGAAACGCCGGGGACGAGCACATGGAAGGACTCCTTCGTGACCCCCCGTGCACCCTGTCGAACGCGGTGGAGCAGCGTGCCCGGCGCACCTTCCCCAAGTCACACGCGCCGGGAGCCTCGAACGTGGACTCATTCCACCACAAACCCCATCCGAACCGCCAGACTCACCCACAACACCGGTCACACCGGGTTCAGACGGCCTTCCCGATCCGCGCGCCCACGTCGATCACCCGGCCGGTGCCGGAGGTGAGCTCCTTGCGGATCACCGCCGCGACCTGCGCCACCACCTGCTTGCGGATCTTGGCGAGCGCGCCGAGCGTCGCCGCCCGCACCCCCTCGGCGGCGAGCTCCAGCCGGATCTCGGCCGGGTCCGGCGGCTCGACATCGATCACCAGCAGCAGCGGGTCGGCGGCCCGGGCGGCCAGCACCAGCGGCACCTCCAGCTCGGCGCGGTACCGGTTGGCCTTGAGCACGTCGACGGTGATGTCCAGCGCCACCGGAAGCGTGATGTCGTAGACGACCGGCTCGATGTGGCCGGGCGCGGGCTCGCGCGGGCGCAGCGTCGGCAGCCGGACGGCGCCGCGCACCGTCACCGTGGCCCGGCGGCCGGGGCCGGTGCGCAGCGGCCCGATCTCGATGGGCCGGCCCGCCAGCCGCTCTGTCAGCACCGCGTTCACCCGCTCCGGGGTGACGAGCAGCGGGAAGAAGCGCCTGCCGAATTCGGCGTAATCGATCCATTCGAAGACCCACTCCGCCTCGGCCCTCCGCCGGTGCGGCGATTCCACGCCGGCGACGATGGCCTCGATGTCGAAGACCCGGCGGCGGCGGGTCTGCGGGTCGGCGAGCATGGGGTTCACCCGGTTGGCGACCTCGCGCTGCACCACGCCCGCGATGGGGTCGAGCAGCATCTCGCTGACCGCGTCGCCCGCCTGGGTGCGCAGCACCACGCTGACGTCGTCGGGGCGGATCGCGGGGATGTCGATGACCACGAGCAGCGGGCTCGCGGTGCGCGCGTGCAGCGCCACCTCCACCCTGACCACGGCCTCCAGCCGCAGCTTGCGCCCGCCGAGCAGCGCCTTGAGCGCCAGCGAGACCGGAACCGTCACGGTGTAGTGCACGTGCGGGCCGTGCCGGACGATCCGCGGCTCCCCCACCTTGCCCTCGGCCACGAACCCGGCCAGTCCGGCGGGGCCCAGCGAGAACGGCCCGAAGGTGATCTTGCGCCCGGTGACCCCGGCGACCGCGGCGGCCACCCGCTCCTCGGTGACGGCGTGCGCCACGAAGCGCTCGCCGAACTCGGCGTACTCCAGCCACCCCTGCTCGCCTGCGGGCTCCCGCTCCGCGCGCAGGGCCGGGGCGGACGGTGTCTCGTCGGTCGGTCGCATCTCGTCTTCCGAAAGAACCTCGAGCTGGGCAGCGGACACCGAATACGCTACGCGACCGGAGAGGAACCCTGTCCTGCCGATGAGGGGGAGGCAGGACAGGGCCCGAAGGCGACGCTGCCGGGCGCCGCGCTTCCATCGTAATGCCCACGGCCCGCTCCGCCACCCGCGCATCGGCCACACAGCTTGAGCGGCAAGAGTTTTCCGCACCGTGACCGAAACCCTCGGCACGCTCCCGACCTCGGGCGCGCCACTCCGCAGCGGCGGAATCACCCGCTTCGCGGCTCCGGACGGGTTAGTCTGCACTCCGATCACCGGGCCGTGGGAGGTAATCCTGGACACCTTGTGGACCTTCGTGGTGAACCGGCGCGCGCAGCTGCTCACCGATTCCTATCTGCATGTCTCGGCGGTGGTGCAGTCGGTGTTCCTGGCCACCCTGATTGCGGTGCTGATCGGGATCCTGGTCTATCGCAGCCCGTTCGGCTCCTCGGTGGCGACCGCGCTGGCCAGCGCCGTCCTCACCATTCCCTCCTTCGCGCTGCTCGGGCTGCTGATCCCGATCTTCGGGCTCGGCGTGGTGCCGACCGTGATCGCGCTGGTGCTCTACGCGCTGCTGCCGATCCTGCGCAACACCATCGTCGGGCTGGCCTCGGTGGATCCCGCGGTGACCGACGCGGCACGCGGCGTCGGGATGAACTCGCTGCGGGTGCTCACCCGGATCGAGCTGCCATTGGCCTGGCCCGCCATTCTCGCGGGCATGCGGGTCAGCACCCAGATGATCATGGGAATTCTCGCCATCGCGGCGTACGCCAAGGGCCCCGGGCTCGGCAACCTGATCTTCTCCGGGCTGGCCAGGCTGGGCAGCCCGACCGCCGTGCCGATGGCGCTGACCGGCACCGTGCTGATCGTGATCCTGGCCCTGCTGCTCGACGGGATCCTCGTCCTCGTCGGACGACTCACCATCTCGAGGGGAACGACGTGACCGACACCGACCTGCACAAGTCCGCGGGCACCGACGCGGTCTCCGGCGTCGAGATCGTGCTCGACTCGGTGACCAAGCGGTACCCCGGCACCGAGAAGCCCGCCGTCGACAATGTCTCGATGACGCTGCCGCCCGGTGAGATCGTGGTCTTGGTCGGCCCCTCCGGCTGCGGCAAGACCACGACCATGCGGATGATCAACCGGCTGATCGAGCCCACCTCGGGGAAGATCACCATCGGCGGCGAGGACGCGCTGAGCATCAACGGCGACCAGCTGCGCCGCAAGATCGGCTACGCCATCCAGCAGTCCGGGCTCTTCCCGCACCTCACCGTCGCCAAGAACATCGCGACCGTGCCGGGGCTGCTCGGCTGGGACCGGAAGCGGATCGCGGCCCGGGTCGAGGAGATGCTGGACCTGGTCGGGCTGGATGCCGCGACCTTCCGCGACCGCTACCCGCGCCAGCTCTCCGGCGGCCAGCAGCAGCGCGTCGGGGTGGCGCGGGCGCTCGCCGCCGACCCGCCGGTGCTGCTCATGGACGAGCCGTTCGGCGCGGTGGACCCGATCACCCGCGGCTTCCTGCAGGACGAGCTGCTCCGGCTGCAGTCCGAGCTGCACAAGACCATCGTCTTCGTCACCCACGATTTCGCCGAGGCGGTCAAGCTGGGCGATCGGATCGCGGTGCTCGGCAATCAGTCCCGCATCCTGCAGTACGACACCCCCGAGGCCATCCTGGCCGCGCCCGCGGACGACACCGTGGCCGGTTTCGTCGGCGCGGGCGCCGGGCTGCGGCAGCTCACGCTCACCCGGGTGGCCGATATCGAGCTGCACCCGACGCCCGCGGCGCTGGAGAGCGACGACATCGCCACCCTGCGCGCCGAACTCGCGCGCAGCGGGGACCCGGCGGCGCTCGTGCTCGACGACCGCCGCAGGCCGCTGCGCTGGGTCACCGCCGACCAGCTGGACCGGGCCGCCTCGCTCGCCTCGGTGGGCACTCCGGTGGCCGACTGGGTCGCGCGCCGCTCGACGCTGCAGGACGCGCTGGAGGCGCTGCTCGCCGAGCCGACCGCGACCGCCATCGTCACCGGCGACCGGAACGAGTACCTCGGCACCATCGCCGTCGACACCCTGGTCTCACACCTCGCCACGGTCCGGCACGCCGCCGAATCGCCCGAGCACGAGGCGGCAAAGGTCCCCGCGGGCAACGCCCACGGCGACTCCGCCGAGGCCGGCGAGCCGACGGCGGGCGACGCGAAGGCCGATGGCGGCACCGGCACGCGGGCCGACGGCACCCCGGAGCCATCGTGAGCACGGCGACCACCACCGGCGCCGAGCGCAGGGCCGAGCGGCTGCGGCTGCTCGCCCAGCCGCTGCTGGTCGCGCTCCTCGTCGCCGGGGTGCTGATCTGGGCCTTCGGCCAGGATCTCACCGCGACCCAGCAGGCGAGCGTCAATGCCGCCAATGTCGCCACCGTGACCTGGCAGCACATCCTGATCACCGTGACCGTGGTGCTGATCGTGGTCGCGCTGGCGGTGCCGATCGGCACCCTGGTCACCCGCCCCGGCTGGCGCAGGCTGGCGCCGATTTTCGTCGGCATCGCCAATATCGGCGCCGCGGCCCCCGCGATCGGCCTGATCGTGCTGTTCTACCTGGTCACCACCACCACCGGGTTCTGGATCGGGGTGGCGCCGATCGCCTTCTACTCGCTGCTCCCGGTGCTGCGGAACACCATCCTCGGCTACCAGCAGGTCGATCCGGCGGTGGTGGACGCGGGCCGCGGGCAGGGCATGTCGCAGTGGACGGTGCTGCGGCGCATCGAGTTCCCGCTCGCCATTCCGTACATCCTCGCCGGGCTGCGCACCTCGCTGGTGCTCGCGGTCGGCACCGCCACGCTCTCCTTCCTGGTCAGCGCGGGCGGGCTCGGCATTCTCATCGATACCGGCTACAAGCTGCGCGACGATGTCACCCTGGTGCTCGGCGCGGTGCTCGCGGTCGCGCTGGCGCTGCTGGTGGACTGGCTCGGCGCGCTGGCCGAGCAGTACCTGGGGCCCAAGGGCCTGCGATGACGGCGGGCTGCTGTAGGCGGCGGGGAGCGACGGCACTGCTTGTCGCGGCGGTACTGGCGCTGACCGGGTGCGGGCTGGAGTCCGGCGGCGCGGTGCCGCTGAGCGTCGGCCCCGGCAGCATCCAGCCGGTGCCGGAGCTGGAGGGGGTGGCGGTGACCGTCGGCTCCAAGGACTTCACCGAGCAGCTCATCCTCGGCTACATCATCGAGTACGCGCTCACCGCGGCCGGGATGGAGGTCCGCGACCTCACCAATATCCAGGGCTCGAACAGCCTGCGCGATTCCCAGCTGAACGAGCAGATCGATATCGCCTTCGACTACACCGGCACCGGCTGGATCAATTACCTCGGCAACGAGAAGCCGATCCCGGACGCGCAGGGCCAGTTCGAGGCGGTGCGCGACGCCGATCTCGCCGCCAACGGCATGCGCTGGGCCGCCATGGCCCCGGTGAACAACACCTATGCGCTGGTCACCAGCGCGGCCTACGCGGACCGAACCGGGGTGCGCAGCCTCTCGGACTACGCGAAGCTGCTGAACTCCGACCCCGGCGCCGCCGTGACCTGCGTCGGCACCGAGTTCAATGTCCGGCAGGACGGCTACCCCGGCATGGCCCGCGCCTACGGCATCGACAACGGCAGCGCGCCCAAGCAGATCGTGCAGGACGCGGTGGTGTTCAACGCGGTCGCCGACGGCGGCTCCTGCCGGTTCGGCTCGGTGGCCGCCACCGATGGCCGGATCCCGGCGCTGGACCTGCTGCTGCTCACCGACGACCGCGCCTTCTTCCCGCAGTACAACGCCGCGCTGGTGCTGACCGAGGCCTACGCCACCGCGCACCCGGCGGTGATCAGCGTGCTGGAGCCGATCACGAAGCTGCTCACCAACGAGTCGGTGACCGAGCTGAACCGGCTGGTCGACGTGGACGGCAGGGAGCCGGCCGAGGTGGCGCGGGACTGGATGGTCGAGCAGGGCTTCGTCACGAAGGGGTAGCGGCGTCCGCCGCGCGCTTCATCGGGATGCAGGCGGTGATGAGCACCGCCACCGCGGCCGCGGCGACCGAGATGTAGAAGGTCAGCAGGAAGCCGTCGCGCGAGGGCAGCTGGTGGCCGCCGAGCTCGGTCGTCAGGTGCGCGAGCACCACGCTCATCACCGCCGCCGAGGTGGAGGTGCCGATGGCGCGCATGAGCGCGTTCAGGCCGTTGGCCGCGCCGGTCTCGCTGATCGGCACCGCGCCCATGATGAGCGCGGGCATGGCCGCGTAGGCCAGCCCGACCCCGCCGGCCACGATGCTGGCGGCCAGCACGATCTGCCAGACCGCGCCCATCCAGACCGCCGCGCTCAGGTAGCCGAGCCCGACCACCGTCGCGCCGAGCCCCAGCGTCAGCTTGGGGCTGCGCGCCGCCGAGATCCGCGCCGAGACCGGCGAGAGCAGCAGCATCATCAGCCCGCCCGGCGCCAGCGCCAGCCCGGCCGCGACCATGGAGAGGCCGAAGCCGTAGCCGGTGGCCTCCGGCGCCATGAGCAGCTGCGGGAAGGTCAGCGACATGCCGTAGAGCGCGAAGCCGACCGCGATCGAGGCCAGGTTGGTGAGCAGCACCCGGGGCCGCGCGGAGACCCGCAGATCCACCAGCGGGGCCGTGCGGCGCAGCTCGTACCAGCCGAAGACCAGCCCGGCGACGAGCGCCAGCGCGAGCAACCCGAGCGTGCTTCCGCTGCTCCAGCCCCAGTCGGTGCCCTTGGTGATGGCGACGAGCAGCGCGACCAGCGTGACGGTGAGCCCGAGCGCGCCGAGGAAGTCGAAGGGCGCCGGCGTGCGCACCGCGGACTCCGGCACCAGCAGGAAGACCAGCACCGCGCAGAGCGCGCCGAGCCCGGCGGAGGTCCAGAAGAGCACGTGCCAGTCCGCGTTCTGCGCGATCACCGCCGCGAGCGGCAGCCCGACCGCGCCGCCGACGCCGAGCGTCGCGCTCATCACCGCGATGGCCGAGCCCACCCGCTGCGGCGGCAGCTCGTCGCGCATGATGCTGATGCCGAGCGGAATCGCGCCGCTGGCCGCGCCCTGCAGCGCCCGGCCCACGATCTCCGGCGCCAGCGAGGAGGAGAGCGCGCACACCAGCGACCCGGCCACCAGCAGCAGCAACGACAGCAGCAGGATCCGGCGCTTGCCGAACATGTCGCCGAGCCTGCCGCTGATCGGCATCATCACCGCGCCGGCCAGCAGCGTGGCGGTGATGACCCAGGAGGCATTGGTGGCCGAGGTGCCGAGCAGCCCGGGCAGCAGCGGGACGATCGGAATCACCAGGGTCTGCATGAGCGAGACCACGACACCGACCATGCTCAGCGTGGCGATCAGGACGGCGGGCGGCGGCAGGCGCCGCTCGGCGCTCAGGGACCCGGTCTCGGGTTCGGCGGTGATACTCACGTATGTACGGTACATACGATGTGCATCGTGCACAATTTGGCGCTCCCCCGGTCGCCGGGACATAGTGGTCGAATGTCCGATTCCGGTTCCGGCGAGTACGACGCGGTCGAGCGGCTCTCGTTCGAGCTGACCCTGCTCTCCCGGCACTACACCGGCGCCACGCCCCGGCGCGCCGGGCACCAGCTCGAGCGCTCGGCGTTCCTCATCCTGACCCGGCTGGAGCTGGAGCACGCGCTCAGCCTGCGCGAGCTCGCCGAGGCGTTCCGGCTCGACATCTCCACGCTGAACCGCCAGGTCGCGGCGATGTCGAAACAGCAGCTCGTGGTGCGGGTGCCGGATCCGGAGGGCGGGGTGGCGCGCAAGGTGCGGGCCAGCGCCAAGGGGCTGGAGCTGCTCGCCGCCGACCGCGCGCTCGCGCACGAGGGGCTGCGCACCGTGGTCTCCGAGTGGTCCGAGGCGGACCTGGCCCAGCTCGGCGCGCTGATCTCCCGCTTCAACCGGGATATCGAGCAGCGCGAGGAGAATCCGTGGCCGCGCCCCGGTGCCGAATCGATCGCCGAACCGGGGCCGCGACCGTAAATTCTCCGCCGCCCGGCGAAAACTCCGCGCTCACTTCGGATCCGCCGCGGACAGCACCGTTTCGGATCGCGTGAGCGAGGCATTCCCGTTTCCGACACATCGGGTTCGGCGAAGGAGGAATCGGGTGTCTGCTGGAGTGTTGGCCATCGTGGTGCTCGTGGTGATCATCGCCGTGGCCGGGATCGCGCTACTGGTGCGCCCCGCGCTACGGAGCAACAAGCTGAAGCGCAGATTCGGCCCGGAGTACGACCGCGTGGTGACCGCGGCCCCGGACAAGCGCAGCGGCGAGCACGAACTACTCGACCGCGAGCGCAAGCACGCGGAGCTCGAACTGCGGCCGCTGGAGCCCGCGCGCGCCGCGCGGTACTCGGAGCGCTGGAACGGCGTCCAGGAACAGTTCGTGGACGACCCGGCCGGAGCCGTCCGCGAGGCGGACCGCCTGGTCACCGAGGTGATGGCCGAACGCGGCTACCCCACCGGCGATTACGAGGAGCAGGCCGCGCACCTCTCGGTGCGGCACACCGCGGTGCTCGAGCACTACCGCAAGGGGCACGAGATCGCCGGGCGCGACGCCTCCACCGAGGACCAGCGCACCGCCATCGTGCACTTCCGCGAAATCTTCCGCGACCTGCTCGACGATGGCACCTACAGCACCAAGGACGTGAACGCATGAGCACCGACCAGAACAGCACCCGCGACCGGTCCAGGGACCAGGTTCGGATCAGCGGCGGGCCGGGAGCGCCCGGTTCGACCACCGAGCCTTCGGTGACCGAGGACGACCGGCACCCGGACGATTTCCACGCCGGTGCGCCGGGAACGCGGGACGAGCACGCGCCGACCGATCCCGGCACCGACGGGACGCACACCGCGACCTCCTCCGACGTCGGCGGCACGCACGACGCCACCGCCTCGGGGACCCACGGGACGCACACCTCCACCGCGTCGGACGTCGACGGAACGCACGACGCCACCCACGGGACGTACACCTCTACCGGGTCGGATGCCGACGGCACGCACTCCTCGACCGGCTCCGCACTGGACCCGGACGATCACATCGCGGGCCGCTCGCACGACGAGCACCACTCCACCGTGGTCACCGACGACGCGGCCACCGCGGACGGCCTCTCCGGCAAGCCGACGATCACCGCCGACCCGGCGGTATCCGGCGAGCCGAGCACCGGCCACCACCCGGACCACGAGCCCGGCGACGTGGAGCCGCACTCCGCCACGGTCTCCCGGGAACCCGCGGTCCCCGCCACCACGGCGACGACCCCCGAGTCCGCGGACACCGGCAAGCCGCTCTTCGACCGCGACCTGCTCGACGTCCTGAACACCCGCTGGAAGGAAGTCCAGGGCTCCTTCGTCGACAACCCGCACGACGCCGTCACCAGGGCGGACCTGCTCGTCGCCGAGACCGTCGAGCAGATCACCACCCGCTGGTCCGAGCACCAGCAGCAGCTGCAGGGCCGCTGGTCCCGCGGCACCGACGGCGACACCGAGAACCTGCGCCAGGCGCTGCGCGACTACCGCACCTTCTTCCAGAAGCTGCTCACCCTCGGCGAGTAACCGAACCGCACGACCGGCCCCGGCCCGCGAATCCGATTCGCGGGCCGGGGCTTTCGTCATAGGTTCCCGAGCGTGCGCACGATCCGCTCGGTGGCCGAGCGCCCCTCCGGCACCGGGAGCAGCGGGTAGACGTGCACCCCGCCGGGTTGCACATCCACCCGCACCGCGGTGCCCGCCTCCTCGGCGCGGCTGCGCAGCCGCAGCACGTCGGGGTAGAGCAGGTCGCGGGTGCCGATGTAGACATCGGTCGGCGCCAGCCCGGCGAGCGGGCCGTTGATCGGGCTGAGCAGCGGATCGGCCGGGTCGGTGCCGCCCGCCCAGGCCAGCCCGCACTCCACCAGCCCGACCCGGTTCAGCCAGGGGTCGCGCACGTACCGCACCGCGGGGTTGGCCAGCGTGAGGTCGAGCCAGGGCGAGATGAGCAGGTTCCGGCCCGGCTGCGGCAGCCCGGCGCCGAGCAGGCTCTGCGCGAAGCCGAGCGCGAGCCCGCCGCCCGCGGAGTCGCCCGCGATCGTCACCCGCTCGGCGGGCAGATCATCGAGCAGCTCCTGATAAACCGCGGTGACCAGCGGATACGCCGCGTGGTAGGTGTAGTCCGGGGCCAGCCCGTAGATCGGCACCTCCACCCGCACCCCGGCGTCGGCGAGCCGGCCGACGAGTTCCCAGTGCTGCGCGATGATCTCGGCCATGTAGGAGCCGCCGTGCAGGTAGAGCGCACCGCGCTCGGCGCCGCCGCGCGGGGTCACGCTGACGCAGCGGAACCCCTCGACGGTGCGTTCGCGCACGTCGTGCCTGCCCATCAGGGTGGCGGGCGGCATGGCGGTGCCCTTCGGCGCGTTCAGCCGGGAGCGGGTGCGGGCGGGGGTGCTGGTCCCGCGCTTCCTGGTCGCGCGCAGGTAGCCCGCCGCCGCGTGCATGCGGATACTCATCGCCGTCCTCTCGCCTGCGGACGGGTCACGCTCAGCGCCCGGCTGTTCCAGCGCCGTCGAGCCCGTCCAGCAACGCAGTACCCAGGTCGCGCAGCTGATCCACCTGTTCCGGGGTGAGCCGGTCGAAGATCAGCCTGCGCACCTCGGCGACGTGGCTCGGCGCGACCGTGCGCAGCACGTCGAGCCCGGTGCCGGTGAGGGTCGCGTACTGGATGCGGCGATCCGACGGCGACGGTTTGCGCTCGACCCAGCCGCGCTCCTCCATCACCGAGATGGCGTGGCTGAGCCGGGACGGGCTGGTCGCGGTGTACCGGGCCAGCTCGCCCATCGGCATGGTGCGGTCGGGCGCGTCGGAGAGCGAGGCGAGCATGGAGTAGTAGCTGTGCCCGATCCCGACCTCGTCGCGCAGCTGCCGGTCCAGCGCCTGCGGCAGCAGGTGGATGAGCTTGATCAGCGGCATCCAGGCCGCCATCTCGCGGTCGTCCAGCCAGTGTGGATCGGGCACGCGTACCTCGGCTCTCAGGCGGTCTGGACCGACCTCTTGGCCAGGCCCATGGCGAATCCGTCGATCACGGTGGTGACCGCGGCGGCCGGTTCGGTCGCGGCGCCGAGGGTGACGAACAGCGGTGTGAAGTGTTCCACCGTCGGGTGCGCGTAGGCCAGCGCGGGCGCACGGCGCCGGTAATCGCCGAGCTCGGCCAGGTCACCGGCGGCCAGCGCGGTCGCCGCCCACTCGTCGAACTCCCGCGACCAGGCAGGCACCCGCTCCGGGTGCGCCCAGTCCACGTACGGCAGGCCGTGCGTCATGTAGCCGGAGCCGATGACCAGCACACCCTCCGCACGCAGCGCGCGCAGCCGCTCGCCGAGCGCGAGCAGCCCGGCCGGATCGTCGGTGGGCAGGCTGAGCTGCAGCACCGGGATATCGGCCTCCGGGTACATGACCTTCAGCGGAATCCAGGCGCCGTGGTCGAGCCCGCGGCCGCGGTGCTCGAAGACGTGCGTGCGGTCCGGCAGCACCGCCCGCAGCCGCTCCGCGAGCACGCCGGATTCCGGTGTGTCGTAGCGCATCCGGTAGTAGAGCGGGTGGAAGCCGCCGAAGTCGTAGACCAGCTCGGTCGGCGCCGTGCTGGTGATGCCGACGGCGTCCGACTCCCAGTGCGCGCTCACGATGAGGATCGCGCGCGGCCGCGGCAGCGCGCGGGCCCAGTCGTGCAGCTGCCGCATCCACGGCGTGTCCTCCAGCAGCGGCGGCGCACCGTGGCTGAGGTAGAGCGCGGGCAGCGGGCCGTCGCCCGGCGTCCAGCCGCGGTGCGGCTCGGTGCCCGCGGCGGCGTGCCGCAGGTGTCCGGCGAAGGGGTGCGCGGCGGGGACGAGCGCGTCGGCCGCCGCGGTGCGCGACGCCGACGGATCGAGCAGGCGGGACGTGGTCACGGGGCACCTCGGGGAGTCGGTATTTCAAAGTTCAAATTCTACCGACTGCAGCGCCGCGGGGTGCCGATTCATTCCCGCGATGCCCGGCCCCGGTGCCGGGCTCCGCGGGCGGGCGAGGTGCTAGACCTCGAGGTCCTCTTCGATGCCGCGCAGCCGGTGCCTGGCCAGCGCCAGGTTGGCCCGGTTGCGGTCGAGCGCGAGGTAGAGGAAGAGCCCCTTGGACTTGCGCCCGGTCATCGGGCGGATGATGTGGTACTGGCCCTGCAGCGTGATGAGGATGTCCTCGATGTCCTCGTTCAGCCCGAGCTGTTCCATGGTGCGCATCTTGGCCCGCACCACCTCGGTATTGCCCGCGGCGGCGACCTGCAGGTCGAGCGCCTTCGAGCTGCCGAGCATGCCGAGCGCCATGCCGCTGTTGTAATCGACCACCGCGGCGCCGACAGCGCCGTCGATGACCATCATGTCCTTCAGGGCGAGATCCATGGTGGTGGACACAGGTTTCCTTTCACTGGGTTTTCGTTGCCCGGTCTTTTCCGGGATCGTTCGTGATCGCCGTGAGGTGGTCGGCGATGGCGCGGGCGACGGGGCGGCTCTCCAGGTGCAGCCGCCCGACGTTCACCTCGGGGCCCGCGAGCACGGTCAGCGAGGTCCAGCCGGCCGCGTAGATGACCACGTGGCCGCCGGTGCCGTTCACCACGACCTCGTGGAACCCGCCGCCGTGCGCGGTGGTCGCGAGCCGGTGCGAGAGCGAGAGGTGGGAGGCGGCGAGCGCCGCCATCCGGGAGGGTTCGATGTGCGGGGGCAGGTCGTGCGCGACCAGCAGACCGTCGCTGGAGGCGACCAGCGCGCCGGTGAGCCGGGGCACCCGCTCGCGCAGCGCCCTGAGCTCCGCCAGTACCACGGCGTCGGGTTCGGGTCCGGACATCGACACCTTGCTCTTCCTTCCCATCAGGTCGCCGAGCAGCTTCTTTCCCGCCGTCACCACTTCAGCTCCTCCAGCGCCGCCTTCAGCCGGATCAGCACCTCGGCGTCGACCGGCTCCAGCCGGTCGTACGGGGCCAGTGGCTCGACCGGCTGGGCGACGCGGCGCGGCAGCGGCGTCGACAGCGTCGGCGGCGCGGGCAGCGGGCGCTCGACCAGGTCGGCGGCGAACGGCCCGGGCAGCGGCGTCACCGGGAGCGTCGTGGTCTCGGCGCCGAACGGTTCGGGGAGCGGGACCGGGTGCTCGACCAGCTCGGCGGCGGTCAGCTCGCGCACCGCCTCCAGCACGCCGTAGGCGGTGCGGCCGAGCGCCCGCGCGATCGAGGCGATGGTGCGGTGGCCGTCCGCGATGGCGAGCACCTCGGTCTGGCCGCCGGTGAGCACCACGCGCCTGCGCCGGACCCGGCGCACCGGCACCACGGCGGCCCGGTCGACCAGGGCGGCAGGCCACGGCCCCGAGCGCGGATCGCCGCGGCGCGCGCACTCGCGCACCAGCGCCTGCGGCGGCACGTGGCAGACCGGGGCCAGCCAGTGCGCGGGCGCCGGGCGGAATTCGCTGCGCTCGGCGGTGGCGAGCAGGAAGTAGGCGGCGTCGAAGACCGACAGCAACGCCAGGGTTTCCAGCCGGGGTCGGCCCAGCACCGGGGCCGGATCGCCCGCGCCGGCGCGCCGCCAGTCCTCCTCGGTGGCCACCCCCGCCTCCACCACGAGCCGGTCCAGCCCGGTGGTCCAGCGGCATTCCGCGGAGACGATCGCGCCCTCGGCCAGGTGGAACTCGCCGTCGCTCGCGCGCAGCACGCCGGTGCTCCCCGCCTTTTCCAGCCGCCGCAGTTCGAGCTCGAGATCAGTACTCATGCCGGTTCGCCGGCCATTTCGCCGAGGATATTCTTGAGCCGGAATCGCGCCATTGCCAAGTTCCCGTTTTCCTCGTCGAAGAGGACGTGAACGAAAAGTCTTCCGTCGAAATCGCCGTTCACGAGATTCAGCAAGTGATATCCGCTGGTGCCGTAGACGATGATCTCGCTGACGTCGTCGCCGTCGGTCGCGAGCGCCGGGCAACCGAGCACCGCGCGCACCACGTCCGTGGTCGCCGCGGCGTCCTCGTGCTCGTCGACGAGGTCGTGCTGCCCTGCAGCTGCGATCGCCAAGCCACTGGCCCCGTCCACCAGTGTCACGCTGCGCGCACCAGGAATGTCCATGATGCGTTGCAGGCAGCCATCGATCCCGATCACCGATCCCCCGGCCTGTTCCTTGCGTAGGTTACGAATTCCAGACGCTACACACCGGCGCCGGTGATCGCACGCCGAACGGCAGATAATCCCGGGCAACCGCGGCACCGGAGAATATACTCGCCGGTATTCAGACTTATCGGTATTAGAAACCTCTTGGTATTCATTTCCGGAATACTTCTTATATCGACTCGAGATAGGGACCAAGGACCCTTGCCCGGACCCGCGGGCGACGCACGTCCGGGCCGCCACTGAACGACCGCCCCGTTTGTTTCATCGGCTACCACACCGCTACGCCCCCGCGATCACCGGGCACACCCTGTCGGTGCGGTGCCCTACGGTGATCCGCGACACCACGAGAGAGGACCCCATGGGCGCCTGGGATTTCGGACCGTTCGACAACGATCACGCCGCCGACTGGTGCGCGCGGCTGCACCACGCCGAGCCCGGCGACCGGCAGGCCGTACTGCGCGGCGCGCTCACCGAGGCCGCCGACACCACCGGCTACCTGGACAGCGACGAGGCGAGCGCCGCCGTCGCCGCCGCCGCGGTCGTCGCCTCGACGCTGCCCGGCGGCACCCCCGTCACCTCCGCCTACGGCCCCGGCTTCCTCAGCGGCGGCGGCTCGCTCGAGATCGGCGACGGTACACCGGAACTCGCCGCCCGTGCCTTGGAGCGGGTGCTCGGCGCCGACTCCGAATGGGTGGAGCTGTGGGCCGAGGGCGGCGGCGACACGGCGCAGCACCCGGCGTTCGTGAGCGTGCACGAACTGCTGGCGGTGCTGCGCCGCTGAGCCGCTACCCGCAGAGCTGCTCCGGCGCGCCGAACTCCGCGCAGCGCAGCGCGCTGCCCACATCGACCGGGCGCCACGCCCGCGCGGTGTACTGGAACAGCACCCGCGCCGGCTGCGTGGTGCCGCCGTGCGAGCCGCTGCGCGCCGAGGCCCAGCCGTTCGCGCACTTCGCGTCCTCCAGCTCGACCGGCTTGGCCAGGCGGGTTTCGACCTCGGTGCCGCTCAATGCGGTGACGAGGGTCGCGGTGTCCACCGGACAGCCGGTGGCCGGCTGGAACGGGTCGGTGACCTCGCTCGGGATCGAGCGGTCCGGCGTCACCGCCCCGCCGTCGAGCGTGAAGGTGACGGTGACCGGGCCGCCCTGCGGGCAGCAGAACGGTTCGTCGCCGACGAGCCAGCGGTACTGCACCTGCACGGCGGTGTCGGTCGAGCCGGTGACCGAGGCGTAGGAGGTCTCGCGCTGGGTCGCGGTGCCCAGGTAGCCGGTGTGGTCGAAGAACAGGATGTGCGACGGGGAGCTGGCGGAGCCGCCCGCCGTGTAGCGGGCCCACAGGAGTTGCGGGCAGTCGGGGAGCGCGTTGGCGCTCGCGCCGTCCGGGAGGAACGGTGCCTCGTTTCCGGCTCGGCCCAGGGTTGCGACGGCCGCTGTCACCACCGGTGATGCCGGGTCGAGGCACTTCCCGCCGCCTGCCGTCGCGGGCACGCCCGGGCTGTTTCCGCCGGGTTGCTGGGTTCCGCCCGGCTGCTGGGTTCCGCCGGGTTGCTGCGTCCCGCCGGGTTGCTGGGTTCCGCCGGGCTGTTGCGTCGCGCCCGGCTGTTGCGACCCGCTCGACGCCTGCGTCCCGCTCGCGCCCGGCGGCGCCGGTGACGCCGTATCGCCCTGACACCCCGCCACCGCCGCGACCACCCCGATCGCCACGACCGCCGCCCCGAAGATCTTCCTCATTGCCTCCCCTTCCGGAATCCCGACACCAGCGAAATCGGAAACCCCCGCCCGGCATTACGCCCCCAGTTCCGGGGCTAGCCACAAGTGATCAGTTTTCGAGAAGCCCCCGCCCCGCCGCCGCCCTAGCGTGGTCGATACCGGATCACCCCAGGCAGGAGCCCCTCATGACCGACAAGACCAAGAGCTACGACGGCTTCACCACCGAGGAACGCGACGCCATGAAGCAGCGCGCCACCGAGCTCAAGTCCCGCAAGCGCGGCAAGGACACCGAGCCGGAGGTCCTCGCCAAGATCGCCGAGATGCCCGACGCCGACCGCGCCATCGCCGAGCGCATCCACGCCCTCGTCGAGCAGCACGCCCCCGGACTGGTCCCCAAACTCTGGTACGGCATGCCCGCCTACGCACTGGACGGCAAAGTGGTGTGCTTCTTCCAGGCGGCCGCGAAGTTCAAGGCGCGGTACGCGACGTTCGGGTTCGACGGGATCGCCAAGTTGGACGAGGGGTCGATGTGGGCGACGTCGTTCGCCATCACGGAGTTGTCGGAGGGGGATGAGGAGCGGTTGGGGGTGTTGATTGCGAAGGCAGTGGGCTGAAATGCGTCGGCCAACGAATGACGTTGCACGAACCGACCACGAGCCGCACCTCGAGGTCTCGGTCAGCGACCTGACTCGCCTCGGCGAACTCGCCCACGACCTCGACGATCCGGTCGCGGCGGCTGAGGCATGGACCTGAGAGGCGAGCAGGCCGGTGATGCCGCTGGATAAGCACCGCTGGCCAACTCACCTGTCGACGCCTTCGGTCACGCCGACTTGGCTGCTCGGCGCGCGGTGGTCGACCTGCTATGCGAGGTCCACCTCAACCCAGCGCCCACGGCCGAAAGACCTTCGACCCGAGCTCCGTTCGCCTTATGCCTCGGTAGCTCGGCGTTGGGCTCTCGGATACTCGCCCGTGCGGTGCCGGCGCGCGGCTGGGTGCCGCTGCTGGCCTCGGCGAGGTGAGCCAATTGAGCCGGGCGCCGACCAGTACGTCGTCCTCCTGAGCGCGCTCCGGTCGAGTGCCACGGACCTGGTAGCAGTCGACGAGAGGAGCCGGGCTCGATCGAGCCCGGCTCCCTTGTTCTTCACTTCGTGCTCTGCCCGAATCCGCTACGCCGCGGCGCGGACTCCGAAGAAGTTCGCGAGCGCCACGGGCACCTCAACCCCCAGCACCAAGGCCAGCACCGCTGCACCCCACATCGGCTGAGGCGAGTACGCCACCATCATGGCGGCCGCCGCCCCGAGCACCACCAACGCGACGTGCATCGTGAAGGTGATGCGTTTGGAATTGAACGAGCTGAACTGGCGCGATATCCTCGCCACCGGTGCCTCCTTGGTCGATTACCGGATTTCCAACGGGTTTTGAGCAGCGCGGTGCCGAGTTGTCGTGTCCCACCCCCTTGCCCGGGGTGGGCACGCTCGACGCGATTCGCGTCGCCCGGCCATGACTGTAACGAGCGCCTAGGCACCCCGCCGAAACTCATACTTCGCTGCGGAACAAGCTATTTGGTCTCGTTCCGGGATCGCCACAGGTGAAGGCGCATAACGCCCGAACTTAGCTCGCCTAGGAAACTTCCTGGACGTGTCCAATATCACCAGAAATGTATGGCTTGTGTCACAGTCATTATGTGTTCAGCGTCACCATAAATTAGGCCGGTGCAGTAATTACTGATTGCAGTATCGTTCCGTGTCAACTTATTCTGGACAAATGGTAGCGAAGGCGGAGAACGCGCTGGTCCAGGTCGACGAGCCCAGCCAAGACGAGATCGCAACGACCGCGCAGGAGCTGTCGGCGCAGCTGGTCACCTCGGTCCGCGACGCCGCCTCGCTGCTGCTTGCGGACGTGATGGATGACAACGAAGCCATCGCGAATTCCCAGGTCGGCGCCCACATCCAGCTGACCCTCATCGAGATCCGGCTCATGCAGACCCTCGGCTTCAACCTCGACGGCGCGATTGCCACCGCCCGAGAGGCCGGCGCCACCTGGGATCAGATCGGACAGATCTTCGATCTCACCCGCCAAGGTGCCTACGAGCGATGGGGCAAACCGGCCCGGCAACTCCTCGATGCCCGCCAAGCCCGCGCCGACCGCGCCGCAGAGCCGATCAATCCCCTTGACCAATTCGACCCCACCTACCCGCTCGACACCGCCGCAACCAACCGACGGCGCCGCCGCGGGGTCTCACACCGCCGCGGCTAGGCCGTGTTGCGAAGTCGCTGTCACTGGTCCCGCAGCCAGTGGTTGATGGCAGCGATATGGACGCTGGCGAGGTAGCGGACGGCGAGTTTGTCGTAGCGGGTGGCGACGGCTCGATGTTGTTTGAGCTGGTTGATCCCGCGTTCGACAGCGTTGCGGTCGCGATAGACGACCGGGTCGCAGGCCGGGGGCCGGCCACCGGCCCGGCCGCGGTTGCGGCGATGACGAAGCTGGTCGGCCGGGCTCGGGATCGTGGCCGCGATGCCGCGGCGGCGTAGCCAGGCCCGGTTCGCGCGCGAGGAGTAGGCCTTGTCGGCCAGCACCCGCTCCGGCCGCCGCCGCACCCGGCCTGGCCCGCGACGTGGGACCGCGATCGCGTCGAGAACGAGCGGCAGGTGCGGGCTGTCACCGGCCTGGCCCGCGGTGAGCAGGATCGCCAAGGGTTTGAGTCCTTGCTCGCAGGCCAAATGGAGTTTCGTGGTCCACCCGCCCCGCGATCGGCCCAGCCCGTGATCAGCGGGCTCACCGGTCGTGCCGGGGCGGGCGCCGGCGGCGTGCTGGTGGGCGCGCACGATCGTGGAGTCCACGCTGACCTGCCAGCGGATCGAACCGGTCGCGTCGGCGTAGACCTGCAGCATCTTCCAGATCAGCACCCATGAGCCGTTGTGCTGCCAGCGCCGGAACAACCCGTAGACCGCCTGCCACGACCCGTAGCAGGTAGGGACATCGCGCCAGGGTGAACCGACCCGGGTTCGCCAGCGGATCCCGTCGATGAGCTGGCGTCTGTTCCATTGCGGCGGGCGACCCGCCTTCTTCGCGCGGGGCAGCAGCGGCTCCAGTCGTGCCCATTGGGCATCGGAGAGATCCGCTCGTCCCGCGGCCGTTACGCTGGCCACGAGGTCTCCGGTGGGTGCATGTTTTGCTTGGTCGCTGAACACCACTACCGGAGACCTCGCCACGTCACCTCACCGGGATCTCCCGCCGGTCAACGGGTTCCGAGTCATCGGTGCGACTCGCGCGCATCACTTCGCAACACGGCCTAAGCGAGGATCAGGAAGGCGCCGCGCCGAGCGGCGCCCGCAATTACCACTTACCTCGACGGCGCCGGGATGCCGCACCCCGGCCCGGCCGGCAAGATGCCCGACGCTCGCCAGTAACGAGCCCCATAACTCCGAAATAGCTGCGGCAGACCCGCGACCGGAAGTTGAGCGCCCCCGACTCTCTGAGAGTGCCTGCCTCTGCGGCGAGCAGCCGGGGTCCGGGCAGGCGCCCCCGAGGCAGCCCTCGGGCTGCACAGGTCTTCTGGAGTGGAGCCGTGGCTGTAGTGCGTGGTGGATGGTGACTCTCCGATCGGCCTGGGCATCTTCGATCACCCGGGTGGTGGGTGTCCAGAGTGGCCGCAGGCCATTGGCGCAGCCCACGCGCAGCGCCCCGGATGCCCGTTATCCGGGTGATAGGCCCGTCTTGGCCGAGCGGAGAGGCGCCGCACACCACACCCGGCGAAAGCAGGCGCGAGCCCTCGGCTCGCGGACGACGGCGCCCAGCGCCGTCGCACCACCCACCTGCAGCACCCCGCCCGAGCTTTCCTCGGGCCACCCCTCTTGGCCGCCGATTTCTAGACCGCCACCTCCGCATACGACGCCACCAGCCCACCCCGTTACCGCAGCTTCTCGGTTCAATATAAGGAAGCCGAACTCGATATGGAGAATGTACCAGTTGCAAGCAATCGGTCATTAACTTTTACGACCAGTTTCACCCAATCGCTTTCGAACCTTCTCGGTCAGGTCCTGCAATTCTCCGACCGCAAGGTCCAGTTCCTGATGCGAGTACGACTGGCGACCATGGACAATATTATTGCGGAAAGCGCGCAAGACATTAACTATCTTGACGTCTTTCTTCTCGATAATCCCATATGCACACAGAAGATCGCCGGTGAGAATTGAAGTTCTAGCCTTGCCCGCACGAGGAGATCGATCGAGCGCATCGCGCGTCAAGTCTTCGAATTCAATCCACGCTTCCAGGAAAGCTCCCAACCAATTGCGCGACGATGGGACCTCTGCCGGACTCTGACGCCCACCCCTTACTGTATCGTACAGCTTATATCTGGTTTTGTCTTCCTTGAGAATTGCATCGGCCACCTGCTCGGACAGTGGACGCTTCTCGAAATCCATATGTATAGCGCTGACATATCCACGCAAGGCCACAGGGGTATCGAGATTCAACCGGGTAATAAAGTCGAAAAGAACGTCAATCTGACCCAGTCCCGCTTGGGCGATTGGCCGATCCTCCACATCGAGCAGGCCGAGGAGATGGGATGCCAGTTCGAAGTGGTCGGAGAACTTTCTCTCATCCCTCGCCACTCGTCGCTCTCCAGCTTTCTGGAGACTCTCTAAAGCAATCTCAGCCGAAATCGCCAGGCCATTCAATAGGTCAAGCGCGGCCAATTCTTCATCGGAGAGATTATCCGCCTGAGGCTTGTAAACAAGGTCGTGTTCAACCTCCGCCCAACCATGCATGAATACGGAAGCAACCTGTATTTCGAGCTTCGCATGTGCGTAGCGCTTGTCGTTATCCGAAAGCGTCGACCGCTGCAATCCGGCCCTAAAATGCGACGCAGAATATCCTGAAAAACGTGGCGAATCCAGGGCGGGGTTTTCGTTTCGCTTTTGCTCGGGAAAGAATCTTGTTGCATGCACCCGAAATAAGCGCCGAATAGCACCTTCGACCAGTTCTCGCTGCCCAGGGAAATAGAGGGCAACCCGCACTCCAGCCAGGTCGACTATATCGTCGAAAATTTCTTGGACATTCTGGTAGCCAGATTCTTTTTTATTGTTGCGCTGTCGACATTTTTGTTCAAGCCGATCGGCCGATTTTGCACGGTTCGAAACTATGCAACGGACGCCTTCTTTTTTCAGCTCAGCTCGCAGTAGGTTGGCCGCTTTTCGGGAAACCTGTTCATAGAAGTCATATTCGCGTGTGTAACGGTCTATGAACTCGTCGATGAAGTCATTCATCCACAGCTACCTCTTCTGCAAGATGCCCCCAGCAGCTGCTGTCGCTGCCGTCGGTCCGAGCCTCGGACCGCTCACTTCTTAGCTGAGGCTAGTCCACTACGGAACTCGACCACGTCACCATCGGTCATAACGTAGTCCTTCCCCTCCATCCGAACCTTCCCCGCCGACTTCGCCGCAGCCATGGACCCAGCCGCAACCAAATCGTCGTAGGCGACGATCTCCGCCTTGATGAACCCGCGCTCGAAATCGGTGTGGATAACCCCGGCCGCCTTCGGCGCGGTATCCCCCTGGTGGATAGTCCAGGCCCGAGCCTCCTTGGGCCCGGCGGTGAGGTACGTCTGCAAACCGAGGGTGTGGAACCCGGCGCGGGCGAGCCCGTGCAGCCCGGGCTCGGCCTGGCCGATGGACTCGAGCAGCTCGAGGGCGGACTCGTCGTCGAGCTCGAGGAGCTCGGCTTCGACCTTGGCGTCGAGGAACACGGCGTCGGCGGGGGCGACGGAGGCGCGGAGTTCGGCGACGCGGGCTTCGTCGGTGAGCACCGACTCGTCGGCGTTGAAGACGTACAGGAACGGCTTCACGGTGAGCAGGCTCAGTTCGCGCAGCAACTCGGTGTCCACCTCGGCGGCGGCGGCGAAGAGGGTGCGGCCGGAGTCGAGGATCTCCTGCGCCTGCTTGGCGGCGTCGGCGGCGGGTTTGCGGTCCTTCTTGACCCGCGCCTCCTTCTCCAGCCGCACTACCGCCTTCTCCAGCGTCTGCAGGTCGGCGAGGATGAGTTCGGTCTCGATGACCTCGATGTCGGCGGAGGGGTCGACGCGGCCGTCGACGTGGATGACGTCGTCGTCGGCGAAGACCCGGACGACCTGGCAGATGGCGTCGGCTTCGCGGATGTTGGCGAGGAACTTGTTGCCGAGGCCGGCGCCTTCGGAGGCGCCCTTGACGATGCCGGCGATGTCGACGAAGGACACGGTGGCGGGGACGATGCGCTCGGAGGCGAAGATCTCGGCGAGCTTCTCCAACCGCGGGTCGGGCAGCGGGACCACGCCGACGTTGGGCTCGATCGTCGCGAAGGGGTAGTTCGCGGCGAGCACGTCGTTCTTGGTCAGGGCGTTGAACAGCGTCGATTTTCCGACGTTGGGCAGCCCGACGATTCCGAGGGTGAGACTCACGAGGAACAGAGTCTACGCGGCGTAGCCTGTGAGCCATGCAGCCCACCTCCGAGGTGGTGACGGCCCGGCCCGCGCCCGCGCTGGCCGGCGTCGTCGACCACTACCTCGGCTATCGGCAGACCGGGTACCCGCCCGGGCTGCACCGCGGGCTGCCGTCCAGGCACCTGACCTTCATCGTGGCCATCGGGCCGCGCATCGAGGTGGTGGCGCAGGCCGATCCGGGGCAGCGGCCGGACGCGTACGGCTGCGTGCTCGGCGGGTTGCAGGCGGGGCCGGCCACGATCCGGCACGGCGGTGCGCAGGAGGGCGTGGCGATCGCGCTGACGCCGCCGGGGTGCCGCACGCTCTTCGGGGTGCCCGCCGGGGAGCTGTGGAGTCTCTCGCTGGAGCTGGCCGATGTGGCGGGGCCGCTGGGTGCGCGGTTGTGGGTGGAGCTGCAGGGCGTGCCGGATTGGGCGGGGCGGTTCGCGGCGATCGATCGGGTCCTCGGCGAGCTGGCGGATCACGAGCGGCGGGTCACGCCGGAGCTGGCCGTGGCCTGGGGCTCGGTGGTGCGCGGGCCGGCTTCCATTCAAGCCCTGGCCGACGATATCGGGTGGAGCAGGCAGCACCTGACCAGGAAGTTCACCGCCGAGTTCGGGCTCGGGCCGAAGCTGGCGGGGCGGATCGCCCGGTTCGAGCGGGCGCGGCGGATGGTCGAGCGGGTTCCCTCCCACATCTCGCTGGCGCAGGTCGCGCTGGCCTGCGGGTACTACGACCAGGCGCACCTGAACCGGGACTTCGCGGAGCTGGCGGGGTGCGCGCCCACCACCCTGCTCGACACCGAGATTCCATCCGTCCAAGACGGGACCGCACCCCTGGCGTGAAGGTGGAGCCATGAGCGAAGACACCGTTGGCCTCTGGCCCTGCCTCTCCTTCCGCGACGCGGTGCAGACCGTCGATTTCCTGGTGCGCGCCTTCGGGTTCCGCAAGGTGGCCGAGTACACCAGGGAGAACAATCCCGCGATCGTGGAGCACGGCGAACTCCGCTGGCCCGCGGGCGGCGGCATCATGTACGGCACCGCGAACAAGTCGGACGACCCGTTCTGCTCGCGCGCCACCGGCAACGACAATATCTACCTGGTCACCGACGAGCCGGACGCGCTGTTCGAGCGCGCCACCGCGGCGGGCGCGGAGCTCGTGCGCGGGCTGCGCGACGAGGACTACGGCTCCCGCGGATTCAGCGTCCGCGACCCCGAGGGGAATCTCTGGAGTTTCGGAACCTACCGCGGGGAATGACCCGCGGGGGAACAATATGGAACAAGCAGGGGCCGGTGCGCTCCCATCGGATACGTTGGCTGCTGTTTCGGCAACGGGGCTGGGCGTCGACGGGAGAGTGAGCAGATGGCGACGATCGAATATCTGCGGACGGATCCGGATCTGCCACCGGTCGGCGTGGTGGACAAACGTCCGATCACGCCGGTCAAGAAGGGGATATTCGGCGTCATCGCGGTGCTCGGCGCGGTCGCCTGGGCGATTCTGGCGCTGGTTCGCGGCGAATCGGTGAACGCGGTGTGGATCGTGATCGCGGCGGTCTGCACCTACGTCATCGCGTACCGGTTCTACTCGACCTTCATCCAGCGCAAGATCACGAAGCCGCGCGACGACCTCGCCACCCCGGCCGAGATCCTGGAGAACGGCAAGGATTTCGTGCCGATGGACCGGCGGGTGCTGTACGGGCACCACTTCGCCGCCATCGCGGGCGCCGGGCCGCTGGTCGGCCCGGTGCTCGCCGCGCAGATGGGGTACCTGCCCGGCACCATCTGGATCGTGGTCGGCGTGGTGCTGGCCGGCGCGGTGCAGGACTACCTGGTGCTGTGGATCTCGCTCAAGCGCCGCGGGCGGTCGCTGGGGCAGATGGCCCGCGACGAGCTGGGGCTGGTCGGCGGGGTCGCGGCCATCGTCGGCGTGCTGGTGATCATGATGATCCTGCTCGCGGTGCTCGCGCTGGTGGTGGTGAACGCGCTGGCGGAGAGCCCGTGGGGCATCTTCTCCATCGGCATGACCATCCCGATCGCGCTGTTCATGGGGCTGTACCTGCGCTACCTGCGGCCGGGGAAGGTCGGCGAGGTCTCGATCATCGGCTTCGTGCTGCTGCTGCTCGCCATCGTCTCCGGCGGCTGGGTGGCGGAGACCGCATGGGGCGCCGACTGGTTCACGCTCTCCCCGGTGACCATCGCCTGGCTGCTCATCGGCTACGGCTTCGTCGCCTCGGTGCTGCCGGTGTGGCTGCTGCTCGCCCCGCGCGACTACCTCTCCACCTTCATGAAGATCGGCACCATCGGGCTGCTCGCGATCGGCATCCTGGTGACGCTGCCGGTGCTGAAGGCGCCCGCGGTGTCGCAGTTCGCGATCAGCGGCAACGGCCCGGCCTTCGCGGGCAGCCTCTTCCCGTTCCTGTTCATCACCATCGCCTGCGGCGCGCTCTCCGGCTTCCACGCGCTCATCTCCTCCGGCACCACCCCGAAGCTGCTGGAGAAGGAGTCGCACGCCCGGATGATCGGGTACGGCGGCATGCTCATGGAGTCGTTCGTCGCGGTGATGGCGCTCATCACCGCCTGCATCATCGACCAGCACCTGTACTTCGCGATGAACGCGCCGGTCGGGCTCACCGGCGGCACCCCGGAGACGGCCGCCGCCTACACCAACTCGCTCGGCCTCTCCGGGCCGCCGACCACGCCGGAGGCGCTCAGCCAGGCGGCGGCGGACGTCGGCGAGGAGAGCATCATCTCGCGCACCGGCGGCGCGCCGACGCTGGCGATCGGCATCTCCGAGGTGTTCCACCAGTTCCTCGGCGGCGCGAGCATGAAGTCGTTCTGGTACCACTTCGCGATCATGTTCGAGGCGCTCTTCATCCTCACCACGATCGACGCGGGGACCAGGGTGGCGCGGTTCATGCTCTCCGATTCGCTGGGCAACTTCGGCGGGCCGGCGCGCAAGTTCAAGGATCCGTCCTGGCGGGTCGGGGCCTGGTTCTGCTCGGCGGCGGTGGTGCTGGCCTGGGGCTCGATCCTGCTCATGGGCGTCACCGACCCGCTGGGCGGCATCAACGCGCTCTTCCCGCTCTTCGGCATCGCGAACCAGCTGCTCGCGGCGATCGCGCTGACCGTGGTGGTGACCATCCTGATCAAGAAGGGGATGGTGAAGTGGGCCTGGATCCCGGCGCTACCGCTGGTCTGGGACCTGGCGGTGACCATGACGGCGTCCTGGCAGAAGATCTTCTCCGCCGACCCCAAGCTCGGCTACTGGAAGCAGCACAGCATCTGCCAGCAGGCGCAGGAGGCGGGCACGCTGTGCCTGACCGCCAAGACGCCGGAGGCCGTCAACGCCGTCGTGCGCAACACTTTCATCCAGGGCACGCTCTCCATCGTCTTCGCGGTGCTGGTGCTCATCGTGGCTGCGGTCGGCGCGCTCGTCTGCGTGCGGGCGCTGCGCTCCGGCGGCGCGGAGACCACGGAATCGCCGGAGGAGCCGTCGAAGCTCTTCGCGCCGAGCGGGTTCTTCCCGTCGGCGGAGGAGAAGGAGGTGCAGCGGCAGTGGGACGAGCTGGCGGCGAAGCCGGAGCGGACGCCGGAGCCGGCGAGCTGACCGGGCGGCGGGACGGCCGGACCGCGCTCCCGGCCGTCCTGCGCCGGGTGGCGGGCGGCGTGCGCGGGGTGCTGTGGTGGTTCGACGGGGTGCTCGGCGGCCAGGATTACCAGCGCTACGTCACGCACCTGCGGCGGGCGCACCCGGGGCGGCCGGTGCCGTCGGAGCGGGAGTACTGGCGGGAGCGGCACGCGGAAGCCGAGCGGAATCCGGGCGCGCGCTGCTGCTAGTGACGTCCGATTTCCGCTAGCCGGACCCACGGCGCACTGCCAGACTCGAGGGCGTGAACGACACGGCTCTCGACTTCGAACGCTGCTACCGGGCGGTCTCCACCCGGGACGCCCGCTTCGACGGGCAGTTCTTCACCGCGGTGCGGACCACCGGCATCTACTGCAGGCCGTCGTGCCCGGCGATCACCCCGAAGCGGGCCAATGTCTCCTTCCTGCCGACGGCGGCGGCCGCGCAGCAGGCGGGGTACCGGGCCTGCAGGCGCTGCCTGCCGGACGCCGCGCCCGGCTCGCCGCACTGGAACACCAGGGCGGATCTGGCGGCGCGGGCCATGCGGCTGATCGGGGACGGCGTGCTCGAGCGCGGCGGGGTCCCGGAGCTGGCGGCCGGGCTCGGCTACTCGCCGCGGCAGCTGACCCGGGTGCTCACCGCCGAGCTCGGCGCCGGTCCGCTGGCGCTGGCCAGGGCGCACCGCGCGCACACCGCGCGGCTGCTGATCCAGACCACGGCCATGCCCATCTCGGATGTGGCCTTCGCGGCGGGGTTCGCCAGCATCCGGCAGTTCAACGACACGGTGCGCGAGGTGTTCGGGGTGAGCCCGACGGTGCTGCGCACCGAGGCGCGCCGCCGCGGCACCGCGCCGGACACCGCCGCGGGCACGCTCACCCTGCGGCTCCCCTTCCGGCCGCCGCTGGACCGCGCCTGGCTGGCCTGGTTCCTCGCCGCGCACACCGTGCCGGGGCTGGAGAGCTGGGCGGACGGCGTGCACACCAGGGCGCTGCGCACCCCGCACGGGCACGCGGTGGTCCGGCTGACGCTGCTCGACGACCACGTGCGCGCCGAACTCGCGCTGCGCGACATGCGCGATCTGGCGCCGACGGTGGCCCGGGTGCGGCACCTGCTCGATCTCGACGCCGACCCGGTCGGCATCGACGAGGCGCTCGGCGCGGTGCGGCCCGGGCTCACCCCCGGCATCCGGGTGCCCGGCTGCGCGGACGGCGCCGAGCTGCTGCTGCGCACCATGATCGGGCAGCAGATCTCGGTGGCCGCCGCGGCCACGCACACCGCGCGGCTGGTGGCGGCGCTCGGCGAGCGGGTCGAGGGGGCGGTGCTCTTCCCCGAGCCCGCGGTGGTCGCGGAGCGCGGCGCCGAGGTGCTCACCGGGCCGGGGCGCCGGGTGGCGGCGGTGCTCGCGGCGGCGGAAGCGGTGGCGAGCGGAGCGCTGGTCCTGCACGCCGGGCGGACCGCCGCCGAGCTGCGGCGCGACCTGCTCGCGCTGCCCGGGATCGGGCCGTGGACCGCCGACTACGTCAGCATGCGGCTGCTCGCCGACCCGGACATCCTGCTCGGCACCGACCTGATCGTGCGGCGCGGCGCGGAGCTGCTCGGCATCGACCTGGCCGATACGGCGCGGTGGTCGCCGTGGCGGTCGTACCTCTCCATGCATCTGTGGCGGGTGGCGCTCGGCGATCGGGTCGCCGCCTCCCTCGACTCGAAAGTGCAGGTTCAGTGATGATCTCGACTGCCGACTACGCCGTGGTCGCGACGCCGATCGGGCCGTTCACCGCGCTCGTCGACGCGGACGGCGCGGTGCTCGCCAGCGGGTGGACCGCCGACGCGGAGGGGTTGCGCGGGCTGATCCACCCCGCGCTGCGCCCGGAATCGCTGCGCGCGCGGGACGGGCTCGGTTCGGTGACCGCGGCGATCACCGCGTTCCACGACGGGGAGGTGGGGGTGATCGACGGGGTGCCGGTGCGGCAGCGGTCGGGGCCGTTCCTGCTGCACGCCTGGGATGTGCTGCGGACGGTGCCCGCCGGGGAGCCGCTCACGTACACCGAGTTCGCCTCGGTGGCGGGGCGGCCCGCGGCGACCAGGGCGGCCGCGAATGCCTGCGCGCGGAACGCGGTGGCGCTCTTCGTGCCCTGCCATCGGATCCTGCGGATCGGCGGGGCGCTCGGGGGGTTCCGGTGGGGGTTGGAGGCCAAGCGGTGGTTGCTCGCGCACGAGGCGCGGGCGGTCGCCGGGGCGGGCAGTGGTGAGCTCGCCGGGGCCGGGCGGAGGTAGGGGCGCACCTGGGCGGCCTCGCAGACCGGCTGACGTCGGACACGCGCGAGATCGACTGCGCCGCAGCCGCCTTCAGGCGACGGTGGCGCGGAGGGAGGAGCCTTCGCGGCCGCGGACGACGTGCAGGCGGCTGGGGATGCGCTGGCGCATCTCGTCGACGTGGCTGACGATGCCGACCACGCGCCCACCGGCGCGGAGTTCGTCCAGGACGCCCATGACGGCGTCGAGGGTGTCGGCGTCGAGGCCGCCGAAGCCCTCGTCGATGAAGAGCGTGTCCAGGACGATGCCGCCGGATTCGGCGGCGACGGTGTCGGCGAGGCCGAGCGCGAGGGCGAGCGAGGCCATGAAGGTCTCGCCGCCGGAGAGCGTCTTGGCGGGGCGGACGGCGCCGGTGTAGTCGTCGCGGATGTCGAGGCCGAGCCCGCCGCGGCGGCCGCGCGGCCCCGCCCGGTCGGAGTGCACGAATTCGTAGCGGCCGCCGGACATGCGGCGCAGCCGCTCCGAGGCGGCGACGGCGACCTCCTCCAGCCGCGCGGCGAGCACGTAGGAGCGCAGCGACATCCGGCGGGTGTTCTCGCCGCGGCCCGCGACCACCTCGGCCAGCCCGGCCAGCTCCTCGAACTGGGTCTGCACCGGGGCCACCAGGTCGACGGCGGCCCACAGCTGGCTGCCGAGCTCCGCCAGCTGGGTGACGCGGCGCTGCGCCTCGGCCTGCTCGGCGATGGCGCGGTCGCGCTGCTCCTGCGCCTCGGTGAGGTGGGCGCGGAGGGCGTCGAGATCGGCCGGCTCGGTGCCGAGGGCGGCGCCGACCTCCGGCTCGGCGAGGACGGTTTCGGCGCGGTCGCGCAGGCGGTCCGCTGACGCGAGCTCGGCTTCGGTGTCGGTTTGCCAGCGCGGGTCCCGTGCGGCCGGGGTGACCAGTTCGGAGACGGTGGTCAGGCGGGTGATCGCCGCGGTGAGTGGATCGGCAGCGTCGGCGGTCGCCGCGCGAAGGGATCCGGCCGGGCCACCGGAGACAGCCTCAGGTTGGGTGTCGAACTTCGGTACTTCAGCCGGGTCACCGGACACAGCCCCGGGTCGGGCGTCGAACTCCGGTACCCCGGCCGGGTCGTCGGAGACAGCTGCGGCTCGGGCGGTGGAATCCGGTGCCTTGCTGACCACCGGCGATCCGGGGCGGATGGGCTCCGGGATCGCGAAGAGGGCCGGGGCGCCGGACTCGTCGGGCAGCTCGAACAGGGACTCGGGCTCCGCGGCACCGGCCTCGCCGGGCGCGAGAAACCCTTCGGCCCTGGCGAGCCCCTCCACCCGATCCGCCACCGACTCCACCCGCTCGACCGCGCTCCCCACCTGGTCCCGCGCGGTCCGCAACCCCTCGGCGGCGCGCACCAGCGCGCGCAGCCGATCGCGGCGGCGGTCCAGCGAGGTGTCGGCGCCCGCGGCGCTGCGCAACCGCGCGGTGAGCTCGGCCAGCCGCTGCTCACCGGCGGCGATGGCGGAGCGCACCGCGCCGCGCTGGGTTTCGTACTCGCGCAGCTGGTCCTGCATCCCGGCGGATTCGGCGCGGAGCCGCTCCACCTCGGCGGCGGTGCGGTCGCGGGAGTCGGCGAGTTCGCGGGCGTCCTCGACGCGCAGGGTGGCATCGCGCAGGTTCGCGGCGAGCTCGACCCGGTCGGCGTCGCCGCCGCGCGCGGCCAGCGCCTCCGCCTCCCGCTCCAGCTCGGTGACGAGCGCGAGCGCGGTGTCCCGCGCCCGCTCGGCGGCCTGCTCGGCCTTGCGGGCACCGGCCTCGGCGGCCTCGGAGACGGCCTCGGCCGCCGCTGCGGCCGGCTTCGGGTGCTCGGCGGAGCCGCAGACCGCGCAGGGCTGCCCGGTGGCGAGCGCGGCGGCGAGCTCGCCCGCCATTCCTGCCAGGCGGCGCTCGCGCAGGTCGAGCACCTGTTCGCGGGCATCGGTGTGGGCGGGGCGCACGGTCTCGTACCGCACCCGCGCGACATCGAGTTCCCGTCTGCACTCGGCCAGCCGGACCGCCGCGCCCGCGGCCGCGCCGAGCCGGTCGATCTCGGAGGTCAGCGCGGGCAGCGCGGCGGCCGCGGTCTCGGACTCGCGCAGCCGCACCTCGGCATCGGCGAGCCGGGCGGGGAGGGCATCGCGGCGGCCGGCGAGTTCGTCCAGCTCGCGGGCGAGCCGGGTCTCCCGGTCGTGCAGTTCGGTGAGCTCGGCGCCGAGCCGCTGCGCGGTGGCGGCATCGGCGGCGACCTCGTCCAGCGCGCCGATGCGGCCGCTCCAGACCCGGACGGCCGCATCCAGATCCGCGGCCGGGGTGACCACGCCGTCGGTGACGGGCAGCTCCCGCACCCCGGCGATATCGGCGGCCGCGGGTTCGGTGAGCGCGGCACCGAGCCCGCGCGCGGCGGTGGCGCGGGCCTCCAGCCGGGCCCGGGCCTCACGGACGGCGGAGCGCGCCTCGGCGAGCGCGGTCGTCACCGGGGCGGCCCTGCGGGCGGCGTCGAGCTCGGCGCGCAGCGCGGCCCTGCGGCCGGCGTCGGCGGCGTGCGCGTCCAGCTGGGTGCGGGCGGTGGCGGCGCGGGCGCGCAGCTCGGCGGTGCGGCGCTCGGTGTCGAGCGCCTGCCTGGCGGTGTCGTAGCCGGTGCGGCAGGCAAGCACCCCGGCGTCGGCCTCGATGACGGCGGCGCGGGCGGCGGCGAGCAGCTCCTGCGACCAGGCGACGGCCTCGGAGGGCGCGACCGCGGTGGTCACCGGCTCCCCCGCCGCCACCCCGACCTGGGCGACCAGCCGGTCGATGTTCTGGTGCCTGTTCTCCAGCTCGCTCGCCGCCACCCGGCGCCGCTCGGCCAGCCAGTGCTCGGCCGCGCCGAACCGCTCGGTGTCGAAGAGCTTCTCCAGCAGCTTCTCCCGGTCCTCGTTCTCCGCGCGCAGGAAGCGGGCGAAATCGCCCTGCGGTAGCAGCACCACTTGGAAGAACTGGTCGGCGCTCATGCCGAGCAGCCGGAGGATCTCGTCGCCGATCTCCTGGATCCGGGAGAGGTTCGTGCCCGTGCCGTCCAGCCAGGTCAGCGTGGCCTTGGGCTGCTCCTTCGTGGTGCCCTCGCCGCGCCGCTTCGGCCGCTCGAACTCCGGCGTGCGGCCGATCCGCACCCGGCGGCCGCCGAGCGTGGCCTCCAGCAGCACGCTGGGCGGGGTCTGCGCGGGGGCGTGGTCGGAGTGCAGCCGCTTGCTCTCCGCGCGGGCGCCGGGCACCCGGCCGTAGAGCGCGAAGGCGATGGCGTCGAGCACGGTGGTCTTGCCCGCACCGGTCTGGCCGTGCAGCAGGAAGAGGCCCTCGGCGCCGAGCGCGTCGAAATCGATCACGGTCTTGCCCGCGAACGGGCCGAAGGCGGTCAGTTCCAGCCGGTGCAGCCTCATGCGGAGAGCTCGCCCGGCTCCGTGGCGGCGGCCGCGGGGGCGTCGCGCTCGGTCACCGCGGCGGCGAGCGCCTGCTCCAGCAGCTGGACCTCGCCCGCGGACGGCTCGTCCCGCACGTCGCCGACGAAGCTCCTGGCGATCTCGATGTCCCGCCTGCCGTGCACCCGCTCACGGTAGCGCAGCTCCGGATTGCCCTCCGGCCGAACCCATTCCACGTGCACGGCGTGCGGGAAGCGGGTCCTGAGCCTGCGCAGCGGCTCCACCGGGCGGGTGTGGTCGGTGAGCGTGGCGGAGACGTAGTCGTCGACCGCGCCGTCCAGCGCCGGATCCTCCAGCAGCCCGTCCAGGGTGCCGGAGAGCGCGCGCAGCCCGCGGACCACCGGCAGCTCGTGCCCGCGCACCTCGTGCAGCCCGTCGGCGTCCAGCTCGACCAGCCAGACGGCCTTGCGGTGCGAGCGCTCGCCGAAGGAGTACGGCAGCGGGGAGCCGGAGTAGCGCACCGCCGCGGTGAGCGTCTGCGGCGAGTGCAGGTGCCCGAGCGCCACGTAGTCGATGCCGGCGAAGGCGGCGGCGGGCACCGTCTCCACCCCGCCGACCGCGATCGAGCGCTCGGAGCCGGTCGCCTCGCCCCCGGTCACGAAGGCGTGCGCGAGCACCACCGAGCGCGGGGTGCCGCGGGCGGCCAGATCGGCCCGGATCCGGCCCATGGCGGCGTCGAGCACCTCGGCGTGCGAACGGGCCTGCGGGACGTCGAGTTCCGCGCGGGTGATCTCCGGCTCCAGGTAGGGGATGCCGTAGCAGGCGACGGTGCCGTGCTCGTCGTCGAGCAGGACCGGCCGGTCGCAGGCGGCGACGGTGGTGCAGAGGTGCAGCCCGCCCGCGGCGGCGAAGCCGGCGCCCGCGCCGAGCCGGGCCGGGGAGTCGTGATTGCCCGAGGTCGCCACGATGCGGGCGCCCGCGGCGCGGATGGCCTCGAAGCCGCGGTTGCAGACGGCGATGGCGTCGGCGCTGGGGATGGCGCGGTCGTAGACGTCGCCGGCGAGCAGCACGACGTCGACCGACTCGGCGGCGACCAGCTCGGCGATGGCGGTGAGCGAACGGGCCTGATCGGCAAGCAGATCGACGCCGTGGAAGGTGCGCCCGATGTGCCAGTCGGAGGTGTGCAGCAGCCGCATGCCGCGAAACCTAGGCCAAGGCACCGACACAGTTCAAACATCCACGCGGTGAGCGGGGCGTCCGGGGGAACCGACCCGCCGTTCCGTCCCACCGGCCGACGGCGGGTTAGTGTGCACTACGTGGCTGCTTCCCAACGTGTGCGACCCCGCGTGCCCGCATCGCAGCGCTCGGTCCTGCCCGCGGTCCGGGGCGTCCCGGCACCGGTGGCGGTACTGATCGCGGTTGCCTGCACGATCGCGGGGTTTCTGGTCGATGCCGCGGGTGGCGGCAGCGAGCTGACCCTGGTCTTCTCCGGGGCGTACGTGCTCGGCTGCCTCGCCGCGGTGCTCGCGGTGCGGTACCGGGGGCTCTTCACCACCATGGTGCTGCCGCCGCTGCTGCTCTTCGCCTCGGTGCCGCTGGCCTACCAGTTCCTCGTCGACGGCGGCTCGACCTCGATCAAGGACATCCTGCTCAACCTGGCGATTCCGCTGGTGAACCGGTTCCCCTCCATGCTGCTGGCCACGGTGCTCACGCTCGCGGTCGGCGGCGCGCGGATCTGGCAGCGGCGGCGCGAGGAGGTGAGCTCGAAGGCGAGCGAGGGGCGGCGCGGGACCAGCTGGGGGCGCGGATCCTCGCTGCGCGACACGGCGGAGCGCACGCGGCGGACGCGGGGCGAGCCGGAGGACGATGTCAGCGATATGAAGACGGAGCTGCTGCCCGGCCCGTCCCGGCGGCCCGCCGCGCCGCCGCCCGCGGAGGCGGTGCCGCCGCGCAAGCCGCGCGGGTCCGGGCGGGGGCGCGCGGCGACGCGGGAGCGCGAGGGTGAGGCGCCGCGCCGCCGCGAGGGTGCCGCGCCGGCGCGGCCGACGGTGCGGTACCGCGATCGCGGCGACGACCGGCGCAAACGCTAGCCGGAGCCGCCACGCGCGAGCGACATCGCGCGGAGCCGAGCGGCGACTACGCCGACACACAGCGGAACCGAGCGGCGACGCCCGCCTGCTTCCAGGAGCGGCATGCGCGCGCTCCGAGCTCAGCGGCGAGCGGGGCGCAGCTCGCGGGGCAGCGCGAAGACCAGCGTCTCGTTCGCCGTGGTCACCGGCTGCACATCGGCGAAGCCGTGCTCGGCCAGCAGCTCGAGCACCCCGTCGACCAGGATCTCCGGCACCGAGGCGCCGGAGGTGATGCCGACCGTGCGGACCCCGTCCAGCCAGGCGGTGTCCACCTCGCGGGCATAATCCACCAGGTGCGCGGCCCTGGCGCCGGCGTTCAGCGCGACCTCCACCAGCCGGACCGAGTTGGACGAGTTGCGCGAGCCGACCACGATCACCAGGTCGCACTCCGGCGCCATGGCCTTCACGGCGGTCTGCCGGTTCGAGGTGGCGTAGCAGATGTCGTCGCTGGGCGGATCCTGCAGCAGCGGGAACTTCTCCCGCAGCAACCGGACCGTCTCCATGGTCTCGTCCACGCTGAGCGTGGTCTGCGAGAGCCAGATGACCTTGTTCTCGTCGCGCACGGTGACGCCGTCGACCCCGGCGGGGCCGTCCACGAGCTGGACGTGGTCGGGCGCCTCACCGGCGGTGCCCTCCACCTCCTCGTGCCCCTCGTGGCCGATCAGCAGGATGTCGAAGTCGTCGCGGGCGAAGCGCTTGGCCTCCTGGTGCACCTTGGTGACGAGCGGGCAGGTGGCGTCGATGGTGCGCAGGCTGCGTTCGGCCGCCGCGGTGTGCACCGCGGGCGACACACCGTGCGCGGAGAAGACCAGCAGGGCGCCGGCGGGCACCTCGTCGGTCTCGTCGACGAAGATCACGCCGCGCTCCCGCAGCGTCTCGACGACGTGCCGGTTGTGCACGATCTCCTTGCGCACGTAGACGGGCGCACCGTGCTTCTCCAGCGCCTTCTCCACGGTCTCCACCGCGCGGTCGACGCCGGCGCAGTACCCACGCGGTTCGGCGAGCAGCACCCGCTTCGCATCGGCCGCACCGGAGGAACCGGCGGAGCGCGCGATTCCGACGTTCAGGGAAATAGCCGAGGACATGCCCACAGAATACGGACCCGAGCCGGGTGCCGCCCGCGGCGGTGGCGCACGGGAGAATCACACCCCGTGACACTCGTCCTTTGCATCACACATCGTTTCGGGCAGGCTGGGACCATGTTCCGACCACCGTTCCTGGCCAGGGTCGCGGCCGGCGCCGCCGTGTACGCCCTCGAAGAGAGCCGCAGGTTGCCGAGCGCGGCAATTCATTTCCCGATCACCGCGGTGAGCCAGCTGCTGCAGACGTCGATGCACGTGCAGCAGTTCGTCACCAGTTTGGCGCTGAAGGGCGACGCGGTATTCGAGCGCCTCGGCGGCAATCCGGTGGAGCAACCGGAATGGGCGACCTTCGACGAGGATCTCGACGAATACCGGGACGATTTCGCCCCCGGCGGGATCGCCGACCCCGGGGTGAGCCGTTTCGACCGCTACACCGGCGACGACATCGGCAGCGGGAACGGCCACGGCGCCGCGGTGCCGAGCTACAGCGCGCCGGAGATCGCGGCCGAGCCCGCGCCGGACGAGCCCATCGCCACGGTGACCGATATCACCCCGGAGCAGCCGCTGGAGACCGGCTCCGCGCCGCAGCCGGCCGACGAGCCGGCGGCGCCGGAGCCGAGCGGGCCGGAGCTGCCCGAGGTCGCGGTCAAGTACGACTACCCCGGCATGACGCTGGCCCAGTTGCGCGCCCGGCTGCGCATGCTCTCGGTGGACGACCTCTCCGCGCTGCTCGCCTACGAGGAGCAGACCCTGGCCCGCGCGCCCTTCCTCACCATGCTCACCAACCGGATCGCCACCGTGCGGGCGCAGTGACCTCGAGCCCGGCGAACTCCGCGGAGCAGCCGTGGCCGGTGCGCACCGTCTCGATGAAGGTCGCGCAGTGGATCGACAAGCTGGGCAGCGTCTGGGTCGAGGGGCAGATCACGCAGATCTCGCTGCGGCCGGGGACGCGGACCGCGTTCCTGGTGCTGCGCGACCCGTCGGCGGATATGTCGCTCACGGTGACCTGCGATCCGGAGCTGGTGCGGTCGGCGCCGGTGCCGCTGCGCGAGGGCACCCGGGTGGTGGTCTACGGGAAGTTGCAGTTCTATCCGGCGCGCGGCAGCCTCTCGCTGCGGGTGCTCGAGATCCGCGCGGTCGGCGTCGGGGAGCTGCTGGCCCGGATCGAGCGGCTGCGCGCGCTGCTCGACGCCGAGGGGCTCTTCGACCCGCGGCTCAAGCGGCCGATCCCCTTCCTGCCCGGCACCGTCGGGCTGATCACCGGGCGCGGCGGCGCGGCCGAGCACGATGTGCTGACCGTCGCCAGGAACCGCTGGCCCGCGGTGCGGTTCGAGATCCGCAATACCGCGGTGCAGGGCGCGGCGGCGGTGCCGCAGATCCTGCGGGCGCTGGCCGAGCTGGACGCCGACCCCGCGGTCGAGGTGATCGTGCTCGCGCGCGGCGGCGGCAGCGTCGAGGACCTGCTCCCCTTCTCCGACGAGGCGCTGTGCCGGGCCATCGTCGCGGCCACCACGCCGGTGGTGAGCGCGATCGGGCACGAGCCGGACAGCCCGCTCAGCGACTACGTCGCCGACCTGCGCGCCGCCACCCCGACCGATGCCGCCAAGCGCATCGTGCCGGATGCCGCCGCCGAGCTCGCCGGGGTGCGCGAGCTGCGCGAGCGCGCCGCCGGGGCGCTGCGCGGCTGGGTGCGCCGCGAGGAGCGGGCGCTGGCGCAGCTGCGCTCGCGGCCGGTGCTCGCCGACCCGCTGCGCGAGGTCGAGCGGCGCGCCGAGGAGGTGGAGCGGCTGCGGAGCGCGGCCCGGCGGTGCGCGGAGCACCGGGTGGGCCGCGAGGAGACGACGCTGCGGCACCTGCGGGAGAAGCTGGTCGCGGTGGGTCCGGCCGCCACCATGGCGCGCGGCTACGCTGTCGTGCAGCGCGTCAGCGGGCCGGAGCGGCACGTGGTGCGCGCCGTCGACGAGGCACCGGCCGGGAGCCAGCTGCGCATCCGGGTCGCGGACGGCGCGATCAGCGCGGCCGCGCTGGGAACCGAGAGGACAGGAGGGGCCTGATCGTGCCGGACGAGTCCGACGAGATCGCGGGGTTCGGCTACGAGCGGGCCCGCGACGAGCTCGCCACCGTGGTGAAGATGCTGGAGCAGGGCGGGCTCGACCTGGACGAATCGCTCACGCTCTGGGAGCGCGGGGAGGCGCTGGCGAATCGCTGCGAGGAGCACCTCGCCGGTGCCCGCGAGCGCGTCGAGAACGCACTCGCCCGCGCGGACCTCGACCAGGAGGAGTGAAGCCGGGTCAGCGGGAGGGCGGCGTCAGCGGCTGTGCCGCGGTGATCGCGCCCGCGAGGGTGCGGAAGGCTTCCTCGTTCCCGGCGCCGGTGACGAGGACCCGCACCGCGCCGAGGTCGGCGACCCAGGCGTTCTCCTCGGTGGGCTCGCTGTAGACCACCCACTTCGTGCCGTCCACGTCGACCGTCCCGGTCGGGTACCGCGACCCGAGCACGAACCGCGCCAGCTGCTCCTCGGCGGCGCTGCTCTGCGAGAACCGCAGGTAGGTGCCCTCCCCGGTGATGTAGCCGACGGAGCTGATGGGCCCGCCGCCCGCGCCGGTGATGGTCTCGCGGCTGCCGGAGTTCGGGGTCCAGTCCGCCGGGAGCTCCGGGTTGCGGATGGGGAAGGGCAGCGTGCGGGCGTCCGAGCCGAGCGCCGCGTCGACGTCGAAGTGCGGGATCCGCCCCGCGGTCGGCCCGGTCGCGGTGAAGCTGCACTGGCTGGCCAGCCCGGCGAAGACCACGGCGATCAGCACCAGCGGGATCAGCGAGAGGAACAGATCCTTGTAGTCGTGCAGGATGCGTGGCTTCGAAGATGGCACGGCTCCCAGTATCCCCACCTGCGGCGCAGCCCGCGCACAGGGGTGTACGGGCGTACCGGTCGTGATGAGACAATCGCGGTGGATTTCCCGAACCAAGGAGGCACCCCGCGATGACGGCAACTTCGCCCGCACCGAGCCGCCGTGAGGCACCCGACCGCAACCTCGCGCTCGAGCTGGTCCGCGTCACCGAGGCCGGTGCCATGGCCGCGGGCCGCTGGGTCGGCCGCGGGGACAAGGAGGGCGGCGACGGCGCGGCCGTCGACGCCATGCGCCAGCTGGTCAGCTCGGTGTCGATGCGCGGCATCGTGGTGATCGGCGAGGGCGAGAAGGACGAGGCGCCCATGCTCTACAACGGCGAGGCGGTCGGCGACGGCACCGGGCCGGACGTGGACTTCGCGGTCGACCCGATCGACGGCACCACGCTGATGTCCAAGGGCTCCCCCGGCGCCATCTCGGTGCTCGCGGTGGCCGAGCGCGGCGCCATGTTCGACCCCTCCGCGGTCTTCTACATGCACAAGATCGCGGTCGGCCCGGAGGCCGCCGGTGTGGTGGACATCTCGGTGCCGATCTCGGAGAACATCCGCCGGGTGGCCAAGGCCAAGGGGCTGCACAAGTCCGACCTCACCGTCTGCATCCTGGACCGCCCGCGCCACTCCGACCTGATCCAGCAGGTCCGCGACGCCGGCGCCCGGATCCGGCTGATCTCCGACGGCGACGTGGCCGGCGCCATCGCCGCGGCCCGCCCGGACTCCGGCACCGACATCCTGGTCGGCATCGGCGGCACCCCGGAGGGCATCATCGCGGCCGCCGCCATGCGCTGCATGGGCGGCGAGATCCAGGCCAAGCTGGCGCCGAAGGACGACGAGGAGAAGCAGAAGGCGATCGACGCGGGCCACGACCTGGACCGCGTGCTCGGCACCGAGGACCTGGTCTCCGGCGAGAACGTCTTCTTCTGCGCTACCGGCGTCACCGACGGCGACCTGCTGCGCGGCGTCCGCTACTTCGGCGGCGGCGCCTCGACGCACTCCATCGTCATGCGTTCGAAGTCCGGCACGGTGCGCATGATCGACGCCTACCACCGCCTCACCAAGCTGCGCGAGTACTCCTCGGTCGACTTCGACGGCGACGAGAACGCCAACCCGCCGCAGTTCTGATCGGCACCGCCCCGGCGCCCGGACATTCCGCGCCGGGGCTGTGCGATTCCTCTCGACCGTGGCTCCCCCATCCCGCCGGAGCGCGGCCTAGGGTCGAATGTATGACCGAGGACACGCAGTATCGGATCGAACACGACACGATGGGTGAGGTTCGCGTTCCGGTGGACGCGCTCTGGCGGGCGCAGACCCAGCGCGCGGTGGAGAACTTCCCGATCTCCGGCCGCGGCCTGGAGCGGGCGCAGATCCGGGCGCTCGGGCTGCTCAAGGCGGCCTGCGCCACGGTGAACAGGGAGCTCGGGCTGCTCGACCCGGCCAAGGCGGAGGCCATCGTGGCCGCGGCGACCGAGATCGCGGACGGCAAGCACGACGACCAGTTCCCGATCGACGTGTTCCAGACCGGCTCCGGCACCAGCTCGAATATGAACGCCAACGAGGTGATCGCCTCGATCGCGGCGAACGCGGGCGTCACGGTGCACCCCAACGACGACGTGAACATGTCGCAGTCCTCCAACGACACCTTCCCCACCGCGGTGCACCTGGCCGCCACCGAGGCCGTCGTCACCCAGCTGGTGCCCGCGCTCGACCATTTGCGGCTGGCGCTGCAGGACAAGTCGGCCGAGTGGCGCACCGTGGTGAAGTCCGGCCGCACGCACCTGATGGACGCGGTGCCGGTCACGCTCGGGCAGGAGTTCGGCGGCTACACCAGGCAGGTCGCGGCGGGGATCGAGCGGGTGCTGGCCACGCTGCCCCGGCTCGGCGAGCTGCCGATCGGCGGCACCGCCGTCGGCACCGGGCTGAACGCCCCCGCCGATTTCGGCGCGCGGGTCGTGGCCGAGCTGCGCCGCAGCACCGATCTGGAGGCGCTGCGCGAGGCCGAGGACCACTTCGAGGCGCAGGCCGCGCGGGACGGGCTGGTGGAGGCGTCGGGCGCGCTGCGCACGGTGGCCGTGAGCCTCACCAAGATCGCGAACGATATTCGCTGGATGGGGTCGGGGCCGCTCACCGGGCTCGGCGAGCTGCAGCTGCCCGACCTGCAGCCGGGTAGCTCGATCATGCCCGGCAAGGTCAACCCGGTGCTGCCCGAGGCGGTCACCCAGGTGGCGGCGCAGGTGATCGGCAACGACGCCACGGTGGCGTTCTCCGGGGCGAGCGGCGCCTTCGAGCTGAATGTCTACATCCCGGTGATGGCGCGCAACCTGCTGGAGTCGATCCGGCTGCTGGCGAATGTCTCGCGGCTCTTCGCGGATCGCTGCGTGCACGGGCTGGTCGCGAATACCGAGCGGCTGCGCACGCTGGCGGAGTCCTCGCCGTCCATCGTGACGCCGCTGAACTCGGCGATCGGGTACGAGGAGGCGGCGGCGGTCGCCAAGGAGGCGCTCAAGGAGGGGAAGACGATCCGGCAGACGGTGATCGACCGGGATCTCATCGGGGACAAGCTCAGCGAGGAGGAGCTTGATCGCCGGCTGGACGTGCTGTCGATGGCTCGGGTGAAGGAGAAGTAGGGAGCGAGCCCACCCGGGCGGCTCGGCCCCGGCCGGGGAACTACCCGGCCGGGACTACGAGCATCAGCCCTTCAGGTGCGCGAGCTCGGCGCGCGCCTTCTCGCCCTCGTCGCCGAGGTCGGTACGGGTGAACACCTTCCACCGATCCAGCAGGGGGGCGAAAACCAGCCGGTTCTCGTCGGCCGGGTTGTAGATCCCGGCCTCGGCGAGCACATCGTCACTGTTGCGGCCGTCCGGCAGCGCCACGGTGGGCACCCGGAAGTCGGCGATCCGGTCGGCGACGGCGCGCAGCGTCTGGTCCGGGGCCAGGTCGAAGGCAGCGGAAATAAGGTCGGCGAAGAACTCGGACTGCAGCTCGTCGTCGCGGGCGATGCGCTCGGCGATGGCGGTGACGATCGGGTTCTCGTTCAGCGCGGCGGTATTGCGGTGCCGGATCCCGGAGGCCGCCTCCTCGAAGGCGGCATTGGCCAGCACGTCGAGCAGGTGCAGCGGGGCGCGGCGGAAACCCCTGGTCATGTGGTCCATGCGCAGCCGCTCCAGCTCCACCGGATCCACCGAGCGGGTGACCATGAGGTAGTTGCGGATGACGATCTCGTGCCGGTTCTCCTCCGCGGTCCAGCGGCCGACCCAGCGCCACCACGGCCCGCTGCGCAGCGACTTGCCCAGCTCGCGGTGGTAGGAGGGCAGGTTGTCGGCGATCAGCACGCTCACGGTGAGCGCCAGCTTGGCCGTCTCGCCGAGCTCGGACTGGCTGGCATCCCAGTCCTCGCCGCCGAGGAAGCCGAAGTTGCGCCCGTCGGACCACGGGACGAGGTCGTGCGGCTGCCAGCCGTCGGCGATCTGGACGTGGCGGTGCATGGTCAGCTCCACCTCGTCGGTGAGCGACTCCAGCAACTCGCGGTCGGTCAACACTGTGTGCACGCAGACAAGGTAGCGGGTCGGCGCCCGATACGGGGATGCCCGGTCCAGAAACTGGGCAGTACCCCAGCGCGGCCCCGCTTCCGCGAGGGGCGCTCACCAACCGGCGGTCCCCGTCGGGGGACCGCCGGCCGGCTCAGCGGCTCAGGAGTTCGGCCCGTACTCCTCCAGCATCTCGGTGACCAGCGCCGCGATCGGCGAGCGCTCGCTGCGGGTCAGCGTGATGTGCGCGAAGAGCGGGTGCCCCTTCAGCTTCTCGATCACCGCCGCGACGCCGTCGTGCCTGCCCACCCGCAGGTTGTCGCGCTGCGCCACGTCGTGCGTGAGCACCACCCTTGAGCCGCTGCCGAGCCGGCTCAGCACCGTGAGCAGGACATTGCGCTCCAGCGACTGCGCCTCGTCCACGATCACGAAGGAGTCGTGCAGCGAGCGGCCGCGGATGTGCGTGAGCGGGAGGACCTCCAGCATGTCCCGGCTCAGCACCTCCTCCAGCACCTCGCGGCTGGCCAGCCCGTCGAGGGTGTCGAAGACGGCCTGCGCCCACGGCCCCATCTTCTCGCTCTCGCTGCCGGGCAGGTACCCCAGCTCCTGGCCGCCCACCGCGTACAGCGGCCGGAACACCACCACCTTGCGCTGCGTGCGCCGCTCCATCACGGCCTCCAGCCCCGCGGTCAGCGCCAGCGCCGACTTGCCGGTGCCCGCCCTTCCGCCCAGCGAGACGATGCCCACACTCTCGTCCAGCAGCAGATCCAGCGCGATGCGCTGCTCCGCGGAGCGGCCGTGCAACCCGAACGCCTCGCGCTCCCTGACCACCTGCACCCGCTTGTCCGGCGTGACCCGGCCCAGCGCGCTGGAGTTCGGGCCGAGCAGCCGGACGCCGGTGTGGCAGGGCAGCTCGCGCGCCTCCTCCAGGTCGATCGAGGACTCCGCGTAGAGCGCGTCCACCCGATCACCGGCGACATCCAGCTCGACCATCCCGGACCAGCCGGAGGTCACCACGTCCTGGGCGTGGTACTCCTCGGCCGCCAGCCCCACCGCGGAGGCCTTGACCCGCAGCGGGATGTCCTTGGAGACGAGCACCACCCGCGCGCCCTCGGCGGCCAGGTTCAGCGCGCAGGCGAGGATGCGGGAGTCGTTGGTGTCGGTGCGGAAGCCGACGGGGAGCACCGCGGGGTCGGTGTGGTTCAACTCCACCTGGAGGGTTCCGCCCTCGGTGCCGATCGGCAACCGCTCGTCCAGCCTGCCGTGCTGCAACCGGAGATCGTCCAGGTTGCGCAGCGCCTCGCGGGCGAACCAGCCCAGCTCGTGGTGGTGCCGCTTGGACTCGAGCTCGCCGATCACCACCAGCGGGAGGACGGCGTGATGCTCGCCGAACCGGGTGAAGGCCCAGGGATCGGAGAGCAGGACGGAGGTGTCGATGACGAAGGTCTTGCAGCCGTCCCCGGCTTCCCCTCGCGGGGAATCTGCTTCAGCCGGTGAAATGGACGACGCGGGAGCGGAAACGGAGCGTGCAGCAGTCACGGTGGGCTCCTAAAGTGTTCGCACGGCACCCGCACGAACGATCGCGCTGGACCGGTCCGTCCTGATGAAGGCCGACTTGCGTCAACCGCCACGAGGGCCGGGTGCCGGCCCCCTCGTACTGATTGCCTCAGTCACGGTCAGGACCTCCCGTACGGATCACAACGACGCGATCCGCACCAACGAAGTTACCGCCGACCCCCGACACCGCGCTGCATGTAGCGCGGGACTGGCGGTGAATATGTCGTTAACGAGCTGGCAGCGGCATTTCGGTCAGGCTGCGGTTAAAGTCGCGGGCATGGCCGTACCAGAGGATCTCGCCGCACTGTCGTCCAAGGAGCTGCACGACCGGGCCGTCAAACTGGCGGTGCGCCACGGCGACGTGAAGTACCTGTGGCAACTGCTCAAGCGCATTCCGGCGGCCGAGGCCGCGGCGGGCAATGCCGGCGACAGCGAGGCCGACATCACCTACGTGCTGCCGCTGATCGACGACTACCTGCACGCCGGGGAGGGCGAGGTCGCCGAGCAGTTGCGGCCCTTCTACCTGGAGTACCTCACCGAGCGCTCCGGGTAGCGAGGGTTCAGCGGCGGGAGAACACCGCGCGGAAGACGCCGCCGACGGTGCCGCGCAGGAAGTTCTCCCAGCTGAAGTGGTCGTCCCAGAGCACGATCTTGCCGTCGCGGAGCACGAAGGTGCCCATCACCCAGAACCGGATGGCGACCGGGCCGAAGCGCAGCACATCGGTGCGGTCGGTGAGCACCACGGCGCCGTCCGCGGCGATGTGGTGCACCTCGACCGCGAAGCCGAAGGCGGGGCGGTCGAGGCCGCGCAGCACCCCGGCGACCCGGCGCGCGCCGCGCACGTCGGGCAGCGTGGTGTTCTTCCACACCACGTCGGCGTGCAGCAGCGCGACGGCCTCGTCGGTGGCGCCGCGCTCCATCGCCTCCAGGAAGGCGCGAACCGTGCGCACCGACTGCGTGCCGGGGCTGCTGCCATTGAGCGACTGCGGCGCCGTGCCGCCGTTGCGGGTGGTCTCCAGATCGTCGGCCATGCACCGACGATAGGCGGTCACCCGCGACGGCGACAGCCCTAGCCGAGCAGGCCCCACTCCTCCAGGCCGGAGTAGAGCGGGAAGTCCTGGGCCAGCTTGCGCACCCTGGCCCGCAGCGGCTCCAGCTCGCCGCCCGCGAGCGCGGTGGCGATGATGTCGGCGACCTCGGTGAACTCGGCGTCGCCGAAGCCGCGGGTGGCCAGCGCGGCGGTGCCGATGCGCAGCCCGGAGGTGACCATCGGCGGGCGCGGGTCGAACGGAACGGCATTGCGGTTCACCGTGATCCCGATCTCGTGCAGCAGGTCCTCGCCCTGCTGGCCGTCGAGCTCGGAGTTGCGCAGGTCGACCAGGACCAGGTGCACGTCGGTGCCGCCGGTGAGCACGCTGATGCCCCGACCCGCGACATCGGCGCCGGTCAGCCGCTCGGCGAGCAGCGCGGCGCCGGAGAGGGTGCGCTCCTGGCGCTCCTTGAACTCCGGCGTGCCGGCGATCTTGAACGCCACCGCCTTGGCCGCGACGGCGTGCATGAGCGGCCCGCCCTGCTGGCCGGGGAAGACCGCGGAGTTCAGCTTCTTGGCGTACTCCTGCCTGGCCAGGATGATCCCGGAGCGCGGGCCGCCGAGCGTCTTGTGCACGGTCGAGGAGACGACGTCGGCGTGCGGCACCGGCGAGGGGTGCAGCCCGGCGGCGACCAGCCCGGCGAAGTGCGCCATGTCCACCCACAGGTAGGCGCCGATCTCGTCCGCGATCGAGCGGAAGGCGGCGAAATCCTGCTGCCGGGGGTAGGCCGACCAGCCCGCGACGATCACCTTCGGCCTGGACTCCAGCGCGATGGTGCGCACCTCGTCCATGTCGATCCGGTGGTCTTCCTTGCTCACCCCGTAGGAGTGCACGTCGTAGAGCTTGCCGGAGAAGTTCAGCCGCATGCCGTGCGTGAGGTGTCCGCCGTGCGCCAGGTCGAGCCCGAGCAGCTTGTCGCCCGGCTCGAGCAGCGCGTGCAGCACCGCGGCGTTGGCCTGCGCGCCGGAGTGCGGCTGCACATTGGCGAAATCGGCGCCGAACAGCGCCTTGGCCCGCTCCCGCGCCAGGTTCTCGACGACGTCGACGTGCTCACAGCCGCCGTAGTAGCGGCGCCCCGGGTACCCCTCGGCGTACTTGTTGGTGAGCACGCTGCCCTGCGCCTGCAGGACCGCGCGCGGCACGAAGTTCTCCGAGGCGATCATCTCGAGGGTGTCGCGCTCGCGGGCGAGTTCGCCCGCCACCGCGGCCGCGACCTCGGGGTCGAGCTCTGCGAGGGACTGGGTGTTCACCGAAGCGGTCGTCTGCGTCACCCCGCCGATTCTATGGACCCGCTGCTCACCACCCTGCGGCGGGTGCGCCCGCGGCGCCCGCGAATTCACGGAGCGGACATCCGGCCGACGACCGGCGTGCATCTCGGGGGACGACCGTGTCCCGTCACGTGCCGTTCACCGAATCGAGGACCGATCGTGTTCATTGCCACCCCCATCCAGGACGGCGGGCTCGGCAGCCTGCTCCAGCTGTTCGTCAGCCTGATCTGCACGCTCTCCGCCGGTTCGGGCTGCCCCACCCCGATCTGATCAGGCGGCCGCGAGCTCCCGGCGCAGCGCGCCGGGGGTGAGCGGTTCGTCCAGCAGGCGGCGGAAACGGTCGGCGCGGGCGGCGGGGTCGGGTGCCTCGTCCAGCCAGCCGCCGAGCAGCCGGTACCCCTCGACGTAGGTGCTGATGTAGGCGCGCCAGAGCGGCGAGGAGAGGAAGCGCAGCGACTGCCGCGCCCGCTCCGGGGTGGTGAGCGCCCAGCGCTCCAGGAACCCGGCCACCTCGTCGGCGTCCCGGTGCCGGTCGTGCAGCAGCAGCGCCGCGTCCTGCCGCACCCCGAGCAGCCCGGCCGAGGCCGCGGAGAGCTGCTCGGCGCGCTCGCCGTCGAAGCGCAGCCCCAGGTCGGCGTAGATCTCCTGCGCCCACAGCCCCCAGCCGGGGCCGACGATGGCCTGCAGCGCCAGATCGGCCAGGCCCTCGGCCATCAGGCACTGCGGGGTGTTGACCAGGAAGAGCGTCTGCTCGTCCTGCCCGGCGGCGACCAGCCCGGCCTCCTTGCGGCAGTGCTCGGTGTGGTGCCCCGGGTACGCCTCGTGCGCGATCAGGTGCGGCAGGTTCGCCATCTGCTGGCGCAGGTCGGAGTTGATGGCGACGGTGGAGTGGTAGCCGCCGTTGTAGTAGTTGAAGCCGGACCACGGCTTGTCGCCGACCACCTCGTAGGTGACGTGCTCGCTGTCCGGCAGCGGGAAGCGCTCGCGCACCCGCTCGCGCAGCGCGCCGGAGAAGGCCGCCACGCAGTCGCGCAGCCGCTCCGGCGGGATCTCGTCGGCCTTCCGGTGCGCGGTGATCCGCTCGGCCAGCGCACCGTCGCCGGGCAGCACCTCGTCCATCCGCCGGTGCGCCTCGCGGTAGACCGCCTCGTCGCCGGGGGCGATCTCGACGTCGAAGTAGGCCCGCACCTCGTCCACGAAGCCGATCTCGGCCCCGGCGAACTTGCGGCCGGAGCACTCCAGCGCGCGCAGGTGCACGTCGATGAATTCGGCGCGCTCCGGCGGCAATCCGGCGCCCGGCAGCTCGGCCCGCAGCGCCGCGGCCCTTCGGGCCAGCTCGGCGGGCTCGGGGGCGGGCGCGTTCTGCACCGCGCGGCGCAGCTCCGGGTCGCCGGTGAAGGCGTCGACGAAGCCCTCCTCCAGCCGGTCGAAGGCGAGGCCGAGCCGCAGGTACTCGGTGACGAGCGGATGCGCTTCCATTCGGCCGAGACTAGCGCGAAACACGCCGCGGGGGCGGCGCCGTTCGCGACCCCGCGTGCGGTGCGGCCGCGGCGCGGAGCACAATTCGCCTGTGCGGCGAGGAGTGACGGGCGACTTTCACCTCGCCGGCGCGCGACGGAGCGTGTTTGCACGGAGGAGGCATCGGGAAGTGGCACGAATGGGCGAGCCGAGTCCGTATGTGGAATTCGACCGGAAGCAATGGCGAAAACTCCGCAAATCGACTCCGCTGGTACTCACCGAGGAAGAACTGTTCGGGCTGCGCGGGCTCGGTGAACAGATCGATCTGGAAGAAGTGGCGGAGGTCTATCTGCCGCTCGCCCGGCTGATCCACCTCCAGGTGGCCGCCAGGCAGCGGCTTTTCGCGGCGACCGCGACCTTCCTCGGCGAAACGCACCCGGACAGCCAGGTGCCGTTCGTCATCGGGGTGGCCGGCAGCGTCGCGGTGGGCAAGTCGACCACCGCCCGCGTGCTGCAGGCGCTGCTGGCGCGCTGGGACCACCACCCCCGGGTCGACCTGGTCACCACCGACGGGTTCCTCTACCCCACCGCAGAGCTGACCCGGCGGGGCATCATGCACCGCAAGGGCTTCCCGGAGAGCTACGACCGCCGCAAGCTGCTGCGCTTCGTCACCGAGGTGAAGTCGGGCGCGGCCGAGGTCTGCGCGCCGGTGTACTCGCACGTCTCCTACGACATCGTGCCGCACGAGAAGCACTGCGTGCACCAGCCGGACATCCTGATCGTCGAGGGGCTGAACGTGCTGCAGACCGGGCCCCGGCTCATGGTCTCCGACCTGTTCGACTTCTCCATCTACGTGGACGCCAGGATCGAGGACATCGAGAATTGGTACGTGCAGCGCTTTCTGACGCTGCGCGACGGCGCCTTCGCCGACCCGAGGGCGCATTTCCACCATTACTCGGCGCTCACCGACGATCAGGCGGTCGTCGCGGCCCGGGATATCTGGAACTCGACCAACCGGCCGAATCTGGTGGAGAACATCCTGCCGACCCGCCCGCGCGCCACCCTGGTGCTGCGCAAGGACGCGGATCACACCATCAATCGGCTCCGGCTCCGGAAATTGTGAGATATCCGACAGCTCAGACGCCGAAACGGCGGTGCCGCGCGGCGAAATCGCGCAGCGCGCGGAGAAAATCGACGCGGCGGAATTCCGGCCAGTACGCCTCGGTGAACCAGATCTCCGAGTAGGCGCTCTGCCAGAGCAGGAATCCGGAGAGCCGCTGCTCGCCGGAGGTGCGGATCACCAGGTCCGGATCGGGCTGGCCGGAGGTGTACAGGTGCTGGCCGATGGCGGGGACGGTGATGGACTGCACCAGGTCCTCACCGGTCTCGCCCGCGGCGATCTCCTGGCGCACCAGCGAGCGCACCGCGTCGGTGATCTCCTGCCTGCCGCCGTACCCGACCGCGACATTGACGTGCACCCCCGGCCTGCCGATGGTGCGCTCGGCCGCGGTGCGCAACCGCTTGGCGATCAGCTCGGGGAAGCCGTCCAGCGAGCCGATCAGCCGGACGCTCCAGTCCTGCTCCGGCGCGGAGAGCTCCTCGACCACGTCGGTGATGACCTCGAAGAGCGTCTCCAGCTCCTCCGGGTCGCGCCGCAGGTTCTCGGTGGAGAGCAGGTAGACGGTGACCATCTCGATGCCCTCGTCGGCGCACCAGCCGACCAGCTCGGCGATCTTCAGCGCGCCGACGCGGTGCCCGTGCCTGACGTCGGTGAACCCGTTCTCCCGCGCCCAGCGCCGGTTGCCGTCGCACATGACCGCGACGTGCCGGGGGTGCTCCTTGCCCGCGAGCTGCTTCGACAGCCGGGACTCGTAGAGGCGATAGGGCAACCCCCGCACCTGACTTCCAAGCTCCACCCGGGTCACCCTACGCCTCGAGACCATGAACACAGCATCCGCCGATTGCGGGCCGGTAGGGTTGCTGCCACCATTAACTTACGGTTCCGTAGGTTACCGAGGAGTTCACTAGGAGGCATTCCGTGTCCGATACCGTCGGCGCCGCCGCGTCGCCCGCCGAGGAGCTGGCCGAGGCGCTCGGCAAGCCACGGCTGCGCGGCTGGATCCACACCTGGGCCGTCGGTATCGCCGCCATCGCCGTGCTCGCGCTGGTCGGGGTGGCGGCCACGATCTCGGCGAGGGCCGTCTTCGCGACGCTGGTGTACGGCATCACGGTCTGCGCGCTCTTCGGGGTGAGCGCGGTGTACCACCGGGTCACCTGGCGCACCCCGCAGACCCGGATCCGGATGAAGCGCGCCGACCACTCCATGATCTTCGTCTTCATCGCCGGCAGCTACACCCCGTTCGCGCTGCTCGGGCTGCCCGGCTCGACCGGGCGGACGCTGCTCGCGGTGGTCTGGGCGGGCGCGCTGGCCGGGGTCGCGCTCAAGCTGCTCTGGCCGACCGCGCCGCGCTGGGTCGGGGTGCCGCTCTACCTGCTGCTCGGCTGGGCGGTGGTGCCGGTGGCCGGGCAGCTGTACGACCAGGTCGGGCCGGCGCCGCTGGTCCTGCTGGTGATCGGCGGCCTCATCTACAGCGGCGGCGCCATCCTCTACGCCACCAAGTGGCCGAATCCGTGGCCCGAGGTCTTCGGCCACCACGAGTTCTTCCACGCCGCCACCGTGCTCGCCGCGCTCAGCCACTATGCCGCGATCTGGCTGGTCCTGCTGCGCTGACCCGGTAGGTTTCACCCCGTGATCGCTCGCCTCATGCTGTGGGCGCTGCAGGCCCGCTGGGGGCTCGCCGTCGTCGTGATCGCGGCCAACCTCAGCGGCCTCGGCGTGATCGTCACGGCGATGTGGCTGAACGGCTTCCTCGGCCGGCTCGGCCCGGATTGGCGCACGGCGCTGCTGCTGGTGGCGATCTACCCCGCCATCGGCTTCCTGGCCGGGGTGGTGCTCGCGGTGCGGGATCGGCGCAGGCACTTCGGCTGGCTCGACGACCTGCGCAAACCCACCGAGGAGGAGGCGCGCGCGCTGCTCCGGCTGCCGGTGGCGATCACCGTGCGCGCGCTCGCGCTGTGGATACCGGGCGTGGTGATCGCGGCGGTGCTCTTCTCGCTCTTCGCCGACAGCACCAATCCGGCGGTCACCACGGCCATCTTCACGCTCGGCGCCTTCGAGTCGTCGGCGCTGACCTTCCTGATCGTGGACCGGCTGGTGCGCCCCGCCATCCCGGTGGTGGCGGCGGTGCTCGGCGCGACCATGCACTGGAGCTCCTCGGTGCTGGCCCGGGTGCTCGTCACCTGGGCGGTGGCCGCGGCCATGCCGATGCTGCTGCTCATCACGGTGCTCGCCGACCCGGTCGCGGGCGCGCCGGACCGGGTGCGCACCGCCCTCTACCTCTCCACCGTCGGCTTCGCGGTCGGCGCGCTGGCGACCGCCTTCCTGGCCAGGGCGGTGGCCTCGCCGGTGCGCACGCTGCGGCTCGCGCTGGACCGGATCACCCTCGGTGAGCTGGATGTCCGGGTGCCGGTGGGCAGCGTCGGCGAGATCGGCAGGCTGGAGCACTCGGTGAACGAGCTCGCGGCCAGCCTGCGCGACCGGCAGCGGCTGCGCGACGTGTTCGGCCGGCACGTCGGGGCCGAGGTGGCGGAGCGGGCGCTGGTGGCGCGGGGTGTGGACCTGACCGGGGACGTGCGGGTGGTCTCGGCGCTCTTCGTCGACGTCACCGGGTCGGTGGCGCTCTCCACCGGGCTGCCGCCGCAGGAGTTCGTGGCCAAGCTGAACCGGCTCCTCGCGACCGTGATCGCGGCGACCGAGGAGCACGGCGGGCTGGTCAACAAGTTCGAGGGCGACGCGGCGCTCTGCGTCTTCGGCGCGCCGATCGCGCTGCCGGACAATGCCACGCCCGCGCTGCGCGCCGCGCGCCGGATCCGCGACGAGGTGCGCGCCGCCGGGGAGCTGGATATCGGGATCGGGGTGGCGCGCGGGCTGGTCTTCGCCGGCGATGTGGGGGCCGATACCCGGCTGGAGTTCACCGTGATCGGGGATGCGGTGAACCGGGCGGCCCGCCTCACCGGTGAGGCGAAGCGGGTGCCGCGGCGGATTCTGGTGAGCGTGGATGTGATCGAGGCGGCGGCGGCCGAGGAGCGGGAGCACTGGGTTCATCTCGCCGATATTCAGCTGCGGGGCATGGGTGAGCCGACGCCGTGCTGGACGGATGCGGTCAGCGGCGAGCCAGAGCCGCCGTGAGGTCGATGGCGCCGGTGACCGGGAGGTCGCAGACGGTGCCGCGGCAGACGTAGGCGGCGGGTTCGTCGCCGACCGGGGGACGGTCCGCCAGCAGCGGGGCCGAGTCTCGTTCGCCCGCGATGATCACCGCCCCGCCGGGCGCGGAAGCCCTTGCGGCCGCGAGCAATTCGGCGGCATCACCATCGGGCGGCACCGAGACGGCGATCTGAAGCGGCCCGTGGAACGCCGCCTCCGCCACCGTCAGCCACTGCCCCGCCGAGCGCGGCGCCCGCGCCAGCACCACCGCGCCCCGCGCCAGCGTGCGATCGGCCAGCTCCCGGTACCGCACCGCGTGCTCCGGCTCGGCCAGCGCGGCGGCGGTGAGCAGCGCCTCGGCCAGCGCCGACGCCCCCGCCGGGGTGGCGCCGTCGATCGGGTCGCGGGGCCGCGCCACCAGCGTCTCGGCATCGTCGGCGGTGTCGAACCAGCTGCCCGGCTCGTCCGGGTCGGCGAAGTGCCTGATCGCGGCGTCCAGGAGCTGCTCGGCCCGCACCCGCCACTCCCGCTCCCCGGTCACCTGGTGCAGCGCCAGCAACCCGGTGACCAGCCAGGCGTAATCCTCCAGCACCCCCGGCGAGGTGCCGGCCGCGCCGCCGAGCGAGGCTCGCAGCACCCGGCCGTCCACCACGTGCACCCGCAGCAGGAACTCGGCGCAGCGCCGGGCGGCCGCGATCCACGCCGGAACATCCAGCGCCGCTCCGGCTTCGGCGAGTGCGGTGATGGCGATGCCGTTCCAGGCGGTGACCACCTTGTCGTCCCGCTCCGGCTGCGGGCGGCGGTCCCTGACCTCGCGCAGCGCCGTGCGCGCCCGGTCGAGCCGTTCCGGGTCGTCCGGCTCGGCGAGCCGGGTGAGCACCGAGGTGCCGTGCTCGAAGGTGCCCGCCGTGGTCACGCCCAATTGCGCTGCGGCCCATGCTCCTTCGGTGGGGCCGAGCACGGCGGTCAGCTCGGCCGGAGTCCAGACGTAGGTGGCGCCCTCGACGCCGGGCTCGCCCGGCCGCACCGGGGTGTCGGCGTCCAGCGCGGAGGCGAGCCCGCCGTGCTCGGTGCCGAGATCGTCCAGCAGGAAGGCGGCGGTCTCCGCCGTCACCCGCGCGGCCAGCGACTGCCCGCCGCTGCCCGGCTCGGCCGGGAGCTCCCGGCGCGCCAGGTGCGCGTAGGCGCGCAGCAGCTGCGCGTTGTCGTAGAGCATCTTCTCGAAGTGCGGCACCAGCCACCGCTCGTCCACCGAGTACCGGGCGAACCCGCCGCGCAGCTGGTCGTAGATCCCGCCCCGCGCCATGGCCTCGGCCGTCCGCCGCACCAGGGCGTAGGTCTCCGGATCCCCGGTCCGCTCCCAGCTCCGCAGCAACCCCGCCAGCAGCGCCGACGGCGGGAACTTCGGCGCCCCGCCGAACCCGCCGAACGCCGTGTCCTCGTCCTTCCGCACCGCGCTCACCACATGATCGAGCAGGTCGGCGCCGATCGCCCCGCCCGCATCCGGCAACCCCGTCGCCTGCGCCCGCAGCGCCTCCGTCACCTGCGCCGCCGCCTGATCCACCTCGTCGCGCCGGTTCCGCCAGGTGTCGATGATGGCGGTGAGCACCTGCGTGAACGACGGCGAGCCGCCGCGCGGCACCCGCGGGTAATAGGTGCCGCAGTAGAACGGCGACCCGTCCGGCGCCAGGAAGCAGGTCATCGGCCAGCCGCCGTGCCCCGTCATGGCGACGGTGGCGTTCATGTAGACCGCGTCCAGATCCGGCCGCTCCTCCCGATCCACCTTCACGCAGACGAACTCCGCGTTCATCTGCGCCGCCGTCGCCTCGTCCTCGAACGACTCGTGCGCCATCACGTGGCACCAGTGGCAGGAGGCGTAGCCGATCGAGAGCAGGATCGGCACATCCCGCTCCTTCGCCTCCGCCAGTGCCTCGCTGCTCCACTCGCGCCAGTGGACGGGGTTGTCGGCGTGCTGGCGGAGGTACGGAGAGGTCGCGGTTCCGAGCCGGTTCATACGTTCAGCGTTCCACAGAAGTCGGGGTGCACACGTCCTTCACGGGGCCGAGTACCGGAGCGCCTCCATCGGCACCGGCGCGGCGCATATCTCGGGCACCTGGACGCACGGTTCGTGGGCACCTGGACGCACGGTTGGTGGGCACTTGGACGCCGCCTCGATGGTCCGGACGACGAGCTCGCAAGCTGTGCACACAGCCCGCCGGACCCACACACCGGCCCGTCAGCTCCCACCGTCCAGCTCGGGGATGGGGTCCTCCTGTTCCAGCAGCCGGATGAACTGGTGCTCGGTGCGCTTGCGTTCACCGAATCGGTCCGCGGAGATCTCCGTACGCACCTGGATCCGCAGGAACGCGTCCCACGGCAGGGTCTTCGCGATCGCCGCGGGTATCCGCTCGATCTCTGTCCTACGCCGATTGTGCAGCAGCTGAATTCGGGCGAACTCCTCCTGCAGGCTGATGGCGGACAGGAACCCGGCTTTGATACCGAGGTCGACCCGCGGCACAGGTTCGAGCAGGCGACGCGCATTGACCCGCCCTCGCTCCGTCAGCCGGGACATCCGCCGCCGTCCATCGTGCCCGGACAAATCAATCTCCACACCGGCGTCGGTCTTGTCGAGGGAGTCGATCAGGAGCCGCAGCCGGTGCCAGAGACCCGACGAGAAATCGGAGCCGATCTGCTCGCCCTGTTCGACGGTGTCGTGGAGTGCGATGACCCGTTCCAGGGCTGTTTCAAGGGGCGATGGTCCCGATACCTCGATCTCACCCTCGGCAGGAGTGTCGGCGCCGAACGGCACCAGCGGCAGCAGGACGCTGCCCCGGCGAACCTCCCGGAATCCGATCGCCAATTCGTCGGCGACGTCGGCGGGAGCAGCGGCGCGAACCTCGCGGTCGATGAGACCGAAGATCTCGGCCGCGGCCGCATCGAACACGCCTCTGTCGAAACGCTCGCCGACGAGCCTGATACTGGCGAAACCGGGTAACGAAGCGGCCGGGTCGAATCTCCGCAAGCCTTCCAGCATCGCGGCACGAAGAAACGACGAAGCGGGAGCGTCGTCCGCCTCGTTCACGTCGGGATCCGGTTCGAACCCGTCCAGGTACTCGGAGAACTGGTCGCGAATGCTCACAGCCGAACCTCCAGGTAGCCGCGTCGACTGGCACAGCTCGCTACCGAGGGTAGGTCGGATTCCCCGATCCGACAGCGTTCCCACCAGTCGTCGAGCCGCCCACGATCGTGCAGGTACGCCTGCTGGTCGCCATCCAGTTCCGCATCCGGACGGTGCGGGTGCACGACGGGGAACCAGCGAAGCGGGAACACCTCCAGACCATATTCCCCCTTGATTCCATCCCGGTGCTGGGTGAGTTCGGCGATCATCTTCGAGCCGGGTCTGCCGCGGGCCCGATCAGCGACCATGCCGTCGACGACCGGGGAGATATCGATGTCGCCCGGATCGACCTTGGCGGAGGCGAAGCTGCCCGCAATCCAGAAGCAGCGGAGCACTGGGACGGAGAATCTCAGCCTGTCGGCCGTCATTTCCCAGTTCGCCAGATAGCGAACCAGGCCACCGAACAACCGCGGGCGGGTCCGGGAGTCGGCGAACGCCGGTGCCTGCACCAATGCCGACCGAACCTCGTCGAGACTGCACCCGTATCGCCCCGGCGGTAGATGACCGCTCACCTCGTCGAACGCAGGTATCACTGCTCCCCCCTTCAGCTGCCTCACGGCGGCACCCCCCGGCGCGCGATATGACGAGCATAGGTTCCGCTCGGATCGGGCGACAGGCGCATTTACCCGATCTGCACGACCCGGGCCCAGGGCGGCGGCCGGCTCGGCAAGTAGCCAGAATGCTCCGAGTACTGCCGCGGCTGCGCCCCGAACAGCCCGACGACGGTGCGGCAGGGCGGACGGGAGCCGGGCCAGGGGGTGTATCCGTCGGTGAGGACGACGATGACGTCGGGGCGGAGGCGGAGGGCGCGGGTGAAGCCGGTGCGCAGGTCGGTGCCGCCGCCACCGATGAGGGGGATGGCGGAGGCGCGGCAGAGGGGGGCGGCGATGTGGGCGGCGGCGTCGCAGGAGAGGACGGTGACGAGGTCGCGGCGGCCGCCGGCGGCGCGGGCGATGGCGGCGGTTTCGAGGAGGGCGCTGCCGAGGTCGGCGTCGGAGACCGAGCCGGAGGTGTCGATGACGACGGCGACGCGCGGCGGGGTGCGGCGCAGGCTGGGCAGGACCAGGCCGGGGAGCGCGGCGGAGCGGCGGGCGGGGCGGCCGTAGGTGTAGTCGTCGCCGGTGCCCGCGGCGGAGGTGGCGGCGCGGAGGGCGGCGCCGAGCAGGTCGCGCCAGGGCTGCGGCGGGTGCAGCGCCTCGTCGGCCCAGCGGCGCCAGCTGCGCGAGGCGGTGCCGGGGTGGCCCGCGATACTCTGCGCGACCCGGAAGCGGGCGGCTTCGCGCTCCTGTTCGCTCAGGGCGTCGGCGCCGTCGGGGCCGAGTTCCCAGTCGCGGTCGAGGCCGTCGGCGCCGCTGCCGCAGTCCAGCCAGGCCATGGCCTCGGTGTGCCTGCCGAGGCGGAATTGGCGCAGGTAGTCCTCCATCAGCTGGCCGCTCTCCAGCCCGAGCAGCGCGGGGAGCACGGCGCCTTCGGGCTGGACCAGCCCGTCACCGAAGGCGTCGTCGTTGATCTCGGCGTCGGCGGCGATATTCATCCGGAGCCGCTCGGCCGGGCCGGAGAGGTCGTGCGCGCGGGCGAAGCGGTCGCTGCGGCCGTGGTGGTCGCGGATGAGGTGCGAGACCTCGTGGACCAGCACCGACGCCAGCTCCGGCACGGGGGTGCGCTCGACGAAGGCGGGCGAGATGTAGCAGCGCCAGTAGCGGTCGACGGCCATGGTCGGCACCCGGCGGGATTCGACGAGGTGTAGTGCGTAGAGCACGGTGGCGAGGTAGGGCCTCGCCTTGGCCGCCAGCAACCGGGCGGAGTACAGCTTCTCGGTGGTCATCGGCTCACCTCGGCGGCGGCGCGGTCCGCGCGCTCGGCGACGGCGACCAACCCGGCCAGCCGCTCGATGGACTCGGGCACCACCCAGTCGTCCCGGCGCAGGGTGGCGAGGGTGGTGGCGGGGACGACGGCGAGGTCGGGCGGTCCGGTCTCGACGGCGCGCACCAGCAGCTCCCATGCCGCGTTCCAGCGCGCGCGTTCGGGGCGCTTGCGCACGGCGGCGACGACGCCGTCCAGTACCGCCTGGCGCAGGTCGCCGCGGTCCGGCAGCTCGGCGGCGCCCGGGTCGGCGAGCAGCGCCTCCGGGTCGGGCAGGTCCATCCGGTCCATGCTGCTGAGCAGCTCGAAGCCGGGGCCGTCGCCGACGGCGCCGCGGACGAGCAGGGAGAGCACGTCCCGCCCGACGCCGGCCGCCGTGGCGAAGGCGATGAGCCGCACCGTCATCTCCCAGCTGCGCGGGGAGGGCCAGGCGCCGCCGCGCTGCGTCTCCCCGCTCGGCAGCCGGTGCACGAACAGGGGCCGGGCGGCGAGTAGCTCGCATACCGCGCGGCGCGCGAAAGCGACTGCCTCGCCGAATCTATCGGGGTCGAGCGTGGGCAGGGTGGCCCGCGGCCAGGTGCCGCCGAGCCCGCGGACCACCACGTCGTGGTCGTGCGTCCAGTACAGGTGGACGAAGCGGTTGGCGAGCGGCGGGCTCAGCTCCCAGCCGTCGGCGGCGGAGGCGCGCGGATTGGCGGCGGCGACGATCCGGACACCGTCGGGCAGCCGCAGCGCGCCGATCCGCCGCTCCAGCACCAGCCGGAGCAGGGCGGCCTGTACGGCGGGCGGCGCGGTGGAGAGCTCGTCCAGGAAGAGCAGGCCGCGACCGGCGCGCACCAGCCGGACGGCCCAGTCCGGCGGGGCCATCGGGACGCCGTCGGTGGCGGGGTCGGCGCCGACGACGGGCAGCCCGGAGAAGTCGGAGGGTTCGTGCACGCTGGCGATCACCGTGGTGAGCGGGAGGTCGAGGGTCTCGGCGAGCTGGGTGAGCGCGGCGGTCTTGCCGATGCCGGGCTCGCCCCAGAGCAGGACCGGGAGGTCGGCGGCGACGGCGAGGGTGAGGGCGTCGAGTTGGCTGTCGGGGCGGGGTTCGGTGGTGGTCGCGGCGAGCAGGGCGAGGAGGGTGCGGGCAGCGTTCAGCTGGGACATGTCGGCATCACCGTGGGGAGAGGAGGGAGGGGGTCAGCGCTGGGTGGCGTGCCGCGGGTGGGCACGGGTGGTCCGGCGTTCCGTGCGCCGGGGTGGCGGGCAGGCCGGGGTGAGCCCGGCGCGGTAGCGGCCGTGGGTGATTCGCCGTTCGGCGGCGGCGTCCAGTTCGGCGCGGAGCGGGCCGTCGCGGAGCAGGGTGTCGGGGCCGAGCAGGTTCTCGACCATGGCGAGCGCTCCGGCGATGTCGCCGTGGCGCAGTCGTTCCCCGACGCCTGCGAGGGCATCCGGGTTGCGGTGCGCTTGGTCGATGACGCGCAGGCAGGGCAGCGGGGTGCCGGTGAGGGCGATCAGGAGTTCCTCGCGGCGGAGTTCGGCCGGGGTGTGGTCGAGGGCGGTGAGGGTGCCGTTGCGCAGGCCGAGGCGGTGTTGTTCGCCTCGGCACTCGACCAGCAGTTGCTCCGGGGCGTCCGGCTTTTCGGGCGGGGGGTGGCCGGGGGCGAGTGCCGCGGCGACCAGGGGGTGCAGGCGGTCGGGGGTGATGGCTCCGGTGCGGAGGAGTTCGAGGTCGGGGAGGGTCCAGGTGGCGGCGTCCGGGAGGACGGGGAGTGCGGTGAGCGAGCCGCGCGGGCAGGGCACGCCGGGTGAGAGGTTCACGATCGCGCGGCGGCGGGCGCCCAGCCGCACCAGCACGGGTCCGGGCGGGCGGTCGTCGGCCTCGAGGAGGATGCGCGCCTCGTCCGCCCAGCGGTTCGTCGCGCAGCCCGAGGGGGGTGGTTGTCCCCTGAAATCAACAGCACCACAGGCTATTACGGACGCCGATGAGACATCGGCACCACACCGCACCCCCAACTCCCCCGCCCGCCGCACATCCCACAGGTGCCGGTGCAGATCGAGCCGGAACCGCCGGTCGGGCCGCGGGTGCGGATGCGCCCCCGCCCCACCCCTGCCCCACAGCGCGAGACTCACCCGCTGCCCGGCATCGGCCCAGGCGGGCGCGGTCCGCACCACCAGGTGCACCGGCCCGTACCTGGCCAGCGTCATGGTCAGCCCGGGCCGCAGCAGCCCGTCCGGGGCGATCCGGGGCAGGTGCCAGCGCAGCAGCTCGGGCGCGAGATACCGCAGATCGGCGCGAACCGGCGGGGGTAGGGCACGCGGATCGAGGTCGAGATCGAACCCGGCCGCGGCGCACGCCCCGGCCCAGTCCCCGGCGAGCCGCCGGGCGGTACAGGTTTCGATCATGGCACCGGGTACCGCGAATTCGCGGACGCGCAGCCAGAGGGAGATTCGGGTTTCGTCCATCAGCACACCCCGTGTGCGAACGAAACCCCCGTTCCTTGCTCAGGAGAGGTAGTCATCACCGCGACGATAGCACCCACGGCGTGGCCCCGAGGGTGGCCCTGCGCTCCGGCAGCGCCAGCGTGACCCCCGCGAGCAGCACCGCCACGACCGCGATGGCGCCGAGCATGACCATGCTCCCGCCGAGGGTGTGCGCCCGGAAGAAGAGCGCGGCGAGCACCGCGAGCCCGACCGAGTTGCCGATCTGCTCGACGGTCGGCAGCAGCCCGGAGGCCTCGCCCATATCGCGGTCGTTCAACCCGGCCAGCATGATCGGCTGCAGCGGGATCCCGAACACCCCGACGCCGAATCCGGCCAGGAAGACCGGGCCGCAGACCAGCAGCAGGTTCACCGCGCCGCCGGTGATGTGCAGGTAGCAGACGCCGACCACGACCCAGAGCCCGAACGACGCGATCCCGGCGGCGAGCGTGCGAATACCGAAGCGGTTCACCAGGATCGGCGAGACGATGGCGCCCGCGCCCGCGCCGATGGCGAACGGCGTCATGGCGATGCCGGTGCGCAGCGCGGAGAAGTCGAGCACATCCTGCAGCAGGATGGAGACGGTGAAGACGAAGGCGGTGAAGAGCCCGAAGAACACCGTCACCAGCACCGAGCCGACGGCGAAGCCGCGGTCACCGAAGAGATCGAGCCGCACCAGCGCGATCCCGCCGCGCCGCCGGGTGGCCCGCTCGTAGGCGACGAAACCCGCCCCGAGCGCCAGCGCCGCCGCGACGCTGCCGAGGTGCGGCAGCCGCCACCCGGCCTGCTGGCTGTCGGCGAGCGCGAAGAGCAGCAGGAAGAGCGCGGCGGTGGCGAGCACCGAGCCGCGCAGATCGAGCGGGGGCCGCTCCGGCGCGGGGCCGATCTTCAGGTACTTCAGCGCGAGCCCGATGGCGATGATGCCGAGCGGCAGGTTCATCAGGAAGATGACGTGCCAGCCGAGCCCGAACGGGTCGACGGTGATCAGCACGCCGCCGAGGATCGGGCCGAGCATCCCCGCGAACCCGGCGACCGCGCCGTAGACGGCGAAGGCGTAGGGCTGGTGATCGCGGCGGAAGGTCGCGGTGATCACCGCGATGGTCTGCGCCGCCATCCCCGCCCCCGCCACGCCCTGCACGATCCGGGCGAGCACGAGCTCCAGTGCGCCGCCGGAGATTCCGCACCACACCGAGGCGGCGGTGAAGGCCGCCGCCGACCAGAGGAACATGCGGCGCCGCCCGGTGATCGCGCCGAGCCGGGCGGCGGTGAGCAGCGCGCAGGCGAAGGCCAGCGAGTACCCGGCCACCACCCACAGCTGCTGCGCGCGCGAGGCCCCGAGCTCGGTGGTGATCACCGGCAGCGCGGTATTGACGATGGTGACGTCGATCATCTGCATGAAGACCGAGAGCAGGCAGGCGCTGAAGGCCCCGATCGCGACGGTCGCTTCCTGCCGGGTCACCGCAGCGCCTCCTCGAACATCGGCCAGGATTTGTGCAGGTCGTCCTGCCAGTAGCCCCAGGCGTGGGTGCCGGCGGGCCGCAGGTCGAAGGTGGCCGCGATATTCGCGGCGCGCAGCCGGTCCTGCAGCTGCCTGGTGCAGACGTTCGCCACCACCTCCAGCGGGGCGCCGAACATGAGCTGGTACAGCAGGTGCGGGAGATCGCCCGCGTCGGCGAGGTTCTCCTTCGGCCCCGGCAGCCCGGTGCCGGTGGCGACGTAGACGGCGGTGCCGCGCAGCTTGTCGGCCTGCAGGTACGGGTCGTTGGCGCGCCAGGCCGGGTCGGTCGGCGGGCCCCACATGTTCGCGGGGGTGCCGCGCTGGGTGGTCACCACGGCCTGCACGATCGTCTGCCCGGCGGGGTCGCTGGTGCGCACGCAGCCGCTGTAGGAGCCGATGGCGCGGTAGAACCCCGGCGCGGCCAGCGCCAGCTGGAACACCGAGGTGCCCGCCATGGAGACCCCGGCGATGGCATTGGCGCCGGTGCCGTCGAACTCGGCGTCGACCAGCGGCGGCAGCTCCTCGGTGAGGAAGGTGGTCCAGCGCTGCTTGCCGAGCACCGGGTCGTCGGCGCGCCAGTCGGTGAAGTAGCTGCCCGCGCCGTCCAGCACCACGACGACGGTGACCTGCTCGCCGGCGAAGAATTCGGCGATATCGGTGCGGTCGATCCAATTCCCGTCGGAGCCGCCGCTGGAGCCGTTCAGCAAATAAAGCACGGGCGCCGGTTTTTCCGGATCGGCGGCGGGCAGCACCGCGGTGCGCACGATTCGATCCATGGCGGCGGAATACACCTCCACCTGCTGCTGCCTGCCGGGGCCGGGCCGTATTTCGGCGATTTCCGCGGCGGTCTCCGGCTCGGCGTGCGCATCCGACCACACCCCGGCGAGCAGCAGCGAAAAAGCGAGCAGCACGGCGCCCGTCCGTCGCAGATTCTTCGGCATATCCACTCCTGCCCCCGGACAGTAGTCAACGGTGTTCATGACCCGCCCCGACCGGAATTCGCGGAACTTTGTGGTCGCTACCAATTCCGCTGCGCGACGGTTCGATACGTTTCCCAATTCCCCACCACGAGGCGTCGCCGCAGATGCGCATCACGGCGGGGACGAGCAGCACCCGCAGGATCGCGGCGTCGATGAAGAGCGCCGTCACCATGCCGACCGCGATGTACTGCATCATCACCAGGTCGGAGAGGGCGAAGGCGCCGCAGACGACGAGCAGGATGAGCGCGGCGGCGGTGATGATCCAGCCGGTGCGGGCGATGCCGTCGCGCACCGCCTCGGTGCTGGAGGCGCCCTCGGCCCGCGCCTCCACGATCCTGGCCAGCAGGAACACCTGGTAGTCGGTGGAGAGGCCGTAGATCACCGAGACGATCAGCACCAGGACCAGCGCCATGATCGGCTGCGGCGTGAAGCCGAGCACCCCCGCGCCGTTGCCCTGGACGAAGATCCAGGTCAGCACGCCGAGCGTGGAGCCGAGGCCGAGCAGGTTCAGGAACCCGGCCTGCAGCGGGAGCACGATCGAGCCGAACGCGACCATCATGAGCACCGTGGTGATCAGGAAGACCAGCAGCACCATGAGCGGCAGCCGGTCGAGCAGCGCGTCCACGCTGTCCCGCTCGCTCGCGGGCTGCCCGCCGACCAGCACCGTCGTCCCCGGCGGGGTGGGCATGGAACGCAGGTAGTCGATGGTCTCGTCGGCATCGTGAGCATCCGCGACCACGGTGTTCGTGGTGAAGACGCCGAGGTCCGACTGCGCCTGCAGCGCGGCCGGGAACGGCGCCTCCAATCCGGGCGCGCCGTTCGCGCGCTCGACCACCTCGCCGATCACCGAGGTGTCGAAGGTGATCACCACCAGGTCCACCGGGTTGATCTGGCGCAGCGGGAAGAGCTCGTCGAAGTGCTGCTGGGCGGTGCGGGTCGGGTGCTCGGGCGGCAGGAAGCGCTCCGAGATCCCGCCGAACGCCACCTCCCGCACCGGCGCGATCAGGAGCAGCAGCAGCGCCACCACCGGCACCGCCACCAGCCAGGGCCCGCGCATGACCCGGCCCGCGATCCGGCCCCACGGGTTGTTCCGCTGCTCGATATCGGCGCGGCGGGTGTGGAAGCGGTTGAAGCCGAGCCGGTCCACCCGGTGGCCGAGGATGGCGAGCATGGCGGGCAGCACGGTCACCGAGACCGCCGCGGCCAGCGCCACCGTGATCATGGCGCCGAGCGCGAAGGAGCGCAGGAAACCGTGCGGGAACAGCAGAATCGCGCCGGAGGCGACCACCACGATGGTGGCCGAGAAGGCGACGGTGCGGCCCGCCGTCGCCACCGAGCGGGCGACGGCCTCCGGCGCGGGGCGGCCCGCGGCCAGCTCCTCGCGGAATCGGCTCACGATGAAGAGCCCGTAGTCGATGGCGAGCCCGAGCCCGATCATCGACACCACCGGCGAAACGAACGAGTTGACCTCCATGACGTGCGTCAGCAGCCGCACCACGCCCCACGCGCCGAGCACCGTGAGCCCGCCCACGATGAGCGGCAGCGCCGCCGCCACCACCCCGCCGAACAGGAAGAAGAGCAGCACCGCCACCGCCGGGATGGCGACCAGCTCCATCCGCCGCTGGTCGTGCGCCATGGTGTCGTTGAGCGCCAGCGCGACCGGCTGCGCGCCCGCCACCTCGAGGTCGACCCCCGGCAGCACGAACTCGTCCGCGACCTGCCGGTAGTTGTTCAGCACCTCGGTGTCGTCGCGGCCGCGCACCGCGACCGAGGCGAAGGCGTGCGCCCGGTCGGGGGTGCCGAAGACGTCGGGCACCGCGAGCCCCGTGGTGGTCTCCCAGTAGCTGCCGTTGATCTTCTCGATCCGGTCCGGGAAGCGCTCGGGCAGCCCGTTCAGGAAGCCGGTGACGGTGGCGGCGAACGCCGGGTCGTCCACGGTCTTCCCGGCCGGGGCGGCGAAGACCAGCAGCACGTCGGCGACGTGGTTGTGGCCGAACGCCTCGTCCTTCAGCCGCAGCGCCCGCGCCGACTCCGAGCCGGGGTCGTCCCAGCCGCTCACGCTGAGGTGCGCGGGCAGCCCGAGGCCGTACCCGCCGAGCGCGAGCAGCCCGCCGACGACCACCGTGAGCACCAGGAATCGCCGCCGGACGAGCAGCGCGATCCACCGGCCGAATCCACCGGACAAAGCCACCTCCCGACCCTCGCACCGCACTCCCGGACTCCTGAAACATAAGCACCGGCAACGGCTTCCACAGCCCCCCGATTCGACCGGTTCGAGATTCCACAACCATTTCGAGACCGTGTTGTGAAGTGTCCCTGAAACATCGAGCGGCACCTGTGAGCGTGGTTACGCTGACCCCAGTCGCCAGCTGCGCAGGCCAATTTCACGAGTCGCCCGAAATGGATGGCGCTCGAATCAATCCGGCTCGGGAGGATGTGCATGTCGGATATCGCTATTGTCGGCATCGGTTGCCGTTTTGCAGGTGGAATCGATTCACCGGACACTTTCTGGGATTTCGTCCTGGACAAGCGGGACGGTGTCGTCGAGATGCCCGCGGACCGATGGGACTACCGCCGCTACTACGACCCGGAGCCGCGGACGCCCGGGCGCAGCTACACCAAGCACGGCGCCTTCATGACCACCGATCCGTGGGAGTTCGACCCGGACTTCTTCGGCATCTCGCCGCGCGAGGCCACCGTGCTCGACCCGCAGCAGCGGCTCATGCTCGAGGTCACCTGGGAGGCGCTGGACGACGCCGGGATCGCGCGGCACGCGGCAGGCAACTCGGTCGGCGTGTACGTGGGCGGCTTCGTGGTCGACCAGTCGGTGATCGGCGTGGTCGGCCCCGCGCTGTTCCACACCGATATGCACACCCCGGCCAGCGCCTCGTACACCATGCTCTCGAACCGGATCGCGTACGCGCTCAACCTGGTCGGGCCCGCGATCACCGTGGACACGGCGTGCTCGTCGTCGCTGGTCGCCTTCCACCTGGCCTGCCAGGCGCTGGCGAACGGCGACTGCGAGGTGGCGCTGGCCGGTGGCGTGAACGTTATGCTGCAGCCGGAGACCTTCGTCCTCATGTGCAAGGGCGGCTTCCTGGCGACCGACGGCCGCTGCAAGTCCTTCGACGCCTCCGCCGACGGCTACGGCCGCGGCGAGGGCGCGGGCATGGTGGCGCTGAAGAAGCTGGACGACGCGGTGCGCGACGGCGACCGGATCTACGCCGTGGTCAAGGCCACCGGTTCGAACCAGGACGGCCGCACCACCGCCATCACCGTGCCGAACGTGGACTCGCAGGAGTCGCTGGCCCGCCAGGTGTGCGTGCGCTCCGGGCTGGCCCCGGAGTCGATCACCTACGTGGAGGCGCACGGCACCGGCACCCTGGTCGGCGACCCGGTCGAGCTGCGCGCGCTGGGGCGGGTCTTCGGCTCGCCATCCGGGCGCACCGAATCGCTCGGCGTCGGCTCGGTGAAGTCGACCATCGGCCACACCGAGGCGGCCGCCGGCGTCGCCAGCGTGATCAAGGCCGCGCTCGCGATCAAGCACCGCACGATCCCGCCGCAGGGCTGGATCGAGCAGCCCAACCCGGACATCCCCTTCGACGAGCTGGGGCTGCACGTCCAGACCGAGGCCGAGCCGCTGCCCGCGGACGCCCCGCCGATGTCGATCGCGGTCAACGGCTTCGGCTACGGCGGCACCAACGCGCACGCCATCCTGCAGGAGTACCGGCCCGCCACCGTGGTCGAGCCCGCCCGCGAGCCCAAGCACTACGGCGTGCTGCCGATCTCGGCCCGCGGCACCGCGGCGGCCCGCGCACTGGCAGGCCGCTTCGCCGACCTGATCACCGGCGGCGCCGACCCGGCCCGGCTGGCCGAGGCCGCCTGGACCCGGATGGCCCACCACCAGCACCGCACCGGCATGCTGCTCGGCGACACCGACGACCTGGTGCGCGAGCTGCGCGCCTTCGCGGGCGGCGAGGGCAGGGACGCGGTGCGCACCATCGTGGCCCGCACCACCGAGCCGGTCTTCGTCTTCTCCGGCATGGGCCCGCAGTGGTGGGGCATGGCGCGCGAACTGCTCTCCACCGAGGGGCCCTTCGCGGAGGCGGCGAAGGAGATCGACGACGAGTTCCGCGCGCTCGCGGGGTGGTCGATCATCGAGGAGCTGCTGAAGCCCGAGGAGGAGTCCAGGGTCACCAGCACCGAGGTGGCGCAGCCCGCCAACTTCCTGGTGCAGGTGGCGCTGGTCCGCGAGCTGGCGCAGTACGGCATCGCGCCCGCCGCCATCGTGGGGCACAGCGTCGGCGAGGTCTCCGCGGCCTACGTCAGCGGGGTGCTCTCGCTGCGCGACGCCGTGCTGGTGGCCTACCACCGCGCCCGGCTGCAGGCCACCACCGCGGGCACCGGCGGCATGCTCGCCGTCGGGCTCGGCGCCGACCAGGCCCGCGAGCTGGTCGCGGACGATCCGCGGGTGGATATCGCCGCCATCAACAGCGCGAGCTCGCTCACCCTCTCCGGCGATATCGACCGGCTCGACGAGATCGCCGAGAAGCTCACCGAGGACGGCGTTTTCGCGCGCCGCCTGCGGGTCGAGGTGCCCTACCACAGCCGCCTCATGGACCCGATCCTGGACGAGCTGCGCACGGTGCTGGCCCAGCTCGATCCGCAGCAGCCGACGATCCCGCTGTACTCCTCGGTCACCGGCGACGAGGTGACCGGCCCGGACTGGGACGCCGAGTACTGGTGCGCCAATGTCCGCGAGCCGGTGCGCTTCGCCGACGCCATCGCGAAGCTGATCGCCGAGCGCCGGGTCTTCCTCGAGGTCGGCCCGCACCCGGTGCTCTCCGGCAATATCCGGGAGATCCTGCTCGGCGCCGACGTCAACGGCACCACGGTGCCGACGCTGGACCGCAAGCAGCCCGACTCGGAGAGCCTGCGCCGCACCCTGATCGGGCTGTACGGCGCGGGCGTGCTCGACCTGGACGCGCTCTTCCCGGCCGCGGACGGCGCGGTGCCGCACACCCCGCTGCCGCGCTACCCGTGGCAGCGCACCCGGCTGCACTCCGCGCTGCCGCTCTTCGAGCAGGCCCGGCTCGGCACGCCGGGCGGCTACGCCATGCTCGGCGACCCGGATGTCGAGGGCAGGCCGGACTACCTGCTGCAGGTCGGCACCGAGCTGCTGCCCTGGCTCGCCGATCACGTGGTCAACAACATCAAGATCATGCCGGGCGCGGCCTACCTGGACGCGGCGCTCAGCGCCACCGCCAAGCGGCTCGGCGTGGACCGGGTCGCGCTGGAGCAGGTGCGCTTCGTCGCCCCGCTCATCATGGGCGCCCCGGACACCCCGCTGCTCGCGCTGACCATCGAGGAGGCCAGCGGCCGCTTCGTCATCCGCTCCCGCTCGGCCACCGGCACCGCCTGGACGCTGCACGCCACCGGCCGCACGCTCACCGGCAGCCACCGGCAGACCAAGGTCGAGGTGCCGGAGATCGCGGTCGGCGTCGATGTCGACCCGGCCATGTTCTACACCGGGCTGGCCGCGGCCGGGCTGCAGTACGGCCCCGCCTTCCAGCGGGTGCTCACCGCCCGCGTCGGGCAGGACGCGGTGGTCGCCACCGTCGACGGCTCGATCGCCGCCGGCTCCGGCCACCTGGCGCACCCCGCCGTGGTGGACGCCGCCATGCAGACCGCGGCGCTGCTCTTCGCCGAGTCGAGGATCGACGAGGGCACGCTGGTGCCGGTCGGGGTCGCGGCGGCGCGCCTGGTCGCGCCGCTGCCGGAGCGGGTCACCGTGGTCGCCCGGCGCGATCCCAAGGCGAAGCTGCGCGCCGACGTCGACCTGCTGGACGACGACCACAACCTGGTCATGCGGCTGAGCGGGCTGCAGATCGGCGCGCTCACCCCCGGCCAGGACCCCCTGCGCCGGATGGCCGACTTCTTCTACGTCGAGACCATGGAGCAGCGCGACCCGCTCGACCCCACCGCCCTGCCGCAGGACTCGGTGAGCACCGTCGTGGTCGCGCTCGGCGGCACCAACAGCCGCGCCGAGGCACTGGCCGAGGCGGTCCCCGGCGCCCGGCTGCACCTGGCCGGGCTGCCCGGCGAGGAGCCCGCCGCCGGGCTCGCCGACACCCTCGCGGCCACCCGCGCGGACGGCACCGAGCGGCTGCACGTGGTGGTGGTCGCCGGCGCCGTCGAGGACGACGTCGCCGACCTCTGGACGCTGGAGCAGGTCGCGGTCGCCATCGACGCCTTCGCGCACCCGGCCGACGCCGAGCAGCAGGGGCCGGGCAGCGTCTTCGGCGACGGCGAGTGCCACGTCACGCTGGTCACCGAGCACGCCTTCGCCATCCCGGACAACCCGGCGCTGCCGGATACCAGCCAGGCCGCGCTGGCCGGTGCCCGCCGCGTGCTGCTCAACGAGCAGACCACGCTGCGCTGGCGGCTCATCGATGTCGAACCCGCCACCGAGACCGCCGATCTCGTCACCGAGCTGGCCGTCCCCGGCGCCTTCTGGAACGACAACCTGGACGAGGTCGCGCTGCGGTCCGGCACCCGCTGGGCCCCGCTGGTGACCAAGCCGCTCCCGGACCGCCTGGAGGCGCTCGACACCGCGGCCCCGCTCACCGACCCGGAGGCCAACTTCGCGCTGGAGATGCCGCGCACCAGGGTGCTCTCCGGACTGGCCTGGCGCGAGTGCCCCCGGCCGGAGCCAGGCGCCGACCAGGTCGAGGTCCGGATGAAGGTCATCGGGCTGAACTACAAGGACCCGCTCAAGGTGATCGGGCTGCTCGGCGAGCGCGAGCTGGCCCCCACCTACTTCGGCACCGTGCCCGGCATGGAGGGCGTCGGCGAGGTGGTGCGGGTCGGCTCCGGCATCACCGACATCGCCGTCGGCGACCAGGTCGCCATCGCCACCAAGGGCATGATGCAGCGCTACGTACTGGCCGACCGGAACCGGGCCATCCCGCTGCCCGCCGACGCCGACCCCGGCTACTGCACCAGCACCATCGCCTTCGGCACCGCCGAGTACGCGCTGCACGACCTGGCCCGGATCGAGCCGGGCGAGTGGGTGCTCATCCACGGCGCCGCCGGCGGCGTCGGCACCGCGGCCATCCAGGTCGCCAAGGACCGCGGGGCGCGGATCATCGGCACCGCCAGCACCGACGAGCGGCGGGCGCACGTCCTCTCGCTCGGCGCCGACCACGCCATCGACTCCCGCTCGCTGAACTTCGTGGACGACGTCCTGGAGATCACCGGCGGCAAGGGCGTCGAGGTGGTGCTGAGCAGCGCGCCCGGCGAGATCCTGCGGCAGAACTTCAACGCGGTGGCCGAGTTCGGCCGCATCGTCGAGGTGGGCAAGGCCGACATCTACACCGGCGGCCTGCTGGAGCTGGCCAACTTCGACAAGAACGTGGCCTACTTCTCCATGGACCTGGACCGCCTGGTCGCGGTGGACGCCCAGCGGCTCATCTCGCTGCTGCAGCGGGTCTACGAGAAGGTGCTGGCGGGCACCTACACCCCGCTGCCCTACCGCTCCTTCGAGACCGACGAGGTGGCGAGCGCCTTCGAGGAGACCATCCGCTCCACCGGGCTGAGCCGCATCGCGCTGCGCATCGACTCCCCGCTGCCCGCGGTCCGGCCGTACCTGCCGGAGGTCGAATTCGACGCGGCGGGAACGTACCTCATCACCGGCGGCTTCGGCGGCTTCGGCATGGCGATCGGGCGCTGGCTCTCGCTGCGCGGGGTCCGCAGGCTGGTCCTGGTCAGCCGCGGCGGTCCGAGCACCGACGAGGCGCACCGGCAGCTGGAGGCCTGGCACGCCGCCGGGGTCGAGGTGGTCGACGAGCGCGCGGACATCACCGACGCCGCCGCGGTCGCGGCCATCGTGGCCAGGGCGCACACCGCCGAGCACCCGCTGCGCGGCGTGTTCCACGCGGCGGGCTCGGTGGCGGACAACCGCCTCGCCGCCATGACCTACCGCGAGCTCGACATCGTGTACCGGCCCAAGGTGCACGGCGCCCGGGTGCTGCACCGGGCCGTGGCGGAGGCCGGGATCACCCTGGACATGTTCGTGCTCTGCTCCTCCGGCGGCTCCATGTACGGCATCTACGGCCAGTACAACTACTGCGCCGCCAATGTCGCGGTGGAGACCATGGCGCAGGAGTGGGCGCGGGGCGGCGAGCGGGCGCTCTGCATCGGCTGGGGGCACCTCTCCGGCGCCACCGGCGGCATGGCGGCCGACGAGACCGCGGTCAAGTACCTCGACCTGGTCGGCTTCGACCCGCTCGACATGGCCGACGCCACCGCCTACCTGGAGCAGACACTGCGCCTCGGCGACCCGAGGGCCGGGATCATCCCGACCGACTGGTCCAAGCTCACCGGCACCTTCCCGCAGCTCACCCGGACCGGCCGCACCATCGCGCTGGCCCAGGTCTCGGCGAAGGACACCTCGGAGCTGGCGCAGCTGCGCGCCGAGGTGGCCGCCATCGAGGAGGGCAAGCGCGGCGCCTTCGTCGCCCGCAAGATGGCCGAGGAGCTCGCGGTCGTCATGGGGGTGCCGGTGGAGTCCATCGACATGACGGTCCCGGTGCCCGAGCTGGGGCTGGACTCGCTGATGGCGGTCGAGCTCGGCGCCCGGGTCACCAAAACGCTCGGCATCGACCTGATGTCGCTGCAGATGGGGCGCTCGTTCAGCCTGGAGCAGGCCGGGCCGAAGGTGGCCGAGCTGATCCTGGCCGCGGAGTCGGCGAGCGGCGGCGGGCTGGACCCGTCGAAGCTGATCGCCGAGGCCGCGGCCGAGCCGGTGCCGGTGGGCGCGCCATCGTGACCGGCACCCGTCGAAACGAGGTTGCACCATGGTCGAATTCGGCCTGATCGACGACTGGGCACCGGCACCGGGCCGGCTGACCACCTGGACCGCGTCACCGGAGTCGGTGGCGCGGGCCGGGCGGGCGCCGGCCCACCCGGCCCCGCCCTCGCACCAGCAGGAGCAGTACCTGAAGGCGGCCGCGCAGCACGCCGCGGCGGAGTTCCGCTACTCCGGGCTCTGCCTGGTGACAGCGGAGATCCCGACCGGCGAGCTGAACCGGGCGGCCATGACCACCGCGGTCAACGCCTTCCTGCAGCGGCACGACACCTTCCGGACCTGGTTCCGGATCGAGGGCGGCGCCGTCCAGCGGCACCTGGTGCCCGCGGAGGACGTGGAGTTCGTCCCGGTGGAGCACGGCCGGGTCGACGACCCGGCCACCGTCCGGGAGCACGTGCAGAAGACCACGCCGGGGCCGTTCGAGTGGGACTGCTTCACCTTCGGCGCGATCGAGCGGGCGGAGTCGACCACCGTCTACCTCGCCGTCGACCACCTGCACACCGACGGCTTCGGGCAGTACCTCTCCGGCTTCGACCTCGCCATGCTCTACACCCGCGAGGTCTGGCCGGACGCCCCCGACATGCTGGAACCGGCCGCCAGCTACCTGGCCTACTGCACCGCCGAGCGCGCCTACACCGGGCAGATGTCGCTGACCTCGCCCGGCGTGCGCAAGTGGCTGGAGCTCATCCGCGGCAACGAGGGCAGGCTGCCGTCCTTCCCGCTCGACCTGGGGAAGCGCACGGACGGCTACAACCGCAGCGCGCACCGCACGGTGACGCTCTTCGACGAGGACACGGCATCCCGCTTCGAGCAGCGCTGCCGGGCCAATGGCGCCGAGTTCGTCGGCGGCATCTTCGCCGCCGCCGCGCTGGTCGAGCGGGAGCTGATCGACAGCGACTACTACTTCGGCATGACCCCGGTGAGCACGCGCAGCAGCCTCGCGGAGCGCGCCTCGGTCGGCTGGTACGTGACGCTGCTCCCGGTCGCCTTCCCGCTCGGCGCCACCTCGTTCGACCGGGTGGTCAAGCTGGCCCAGCACGCCTACGAGAACGGGCTCCGGCTGGCGCCCACCTCGTTCCAGCGCGTGGTGGAGCTGCTGCCCGCCGACTCCGACCTGGACCTGAAGCCCGGCTGGTCCTGCCCCATGATCTCCTTCGTGGATGCCAGGGAGCTGCTCGGCAACGAGTTCTTCGACGCGGCCTCGGCGGGTCTCTACGCCAATCGGGCTGCCTCGGAGCAGGTTCTGATCTGGATCAACCGGCTGGCCACCGAGACCACGCTGAGCGTCATCTACCCGGACACCCCGGTGGCGCACGAATCGGTACAGCGGTACGTCACGGTGCTGCAGCGCGTCTTCGAGACGGCGGCTTCGGGGGGAAAGTCATGATCGACACCGTGTTCCGCGATCCTCTTATCCCCGACGGGGAGAAGTCGGTCTACAGCGTGCGGGTGGCGAACCAGCCCTCCGCGCAGGAGCTGGTCAATGCGGTCGGGCACGACCGCGACGGGTACCGGACGATCACCCAGGTCGGCTCCGGCGACTTCGCGGTGACCGTCGAGCAGCGCTTCCAGCGCGTCGGCGACCGGCTGCGCGCCGCCAGCTACCGCGCCGAGACCAGGTCCGGCGGCACCGTGGTGAGCCGCGAGGAGGCCAACTTCGTCGGCACCACGCACCTGCAGTTCGGCGGCGGCGTAGCACCCTTCCCGGCCGACCTCATGCCGCTGGCCGGCGGGCTCACCCTGCTCCGCGGGCTCGACTTCACCGAGGGGCTGGAGGCGGAGCTCGCGCTCTGGCTGGCCTTCTCGGTGCACGTGCCGGTGACCGCCAAGGTGGAGCAGCGGGCGGTGCTCGAAGTGCCCGCCGGGGAGGTGGAGTGCTGGCAGGTGCGGCTGCGGCCGCGGCTCTCCGGGTTGAACGCGCTGCTGGAGAAGATGCTCAGCGGGTTCCTGCCCCCCGCGGTGGCGCACATCGAGGTGGCGGCGCCGCACCGGATGATCCGCTTCGGTTTCCCCACCGGGCCCATGCCGTGGGATCCGCGCGGGACCATGGAGCTGGTTTCGTAGTTCTTGCAGTTCCGGCCCCGCACGGGTCCTTCCAGTGCGGGGTACCGGAGCCCTTGTCCGTCCGGCGCCCGGCATCGCAGCCGCGCTTCTCTGGTCAGGGCTCATCTGGTGGGTCTTCGTCGCGGTCTTGTTCGGGCCACCACACCGCCAGCGCCAGCACGACCAGCGGTAAGCCAACGACGATTACCCATCCGATCGCGATCACGACCAGCTCGTCTGTTCCAGGTACGCCACGGCCATGCTGTACCGGGGACAGCGGTGCCCCGCGTGAATGGCCATCAGGTGGTGGGCGTGGGACCGTCCGCGCAGCGGGTCCGTCCACTTACACGCGGCTGGATAAATGTCGAGCCGTCGCAGCCCGGCGGCCACGCGGCGCAATGTCCGCGAATCGGTGAGCCAATCCATCGCGTTCCCCTGTCGCTACGTCCCGCCCTTGCCCCAACCGGCCACCGCCGGGAACTACGGCTACGCCATCACCGTGGTGGAGCAGTCCGGCGTGTCGCTAGGTAGCAGCTGGTAGCACCGCCTGGCCCTGGTAGCACCGGCTTGCGGGGGCACACAGGCCGCTCCCCGGCTTCGTCCTAGGCTGGGGCGCGTGGCCGGTTCCCCGTTTCTGCCCGAGACCGTTGAGAAAACGTTGCACGAGGCGTGCCACCGAGCTGGCCTCGACCCGAAGGGCGCGACACTGCTGCGACTGGGTGAAAACGTGCTCTACCAGCTGTTTTCGGCTCCGGTGGTAGTCCGGATCGCGCGACGAGCAGAGTATCGAGTGGACGTCCGCAAGGAGATTGCGGTAGCCGGCTGGCTCGCTTCGCAGGGAGTCGCGGCCGCGACGGTCTTCGAGACCGGATGCGAGCAACCGCTCGATGTCGATGGATTCCCGGTGACGTTCTGGGCGACGCTGCCGGGCCGCCCCGGTGACGAGGACGACTCGCGCGCCCTGGGTGCGCTGTTGCGCACTGTGCACGGTTTGGAGCGACCTGCGTTCGATCTTCCCGAGGTCCGGCCATTTCCCCGGGTGGCGACCCGGTTGGCTACAGCGCCGATTCCGTCTGCCGACAGCGACCTGCTGCGCGAGCGGATGGCTCACCTCGAGCGAGACGTGGCTTCGCTACATTTCCAGCTGCCGTCAGCGGCGGTGCACGGGGACGCACACGTCGGCAATCTGATGATCGTCGAAAGCGGGCCGGTATTGCTCGACTTCGAGGCGTTCGCGTGGGGTCCGGCGGAATGGGACCTGGCGAAGATCGCGGCCGAATACAGCGTGGGAATGGGAGATCCGCGCCACTATGACGACTTCGCCACCGCGTACGGCTACGACGTCACCACCTGGTCGGGCTGGCCTGTTCTACGGGAAGTCCAGCTGGTCAAGATGGTGAGTTGGCTGGCCCAGAACGTCCAGCATTCCCGTCGGATCCATGACGAGTACCGCAAGCGGATCGAGACCATCCGCACCGGTGTCCTGGCCGCGCCGTGGCGGGGGTTCTGATCAGGAAGTCGGCACACGGTGGCGGCGGAGGCCCTCGTGGAAAGCGTCGAAACGACGCTGCCGGGCGACGTGACGCGGCAGCCGCTGACGAAAATCACTGACGTAGCGACCGAAACGTGCCGAACGTAGTCCGGTCGAGCGAGTGAGCGCCTCGGTCGCCAGCGTGCTCGCCGTGTCGAGGTCGCCGGCGAGCACGGCGACATCAGAGGCGACCATCCCCAGGAACGCGGCAGTACGCGCCGGTGTGCTGTCGACGACAGCCGCTTCGAGGACTCGGGCGGCTTCGATCGGCATGCCGAGGTCACGGAAGCAGTGAGCGGAATCGCCTGCCAATTCGGATGGGTCGTAGTAGGCGATCCAGGCCGGTTCGTCGCTGCGAGGAGCTTGGATCAACTGTTCGGCACGCACGATGGCCGCGACGGCCTCACGGCGGTCGGACAGGCTCGCCAGAGCACGCGCTTCCATCATCACGCACATCGTCTCCACGACCGCGCTTCCACCGTGGTGCGTCGATGTGCGCGCGGCACGCGCGTACATCAAGGCGTCGTCGAAACGGCCGAGGAAGTTCGCCTGATGTGACAGATTGCCCAGCATCTGCGCACCCAGCAGACGATCCCCTGCCTCCTGGGCGAGCCGTAACGCCTGCACGAAGTACCGTGACGCAACGGCATGACGGCCTGCGTCATAGCTGCTCCATCCCAGAAGCTGGACGGTCTCGGCGGCAGCCGCGAAGACCTCCCGGCGGGTCTGTCCCGAGTGAACAGCGTGCAGTACCGGAACCACATCGGTCCTGAAGAACTCGAGCAGACCGGGGTGGACATGTCCTCCGCCGTGCTCGAAATCCTGCGCGGTGATCTCGGCGGTGACATCACGGATGCGCTGTGCCGCACCGACACCGAACACCGGCTCGGGCCGGACGCGGTCCGGGGAGTCTCCGAACAAATACCCGGTGACGACCTGTGACGCCGCGATTCCGGTCAACGGTGCCGCCCGCAGGTCGCCCGTGGCCACATCGTCCAACGCTGCCAGATCATCGAGCAGACCGATCGCATCGACGACATCGCGTTGGTAGGCCGTGCCCGCACTGATCGGATCACCGCCATACGGAATCGCGAGAACCCGGGACAGCAACCTCGAATGGAACTCATCGGGACGAACCTTGTCGTTCTCCCATCGGGAGATCGCGATACGCAGGCTCGGAGCGGACATCAGGCTGTGCCCCTGCTCAGCCGCGGCCGAGGTGAGCGCCGCGATCAGCACCGGCACCGGCCATCCCCGCGCTTTACGGGCCTCCCGAATGCTCTCGCCCCGCATTCCCCACCCCAGTGTCGATGGCCGTTACAGCTGCTAACACCTGCTGTCAGACGCGGCGGCCAGTGTAGGCGAGTAACCGTACGTGTCCGGGGGCGTCGTCGGCCACCGGCACCGCCGCGTCGAACCAACCCGGCTGCCGGTACGGATCCAGCCCACCGGCCTCCACGACGGCATCCAGCAGCGCGGCACAGAGCGCGTCGTCGGCCAGCTCCGGCCGCCCGACGGCCAGCGCCAGATCGGTCCCGTGCACCGCGAGCTCGAGCAGGTGCGCGAGCGCCGCGCTCGGGCCGGGCAACTCGCCGAGCGGCGTCGGCACCGCGCTCTCCAGCGCGTCCGGACGACTCCAGGCGGCGCGATCCAGCTCGGCGGCGGTGGCGAAGGCGCCCTGCGGGTCGGAGCCCAGCACGTCATCGGGCAGCTCGGTGTCTGCGGTGATGTCGCTGAGCGCGGCCACCGCGCCGTACATCACGCCGACCAGGTGGTCCAGCAGGGTGTGCACATCCCAGTCGGCGCAGAGCGTGGCCGCGCCGAGCGATCCGGGTTCCAGCGCGGCGACCGCGGCACCCGCGGTGTCGAGGGCGCGGTCGATCGCGGCGACCACCGTCTCCGTCTCGATGCGGCCGATCGCGGGGTCCTGCACACGGTTCATGGGAATCCTTCTGGTCGATCGAGGCGATGCCGCCCGGAATACGCATCGCTCACCAATGGGAACCCGAAATTGTGCGGCGCGCACCGAACAGCCGCCCGGGTTGACAAGGCAGGCCGGGATTGTCGGTCAGCCCGACCCTTCGCGCCGCTTCCCGCCGGACTCCGGTTCGGTGCGGGTGATGCCGTGCTCGGTGCCGTCGTCGGCCTCCTGATCCGGCTCCGGATGCTCCGGCTCGAAGGTCGCGGGCAGGTTCTTGATGTGCCGGTTCATCGAGCGGATGAGCAGGAACGTCCCGGCCAGCAGCACGAGCACGATGATCAGCCCGAGCGGCGACGCCTTGCCGAACTCGGGCCCGGTCGGGGTGCCCGGCGTCTGCGCGAGCACCGCGGTGACGAGCGGTAGCGCGGACATCACCGGTGCTCGTCCCCGATCCCGGCGAACAGGTCGTTCTCCGGGAGCGCGGTCTTGACCCGGGTCTGCGCGAGCTCGAACTCCTCGGTCGGCCAGACCCGCCGCTGCAGCTCCAGCGGGATCGCGAAGAAGGCGCCGTTCGGGTCGATCTGGGTGGCGTGCGCGAGCAGCGCGCCGTCGCGCTGCGGGAAGTACTCCGAGCACTCGATCTGGGTGGTCACCCGCGACATCACGTCCCCGCGCTCCACCGCGTACTTGCGCGAGCGGTCCAGCCACTCCTGCAGCGGGAAGGGCTCGCCGAGCCGGTCGTACTCCTCGGCGAAGAGCTCCAGCCTGCGCAGGCTGAAGCCGTGGTTGTAGTAGAGCTTGAGCGGGGTCCACGGCTCGCCCGCGTCCGGGAACCGCTCCGGGTCGCCGGCCGCCTCGAACGCCGCCACCGAGACCTCGTAGCACCGGATGTGGTCGGGGTGCGGGTACCCGCCGGTCTCGTCGTAGGTGGTCATGACGTGCGGCCGGAACTCCCGCACCACCCGCACCAGCGCCTCGGTCGCCTCCTCCAGCGGCACCAGCGCGAAGCTGCCCTCCGGCAGCGGCGGCGGCGGATCACCCTCCGGCAGCCCGGAATCCACGAAGCCGAGCCAGGTCTGCCGCACCCCGAGCGCGGCCGCGGCGGCGGCCATCTCCTCGCGCCGGATCTCGTGGATCCGCTCCAGTACCCCCGGCGTGTCCATGGCCGGGTTGAGAATGCTGCCCGCCTCACCGCCGGTCAGCGTGACGACCAGTACCTCGTTGCCCTCGGCGGCGTACTTGGCCGTCGTCGCCGCGCCCTTGGAGGACTCGTCGTCGGGGTGCGCGTGCACCGCCATCAGCCGGAGCCCGCTCACGTCCTGTTCACTCCGTCGCTCACCGTCTCTACCTCGCGCTCTCCGCCGTCTCGTCCTCGGTGCCGTGGGCGTCCGATCCTCGCTTCCCTATAGTTCCATCCAGACCCCGTCGTATTCCGACCACCCCCGGGAGCACCGAGACCATGACCGAGCCGGACGCGCGCGCGGACGCCGCGCAGGACGAGCAGCGGCGCGCCGCCCGCCGGGCCGAGCGCTACGGCACACGCCGGAGCGGGGTGTCCGGCCGCCGCCGGGTCGCCGCCGGGCTCGGCGTGCTGGTCGCCGCCGCCGGGGTCGGCATCGGCTACCTGGGGTACCAGAAGTTCGGGCCGAAGGATGTCGAGGCCGAGCAGCTCGGCTACGTCATCGTCGACGACTCCACCCTCGACCTGCGGATCAAGGTGACCAGGGCCGATCCGGCGCAGCCGGTGGTCTGCATCGTCCGGGCGATGTCGCGCGACGGCGAGGAGACCGGGCGGCGCGAGGTGCTGGTGCTGCCATCGGAGAGCGGCACGGTCGAGGTCGGCACGCGGATCCGTGCCTCCGCGCGGCCCGCCTCCGGCAGCGTCTACGCCTGCTCCACCAGCGTGCCGGGGTACCTGCGCGCGGGCTGAACCCGGCGCGCAAAATCGACTTGACCTGCATATTTGTGAGTCATGCTAAAATAGCCTGACACACGGTTCCGGAACCCGGAGCCGTGTTTGCTGCATTGGCGGCCAACGCGGTGGATTCCAGAACGCACGACACCCCTGGCGATCGCGTCCAGCCGTCGGCCGATGCGTGCCCGCCTGCCCCGGTGGGTACAGCAGCGGTGTTCAGGGAATCCCGGCGCGCCGGGAACAACTACTAGGGAGTGATCGAGATGACCGAGAATGTGACCTGGCTGACCCAGGAGTCGCACGACAGGCTCAAGAGCGAACTCGACGCGCTCATCGCCAACCGTCCGGTCATCGCCGCCGAGATCAACGAGCGCCGCGAGGAAGGCGATCTCAAGGAGAACGGCGGCTACCACGCGGCGCGGGAGGAGCAGGGCCAGCAGGAGGCCCGCATCCGGCAGCTGCAGGAACTGCTGAACAACGCCAAGGTCGGGGTCGCGCCGACCAAGTCCGGCGTCGCGCTGCCCGGCTCGGTCGTCAAGGTCTACTACGACGGCGACGAGACCGACACCGAGACCTTCCTCATCGCCACCCGCGAGGAGGGGCTGGGCCACTCCGACCTGGAGACCTACTCGCCGAACTCGCCGCTCGGCGGCGCGCTCATCGACGCCAAGGTCGGCGAGACCAGGGAGTACACGCTGCCCAACGGCAACACCATGAAGGTGACGCTGGTCAGCGCGGAGCCCTACCACAGCTGAGCCGCGCCGCGGGGGCGCGGAGCGCGGCGGCCCCGCGCTGCCGCGCCCCCGCCCGAGCGGGCCGCCTGAACAGCAGCGGCCGCACTCGACACTCGAGTGCGGCCGCTTGTTCATGTTCCGGTATCCCTACTGCGCGAGCGCCTGCTCGACATCGGCGAGCAGGTCGGCGGCGTCCTCGATGCCGACCGAGAGCCGCACCAGGTCGGCGGGGACCTCCAGCTGCGACCCCGCGGTGGAGGCGTGCGTCATGGCGCCCGGGTGCTCGATCAGCGACTCGATCCCGCCCAGCGACTCCGCCAGCGTGAAGACCTTCGTCCCGGCGCAGAACCGGCGCGCCGCCTCCTCGCCGCCGTGCAGCCGCACCGAGAGCATCCCGCCGAAGCGCCGCATCTGCTTGGCCGCGATGCCGTGCCCGGCGTGCTCGGGCAGCCCCGGGTAGATGACGGTGGAGATGGCCGGGTGCCGGGAGAGGAACTCGGCGATCAGCTCGGCGTTGTCGCAGTGCCGCTCCATGCGCAGCGCCAGCGTCTTGGCGCCGCGCAGCGTGAGGTAGGCGTCGAACGGGCCGGGCACCGCGCCCGCGCCGTTCTGCAGGAAGGCGAACTTCTGATCGGTCTCGGCGTCGTCGGTGACCAGCGCGCCGCCGATCACGTCCGAGTGCCCGCCCAGGTACTTGGTGGTGGAGTGCAGCACGATGTCGGCGCCGAGGGTGAGCGGGGTCTGCAGGTACGGGGTGGCGAAGGTGTTGTCGACCACCAGCTTGGCGCCCGCGGTGTGCGCCACGTCGGCCAGCGCCGGGATGTCACCGATGGTGAGCAGCGGGTTGGTCGGGGTCTCGACCCAGATCAGCTTGGTGTTCGGGCGCACCGCGGCCCGGACGGCGTCCAGGTCGGCGATGTGCGCGGGCGAGTGCTCGATGCCCCACTGGGTGAACACCTTGTCGATCAGCCGGAAGGTGCCGCCGTAGGCGTCGTCCGGGATGACGATGTGGTCGCCGGGGCGCAGCAGCGCCCGCAGCGCACAGTCGGTCGCGGCCATCCCGGAGGCGAAGGCGCGGCCGTACCGGCCGAGCTCGAGGGCCGCGAGGTTTGCCTCCAGCGCGGTACGGGTCGGGTTGCCGGTGCGGGCGTACTCGTAACCGCCGCGCAACCCTCCCACCCCGTCCTGGGCGAAGGTCGAACTCGCGTAGATGGGTACGTTCACCGCGCCGGTCTGCGGGTCCGGCTCGAACCCGGCGTGCACGGCGCGGGTGGAGAATCCCAGCTCGCTCATGGCCCCAGCCTAGAACCGGCCACCGGCGTCCCCTTTCCGGGGGGTGCGTCCGCCCGCCTCGTTACGCTGACGGAATGGCGCCCGACACACCCGTGACCCTGGACGAATTGTTCGCGATCGACGCCCTGTTGCGGCCGGAGGAGCGGGAGATCCGCGACACCGTCGCCGCCTTCGCGGCCAGGCGGCTGCGCCCGCACGTCGCCGACTGGTTCGAGGCGGGCACCTTCCCGGCCCGGGAACTCGCCCCCGAGCTGGGCGAACTCGGCCTGCTCGGCATGCACCTGGAGGGCTACGGCTGCGCCGGGCTCTCCGCCACCGCCTACGGCCTGGCCTGCCAGGAGCTGGAGGCGGTGGACTCCGGCATCCGGAGCATGGTCTCGGTGCAGGGCTCGCTGGCCATGACCGCCATCCACCGCTACGGCTCCGAGGAGCAGAAGCAGCAGTGGCTCCCCGGGATGGCCGCGGGCGAGTTGCTCGGCTGCTTCGGGCTGACCGAACCGGACTTCGGCTCCAACCCCGGCGGCATGCGCACCAGGGCCAAGCGGGACGGCGACGACTGGGTGCTGGACGGCGCCAAGATGTGGATCACCAACGGCTCGGTCGCCGATGTGGCGGTGGTCTGGGCCTACACCGACCCCGAGCGGGAGGGCGGCCGCCCGGTGGTGCGCGGCTTCCTGGTCCCCACCGACGCCCCCGGCTTCGTGGCCAGGGAGATGCACCGCAAGCTCTCGCTGCGCGCCTCGATCACCGCCGAGCTGAACTTCGACGGGGTCCGGCTGCCCGCCGACGCGGTGCTGCCCGGCTCGCGCGGGCTCTCCTCGCCGCTGGCCTGCCTGGGCGAGGCGCGCTTCGGCATCGTCTTCGGCGCGCTCGGCGCGGCCCGCGACTGCCTGGCCGCGGCGATCGAGTATTCGCGCAGCCGCGAGGTCTTCGACAAGCCGCTCGCCGCCTACCAGCTCACCCAGGCGAAGCTCGCCGATCTGGCGCTGGAGTACGGCAAGGGGCAGCTGCTCGCCCTGCACCTCGGGCGGCTCAAGGACCGCGGCGAGCTCACCGCCGAGCAGGTGAGCGCAGGCAAGCTGAACAGCACCCGGGAGGCGATCGCCATCGCCCGCGAGTGCCGGACCATCCTGGGCGCCAACGGGATCACGCTGGACTACCCGGTGCTGCGGCACGCCAACAACCTGGAGTCGGTGCTCACCTACGAGGGCACCGCCGAGGTGCACCAGCTCACCCTCGGCAAGGCCCTCACCGGGAGCAATGCCTTCCGCTGAGCACAGTGTTACCGAACGTCATCGCGGGGCCACCCCGCGGTCACCCGGTGGCCGGGAATTTCCCGCATCCTGGAACGACCACGCTCCACCGGCCGTTCCAGGAGGTGCACCATGTGCACACAGCCGCTCGCTGTTCCCCCCGCCCGCGGAGTCTCCGATGCGTGACGCCGAACTCCCGGACCGCCGAGAACTCCTGGCCGCCTTCGCCGCTCCCGCCGAAGCCGGCGACGAGCCGGTGACGCGCTCCGCCGCCATGCTCGCCGAGCTGCACCGGCAGCGGCACCGCGATCCGCTCGCCGCCGCCGGAATCGACTGTCGCCGAGCCGAACTCGTCGCCGCCGTGGACCGCTGGGTCGGCGCGGCCAGACCCGCACGCGTGCGCGGCATCTCGCTCGGCGCGTTGCTCGACCGGATGGCGGCGGCGCACGTGCACGCCGACCACCTCCTGCACCACTGCGACCGGGTCTCCGACACCAGGGTGCACACCGCGTGGTATCGGCTGGCCACCCTCGCCGACGAGTGGAGCGATCTGATCGCGGGCTACCTGCCCGAGCGGGCGTCGGTGGGCAGCCGCTGACTACTTGCCGATGGCGCCGACGCTGAGGAACCCGAGCAGGTCGTGCCGAGTGATGACGCCGACCGGCTTCCCCTCCTCCACCACCATGAGCGCATCGGTCTCGGAGAGCGCCTTGGTGGCGGCGGAGATCGGCTCACCCGCGCCGATCAGCGGGAACGAGCTGCTCATGTGCTGCGCCACCGAGTCGGTGAGGTGCGCCCGCCCCTCGAACACCGCGGAGAGCAGGTCGCGCTCGGAGACGCTGCCCGCCACCTCGCCCGCCATCACCGGCGGCTCGGCGCCGACCACCGGCATCTGCGACACGCCGTACTCGCGCAGGATCTCGATGGCGTCGCGCAGCGTCTCGGAGGGGTGCGTGTGCACCAGGTCGGGCAGCGCGCCGGACTTGCCGCGCAGCACGTCGCCGACGAGCGGCTCGGCCGCGCCGTCCAGCCGCTCGCGGAGGAAGCCGTAGGAGCTCATCCACCGGTCGTTGAAGATCTTGGAGAGGTAGCCGCGGCCGCCGTCCGGCAGCAGCACCACCACGACCGCCTCCGGGTCGCGCCGGGCCACCTCGATGGCGGCGACGACCGCCATTCCGCAGGAGCCGCCGACCAGCAGCCCCTCCTCGCGGGCCAGCCTGCGGGTCATGTCGAAGGAGTCGGCGTCGGAGACCGCGATGATCTCGTCGGCGATCTGCGGGTCGTAGGCGGAGGGCCAGAAGTCCTCGCCCACGCCCTCGACCAGGTACGGCCGCCCGGTGCCGCCGGAGTAGACCGAGCCCTCGGGGTCGGCGCCGATCACCTTCACCCGGCCCTCCGACACCTCCTTGAGGTAGCGGCCCGCGCCGGTGATGGTGCCGCCGGTGCCCACGCCGGCCACGAAGTGCGTGATCTTGCCCTCGGTGTCGGCCCAGATCTCCGGCCCGGTGGTCTCGTAGTGGCTCTGCGGCCCACCGGGATTCGAGTACTGGTCCGGCTTCCAGGCACCGTCGATCTCGCGCACCAGCCGGTCCGAGACGCTGTAGTAGCTGTCCGGGTGCTCGGGCGGGACGGCGGTCGGGCAGACCACGACCTCGGCGCCGTAGGCGCGCAGCACGTTGCGCTTGTCCTCGCTCACCTTGTCCGGGCAGACGAAGACGCACTTGTAGCCGCGCTGCTGCGCCACCAGCGCCAGCCCGACCCCGGTGTTCCCGGACGTCGGCTCGACGATGGTGCCGCCGGACCGCAGCGCGCCGGACTGCTCCGCCGCCTCGATCATCTTGACCGCGATCCGGTCCTTCGAGCTGCCGCCCGGGTTCAGGTACTCGACCTTGGCCGCGACCAGCCCGGCGTCCGAACCGACCACCGAGTTCAGCCGGACCAGCGGGGTATTGCCGATGAGGTCGACGACGTGCTCCGCGATGCGCATAGCTCCATCGTTGCAGAAGCCGCCGGAACCTGCTTCTCCGCATTCCGCTCAGCGCCGGGGCGCCTGGCTGAGCAGGTCGTCGACCGACATTCCCCGCTCCCGCGCGACCGCCGGGCGCGTTGGGCGTCTCCGCGCTGTCGGGGGCCGCGGCAGCCCCGGACTCACCGCCCCCGGCACCCCGGCGCGGACCCCGCCGACCCCCTAGGATCGGCGGCATGAGGAAGCTCACCATCGCCCGCGCCGCGACCGTCCTGGCCGGGGCGGCCGTGGCGACGACGCTCGGCGCCGGGGCACAGGCCACCGCCGCCACCGTGGAGTTCCCGCAGGTGCCGACGCTGGCCCGCGGCGGGCTGTGCTGGACCAGCGTGCGGACCTGGGCCGATACCAGCCCGCAGTATCCGGGCCGGGCGATCCTGAACATGCGGGCCGAGCCGGTCGCCGGGGTCGGGCCGGGGATCTACCCGTTCGCCCCGCTCTGCGAGGTCCGCACCACCATCGCGTGGCGCAACCTGAATACCGGCGCGGCGGGGGTGTACGAGAACCTGGTGGTCACCGGGATCTACGGCAGCATCCAGTACGCGCTCTTCCAGGACACCGGGCCCGGCCGCATCGAGGTCACCGTGACCACGGACAACGCGAGCGTTCCGGCCAGGGGCAGCTTCGACGTCGCGGGCTGAGGGCACCCGCCCTCCGTCTACCCGGACAAACCGGGACCGCCGCTCGGGGCGCCCGGTTTGTAGAATGCACAAACGTGGGTGTACCTCGCATGGGTTGGCGTACCGCCGCGGCGACGGGAGCGGGCGCGGTGCTCGCCGGTTCCGGTGCCGGCACGGCCTGGTGGTTCGGGTACCGCATGCTCATGGCGCAGGCGGGCGCGGCGCGCGGCGTGATCGGCCGGGACAGCTCGAAGCCGCCCGAGGCCGACGGCATCTACGCCCCCGGCGGCGAGCCGCCCGAGCGCTGGCGCGCCGGCCGTGCATTCGACCTGCACCTGATGATCTTCGGCGACTCCACCGCCGCCGGGCTGGGCGCGCTGAGCGCCGAGGAGGTGCCCGGCGTGCGGCTGGCCCGCGGCCTGGCCGAGGCGACCGGCCGGCGCATCCGGCTCAGCACCAAGGCCATCTCCGGCGCCACCTCCAAAGGACTGGCCGGCCAGGTCGACGCCATGTTCGTGGCGGGCCCGCCGCCGGACGCCGCCGTCATCCTGGTCGGCGCCAACGATGTCACCAAGAAGCACTCGATCCGCGCCTCGGCCGCCCGGCTCAGCGCCGCGGTGACCCGGCTGCGCGAGGCCGACAGCATCGTGGTCGTCGGCACCTGCCCGAATCTCGGCATCGTCACCGCCATCGCGCAGCCGCTGCGCGCGGTGGTGGAGAACTGGAGTATCCGGCTGGCCAGGGCGCAGACCGCGGCCACCCGCGCCGCCGGCGGCCACCCGGTGCCGATGGGCAATCTGCTGGCGCCGCGGTTCCGCGCGGCCCCGGAGCTGCTCTTCGCCGCCGACGGCTTCCACCCCTCGGCCGCCGGCTACGAACTCGCCGCCGAGCACCTGCTGCCCGCGCTGCTGAACGCGCTCGGCGTCGAGGCCGGGCTGCTGCACCAGGCCGAGGCGCCGGACGCACCCGCGCCCGGCACGGATCACATTCCCGACCGAGCCGGCGCCACGTAGATTTCTACCGGCGAGTAATCGAATTCGCACCACGACAAAGGAGTCCTCATGCCAGAGGCCGTCATCGTTTCGACCGCGCGCTCCCCGATCGGCCGGGCCCGCAAGGGCTCGCTGGTGGACCTGCGCCCGGACGACCTCACCGCTCAGGTCGTGCGCGCCGCGCTGGACAAGGTGCCCAACCTCGACCCGGCCACGATCGATGACCTGATCCTGGGCTGTGGCTCGCCGGGTGGTGAGCAGGGCTTCAACATCGGCCGCAATGTCGCGGTCCAGCTGGGCTACGACACCCTGCCCGGCACCACCGTGCACCGCTACTGCGCCTCCTCGCTGCAGTCCACCCGCATGGCCTTCCACGCCATCAAGGCAGGCGAGGGCGAGGTCTTCATCTCCGCCGGTGTCGAGACCGTCTCCCGGTATGTGCACGGCTCCGCCGACTCCTGGCCCAACACCCAGAACCCGATCTACGCCGAGGCCCAGGCCCGCACGGCCGAGACCGCCAAGGGCGGGGCCGGGGCCTGGCACGACCCCCGCGAGGACGGGCTGCTGCCCGATGTCTACATCGCGATGGGCCAGACCGCGGAGAACGTCGCCACCTCGACCGGGATCACCCGCGAGGACCAGGACCGGTGGGGTGTGCGGTCGCAGAACCGCGCCGAGGCCGCGATCGCCGCCGGGTTCTTCGAGCGCGAGATCACCCCGGTCACCCTGCCCGACGGCACCGTCATCACCAAGGACGACGGCCCCCGCGCGGGCGTCACCTACGAGGCGGTCTCGCAGCTCAAGCCGGTCTTCCGCCCCGACGGCACCGTGACCGCGGGCAACTGCTGCCCGCTCAACGACGGCGCCGCCGCCCTGGTCATCATGAGCGACACCAAGGCCAAGGAACTCGGGCTCACCCCGCTCGCGCGGATCGTGGCCACCGGCGTGTCCGGGCTGTCGCCGGAGATCATGGGCCTGGGCCCGATCGAGGCCGTCAAGCGGGCGCTCGCGATCGCGGGCAAGACCATCGACGACATCGACCTGGTCGAGATCAACGAGGCCTTCGCCGTGCAGGTCCTGGGCTCGGCGCGTGAGCTGAAGATCGACGAGGACAAGCTCAACGTCTCCGGCGGCGCGATCGCCCTGGGCCACCCGTTCGGCTCGACCGGCGCCCGCATCACCACCACGCTCATCAACAACCTGCAGACCCACGACAAGCAGTTCGGGCTGGAGACCATGTGCGTCGGCGGCGGCCAGGGCATGGCACTCATCATCGAACGCCTCAGCTGAGCTGAAACGCGAAGCGGGGCGGTCGCCGATCGGCGACCGCCCCGCTTCTGTCATGACTAGTCGTTCTGGAAGTAGCTCAGCAGCCGCAGGATCTCGACATAGAGCCAGACCAGGGTGACGGTCAGCCCGAAGGCCACGCCCCAGGCCGCCTTCTCCGGCGCCTGCGCGCGGATCAGCTGATCGGCGGCGTCGAAGTCGAGCAGGAAGCTGAACGCCGCGATGGCGATGCAGACCAGGCTGAAGATGATGGCGATCGGGCCGCCGTCGCGCAGGCCGAGGCCGCCGTCGATGAAGAAGCTCGCGACCAGGTTGCCCAGCGCCAGCACCAGGACGCCGATCAGGGCGCCCACGATCATCCGGGTGAAGCGCGGCGTCACGCGGATGGCGCCGGTCTTGTAGACCACCAGCATGCCGGCGAAGACACCGAAGGTGCCGAGCACCGCCTGCCCGATCAGCGCGCTACCGCCCGCGCCGCCGAACTCGACATTGGTGAACATGAAGGACAGCGCGCCGAGGAAGAGCCCCTCCGCCACGGCGTAGGCCAGCACGATGGCCGGATTGTCCATCTTGTTGCCGAAGGTCGCGACCAGCACCAGGACCAGCCCGACGAGCCCGCCGCCGATCACGAAGGCGGGCGCCAGCGCGGTATTGGCATTGGTCAGGACGTAGGAGATGACGGCGGAGACGGCGAGCACGGCGAGCGTGGTGCCGGTCTTGGTCACCACGTCGTCGATGGTCATCGAGCGGGTGGCCGGCGGCGCCTGGTACTGCGGCGCCTCGCCGTACTGCTGCGGCGGGTACTGGCCGTACGGCTGCTGCTGCTGGCCGAACTGGCCGGCACCGGCTACGCCGGAACCGAAGTTCGCGTAACCGCCCACTCCCTCCTGCCGAGGCAGGCGCCGGAAGACTGGATTGGAGGAGGTACGCAAGGGATCCCTTTCTCGAGTCCGGATCGCGTCTACTTCTGTTCCGTACAACGTCCGCCCCCGGAAAACAGTTCCGGAGTCAGCGGACAATTCGGACTCTACCGTTCTACGTCCCGCAAACCACGTACCGATCTAGTCACCGTGAATTTCTGATTGCGGGCGATGACCTCGGTGTGGCCGACCAGCCGCGCCGTCACGCCGCGGTGGTTCAGGTGGCTGTTGTACACGGTCCACAGCTCGCCGCCGGGGCGGAGCACCCGGCCGGCCGCGGCGAACATCTTGATCGCGGAGCCGGTGTGCACGGCCGCGCCGATGTGGAAGGGCGGGTTGCAGAGCACCAGGTCGGCGCTCTGCGGCGGCAGCGAGGCCATGGCGTCGTCGCGCACCACCCGCACCCGCTCGGCCACCCCGTTCGCCGCCGCCGTCGCCACCGCCGAGGCCACCGCGGCGGCGGACTGGTCGGTGCCGGTGACGGCGATCCGCGGCCGCGAGCGGGCCAGCGCCACCGCGAGGATGCCGGTGCCGCAGCCCAGGTCGACGGCGTCGCGGGCGTCCGGCTTCATCCGATCCAGGTGCCGGAGCAGGAAGCGGGTGCCGATATCGAGCTTGGGGCCGGAGAAGGCGGCGCCGTGCGCGACGACGTCGAGCCCGAGCTCGGCCAGGTGCTCGCGCACCGGGAAGCGCGGCTCGCTCACCGGCTTCGGCCCGGCGACCAGCAGCGCCCGCGACTTCTGCCTGCCCCGGCTGGCCCGCACCTCGGTGAAGTACTCGCCGAGCACCTCGTTCATGGCCGGGGTCAGGTACTTGTCCCGGCCCGCGGCGAAGACCAGCACCCCCGGGTCGGCGTGGCGGGCGATGGCGTCGGCGGTCTCGGCCAGCCCGGCCAGCGCGCGGGGCAGCCGGAGCAGCACGACGGTGGCGCCGGTGAGCAGCGCGGCGTCCAGCGGGTGGCTGCGGTAGCGCCCGGCGAGGTCGAGCGCGCGGGCATTGGCGGCGAGCGCCAGCTCCCCGGTGAGCACGTCCTGGTGCACCCGGATGCCGTGCAGGTCGTGCGAGACGGCGGCGCCGAGGGTGAGCGCGCCGTAGCCGTCGTCGAGCACCGCGACCTGCCCCGCGCCCGCCCCGGCGAGCGCGTCCGCCGCGACGTCGAGCAGGAGGCGGTCGGCGGCGTCGACGGCATAGAGGTTCGCCGCCTCCACATCCGGATACCGGCGCAGCCGGCCCAGCACGTCGTCCACATCGCCCACGGCTCAAGTGTGCTGGATCGTTGCCCCCGCGTCGCACCGACCCCGCCCGGGAGAACCGCGGCGCGCGCCCAAATCCCGGATCCGGCCCGCTCGCGGGCATAGCATCGGCCGATGCGGACTCCGATGCTGCTGACGATTCTCGCCGTGGCCGCCGTGCTCACCGGCTGTGACGACAGCGGCCCGACGGGGCTCGCCCCCGCCCCCAACGCGGTCACCGACACGCTGGGCGCGGCCACGACGACCGCCGCGCCCGAGCCGGCCCCCACCGACGCGCAGCCCAAGCAGGGGGAGAAGAGCCGCGGCGCGATGCTCACCGTCACCGGTATCCGGATCGGCCACCACCCCGGCTTCGAGCGGGTGGTCTACGACCTCGGCGGCACCGGCACCCCCGGCTGGGTGGTCGAGTACACCGACCGGGCGGTGCAGGACGGCAGCGGGACGGTGCTGGACATCCAGGGCGGCTCGGTGCTCGAGGTGCGAATCCTCGGCTCCGCCTACCCCTTCGACACCGGGGTCACCCCGTTCGACAACTCCGAGCCGGTGCGCGAGCCGGAGGCGCCCGGCGTGCTCGGGGTGTACCGGACCATCGTGTTCGAGGGCGAGACGCAGTCCTTCATCGGGGTGCGCGGCGACCGGCCGCCCTTCGAGGTGCGCACCGCGACCGGCCCGACCCGGCTGATCGTGGATATCGCATCCTCCTGACCGGCATTGATCTTCACCGCCGGAGCGGCGCCGATCCGTTCCCCGTGGATCGGGAAGTCAGCACAGTACCCCGGGTGAAGATCATCGTCCGCCTGCTCTCGGCCGCGCTCGTCGCCGCGGCCGCGCTGCTCGCCACCGGCTGCGGTGGCGGCGACTCCGCCCCTGCCCCCGCCCCGGCCACCGCGCGAAACGGCTTGGAGCGCGGGGATATCGAGTTCCTGCACGGCCTGGCCGCGCAGCAGGAGCAGTCGGCGGAGATCGCCGGGCTGGCCGCGAAGCGCGCCGCGGATCAGCGGGTGCGCGACCTCGCGGCCGCGCTGCGGCGGCAGCGGGGGCCGGAGACGGATCGGATCACCGCGCTGCTCGCCGGTTTCGGCGAGCGGGCGGGCGCGAACACCGAGGGGTCGGGGCAGCTCGCGCTGCTCGGCGCCGAGCGGATCGCCGCGGTGGCAGCAGCCTCGGACGCGGAATTCGACCGGCAGTGGCTGGATCTGGTGATCGAGCACCACGGCCGCGCGGTCGCGCTGGCGCAGTCCGAGCTGGCGGCGGGGATAGACGGCGACACCCAGGCACTGGCCAGGGAGATCGTCACGACGCGGCAGGCGGAGACCGCCGCCGCGCGCGACCTCAGGGGCTGACGATCAGACCCGCGGCGGCACCGTCTCCCGCCACACCTCGCTGTTGAGCTCCCGGCTGCGCTCGCGCTGCCGCTGCTTCCTGCGCTGCTCGAAGACGAGCGCGGCGCCGGTCAGAGCGGCGACCACCGCGATCACCACCAGGAAGAGCGCCCCCTCCGACCAGCCGGCAAGCGAGGTGATCGCGGCGATCACGGCGGCAAGGCCACCGATGCCGAGCAGCCCGAACCCCGCCCAGTTCCTGGAGTCCGCGAGCGTCGAACCGGCCCCGCGGCTCCGGCCGCGGGCGATATCGGCGGCGCCGTCGAGCGGCGGGATCTCCCATTGCGCTTCGGTCATCACACACACCTTCGTTCGTCGAGCCGTACCGGCCGGATGCCCCCGCCCGGCACCGCGAAACGGCCGCCCCGGCCTTGACGAAATACGCCCCGAACATGGCCCGGCGCCTCCATTCGGAAGTGCTCGAATCGCACCGCGAATTCCTGGCTACATACCGAACGGCTATTGCCGGAATTCTTCCCTCGGCAAACTATCGGCACCGCCGAAACCCCCGCACGGGGAAGCGCGCAGTAGCGGGCGGGTGTCGACAGCCGTAGTATTCGGCGCGCTCAGGCCTCGCTCGACAGGACGTTCATCGTGACCAGCAGTACCCGGCACACGCCACCGTCCGCGCGCCGTGCCCGGAGCAAGCGGGCGCTTGCCGCGCGCGCGGCCACGCTCGCCGCCCTGCTCGCGGCCGCCGCGGAGCGCAACCCGGACGGTATCGCCGTGCGCTGCGGGGACGAGTCGCTCACCTACCGCGCGCTCGACGACCGCTCCACCCGGCTGGGCCGGGTGCTGCTGGCCAGGGGGGCGGCTCCGGAGTCCGCCGTCGCGGTGGCGCTGCCGCGCTCGATCGACGCCGTGGTGGCGCTGTGGGCGGTGGCGAAGACCGGCGCCGCCTACGTGCCGATCGACCCGGCGCTGCCCGCCGCGCGCCTCGACTACCAGGTGCGGGACTGCGGCGCGCTGCTCGGCGTGACCGATCGGGCGCACGCCGGAGCGCTGCCGGACCGGCTGCCCTGGCTCGCCGTCGACACCGCGGAGACCGCGGAGCTGGTCGCCGCCGAGCCCGCCGACCCCATCTCCTACCTGGACCGCCCGACGGTGCTGCGCTCCTCCAACGCGGCCTATGTGATCTACACCTCCGGCTCCACCGGGCAACCCAAGGGCGTCGCCGTCACGCACGCCGGGCTCGCCGGGCTCTGTGTGGAGCAGGTCACTCGTTTCGGCCTCACCCCGGACGCCCGCACGCTGCACTTCGCCTCGCCCAGCTTCGACGCCTCGATCCTGGAGCTGCTGCTCGCCGTCGGCGCCGCCGCGACCATGGTGATCGCGCCGCCCACCGTGCTCGGCGGCGGCGACCTGGCCGCGCTGCTGGCCGGGCACGGGGTCACGCACGCCTTCCTCACCCCGTCCACGCTGGCCACGCTGGATCCCGCGAGCGTGCCGGAGCTGCGGGTGCTCGTGGTCGGCGGCGAGCCCTGCCCGCCCGCGCTCGCCGACCGCTGGGCGGCGCACACCGCGCTCTTCAATGCCTACGGCCCCACCGAGGCCACCATCGCCGCGACGCTCGCCGGCCCGATGACGCCGGGCGCCCCGGTGACCATCGGCGCCGCGCTGCCCGGCGTGCACTGCCGGGTGCTCGACGCCAAACTGCGCCCGGTCGGCGTCGGCGTGGCCGGGGAGCTCTACCTGGGCGGTCCCGGGCTGGCCCGCGGCTACCGGGGGCGGCCCGCGCTCACCGCGCAGCGCTTCGTCGCCGACGCGAACGGCGCCCTGCTCTACCGCACCGGAGACCTGGTGCGGCGCGGCGGGACCGGCGATTTCGAGTACCTGGGGCGGCTGGACCAGCAGGTCCAGGTGCGCGGGTTCCGGATCGAGCTCGGCGAGATCGAGGCCGCGCTCGGCGCGCAGCCCGGCGTGCGCGCGGCGGTGGTCGTCGACCGGCGCTCGGCCGCGGGCGACACCGCGCTGGTCGCCTACCTCGAGCCGGACCCCGGCGCCGCCCCCGACCCGGCCGCGCTGGCCGACGCGATGGCCAGGGTGCTGCCGCGCTACATGGTGCCGAACTCCATCACGCTGCTCGACCGCATCCCGCTGACCACCTCCGGCAAGGCGGACCGCACCGCGCTGCGCGCCCGCCCGGTGGACGAGTCGCCCTACCGCCCGCCCTCCGGCGCCGGTGAGGAGCTGGTCGCCCAGGCGTTCCGCGCGGTGCTCGACCGCCCGCGGGTCGGCGCCGACGACGACTTCTTCGTGGTCGGCGGCAATTCGCTGCTCGCCACCCAGGTCGCGGCACGGCTCGGCGACGCGCTGAACGCGCAGGTGCCGCCGCGGCTGGTCTTCGACCACCCGACCGTCGCCGGGCTCGCGGTGGCGGTGCGCACCGAGCTCTTCGACCCGGCCCGGCCGCCGCTGCTGGCCAGGGCGCGGCCGGACCGGATCCCGCTCTCCCCCGCGCAGTTGCGGTTCTGGCTGCGCAACCAGTTCGACACCGCCTCCGCGGTGGACAACCTCGGCTTCGCGCTCACCCTGACCGGCGCGCTCGACGTCCCCGCGCTGCATGCCGCCTTCGCCGACGCGGTGATCCGGCACGAATCGCTGCGCACCAGGTACCCGGCCGACGCCGACGGCCCGCACCAGGTGGTGCTCGACGCCGACGCCGCGCTCTCCGCGCTCCGCGTGCACGAGGCCACCGCCGAACCCGACTCCCCCGCCGTCGCCGCCTGGGTGGACGAAATCCTGTGGCGCGGTTTCGATGTCGCGCGCGAGGTGCCGCTGCGGGTCGGGCTGCTCCGCACCGGCGACCGGCACGTGCTGGTCTGTGCCATGCACCATATCTGCGCCGACGGCTCCTCGCTGGCGCCGCTCGCCCGCGACATCGCGGCGGCCTACGCGGCGCGCAGCGCGGGCACCCCGCCCGCCTGGAAGCCGCCCGCCGTGCAGTACGCCGACTACTCGCTGTGGCAGCGCGACGTCCTCGGCTCCCGCGACGACCCGGAGTCCCCGCTCGCCCGCCAGCTCGCCTACTGGAAGCAGGAGCTCGCGGGTATCCCGGACGATCTCGAGCTGCCCGCCGACCGCCCGCGCCCCGCGGTGGCCTCGCTGCGCGGCGCCTCGGTGCAGCGCGAGGCATCGGCCGCGCTGCACGGCGCGCTGCGCAGCGTCGCGCGGCGCCACAACGCCACCGTCTTCATGGTCATGCGGACCGCGCTCGCGGTGCTCATGGCCCGGCTCTCCGGCGTCACCGACGTGACCATCGGGGTGCCGATGACGAACCGGGCCGAGGCCGCGCTGGACGACGTGGTCGGCATGTTCGTCAACACCACGGTCTCCCGCACCAGGGTGGATCCGGGCGAAAGCTTCGGCGCGCTGCTCGGCCGCACCAGGGAGCGCGATCTGGTGAACTTCGCGCACTCCGAGGTGCCGTTCGAGCACGTCGTCGATGCCGTCGACCCGCTCCGCTCGCCCGGCAGGCACCCGCTCTACCAGGTCGGCTTCGCCTTCCAGAACTTCTCCGAGGCGCGCATGTCGATGGCGGGCGTCGCCTTCTCCGGCTTCGACCTGGAGACCAGGACCTCCAAGACCGACCTGCACATCGCCGTGGTGGAGTCGCGCACCGACGACGGCGCGCCCGGGCCGATCGTGGTCCGCTTCACCTTCGCCACCGACCTCTTCGACGCCGCCACCGTGGAGCGCTTCGTCGGCGGCTACCTGCGGCTGCTGGAGCAGATCGCCGCCGAGCCGGGCCGGGTGGTCGGCGATCTCGACATCATCGAGCCGGGCGAGCTGCGGCTGCTGCGCGCCTGGTCGACCGGGCCGGTGCGGCCGGTGCCTGCGGAATCGCTGCTCGCGCCAGTGCACCGGTTCGCCGCCACCAGCCCGGACGCGGTTGCGGTGACCGGTGCGAGCGGGACGCTGACCTACGCCGAGCTCTCCGGCGCGGTCAGCCGGTTGGCGCGCTGGCTGATCGGGCGCGGCGTCGGGCCGGAGACGGTGGTGGCGGTCGCCATGCGCCGCTCGCTGGCGCAGTACATCGCGCTCTGCGCGGTGGTCGAGGCCGGTGGCGCGTGGGTGCCGATCGACCCGGACCACCCGGCCGAGCGGATCGGCTACGTGCTGGACTCCGCGCGCCCGGTCTGCGTCCTCTCCACCACCGCCGACGCCTTCACCGCGGCCCCGGCCGTGCTGGTCGACACCATCGACCTCGCCGGCTACGCCCGCTACCCGGTGACCGACGCCGAGCGCGCGGCCCCGCTGCACCCGGACAACCCCGCCTACCTCATCTACACCTCCGGCTCGACCGGCAAGCCGAAGGGCGTGGTGATCACGCACCGCGCCATCGTCAACCAGATCGAGTGGATGCGGCACGAGTACCGGGTGACCGCCGCCGATGTCTACCTGCAGAAGACGCCGGGCACCTTCGACGTCTCGCTCTGGGGGCACTTCCTGCCGCTGCGCTCCGGCGCCACGCTGGTGCTGGCCGGGCCGGACGAGCACCGCGACCCCGGCGCGCTCTCCCACCTGATCGCCGAATACCGCTGCACGCTCACCGATTTCGTGCCATCCATGCTGGCCGCCTTCGCCGCGCACTGCGAACCGGCCGAGCTGCGCACGCTGCGCGACATCTTCGTGATCGGCGAGGCGCTGCCCCCGGAGACCGCCCGCGCCTTCGCGCAGCGCTGCGCCGCCCGCGTCCACAATGTCTACGGCCCGACCGAGGCCGCGGTGAGCATCACCAAGCACCAGGTCGACCCCGCCTGCGATGCCGCGCCGCGGGTGCCGATCGGCGTCCCGGAGTGGAATTCCCGGGTGCTGGTCCTGGATTCCCGGCTCTGCCCGGTGCCGGTCGGCGCCGTCGGCGAGCTGTACCTGGCCGGGGTGCAGCTGGCCCGCGGCTACCACGGCCGGGCGGCGCTGAGCGCGGACCGCTTCGTCGCGAACCCGTACGACCACGCCGGGACCAGGATGTACCGCACCGGCGACCTGGTGCGCTGGAACCCGCAGGGCACGCTCGACTACCTCGGCCGCACCGACTTCCAGGTCAAGCTGCGCGGGCACCGGATCGAGCTGGGCGAGATCGAGGCGGCGCTGCTCGCGCTGGCCGGGGTCGGCCAGGCCGCGGTGGTGGTGAAGACCGGCGACACCGGCGACCACCTGGTCGGCTACGTCGTGCCGGAGCCCGGCGCCGCGCTCGACCCGGAGGCGCTGCGCACCGCCGTCACCGCCGCGCTGCCCTCCTACATGGTGCCGTCCGCGGTGGTCGTGCTGGCCGAGCTGCCGGTGAACACCAGCGGCAAGCTGGACCGGGCGGCGCTGCCGAGCCCGGTCTTCGCCTCGCGCTCCCTGGTGGCGCCCCGGACACCGCTGGAGGAGACCGTCGCCGCCGCCTTCGCCGAGGTGCTCGGGCTGCCCGAGGTCGGGGTGACCGACGATTTCTACGAGCTCGGCGGCTCCTCGCTGCTCGCCTTCTCGCTGCACCAGCGGCTGACCAGGGATCTCGGGCGGCGGGTGCCGATGGCCGCGCTGCTCGGCGACCCGACCGCCGCGGGGGTGGCGGGGTACATCAGCGGCGCCGACACCGCGGCCGCCGCGAACCCCGCCGACGACGCGCTGCTCGACGACGACATCTCGCCCTTCACCATGACCCCGCGCGCGGTGCTGCTCACCGGCGCCACCGGCTTCCTCGGCGCGCACCTGTTGCGCGCGCTGCTCGACCGCACCCCCGCGACGGTGTACTGCCTGGTCCGCGCGGGCTCCGACGCCCAGGCCGTGGAGCGGGTGCTGGCGGCGCTGCGGCAGTACCGGCTGCGCGAGGACGGCTTCGAGCGGGTCCGGCCGGTGCCGGGCGACCTCGCCGCGCCGCGGCTCGGCCTCGCCCCCGCCGACTACGAGCGGCTCGCCGCCGAGATCGACGTGGTGCACCACAACGGGGCCCGAGTGAACCACATCGAGCCGTACGCCCGGCTGCGCGCGGCCAATGTCGACGGCACCCGCGAGGTGCTGCGCTTCGCCCGCACCGGGCGGATCAAGCCGCTGCACTTCGTCTCCACCATCAATACCGCCGTCCGCGCCGACGGCGGGCCGGTCACCGAGGACACCCGGCTCACCGCCGGCGAGCTGCCCGCGAGCGGATACATCGCGTCCAAGTGGACCGCCGAGGAGCTGGTGCGGCAGGCCGCCGCGCGCGGGCTGCCCGCCCGCATCTACCGGCCCGGCACCATCAGCGGCACGGCGTCGGCGGGAATCAACAGCACCTCCGACGCGCTGTGGAACCTGCTGCGCGCCACCGCCGTTCTCGGCATGGCGCCCGATCTCGGGGACACCGCCGTCTCGCTGGTCCCGGTGGATTACGTCGCCGACGCCGTCGTCACCATGGCCGGGCGGGCGGGCACCGAGACCGTCTACCACCTGGTGAACCCGGAACCCGTTGCGGTGCAGGCGATCTACGAGATTCTGCGGGAGCAGGGGGTTCCGGTGGAGACCGTCCCCCTCGAGCGGGTGCGGGACGCGCTGGAGCGGGAATCCCGGCGCAGGGAGGCGCTCGGCGATGACACCCTCACCCGCGCCGCCCTGCTCACCACCGATTTCGCCGGACTCCCGGTGCATCTCGACTGGCGCGACGACCACACACAGGCGATGCTGTCAGGCACCGGCGTGCGCCGCCGACCCGTCGACCGGGACGTTCTGGCAGGGTATGTCCGGGAATTCCTGATGTCGGGGTTCATTCCAGCCCCGGCAGGGCTACCCTCGTAGTCCGTACCGACCAGGTTTCTCGCCAGGAGGATACGGATACCCCGTCGGTGTCACCGACTGCGAGCGCCGACGAGAAACGGAGTTTCACCCGATGTCCACCGGCAGGAACGCGCCCCGCGGGGTGACCAAGCGCGCTATCGCGGCCTTGATGTTCTGGAAGAAGGATTCGTCGGCAGGGGACGGTGGCGGTGCCGATTCCGCGGGCGCCGCACCGGCGGCGGTGGACCCGGCCGGGTCCGCCGCGTCTTCCGCCGCGCCCGCCGACACCGCGGCTGCCGGCGGCGCGCCGGTGACCGAACCGGCGAGTTCCGTGGCCGAGCCGGCGAGTTCCCTGGCCGAACCGACCAGTTCCGCAGCCGAGCCGGCTGCCCCCGTGGCGGAGCCGACCGGTTCTACTGCCGCAGCCACGCCCGTCACCGAGGTCGCGCCCGCCCCGGCTTCCGCTTCGTCCTCGGCGCCGACTGCCGCCGCCGGTGCCGAAGCGGCCGATGTCGCGCCGGCGAAGTCCGCGGAGAGTGCCGCGCCCGCCGCCGATGCGGACAGGGCCACGTCGACCAATGGTGCCGCTGCCGAGCCGGCAGGTGACGCCCCTGCGGCGGAGGCGCCGAGTACCCCGGCGCCCGAAGCCGACAGCGCTCCGTCGTCCACCCCCGCTGCCGCCGCGACACCGCCGGCCGAGCCCACTCCGCCCGCAGCGCCCGAGCCCGCCCCGGCCAAGAAGGCAGCTCCGCGCAAGAAGGCAGCGGCGAAGACCGCCGACCCGAGCGCACCGGCCAAGAAGACCGCAGCCAAGAAGACCACCGCGGCCAAGACCACGGCACCCGCGCCGGAAGCGGCGCCCGCGCCCGAGGGAACCGCCGAGCCCGGCCCGGCAGCAGCGCCGACCAAGGCCACCGCGGCCAGGGCAGCAGCAATCAAGGCGCCGGCGAAGAAGGCGCCCGCGAAGAAGACCGCAGCGGCGAAGTCCACCACCCCGCGCAAGACCGCACGCAAAACCGCCGCCCCCACGGTGGAGGAGCGCATCCTCACCCCCCGCCGCCTGGCGGACAGCACCTACCGCGACGAACAGCTCGCCACCCGCTACGAGGGCCCGATCACCCCCTTCAACCACCTGGTCGACCGCCTCGCCGAGGAGTCGGGCGAACCCCTCCCCCACCTCGCCCCCATCTACGGCGGCACCGAAGCCCGAGTCCTCTCCCTCTTCCGCGACCCGGGCCCCAAGACCCGCTCCGGCCAGGAAAGTAGCGGCCTCCTCTCCCTGGAGAACGACGACCAGGCCGCCGAACGCTACCTGGAGTTCTTCCAAACCTCCGGCTTGCGCATCAGCGACCTCATCACCTGGAACGCCTACCCCTGGTACACGACCCGCAAGCCCTCCACCGCCGACATCGACCGCGGAATCGCCCCCCTCGCACAGGTCATCGCCCTGCTCCCCAAGCTGAAGGTGGTCCTGGCCCACGGCCTCGACGCGCAGGCCGCCTGGCGCCGCTTCGAACGCCAGCACCCCGAGGTCGCGGGCAAACTCGTCGTCATCCCTACCTACCACACCAGCAAGCAGGCCCTCTTCACCCAGGACGAAGCCGTCCGCGCCCAGCGCGAGGACAAACTCCGCAGCGATTTCGCCAAGGCCGCGGAGCACCTCGCCGAGTGACCGAGGATCTCATCGGTACCTGGAGCTCCGACTACGGGTACCACTCCTCTATGCAGGACGAAGAGCTGGTGTTCTGCCCGGACGGTGAGGGTTCGGTGGCGTACGCGAGGCCCGGTTCGTCCGACCGCATCCTGTTCCGCTGGGTGCAGAGCGGCCCGGAATCCGTGCTGCTCACCCCGCACCGCTCGTACCGCGACGAGAACGGCGCGGTCACCGAGCGCGACGTCCCCGCCGCGGCCGAGTTCCACTACCGCCTGGAGCAGGGCATCCGCCCGCTCCTCGACCACCCGCTGCCGGTCCTGGTCGTGATCGAGCACTCCGGCTTCCTGGTCGCCGACTCCTACGCCCAGGTCACCGGCGCCCGCTGATCACCGATGCCTGCGCGGCCGGTCGCACACCTGCCGCGCGGGCGCGGGCGTGACCCCGGCATAGGCCCGCAGCGCCTCCCCGATCCGCCCCGCCGCCCGCTCCAGCTGCTCGGGCGAGAGCTGCTTGCCGAACGCGGCCGCGTCCAGCAGCTGCCGCTGCGTCTGCCGCAGATTCTCGGTGGCCCGATCGAGTGGGGATGGCTCAGGCATGGCACGACGCTACACCCTGGCGAACATATGTTCGAGTCGATCGGCCGATCAGTTCGGCTACGAATCCAGGTCGACCGTCCGCTGCGGATGGTCGGCGGTCCGAAGCGGCGAGTAACTGTCATTGGACCACTTCATGCGTCCTTCACGCACCGCCTCGTATTTACGCAGTTGCGGTGCGGAGGTGACGCGCAGGTTGCCGTCTCGCACGAAGCCCTCCGCCACCCAGCCGCACCCGCCGCGCTTGGCCAGGAACTGATCCTTGCGCCCCTGCGGTGGCAGCGTGGCGGCTGCGGCCAGGACGGTGTCGCGCTCGGACGCGGTGACGTCCGGGATCGAATTCGCCTCCGCGAAGTGCTGGCAGGTGCGCCAGAGTCCGTACACCACTTGCTCCCCTCATCGAATGAGCCGATCCGTGTAGCCTGCCGCGACCAGGATGTCGAGGGCGTCCCGCACGCCAGCGGGTACCTCCTGCTCGATGGCCAGCCCGCGCTCCGCGTACATCCAAACCCGCTGCGTCTCGCCGACGAGCGAGGTGAGCACCAGATCCAGGTCTCCGATCGACTCCACGTACTGGTCGAACGGCAGCGCGGTGAACGAGCACACCACCTTGACCTCCGGCCACACCTTCCGGCAGGTCGCATAGCCGCGCCGAGCCTGCTGCGGCTTCGTGATCAGCGTGACCGATCGGATGTCGCGCCCAGCGAGCAACTCCCGAGAGAACTCGATGTTCTGCCCGGTATTCGTGGCCTCGGGCTCCACCAGAATCGCCCCGTCCGGCACGCCGAGCTCCAGCGCGATCTCGCGATAATGCACCGCCTCCCCACGCGGGAATCGAACCGCGGTGATCGGCGTAGTCGCTCCGCTGAAGACGACCAGTGGAATCAGCCCCGCGTGGTAAAGCTCCGCCGCGTGGGTCGCGACGCTCGGATCGTGGCTACCGAGCCCGATCCCCACATCGGTCACCCGCCGCTCGTGCCGCAGCCGGTTGTACTCCCACAGCGTCTCCACCGCCCGCCCGATCGGTGCCGACATCACGCCGGTCGATAAAGCAATTCGGGAACTCTCCACACCCGTCACAATCTACGGATCACTCCGACCAGCGACCAGTTGATCACCACCTGCTGACCGGTGAGCAGATCCGTCTTCACGGACACTTCCTTCAACAGCTGATTGGCAACGAAGTACGGGCTGACTTCAGCCTCTGTCATCTCGACTCGGTACGTTCTCCCTGCGATATCGAACTCGACCGGAACTTGCACATCGGTCCGTCCCTTGTTACCCCATGCCACCGATTCAACCCTTTCGTTTCGAGAGAAGTTAGCACGACATCCCTTTGCGCTCTGTCGATCGTTCGACCGAACTTCGAACTCCGGGCCAGTGGGTCAAACCTGCCTCGTCTCGGTGTCGTATATTCTGCGACACCAGTCTCCGATACATGCGGCCACGGCGCTGAAATGTTTTATCGCAGCGAAAATAGGCAGAACGTTGCGCTCCCTATCTGCCCGGGTGGCACACGGGTTTCTGTGCGGGGAAAGTATGGGGCTGCACAAATTGCGAGAACAGCAGAACCGCCGATCAAATCGGACGATCCGTCGAAGCACGTCGCCACGTTCGAGGAGCGGTTCGACACCTACACAGCCGCGGCCCGGCCGGCTTGACGCGCTGACCTCCGATGTTCCTGCCCTGAGGCGACCGGGAATGTCCCTCAGGTGTTCCGCTTGGCCGAGGGCCAGATCTCGTGTTCCGGATCCCACCAAAGGGCCCAGAAATCGTCCGAGCCGTCACGGAGGAATCCGTACAGACGAGGCTTGCCGCCGATCCGCAGCCTGGCAATTTTGGTCTCGTCATCGAACTCCAGCTCCGTCAAACGGTCCCGTGCGGCCTTCGAAGGCAGTTTGTCGACGTCATACTGCTTGCCCTCGTCCTGCCCCGGCGCGAAGACGTGCTGACGCTGCATCGTCTCGAAATTCTGTAGACGATCGAGCAGATTACCCAGCTCGGTCCGGCCGATCCCGCTCAGGCACCAGGGGCCGCCGACGTCGAGCGTTGTCAGCCGAATACGCAGGCACCCGGCCTTGCCCTTCGGCTTGAAGACCTTGAAGTTCGGTGGGGGCACAGACTTGCCCTTCGCCGGAATTCCGACCTTCGGAGCTGGGACCTTCTTCTCGCGCTGCTTGTCGCGACCCAACGCCTACCCGTACTGAGCAGCGTCGAAGACGCCTTGGTAGTACTCCAGCATCGTGGCGAGGCTGATTTCCGCGTTTGAGCGAGCCCCGTCGGGCACCCCTTCGCGGGCCTCGATCCACGGACGCTCGGTGTGGGTCAGATTGCTCAGCTGGTGTGCGTCCAAGTGGCCGTACGAAGCCAGGACAGCGTCGACGGTCTGCAACTCGGACTCCGCGAGCTGGCCGACGGGCGCGAAGGTGTCTTCGTCCACTACGAACTGCCCGCGGTGCTGGGCGTAGAGCACGGGCACCACCGGACCGTTCGCCCACGCCTGAATCGGGGCGTCGAACAGCGGTTCACCATCGAAAACAAGGTGCCAACCCTGCGAGTAGTACACGAGCTTCTGCAGCTTCATCGCGGACATCGGACTGCGCTTGCTGAGGATGTAGCGGGCAACGTCCACCACGTGAGCCATGCTGCGACCTCCTCTCCTGCCGTGTCCTGCGTCGTGCACTGTGCTCATGTTTGTCCTGATTGTAGGCGAAACAGATGACAAATCTGGCACCTCCCAGTCACGGCATGGCTTTGAGAAGGGGCTTCTGACCTGCTGAAATTCAGTCCGCTGCGCCATTCGGCACCTGGTGACAAAATCAGCCTGTGGATAACCGGACGACAGCCACCGCGAGCCTGAGTGGTATCCACCGTCGAACCGCGTAACGCAGTATGCAGCAGCCGGACTCGGACGCGCGGCGCTTCGGCGGTCGGTCGAATGGTGGGCATCTGCGACCACCGAGCGGTGCGCTGACGCGGCAGCGGCAACCGAAGGGTGGTGCCGGCGCAGCTCCTGCATGGAGAGGGCGCGCCGGGCCGACTCGAATCGGCATCGAACTCCCGCGTGCACGAGGCGCCGAGTGGCGGCCCCGGGCAATGCACCCACCTACTCCAGCGGCTCGAGCAGGGAACTCTTTCCCGCCTCCCACGCCTCCAACAGCACCCGATCCACATGCTCCTCGAGCAGATTCGTCACCTGAATCCCGAACACCACCGACTCGGTGAGCTCCGGCTCCTCCGCCACCAGCGGCGCGATCACCTGATGCCGCATCACCTGCTCGTGCACCGCATCCGCCTCGACATGCTCCGCATAGAACCGCACACACTCAGGCGCAGCATCCAACCGCTCCAGTACGGAAACCATCCGCCGCGACCCGGGCGAAGAAGTGATCTCCACCGTCGCGAAGTGCCCGACCAGCGCCCCCCGCAACTCCCGATGCAACCCGAACAGCGACATCATGTTCACCAGCGCCAGCATCGGCGCGGGCACCACGTCCAGGTAGTGCAGATAGTCGTCGTTCAACCCGGCGGCACCCATCAGCTCCGCATAGAGCCGAGCGTGCACCCGATCCGCATGCCCACCCCCGTACTCGTCGAACTCCACCGCAACCAGCGCCGCCTTCGGCTCACCCCGCAACCGCGGAATAGCCCACGCATACGGATCCGCCTCTTTGTGGTGATAGATCGACCGATGCGTGAAGTACTCCTGGACGTGCCACCACTCGGCCCGCTCCAGCAGAAACGCCCCGACCCCGGCGGGTTCTCCCGGCTGCACCAGCAGCGCGCTCAGCTCGGCATCCAGATCATCCCCACCGGGGACATCGGCGCGCAGAGCGGCGAGAAAGCGACGCTCGAGTTCCGCGCGAACCGCGAGCAGCCCCGGGTCCCACTCCCACCCCGGCGCCACCCCGTCGAACCCCTGATAGTGCAGCTCGTACAGCGTGTAGAGCGCGAGGTGCAGATCATCGCCGTACGGATCGACGTCGTCCGCGGGCACGGAAATGGAGCTTCCCGGCTCCGAGCGCAGCGCCGCGAGCACGGCGGCGGAAAGGGCACCCCGGGCGCGCGGCAGGGCGAGACGGGTGCGAACGCTGGTCGTCATAGTGGCCGACTACCCCGATTACGCAGCTCTACCGGACCCCGGACCCCTTATCCGCCCGCCCGTGCATCAAATCGGCGAGCCGATTCAGCGACTCCCGGTTCCGCGGCGCGAGCAGAAGCCCCTGAGCGACGTCCGGCACGAACACGCCGGGCCCCTTGACGGCTTTCTCCGCCATCTCGATCCGGGTCCGCCCCGGCCCCTCCTCCTGGAGGGTCAGCCGGATATAGGCGGCCCCGAACGGCCACAGCCGCGCCTCCAGCTCCAACCGATACGGCTGCTGAACAGCGCGAACGGTGGTGTGGTCGCGCATGGTGAACGGCCACGGCCCCACGCTGTGGTGAATGCGCGAGCCGACGGCGGGCCACTCCGGGTCGACGGCGCGAATGTGCGAGGCGCCGACGACCCAGGACGAGTACAGCCAGCCATCGGTAAGTGTGGCGAACGCCTCGTCGATGGGTACTTCCACGGTGACACCGATCTCGATCACGGGCCCCGAATGCCCCCGCCCGACCGGACGAAACTTGCCGGGAGTGGTGACCGAACCGAGTCCGGCGGTGTGGGAAGGTGAGGCTCATGGCCGAGACAGCGAATATCGAGCAAGCGGAAGTGCCGGCGCGCACCTTCTTCGGCCATCCGATCGGCCTGACCAATCTGTTCGGCGTCGAGCTGTGGGAGCGCTTCTCCTTCTACGGCATGCTCACCATTCTCGGCTACTACCTGTACTACTCGGTGTCCGAGGGCGGGCTCGGGCTCGCGCAGGACACGGCCGTCGGCATCGTCGGCGCCTACGGCGGCCTGGTCTACCTCTCGACGGTGCTCGGCGGCTGGATCGCCGACCGGTTGCTGGGAATGGAGCGGACGGTCTTCTACGGCGGCGTTGTCGTGATGGCCGGGCACATCGCGCTCGCCCTGCTGCCCGGGCTCGCCGGGGTCGGCGTCGGGCTGGTGCTGGTCGCGCTCGGCAGCGGCGCGCTGAAGGCCAATGCCTCCTCGCTGCTCGGCACGCTCTACCCCAAGGGCGACCCCAGGGTGGACGGCGGCTTCACCCTCTTCTACCTCGGCATCAATATCGGCGCCTTCACCGGCCCGCTGCTCACCGGGTTGCTGCAGCGCGAGTGGGGCTTCCACTACGGCTTCGCCGCCGCCGCGATCGGCATGGCGCTCGGCCTCACCCAGTACGTGATCTTCCGGCGCAACCTCGGCACCGCGGGCCGCGAGGTGCCGAACCCGCTGCCGCGCCGGGCCATCGGACCGATCGCCGGGGCGCTCGTCGCGGTCGCGGTGCTCGTCGCGCTGGTCTGGGCGCTCGGCTGGGTGCGGCTCGGCAACCTGGCCGACGTCACCACCGGCGTCATCGCGGTCGCCTCGGTGGTCTACTTCGCGATCATCCTGCGCAGCCCCAAGGTGACGCCGGTCGAGCGCACCCGGGTGCGCGCCTTCATCCCGCTCTTCATCGCCAACGCGGTGTTCTGGTCGCTGTTCCAGCAGATCTTCACGGTGCTCGCGGTGTACTCGGACGAGCGGATGAACTGGTCCATCTTCGGCTGGACCGCGCCGTCCAGCTGGATCGGCTCGGTGGAGCCGGTGTGGATCATCGCGCTCTCCCCGCTCTTCGCCGCGCTCTGGACCCGGCTCGGCACCCGCGCGCCGGGCACCCCCGCCAAGTTCGCGCTCGGCGTGCTCGGCATGGGGCTCTCGTTCTGGCTCTTCCTGCCGTTCGCCGGCGGCGAGGGGCGCAGCACCCCGGCGGTGTTCGTGCTGCTCATCATGGCCGGGTTCGCCGTCTCGGAGCTGCTGATCTCGCCGATCGGGCTGGCCGTCACCACCCAGCTGGCGCCGGAGGCGTTCCGCGCGCAGATGATGGCGCTCTACTTCTTCTCCGTCGGCTTCGGCACCTCGATGGCGGGCGTGCTGGCTGGGTACTACGAGACCGATCGGGAATTCGCGTACTTCGGGCTGATCGGCGCGGTCGCCGTCGTCGCGGGGCTGATCATGGCCGCCCTCGCACCGTGGGTGCGCAGGCACATGGAGGGCGTGCATTGATTCGAGGAATGGAGTCACCATGACCACGACCCGCACCGGCGGGCTGTTCCGGACCAAGTCGGTGGAGCAGTCCATCCGCGACACCGACGAACCCGACGCCAAGCTGCGCAAGGAACTCACCGCCTGGGACCTCACCGTCTTCGGCGTCGCCGTCGTGGTCGGCGCGGGCATCTTCACGCTGACCGCGCGCACCGCGGGCAATGTCGCGGGGCCATCGGTCTCGCTGGCCTTCGTCTTCGCCGCCGTCGCCTGCGGGCTCACCGCGCTCTGCTACGCCGAGTTCGCCTCCACCGTCCCGGTCGCTGGCAGCGCCTACACCTACTCCTACGCCACCTTCGGCGAGCTGGTCGCCTGGATCATCGGCTGGGACCTCATCCTGGAGTTCGCGCTCGCCGCCTCGGTGGTGGCCAAGGGGTGGTCGCAGTACCTGGGCGAGGTATTCACCGGGGTCGAGCCGGTGGTCCACCTCGGGCCAGTCGAATTCGACTGGGGCGCGGTGGTTCTGCTAGCGGTGCTGACCGTGCTGCTGGTGATCGGCACCAAGGTGTCGTCCCGGGTCTCGGCCATCGCGGTGGCCATCAAGCTGGGCGTGATCGCGCTGGTGGTCGTGGTCGGGCTGACCTACTTCGACAAGGACAACCTGTCGCCCTACATCCCGCCGTCGCAGCCGGGCGAGGGCGAGGGCGGCTTGCACCAGTCGCTCTTCTCCTGGGTCACCGGCGCCGGGAGCAGCAACTTCGGCTGGTACGGGCTCCTCGCCGCCGCCAGCCTGGTGTTCTTCGCCTTCATCGGCTTCGACGTCGTCGCCACCACCGCCGAGGAGACCAAGGACCCGCAGCGCGCCGTCCCGCGCGGCATCCTCGGCTCGCTGGCCATCGTGACCGTGCTGTACGTGGTGGTCTCGCTGGTGCTCACCGGCATGGTGCCCTACACCGAACTGGCCGGCGAGGACTCCACCCTCGCCACCGCCTTCGCGCTGCGTGGCGCCGACTGGGCCCAGACGGTGATCTCCATCGGCGCGCTGGCCGGGCTCACCACCGTCGTCATGGTGCTGTTCCTCGGCCAGACCCGGGTGCTCTTCGCCATGTCCCGCGACGGGCTGATGCCGCGCGGCCTCGCCAAGACCGGCCGCTTCGGCACCCCCGCCCGGCTCACCGTGCTGGTCGGCGTCGTGTGCATGCTGCTCGCGGGCTTCGTACAGTTCGGCACGCTGGAGGAGATGGTGAACATCGGAACGCTCTTCGCGTTCGTGCTGGTCTCCATCGGCGTGCTGGTCCTGCGCCGCACCCGCCCCGATCTGGAGCGCGGCTTCCGGGTGCCGCTGGTGCCGTTCATCCCGATCCTCGGCGTGCTCGCCTGCCTGTGGCTCATGGTCAACCTCTCGGTCGAGACCTGGGTGCGCTTCCTGCTCTGGATGGCGATCGGCCTGCTGGTGTATTTTGCCTACGGACGACGGCATTCCCTGCTCAACCGCACGGCGACATCGAGTCCCGCTTCGGAATAGAGGCATCATGCGAAACCTGTGGAGACGGCGTTCCCCCGCACCGCGACCCGCCGCGCGCCGTCTCCCCGGGGTGACGCAGGTCAACGACTGGATCGACGCCGTCGCCACCGGCCTCTGCGACCACCGCCGCGAACCCGAGGCCGCCGCCGCCCGCGCCTGCGACGCCCTCTTCACCGCCGCCACCGTCGCCGCGGTCATGGTCGAGCGCGGCAGGCCGTGCCCCGAGTACCGCGCCGTGCACCAGCGCTGCCTCACCGGCGCCATCGAGTTCATGAAACTCCTCGGCGAGGACACCCTGCGCAGACACCGTGCCCAGACCCGCACCCCCCTCGGCTGGGACGAACTCGGCCCCGCCGACGCGGTGCAGATCGCCGAGCACCTCACCGGCCTCGGCGAGGCACTCCAGATCGCCCTGTGCGCCCTCACCACCGACCCGCGCGTCGGCCCCGACCTCCGCGAGGTCGCCGACGTGCACGGCCTCCCCGCCGCCGCCGTCATCGTCGACTCCTGCTTCTTCATCCGCGCCGACCCCGCGGTGTGAGCTCGGTATCGGACCCAGCGGTCGAATTCCGGTACAGGCGTACGGGTCCGGTACTCTTCTCCGGGGCGCCCCCATAGCCCAATTGGCAGAGGCAGCGGATTTAAAATCCGCCAAGTGTCGGTTCGAGTCCGACTGGGGGCACGGGCCGGGGTGTGTTTCGAGAAGCCCCGTCCGTGGGAACGATCAGGCAGCGGCGACCGTGAACCTGCGCTGCACGCACCGCGCCCCCTCGCCCTTATCGAGCGGAAGCTTGCCCGGACCTGGTCCGCTCGCTCAGCCTGCGCTCAGTCCTCGGTGCGACGCGCCCGCCGCCGGTGGCTGGTGTCGCAGAGCGGGTAGATGGCGCTGCGCTTGCAGCGGCAGAGCGCGACGAGGAAACGGTCGGACCGCACGACTGACCCGTCCTCGCCGACGATCTCCGCCGGCCCCTCGATCAGCGCCGGGCCACCCTGCTCCAGGGTGACCCGCCGACGCTCACTGCTCGATGCGGTCGGCACGAATCACCACCAGCTCCTCCACCCGCTGCCCGGGCGCGATCAACCCCGCCTCCTCCAGCCAGTCCGCGCGCCCGCGCATGACCGGCCCGAAGGAGGTGAGCGAGCGGGCGACGGTGGACGCCTTCAGCCCGGTTTCGCGGAGCATGCGCAGGGTGCGCTGCTCGTCGCAGAGTTCGGAGTGCACCATCAGCGCGACGCCGTTGGGGGCGAGCAGCGTGGGCAGCGTCGCGCAGAGGTCGTCCAGCACCGAGCGGCCGTCGAAGCCGGCGTCCCAGGCGCGGTCGGCCCCGCGGGCCGGGTCGGGGTCGGCGCAGGGGACGTAGGGCGGGTTGGAGAGGACCACGTCGAAGGTGCGGTCGCGCAGCACCTCACGGAAGTCGCCGCGGAGCAGTTCGACGGGGAGGCCGCGGGCCCGGCTGTTGAGCCAGGCAGTGGAGACGGCGCGGCGGGAGATGTCGACGGCCGTTACCTCGGCGGCTCCGGCGCGGGCGGCGGTCACCGCCAGGGCGCCGGTTCCGGTACAGATGTCGACCACCCGGGGGTTCCGGGGCAGGGCGGCATCGGCGAGGGCCCGTGCCAGCAACCAGGTGTCGGCTTGCGGGCGGTAGACGCCCGGGAGTCGGAGGAGGCGCACGGATCGCGAATACCTCCCATGATCAGGTCGAAACCAGGCGGGTTTCAGCTGGTCAGATGGGTGCGCACGTCGTAGGCGAGCAATCGGAAGCCGGTGGCGGGGTCACGCTGCCAGGAGGTGACCGAGCCGTTGCCGGCCAGGCCGCGTTCGGCCAGGGCGAGGATCTCGGCGTCCGGGAGGTGTTCCAGGACCTGGCGGAGCATGAGGACGACGGCGTCGTGGGCGACGATCAGGACCCGCTCCGGGCCGGGGCCGAGCAGCTCGGCGACGACGGCGCCGACCCGATCCGCCACGTCGCGGAACGACTCACCCTCCGGGGGCCGGTAGCCGAGCGGGTCGCGGTCCTCGGCGGCGGCCTCGTCGGGGTGCAGGAGCCGGGCTCGCTGCTGCGACATCACGCGGAACCGGCCGCGGTCGCGATCGTGCAGGCGGTCATCGATGCGGAACTCGGGCGCAGACCGCAGCTCGGCCACCGCGAGCTCCCAGGTGCGGCGGGCACGCGGGTACGGCGAACAGAGCACCAGGTCGGGGAGCTCCGGGAGCGCGGCGAAGCGGCGGCCGACATCGGTGGCCTGCCGCTCACCGCGCTCGGTCAGGAAGACCTCGGAGTCCGGCAGGTACGGCCGTGCCGCAGCGGGATCAGCGGCATTGATCGGCGTCTCACCGTGCCGGACGGCTTCCAGGTAGCGCAGCACGGCTCAGGCGATGGAGAGCGCGATCCCGTCGAGGATGTCGTGCTCGCTCACCACGAGCTCGGTGATCCCCGCCCGGCGGGACAGCTCGTCGGCCAGCGCACGGACGATGACGGCACCGCCGCCGATCACGTCGACCCGCCCGGGGTGCACCGGGCCGAGCGCGGCGCGCTGGTCGTGGTCGAGCGAGGTGAGCCGGTCCGCCACCGCGTACACCTGGTCCAGCGAGAGCCTGCTCAGGTGCACCTTCGAGGCGTCGTACTCGGGGAGTTCCAGCGCGACGGCGGCGATGGTGGTCATGGTCCCCGCGACCCCGACCCAGGTGCGCGCCTGCTCCACCGGCACCGCGGCGAACGCATCGGCCAGCCGCTCGCGGGCGAACTCGGTGGCGGCGTCGACCTGCTCGTCGGTGGGCGGGTTGCCGGGCATGGCTCGCTCGGTGATCCGCACGCACCCGATATCGGCGGAGAAGGCGGCGCGCACCCCGTCGGCGTCGCCGAAGACCAGCTCGGTGGAGCCGCCGCCCAGGTCCACCACCACGTACGGCGCCTCGTCGGCGGCGAGCTCCCCGATGGCCCCGGCGAACGACAGCCGAGCCTCCTCGTCACCGGTGATGACCTCGGCCTCGGCCCCGGGCACGACGGTGCCGAGCAGCTCGCGGGCCATCCCGAAGAACTCCTCGCGGTTCGAGGCGTCGCGGGTGGCGGAGGTGGCGACCATGCGCACCCTGTCGACCTTCGCCTCGCGCATGGCGGCGGCGTAGTCGGCCAGTGCGACCCGGGTGCGCTCGATGGCCTCGGGGGCGAAGGCGCCGGTGGCGTCGACGCCCTGGCCGAGCCGGACGATCCGCATCTCGCGGTGCACGTCGGCCAGGGTGCCGTCCGGCTGCACGTCGGCGATCAGCAGGCGAATGGAGTTGGTGCCGCAGTCCACGGCCGCTACCCGGTTGCTCATGAGTTCTCCTCTCGCAGGTCCCGGTACTCGGGCCAGTCGGCGGGGATGGCGGTGCCGCGCAGCCCGTGTTCGGCGGCGAGCGCCACCGACTCGTCGCCGAGCGGGTTCACGCCGGGCCCCTTGGCCAGTGCGTGCGCGATCAGGACGTGCAGGCACTTGACCCGGTCCGGCATGCCGCCGCCGGTGAAATCCGTTCCCAGCGGCTCGATCTCGTCGCGCTCGGCAAGGTAGCTGCGGTGCGCGGCCCGGTAGGCGGCGGCCAGGGTGGGGTCGGTGCCGAGCCGCTCGGTCATCTCGCGCATGACGCCCGCCGACTCCTGCCTGCTCGCCTCGGCGGTGAGCCGGGGGTCGGTCAGGTAGTAGAGCGTCGGGAAGGGGGTGCCGTCGGGGAGTTTGGGGGCGGTGCGCACGACCGCGGGCAGCCCGTCGGGGGTGCGGTAGGCGATGCCGAGCACGCCGCGGGGCTCCCGGCCCAGCTGCCGGGCGACGATCTCCAGGTCGTGCTGGGTGGGGGCGGTCACCGGGGTCCTTCCGGGGTGGGGGCGGGCCGGTCGAGGCTGCGCCAGAGGTCGGTGTACCAGGGGTCGGGTTCGCGCGAGCGGGTGGGCGCGGCGGCCACCGGCGGCGCCTCGATACCGGGCACCTGCACGATGTAGGGGGTCTCGCCGGGGAGCACGAGCCGCAGCCGGTCCCTGGCCTCGGCGCGGATGTAGGCGGGGTCCTGCTGCTGCACGCGGCGGTCGCGGAGCAGCGCGACGTCGTCCTCCAGCCGCTGCCGCTCGGCGGCCAGCTGCACCGCCTCGGCGCGCTGCGAGAAGTAGGTGCGCATGGGCACCGCGAGGGTGAGCGCGAGCCCGCAGACCACCATCGCCAGGATGACCGCGCGGCCGGTGGAGAGGCCGAGGAAGGTGCGCTCCGGCCGGTCCGCGCGGCGCGACCGGCGACCACCGTCGGCGAGCTTCTGCGCGCGCTTCTTCTCCGCTTCGGAGCGCCTGCGCGGCGCCCTGCCGTGATCGGCGGCGGGGCGGGAGCGGGCGGAGCGCGACGTGCGCCGATCGCCCCGGCCACCGGGGCCGGCGCCGCGCGTCCGCCGCTCCGTCATCCCCTACCGCCGATCACCGGTCGTCAGCCTTCGGCGGCGAACCGCGGGAAGGCGACGTCGCCCGCGTACCGGGCGGAATCGCCGAGCGCGTCCTCGATCCGCAGCAGCTGGTTGTACTTGGCGACCCGCTCGCTGCGCGCCGGGGCGCCGGTCTTGATCTGGCCGCTGCCGACCGCCACCGCGAGGTCGGCGATGGTGGTGTCCTCGGTCTCGCCGGAGCGGTGGCTCATCATGGTCTTGTAGCCGTTGCGGTGCGCCAGCTCGACCGCGTCCAGGGTCTCGGTCAGGGTGCCGATCTGGTTCACCTTCACCAGCAGCGCGTTGGCGGCGCCCTTGACGATGCCCTCCTCCAGCCGCTCCGGGTTGGTGACGAAGAGGTCGTCGCCGACCAGCTGCACCTTGTCGCCGATCAGGTCGGTGAGCGCGACCCAGCCGTCCCAGTCGTCCTCGGAGAGCGGGTCCTCGATGGAGACCAGCGGGTAGGCGGTGAGCAGCTCGGCGTAGAACTGCGCCATCTCCTCCGCGGTGCGCGCGGTGCCCTCGAAGGTGTAACCGCTGGCGGAGTTGTAGAACTCGGTGGCGGCGACGTCCAGCGCGAGCGCGACGTCGCGGCCGAGGGTGAGCCCGGTCTTGCCGATGGCGGTGGCGATCAGGTCGAGCGCCTCGCGGGTGCCCGCGACGTCGGGGGCGAAGCCGCCCTCGTCGCCGAGCCCGGTGGCCAGCCCCTTGCTCTTCAGCACCGACTTGAGCGCGTGGTACACCTCGGTGCCCCAGCGCAGCGATTCCTTGAAGGTCGGCGCGCCGAGCGGGGCGACCATGAATTCCTGCACGTCGACACCGGTGTCGGCGTGCGCGCCGCCGTTCAGGATGTTCATCATCGGCACCGGGAGCACGTGCGCGTTCGGGCCGCCGAGGTAGCGGAAGAGCTCCAGCCCGGAGGACTCCGCGGCCGCCCGCGCCACCGCCAGCGAGACGCCGAGCAGGGCGTTCGCGCCGAGCCGGGACTTGTCCGGGGTGCCGTCCAGATCCAGCAGCACCTGGTCGACGGTGCGCTGCTCGACCGCGTCCAGGCCGATCACGGCCGGGGCGATCTCGTCCAGCACGCCCTCGACGGCCTTCTGGACGCCCTTGCCGAGGTAGCGGTCGCCACCGTCGCGCAGCTCCACCGCCTCGTGCTCGCCGGTGGAGGCGCCGGACGGCACGGCCGCCCTGGTCAGGGTGCCGTCGTCGAGGGCGATCTCGACCTCGACGGTGGGGTTACCGCGAGAATCCAGGATCTCGCGTGCTCCGACCTGTTCGATGATGGCCACGAAAACGAACTCCTTCGGCAGCTGACAGGCATGGTCACACGGGACGGACCCGTGCGCTGCGAGCCTATCGTTCCGGCCCGGACCTCGGTAATCGGCACTCCGGGCGGTTCATACCCGGCGGCCGATGCTGTAGGCGGCGGCGCGGTCGCGCACGGTGAGCAGGTAGCTGTTGGACTGGTTGTAGGTCATGAGCGCGCGCTGCCAGCCCAGCTCGGAGGTGAGGTCGCCGCCGCTGGCACAGAGGTAGCGGGCCGCGGTGAGCGCGGCGTCGTCGATATTCTGCGGGTCGACCACGGTGTCGCCGTTGGCGTCGACGCCCCAGCGTTTCCAGGTCTCCGGGATGAACTGCAGCGGGCCGACCGCGCGGTCGAACTCGCGGTCGCCGTCGAGCGCGCCGCGGTCGGTGTCGGCGATACGGGCGACGCCGGGGGCGCCGTCCAGGGAGATTCCGATGATCGGCGGGCGGACCGCGCCGTCCTCCCCCACCTGCGAGCCGCGGTAGGTGCCGTGCTTGCTCTCCACGCTCGCGATGCCGGCCAGGGTGGTCCAGGCGATGCCGCAGTCCGGGCGGGAGTTCGTCATGACCGCCGCCGCGTACCCGTACGCCTCCAGCGCCTGCACCGGGATCGCCATCCGATCCGCCTGCTCCTCCGCCCAGCCCCTGAGTTGCAGCGCCGCCCGGCCCGGTGCGTGCACATCGATCACCGGCAGCGGGGTGCCTGGACCGGGCGGGATGCCCTCCGGTAGCGGTTCCCGCTCCGGCCCGAACCCGCACCCGGCGAGCACCAGGGTCGCCACGATGGCCGTCGCCGCGCCCGCTCTTCTCCACACCACGCGGTCCATTGTGCCGGGGGTGGGGGAAAGGGCAGGTCAGCTGCGGATCAGTCGTAGAAGTAGGCGGGCTGGTCGTCGAGGATGGTGGTGAACATGCCCTCGAGCAGGGTGAGATCGCCCTCCGCGCGGGCCGTGTGGCAGGCGGTGTGCAGCTCGGTCTTGTCGATCAGATCCCAGGCCAGGCCGCGACCGGACTCCGAGACCAATTGGTCGAAGAACTCTCGCTGCGCGCGACCGTTGCCCTCCCGAAACGGGTGGGCGAAGTTCACGTAGTCGTACAGGTAGGCGAGCACCCCTGGCACTTCCCGATCGCGCACTCTGTGCAACCGATCGAGCTCCCTGATCCGGTCGGCCACATGCGCGACCGCGCGACCCGCTTCGAGCGGGGTGCAGAAGGACTCGCCGCCCTTCTCCAGACCGACGGTCCGCAATTCTCCGGCCCACTCGTAGACATCCTGGAACAGGAAAACCGTGAACCGCTCGCAGCTGGGCCAGGTCGTAGCTGCGCTGGACCAGCTCCGGCGCTTCGCGCAACTCGGCGACGCGGATCTCGACCAAGTCGTTCTCGGCATCGAAGAGGTCGTCCCTGGTCGTGGCGCCGACCCGATTGCGCAGTACCTCGGTGCCTGGCAGGAAATAGCCGACCCAATTCGCTTCGGCGTCGCCGGTGTCCCAGGGCGGACGCGGGTCACCGCCGGGCACGGGCGCCCTCAGTCGAGGTTGTAGCGGGCACGCACCCGGGCGCCGAGCTGAGCGAGATCGATCTCTCCGCGGACGTAGGCGTCCTGATCGGCCCGGGTCGCGTCGGTACTCCGGGCACCCTCCAGTTTGCTGGTCGTCCGGGCAGCGCGAATGACGCGCGCGCGGCGCGTGCGGTCGTCAGCCGGTCGCTTGGCCATCGGGTCACCTCCGCCATTACTCCCCCTAGATTTTACCTGCTCATCCCCGCTCGATGGAGATTCTCGCGCGACCGAGCAGGGCCCGGTTGGCGGGGTGGGCCGGAGCAGAAAGCAGGGCGGCGGTGGGGCCGGGCCCCACGACGCTGCCCCGGTCGAGGACGAGGGCAGGCAGGCAGTGGAGGGGGATGTCGTCGGAGATGACGAGAAGGGCGGTGCCCCAGGTGCGGAGGGTGAGGAGGGCGGTGGCGGAGTAGCTGAGGGCGGCGGTGGTCTCGTCGCGCGGTCGCGGCGTCGAATTCTGCGTTGCGGAGGGCGGATTCATCGCGGTTCGAGCCGGAGGAGGGCAGCGTGCGCGTAAAAGACGCCGGACTCCTCGGTCCGTAGCTGCGATCTCAGCCCGATGTCAGCGAGCACCCGCCGATCCGGGCCGCTGGCCCTCGGCGGTGCGGCCGCCTCGTCGCGTAACCCGGTGCGTGACAGGCATCCTCGTGCCGGGCGCCGTCGACGCACCGGCAAGGCCAGGCTAGCCTAATGGCGAGGCGATCGCGGCAACCGGCGTATGCGCGACTCGCCGCCGCCGAGATTCGCCCAAAAGTTGCTAAAAGGGTATCATCGGCGCCCGTTCCGGTCATGTCACACCGCTATGTGTGTTCTTTCAAATTAGGCAAGCCTTGCTTAACCAATACCCGACCCACTACCTTCGGCATCGGCTCGTCTCATCCGCCTCCGGCTCGATCCGAAGAAGGGACCCCACTCGGTGAAAAGCGTTCTCTCCGAACGTCGGACGTTTCACCCGCAGACCATCGAAAGACGCGAGATCCCGCCGGCCGCCGGCGCCGCGATCCGCGCCGCCGCCGATGCGATCTGCATCACACTCGGCCTGGACGGTGATCGGGTCGCCGCCGAGACGCTGACCGATCCCAGGGTGGTCGCCGCGGTGCGCCGGTACGCACCCGGGTTGCCCGGCGCGGTCGCGGCCGCGGTGCGCCCGCCGGGCACCGCCGCGGGCGCTGCCATCGTCGGCGGGCTGCCGCTGCGCGACGCGGAAATCGGCCGCACCCCGGCGAATTGGCGCATCGCCTCCGGGCGCGACGGCGCCGCCGCGCCCGCCACGGCCTCGCTGCGCCTCGACATCGCCATGCTGTTGCTCGCCGCGGCGGCGGGCGAGCCCTTCGGCTGGCGCGGCCAGCAGGGCGGGCGGCTGGTGAACAACATCGTCCCGGCGGCCGGGCACGAGCACGAGCAGTCCGGCGCGAGCAGCAGCACGCTGCTCGCCCCGCACACCGAGGACGCCTTCCACCCCGACCGCGCGCACCTGCTCATGCTGGGCTGCCTGCGGAATCACGACGGGGTCGGCACCACCGTCGCCTCGGTGCGCGAGGTCGAGCTCACCGCCGCCGAGCGCCGGGTGCTGGCCGAACCGGTGCTGCCGATCCTGCCCGACGTCTCCTACGGCGACACCCACGACCGCGCGACGGCGCCGGCGCTGCCCACGCTCTGGTACGACGGCGATATCGAATCCGACGCCGCCACAACCGGTCTCACCACCCGCTACGACCCCGCCTACACCCCGCTGGACGACGCCGATGCCGGGTACCGCCGCGCCTACGCCCGGCTGAGCGCGGAGCTGGAGCGGGTCAGCCGGGTCGCCGTGCTCGCCCCGGGCGAGCTGCTGCTGGTCGACAACGATGTGGCGGTGCACGGCCGGGTACCGTTCACCGCGCGCTACGACGGCACCGACCGGTGGCTCAAACGCGTCAATATTCGTCTTCCCGAGCGGCGCAGGCGCGCCGCGGAGAGCCGTGAGAATGGATACGGGCAGCAGATCGTTGCCCCGTTTCGCGCGGTGACAGAACGGGACACCTCCGATGATCGAGGACGCGATGAGCAACCGTGACCGGAGCACGCCCCTGCGGGTGCTGAGCCGTAGCGATCTGGCCGATGTGCCGATCTCCCCCGGCGACGTGGTGCGCGCGGTGGAGGAGGCGTATCTCGCGCTGGCCGCGGGGGAATCGGATAATCCGCGCAAGCTCAGCGTGGCCAATCCGGACGGCTGGTCGGTCGCCTACGCCATGCTCGGCCGGGACGGCAGGCGCCGGGTGGTCGCCATGAAGACCTCGTACAAGTTCGATCCCGGCCACGACCGCAGCACCAAGAGGTACTACACCACCATCACGCTCTACGACGACACCACCGGCGCGCCGATCGCCATGATGGACTGCGCCAGGGTCGGCGCGCTGCGCACCCCCGCGGTCTCGGCGCTGCTGGTGCGCGAGACGGTGCGCCGCGGCGCGGAGAGCGTGCTGCTGATCGGCACCGGCACCCAGGGCCGGAACGCGCTGCCGCACCTGCTCGCCGCGAATCCGCAGCTCCGCAAGCTCATGGTCTACGGCACGCACCCCGACGGGCTCGCCGCGGTCAGGGAGAACCTGGCGGTGCACCAGCCGCACGCGCTGCTCGAGGTGGTCGAGGATCCGGTGGCCGCGGCGGGCGGCGCCGACGTGGTGCTCGCGACCGCGGGGCCGGGCACCGAAGTGGCGCTGGAGGCCGACGATCTGGCGCCGGGGTCGACCGCGGTGCTGGTCGGGTACGGGCTGGCGCCGTCGGCGCTGGTGCGGGCGGACCGGGTGATCGCCACCAGCGCCGAGCAGATGGCGCTCACCGGCACCGACATGGCCGGGCCGGACGGCGTGCTGCGCGCGGTCGACGCGGAGCTGCCGCGCATCCTGAGCAGGCGCGCGGTCGCCAGGCGCGGCGACGACGAGAAGATCTTCGTCTACAACAGCGGGCTGGTGCTCACCGATGTCGCGGTGGCGCACGCGCTGGCCGAGCGCGCGATCGCGGAGGGCCGCGGCGTCGAGGTGCCGCTGTGGGACTGACCGGGATCGCCGCCGCGCCGCTACCCGCCCACCGCGACCGGTGGGAGCAGCGGCTGCTGGCCGATCCCGCGCTGCTCGGCGAGCTCGCGCGCATCGTCGGCGGCCCCTTCCACGTGCTCTTCCCGGAGCGGGTGGTGCACGCGGTGCACGAGTTCAGGGCGGCCTTCGAGGCCGCGGGCGTCACCGGCGCGATCTACTACGGCAAGAAGGCGAACAAGGCGGCCTGCGTGGCGCGGGCCTGCGCGCGGGCGGGCGCCGGGATCGATGTGGCGAGCACCGGTGAGCTGGTCGGCGCGCTGGCCCAGGGCGTGCGCGGCGGCGAGCTCGTGGTCACCGGCCCGGCCAAGGCGGACGAGCTGCTCTGGCTGGCCGCCAGGCACGGCGCGCTGATCGCGGTGGACGCGCTGGACGAGCTGGACCGGCTGCCCGCCGCCACCGACGGCGCGCCGCCGCCGCGCATTCTCCTTCGCGCCCTCCCCGCCGGCTCCACCAGCCGGTTCGGGCTCACCGAGCCGGAGCTGGACGAGGCGCACGCCCGGCTGGACCGGCTCGCCGGGCGGGTCCGCTGGGAGGGGCTGAGCTTCCACCTCTCCGGCTACGACGCCGAGCAGCGCGCGGAGTTCGCGCACGAGTTGCTGGATCGGCTGGCGGGCGCGGTGGCGAGCGGGCACCCGGCCCGCACGCTCTCCATCGGCGGCGGCTTCGGGGTGGATTACGTGCCCGCCGCGGCCTGGGCCGAGTTCACCGCCGCGGCCGGGCCGCACTGGTTCCACGGCGGCGCCGAGCCCGGCTCGTACTACCCGTACCACTTCCCGGTCCCCGGCGCGGCCATGCTCACCGCGATCCTGCGCCACCGCGGGCTGGCCGAGCGGCTGATCGCCACCGGCACCGTGCTCGCCGTCGAGCCGGGCCGCGCCCTGCTGGACCGGGCCGGCTGCACCGTGTTCCGGGTCCAGGGCCGGAAGACCCGGCGCTCGGACGGCGAGCCCTACGACCTGCTCACCGTCGACGGCACCAGCCTGAGCCTCTCCGAGCAGTGGTTCGACAGCGAGTACCTGCCGGACCCGGTGGTGTGGCCGGCGCGCCCCGGGGTCCGCACCCCGACCAGCGTCGGCGCGGCCACCTGCCTCGACTCCGACCTGCTCAGCCGCCGCCGGGTGCCGCTGCCGCGCCGGGCCGAGCCCGGCGACCTGCTGGTCTACCCGAACACCGCCGGGTACCAGATGGATTCCAACGAATCCGCCTTCCACGACCTCCCCGTCCCGCCGAAGATCGTGCTCACCGAGCACGCGGGGGCGCTGCGCTGGCGCCTCGACTCGGCCCCCACCTGAGATCCAAGGAGAAGATCCATGCCGCTCGTCACGCGCGTGACGGACCTCATCGGCCGTACCCCGCTGTTCGAGCTCGCCCGCACCGCGACCGGCACCAGGCTGCTGCTCAAGCTGGAGACCTTCAACCCGACCGGGACGGCCAAGATCCGGATGGCGCGGGAGATGGTGCTCGATGCCGAGCGCCGTGGTTTGCTGGGAGTTGGCGGGCATATTATCGAGTCCACGTCCGGCAATACCGGGCTCGGCCTCGCGGTAGTCGCCGCCGAACGTGGGTACCGCTTCACCGCGGTCGTCGACCACCACGCCTGTAAGGACAAACTGCGCGCGATGCGAGCCATGGGAGCGAATCTGGTGTACGTCGCCGACGAGGGCGACGACAGCCTCGCCACCTCGGCGCGGGAGGATCTCGCCGAGGCGATGGCGGCCGCCGAGGACGGCGCGTACTTCACCGAGCAGCACAACAACGACGCCAACGCGGTCGGCTACCACGCCGTCGCCGACGAGCTGCTCGCCGACGTGGAGCGGGTGGACATCCTGCTCTCCGCGGTCGGCACCGGCGGCTCGCTCTTCGGCACCGCGACCCGGCTGCGGCAGCTCGGCCACGCGCCGTACGTGGTCGGGGTGGAGCCGGAGGGCTCGATCGCCTTCGGCGGCCAGGGTGGGCCGTACTGGCAGTCCGGCACCGGCACCCCGCCCGGCGCCACCATCGGCACCGCGGTCGACTACGCGCTGCTCGACGAGGGCGTGAAGGTCAGCGACACCGACGCCTTCGCCACCGCGCGCGCCGTCGCCGCCAAGCTCGGGCTGCTGATCGGCGGCTCGGCCGGCGGCTCGGTGCACGCCGCGCTGGTCCGGCTGGAGCAGTTCCCGCCCGGCTCGACCGTGGTGACGCTGGTCTGCGACGGCGGCGAGAAGTACCTGGACACCGTCTTCGACGACACCTGGATGGCCGAGCGCGACCTGCTCGACCCCGCCGCCGAGCGCGCGGTGGGCGCCATGCTCGACAGCTGGTCGCCCGCGCTCGCGGGCGCGGACCTCGTGGCGGCGCGGTGATCGACCGGATGCGCAGCTCGGACGCGGGGCGGCTGGCCGCGCTCGCGACCCCGATCGCGGCCACCCAGCTGGCCCAGATCGCGGTCTCCACGACGAATATCGCGGTCATGGGCTCGCTCGGGGTCGGCGCGGTGGCGGCGGGCGGGTTGGCACTGGTGCTGTTCAACCAGATCCGCACCATGGGCGTCGGGCTGATCACCGCGAGCGGCAACCGGATCGCGAGCGCGGTGAGCGCCGCGGGCAAGCGCGGTGACTCCGCCGACGCCGAGGTGCGCGATATCGTGCGCGGCAGCTTCCTGATCGCCACCGTGGCCGGGCTGCTCGGCGGCGCGGTGCTGGTCGGGCTCGGCTACTCGCTGCAGTGGCTGGGGCAGGACGCGGAGGTGCTCGCGGCGGCGCGGCCGTTCATGATCGCGCTGGCGCCCGGGCTGCTGCCCTGCCTGTGGTTCCAGGTGCTCCGGCAGTACTCCGTCGGCATGCAGCGGCCGCAGGCGCTGCTGCTGGTGACGCTCGGCTCGGTGGCGCTGAACCTGGGGCTGGCGCTGCCGCTGGCGCACGGCTGGCTCGGGCTGCCCGCGCTGGGGCTGACCGGAATCGGCATCGCGACCACGCTGGTCTTCCTCGCCATGTTCCTGGCCTTCGCGGTGCTGGTGCGCCGGGACCGGCGACTCGCCGGTGCGCTGCCGGGCACGCCGTGGCCGGTGCGGGCGCGCACGGTGCGCGCCGAGCTGAAGCTCGGCTTCCCGATCGCGCTGACCTACGGCTCCGAGGCGGGGATGTTCTCGGTGCTGGCGCTGGCCATGGGCAGTATCGGGCCGGCCGCGCTGGCCGCGCACAATGTCGTCTACCAGATCATCTACATCGTGTTCCAGGTCGCCATCGGCATCTCGCACGGCGCCTCCATCCTGGTCAGCGACGCCACCGCGCGGGACGAGTTCGACCGCGCGCGCACCCAGGCGCGGCTGGCGCTCCAGGGCGCCGCGCTGGTCGCGGTGGTGACCGGCCTGGTGTACGTCCTCGCCCCCGACCTGGTGCTCGCCCCGTTCCTGGACACCGGCGACGCGCAGACCGTCGCGCTGGCGCACACCCTGCTGCTCATCGGCATCGTGCTGCAGTTCTTCGATGCCGCGCAGAACATCGGCACCGGGCTGCTGCGCGGGCTCAAGGAGACCTCGGCCGGGTTCCGGCTCTCGCTCGTCGGCTACTGGTGCGTCGGGCTCCCCGCCGCGCTGCTCCTGGCCTTCCCGGCCGGACTCGGCGCCGCCGGCATCTGGTGGGGCCTCACCGCGGGGCTCGCCGCAACCGCGGGGCTCATGCTGCACCGCTACCTGGCCCTGGTCGACCAGCGCGAACAGGAAAGGGAACGATTGCATATCCCCACGCCACCGCTGGGGTTGCCCGCGGGCAACACCTGAGAACTCTCGGAGTTGCGGAATATTTCTCAGCGAAATTCTCGCAGCCGGGCGGCTGCGCTGCTCACTTCCCGAGCGATCAGCCGCGCGAGTGGTTCGTGTGAATCCCGGCTGAGGTGGGCCCCGTCGTCACCCGCACACGCGACGGATGCCGCGTCCGCGAACAGGACCTTGCGGTTCTCGGCCACACGACGGATCAACGGGGCGAGGTCACGCGATTTTCGTGCGGAGGCGGTGTCGTACTCGGAACTCCGTTCGGCGAACCCGGGCCCGTCGTCATCGAGATGGATCGGACTGACCAGCAACACCACGGGCACCCCGCCGGCGCGAGTCCAAGCGATGTTCTCGATGATGTCGATATAGCCATCGAGCGCACTTGCGACGGCGTCTGGTTCTCTACCGAACTTGGTTTTGAGGTCGTTGTTCCCCAGCATGACGACCACCATGTCCAAGGGTGAGTGGCTGCGCAAGCACGGTTGAAAATAGGTACGGCCGTTGCGGTCATTACGATCGGGGTCGTCCAAGTCGGTGGTACGGCCGCCCAGACCTTCCTCGATAACGGCGTACTCGGCACCCAAAAGTTCCTGCAGCCGCCCTGTCCAGCGCACATCGATGGGCCAGCGGCCACGCCCCTCAGCTGGATGACCGAAGGTGTTGGAGTCACCGAAGCACAGGATGGTGAACGCGCAAGGATTGACGATCACGATCGGTTCCCTACAGATATTCCGAGGCGTTCGGCAATGCCGACGAGGCCAGTCAGCCGTTGCGCACCTCGACGAGCGAGCAGTTCATCGGTCACCGTGTGGGCCAGAGGGATATGTCGGACGAACTCCGGGGCCATGGCGTACGCACGTCGAAGCGTATCCACGGCTTCGGCGTCGTCCCGGTTGTGAAGCTGGGCTTGTGCGATATTGATGAGCCTGCGACTGCGCAGCGTAGGCGGAATCCCGGTGCCACCACCACTGACAAGCGTGGCAAGTTTCAGAGCCTCGCGCGGCCGGTCGGCGCCGGTCTCGTTGATGACGCCGAAACTGGCAGCCGAGGTGGGGCCGAAGACATTGGATATCTCCGGCCTGTCGGCATACGTGTCGTCCAGTTGCGTACCGGCCGATTCGCAGAGCCGGAGATATCGCCGTGCCTCGCGGAAGTCGCCCGTTCGAGAAGCCGCGAAGGCCGCGTAGCACAGGAGTTCACCCCAGATGGCGATGTGGCGCGGACTCGCGGTGGACAATCGTGGCTCGATGGCGGCGGCAGCATTTTCGGCATACCCCGCCGCATCGTCGAACATCCCGTGTTTGGCGAGGAGCCACGAGTGGGAGCCCTTGATGGCAGCCTGCGTTAGCTCGTCCCCGCTGTCCGCGGCAAGTGCGTCCGCGCGGAGGAGCGCCATAGCGGCCAAGTCCTCTTGGCCCACGTAGCCCAGGAGGTTGGAGGCGGCGTGCAGCAGCTGCGCGAGCGAGACAAATATCTGCCGCCGAGACTCGCCTGCCGCTGCACCAGCAGCGTTGTACGCGCCGGCCAGCGCAACGGGTAGCATCCGCTCCATTTCGCCGAGCTGGGCCGAGAAGAACAACTCCCATGCTCGCGCCACCGCGTCGGAAATCCGCACCGGTGTGCCCGGCGCCGTATCTGGAATACAGCCCATGATCACGCGACGCAGCTGCGATACATCGCGATCGTCCAGATCATCCGAAGAAGCACTGCCTCTGACGTAGGTCGTCAGCGCAGATTGCCGGGGCAGTGCATTGTTTTCCACGTCGGCGGGGCCACCGTCGAGCAAAACCGCGAGCTGCTCTGGTGCGACTTCGAGCGCTGCGGCAATTTTCGGCCACAGTCCGGCGCGCGGGCGGCTCTTACCCGCCTCCCAGCGGACCACGGTCGACCGCTCCAGCCGCAGCAGCGCAGCCAGAGATTCCTGGGTGAACCCCAACGCCGTGCGACGCTGTGCGAACTCGTGGCGAGCTTGGCGCCCGGCAACCGCCACACGCTTCCCCTTCCTCCCCGTAACACCCCAGCTCAGCGCTGCATTGCCTCTTTCGCGCCCCGTCAGTGCACAGCGGACGCTCTGGTCGAGGACCGATGCGAGCGGTTGGCTTCAAGGTACGGCTCACCACCCTCGGGCGGCAACGGAGGCAATACATTGTGAACCAGCTACATTCGACCATCGGCGACCGTCGGGCGGCGACACCAGCACGGCATCGGGGCTCGGAAGCTCGCGAGAAGACCGCGCCCACGGCACTGCCGAAACGGGTGCCGAAAGCTGCGGCTCAGCAGCGGCGCGATCCGGATGCGTGCGCGACTCTCGCTCGTCTCCGGCTTCTGCACCGCGTCCGTCAATGGCTCGTCGAGTTCGAGTCGCCGGGAGCACGCCGATGACCGGGGCGACGCGACGTTTCGTCCCGGTGCGGATCGCGTCGTTCACCTCCGGGAGGTCCGTGCATTGGATCCACGACGGTGATCGGCTCCGGATCGTCGCCGTCTGCGCGGCCGACGGCACCAAGTTCTCCTACCCCGAAGCGTTGAACCTGGGCGAAGCCATAGCGGTGGGTCAGCTACCGCTCGAACTCGTCCAGGGCACGATCGATCACTGGTCGCAGGCGCGCGAACTCATCCGGGGTCCCTGGGTCTTCGCCTCCCAACTGGGTGCGGTGTCCTTCGACCGACGGGATGGCACCCTGCTCGCCGCGAGATGCCCGGCTATCGCCTGCACCACACCGGTCGAGGTCGCCGATGGACGCCTCCGATTCCACGCCGGTCCCGGAACATGCAGGTCATGCGGCTGGGGCGGCTTACGGGTGCGCGCCGAGGTGGAAGGTCGACAGTGATCAGCAACCGGCACGAGGCTGCGCCGTGACCGCGATCCTGCTGACAGCGGGGATTCCGGCGTTGGTCTTCATCGCGGTCCTGCTACTGCCTTCCCAGTACCCGTGAAAACATCGGCAGCTCGTTGACCCCGACCGGAGACCCAGTGGTCGGAGCCGACGAGCCGCGTGCGTCACGGCGAACCCGTCTCAGATGTTGACGCCGTAGTCGCGGGCGATGCCCGCCAGGCCGGAGGCGTACCCCTGGCCGATGGCCCGGAACTTCCACTCGGCGTTGTTCCGGTACAGCTCACCGAAGACCATGGCCGTCTCGGTGGAGGCATCCTCGGAGAGGTCGTAGCGCGCCAGCTCGGCGCCGGTCACGGCGTCGGTGACGCGGATGTAGGCATTGCGGATCTGGCCGAAGGACTGCCCGCGCGCATCGGCGTCGTGGATCGAGACCGGGAAGAAGATATTGGTGATGTGCGGGGGCGTCGCCGCGAGGTCGACATTGATCGTCTCGTCGTCGCCGTCGCCCTCGCCGGTGAGGTTGTCACCGGTGTGCTCGATGGTCCCCTCGGGCGAGCGCAGGTTGTTGTAGAAGACGAAGTGCAGGTCCGAGAGGACCTTGAGGTTCGGCCCGGTGGCGAGCGCGCTCGCGTCCAGGTCGTAGTCGGCTCCGGTGGTGGTGCGGACATCCCAGCCGAGGCCGACCGAGACCTTCGTCAGGTTCGGTGCCTGCTTGGACAGCGAGACGTTGCCGCCTTTGGCCAGCGTGACGCTCATGTCATCCTTCCGTGTTCGGGTTCTGCTGCTCCGCCCATTCGCGCAGCGTGGCCACCCGGCCGCGCAGCGCGTCGAGTTCGGCTTCGTCGAGCACGGTGCGCTGGATGCCCTGCGCGACCGTGAACGCCGACTGCCGATGATCGTCGATGGTGTCGACATCGATCTGTACCGGAACATAGTCGCTCGCGCCTGGCATCCCGTCGGCGAGCACCGTCGCGGTGCCGCGCGCGCAGAGCGCGACATCGCCGCCGCCGAGGATGAGCAGCGCGACCTGCGGCCGCTCGCGCAGCCGCGCCAGCGAACCCCGGTCGAACTTCAGGCTGATCAGAATGCGCCGGTCGCCGGCGCGCACCGGCCAGGAGACCGGGATGGCGTGCGGCGCCGGGTCGGTCGTCACCAGCACCGCGATGGTCTCGGTCGGCCACACCGGCAGGGCGTCGAGTTCCGGATGCTCGTCGGCGGAGTGGTCGTGCTCGGTCAGGCTCGCTCCTGCTGCCATTTTCGTCACCTCGTGGGGATCGCTGCGGCGCGGTGGGCTGTTCCCGCGCTTCCCCAGCAGTTTAAGTCCCCGGCCGACAGCGCCGCTGGCGCCCGGTGCGATCTCGCCGGGCAGATGCGTTCAGGCCGTGGCGAGTTCGAGGCTCGGCGGCGCGCGCCCGTGCCGCCGCCGGCGCCGTCGATTCCGGGCCGATTGACGGATCCTCGAAACGCCTGCATCATCGTGAACAGTTCCCTGCTCAGCAGGGGCTTCTTGGTTACCGGCCGATGACCGTCCGGCAACGGTCGCCTGATTCGACGCGCCACTCACGGGTAAGAACCCTGAGGCTCGGCTGCGCGAACACCAGCGGCCACGACAGTAAGCCGACGCCGCAGGCGTCCGTCCCGAGTGAGGTGAGTGCGCCATGGTCTTCTCGTCCGACCTGCCCCGCGAGGTGTCCCCCGACATCACGCCGGTGCCGATCGCCGCGCACCGCACCGCCGGGAACCTCGCCGTCTCCGACGCCACGCTGGCCGATCTGGTCCACCTGCGCACCGAGCTCGCCGCGGCCGAGGTGCCGTTCCTGCTGGTCCGGGATCGCGACCACCGGCTGATCCTGGCCGCCGACGCCGCGCACGGCGCCATGGTGACGCGGGTGGTGAGCTCGGCGGCCGCCGCCGGCTTCCGGGTCGAGCCGCTCGGCCCCGCGGTGTTCCGGCTGGGCCGGGACGCCGATCCGGCGCACCACGTGGAGCTGGAGCTGTGGGGCTACCACGGCGACACCGTCACCTGCCCGCGCCCCAACGCGCTCACCCGCCCGGTCTTCGACCTCGCCGACGTGGAGTTCGGCCAGGTGCGGCTCTTCGACCGGGTCTGGCCGACGCTCACCGGCATGTTCGCGCCGCACAGCACCGATGTGGAGTTCGACATCGACCTGGTCTTCTCCTGGGTGGACGGCTCCGACCCGGAGTTCCGCGCCCGCCGCGCCGGACTGCTCGCGCAGGTCGTGGTCGGCGAGGGCGACGACGCCGACGCCCGCATCCGGCAGATCGACGAGCTGCGGTACGCGCTGCGCGCGGTGGCGAAGAACGCGCCCTGGATCCGCCGGATCTTCCTCTGCACCGACTCCACCCCGCCGTCCTGGCTGGCCGAGCACCCGAAGGTCACCGTGGTACCCGCGCTCGCGCACTTCGCCGACACCGCGGGGCTGCCCACCTTCAACTCGCACGCGGTGGAGAGCCAGCTGCAGCACATCGACGGGCTGGCCGAGCACTTCCTGTACTCCAACGACGACATGTTCTTCGCCCGCCCGGTGCGGCCCTCCATGTTCTTCACCCCGGCCGGGGTGAGCCGGTTCATCGAGGCCGACACCCGGATCGGCCCCGGCCGGAACACCGAGCGGCGCAGTGGATTCGAGAACGCGGCCCGGGTGAACCGGGCGCTGCTCGCGGAGCGGTTCGGCACCGTCATCACCCGGCACCTGGAGCACACCCCGGTGCCGCTGCGGCGCAGCGTGCTGCACGAGATGGAGCGCGAGTTCGCCGCGAATTTCGCGCGCACCGCGGCGAGCCGCTTCCGCGCCGCCACCGATATCTCGGTGACGAACTCGCTCTACCACTACTACGCGCTGCTCAGCGGGCGCGCGGTGCCGCAGGAGGCGGCCCGGGTGCGCTACGTCGACACCACCTCGGAGTCCGGGCTGGCGCTGCTGGATCAGCTCAGCGCGACCAGGGACGTCGACTTCTTCTGCCTCAACGACGGCAGCTTCCCCGAGGTCACCGAGGCCGAGCGGGTGCGGCGGGTCGCGGCCTTCCTGCAGGGCTGGTTCCCCGAGCCCGCCCCGTGGGAGCGGATCAGCGCACCGCCTCGCCACCCGATTCCGGAGTCCGCGCCGGGCGCCGCATGACGTGCGGGATGCGGGCCGCGGGCGGGATCACGATGCCCGCCGCGGCCAGCCGCGCCGCCGCCTGAGCCGGGGTGGCGGGCTCGCCCACCGTCGGGCCGGCGTCGATCGGGACCACCGAGTGCACCACGGTGTCCGGGTAGACGTGCACGTAGTTGAAGGCCTGGGCGCCGTCCCGGCCGCGCAGCCCGCCCTGCTCGACCGCGAGGTCCTGGGTGTAGCAGGTGGCCGAGGCCACCGAGACCGGGATGCCCGCGAAGGTGGCGCTGGTGGAGAAGTGCAGGTGGCCCGCGAGGATGGCGCGCACGTCGGTGCCGTCCAGCACCGCGGCGAGGCGGCGCTGGTCGCGCAGCTCGACGGTGACGGCGAGGTCGAGCACGCAGGGCACCGGCGGGTGGTGCAGGGCCAGGATGGTGCCGAGGGGGGCGGGCTCGGCGAGGACGTCGCGCAGCCAGGTCAGCTGGTCGTCGGTGAGCTCGCCGTGGTGGTGGCCGGGGACGGTGGTGTCGAGCGCGATGATGCGCAGGCCGTCGATCAGGTGCACCTCGTCCAGCGGCTCCGCGGAGCCGGGGCGGTCGAGCAGGCCGCGGCGGAGCGCGCCGCGGTCGTCGTGGTTGCCCGCCACCCAGATCACCGGGGCGCCGATCCGCGCCGCTAAGGGTTCGACCAGGGCGCGCAGCCGGGCGTAGGCGCCGGGCTCGCCGCGATCGGTGAGGTCGCCGGTGAAGACGATGGCGGAGGGGACGATCCCCGTCGCCTCGGCGTGCGCGAGCAGGGCGCGCAGCGGGCGCTCGGCGTCGACATCGCCGTAGAGGTCGCCCTCGGCGACCAGGTGGGTATCGCTGAAGTGGAATAAAACGTGATCCGGTCGCGGGTACTCCGCGACCCTGTCGATGCGCATCGACCCGAACGTCCCTCCCGGCGGACTCCGCCGCCCTCGCTTCGACGTTGGGGCCAGGATAGCGAAGGACCCTTAACGCGGCCTGGCACAGGCCGCACGAGAGGCCGAGGTCACGCGGGGCGTGGAGGTCAGGCGCTCCAGGCCGCGCCCGTCGGCGGGAATCGGCCCCGCACGGGGCGCTGCGCGCGCCGCCGACGTGCGCGGTAGCGCGCACAGGCCCCGACATTCACCCCGGCCAGTGGGCACGCCAGTCGTCGGGGGTGAGCGACAGCCGGGCGTCGCGGGCGCGCTCGGCGGCGTCCTCGGTGGCGCGGATGGTGTCCGCGAAGCGGAGCGTGGCCTTGCGCAACCGCTCCTCGGCGCTCTCGTCACCGCCGAGCCGCACCACCCGCAGCTCCTCGGGGATCAGCTCGTCCGGCAACCCGGCCCGGCCGGCCCGCGCGACCACCTTCTCGGCCAGGGCCAGCGCGGGCTGGGCGAGCGCGATCCCGTCCAGGCAGGAGCGCCGCGCCTTCTCCGCGGACTTCCGCTCCTCCCAGGCCCGCTCCTGCGCCGCGATCCGCTCGGCGACCCCGGCGAACGCCTCGGGCGCGCCCAGGTGCGGGCTGCGGTGCTCCAGCTTGGCGATCAGCACCGCCGCCACGTCGGCGACGGTGAACTCGCCCGCCGCCTCGGCGATCCTGGCGTGGAAGAGCACCTGCAGCAGCAGATCGCCGAGTTCTTCCTTGATGGTCTCGGTATCGCCCTGCTGGATGGCGTCGAGCAGCTCGTAGGTCTCCTCCAGCAGGTACGGCCGCAGCGAATCGTGCGTCTGCGTGGTCTCCCACCCGCCGAACCGCCACAGCCGGTCCATGAGCTCGACCGCGCCGTCCAGATCGGCGCTCACCGCGCGGTCGCCTCGGTGCGCACCCGCAGGTCCACCGCGCCCGCGGCCTTGCCGTCCAGCGCGAGCAGCAGGTCCGCGATCAGCTGGAGCAGCGGCACGTCGCGCATGCGGTCGGCGCCGACGCTGTCCTCGACCCGCGGAATGGGCAGCTGCACGATGCCGGAGGCGGCGCGGTAGCTCGCGCTCGGGTGCAGCCGCTTGAGCCGGAGCTGCTTGGAGTCGGGCAGGGTGAGCGGCGCGATCTTGACCGTGGTCCCGGTGACCGCGATCTCGGTCACCCCGTACTCGCGGGCGAGCAGCCGCAGCTTCGCCACCGAGACCAGCCGCCCGACCTCGACCGGCACCGGCCCGTACCGGTCGACCAGCTCCTCCATCACCCCGGCGAGCGTCGAATCGTCCTGCGCGGCGGCGAGTTTGCGGTACGCCTCCAGCCGCAGCCGGTCGCTGGCGACGTAGTCCGGCGGGATGTGCGCGTCGACCGGCAGGTCGATCCGGACCTCCCTGACCTCCTCGGTGGTGATCGGCTTGCCGTCGGCCGCGGCCCGGTACGCCTCCACCGCCTCGCCGACCAGCCGCACGTACAGGTCGAAGCCGACCCCGGCGACGTGCCCGGACTGCTCCGCGCCGAGCACATTGCCGGCGCCGCGGATCTCCAGGTCCTTCATGGCGACCGCCATGCCCGCGCCGAGGTCGGAGTTCTGCGCGATGGTGGCGAGCCGGTCGTAGGCGGTCTCGGTGAGCGGCTTCTCCGGCGGGTACAGGAAGTAGGCGTAGCCGCGCTCCCGGCTGCGCCCGACCCGGCCGCGCAGCTGGTGCAGCTGGGAGAGGCCGAGGTTGTCGGCGCGCTCCACGATCAGGGTGTTGGCGTTCGAGATGTCCAGCCCGGTCTCGATGATGGTGGTGCAGACCAGCACGTCGAACTCGCGCTCCCAGAATCCCTGCACCGTGCGCTCCAGGGTGTCCTCGTTCATCTGGCCGTGCGCGATCGCGATCCGCGCCTCCGGCACCAGGTCGCGCAGGTGCTTGGCGGCCTTGTCGATCGAGGAGACCCGGTTGTGCACGTAGAACACCTGGCCGTCGCGCAGCAGCTCGCGCCGGATGGCCGCGGTGACCTGCTTGTCGTTGTAGCCGCCGACGTAGGTGAGCACCGGGTGGCGCTCCTCCGGCGGGGTCAGGATGGTGGACATCTCGCGGATGCCCGCCAGGCTCATCTCCAGGGTGCGCGGGATCGGCGTGGCCGACATGGTGAGCACGTCGACGTGCGTGCGCAGCGCCTTGATGTGCTCCTTGTGCTCGACGCCGAAGCGCTGCTCCTCGTCCACGACCACCAGCCCGAGGTCCTTCCAGCGGACGCCGGTCTGCAGCAGCCGGTGCGTGCCGACCACGATGTCGACCTCGCCGTCGGCCATCCCGCGCAGCACCTCCTTGGCGTCGGCCGGGTCGGTGAAGCGGGAGAGCCCCTTGACGTTCACCGGGAACCCGGCGACCCGCTCGGCGAAGGTCTGCAGGTGCTGCTGAGCCAGCAGCGTGGTCGGGACCAGCACCACCACCTGCTTGCCGTCCTGCACCGCCTTGAAGGCCGCGCGCACCGCGATCTCGGTCTTGCCGTAGCCGACGTCGCCGCAGACCACGCGGTCCATCGGCACCGCCTTCTCCATATCCGACTTGACCTCGGCGATGGCGGTCATCTGGTCGACGGTCTCGGTGAAGGCGAAGGCGTCCTCCATCTCCTGCTGCCACGGGGTGTCCGGGCCGAAGGCATGGCCGGGCGCCGCCTGCCGCGCGGCGTAGAGCTGCACCAGCTCGCCGGCGATCTCGCGCACCGCCTTGCGCGCCTTGCGCTTGGTGTTCGCCCAGTCCGAGCCGCCGAGCTTGGAGAGGCTCGGCATCTCGCCGCCGACGTAGCGGGAGAGCTGGTCCAGCGATTCCATCGGCACGAAGAGCCGGTCGCCGGGCTGGCCGCGCTTGCCCGGCGCGTACTCGATCACCAGGTACTCGCGCCTGGCGCCGCCGACCGTGCGCTCGATCATCTCCACGAACCGGCCGATGCCGTGCTGGTCGTGCACCACCATGTCGCCCGCGCTCAGCGCCAGCGGATCCACCTGGTTGCGGCGCTTGGCGGGCAGCCGCCTGCCCTCGCCCGGCGCGGCCACCCGATTGCCGGTGAGGTCGGATTCGGCGACGACGACCAGCCCCGCGCCCCCGAAGACCACGCCGTCGTGCAGCGAGCCGCAGAGCACGCCGACCACGTCGGCGGCCGGCTCGGCGCCGGGATCCAGTGCGGCGGCGGGCACCTCGGCATCGGCGAGCCGCTCCAGCACGCGCTGGGCGGTGCCGTGCCCGGCCACCACCACGACGGCCCTGCCGCCGGTGGCGAGGTGCGCGCGCAGCGAGGCGAAGAGCGTGGCGACCAGTTCGTCCGAGCCGCGCGCGGCGGCGCCCGCGGTGATCGGCAGCTCCACCTCGGCCGGGTCGCCGGAGGCGAGCGGGCTCAGCGTCCACCAGGGCAGGCCGTTGCGGTCGGCGCTCTCCCGGATCACCTCGAGCGGGCGGTACCCCGACGCCGCGAGATCGAGGCCGTGGCCGCCGAGCGGCGCGGTACCGCCGAAGGAGGCCGCGGTCCAGGACGCCTCCAGGAACTCCTCGCCGGTGCGCACCAGGTCGGCGGCGCGGGTACGCACCTTCTCCGGGTCGCAGAGCAGGACGTGGCTACCTTCCGGCAGCACCTCGGTGAGCAGCCGCAGCGCGCCCGGCTGCAGCACCGGAAGCAGCGCCTCCATGCCCTCCACCGGGATGCCGTCGGAGAGCTTGGCCAGCATCTCGCTCAGCGCCGCGTCGGCGGCGTTGTCGATGGCGACCTCGGCCGCGCGGGCGCGCACCGCCTCGGTGAGCAGCAGTTCGCGGCAGGGCGGGGCGACCACGGTCTCGACCGTGATCTCCGGCAGCGAGCGCTGGTCGGCGACGGCGAAGGCACGCAGCTCGCTCACCTCGTCGCCCCAGAACTCGACGCGCACCGGATGGTCGGCGGTCGGCGGGAAGAGATCCAGGATGCCGCCGCGCACCGCGAACTCGCCGCGCTTGCCGACCATGTCCACCCGCGAGTACGCGAATTCCACCAGCCGGGTGAGCAATTCGTCGAAATCGAACTCGGCGCCGATCCGCAGCACCACCGGCTCGATATCGCCGAGCCCGGCCGCCATCGGCTGCATGAGCGAGCGCACCGTGGTCACCACCACGCGCAGCGGCGGGCCGGAGACGGCATCCTCCGGATGCGCCAGCCTGCGCAGCACCGAGAGCCTGCGGCCCACCGTGTCGGCGCCCGGCGAGAGCCGCTCGTGCGGCAGCGTCTCCCAGGACGGGAACTGCGCGACGCTCGCGCCGAGCATCTCGGTGAGCTCCACCGTCAGGTCGTCGGCCTCGCGCCCGGTCGCCGTCACCACCACCAGCGGGCGGCTCTCCTCGTTCGCCAGCGCGGTGGCGACGAACGGCCGCGCCGGGCCGGGCGCGACCAGCGCGACCGAGGACTTCCCGACCAGATCGGCGACGGTGCGCAGCGCCTGATCGGCGCCGGCCGCCGCGGCCAGCCCCGCGAGGGGTGGGAGGTGGGCAGACATGGTCTGGAGTTTATCGGGGCAGGTTGGGCGCGGAACTCACCGGCTGTGTTTTTTGGCCTCGCTGCGCTCGGCGGGCCCGCGCCCCCATGGCTCGCGTTCGAGCGGTCGAGACTCGCGCCTGCGGCGCGTGCGCTTCGACCGCTCGAACGCGAGCCGGGGCTCGTAAGACTCGCCCCGTGCGGGGAGAGAGGGGTGGGGCGCTCGACGCTTGGGGTTTAACCCTCTACGGGACGTAGCGGCGTAGGCGGCGGGCGGCGAACTCTCGGAAGTAGGAGAGCTTTTCCGCGGGGACCACTGCGGGGAGCAGGAAGTACCAGGCGCGCTCCATGCGGACGGCCATCTGGTCGATGGACTCGGTGCCGACGGCGGTGATGTGCACGCCCGCCGTCATCTCCTGGAGCAGCAAACCGATCACCTCGGCGTCGAGGCCGGGCTCCAGGTCGCCCTGGGCGATGGCCCGCTCGGCCAGGACGCGGTACGTTTCACCCCAGGTCTTGGCGATATTGTCACCCTGGGCGCCGCGGTAGTCGCCGATCTGGTGGGTCAGCTTGAGCATGGCCCCGACCATCGGGTCGTTCATCGATAGATCGGCAACCACGTAGGTGATGCCGATGCAAGCCTCCAGAGCGGGGACTCGGGAATCAAAGAACCCCTGGCAGGAACTGATGAGCCGTTCGTTGCCCTGATCGACGACGGCACGGGCCAGTTCTTCCTTGGAGCCGAAATGAAAGTACAGTGCGCCCTTGGTGACGTTCGACTGCGCGATGATCTCGCTCAGGCTCGCGTTCGCATATCCCAAGCGCAGAAAGACATCGGCAGCGCCCGCCAGAACGGAATCGCGGGTGATCTCCGCGCGCGCTTGCCTAGCCATCAGATCCGCCTGTCATCCAAAAACCAGCCATCCTGAAGTAGACCGACATCCCGAAGTAGACCGACTTACCACCCGAACAGCACTGAGAGGATGCGTGAACCGTACCACCCGGCGGCACCGCCCCCGGCAATTCGCGCATTCGCCCGGGCGCACCGCGCAATTCGCGAGCTAACACTCGACCGCGTCCCCGGCATCGGCTCGGCGCTGCGAGGTCAGCCGCGGCTCCGCCTCCAGGTGGCTCAGACCGTTCCAGCACAGGTTCACCAGATGCGCGGCCACCACTTCCTTCGATGGTTCGCGCACGTCCAGCCACCAGGTCGCGGCGGTGGAGACCATCCCGACCAGCGCCTGAGCGTAGAGGGTGGCGAGGCTGGTGTCGAAACCGCGCCGCCCGAAGTCGTTGCCGAGGATGTGCGCGACCTGGTTGACGGCCTCGTTGAGCAGGCTGGAGTAGCGCCCGTCGGCGGTTGCCGCCGGCTGGTCGCGGACCAGGATGCGGAACCCGTCGGTGCGCTCCTCGATGTAGGTCAGCAGCGCCAGCGCGACCTGCTCCAGCCGCTCCTGCGAGCGGTTGCGGGTGAGCGAGGAGGTGATCATGTCGAGCAGCATCGACATCTCCCGGTCGACCACGACCGCGTAGAGCCCCTCCTTGCCGCCGAAGTGCTCGTACACCACGGGTTTCGAGACCTGGGCGCGCAGCGCGATCTCCTCGATCGAGGTGCCGTCGTACCCCCGCTCGGCGAAGAGCGCGCGACCGATCTCGATCAGCTGCTGGCGCCGCTGGGTACCCGTCATGCGCGGCCGTTGCGGCCGCTGGGGCTCACCCGATGGCATCGCTTCGCCTCCTGCGATGTGGTGGTACCGCGGTCACGGCGTCCGGGTCGTCCGAGACTTCCAACTGTTCCAGACAGCGTCCAGGGCGTGTCGGCGGGGCACACCCTCACGGCCGCGCGGGTTCGACGGAAGCGAGGTCGGCATGCGAGGATTCATGCCGTGCCGTGGGCACAGCGGCGGGTCGTGCCGAAACGGCACAGCCGGCCGGTGTGACGATCCGCCGTAGTGTAATGGCAGCACCTCTGATTTTGGTTCAGATAGTTCAGGTTCGAGTCCTGGCGGCGGAGCACGCACATATGACTATCGTGGGCCCCGCGTTTGGCCCAGCACGATGACAGGCAGCCGAGGGAGATCCATGCCACAGCAGACCGCCGTCGTCGTTCTCGCCGCTGGCGCCGGGACACGAATGCGGTCGAAGACCCCCAAGGTGCTGCATTCGCTGGCCGGCCGGAGCATGCTCGCGCACGCGCTGCATGCGGCGAACGAGATCGACCCCGCGTACCTCATCACCGTGGTCGGGCACGACCGCGAACAGGTCGGCGCCGCCGTCGCCGCGGTCGCCGCCGAGCAGGGGCGGGAGATCCTGCCCGCGCTGCAGGAGGAGCAGCTCGGCACCGGACACGCGGTGCAGTGCGCACTGCGCGCGGTGCCGGAGGACTTCGACGGCGACCTGCTCGTCACCTCCGCCGACGTCCCGCTGCTCGACGGCCACACCCTGGCCGCGCTGCTGGACGAGCACCGCAGCTACGCCGAGCGCCCGGCCGTAACGGTGCTGACCTTCGTCCCGGACGACGCCAACGGCTACGGCCGGATCGTCCGCGACGCCGACGGCCAGGTGCTGGAGATCGTCGAGCACGCCGACGCCACCCCCGAGCAGGCCGCGATCACCGAGGTCAACTCCGGCGTCTACGCCTTCGACGCCCAGGTGCTGCGCAGCACCATCACCCGGCTCTCCACCGCGAACGCCCAGCACGAGCTCTACCTCACCGACGTGCTCCGGCTCGCCCGCGAGGACGGCCACACCGTGCAGGGCGCCCGGCTGGTGGACGAGGCCAAGGTCACCGGGGTCAACGACCGGGTGCAGCTGGCCGCCGCCACCCGCACCCTGAACCGCTACCTGCTGGAGCGGCACATGCGCGCCGGCGTCACCGTGATCGACCCGGCCACCACCTGGGTGGACGCCGGCGTCCGGATCGGCAGGGACGCGGTGCTGCGGCCCGGCACGCAGCTCTTCGGCAGCACCGTGATCGGCGAGGACGCCGAGATCGGGCCGGACTCCACGCTCACCGACGTGCTGGTCGGCGACGGGGCGTCGGTGGTGCGCACGCACGGCACCGGCGCCACCATCGGAGCCGGCGCGACGGTCGGGCCGTTCGCCTACCTGCGGCCGGGAACGGTACTGGGCGAATCGGGCAAACTCGGCGCATTCGTGGAGACCAAGAACGCCACCATCGGCGACCACTCCAAGGTCCCGCACCTCACCTACGTCGGCGACGCGACCATCGGCGAGCACAGCAACATCGGCGCGTCGAGCGTCTTCGTGAACTACGACGGGGTGCGCAAGCACCACACCGTGGTCGGCTCGCACGTCCGCACCGGCAGCGACACCATGTTCGTCGCGCCGATCACCGTGGGTGACGGCGCCTATACGGCAGCAGGTACCGTACTGCGCAGAAGCGTGCCGCCCGGCGCACTCGCGGTGTCGGGCGGAGCGCAGCGCAATATCGACAACTGGGTGCCGCGCTACCGGCCGGGAACCGCGGCGGCGCACGCGGCGACGGAGGCCAACGCGGCCAGCGACACAGCGAGTCAGGCAACAGAGCAAAAGGATGGCGAACAGCAGTGACCGCGTTCTCGACCGACAACCAGAAGAACCTCATGCTCTTCGCGGGGCGCAGCCATCCTGAGCTGGCCGAACAGGTCGCGAAGGAGCTCGACGTCCACGTCACCCCGCAGACCGCGCGGGAATTCGCGAACGGCGAGATCTTCGTCCGCTTCGAGGAGTCGGTGCGCGGCTCGGACGCCTTCGTGCTGCAGAGCTTCCCCGCGCCGCTGAACCAGTGGCTCATGGAGCAGCTGATCATGATCGACGCGCTCAAGCGCGGCTCGGCCAAGCGGATCACCGCGGTACTGCCCTTCTACCCGTACGCCCGGCAGGACAAGAAGCACCGCGGCCGCGAGCCCATCTCCGCGCGCCTGGTCGCCGACATGCTGAAGACCGCCGGTGCGCACCGGATCATCACCGTCGACCTGCACACCGACCAGATCCAGGGCTTCTTCGACGGCCCGGTCGACCACATGCACGCGCTCTTCCAGCTCTCCGAGCACGTGCGGGCCAACTACAGCCTGGAGAACGTCACCGTCGTCTCGCCGGACGCGGGCCGCGTGAAGGTCGCCGAGAAGTGGGCCGACGCGCTCGGCGGCGCGCCGGTCGCGTTCATCCACAAGACCCGCGACCCGCTGGTGCCGAACCAGGTCAAGTCGCACCGCCCGGTCGGCGACGTGGACGGCCGCACCTGCATCCTGATCGACGACATGATCGACACCGGCGGCACCATCGCCGAGGCGGTGCGGGTGCTGCGCGAGGCCGGCGCCGTCGATGTCGTGATCGCCGCCACGCACGGCGTGCTCTCCGCCCCCGCCGCCGAGCGGCTCGCCGCCTGCGGTGCGCGCGAGGTGGTGGTGACCAATACCCTGCCGATCACCGAGGACAAGAAGTTCCCGCAGCTCACGGTGCTCTCCATCGCGCCGCTGCTGGCGCGGACGATCCGCGAGGTGTTCGAGAACGGCTCGGTGACGGGGTTGTTCAACGGCAACGCCTGAGTTCTTCCCCTCGACGGGCCCTGGGTCGTTCGCGACCCAGGGCCCGTCGGTGTTTTTCGCCCCAGGTCGCTCTCAGCTACCGCACGTACAGTGGCGGCCCGAATGGGTACCCCGCCGGGAGATCGACCGAACGGAGGCGTTGATGAGTACACCGCAGGGGCGGCGACCGCACGAGCCGGAGCCGGGGTCGTCGCCCGGGGCCGGTGCGGGAGGGTCTCGTGGTGGGCCGGATCGTGCGCTCGTCGAGCGTGGAGCGTCGGGAGTGGGGGCGCTCGGGGAGAAGGCGGAGGTTTCTGGCGAGGACGCTCCGGCGGCGGCCGCCGACAGTTCGGCTGCCGAGGGCGCGAAGCCGGGGGCGAGTGATGCGCAACCCCCGGCGCCCGTCGACGCAACCGCCGCTGAAGGGGCGGAGTCTGTCGAAGACGAGAAGCGTGCGGCGGGTGACGCGCCGCTGGCCGATAACCGGGCGCCGGTGGAGAGTGCCGCAGCGCCTACCCCTGGCCGCCCACCCACCGCTGCCCCCGCGAAGCCCGTCGAAGACGAGCCGCTGAGCGCGGACGCGCAGCCCGAAGACCTGGCACCAGGCGGTGACGCGGCTGCGGATGATTCCGCAGCGCCGATCGACGACGAGGCGGCGGAGGGCGCGCCTCCATCCGACTTCCAAGCGCCGGTCTCGGGCGTCGCAACGACAGCTGCCCGGGATGTGACAGGCGCCGACCCTGCGGTGCGCGCCGAGGGCGATGATTCCGCACGGCCGGGTGCGAGTTCCCCGGCTTCTACCAGCGACGAAACAGGTTCCGCCGAGCCGGAGAAGGCGGACGCGGCGGACAAGGGCGCCGAGGACGGCGTGCTGAGTGCGAGCGCTGCGAAATCGGACGTCAGCGCGGTACCGGCAGCGCACGACGCGCCGGACGAAGACGCCGAGGCGAGTACGAGCGTGGCGGAATCCGAGGTACCGGCAGCGCCCGAGGACGCACCGGTCTCCGGCGAGGCCGGGGATAGCGCGGCGACGCCCCAGGAGCCGACGGAATCGGCTGAAGATGTGGGCACCGTCGAACTCTCCGCGGGAGACGTGGCCGACGTGCCGACGGTCGCCCAGGGAGCTGTCGAGGACGACGTCCCGCCGGCCGGGCCGAAGCCGGCGCTACCGGCCGCCACCGCCGAGCCGACCGTTCTCATCCCGAGCTCGGTCTTCGGCGGGCCGATCGGACACGATCCGACGGTGCCCCCACCCGGCGCGCCCCCGCAGCCGTCGGCGGCCGCGGGCCCGCAGTCGCCCACGAAACAACCGAGCAGCCCGCCGGTGGCCCGTCCGGCACCCACGAGCCGACCGGGCGGGCCCGTCCCGCCCGGTGGCGCGCCACAACCCGCACGTCCACTCGGTGGCACGCCCCCCGCACCCGCGGCTCCGATCGGCCCGCCACCTCCGGTGCCATCGTCCGCACCCGCGGGTCCCGCGAGCCCGCCACCCGCCGCCCCGGCTGCTCCCACCGGCCCGCCGCTTCCTGCGCCCCCGTTCGCACCCGCGGCTCCGACCGGCCCGCCGCCCCCGCCTTACAGCCCGTCCGTACCCGGCAGACCGGGCCCCTCGCCACTGCGCCCCGGCGGACCGGTGCCGGGAAGACCGGCCGCATCGGCGATCGGCGTACCGGCGCCGGCGGGCCCACCGACCGGCTTCCCCGCGGTCCCCCCGCCGACCAAGGACCCGACCCCCCACAGCGCGTTCCGCGCCCACCCCCCTGCCCCACCACCGGCCCCGGCCACCGGCTGGAAACTGGGCAGCCCAAGCGCCCCGGCCCCGCGCGCGACCGACCGGCCCGCGCAGCGGAACTGGCTGAACCAGGGCGCGGGCGAGACGGTGCGCATTCCGCGCGGCGCACTCACCCCGGACGCGGGCGCGACCGTGCGCATTCCCAGCGACTGGCAGCAGCAGGACCCGAACCTGCCCGGCAAACCCCTGGAACGGCAGAAGACGGAGATCCAGCTTTTCGCCATCCTCGGTTTCGTCTGCGCCTTCGCCGCACTGTTCCTGGTCCCCGTCGTTTTCGGCCCCGCGGGTATCGCACTCGGAATCACCGGTCATACCCGCGCGGAGGAACGCGGGAAATGGGCGGCGGTCACGGCGGGGTGCGCGATGATTGTCGGGCTCGCCGTGCAGCTGGCGTTCGGGCGCAACGTGATCCCCGGCGTGAATTGGCCGTGAGCGCGGCGTAGTTTGCGACTATGAGCGGTTTCTCGGGTTTCCCGCTGGCCGGCCTGGATTTCTACGAGGATCTCGAGGCGGACAATTCCAAATCGTTCTGGGCGGCGCACCGGGACGTGTACGAGAGCGCGGTGCGCGAGCCGATGCTCGCCCTGACCGCGCTGCTGGAGCCGGAGTTCGGCCCGGCGAAGGTGTTTCGGCCGTATCGGGACGTGCGGTTCGCGAAGGACAAGACGCCGTACAAGACGGCGCAGGGGGCGGTGGTGCGGACCGCGCCGGGCGTCGGCTGGTACGTGCAGGTCGGGGCGCCGGGGCTCTTCGTCGGCGGCGGTTTCTACCAGGGCACGCCCGGGCAGCTGGCGCAGCTGCGGAGCACCGTCGATGACGAGGTGCGCGGCACCGAGCTGCGCAAGATCCTGGAGGCGACCGCCGCCGCGGGCTTCACCATCGGCGGTGAGAAGCTCAAGACCAAGCCGAGGGGCTTCGACGCCGACCACCCGCGGATCGACCTGCTGCGGCACAAGTCGATCACCGCGGGCAGGCAGTTCGGCGCCCCGGAGTGGCTGGAGACGCCGCGCACCGCCGACGAGGTCAGAGCCGCCTGGGAGGCCGTGCGCCCCCTGGTCGACTGGCTCTCCGCCGTCGTCGGCGGCGCGGGCGACCGCTGACGACTCAGCCCGCCGGGGGCGAGTCTTACGAGCCCCGATTCGCGCCGGCTCGCATCCGAGCGGGCGAAGTGCATGCGCCGCGGGCGCGAGTCTCGCCCGCTCGGATGTGAGCCATCAAGGCGCGAATCCTGCCGAGCTCCGCTCGGCCAAAACAACACAGAACCGGTTGTCGGGGTCGGTCCAGGTGTGTTCGGTGTCGAAGCCGGCGGCCGAGAGTTCGGTGCGCAGGCCGTCGACACGGAACTTGGCGGAGATCTCGGTGCGCATCTGCTCACCGCGGGCGAACCGCACCTCGAGGTCGAGTTCGCGAACCCGGACGGTCATGTCCTCGGTCGCCGCGAGGCGCATTTCGATCCACTCCCGCTCGGCATCCCAGCGCGCGACGTGCTCGAACTTCTCCGGTTCGAAGTCGGCGGCGAGGCGGTTGTTCAGCACATGCAGCACATTGCGGTTGAACTCGGCGGTGACCCCGGCGGCATCGTCGTAGGCGGGGACGAGGACGGCGGGGTCGATGACCAGACCGGCGCCGAGAAGCAGCCGCTCCCCCGGCTCCAGCACGTCGTGGATGCTCGCCAGGAATTCGGCGCGCTCGGCGGGGACCAGGTTGCCGATGGTGCCGCCGAGGAAGACCACCATGCGCCTGCCGCCGCCGGGCAGGTTGTGCAGGGTGTCGGTGAAGTCGCTGACCACGCCGTGCACCGCGAGGTCGGGGAACTCGGCGGCGATCTCCCGGGTCGACTCGCGCAGCGCGGCGGCGGAGACATCCTGCGGCACATAGGTTTTCAGGGGTCCGGCGGCGCGGGCGGCGGTGATCAGCAGCCGGGTCTTGGCGGCGGAGCCGGCGCCCAGCTCGACGAGGACCTCGGCCTGGGCGGCGGCGGCGATCTCGTCGACCACGCGCTCGAGCAGGGCGCGTTCGGTGCGGGTCGGGTAGTACTCGGGCAGCTCGGTGATCTGCTCGAAGAGCCGGCTGCCGCGGGCGTCGTAGAACCACTTGGGTGGCAGCGTCTTCGGCGTCGCGGTGAGGCCGGTGGTCGCGTCGGCGCGGAGCGCGGCGGTGAGGTCGGCGTCGGACAGGTGGATCTCCAGCGTCGGTGCGGTCATCGCGGGGCGCCTTCCTTCGGGTCGGAGAGGGGCTGGATGGTGAGGTCGCCGGGGGCGGCGGTCACCAGCATGTGGTCGGCGACGGGCTGCCAGCCGGGGTCGTCGTCGTAGGGCTCCGAGGCGAGTACCGCGGAATCGGCGGTGACCAGGGCACTCATTCCGTGGTGCACGGTGGTGGCCCAGAGCCGCTCGCCATTGCCGAGCAGCAGGGTGAGCCGGGATTGCGGCGAGTGCCTGAGTACCGCGGTCGCCAGGTCGCGCAGGGCCGTGGCCGGGCCCGCGGGGTCGCCGGGGTCGAGGGCGCCGAGCAGGCCGCGCAGCAGTACCCAGAGCGCGGCGGCGTCGGTGGGGGCCTCGGCATCGAGCAGGTCGATGGTCTGGAAGCGGCGGGTGGCGCCCGCGGTCGTGGCGGCGATATCGAGGTCGGCGAGGACGGCGGAGAGCGCGAGCCGCCACTCGGGGATGACGCCGTTGTGGCTGAAGGCCCAGCGGCCGTCGGTGAACGGGGCGCACGCGCTGCGCTCGATCGGCGTGCCGACCGTCGCCGAGCGTACCGCCGCGAGGACCGCGGTGGAGCTGAGCTGCGGGAGCACCTCGTCCACCGCGGGATCGGTCCAGATCGGGGCGGGGTTGCGGTACCGGGTGACCACCGGCTCCGGCCGGGGTTGCCCGTCGGCGGGCGTCTCCCCCGGCGCGACGGCACCCGCCGGCCCGGGCGCGGCAACAGCCCCGCGGGGGGCGTCGTCCGCCCTGCCGGGCTCGCGCGAGGCACCATCCGGCCCACCGGATTCACGCGGCGGACCATCCGGCCCCCCGGGCGCGGGCGAGCGCCCGGCAGGCGGGGCCGGAGAAACCTCCCGCCACCACGCCACACCGAACCCGTCGGCATTGATGGTCCCGCCGCCGCGCATATCCCGCGGCGCCCAGGCCTGCGTCCGCAGCGAGTGCGGCCCGCGAGTCAGCACACTGCCGACGGGCACGGCGGGGCCCACGTACCCCAGGTGACGGCACATCAGCGCCGCCCGGGGCGAGACGTGGGCCGCTCCGGCCCGATCACCGGCCCTCGCCGGAGCGCAGGTCGCGCGCCAGCCGGAAGCCGGAGAAGATCTGCCTGCGGATGGGGTGGTCCCAGTTCCGGAAGGTGCCGCGGCAGGCGACCGGGTCGGTGCCGAAGGAACCGCCGCGCAGCATCCGGTAGTCGCCGCCGAAGAAGACGTCGGAGTACTCGGCGTACGGGAAGGCGCGGAACCCGGGGTACGGCTCGAACCCGGACGAGGTCCACTCCCAGACGTCCCCGATCAGCTGGTGCACCCCGGCGGGCGAGGCACCGGCCGGGTAGGCGCCGACGTCGGCGGGCTCCAGGTGCCGCTGCCCCAGGTTGGCCTGCGCGGTGCCGGGGTCGGCATCGCCCCACGGGTAGCGCCGGGTCACCCCGGTCTCCGGGTCGAAGCGCGCCGCCTTCTCCCACTCGGGCTCGGTGGGCAGCCGCTTGCCCGCCCAGTTCGCGTACGCCTCGGCCTCGAAGTAGCAGACGTGCACGACGGGCTGCCGCGGCCGCAGCGGGGTGAGCGTGCCGAAGGCCCGGCGCCACCAGGTGCCCGCGCCGTCGCGCTCCCAGAACTGCGGCGCGACCAGCCCGGCCTCGGTGCGGTGCTGCCAGCCCCGCGGCGACCACAGCTCGGGCCGCTCGTACCCGCCGTCGGCGAGGAAGGCGAGGTACTCCCCGTTGGTGATCGGCGCGGCGTCGATGGCGAAGCCGGGGACGTGCACCGGGTGCGCCGGGCGTTCGTTGTCCAGCGCCCACGGGTCGGTGGAGGTGCCCATCACGAACTCGCCCGCCGGCACGATCACCTCGCCCCGCACGGCGACCCGGGCGGCGGGCGGCGGCGGCGCGGCCAGCACGGCGGGGCCGCTGCGCAGCTGGTGCGTGGCGAGCATGGTCTCGTCGTGCTGCTGCTCGTGCTGGGCGATCATGCCGAAGGCGAAGCCGCCCTCGACCAGCGGATTCCCGTGCAGCGGGGCCCCGGCGAGCACATCGAGCACCTCGTCGCGCACCGAGCCGACGTAGCCGCGGGCCTGGGCCGGGTCGAGCAGCGGCAGCTCCGGGCGCGCGGCCCTGGCGTGTTTGAAGGCGTCGTAGAGCTCGTCGATATCGCCGCGCACGGCGGCCCGGCCGCCGACATCGCGCACCAGCCAGAGCTCCTCCTGGTTGCCGATGTGGGCGAGATCCCACACCAGCGGGCTCATCAGCCGGGAGTGCTGCGCGGCCAGCTCGGCATCGTCCAGGCAGCCGGTGAGCGCTAGGGTGCGGGCGCGGGCCCTGGTGAGCACCTCGGCGATCGCGCCGCGCAGCCGGTCGGTGGTCGCGTTGTCGGAGAACTGGATGGTCATGCCTTCACTCCCGGGTCGTCGTCGTGCGGGGTGCGCCCCGCGCGACATCGTGCGGCGGCGGACTCGACCTCGCCCGGCTGCGCGGAGTGCGCGGCGGCCAGCCGCAGCAGCGCCTCGGCGCCCGCGCGCAGCTCGGGATCGGCGAGCCCGGCGTGTGCCGCCTCCTGCCAGCGGCCCGCGGTCGGCGCGGCCAGCGCGGTGGCCTCCGCCACCACCGCCGGGGTGCTGAGCAGGGCCTCGATGACGTGCACCGGGGTGCTCCAGGTGTCGCCGGGCTGCGCGTCGAGGTAGCGGACCTCCAGGTAGCCGGAGGCGCGCACCGGCGGGAAGAGCGTGGTCAGGTGGTAGTCGAGGTCGGCGCGGGCCGGGCGGCGGCCGATCTCGTCGTCCAGTGCGCCGGAGAGCCAGTCGGCGAAGGTGGCGCCGGGCGGTGCGGTCCACTTCGGGGCCTCCGGGTCCCGGCCGCAGGGCCGGACGCAGAGCAGCGGGACGTCGAGCGCCCAGCTCGCGTACCCGGCGATGGGGTCGGCCCACTGCTCGGCGGGCGGCCGGGTGCGGCTGTGGTCGAGCCGCAGCCAGGTGCGCATGCGCTGCGAGGCCCAGGCCCCGCCCGGCGCGCCCTTCAGCAGCGGCGAGCAGGCGAAGGCGGCGACCAGCGCGGGGCCGGCGACGTGCAGCAGGTGCCAGCGCGCGGCCACCTCGGCGGGGTCGGCGCCGGCGTCCACGCTGACCTGGCCGGCCGCGGTATTGCACATCATGAGCTTGCCGAACGGGCCGATCCCGGCGAAGTGCCGTTCCATCGCCCGGTAGCGCGGGAGTTCGAGGAGCCGCCGCGGCGGACGGGAGGCGTCGGCGGCGAGCGAGACGGTGCGGATGCCGCGGGTGGCGAGCAGAGCGCGGAGCACGGCGGCATCGGCGCGCAGTGCGGCGGAGAGCGCCTGCGCATCGGGGTAGGGGGAGCTGGAGAGTTCGATCTGGCCACCGGGTTCGACGGTGACGCGGCTACCACCGGGCAGGGGCAGCTCCGGCGAGCCGGGGGCGAGCGACCGCGGGGCGTGCGGCCCTAGTGCGCCCGCGAGATCGTCCAGGGCGGGACGGGGCGCGTCCGTCGAGTACGCCGAAGATTCACCCTGGACGGTGAGCCACTCCAGTTCGGCGCCGATCAGCGCTGGTGGACCGAGTTTGAAACAGACCCCGCCGACGTACGCCTCGGCCGCCGCGCGGGACGACAGATCCTCCTGATCGACCGTTTGACCGGGCGGCTCCGGGTGCTCGAGCGTGACCGACATACCAACCTCCACCGTGGTGCGTTGTTCGTATCCGTACTGCTGTGTGCAAGGGGTTCGATCCGGCGGGCACTGCGATGGGCCGGGGTCGGCGGGTTGTCGTTCGAGCTCGGGGCAGCGGGGTCGAGTGTTCGCGGACGGGGCCGGATCGCGTCGTACCGTCAAGGGTAGCGGCGCCCGCCGACAAGAAAAGGGCCGAATCTCCGTCGGCCGCTACCGCTAGGGTCGCGGCATGGACGACGCCAGGCTCCGCGCCGACACCCCGGGCCTCGGCTCCGGGCTCGACCCCTCCGCCCCGGCCTCCGGTCACGTGTTCCTGGACAGCGCGGGCTCCTCGCTGCCGCCGGGGGTCGTCACCGAGACCGTGATCGCGCACCTGCGGCGCGAGGCTGAGGTCGGCGGCTACCGGGCGGCGAACGAGCGGATCGACGACCTGGACGGGGTCAGGGGCTCGATCGCGGAGCTGCTCGGGACGGTGCCGGGGGCCATCGCGCTGAGCGACTCCGCGACCAGGGCGTGGACCGACTTCTTCTACTCGGTACCGCTCGGCCCCGGCGACCGCGTGCTGATCTGCGGCATCGACTACGCGGCGAACGCCATCGCCACGCTGCAGCGCGCTCGGGCGGCGGGCGCGAGCGTGGAGCGAATCCCCAGCGACGGGTCGGGGCTGCTCGACCTGGAGGCGCTGGCCGCCATGCTGGACGAGCGGGTCAAGCTGGTCTCGCTGGTGTACGTGCCGACCAACGGCGGGGTGGTGAACCCGGTCGCCGAGGCGGCGCGGCTGGCCCGCGGGAGCGGCGCGCTGGTCCTGCTCGACGCCTGCCAAGCCGCCGGTCAGCTCCCCCTCGATGTGACCGAACTCGGCGTGGACGCGCTCTCCGCCACCGGCCGCAAGTGGCTGCGCGGGCCGCGCGGCACCGGCTTCCTGTACATCCGGCCGGAGCTGGTCGCGGCGATCGAGCCGCAGCGGCTGGACCTGCACAGCGCCACCTGGACCGGGCCGGAGAGCTACGAGCTGGCCCCGGATGCCAGGCGCTTCGAGTTCTGGGAGCACGATGTGGCGGCCCGGCTCGGGCTCGGCGCGGCCGTGCGCTACCTGCTCGAGCTGGGCCCGGAGGCGGTCTACGCGGCGATCGCGGACCGCTCGGCGCACCTGCGCGCGGCGCTCGGCGCGCTGGCCGGGGTCACGGTGCGCGATCTCGGCGGGGAGCAGGGCGCTCGCGGCGGCATCGTCTCCTTCACCAAGGAGGGGATCGCCCCCGAGGCCATCCGGGACCGGCTGGCCGAGCGGAACATCACCGTGACGGTGAGCCGCGCGAGCTCGACGCTGCTCGACATGACCGAGCGCGGGCTGGACGCGGTGGTGCGCGCCTCGCCGCACTGCTTCGTCTCCTACGCCGAGCTGGACCGGTTCGTCGCCGCCGTGGCCGCGCTGTAGATGTCGGCCCGCGAGCTGGTCGTGCTCGGCACCGCGAGCCAGGTGCCGACCCGGCAGCGCAACCACAACGGCTACCTGCTGCGCTGGGACGGCGAGGGGCTGCTCTTCGACCCCGGCGAAGGCACCCAGCGGCAGCTCACGCACGCCGGCGTCGCGGCGTCGGCGATCACCCGGATCGCGCTCACGCACTTCCACGGCGACCACTGCCTCGGGCTGCCCGGCATCGTGCAGCGGATCAGCCTGGACGCGGTGGCGCACCCGGTGCACGCCTACTACCCGGCCTCCGGCGCGCACTGGTTCCGCAACCTCTGCGATGCCAGCGCCTTCCGCCGGACCGTCGAGCTCACCGAGCACCCGATCGCGGCGGCGGGCCCGCTGGCGGCTCCCGGCGCGCCGTTCACCCTCACGACCGCGGCGCTCTCGCACCCGGTCGAGGCGTTCGGCTACCGGCTCACCGAGCCGGACGGCCGCAGGCTGCTGCCGGAGCGGCTGGCGGCGCTCGGGGTGCGCGGGCCGCAGGTCGGCGAGCTCCAGCGCACCGGCGTGCTCCGGGTGGGCGAGCGGGAGGTCACGCTGGCCGAGGTGAGCGAGGTGCGGCCGGGGCAGAGCTTCGCCTTCGTCATGGACACCCGGCTCTGCCCCGGCGTCCTCGAACTGGCCGCGGGGGTGGACATGCTGGTTATCGAGGCCACCTTCCTGGAGGCCGACGCGCACCTGGCCGCCGAGTACGGGCACCTCACCGCGGCCCAGGCCGCGCGGGTCGCGGCCGAATCCGGGGTCCGGACGCTGGTTCTGACCCATTTCTCGCAGCGCTACCGCACCCTGGAGGAGCACCGCAGGGAGGCGTCGCGGCACTTCGACGGTCACCTCGTGGTTGCGCACGACCTGCTGCGGGTACCGCTGCCACCCCGGCGCTGACTCGTCCGCTCGCTACCTCCGGGCGAATCACCACCGGGAGTTAACGTCCGCCCGCTGCGGCGGGATAGCAGGGCAGGGCCGAGCCGAGGGAGTGGAACGTGAGCAGGTTCACCGAGGAGATGTACGCGACCGCCGCGGCGAGTCAGCGCGGCCTGGTCACCGGCGAGCCGAACGAGCCGCGCAGGCAGACCTGGGGGGAGATCCACGGGCAGGCCAGGCGGATGGCGGGCGGGCTCGCCGCCGCCGGGATCGGGCACGGCGACGCGGTCGGCGTGCTGGCCGGGATGCCGGTCGATATCGCGCCCGCCTGCCAGGCGGTCTGGATGCGCGGCGCCTCCATCACCATGCTGCACCAGCCGACGCCCCGCACCGACCTGGCCGTCTGGGCGCAGGACACCGAGACCGTGCTGCGCATGATCGAGGCCAAGGCGGTGGTGCTCGGCGCGCCCTTCGAGGCGGCCGAGCCGCTGCTGCTGGAGCGCGGCATCGCGGTGGTGCGGATCGACCGGCTGCACGACGGCCCGGACACCGAACCGCTGCCCACCGGCGAGGACGACATCGCGCTGCAGCAGCTGACCTCCGGCTCCACCGGCTCGCCGAAGGCGGTGCGGATCACGCACGGCAACTTCTTCGTCAATGCCTACGCCATGTTCGACCGGGTGAAGTTCCAGCTGGACCAGGACGTCATGGTGAGCTGGCTGCCGCTCTTCCACGACATGGGCATGGTCGGCTTCCTCAGCGTGCCCATGCAGCTCGGCGCCGAGGTGGTCTGCGTGACGCCGCTCGACTTTCTGGCCAAGCCGCTGCTCTGGGCCGAGCTGATCGGCAAGTACCGCGGTACCGTCACCGCCGCCCCCAACTTCGCCTACTCGCTGCTGGCCCGGCGGCTCTCCCGCGCCGAGGACGGCGCCTACGACCTGAGCAGCGTGCGCTACATGTGGAACGGCGCGGAGCCGGTCGACCCGGACACCATGGACCAGCTCGCCGTCGCGGGCAAGCGCTTCGGCCTCGACCCGGCCGCGCTCACCCCGGTCTACGGCATGGCCGAGACCACGCTCGCCGTCTCCATCCCCGACCCCGGGTTGGGCCAGGTGGTCGACGTGGTGGACGCGGATCTACTGGAGGCCATCGGCAAGGCGGTCCCGATCCGCGACCAGCGCGCGCACCACGGCTCGGTGCGCGCCCTGCCCACCCTCGGCTACCTGGTGGACCAGCTGGAGGGGCGGATCGTGGACGCCGAGCGGCAGCCGCTGCCCACCCGTTCGGTCGGCGTCATCGAGCTGCGCGGCCCCGCAGTGACCGAAGGCTATGTCACCGTCGACGGCTTCCGCCCGGCGCGGGACGCCGACGGCTGGCTGGACACCGGCGATATCGGTTACTTCACCGAGCGCGGGCTGATCGTGGTCTGCGGGCGGATCAAGGACGTCATCATCATGGGCGGCCGCAATATCTACCCCACCGATATCGAGCGCGCCGCCGGCCGGGTGGCCGGGGTGCGGCCGGGCAACGCGGTCGCGGTCCGGCTGGACGCCGGGCAGAAGCGGGAGAGCTTCGCGGTGGTGGTGGAGAGCAACGACCACGAGGACCAGGAGCAGGTCAAGCGGATCGAGCGCGAGGTGGTGCACGCGGTCTTCTCCGAGGTCGGGGTGCGGCCGCGCTCGGTCACCGTGCTCGGGCCGGGGGCGCTGCCCAAGACCTCGTCCGGGAAGTTGCGCCGCGCCGCCACCGCCGCGCACCTGGACTGAGCTTCAGGAGCGGCGGGCCAGCAGCCGGTCGACGGTGCGCGGGGAGACCTGGTTGACGGCCCGGAGCAGCGCGGCGTAGCGCGGGACCATGCGGACCGGGCGGGTGCGCAGGGCGGTGAGGATCCAGTCGGCGGCTTGGTCGGGGGTGAGCCCGGGGAGGCGGCGGTAGCGCTCGGTGGGCGAGCTCATGGCGGTGTGCACGAGCGGGTAGCCGATGGTGGTGAAGGCGATTCCGGCGGCGGCCAGTTCGGCGCCCGCGCTGCGGTTGAAGCCGGCCAGCGCGGCCTTGGAGGCGTGGTAGGCGGCGAAGCGCGGGGAGCTGTCGGCGGCGACCGTCCAGGTGCAGACGTCGAGCACGTGGCCGCCGCCGCGGGCCAGCATGCCGGGCACGACGCCGAGGGTGAGCTGCACCGCGCCGAAGTAGTTCACCGCCATGGTGCGCTGGAAATCGTGCAGCCGGTCGAAGGACTCGGTGAGCGGGCGGCGGATCGAGCGCGCGGCATTGTTGATCAGCACGTCGACCGGGCCGTCCAGGCTCTCGACCAGCTCGGCGACCTGGGCCTGGTCGGCCATGTCGCAGACGCGGTACTCGGCCTTGCCGCCGTGCGCGGCGATCTCGGCGCAGAGCTGCTCGAGTTCACCGGCGCGGCGCGCGACCAGCAGCAGCTCGGCGCCGCGTGCGGCGGTGCGCAGCGCGGCGGCCCGGCCGATTCCGGAGGAGGCGCCGGTCAGCAGGATGCGGGTGCCGTCGAGGCGCACCGCATCCGCCCGGCGGGTGCCGCCGACGGGACCGAGGACGAAGGGCGCGAGCCGGTGTGCGGCGGCGCGCTGTGCGTTCGAAGCCATGACCCCTCAGTGCAGCTGGTTCTGCGCGGCTTCCAGCCCGACCCGGAGCAGCAGCTCGACGGCGTCGGCGGCCTGCTCGACGATGACCGGGACCTCCTTGCGCTCCGGCGCCGCGAACGGCTTGAGCACGAAGTCGGCCGGATCCTGCCTGCCCGGCGGGCGGCCGATGCCGACCCGCACCCGCAGGTACTCCTTGGTGGTGAGCGCCGAGGAGACGCTGCGCAGGCCGTTGTGGCCGCCCTCGCCGCCGCCGCGCTTGACCCGGATGGTGCCGAACGGCAGATCCAGCTCGTCGTGCACCACCACCACCTCGGTGGGCGGAACGGAGAAGAAGCGGGCGAGCGCGGCGACCGGCCGCCCGGAGACGTTCATGAACGACCGCGGCTTGGCGACCAGCACCTGCCGTCCGTCCAGCCGGGCCTGCAGCAGCTCGGCGCCGGACTTCTTGTGCACGGTGAACCGGCCGCCGACGCGCTCGGCGAGCACGTCGGCGACCAGGAAGCCCACATTGTGCCGGGTCCGCTCGTACTCGGGCCCGGGGTTGCCGAGGCCGGCGACGAGCGCCGGTCCGGCGGCGGGTTCGGACACGACCCGGTGTTACTCGGCGCTCTCGGCGTCGGCCTCGGTGGCCTCGTCGCCCTCGGCCGCCTCGGAGGTCTCCGTGGTGTCGGCCTCCGGGTCCTCGACCACGGGCGCGGTGATGACATTGACGATCAGGGTCTCCGGATCGACGGCCAGCTCGACGCCCTTCGGCAGCGACAGGTCGGCGGCGGTGATCTGGGTGCCCTCTTCGGCGCCCTCGACCGAGACCTCGATGGACTCGGGAATGTTCAGCGCGTCGGACTCGATCGACACGGTGGTGGCGTCCTGGGTGACCAGGGTGCCCGCCGCGGCCTCGCCGGTGACGACGATGTTCACGTCGGCGGTGACCTTCTCGCCGCGCTTCACGATCAGCAGGTCGGCGTGCTCGATGTAGCGGCGGATCGGGTGCACGACAACGGACTTGGTCAGCGCGAGCTGCGGGGTGCCGTCGATCACCAGGTTCAGCACGGCGTTGGTGCCGTGCTGGCGCAGGATCGCGGCGAACTCCTTGGCGTTCACGGCCAGGTGCTGGGGATCCGACTGATGGCCGTACAGCACGGCCGGAACATTGCCCGCACGGCGGGTGCGACGGGCTGCGCCCTTACCGAACTCGGTGCGTACTACGGCCTCGAGGACGTTGACGTCGGACATGACTGAAATACTCCTACGGCTTTTCCGGGGCTGGACACGGGCTACGCGCGGGACGTCCTGCGCGATGGTCTGCTCGTCGGGCGAATGGAAACGACCGGACGGCCGGAAGGCCGAGCCGCGTCGATCACGGTGCACGCTGGGCGGTCACCCTCGCCGAGACAACCCGACCACCATACCCCAGCTGGGCAGCGCCCTTGGAATCGGGAGGTCACGCCGCAATCACGTACGCTGGACAGGTTGCCGATCCCGCACGCGAAAGGGCCGATCACCGTGACCGCCTCCCCCGACGGCGCCGTCGTCTCCGTCCCGCGCGGGCTGCCGGCGGAGGTCGCGCGCAGGCGCACCTTCGCGGTGATCTCGCACCCGGACGCGGGCAAGTCGACCCTGACGGAGGCGCTGGCGCTGCACGCGCGGGTGATCTCCGAGGCGGGCGCGATCCACGGCAAGGCCGGGCGCAAGTCCACCGTCTCGGACTGGATGGAGATGGAGAAGGCCCGCGGCATCTCGGTCAGCTCCACCGCGCTGCAGTTCAACTACCGCACCGCGGGCTCGGACATCGACAATGTGATCAACCTGGTCGACACCCCAGGCCACTCCGATTTCTCCGAGGACACCTACCGCGTGCTCACCGCGGTGGACGCGGCGGTCATGCTGATCGACGCCGCCAAGGGGCTGGAGCCGCAGACGCTCAAGCTCTTCCAGGTCTGCAGGCACCGCGGCATCCCGGTGATCACCGTGATCAACAAGTGGGACCGCCCCGGCCGCGCTCCGCTGGAGCTGCTGGACGAGATCGACGAGCGGATCGGGCTCACCCCCACCCCGCTCTTCCTCCCGGTCGGCATCGCGGGCGACTTCCGCGGGCTGCTGCGCCGCGGCCCCGAGGGCGCCGCCGCCGAGTACATCCACTTCACCCGCACCGCGGGCGGCGCCACCATCGCGCCGGAGGAGTCGATCACCCCGGACGCCGCGGCCGAGCGCGAGGGCGAGGCCTGGAGCACCGCCGCCGAGGAGAGCGAGCTGCTCTCCGCCACCGGGCAGGACCACGACCAGGAGCTTTTCCTGGCCGGGCAGACCTCGCCGGTGATCTACGCCTCCGCCATGCTGAACTTCGGGGTCAGGCAGCTGCTGGAGACGCTGATCGAGCTGGCCCCGCCGCCGCGCGCGCGGGCCGATGTCGCGGGCACGCCGCGGGAGACCACCGACCCGTTCAGCGCCGTCGTCTTCAAGGTGCAGGCCGGGATGGACACCGCGCACCGCGACCGCCTCGCCTTCATGCGCATCGTCTCCGGCGAGTTCGAGCGCGGCATGGTGGTGACGCACGCGCAGACCGGGCGGCCGTTCGCCACCAAGTACGCGCTCACCGTCTTCGGCCGCGAGCGCACCACCGTCGACACCGCCTACCCCGGTGACGTGGTCGGCCTGGTGAACGCCACCGCGCTGGCGCCGGGGCACACGCTCTTCGTGGACAAGAAGGTGGAGTTCCCGCCGATCCCGTCGTTCGCGCCGGAGCACTTCGCGGTGCTGCGCGCGGAGAGCGCGGGCAAGTACAAGCAGTTCCGCAAGGCCATGGACCAGCTGGACTCCGAGGGCGTGGTGCAGGTGCTGCGCAACGACGCGCGCGGCGACGCCTCCCCGGTGCTCGCCGCCGTCGGGCCCATGCAGTTCGAGGTGGTCACGGCGCGCATGCAGGCCGAGTTCGGCGTGGAGACCAAGCTGGATTTCCTCGGCTACTCCATCGCGCGGCGCACCGACGCCGCCTCCGCCGAGGAGCTGGATCGGCAGCGCGGGGTCGAGGTCTTCACCCGCAGCGACGGCGCGATTCTCGCGCTCTTCAGCGACAAGTGGCGGTTGCAGTACATCGAGAAGGAACACAAGGGACTCACGCTGGAGCCGCTGGTCGCCGCCGCCGATTAGGGGGTGCCGCCGGGGTCGCGCTGCAGCGGGGCGATGCCGTCCTCGCGGGCGAGCAGCCCCCAGCGGCTGGAGGTCAGCCGCAGGCTGGGCAGGTCGCTGAGCGAGAGCACCACCTCGTAGGTGCGCTCGTAGCCGGTGTGCGCGATGCGCCAGCGGCCGTCGTCGCAGCGCTGGTAGCGGTCGGTGTAGAAGGCGGCGCCGCGCAGCAGCATATTGTGCGCCGGGATGAGCACGGTGTCGGCGAGGTACCAGGTGCCCGCGGCGGTGTCGCCGTCCACGTCGATCTCCGGGTGGTCGCAGCGGTGCTCGGTGATGACGTGCGGGCCGAGGGTGTTGCGCAGGAAGGCCAGGAAGGCCTCGCGGGACTCGAACTGCAGGTACTCGCTGTAGGTGGCGGTGGCCTCCGGGATCAGGGTGTCGGCGAACTCGTCCCAGTCCTTGGTGTCCAGGGTGCGCAGGTAGCGGAACTTGAGCCGCTCGATCGCGGCGATATCGTCGGCCGCGCTGCGGTCCGCGGTGCCGCCGGTGCGCGGTGGCCCGGCCGGGGTGCCGAGCCCGACCCGCGAGAGGTCGGAGTCCGCACCGATCCGATTCTGCCCGTCGGGCCACGCGCCGCCATCGGCCCCGGCGGGCCGCCGCTCGTCGGCAGCGCCGCCCGCGTCGGCTCGCGGCTCCTCGCGCGGGGCGGCGGAGCCGGGCGCGTCGGCCCGCCTGTCGTCCGCGGAGATTCGCCCGCCCGCGGCCTGGCCCGCGGGCCCCACCTGCCTGTCACCGGCGGAGATGGGGGCGCCGTCCCGATTCGCCGGCCGCTCGGATACGGCGGCCGGGCGCGAGCGGGCACCGCCCGGGGCGGTTGCCCCGCGCGGCGCGGCCGCACCGGCCGTCTCGCTGCGCTCCTGGTCCATGACTCCACGATCCCATCCGCTCGGGCACGCTCGACCGAATCGCGAAGATTTGTATCAGATCGCTATCACCGCAGCGGGCGACGCACCGCGATGGTCAGGTCGCGATCGTGAAACAGGTGCGGCAGAAGTCCTCGCCGAACTCGGTGAGGCGGAGGCTCTTGCGCACGATCTTCGGCGCCCGCCCGGCCTTCTTGAGCGCCGCCTCCACCGACGGCTGCACCTCGAGCACCATGTAGCGGCTGAGCACCACCGGATCGTCCGAGGTCCGGGTGAGCCCGAGCCGGTTCAGGTTGATCAGGTAGGCGCGGGACCGGTCCGGGTAGCGCACCCCCGCCTGCTCCGGCACCGAGGTCAGATCGCCCTGCACCAGCTCCGAGCCGATGCCGAGCGGCCGGTTGGTGCGCACGTCCACCGCGGGCTGCGCGCCGTTCAGCGCCATGAAGCGCAGGATGCGCGCCTCGTCGGGGGCGAGCTCGTCGAGGATCCGGTCGTAGGCCGGGTGCACGTCCTCGGTGAAGTAGACGTCGGCCGAGCGGGCCAGCAGCGCGTCACCGCGCCTGCGCAGCTCCTGGGAGCTGGCCGAGCGCAGGTTCTGCCCGATCACCAGCGCCTGCTGCTGCGGCTGCGGCGTGCTGCCCCCGCCGCCGTTCGGCGTCGGCACATAGCTGACGATCTCGCGCACCGACCCCTCGGTGACGCCGAGCGCGCTGCGCGCGATGGAGCGCAGCGCGTTGCCGGTGCGCTCGGCGATATCGGCGGAGGACTCACCGTCCAGCGCCGCCTGCGCGATCTCGCGGGTCACCTCGTAGCCGGTGCCGACGGCCCACTGCCCGCCGCGCACCACCGACCCCGCCGCCACCCCGGCGGCCCGGAAGACCCCGCGGATCAGCCGCGCCTCGTTACTGATCTGCCGCTGCTCGACATCAGCGCTGCGCTCCACCTCGCGGCTGCCCGGCCGAATCAGGTTCTGGCCCGGTGCGGCCTGCCCGGTGGCGGCCCGTCCGGTTCTGTCGTCTGCCACGTCCCACTCCGAACTTCCTCGACCGCCGATGGAAACCGTCCCCAGAATATTGCCCCGCACCCGCGACCGGTATGCCGGACCCGCGCATTCGGCGCACAGTGCGGTTCCGCCGCCGCCCTGGTGCTAGTTTGAGGAGCCGGTGCGGCGGCGGTCACTGGTGTGTCGGCAGGAGGAAGTCGTGTTGGAGAGTGCTTTCGGGGTCCATCCGACCATTCTCCTCGAGCTGTTGACCATCCCGCTTTTCACCGGCGTCATCGGCTATATCACCAACTGGACCGGCATCCTCATGCTGTTCAAGCCGATCGCGTTCCACGGCTTCCGGTTGCCCGGCCTTCGCGCATTGTTTCCCTACCTGCCCAAGCGAATTCAGATCCTGCCGCTGCTCAGCTACGACGGCAGGCTCGGCTGGCAGGGCATCGTCCCGTCGCGCGCCGACAAGATGGCGAGTATCGCGGTGGACAAGGGGCTCTCCAAACTGGGCAGCGTCTCCGACTTCTACCGCGAGCTGGACCCGGAAAAGCTCGCCGAACATCTCACCCGGGTGGCCGACGCGCAGATCCGCGACATCGTCGAGGAAATTCTGCGCCGCGAGCATCCGCAGCTCTGGTTCAACCTGCCCGCGCAGGTGCGCGAGAAGGTGCACGAGCGGGTGAAGCAGCAGCTGCCGGATATTCTCCGCGAGCTCACCCTGGAATTGGGCGAGAACATCGATCAGCTGCTCGACGTCAAGCAGATGGTCATCCGCTATTTCCAGGCCCGGCCGCAACTGCTGAACCAGCTCTTCCAGGTGCTCGGCGCCAAGGAACTGCGCTTCATGCAGAATTTCGGCTTCTATTTCGGCGCCCCGATGGGCGTCGTGCTGGTCGGGATCCTGCACCTGACCGGCTGGTCCAGCCTGGCGGTGCTGCCGATCGGCGGCATCGTGATCGGCTGGGTGGTGAACTGGGTCGGGCTTAACATGATCTTCGCCCCCGCCTACCCCAAGTGGTGGTGCCCCTGGCGGCAGGGGCTGCTGATCAAGCGGCAGAACGAGATCACCGACGGCTACGCCGAGCTGGTCTCCACCCAGGTGATCACACTCGCCAATATCGGCGACGAGCTGCTGAACGGCCCGCGCTCGGACCGCACCATGCAGATGCTGGAGGACACGCTGCGCCCGGCCGCCGACCGCGCGCTCGGCCCGGCCCGCCCCGCGGTCAAGTTCATGCTCGGCAGCCGCGACTACGACACCCTGCAGAACACCTTCACCAGCGAGGCGATGGCCATCGCGCCGATCGCCTTCGCCGATCCGGACTTCAACCAGCAGCAGGGCAAGCAGGTCAACGAGTACATCGCCAAGCAGATGTCGGCGCTCTCCCCACCCGACTTCGTCGACATGCTGCGCGCCGCGATCAAACAGGACGAATGGCTGCTTTTCGTCCATGGCGGCGTGCTCGGGCTGATTGCCGGATACGCTCATATTCTGGTCTTCGGAACGGAAGTGGCAACCACATGGCTGTGAGCGATCCGGGTCGCGCGGCGCCCGAGAGCGGCGGGGCTCCCGCCGGGAACGACGCCGAACCCGAGGTGCTCGGGGCCCCGCCGCGCCGGGAGCTCGCGCTGCGCGGGCAGCGGCGCATCGTGCCGGTGACGCCGCGGGAGACCGTGCGCGCCGCCACCGGGGTCGCCAAGGTGGCCTGGACCGCCGCCTCCGAGGTCACCACCTGGACCGTGGACACCGCGCTCGGCGTCACCTCGACCGTGGTCAGGGGCAGCATGGCGGGAACGCCGCCGCGCGAGGTGCTGGCCGAGGCGGAATCCGAGGTGCGCGAGCGGCTGCGCCGGGTGCTCGGGGTGGATGCCGAGCACGCGGGCGGCCAGGGTGGGGTGCCGACGCTGCGCGAGCAGGGCGCCGCGCTGCTCCGGCTCTCCGCCAGCACCAGCGCCGAGAGCACGGAGATGCACCCGGCCTTCGCGCGCATCCTGGCCGAACTCACCCCCGACGAGGCCCGGGTGCTGCGCTTCCTGCACCTGGACGGCCCGCAGCCCGCCATCGACATCCGGCTCGGCCGGCCGCGCACGCTCGGCTCGGACCGCAAGATCACCGGGATCACGGTGCTCGGCGAGCACGCCGGGCTGCGCTTCCCGAACCGGATCCAGCAGTACCAGACGAACCTGCGCAGGCTCGGGCTGATCGAGTTCGACCGGGAGCCGGTCGGCAACCCGAACCGCTACCAGATCATCGAGGCCCAGGCCGTGGTGCGGGACCTGCTCAAGCGATCGGGGCGCGGCGCCAAGGTGCAGTACCGGAGCGTGCTGCTCAGCGGCTTCGGCGCCGATTTCGTGCGCACCTGCCTGCCCGTGGTGGTGGACGGCCGCACCGCGGAATCCAGCTAGAACTCCTCGGCCAGCTCCATCCAGCGCTCCTCGGTGGTCGCCTTCTCGGCGGTCACCCGGAGTAGCTCGGCGTTCAGGTCGGCCAGCCGGTCCGGCTCGGTGGCGGCGGCGAGCAGCGCGTCGTGCAGGGTGCGCTCGCGCTCGGTGAGCTTGTCCAGGGCGCGCTCCAGCTTGGACAGCTCCTTGCGCGCGGCCCGGTAGGCGGCCGGGTCGACGGCGGACTTCGGCGCGTCGGTCGCGGTGGCGGCGGCCGCGCGGAGGCCGGGGGCGGCGCCGAGCGCGGCCCGCCTGCGCAGGTACTCCTCGATGCCGCCGGGCAGGTTGGTGAGGCCGCCGTCGCCGAAGAGCGCCCAGGTGGAGTCGCAGATCCGCTCGATCAGGTAGCGGTCGTGGCTGATCACCACCAGCGTGCCCGCCCAGTTGTCGAGCAGGTCCTCCAGCTGCTGCAGGGTGTCGATATCCAGGTCGTTGGTCGGCTCGTCGAGCAGCAGCACGTTCGGCTCGGCCATCAGGATCCGGGTGAGCTGCAGCCGGCGCCGCTCGCCGCCGGAGAGGTCGCGCACCGGGGTGCGCTGGCGCGCGGCGCTGAAGCCGAGCCGCTCGGCGAGCTGCCCGGCGGAGAGTTCGTAGCCGTCGCCGAGCTCGATCCGCTGGGCGACCTGCTGCACCGCCTCCAGCACCCGCATCTCGACCGGCAGGTCGTCGAGCTCCTGGCGCAGCCAGCCGATGCGGACCGTCTGGCCCTGGATGCGCTTGCCCGCGGTCGGCTCGGTGTCGCCGGCCAGCGCGCGCAGCAGCGTCGTCTTGCCGCTGCCGTTCACGCCGACCAGCCCGACCCGCTCGCCGGGCGCCAGCCGCCAGGTGAGGTCGTGCAGCAGCTCGCGGCCGTCCGGGGTGGCCAGCGCGACGTCCTCGAGTTCGACCACCACCCGGCCCAGCCGCTTGCGCGCGAAGCTCGCCAGCGAGACGCTGTCGCGCGGCTCGGGGACATCCGCGATCAGCGCCTCCGCGGCCTCCACCCGGTAGCGCGGCTTCGAGGTGCGGGCCTGCGGGCCGCGGCGCAGCCAGGCCAGCTCCTTGCGGGCCAGGTTGCGGCGGCGGGATTCGGTGGCGTCGGCCTGCCGCGCGCGCTCGGCGCGGGCGAAGATCCAGTCGCCGTACCCGCCCTCGTAGCTCTCCACCTTGCCGCCGACGACCTCCCAGGTGCGGGTGGCGACGGTGTCCAGGAACCAGCGGTCGTGGGTGACGACGACGAGCGCGCTGCGCCGGGACAGCAGGTGCTCGGCCAGCCACTGCACGCCCTCGACGTCGAGGTGGTTGGTCGGCTCGTCCAGGACCAGCAGGTCCAGCTCGCGGACGAGCGCGGCGGCCAGCGCCACCCGGCGGCGCTCGCCGCCGGAGAGCGAGTCGACCGGGGTCTCCAGGCCGAGCCCGGCGATGCCGATGCCCTCCAGCACGCCGCGGATCCGCGGGTTCGCGGCGTACTCGTGCTCGGCCAGCTCGCCCGCGTGCGCGAACCCCGCCTCGTCGGCGATCCCGGCCAGCACCACCGAGCCGACCGTGGCGCCGGGAGGCAGCACACCGCGCTGGGTCACCACCGCCATCCGCAGCCCGCCCAGCCTGCTCACCCGGCCCGCGTCCGGCGGCTCCAGCCCGGTCAGCACCTCGAGCAGGGTGGTCTTGCCGCCGCCGTTGAGGCCGACGACGCCGATCCGCTCCCCGGCGTGCACTCCGAGCGAGACGCCGTCGAGCAGCGGCGTGATCCCGAAGCTCTTCGAGACCTGCTCCAGGTTGATCAGGTTGGACATGGATCCTTCCGGGGACATGCGGGAGAGGCGACGGTCCAGATTACCGAGGAGCCGCTCGGCGCCGGTGGGCGCGGGGTTGCGGCGGCGCTCAGCGCTCGGCGCGGACGATCCGGGCACCTCGCGGCGCTCGGTGCGGCCCGACCCGGGTGCGACGTCCCCGCGGCCGGGATCGCAATGCCCCGGTTGCCGGCACCGTCGGTGCTACTTCGCGTCGTCGGCCGGGACTATGCGGGCGCCGGGGACGGGGCCGGTGGCCGTGCGCACGCTGCGGCAGACGCCCGCGCCCGCGAGTTCGGCGGCGACGTTGACCGCCGCGTCGGCGCTCTCGCAGAGGAAGGCGCAGGTGGGGCCCGAGCCGGAGACGATGCCCGCCAGCGCACCGGCGGTGACGCCCGCACGCAGCGTGCGGCGCAGCTCGGGTTTGAGCGAGAGCGCCGCCGCCTGCATGTCGTTGCCGAGCAGCGGGGCGAGCGCGGCGGCGTCACCGCCCGCGAGCGCCTGGATGAGGCGCTGCGGCTCGCCGAGCCGGGGCGGCTCGCCCTGCGCGCGCAGCCGGTCCAGCTCGGCGAAGACCGCGGGCGTGGAGAGCCCGCCCTTGGCCAGCGCCAGCACCCAGTGGAAGGTGTTCCTGGCCAGCACCGGGAGCAGCCGCTCGCCGCGGCCGGTGCCGAGCGCGGTCCCGCCGTGCAGCGCGAACGGCACATCGCTGCCGAGTTCGGCGGCGATGCCCGCGAGCTCGTCGCGGCCGAGCCCGAGCTCCCAGAGCGCGTCCAGCCCGACCAGCGCGGCCGCCGCGTCGGCGCTGCCGCCCGCCATGCCGCCCGCCACCGGGATGCCCTTGCCGATGGCGATCTCCACCAGCGGCGCCCGCCCGGCCAGGTGCGCCAGCCGGACCGCGGCCTTCCACACCAGGTTGGTGCGGTCGGTCGGGACTTCGGCGGCGCCCTCGCCGGAAACCTTCACGGTGAGCGAGCCCGCCGGGGCGATCCGGACGTCGTCGGTGAGCGAGAGCGCCTGGAAGACGGTGGTGAGATCGTGGTAGCCGTCCGGGCGTAGATCGCCGATGCCGAGGTGCAGGTTCACCTTGGAGGGTGCGCGCACGGTGAGGGGGCTCGGCACAACTGACAGCACGGTAGCCGAGCCTAACCGGTGCCCCGGCCGGATGCCCGGCTCAGGCACATTGCGGTTCCATACCGGGCGGGGGTATCGTCGGGGTGCCGGATACCCCCGGGCAGTATTGCCGCCCCGGGTGTCCGAACCCTTCCGACGAGCACAGGAGCCGAGATGCCGAGCACCACCTACACCGTCACCGGAATGACCTGCGGGCACTGCGCGGCCGCGGTGAAGTCCGAGATCGGCAAGATCGACGGCGTCACCGGGGTGGACGTCGACCTGGAGTCCGGCGCGGTCCGGGTGGAGAGCTCCGCGGCGCTGAGCGACGACGCCGTGCTCGCCGCGGTGGACGAGGCCGGGTACGAGGTCGCGCGCTGATGTCCGACCGGCTCAAGCTCGCCGGGTTCGGGGTCGCGCTGGTCGTGGTCTTCGCGGCGGCGCTCGGGATCGGGAAATGGGCGGCGCCGGATTCCGCGCCCGCCGAGCCCGTCGCCACCGGGCTCGCCGACAGCGCGGGCGGGTACACGCTCACCCCGATCGAGGCGCCGGGCGCGCCGGATACGCCGGGCCCGCTCCGCTTCCGCATCACCGGCGGCGACGGCGCGGCGGTCACCCGCTTCGCCACCAGGCACGACGAGAAGCTGCACCTCATCGTGGTGCGCAGCGACGGGACCGAGTACCGGCACGTCCATCCGGCCATGGACGCGGCCGGGGTCTGGTCCATCGACTGGAGCTGGGCCGAGCCGGGGAGCTACCGGGTCTTCGCCGACTTCGCCCCCGAGGGGGCCGAGGAGCTGGTGCTCAGCCGCACCGTCGAGGTGGCCGGCGCGGTCGCGGTGCGGCCGCTGCCGCCGCCCGCCGCGGTGGCGCGGGTGGACGGGTACGAGGTCACGCTGACCGGCGATCTGAGCACCGCGGGGAGCGAGCTGCGGTTCACCGTCCGGCGCGACGGGGTGCCGGTCACCGATCTGCAGCCGTACCTCGGCGCGTACGCGCACCTGGTGGCGCTGCGCGCGGCGGATCTGGCCTACCTGCACGTGCACCCCGAGGGCGAGGTCGGGCGCACCCCGCCCGGCCCCGAGGTCGCGTTCCACGCCGAGGCGCCGAGCACCGGGGACTACCGGCTGTACCTGGACTTCAAGCACGGAGGAGAGGTGCGGACCGCCGAGTTCACCGCCTCGGTGGTCGAGCAGCCCTCCGGTGACGGGCACGGCCACGAGCACGGAACGGATTCCGGCTCGGGCTCGGGCGAGCACGGCCACGGCTGAGCCGCGGGCCGAGTGATTCAGCCCTGTTCGGCCAGCCGGACGTAGGCGGCGGTGTCCAGCGTCTCCCCGCGCGCGGCGGGATCGATCCCCGCCGCGCGCAACCGCCGCTCCGCCTCGGCGGCCGAACCCGCCCACCCGGCGAGCGCGGCGCGCAGCGTCTTGCGGCGCTGGGCGAAGGCCGCGTCGATCACCGGGAAGACCCGCGCCCGGTGCGCGGCATCTGTGGCCCACGGCGGCTCGGCGTAGCGGTCGACCCGCACCAGCCCCGACTCCACCCGCGGCACCGGCCAGAACACCTGGGTCCCGACCGCCCCGGCCCGGCGCACCGACCCGAAGAACCCCGCCTTCACCGACGGCACCCCGTACACCCTGTTCCCCGGCGCGGCGGCGAGCCGATCCGCCACCTCGGCCTGCACCATCACCAGCGCGGTCGTCAGCCCGGGCAGCTCGGCCAGCAGGTGCAGCAGCACCGGCACCGCGACGTTGTACGGCAGGTTCGCCACCAGCGCGGTCGGCGCGACCGGAAGCTCGCCCGCACCCACCCGGAGCGCGTCCGCCCGCACCACGTGCAGCCGCTCCACCAGCCCGGGCGCGCGATCGGCGACGGTGCCCGGGAGCGCGGCGGCGAGCGCGGGATCGATCTCCACCGCGACCACGCTGTGCACCACGTCGAGCAGCGCCAGCGTCAGCGAGCCGAGCCCGGGGCCGACCTCGAGCACGGTGTCGCCCGCCCCGACGCCCGCCGCGGCGACGATCCGCCGCACGGTATTGGCGTCGTGCACGAAGTTCTGCCCGAGCTGCTTGGTCGGCCGGATGCCGAACCGCTCGGCCAGCACCCGCACCTCGGCCGGGCCGAGCAGCGCCGCCTCCCCGCGCGCGCCTGCGGGCGGCGGCGGGTTACCGGCGGGAGCGGACGCGGTCGGTTCGGGTTCGGGCACCCGGGGAACCTATCAATCCCCGATGCCGAGCCCGGCGGTGCAGGCGGGCCAGGCGCCCCAGCCCTGCCGCGCCCTGGTCACCTCGGCGATGGCGATCTGCTCCTCGCGGGTGGCCAGATCGGCGCGCGGCGCGTACTTGGTGCCGCCCTGCCGCTCCCAGGTGCTCTGGTCGAACTGGATGCCGCCGTAGTAGCCGTTGCCGGTGTTGATCGACCAGTTGCCGTTGGCCTCGCACTTGGCCAGCGCGTCCCAGACCGCGCCGTCGCGCACCGTCGGCACCTCGGTGCCGGGCTTGGCGCCCTTGCGCACCGTCTTCGGCTGCGCGGGCACGCTGACCGTGCTGCCGATCTGCTCGCGCCCGACCTCCCGGCCGTTCACGGTGGTGACGGCGAAGGTCACGTCCTGCACGCCGGGCACGCCCTGGCTCTCCACCACGGTGCGGCTCTGGTTCAGCTCCGGATCCTCGACCACGGTCTCCGGCGGCGGCAGCGGCATGGTCTCGATCTTCTGCTCGGTCCTGGTGCGGGTGACGGTGACCCGCATGCCGTCGACGAGCTTGGTGTCCGCGGCGGGCTCGACGGTGTCCTGCTGCTGCAGCGGCACGCCGGCCACCCGGAGCAGCTCGCCCACGGTCGGCGCGGCCAGCCGCAGGTCGACCGCGGGCACTCCGCCGTCGGCCAGCGAGACCAGGCGCGGGCTCGCGATCTGCAGCGAGCCGCCCGCCAGCGGCAGCCGGTCGTCGCGGGCGGGCCAGACGTACATGTCGCCGGGGAGGTTCAGCTGGGCCAGCGCGTCGCCCGCGGTGAGCCCGGTGGTCCACACCTTCTCCGGCTTGCCGTCGATGGAGAGCTCCACCTGGCGGGCCCGGTTCACGGTGATGGTGGCGCCGTCGGAGAGGCCGTTGCCGACGCCGGGCCGCACCAGGTCGCGGTCGCTCAGCTCGAACCCGGCGGCCCGCAGCACGCCACCGACATCGGTGGACATGGTGGTGAAGATGGTCTGCTCGCCGTCGACGACGATGGTCACGGTCTTCCGGTTCACGATGGCCAGCGCCGAGCCGACGATCAGCGTGAGCAACAGGGCGGCCACCGCGCTGTAGAGCAGCGGCGAACGCGACCGGTTGATCCGCGTGAAGTGCGACATGATCACAGGACGGTAACGAAGCGAACGGCTCTCGGCAACCGTGCGAATGTGAACAGCGTCCTTCCAGGTCACGGCGCGATATCGGAGCCGCAGGTAGATAACGCCCTGATCGCGGCGAAAGTGACCCAGGACACACTACTGTTTTCGATCATGGAGAGCCGGAAACCCTGGAGATCGGCGGTTACCGCAGCCGGTACACCCGGCGGGCAGTGGCGGTGCTGATCTCGGCCAGCTCCGCCGGGTCCTCGCCGCGCACCTCGGCCAGCGCGCGCACGGTGTACGGCAGGCAGTAGGACTCGTTCGGCGCACCGCGGAACGGGTGCGGCGTCAGGTACGGCGCGTCGGTCTCCACCAGCAGCTGCGCGCCGGGCACCACCGTGGCCGCCTCGCGCAGCTCGTGCGCGTTCTTGAAGCTCACGGTGCCGGAGAAGCTCAGCACGTACCCCTCGGCCACGCAGGCCTGCGCCATGGCGGTGTCGCCGGAGAAGCAGTGGAAGATCACCGTCTCCGGGGCGCCCTCGTCCAGCAGGACGGTGAGCAGGTCGTGGTCGGCTTCCCGGTTGTGGATCATGAGCGGTTTGCCGAGCCGCTTGGCCAGGTCGATGTGCCAGCGGAAGCCCTCGACCTGGGTCTCCACGTCGGCGCAGCCCTCCAGCTTGCCCGGCCAGTAGTAATCCAGCCCGGTCTCGCCGACCGCGACCACCCGCGGGTCGGCGGCGAGCCGCTCCAGCTCGGCCTTGGCGGCGTCGTCGAGGGCGTTGGCCCGGGTCGGGTGCAGCGCGACCGCCGCGTAGACCCGGTCGTCCCAGTGCGCGGCCTGGACCGCGAAGCGCGCGGCGGCCAGATCGTCGGCGACCGTGACGATCGTCCCGACCCCCACCGCGGCGGCCCGGTCGACCAGCGCGGTGACGCCCGCGGGGTCCGTCGCTCCGCAGGCGTCGATGTGGGTGTGCGCGTCGACCAGCGGCGCGAGCGGCTCCGGCGGCTCCGGCGCGGGCCGGGTGCGGCTCATCGGAGGCTCCTGGCGATATCGAGGGGAAGCGGGGCTGGCACGCGCATTACAGTAGACACACCATGAGCGAAGCCTTCTACCTCACCACGGCCATCGCCTATCCGAACGGCGCACCGCACATCGGGCACGCGTACGAGTACATCTCGTCCGACGCGCTCGCCCGGTTCAAGCGGCTCGACGGATACGACGTCTTCTTCATGACCGGCACCGACGAGCACGGCCAGAAGATGCAGCAGACCGCGCAGGCCGAGGGCGTCCCGGTGGAGGAGCTCGCCGCGCGGAACTCCGACGTCTTCGAGGCCATGGACAAGGCGCTCGACATCTCCTACGACCGCTTCATCCGCACCACCGACGCGGATCACCTGGCGGCCAGCGTCGCCATCTGGGAGCGGATGCTCGCCAGCGGCGACATCTACCTGGGCAACTACTCGGGCTGGTACTCGGTGCGCGACGAGGCGTTCTACACCGAGGAGGAGACGGTGCTGCGCGACGGCACCCGCTACTCCGTCGAGACCAACACCCCGGTCACCTGGACCGAGGAGTCCAACTTCTTCTTCCGGCTCTCCGCCTACCAGGACCGGCTGCTCGCGCTCTACGAGGAGCACCCCGAGTTCATCGCCCCCGCGACCCGGCGCAACGAAATCGTCAGCTACGTCAAGGCCGGGCTCAAGGATCTCTCCATCTCGCGCACCACCTTCGACTGGGGCGTCCCGGTGCCCGGCCACCCCGACCACGTCATGTACGTGTGGGTGGATGCGCTCACCAACTACCTCACCGGCGCCGGCTTCCCCGATACGGAATCCGAGTCCTTTCAGCGCTTCTGGCCCGCCGACGTGCACATCATCGGCAAGGACATCACCCGCTTCCACACGGTGTACTGGCCCGCCTTCCTGCTCTCCGCCGGGCTGGAGCTGCCGAAACGCGTGTTCGTGCACGGGTTTCTGTACAACAGGGGCGAGAAGATGTCGAAGTCGGTCGGCAATGTGGTCGACCCGCTCGCCCTCGTCGACGCCTACGGGCTCGACGCCGTGCGCTTCTTCCTGCTCCGCGAGATCTCCTACGGGCAGGACGGGAATTACAGCCACGAGGCGATCGTCGGGCGGATCAATACCGATCTCGCCAACGAGTTCGGCAATCTGGTGCAGCGCAGCCTGAAAATGGTCGCCCGCGATTTCGCCTCCGTCGTTCCGGCTCCCGGGGAATTCACCGCCGAGGATCAGGCCCTGCTCGACCGGGCCAACGGGCTGCTCGAGCAGGTGCGCGCCGAATTCGACCAGCAGCAGCTGCATCTCGCGCTGGAAGCGCTCTGGCTCACGCTCGGCGAGGCGAACAAGTACTTCTCGGCGCAGCAGCCGTGGGCGCTCGCCAAGGCCGGGGACACCGCCCGCGAGGGCACGGTGCTCTACGTGACGCTGGAGGTCGTGCGGATCGTCGCGATCCTGGTGCAGCCGGTGATCCCCGGTTCGGCGGGGCGGATTCTCGATCTGCTCGCCCAGCCGAACCGCACCTTCGCCGATATCGCGAATCCGCTGGCCGCGGGGGTGCAGTTGCCGGAGCCCGAGGCGGTTTTCCCGCGATTCATCGAGCCGAAATAGCGGCTTCACTAGACTCCCTACCGATGGTGAATCCCTGGTAGATCGGAGTCGGTATGACGAAGACGCTGAACTCGCTGTCCGAAGAAGAATACGTTCTGGTCCGCAGCACCAAGAAAGGCCGGCTCGTCGAGCTCGACGAGGACGAGCTGCTCCGGCTGCACACCCGCGTGCGGCGGGCGCGCAATAAATTCGTCAAGATATACCGCCGATCCGGCGCCGCGAAGGTCGAAGCCAAGGGCGCGCGCGGCGCCGGAAAGGCCGCGAATGTTCGCAACGCGGCCAAGGTGGAGATCTTCGAAGGCGCGCTCAGCAGGGTGAGCCGCCAGCTGGCCACGGCCTCGAAGCGAAATGCCCGCAAGTTGAAAGACGAGCGGCTCGCCCTCGCCCGCGCGGACGCCCCGTCCTTCAGCGACGTCGACACAACCACCGGAAAGGTCGACTCGCCGGGGCGGGCGCGCGTCGATACCACCCGCCGCTCTCCCGGCCGGAAGAAGTTCGAGGCTTCCAGCATCGCGGCCGGTACCCGGCGCCAAGCAAAGAAGGACCAGCGCTAGCGGCACCGCCGCCGGGAACTCGAGGGGCCATGAGCCGGCATCGGTCCACCACAGGTGGCCGCGCCGCAGCTCGCCGACCCGGATCGAAACCCCGGTCGGCGAGCGGCGAAACGCGCTACTTCCAGGCGCCGAAGAGGCGATCGGCCTCCTTGGCCAGCGCGGCCTGCAGGAACGGGCCGAAGCTGACCCGCGCGACCCCGGCGTCGGCCAGCTCCTTCAGGTTCGGCGCGTCGGGGATGCCGATGACGTTCACCGGCTTCGACAGCTCGGAGGTGAGCCGGCGCAGGTCGGCGTCGCTGTGGCGGCCGACCGGGTAGAGCACGTCGGCACCCGCCTCGACGGCGAGGTTCAACCGGGCGATGGCGCGGTCGACGCGATCGCTCTCGTCCCCGTCCTGGCGGAGGAAGAGGTCGGTGCGGGCGTTGACGACGACGTGCACGCCCGCCGCGTCGGCGAACTGCCGCAGCCCGCGCACGAGCTCGGCGTGCTCCTCGGCACCGCGCAGCCGCTTGCCCTCGCTGTGCACGGTGTCCTCGATATTGAGCCCGATGGCCCCCGCCTCCAGCAGCCCGTCGATGAGCTGCGCGGGCTCCAGCCCGTAGCCGGACTCGATGTCGACCGAGACCGGGACGTCGACGGATTCGGTGATCTGCTTGGCGCGGGTGAGCAGCTCGGTGTAGCTCATGCCCTCACCGTCGGGCCTGCCGATGGAGTCGGCGACCGGGTGGCTGCCGACGGTGAGCGCGGAAAAGCCGGCGGCGACGGCGAGATTCGCCGACCACGCGTCCCACACCGTGGGCAGGACGGCGGGGGCGCCGGGGCGGTGCAGTTCCAGGAACGTCTTGGCCTTGCTCTCCAGAGAGGTCATGCCCCGATCATGCTTCGTTCCCGCGGTTCCCGCATACCCGCCGGTCAGCCGGGTGCGTCGGCGCGGCGGGCGGCGAGCACGGCGTCGTAGAGCGCGCGGCGGGGGGCGCCGGTCTCGGCGGCGAGGTCGGCGCAGGCGTCCTTGAGCCGGATGCCCGCGGCGACCCTCGCCTCGACCTCGCCGACCAGGTCGGCGGGGTCGGCGGTGACCGGGGCGGCGCCCGCGAGCACCACGGTGATCTCACCGCGGACGCCGTCGGCGGCCCAGGCGGCGAGCTCGCCGAGGGTGCCGCGCACCACCTCCTCGTAGGTCTTGGTGAGCTCGCGGCAGACGGCGGCGCGGCGGTGGGGGCCGAGCACCGCGACGGCGTCGGCGAGGCAGTCGGCGAGCCGGTGCGGCGCCTCGAAGAAGACGCAGGCGCGGGGTTCGGCGCGCAGCGTGCCGAGCCACTCCCGGCGCGCGCCCTGCTTGCGCGGGGCGAAGCCGTCGAAGCAGAACCGCTCGACCGGAAGCGCCGAGAGCGCGAGCGCCGTGGTCACCGCGGACGGCCCCGGCAGGCAGGTGACGGGGAGGTCGCGCTCGGCGCAGGCGGCGACGAGGCGGTAGCCGGGGTCGCTCACCGACGGCATGCCGGCGTCGGTCACCAGCAGCACCGTCCTGCCGTCCGCGATCTCGGCGAGCAGCGCCGGGATGCGCGCCGCCTCCACGTGGTCGTAGAAGCTCACCACCCGGCCGGTGATCTCGACGCCGAGCGCCTTGGCCAGCGAGCGGGTGCGCCTGGTGTCCTCGGCCGCGACCACGTCCGCCGCGCCGAGCGCAGCGCGCAGCCGCTGCGAGGCGTCGCCGATCTCGCCCATCGGCGTCGCCGCCAGTACCAGCCTGCCCGGTTCGGTCACGGTGCTCCATTCTCCACCGCCTACGATCGGGGCGTGACCCAGGTGACCGGCCAGCGCGCGACGGCGCCCTCCGTGCCCCCGCCCGCGCGGTCCGGCCCGGCGCCGCGGCGCCCGGTCCCGGACTTCGGCCCGGTCGACACCGCGCGCGGCTGGATCGTCACCGGCGTGCTCACCCTGATCGCGGCGCTCACCCGCTTCGCCTACCTCGGCTACCCCACCGACGCGGGCACCCCGGTCTTCGACGAGAAGCACTACGCGCCGCAGGCCTGGCAGATGCTCACCGGCAACGGGGTCGAGGACAACCCGGGCTACGGCCTGGTGGTGCACCCGCCGGTGGGCAAGCAGCTGATCGCCATCGGCGAGGCGATCTTCGGCTACAACGCCTGGGGCTGGCGCTTCTCCGCCGCGGTCGCCGGAACGCTGCTGGTGCTGCTGGTCATCCGGATCGTGCGCCGGATGGCGCGCTCGACGCTGGTCGGCGCGATCGCCGGGCTGCTGCTGATCGCGGACGGGCTGACCTTCGTCTCCTCCCGCATCGGCATGCTCGACATCTTCATGGCGCTCTTCGTGGTCGCCGCCTTCGGCTGCCTGATCGTGGACCGGGACGAGGTCAGGCACCGGCTGGCGCTCGCCGACTTCGAGGACCGCGCCGCGTTCACCGCGTGGGGGCCGCGGGTCGGGGTGCGCTGGTGGCGGTTCGGCGCGGGGGTGCTGCTCGGGCTGGCCTGCGGCACCAAGTGGTCGTCGGTCTACTTCATCGTGGCGTTCGGGCTGCTCAGCGTGGCATTCGATGTGGCGGCGCGGCGCACCTACGGGGTGCCGCGGCCGTGGCTCGGCACGCTGGTGCGCGATGTCGGGCCCGCGCTCTACGCGCTGGTGCTGATTCCGCTGCTGGTGTATCTGGGCAGCTACGCGGCGTGGTTCGCGAGCGAGGTCGGGGTGTACCGCTGGGCGGTGGGCAACCAGGTCGGCACCGGCGGGCCCTTCGCCTTCGTGCCGGACGCGCTGCGCTCGCTCTGGTACTACAGCGGCGAGAGCCTGCGCTTCCACTCCGAGCTCACCAACTCCGCGGGCAACCACCACCCGTGGGAGTCCAAGCCGTGGACCTGGCCGATGGGGCTGCGGCCGATGCTCTACTACTACGCCGACGGCGGCGTCACCGGCTGCGGCCAGACCCAGTGCGTCAAGGCGGTCATGCTGGTCGGTACCCCGGCGCTGTGGTGGATCGCCTTTCCGGCGCTGGCCTGGATGGTCTGGCGCGGCATCGTCCGCAGGGACTGGCGCTACGCCGCGGTGCTCGCCGGGTACGGCGCCGCCTGGCTGCCCTGGTTCCTCACCCTCGACCGGCAGATGTACTACTTCTACGCGGTCGCGCTGGCGCCCTTCCTGGTGATGGGGGTGGCGCTGGTGCTCGGCGACGTGCTCGGCCCGGCCCGGCGGCTCCCGCTGCCGCGCGGGGTGCCTGGCCCCGCGCGCGCGCCGAGCGAACGGCACAGCCTGGGGCTGCTCGCCGTCTGCCTCTACCTGGGGCTGGTGATCGCCAACTTCGTCTGGCTCTGGCCCATCCTCACCGCCCTGCCGATCACCCCGGGCAACTGGCACGACCACCTCTGGCTGCCCAGCTGGCGCTGATCAGGTCGGCGGGTTGGCCTCCAGCGCGGAGCGGATGTAGCGCAGCGCGCTGCGGTCGTCCAGGCCGAGCCGCCGGATGGCGGCGACGTACTCGGTGGCGGCCCGCCCCGCGAGGTCGCGGGTGGGGTCGCCGGAGGAGGCGATGAAGGTGCCCTGCCTGCCCCTGGTCTCCAGCACCCCGTCGGCCTCCAGCTCCCGGTAGGCGCGGGCGACGGTGTTCGGGGCCAGCCCGAGCTGCCCGGCCAGCGCCCGCACGGTCGGGATCTTGGTGCCCGCGGTGAGCGCGCCGGAGCGCACCTGAGCCACGACGCCGATCCGCAGCTGCTCGTAGGGCGGCACCGCGGAATCATGGGTGATCTCCAGCTCCAGCACGGCTCACACCTCGTCGCGGGCGATCGGACAGGAGAGGCAGCGCGGCCCGCCGCGCCCCGAGCCGATCTCCGAGCCGGGGATCGGCAGCACCTCGATCCCGGCATCGCGCAGCCGGGTGTTCGTCATCTCGTTGCGCTCGTAGGCGACCACGACGCCGGGGGCGAGCGCGAGCGTGTTGTTGCCGTCGTCCCACTGCTCGCGCTCGGCGGTGACGCCGTCCAGCCCGGTGTCGATCACCCGGAGCTTGCCGATCCCCATGGCCTCGGCCGCCGCGGGCAGGAAGGGGTCGGGCCCGGCCATGCTCACCCCGCCGTCGCCGGTGCGGCCACCGTAGCCGTCCTCGCGGCGAATGGTGAAGGCGGTCAGCGAATCCCGCACCGCCGGGTACATGACGACGGCGTCGGTGTCGACCATGGTGCAGACGGTGTCCAGGTGCATGGTGGCCCGGTTCTGCGCGATCGGCACCACCAGCACGGTGTGCGCGAGGTCGTCGTCGAAGAGGCTGCGCGCCAGCGCCTCCGCCCCGGCTGGGGTGGTGCGCTCGCCCACCCCGACCGCGACGACGCCGGGCGCGAGCAGCAGCACGTCGCCGCCCTCGATCGGCGCGGTGTGCGATTCGTAGGCCCGCCGCACCCCGAGGAAGCGCGGGTGGAAGGCGTAGATCAGGTCGGTGAGCGAGGTCTCCCGGCCGCGCGCGGGCAGCGCGAGCGCGGTGATCGCCACCCGCGGCCCGACCCAGAACGACGAGTCCCTGGTGAACATGAGGTTGGGCAGCGGGTCGATGACGAAGTCGCTGCCGTGGTGCATGCGCCGTACCAGCGAGGCGGTGTCGGGGCCGAACGGCAGCTCGTCGAAGGTCATCCCGGCGATCAGCACGTTCGCCAGCTCCGGGCCGGGCACCCCGCGCAGGTGCGCGGCGAGCTGCTCGGCGAGCGGGTGGCCGAGCCGGCGCGCGTCCACCGCGCCCGCGATGCCCTGCACGCGCGCGGCGCCGCTGACCCCGAGCGTCTCGGCGAGCAGCTCGCCGAGCAGCAGCACCTCGACGCCGCGGTCGCGCAGCGTGGCCGCGAAGGTGTCGTGCTCCTGCTGCGCCCGCTCGACCCACGGGATGGCGTCGAAGAGCAGCTGGTCGTTGTTGCGCGGGGTGAGCCTGCGCAGTTCGTCGCCGGGGCGGTGCAGCAGCACCGCCCGCAACCGGCCGACCTCGGAGGTCACCGAGAGCCGGTCCTTCGCCCCGTTCCCGTCGTCCATGGAACGACCGTAGTCGCACCCGCCGCGCACGGCACGGCGATTCGGTCCCGGACGGAAGGAACCTGAAGTATTGTTGAGGTGAATGGAGGAGCCCGATGACGACTGCCGATTGGCGTACGAAGGAGCTGACCCCCGGCCAGCTCTCCGAGCGAAGCGGAGTGGCCGTCTCCGCCCTGCACTTCTACGAGCGCGAAGGTCTCATCTCGAGCCGCCGCACCAGCGGGAACCAGCGACGCTACACCAGGGAGACGCTGCGCCGGGTGGCCTTCATCCGGATCTCGCAGCGGGTCGGTATTCCGCTCAGCGAGATCAGGGACGCGCTCGACCGGCTGCCCGCCGGCCGCACCCCGACCCGCCGCGACTGGGAGACGCTCTCCACCGCGTGGCGCACCGACCTGGACGAGCGGATCACCCAGCTGGTCCGGCTGCGCGACAACCTGACCGGCTGCATCGGCTGCGGCTGCCTCTCGCTCGGCAGCTGCCGGCTGGCCAACGAGGGCGACCGGCTCGGCAACGACGGGCCCGGCGCCCGGGTGCTCGACGTGCACCTGAACTGCCCGGACACCGCCGAGTGCGAGCCCTCGGGCGCCTGCGAGCCGTGCGAGCCGATGGAGAGCGTCGGCTAGCGCCGCGGCTCGCGCAGTAACTTGGCGAACTTCCTCGACGCCTGCCCGATCACGAACTCGTAGGGCAGCGCGAACTTCCGCTTCCACCAGTAGGCGAAGCGGATGTCGAACGAGGTGAAGACGAGGAAGCGGTCCTTCTCGATGCCCTTCACGATGGCGGCGGCCACCTTCTCCGGCGCGACGGCGTGCCCGGTGAAGCGGTCGTGCAGCCGCCTCACCCTCGGGTCCTCCTTATCGATGCCGACCAGGTCGAAGGAGCGCACCAGCGGGGTGTTCACCGCGCCCGGCGCCACCACGTGCACCGAGATGCCGTGCGGCGCGAGGTCGAAGCGGAGCACCTCGGAGACGCCGCGGATGCCGAACTTGCTGGCGCTGTAGGCGGCGTGCCAGGGCAGCGCGATCAGCCCGGCCGCCGAGGAGACGTTCACCAGCGCGCCGCCGCGCCCGGCCCGGACCATCGGCGGCACGAAGGTCTCGATGACGTGGATCGGCCCCATGAGGTTGACCTCGACCATGCGCCGCCAGTGCCGGTGCTCCAGGTTCTCCACCGTGCCCCAGGCCGAGGTGCCCGCGATGTTCAGCACGATGTCCAGCGCCACGTGTTCGCTGTGCACCGCCGCGGCGAACTCCCTGACCGCGTCGTAGTCGGTGATGTCGAGCGCGCGAACGGCGAGCACCGTCCCGCCCGCGGCGCGCACCAGATCGGCGGTCGCGGTCAGCCCCGGCTCGTCGATATCGGTGAGCACGAGCTGGCCGCCCTGCTCCGCCAGCGCCACCGCGGTGGCCCGCCCGATACCGCTCGCGGCCCCCGTCACCAGCGCTTTCGCATTCCGCAGGGCCACCTTGCGGCGCCGTCGGATACCAACCACAGCCACAGCACGTTCCTCTCGTCAGCGGGCGTCCCGTTGTCGCAGGGTACTTCGATGTGGCCGGTGCTCCGGCGGGCCGTGCTCAGCGCCCGAGCACCGCGAGCATTCCGGCGACCGCCCGCGGCCAGGTGAACTGCTCGGCCCGGCTGCGCGCGGCCAGCCTCCGGCCCGCCATCGGCATGGCCAGCACGCCGTCCACCGCGCGGGCGAAGGCGGCCGGGTCGTCGGCGGCGACGGCACCGCACTCGGCGGTGACGATGTCGGCGAGCGCGGAGGAGCGGCTCGCCACCACCGGGGTGCCCGCGGCCAGCGCCTCCAGCGCGGCCAGCCCGAAGGTCTCGTGCGGGCCGGGCGCCAGCGAGACGTCGGCGGTGGCGAGCAGCGAGGCGACCCGGTTGCGGTCGGTGATGAACCCGGTGAAGTGCACCGCGGGCGCACCGCCCGGCAGCTTCGGCAGCATCCGGGCGCGCCGCTCCAGCGCCTCCCGGCGCGGGCCGTCCCCGGCCACCACCAGCCGCGCGCCGATCCCGGCGTCGGCCAGCTCGCCGATGGCCTCGATGCTCCGATCCACCCGCTTCTCCACCGAGAGCCTGCCGCAGTGCACGAGCAGCGGGTGCCCGGCGACGCCGAGCTCGGCGCGCAGCCCCGCGTCCACCCGGCTCGGGCTGAAGAGCTCCAGGTCGACGCCGAGCGGCACCAGCTCGACGTTCGGGACGTCGATCCGGCGGAACTCGGCGCGGGCGAACTCCGTGGTGCAGACCACCACGTCGTACTGCTCGGCGGTGCGGCGGTTGGCGATATCGGCGCAGCGCCGCGCGGCCGGGCCGGGCAGCACCTGGCCGAGCAGCCGGTCCAGCCGCTCGTGCGAGATCATCACGCTCGCCACATCGCGCCTGCGCGCCCAGGTGCCGAAGCCGCGCAGGGTGAGCCGGTCGGAGACCTCGAGCACATCCGGCCGCAGCCCGGTCAGCACCTCCGCCACCCGGCGCGGGTCGGCCGCGCGGTAGCCGCCGGTGCACGGGATCGGCAGCGCGGGCAGGGTGATGCGGACGGCGCCGGCGGGCAGCACCTCCTCGGCGCGGCGCGGGCCGGGCACGATCAGCACCACCTCGTGGCCCGCGCCGACGTAGCCCTCCCCCAGGTGGTGCAGCGCGGTGCGCAGCCCCCCGGAGCGCGGGCCGTAGAAATTGGCGAGCTGCACGATGCGCACCCGCCGATCGTGTCGGCGGCGGAGTGCCCGGCGCCCAACGCCGTGTGAACGCCGTACGAAGAGGCGACGAACCGCGCGCTTCAGCGCGCGGGCGAGGCGCGATCCGGCCGCGGCAGGTCCAGGTCGAGCGGGATCCGCCCCTCGGCCAGGTGCACCTCGGCCTGCTCGGCGGGCATCGGCCGGGCGATCAGGAACCCCTGCGCCCGGTAGCAGCCCAGCCCGACCAGGGTGCGCGCCGCGACCGGCGTCTCCACCCCCTCGCCGACCACGCCGAGCCCGAACGAGCCGGCCAGCCCGATGATGGACTTCACGATGGCCAGGTCGTCGGCGCTGGCGCCGAGCCGCTGCACGAAGCCGCGGTCGATCTTCACCGCGTCCACCGGCAGCGCCTTGAGGTGCGAGAGCGAGCTGTACCCGGTGCCGAAGTCGTCGATGGCGATCTGCACGCCCATCCGCTTGAGCCCGCGCAGCGTCACCTGGGTGCGGGAGAGGTCCTGCACCACGACGTGCTCGGTGATCTCCAGGCAGATCGAGCTGCCCTCGATGCCGAACAGCCGCAGCATGTCCTCGATCCGCTCGACGAAGTCCAGGCTGACCAGCTGCACCGGCGAGACATTGATCCGCATGACCACGTCCGCGGCCAGCCCGCGCCGCCGCCACTCGGCGAACTGCGCGCAGGCCGAGCGGATCACCCAGCGGCCCAGCTCACCGGCGAGGTTGGTGGCCTCGGCCACGCTCACGAAGGCGCCGGGCGGCAGCAGCCCCCTGGTCGGGTGCAGCCAGCGCACCAGCGCCTCCAGCGCGACGATCCGGCCGGTGCGCAGATCCACCTCGGGCTGGTAGTGCAGGATCAGCGAGCCGTCGGCGACCGCGCCGCGCAGGTTCAGCTCCACGTCGTCCTGCAGCTCGAACTGGGCGCGCATGGCGTCGGTGAAGACCGCGACCCCGTTGCCGCCGCCGGACTTGGCCGAGAGCAGCGCGTGGTCGGCCCGGCGCAGCACGTCGGCGACGGTGGTCTCGCCCGGAATGCCCAGCGCCACCCCGACGCTCGCGCCGCGGCTCACCGACTCCCCGCCCACGGTGACCCGGCGTCCGATCAGCTGCTGGATCCGGGTGGCCTCGTTCTCCGCGGCCACCGCGTCCATCGGCTTGACCGGGACGATCACGAACTCGTCGCCGCCGAGCCGGGCGATCATGTCGGTCGGGTCCAGGTTCTCCCGGAGCCGGGCGGAGAGCGAGCGGATGAAGTTGTCGCCCGCGGTGTGTCCCAGAAAGTCGTTGAGCGCCTTCAGCCGGTCCAGGTCGAGGAAGAAGGTCGCGACCGGCCCGGGGCTACCGGCCCGCAACCGCTCCTCCATGTGCTCCAGCAGCGCCCTGCGGTTCGCCAGCCCGGTCAGGTCGTCGTGCAGCGCGATGTAGCGCAGCCGCTCCTCGGCCACCACCCGCGCCTGCAGCTGGGCGAAGAGCGCGGCGATCGCCTTGAGCACATTGAGCTCGCGGGTGCTCCAGTCGCGGTCGCCGACCTTGATGAAGCCGAGCAGCCCGGTCGACTCGCCGCGGGAGAGCAGCGGCACCGCCGCCGAGGTCACGTAGGGCAGGCCGGAGGCGCGGCGGATGGTCTCCTGGTAGTCGGCGTCGTCCCTGGTCACCAGGAACGGCTCGGTGGCATTCTCCAGCGCCTTGAAGACCGAGTCGGCCTTGTCGAAGTAGACGACCTCGAGCGGGTCCGGCTCCGGCACGTCCTCGCGCGGCGGCCACTCGGCGATCAGGATGGTCGCGCGGCGTTCGCGGTCGGTATGCCGGACATAGCTGAAATCGACGTCGAAGTACTCCACGAGAGTTGCCAGCACCCGCGCGGTGACCGCCTTCATCGTGGTCGCGTCGACACCCATCAGCTCGGAGGCGACTTCGGTCACCAGTGAGTCGAGTGTCCGCCGAGGCACCTTGTCTCCGATCGCACTAGCCGCTGGTGTCCACGCCCGGCATCGGACGTCGCCTGCTCCGGACCGTCGCGTCGGCGGCCCGGCTCACGCGCAGCGCCAATGCCATGGTCTCACGTTCGGGAACGCCGACGAGGTGTAGGAATCGGTCCCGAAGTGAGGTCAGTGTATCCACGAAGCCGGGGGAAATCGCGGCCAGTTCGCTGACGTCGCGCGCATAGAGGAAGACCGGGGAGATCGGCTGCACCGCAAGACCCGCTCGTTGCGCCGCGATCCACACCCGCTCGGCGGCGACGCCGCCGCGGGCGTAACCGGTCAATCCCGGCCCGTCGACCGTCTCGGCCGGTACCGTCACCACCAGGATCGCGGCCGCCGTGAGCACCCGGTCGCGGGTGCTGTCGCCCAGCGCGGCGCCGCCGGACCAGTCCCGCAGGTGCGCCATGATGTCGGGGCGGCGCGCCACCTCCAGCGCCACCCGCTCGTCCGGCGCGAGCTCCAGGCTGCGCAGATCGATACCGGTCGTCAGGTCCGCATCGGCCGCCCTGACCTCGGCGAACAGCTCGCGGTGCAGCGCGGGCTCCAGGTAGCGCACCCGATCCGACCCGGCCAGGATCGCGGCCGCCTCGGCGAGCGCGTCCGGCTCGCCGACGATCCGCAACATCGCACCCTCCGCCGTTGCGGCGTTGCGCAGCGCGGCGGCGAGCGTCTCGTCCAGTGCGCCGCCGGTGCCGAGCCGGCGATTGGTCTCGCGCCGCAGCGCCAGCGGATAGTCGGCGGCGAGCACCGGATCCCGGTCCCGTCCCAGACGCAACGTCGCGATCAGTCCGTCGCCGGCCGATTCACGCACAGCGACCGGACCGAGGATGCCGAGCGCCGCCGTGGCCGCGCGCGCGTTGTAGAGCGCGGCGCCGAGCGCCACCGCGCTGCCCCGGAAGCGGTGGTCCAGCCCGGTGCGGTAGTCGGTGCGGAGCGCGATCCGGATCTCGCCGGCATCGGCGCTCAGCGTCCACGGCTGCGCATTGCCGCCCGAGGGCGCGCGCTGCGCGCAGTGCAGCACCCGCTCGACGGCGGTGGCGCCGGGCGGGGGCAGGTGCGGGTCCAGCTCGTCCGCTCCGGCGGCCGCGGCGGCGGGCAGCTCCGGCGGCGCCACCCGGTCCAGCTCGGCCTCCAGATCGATCCGGACCCGGCCGGAGGGCAGCGCGCGGCCGAGCCCGATCCGGCGCACCGCGGCGGCCACCAGCGCGCCGCCGAGCATGACCTCGCTGCCCAGCTGCGGCCAGGCCGCCAGGGTCTCGTCGATCTCGACCATGCTGGCGCCCATCCGCGCGGAGATCTGGTCCGCGCCGAGGATGCCCATGACGTAGGGCGCCTTGTCCCTGGAGGCGAGGCCGCGCAGGTCCGCGGCCTTCACCCCGCCGAGCATGCCGTGGAAGGGCTCGCGCTCCGGCTCCAGGTCGTAGCGCTCGATATCGAGCAGCCCGCGGTCGCTGGTCTCCATCACCACCGGCAGCCCGATGCTGCGCGCGTGCTCGCGGACCAGCAGCTTGACGTCGAGCGAGTCGCACTCCTCGACCACCAGCGAGAGCCCGGCCAGGTACTCCGGCATGGCGTCGCCGTCCACGCCGCCGGTGCGGATGTCGACCGGCAGGTACGGGTCCAGCTCGGCGATCCGGCGCGCCGTCACGACCGCCTTGTTCACCCCGATGTCGAAGAGCGTGCCCGGCACCCGGTTCAGATTGGAGAGCGCGATCGCGTCGAAGTCGGCCAGCCGCAGGTAGCCGCAGACCCCCTCCTGCGCCAGCGCGTAGGCGACGGCGTGGCCCACGCTCTGCCCGACCACCCCGATTCGCAGCGCGCCGAGCACCGCCTGCTCGGCGGCGGTGAGCTTGTTCCGGTTGCGGTTCAGCCGCACCGCGCGGAACTCCGGCTCGGCGGGCAGCCCGAGCAGCCGGTTGCGCCACGGGTAGTAGACCCAGCGGTCCCCGGCCGGCGGCGGGGGCTCCGGGATCTCGGCCAGCTCGGCGCGCAGCGGCGCGCGCAGGTCGGTGACCTCGATCCCGGGACGCTCGCGCAGCTCCGCGATGGCGGCCGCGGCGCCGGGGGCGGCCGGGTCGAGGATGAGCGGCCGGTGCGCCGGATCGGGGTCAGCAGCCATGGAAGGGCCGCGGGTCGGGCTCGGGGATGCCGAGTTCGGCCCACTCGGCCCGCATGGCCGTGTACTGGTCGGGCGCCGCGGTGCTGCGGTAGCGCCTGGTGTCCCACCAGATCGGCACCGTGCGGTAGCGCTCGTCCGGGTACGGCACCGGCGCGATGTCGGTGGCGGTGAGGCCACCGCTGGCCGCGTGTCTGCTCGCGGTGAAGGAGGCGACGGTGGCGAAGCAGAAGCGCGCGCCGAGCAGCCGCGGCGCGTGCGCCAGGCAGCGCGAGATCGCCGCGCCGAGCTCGTTGCGGTACGGGGTCTCCCTGGTCACCCAGGCGCCGCGCCCCTCGACCACGCCGAACGGCAGCCGGCCCGCCATCATCATGCGCAGCGCGCTCTCGCCGGGGCGGCCCTCCCAGGCCAGCAGCGAGGTGGCGTCGGTGACCCGCCGGTACCGGCCCTGCACCCGGACCCCGGCCACCATCCGGCCCGCGGCGTCGGTGGCGGTGCAGAAGAGCGCGGTGGTGTCGCCGTCGGCGGTGGCGGGGAGCTCCAGCGCCCGCTCCACCCCGAAGTGCCGGTAGGTGCGCAGCGCGCCGTCCAGGTAGCGGGCCCACAGCACCGGCTCCGCAGCCGGCGTTGCCAACCGGATGCGGCAGCCGGAGGCCCGGTCGAGGAAGTGGCCGCCGGCGGTGGCGATCGTGGGCCGCGAACGGTCGTCGGGTGCGCCCGCGGGGCCGACTGCGAGTGTTTCGACAGTCATGTGGTCAACTCCTGCTACCGCCGCCGGGCGGCCCTCGAACCGATGCGGCAGCCTGCTCGAACGTACTGTCCGGTTCGCCCGCCAGTGGAAGTATCCGTCATTCGACAGGAATTGACCACTTATCCGGTTAATCTCCCGTGACCATGTCACATTTCTATTAATTCGCGTCGAGGCCCGAGCGGTGTGCAATAGGGGGTGTTACCGGATAGACCGGCCGGTCTCCTCATGGCAACCTGCTGGCAACCTAGCAGGAAGGGTGCTGGTCAGACCAGTATCGAGATGAACAATTCGACCGAGTCCGGCTTGCGCCACACCTCGATCTCCTCCCGGTAGGCCCGGGTGATCTCGGCCGACGCGGTGGCGTCGTCGACCTGGGCCCAGACGTCCTCGACGGGGTCGTGGTAGTCGCCGTTCGGCTCGAATCTGGCGAAGACGCCCTTCGGCACCCGCACCAGCACGTCGCCCACCGGGACCTCCGCGGGGCCCGGGTAGTCGAGGCACACGACGGCGTTGTAGCTCCCGGCCGGGTCGGGCACGTAGAGCGTGTAGAGCATGCGCTCGGCGATATCCCGATCGCGCAGCCGGTCCTTCAGGAATTCGATCAGGTCGCTGTTGCTGACCTTGAAGCTGGGGCGCACGCGGGGGACGACGAGCCCGCCGTAGATCGCCTGCGGGCGCACCGCGATCGTGTAGGTCATCGCGGCTCTACCGCCAGGTAGAGCTCGATCTTGTAGGCGTGCGGATACCACTCGAAATCACCGGAGTAGGTGCGCTTCAGCTGATTGTGTTCCTCGGCGTACGATATTTGCGTCCACAAATCCGTCATAATCTGCGGGAAATTACCCATCGACGAGAATTTCGCATACTTTCCGCGTGGCAACCTGGCCACGATATGACCCCTCGTGACTTCCTCGAACGACGAACACCGATATCCGACGATCTGGGTGTTGTACGTCCCGAGCTCACCCGAGTAATCGGTGTAGGCACTGGCGAGCGGACCACCGAGGTCCTGGTGCAGCACCGCTGCCCAGGCCGCCTCCAGCGCCTGGTCCCGCAGCTCTCCGAGCGCGCGCTTCGGGCTGCGCACCGGCAGCCCGGCAACCCACGTCTCGTCCCGCTCGACGATTTCGAACTGCATGGATCGACTCTTTCGGGTGAAACCGGGGTAGCTCCAGCCAAGGGGCTCTTCGGAGGTGCCATGCTATCAACCCGGAGATCCGATCATCGATCGCCCGGCCGTGGCGTCGGTCATTCCCGCCGCGGCATTGATCGACACCCGGTATCGGATTCCTGCGCCGACGAAGGGAAAGTGAACCATCGGTAATCCGGAAGTTCCCGACCGAATCGGAACAACGGGCCGGAAATCCGGCCGCATCACCGACCCCGCCCTGATCACCGCCGTGCGCTCGATCGCGGAGCTCGACGCCGCTGTCACGGATTGTTTCGGCTGCCCCCGGCTGGTCGCCTGGCGGGAGCGGGTGGCGCGGGAGAAGCGCGCCGCCTTCCGCGACCAGCGCTACTGGGGCCGGGCCGTCCCCGCCTTCGGCCCCGCCGACGCCGCGCTGCTCATCGTCGGGCTCGCGCCCGCCGCGCACGGCGCCAACCGCACCGGCCGGATGTTCACCGGCGACCGCAGCGGCGACGTGCTCTACGCCGCGCTGCACGCCGTCGGGCTGGCCAACCAGCCCACCGCGGTCGCCGCCGACGACGGGCTGCGGCTGCACGGGGTCCGGATCACCGCGCCGGTGCACTGCGCGCCGCCGGAGAACAAGCCCACGACCGACGAGCGCGACCGCTGCCGGCACTGGCTCGACCTGGAGCTCGGGCTGCTGGCGCCCACGCTGCGGGCGGTCGTCGTGCTCGGCGGGTTCGGCTGGCAGGCGCTGTTCCCGGTGCTCGCCGCCCACGGCTGGCAGGTGCCGCGCCCGCGGCCGAAGTTCGGGCACGGGGCGCAGGTGACGCTGGCCCCGGTGAGCGCCGGGCGCGGGCCGCTGCACGTCTTCGGCAGCTACCACGTCAGCCAGCAGAACACCTTCACCGGCAGGCTCACCCCCGCCATGCTGGAGCAGGTGCTCGCCGCGGCCGGCAGCGCGGCCGGGCTCCCGGTCAGGACGGACGGGCGATAGCGGCGATCACCACCCGGCCCTCCCACACCGTGACGGTGACGAACTGGCGGTACGTGCGCACGGCGCCGTCCGGGCGGGCCTCGGTGATCACCACGTCGAAGCGGCCGTCCGCCATCTGCGTGATCAGCACGCAGTGCTGCGTATTCGGCGGCACCGAGGCGATGCCCGCGTCGATCACCTCCACCGTGGAGACCGCCGCGTCCGGCGCGGTCACCGCGCGCGCCGCGGTGCCGGAGCGGGTCACGTAGTAGGCGTGCTGGAAGGCGAGGACCGCCTCGGGGCCGGTATCGGTCGAGCCGAGGCCGTTGCCGCGGACCAGCCCGTTCTCCCTGGTCGGCTCGCAGCCGGGGCCGCCGCCGAGGATCGGGTCGGTGATCGCCGCGACCGGCTGGCGCGGGTTCGTCGCCGCCGCGGTGTAGGTGAGCACCACCGCAGCGGTGGCCAGCGAGCCCGCCACCGCCACCAGGCCGACCACCAGCGAGCGGCGCACCCGCGGCTTCGCCGGGGGCGGTTGCTCCGCGGAGGAGAGCCCGGGGGTGAGCATGCCCGGCCAGAGCGGGGGCGCCGCCCTGCCCTTCTTCGGGGGCTGGGGGCGCGGGGGGAGTGGGAGGTCGGTGCGGTCGCGGCGGGCGGCGTCGCGGAGGGAGCCCGGGGGTGGGGGGCCTTCGCCGCGGCGGCGGCCCCGTGGGGTTCCGGAGCGTTGGGCGTCCGGGCGGACGCGGGGTAGTGCGCCGGAATCGGGGGCGTCGGGGCGCGGGCGCTGTGCGCCGGCGGGGCGCGGGGGTAGCGGGGTATCCGGGCGCACCCGCGGCATCTCACCCGAGCGCGGGGCGTCGGGGTGGACGCGGGGTATTGCTCCCGAGGCGGGCGCGTTGGGGCGTACCTGGGGCATCTCACCCGAGCGCGGGGCGTCGGGGTGGACGCGGGGTAACGCTCCCGAGGCGGGCGCGTTGGGACGTACCTGAGGCATCTCACCCGAGCGCGGAGCTTCGGGACGGATACGCGGGAACTCTCCGGAGCGGTACGCGTCCGGCGGCACCCGCGGCATCTCCCCGGATCGGTGCGCACCCCCGGACCGCCTCCCGACCTGCGGAAACTCCCCGGAAGGCGGCTCCACGGGCACCCCCTGCTCACCGAACGGCGTGGCGCCGGTCATCTCACCGCCTCCACGTCGCGGAGCGCCACCCGCAGGCCCCACCCCGAAAGTCACTCCGCTGCGCCGCTGCTCCCCCTGGGGCATGTCACCCCGGCGGCCCGGCGGGTCGTACGGACCGGGTTGCCGAGGGCGCCCCGCTCCGTCGCCGTAGGGCATCATCTCACCGCGACGCCCCACCGCGCGCCCGAACGGCCCCTGCTCGGGAACACCCCGGGGTCCCGTCTCCCGCACCGGCCACGGCTCCGGCGCCGCCCCGCGCGGCGGAACTTCCTCGCCCCGCCCCCACGGCTCCGGCGCAACCCCGCGCGGCGCCACACCCCCGCCCTGCGGTCCCGGCTCGCGCGTCTCCCCACGCGGCGCGGCTCCCCCACTCCGCGACCACACCTCGGGGTCTACCCCCGGCGCTGCGGCCTCCCCACCCCGCGACCACGGCTCTCCGACTCCACGCGGCGCGACCGCATCACCCCGCGACCATGACTCGGGCGCTACCCCGCCCGGCGGAACTCCCCCGCTCCACGGCGGGTCGGGCACCACCCCACGCGACGAGACTCCGGCCCCGGGCGACCACGGCTCGGCCGCTTCACGCGGCGGCACCACCCCACCCCGCGACAACCGCTCGGGCACGACGCCGCGCGACCCCACCTCCGGCTCCGCGGGCAACCGAACCTGCCCCCACTCGTCACTGCGAACCCGCCGGACCATCCCACCGGGAACCCCCGGCCCCCCGGCTCCGGGTTCGGGCGGCGGCGCCCCCTCCCGCTGCGCGTCCGAACGCCGCGAAGAGCCACGACGCCCACTCTCCCGGCGCGCGGCATCGCGAAGCGTCTCACCCCGGGGAGCCGCCCGTCCCGCGGCGCCCCTTTCCCTCGGCTCGGACGCGTTCCACGACATCATGATCTCGCCACACTCCCTCTGCCGGAGCCCCGCACCACCGAGCCCCGTGGGTCCCTCTCAATGCCGTTGTGCAATAACAAGATTGCATATATCCGCTGTTCACGCTGCTCGAATGGGCCGGACCGACCGGAGCGGACAGTCACCCCGCGCACTCCGCAAACTCGCAGTGAACGGCCGCGCTTTCCAGGTGCGCCCCCAATTACGCTGAGCCCGGCGTCTTTCGAACAACCCCGGCACGCCCTGTGATCCAGATCTCCCACCCCGGCGATCCGTCGAGGGAGGTTGCCATTCGGAAGTACCGTTCGGAAGGACGGCACGAACTGCACAGATGTAATTCCGAGGGTTCGCTCAGCGGTCCCCACCGGCGCGCGACGGCGCGTCGAAGGCGGTGATGACGGCCGCCGCCAGAATCAGGGCGGCGGAGACCAGCAGCGCCACCTCGAGCCCGTGGTGGAACGCCCCCTTGCCGGTATTCAGCACCTCGTTGAGCTTCGAGTAGTACGGCAGGTACGGCGTGATGTTGGTGCCCGGCGGGATCCCGCCCCGCTGCACCGCGTCCACCACGAAGGGCTGTAGCTCCGGCGGCAGCCCGAGCTCCGACATCCGCGTCTTCAAATCCGCGGTGAGCAGCGAGTTCACCAGCGCACCGAGCACCGCGACGCCGACCGCCGACCCGACCTGCCGCATCGTGTTCGTCGCCGCGGCCGCCATCCCCGAGTGCTCGGCGGGCAGCCCGGAGAGCACCGCCGAGGTCAGCGGCACCACCGCGACCCCGAAGCCGGCGCCGGCCAGCGCCATGGCGGCGGCGAGCGGCGCGTCCTCGATCGCCCCCTCCAGCGTGTACCGGGTGAGCAGGATGCCGGCGGCCCCGACCAGGCACCCGGCGATCATCGGCGTCCGCGCCCCGCGCCGCGCCACCCAGAACCCCGCGGCCAGCGACCCCAGCACGATGGCGACGGCCATCGGCGTGAACACCGTCGCCGTCCGCGCCCCCGAGTACGAGTGCATGACCTGCAGGTACAGCGCGGTGAAGAAGAAGATGGAGAAGATCCCGAAGTACACGGCGAACGCCACCACCAGCGCACTCCGCACCGCCGGTGGTCGCAGGTACCGCAACTGGAGCATGGGCGCACGCGCCCGGAGCTCGACGACCACGAAGGCGACCAGCGCCAGCGCCCCACCGGCGAACAGCGCGAGCACCGGCGCCGAGGTGTACCCCTCGTGCTCCCCCGCGATGGCGGCATAGATCACCGCGCCGAGGAAGCCCGCGCCGAGCACGAACCCGGCCCAGTCGATCGGCCCGTCCGGCGGATCCGAGCTCTCCGGCACCGACCAGAGCGCCGCGAGCAGCGCCGCCGCGCCGAGCACCAGGTTGAACCAGAAGATCGAGCGCCACCCGTACGCGTGCACCAGCACCCCGCCGAGCACCGGACCGGCGGCCAGCGCCAGCCCGGCCGCCGCCGCCCACACGCCGAGCGCGCGAGCGCGGGCGCGCTCGTCCGGGAAGATCTGGCGCAGCAGCGAGAGCGTGCCCGGCTCCGAGGCCGCCGCCCCGACGCCCATGATGGCGCGGCCGAGGATGAGCAGCGGCACGGTGGCCGCCAGCGCCGCCACCACCGACCCCGCGCAGAACACCACCAGCCCGGCGATCATCACCCGTTTCCGCCCCCACCGGTCGCCGAGCGAGCCGCCCGCCAGCATGAGCCCGGCGAAGACCACCGTGTAGGCATTGACCACCCACTGCAGCGTGCTCACATCGGTGCGCAGCTCGTTCCGGATCGCGCCGAGCGCCACGCTGACGACGGTGGTGTCGAGAAAGGTCACGAACACGACGGCGGTGACCGCCGCGAGTGCCGTCACCGGTCGGGCCGCTGTACTCGGCACCCTGCCCGTCGAACTCACGCGCACAGGGTACGGGGCCACCGGCCCCACCGGTCCGAAGGCAGGGTGAACAGCGGACGACGCTGCGGCACACCGGTTCGACAATCCGGCAGCCGCCCGGCCCGCCGCTACAGCCTCGGCTCCCCCGCCGACCGCAACCACGTCGTCCGCCCCGATCTCACCGGCATCACCCCGGCGATCACCGCCGCCCGGACGCGGCTCGCCTCGCGGCGCACGGATATCGATACGAAAAGAGGCCCCCGCAGTGCGGAGGCCCCTGATCTGGCCGGATGGTGGAGCTAAGGGGAATCGAACCCCTGACCTTCTCGATGCGAACGAGACGCGCTACCAACTGCGCTATAGCCCCGTGCGGCCCCTGGGAACCGCGCTGTGACACTGTATCAGGACGGCGCCGCAGACTCCGAATCGGGGCTGTGAGCTGCGGCAATGCCGCTCACGGCCCCGATCGGGCGCTACTCGCCCGCGGCGCGGCGCATGTCCTCGGTGCGGTTGCGCAGGGCGCGGGCGGCGGCCGGGTCGAAGGTCTCCAGCTGCTCGAAATCGGGAGCCTCGTCGTCCGGTTCCAGCAGGACGGAGCGGCGGCGCAGCAGGCGGGCGGTGTCCCGGTCCATGCCGACGGCGGCGCGGCGTTCCCGGCGCGGGGCGGCCGGCTCGGTCTCGTCCGCCTCGGCGCGCCTGCGGCCGCGGCCGAGCCGGGCGGAGCGGCGGCGCCGGATCTCCTCCTCCATCCGGACCTGCTTGCGCAGGTACGCCAGGTAGCCGACGAGTACGACCAGGCTCAGGCCGGTGCCCCACCACAGCGCGGGGGCGACGGCGAGGCCGAGGCCGCCGCAGAGCAGGCCGGCGAGCATGAGGCCGAGCACGGCGCGCTGCCGGAAGGTGTAGCGGGCGGCGCGGGCGATGGCGTCGGCTTCGGGGTCGTAGCCGCCGCGGCCGCGGCGGGTCGGCACGAAGTCGTCGTCGGCGGGCTCGGCGGGCTCCGCGGTGTCCTGCTCGTCCGCGGGGGCGGGGTCCTCGTCCTCGTAGAGGTCGTCGTCGAGGCGCGCGGGGGCCTTGGCGGGGGCGGGCGGGATGCGCGCGCTCACCCGGGTGGCGGCGTCGGGGTCGGCGTCGGGGTCGGGCGCGTCGTCGTACTCGGCGTCGTCTTCGTACGGCTCGTCCTCGTACTCGGCGTCCTCGGTGCCGGGATCCCGGTCGTCGTCGAGGTCCTCGTCGTCGGCCTCCGAGTCGTTGCGGCCGTCGGCGGTGCGGCCGTCGTCGACCGGGTCGTCGTCGGCGAGGCCGTCGTCCACGTCGTCGTACTCGTCGCCCGCGTCGGCGGCGGCCTCCCCCTCGGTCTCGGGCATGTCGGTATCCGCGGGCCGATCCTCCTCGGTGCGGGGATCGGTGACGGCGTGTTCGTCGTCGGTGACGGGCTCGTCGGCCGAAGTCGTCATCCGATCCTCCGCATCATCGCTCTGGGGAAGCCTTCTCGTGCGTCGGGGTGGCCGGTAGTCGGGATCGCTGTCGTGCGGACCGCTCTTGCGGCGGCGTTTCGAGCCGCCCCGGTACAGCACGCGGGTCGCCAGCGCGGCGTCGGTGGTGCGCCGGATGCGCGGGTGGCGGTTGGCGAGCATGGGAAAGAGCACGAAGACCCACAGCACGACGAGCCCGATCCACAGGATCGAATTCGGCATGTCGTCAACACCTCCGTCCCCGCCGCCGGGATTGGTCCACTCGGCCCGCGGCCGGGCCGCACCCCGCCGAGCGACCGCGCAGGCCCTCGTCCGGGGCGGCGGTTCGGCCGCCGCGGAGGTGCCGCGGCAGGCCCCCTCACCGGCCGGCCGAGCACCTCACAGGCTCCGTGCCGGCGGCGCGGGACGCACCACCGACGTCCGTAGGTTAATTCCGGGTAGAGATCACAACGAGCAGGCGCGCCGTGCACTTGCGCCACAGCAGTCACATTTCCACCACTTCCGCGGCGCGTGCAGCCACCGTATTCCTTTCCCCCGGACGACGAATCCCCTTCGGCGGTGCGACACCGCAGCTCAGAGCGGTGTCGCGCGTCCCTCCCGCACGATCCGATCGACCACGGTGCCGAGCACCTCTTCGACGGTGATACCCACCAGCAGATGATCACGCCAGGCGCCGTCCACATCGAGATATCGGCGCAGCAGCCCCTCCTCGCGGAAACCCGCGTGCCGCAGCACCGCCTGGCTGGCCAGGTTCTCCGGCCGCACCGTCGCCTCCACCCGGTGCAGCCCGACCGGGCCGAAGCAGTGGTCGAGGCCGAGCGCGAGCGCCGCGGTGGCCACGCCCTTCCCGCTCAGGTCGCGCGCCACCCAGTAGCCGATCCAGGCCGAGCGCAGCGCACCGCGCACGATATTGCCGACCGTGATCTGCCCGGCGAAGTCGCCGTCCACCTCGATCGCGAGCGGGATCATGGCGCCGCGCCGCGCCTCCGCCTTCAACCCGGACCAGAGCGACGGCCAGTTCGAGGCGTGGTTGCGCGCCTCCCAGGTGCCGCGGCCGGTCGGCTCCCACGGCTCCAGGTGGTCGCGGTCGCGCAGCCGGATCCGGCTCCAGGCGGCGGCGTCCCGCAGCCGCACCGGCCGCAACCGCACCTCACCGGCGGCCACCAGGACCGGGCCGATCTTGGCCGGCCACCCCGGATGCTGCGCACCACGGAGAACGCTCATACCCGGCACGCCTCAGCCGCGCTGGGAGAGGAACGCGACGCGCACCTCGTCACCGGTGCGGATCTCGGTGTCGTCCGGCTCCATGACGATCAGGCTGTTGGCCTCGGCCAGCGTGGCGAGCAGGTGCGAGGAGCCGTTGGTGCCGTTGCCGAGCGGCTGCACCAGGTAGTCGCCGGTGGTCTCGTCGCGCATGAGCTGCGCGCGCAGGTACCCCTTCCGCCCGGCCATGGAGGTGACCGGCATGATCGTCCTGGCCCGGATGATTCGGCGCATGGGATGCCTGCGGCCGAGCGCGATCCGGATCAGCGGGCGCACCATCACCTCGAAGACGACGAGCGCGCTCACCGGGTTGGCCGGCAGCAGGAAGGTCGGCACCTCGTCCCGGCCGAGCCGGCCGAAGCCCTGCACCGAGCCGGGATGCATGGCCACCCTGGCGATCTCCAGCTCGCCGAGCCCGTCCAGCGCCTCGCGCACCTGCTCGGAGGCCCAGCCGCCGACCGCGCCCGCGATCACCACCACCTCGGAGCGCATGAGCTGCCCCTCGACCACATCGCGCAGCCTGCGCGGATCCGAGCTGACGATGCCCACCCGGTTCACGTCGGCGCCCGCATCGCGCGCGGCGGCGGCCAGCGCGTAGGAGTTCACGTCGTAGACCTGCCCCGGCCCCGGTGTGCGATCGATATCGATGAGCTCGCCGCCGACCGAGATCACCGAGAGCCGCGGCCGCGGATGCACCAGCACCTTGTCCTGCCCGACCGCGGCGAGCAGCCCCACCTGCGCCGGGCCGATGATCGTTCCGGCACGCACCGCGACGTCGCCTGGCTGCACGTCGTCCCCGATGCGGCGCACGTAGTCGCCGGAGCGCACCGGCTCGTAGACCTTGATCCGGGCCCGGCCGCCGTCGGTGAAGTCCAGCGGGAGCACGGCGTCCGCGAGCGTCGGCAGCGGCGCGCCGGTGTCCACCCGGACGCTCTGCCTGGGCTGCAGCCGGATCGGCTGCCGGGAACCGGCCACCACCTCGCCGACGACGGGGAGGGTGAGGTCGACGAGTTCGCCGGTCTCGTCCCTGATGTCGGAGCCGGCCGCCGAGACGTCGACGCTGCGCACCGCGTAGCCGTCGATGGCGGCCTGGTCGAAGCCGGGGAGCGGCCGTTCGGTGACGACGTCCTCGGCGCACAGCAGCCCCTGGGCCTCCGAGATCGCGACCCGGACCGGCCTCGGCGCGACCGCGGCGGCGGTCACCTTGATCTGCTGATCCTCAACCGAGCGCATCCAGCCCTTCCCTGCTCCTCTCGCACGCCGCCGCTACCGCAATCGGTACCGGCGTGCGTACAGCCGGGCGGCGAACACATTCGTACCCGACGTGTCCACCGCCCGTGAAATTCGACCGCGCCCGTCAGTCGTAGGTCGTCAGCTGGGGATCCCAGTCCGGGCCGAGCCGGTGCTGCAGCCACTCCCGAAGGGCCGGGCCGTACTCCTCCCGTTCCAGGGCGAAATCGACCGCTGCTCGAAGATAACCGCCCGGGTTGCCCAAATCGTGGCGCGACCCACGGTGGACCACGACATGAACCGGATGTCCCTCCGCGATCAGCAGCGCGATGGCGTCGGTGAGCTGGAGTTCGCCGCCCGCGCCCGGCTCGATCCGGCGCAGCGCGTCGAAGATGGCCCGGTCCAGCAGATACCGCCCGGCGGCGGCGTAGGTGGAGGGCGCGTCGGCCAGCGCGGGCTTCTCCACCATCCCGTTGACCCGGAGCACGTTCGGGTTCACCGCGTCCGGCACCACCTCGACGTCGAAGACGCCGTAGGCGCTGACCTGCTCCTTCGGCACGTCGATGGCGCACAGCACGGAGCCGCCGCGCTTCCGCCGCACCCGGCTCATCACGTCGAGCACGCCGGAGGGGAGCACCAGGTCGTCCGGGAGCAGCACGGCGATGGCGTCCTCGTCGTCGTCGAGCACCGCCTCCGCCTGGGCGACCGCGTGGCCGAGGCCGAGCGGCTCCTCCTGCACCACCGCGCTGACGTCGAGCAGCCCCGGCGCCCGGCGCACCTTCTCCAGCGCCTCGATCTTGCCGCGCTCGGCGAGCGTGCTCTCCAGCACGAGGTCCTCGACGAAGTGCGCGACGACGCCGTCCTTACCGGGCGAGGTGACGATCACCAGCCGCTGTGCCCCCGAGTCCGCGGCCTCCGTGGCGACCAGCTCGATCCCCGGCGTGTCGACCACCGGCAGCAGTTCCTTGGGCACCGTCTTGGTCACGGGCAGGAAGCGCGTCCCCAGCCCCGCCGCGGGCACCACAGCCGTGCGGAAAACCGATACCCCGCCATTCGCCGACCGTCCGGCCTTCGCTGTCATACGCCTACCCTATCCATCCATCACATCGCGGGTCCGCCGCTGCGGCGGCTCGCCATTCCGCTGAGCCTATGGTGACGTTCATGGAGATGCCCGGTGAGCGCGGAAAACATGCATGGCGCGACGACATCCTGACCCGCCGGGACCAGCTCTCCACCGCGCACCACGATGCCGAGGCGCTGGCGCTCGCCGAGACGATAACCACAGTTCTGTCCGCGCCGGTCGGTCCCGGCGCCCGCACGGTGGCGGCCTACGTCCCGGTGCGCGGCGAGCCGGGCGATCTGCGCATGCTCGACGCTCTGACCGGGGCCGGCGCCACCGTGCTGCTGCCCGTGACCGGTGAGCCGGGGCCGCTGAGCTGGGCCGTCTACACCGGAGCCGAGCACCTGGTGCGCCGCCGCTTCGGGCTGCGCGAGCCGGACGGCCCGGTACTGCCGCCCGCGGCACTGGCCGCTGCCGATGTGATCCTCATCCCCGCCCTCGCCGTCGACCGCCGCGGCGTGCGGCTCGGCCGCGGCGCGGGCTACTACGACCGCTCGCTCGAGCTGGCGGCGCCGGCCGCGCGCCTCATAGCGGTGGTCCGGGACGAGGAACTCGTGCCCGTACTGCCCGAGGAGCCGCACGACCGCCGGGTGGGATGGGCCTTGACGCCGAACGCCGGTACGACACCGCTCGGCGCCGCTGAGGCCCCTTCCTGACCCGGGAATGGAGATCCGATTGGCAACGTTGGCACTGTCGGCGGTAGAGTGCTAGACCGACACAGTCCCGGAGGATCTCGATGCCTACTTACTCGTACGCGTGCACCCAGTGTGACAATCGGTTCGACATCGTCCAGTCCTTCAGCGACGACACGTTGACCGAATGCCCCGAGTGCACCGGCAGGCTGCGCAAGCTCTTCAACTCCGTCGGCATCGTCTTCAAGGGCAGCGGCTTCTACCGCACCGACAGCCGGGGCGGCTCCAGCACGGCGACCGACCCCGCGAAGTCGGATTCGAGCTCGTCCGGCTCCGATTCGTCGTCGAGCACGAGCACCACCCCGGCGGCTTCTGCTCCGGCATCGGCTTCCTCCTCTGGTTCGTCGAGCACGAGTACCGCTGTCGCGAGCTGACATTAGGCGTCCGGCCGGTGCCCGAGGCGCCGGCCGAGCCGAGTTGTCCACAGCTCCACCGCTATCCACAGGGGCCGGTTCCAGCCGGTTCCCGGCCGGTGCGCCGCTCCTAGGCTTCGGCCATGCCTCGCACCGATTCCGCACTCCGCCGCTCCGCCCTCGGCTCCGAGAGCCGGGCACTGGAAGCGCTCCGCAACCGTCCGCCCTGGCTCGACGGCATCCTGGCCCGGCGTTTGCTCGCCGGTTTGCTGGCGCTCCTCGCGGGGGCGCTCTTCCTCCGCGGTGACCCGGGTGCCGCCCGCACCGAGGTCCTGGTCGCGAGCCGCGACCTGGCCCCGGGCAGCCTGCTCACCGACACCGATCTGCGCGCCGCCGCGCATCCGTCGGGCACGCTGCCGGAGGGCGCGGTGCGCGACTCCGCCGAGCTGCTCGGCGCCACCCTCACCGGGGCCATGCGGGCGGGTGAGGTCTTCACCGATGTGCGCACCGTGAATTCCCGGCTGGCCGGGGTGGCGACCGGCTCCCCTGATGCCAGGATCGTGCCGCTCCGGCTCGCCGATACCGCCGTCGCCGAGATCCTGCGCGCGGGTGATCGGGTGGATGTGATCGGCGCGGCGAGCGACGGTGCCGGGCGCGAGTCGGACCGCCCGCCGCGAACCCTCGCCACCGACGCGGCCGTGGTGCTGGTGTCGGCGGCCGGCGAGGGCAGGGGTGCGGAGCGGGTGGTGCTGGTGGCCATGGACACCGGTCCCGCCACCGCGGTGGCCGCGGCCTCGCTGAGCAGCGCGCTCACGGTGGTGTTCCATTGAGCGCCTGGCACGTGGAACGCGAAGGCGGGCCCGTCGCCGGAGCGACGGACCCGCCGGAGATCACGAGGATCGGAGTGCGATCAGCCGATGCTGAACGGCTGGCCCCACAGGGTCACGACCGACATCACGTTCTCGGTCTCCACCTTGACCCGCACGAAGGCGCGCGCCTGGGCGTAGCCGGCGCAGCCGCTCAGCCCGATGGTGGAATCGGCCCAGGTCACCGAGCCGTCATTGCCCTTGAAGGTGTTGTTGGTCGCGTGGTCCTCGTCGCCGTAGTCGTCCGGCTTCTCGATGTCGAGGACGTAGAAGGACGCGGCCTGGCCCGGGCCGAGCGACAGGTTGCCGCCGCCGGTCCCGCCGACGCTGCCGGTCACGTTCTCGCCATCGCTCCAGTCGAGGCCGCCCTCGACACCACCCTCGACACCGCCACCGGCGATGTTGACCTGGCAGCCGACGACGTAGCCCGGGTAGATCTTGCCGCCGACATCCTCGCCGCCGGCGATCGAGACCTGCGCGGAGCCGGAGACCCACGCGTTGCGGTGCACCGGGGTGGAGCCCAGCGACGGGCTGATGTTGGCCGACTCGCCGACCAGGCTGACCGTCACCACGGTGCCGTCGGAGAGCGTCTTGGTGATGGTGCCGCCCGGCAGGGCGACGAAGGTGTCGGCGTTGGCGGCGCCGGTGGAGAACAGGCCCATGGCGACCGTGGCGGCGGCGCCTACGCCTGCCACCCGCGCCAAGTTCTTACGGTTGATCATGTGTGTTACCCCTCGAGGGTCGTATTCGCGTCAGCGAGAAGAAGGTTCGGGAAGAGGTCGAGGTCAGCCGATGCTGAACGGCAGGCCGTACAGGCTGGTCTTCGAGTAGTTGTCGCCGATGATCTCGACGACGCTGTAGGCGCGGGCCTGCGCGTAACCGGCGCAGCCCTGGATCTCGATCTCCACATCCTGGTACTCCACCGAGTACACACCCGGCTTCAGGATGTCCTTCGCTTCGATCTGCACGAACTTGACCTCACCGGGGCCGAGGTTGAGCCCGACCGAGCCACCGATGGCGCCGTCGGTCAGCGTGATGCCGCCGGAGAGCCCGAGCCCGATGGCGTCGTCCGCGATGGAGACCTGGCAGCCGACGATGTAGCCGGTGTTCACCTGCGACGCGCCGTGCGTCGAGGAGTTGTTGCTGCCCGGCTCGTTGGCGGGGCCGTTGAACGGGCCCACCTCGCCCTCGGGGGTGGCGGTGACATCGGCGGTGGTGGTGCCCGACACCCAGACCACGCGGCCGGCGCCGTTGGCCGCCAGCGACGGCGAGACGATCGCGGTCTCGGCGGTGCGGGTCAGGGTGACGCCCGGGCCCAGCTTCTGGCCGTCCGGCAACGGCACGAAGGTGTCGGCGTTGGCGGCGCCGGTCGAAAGCAGGCCCATGGCAACGGCCGCGGCAGCGCCGACGCCCGCTACGCGGGCACCGCGGCGCAGACCGTTGATGCGGTTCTCGCTCATACTTCCCCTCATCAGGTTCGAACAGGCAGCTCGACCATCGAGACTGCACGTGGTCCTCTCAGGCCCAGCTCAGTTTGTCGCCCCTTTGTTGCCGTCATGTAACCGACTGTTATTTCGGCGCAACGCCCCGGTCCGGGTGATCGGAACAGGGATATGTCCGCGATGACGTGCCGACACGCGCTCGGATCTGCGGTGAAAGGCACCCGAAACGGACACATCCCTTCAGGGAGGATAAACGGGGGTAAACCAGACCGCACGGCGAGATTTCGTAAAGTTCACTGTGACGCATGTCACTGCTGAGTTCGGTACGGTGGGTGTTTGACATGCGTAAACGCGGGCACCGATCCGCGGTCGCCCGGGCAGCAGTAGTGCGAGTCACTCTTAGCCAAGGGCATTAAAGAAGTGCGGAAAGCGGCGGGGAAGCTGCGGTACGTCGTTCACTTGTCAGCTATTGAAGTTCCGGCCGGAAGGGACGCGGGGAGCCCCGCGCAAGGGTTCCGGGCGCAGCGGCGCCCGGCCGTATGTCAAGGCGGAGTTACCAAAAGGGGGAAGGGGGCTCAACCGTGATGCGGTGGCACCTGGGAGCGCAGCCAGCTATCGCCGGAATCGTCTCGGCGTTCGTCGTCGCCGCGTTCGTCGCGGGTGGTCTCCGGCAGCGCGTCGCCGAAGATGCGGGCGAGACGCGCCGCGTCCCCCGCCCTGGGCGGGCGGGGGGCGTCGGAGGCGTCGCCGGCGGGAATTACTCCGCCAATCCGGAGAGTTCGTCGACCACCCGGCTGGCGAGCGGGCTGAGCGTCGCCATGCCGTCGCGGACGGCGGCGCGGGAACCGGCCAGGTTCACCACCAGGGTGCTGCCGGAGACACCGGCCAGGCCGCGGGAGAGCACCGCGTCGAGCGAGCCGGCCACCCGGCCGGAGGAGCGCAGCGCCTCGCTGATGCCGGGCAGCTCGCGGTCGAGCACCTGCGAGGTGGCCTCGGGGGTGACGTCGCGCGGCGACATGCCGGTGCCGCCGACCGAGATCACCAGGTCGACGCCGCCGATGACCGCGGTGTTCAGCGCATTGCGGATCTCCACCTCGTCGGCCTGCACCGAGACCGAGGCGTCGACGAGGAACCCCGCCTCGGTGAGCAGTTCGGTGACCAGCGGGCCGATCGAGTCCTCGGCGCCGTGCGCCGTCCGATCGTCGACGACAACCACCAGTGCCCGCCCCGCCACAGGAGCATCGATTTCCATGCTGCTCACCGTAGCGCCAAGCGGCGACAGCCCGACCGAACCCCCGGGCAGTACCCGCATCATCGGCCCGCCTCCGCCGGTGCGGCGTCCAGGGTCACCTGAACGGTCTTCGGATTGTTGCCCTGTTCGTCGGTGTAGGTCACCGTCACCTTGTCTCCTGGTTGGTGGGAACGGACCGCGGCGATCAGCGCGTCACCGGAATCGATGACGCGATCGTCGACCTTCGTGACGACCGCTCCGGCCGGGATCCCCGCCTTGGCGGCGGGCCCGTCCTGGGTCGCTTCGAGCACCTGCGCCCTGGTGTCCTGCGGGCGCAGCTTGATGCCGATCTGGGCGTAGGTGGCCCGGCCGGTCTTGGTCAGCTGGTCGGCGACGCGGCGGGCCTGGTCCACCGGGATGGCGAAGCCGAGGCCGATCGAGCCGCTCTGCTGGCCGCCGGTCTCGCCGCCGAGGGTGGCGATGGCGGTATTGATGCCGATGAGCTTGCCCTCGCCGTCCACCAGCGCGCCGCCGGAGTTGCCCGGGTTGATCGCGGCGTCGGTCTGCACCGCGTCGATCACCGGGTTGACGCCGGGGGCGGTGCCGGAGCCGCTGGTCGAGACCGGGCGGTTGAGCGAGGAGACGATGCCGGTGGTGACGGTGCCCGCCAGGCCGAGCGGGGAGCCGATGGCGATCACCGGCTGGCCCACCTGGAGGTCGGCGGAGCTGCCGAGCTCGATCGGGGTGAGGCCGGTCTTGCCCTCGGCCTTGATGACCGCGAGGTCGGAGACCGGGTCGGCGCCGACGATGGTGGCCGGGGCGGTGGAGCCGTCGCTGAAGACGACCTCCATCCTGGCGCCGGTGCCGCCGCCGGTGGCGACGTGGTTGTTGGTGAGGATCAGGCCGTCCGAAGAGAGCACGACGCCGGAGCCCTCGCCCTCGGCGCGGTTGCTCGCCACCTTGATCATGACGACGCTCGGCAGCACCTTCTGGGCCACCGCCTGGATCGAACCGGAGGGTGCGTTGGAGACCGTGTTCACGTTCGGCTTCGGGGCGTCGAGGGCGTTGGAGACCGTCGAGGTGGCGTCGCGGTCGACCGCGACGGCGCCGACGACGCCGCCGATGCCGCCGCTCACCAGGGCGAGGGCGAGGGCTCCCGCGACCAGCGCGGTGCGGCGCGGGCGCTTGGCCGGGCCGGGGTCGGAGGGGCCGCCGCCGTACGCGGGCGGGACCGTGCCCGGGGGGACCGGGCCGCCCGGGGCGTAACCCGGGCCCGGGCCGTAAGGGGCCGGGATCGAGCCGGTTTCGTACCGCCCCTGCGTGTCGTGCCCGCCCGCACCGAAGCTCTGGCCGGCGCCGAAGGTGCTGGTGGCATCGTTCGGCCCGCCGCTGCCGTGCGCACCGAAAACGCTGGTGGCGTGCTCGGGCCCGCCTCGGTGCTGCGCGCCGAAAGCGCCGGCGGCCGACTCGGAGCTGTGAGCGTCCGGCCCACCGAAGACGTCGGTCGCGTCGTTCGGCCCGCCACTCCCGTGCTGCGCACCCCCAGCGCTGCTCCCCGACCCGGACCTGGCGGCGGCCTCATGCGCGCCGAACGCTCCGGTCCCCTGCGCGTGACCCTCCGGCGAGCCGAAAGCACCGCTAACCGGCCCGCCCTCGAAACCACCGGACCCCGCACCGAACCCACCCGCCCCGGGCGGGTTGTACCCACCCTGCGGCCCGTACGGCCCCGGCGCCCACGGCGAACCCGGCCCGGACGGCTGCTGGGTGGGGGGCGTGGCACCCGCGGGCTGCTCGCCCGCGCGGCGCTGGTTTTCCTCGGTCACGGCGAATCCTCGATGCTCGGCTGTGGGTCCTGCTCGTAGTACCCCCCAGCCTGCTCATCACGACTGAGAACGAACTGAGACGGCGCTATCAGTTTTCCGAGAGCTGCTCGGGCCTGCCTCCCTCACCGGGGAGCACGATGCGGATGAGCGCACCGCCGCGCTCGGAGGCGTCGACGGTGATGGTGCCGCCGTGCTTGGTCACCACCTGCTTGACGATGGCGAGGCCGAGCCCGGAGCCGGGCATGGAGCGGGAGGCGGTGGTCCGGTAGAAGCGCTCGAAGACCAGCTCGCGCTCGGCGGGCGGGATGCCGGGGCCCGCGTCGTCGACAGCGAGCTCGAGCAGGCCGCGGCTCACCTCGCGCATGGTGACGAGGACCCGGGCGCCGCCGGGGCTCCACTTGGCGGCGTTGTCGAGCACATTGAGCACGGCGCGCTCCAGCCCGGCCTCGTGGCCGTAGACGAACCAGGGCCGCAGCTCGGCGACGAATTCGATGGCGCCGCGCCTGCGCCGGGCGCGCTCCAGTGCCCGCTCGGCGACCTCGCCGAGGTCGACGCGGTCGTAGACGGTCTCCGGGGCGTCCTCGCGGGCCAGGTCGACGAGGTCGCCGACGAGGGTGGAGAGCTCCTCGATCTGCCCCATGACGTCGGCGCGCAGCTCGGCCATATCGTCCTCGGGCAGCCGGGGCGCGCCCGGCCTGCTCGAAGCGATGAGCAGCTCCATATTGGTGCGCAGCGAGGTGAGCGGGGTGCGCAGCTCGTGCCCGGCGTCGGCGACCAGCCTGCGCTGCCGGTCCCTGGACTCGGTGAGCGCGCGCAGCATGGTGTTGAAGCTCTCGGTGAGCCGGGCGAGTTCGTCGTCGCCGGTCACCTGGATGGGGGTCAGGTCGTCGGTGCGGGCGATCCGCTCGGTGGCGGCGGTGAGCCGGGCGATCGGGCGCAGCCCGGTGCGGCCCACCGCGGTACCGGCCGCGGCGGCGAGCACGACGCCGCAGCCGCCGACCACGAACATGAGCCAGGCGAGCCGGTCGAGCACCTCCCTGGTCGGCTCCAGCCGCTGCGAGACCACCAGCGTGGCCCCGGAGTTGGTGCGCCGCGCGAGCACCCGCTGGTTGTCGACGGTGCGCAGGGAGAATTCGCGCTGCCCGGCGGCGACCGCCATCTCGTCGGCGCCGACCGGCGGATCGGTCGGCTGCGGGGGCACGTACTGCTTGTCGTCGCCGAAGATCAGCGCGACGCCGACGTCGTTGGAGTAGAGCCCGGCCAGGATGATCGAGTAGAAGCCGAGGCTGTCGAAGTTGTTGTCGATGAGCGTGGCGGCGCGGGCGCGCAGCTGCGAGTCGACGTCGGCGTAGAGCGAGCGCGCCACCATGGCGTAGGCGGCGATCGAGGCGAGCGCGACCGCGATGGCCACCACCGAGGCGGCGAGCAGGGTGACCCGCCAGCGCAGCGAGACCGAGCGGGTGAGCGGGGTGGGCGGGCGCATCTCCGGCGGCAGCGGTTCCGGCGCGCGCGGCTCGGCCGGGCGCGCGTTGCCGAGGGTGGCGATCACCGGTCGCCTGGCGCTGCGGGACATGGCGGTCACGGCGGGGTCTCGCGGAGCACGTACCCGACGCCGCGCACGGTGTGGATGAGCCGCGGCTCGCCCTCCGCCTCGGTCTTGCGGCGCAGGTAGCCGATGTAGACCTCGAGCGCGTTGCCGGAGGTCGGGAAGTCGTAGCCCCAGACCTCCTCCAGGATCCGGCTGCGGGTGAGCACCCGGCGCGGGTTCGCCATCAGCATCTCCAGCAGCGAGAACTCGGTGCGGGTGAGGCTGATCGACCTGGTGTCCCTGGTGACCTCCCTGGTGACCGGATCCAGCGACAGATCCGCGAACGTCAGGGTCTCCGAGGCCTCGCCGGGCGCGGTCCCGGTCCGGCGCAAGAGCGCGCGCAGCCGGGCGAGCAATTCCTCGAGCGCGAACGGCTTCGGCAAATAGTCGTCGGCGCCGGCGTCGAGTCCCGCGACACGTTCGGAAACGGAATCCCGCGCCGTCAAAACCAGAATCGGAAGGTCGTCTCCGGTACTCCGCAGCCTGCGGCATACCTCCAGACCGTCCAGCCGTGGCATCATCACATCCAGCACCAGCGCATCGGGGCGCTGAGCGGTCGCCTTCTCCAGTGCGTCGACGCCGTCGACCGCCAGATCCACCGTGTAGCCGTTGAAGGTCAGCGACCGGCGCAACGATTCGCGAACGGCGCGGTCGTCGTCGACTACCAGAATCCGCATGTGACCAGTGTGGCCCCACCGACTGAGAGCCGACTGAGAGGGTGTGTCCGACACGCCGTGGCGCGACTCGCCGGGGATCTCGGCGGATCCATCTCGGAACGATCACGGTCCGGTCACCGACGATGACCAGCGCCTTTTATCCGAAGTCGCCGAAGTGCTTCCGGGCGGACGGGCCGATAGCCCCGAAAGGCGTTCTGCGGTGCCATATTCGAGAAAAACATACTGAGTACCCCAGATTGCTCACGCTCACGCAGCGCGGTATGTTCACCGCGGTAAAAAGAAGACCCTTCGTTGGTTCTGTGATGCGGGTTGATCCACATCCGACGAGCAGCCACGCGCCGCCGGGGGTCACTCGTGAAGCGGAGGCGACGGAAGCGGATGGAAGCTGCACCGCGATCCTGGCAATTCAGCCTGTCGAACTGGTCCGTCACCCGCAAGGTGGGGATCGTTCTGGTGCTGCCGGTACTGCTGGCGACCGTGTTCGCGGTTCTGCGTATCAACAACGAGTTGCGCACCATGGAGCAACTCCACGCAGCGACCGAACAAGCGATCATCATCCGGCCGGTCGTCCGGTACGGCACGGCCACCGAGCAACTCGCCATCGCGGCGTCCTCCTCCTGGGGGAACATCGCGGACCCGGCGACCGCGGCCGCGCTGACCCGGTTCGACCAGGCGCTCGCCGAACTCGAGGTCGCGATGCAGACCACCGAGGTCAGCGGGAAGGTGACCGCGGAGCTGGCCTCCGCGGTGGCCACCGGGTCGACCATGCGCAACAGCCTGCGCAACGGCTCGCCGGCCATGGTCGGTGAGCAGGCCGACGAGATCGCGGCCAGGATCGGCAACGCGCTCGCCCGCTCGCCCTCGGTCGACGACCTGGTGATCCAGCGCTACTTCCTGCAGCTCGGCGCGATCCAGTCGGCGCGCCGCACGCTCACCCAGCAGCAGCTGCTGATCGGCATGCCGGATGCCGCGCGCAACCCGGGGGTGCAGGCCAAGGTGCTGATCTCGGCGGGCGCCGAGATGACCATGATCTCGACCTACTCGCTGATCCTGCCGGAGAACGCGGGGAACCTGCGGCCGCTGATGGACGCGGTGCAGACCCGGCTCGCGGCCTTCAGCCAGAACGTCGGCGACCCCTCGGCCAACCCGGTCGTCGCGGATTCGCTGCGGGCCAGCAGCGACACCTACGCCGTCACCACCGACCAGCTGATGGAGATCATCGACGGGTCGCTGGCCTCCAGGACGGTGGACGCGCAGGCCGGCGCGCTGCGCGAGGCGAGCATCGTGATCGGCACGCTGCTGGCCGGGCTGGCGCTCGCGCTCTCGGTGGCCCGCACGCTGGTGGTGCCGGTGCGCAGGCTGCGGCGCGACGCGCTCGAGGTCGCGCACGTCAAGCTGCCGGACGAGCTCGCGGTGGTGCGCGCCGGCGGCGCCACCCCGCAGATCACCCCGGTCGGCGTGCACAGCACCGACGAGATCGGGCAGCTGGCCCGCGCGGTGGACGAGATCCACGAGCAGGCGCTCGCGCTCGCCGCCGAGCAGGCCCGGCTCCGGGTGCAGATCGGCAATATGTTCGAGACGCTCTCCCGGCGCAGCCAGTCGCTGGTGGAGCAGCAGCTCACGCTGATCGAGGAGCTGGAGCACGACGAGGACGACGGCGAGCGGCTGCAGAGCCTCTTCCGCCTCGACCACCTCGCCACCCGCATGCGCCGCAACGGCGACAACCTGCTGGTGCTGGCCGGTACCCAGCTGCGCCGCGGCCAGCTGCACGGGGTCCCGCTCTCGGACATGCTGTGGAGCGCGGTCTCCCAGGTGGAGGATTACCAGCGGGTGGAGATCGGCTCGGTGCCGGAGGGCGTCGTGCCCGGCGAGCCCGCGGTCGACATCGAGCACCTGCTGGCCGAGCTGATCGACAACGCGCTGCGCTACTCGCCGCCGACCACCGCGGTCGCGGTGATGGTGGCCCGCGCGGTGGACGGCGGCTACCTGATCGAGATCACCGACCGCGGCCTCGGCATGGCGTCGGAGGATCTGCAGGCCACCAACGAGCGGCTGGCCTCCGGTGGTGAGGTCAATGTCGAGACCGCGCGCCGGATGGGGCTCTTCGTGGTGGGCAGGCTGGCCAAGCGGCACACCATCACGGTGAGCCTGCGGCGCACCTCGACCATGGCGCAGCAGCCGGGCATCACCGCCAGCGTGCACCTGCCCGGCGCGCTGGTCGCGCCGCAGCTGGACCACACCGACCCGAGCGGCAAGCAGCTCGGCGGCCGGGACGACGGCTTCGGCTCCGCGCCGACCCGCAACCTGGTCCCGGTGCCGAGCCTGCCGCAGCGCGAGACCGCGAGCAACGGCTTCGGCACCACCACCAACGGGCTGCCGCAGCGCCGCCCGGCCATGCGGGTGGCGGACGCGCCGGAGCAGCCGAGCATTTCGGTGCCCGGCCGCGGCGACCGCTCCGGCACCGACCGGCCGCGCACCCCCGCGTTCGGCGCGGAGGAGCCGTCCCGGACCACCGGCAGCTTCCCGGTGACCGACCCGCACAACCCGCCCACCGGCACCGACCTGTGGGCGGAGAACAAGGACGATCCGGCCGACGACGGCGACTTCGCCCAGTTCACCAGCCGCTCCGGGCTTCCGGTGCGCAGGCCGGGCGAGCACGCGCCCGCCGCGGTCCGGCTGGACGGCACCGACCGGTCCGATCGCGCGGCGCAGCCCTCGGCGCGCGACGACCGGCGGGCCGAGCCCGCCGACACCGGCGAGCAGCCGGCCGCCCGCCGCCCGGTGCCGGATTACGACGGCCCCGAGTACGCCACCCAGGCGTACCGGCCGTTCGACCGGCCCGCGCACACCGGCGAGCAGCAGCGGGTCCGGCGGGCCGAGGAGACCGACGACGGCCGCGAGCAGACCGGCTCGTCCCGGCTGCAGCCCATCGCCGGGGAGTCTCCGACCCCGATCTACCAGCGCATGGTCTCCGAGTGGCTGGTCGAACCGGCCTCCTCGGAGGCGGCTCCCGGCTCCTGGTCGTCGCCGGCCGACGCGGGCTGGTCCGCCGCGGCCGACGCGAGCAAGCCGACCACCTCCTCGCGCACCGCGGGCGGGCTGCCCATCCGCAGGCCGGGTGCGCAGCTGGTACCGGGTGGCCTCGCCCAGGCGGAGGAGCAGGGTGACCGCGACCCTGAGGAGATCCGCACCAACCTGACCAGGCATCTCAGCGGGGTCCGCAGTGGGCGGGCCAATGTGCAGTACAACGACGGAGGGCTTGCATGACCAACGCCAACAAAGGCACCACGGACGAGAACTTGAACTGGCTGGTCGCGCGGTTCACCCGGGATATCCCCGGTGTCTCGCATGCCGTCCTGGTCTCCGCCGACGGCCTGCTGCAGGCCACCAGCCCGCACCTGCCGTCCGACCGGGCCGAGCAGCTGGCGGCCGTCACCGCCGGGCTGGCGAGCCTCTCCGCGGGGGCCGCGCAGCTGTTCGACGGCGGCAAGGTGATGCAGTCGATCGTCGAGATGCAGCGCGGGTACCTGCTGGTGATGAGCGTCGGAAACGGCTCGCACCTGGCAGTTCTCGCCAATAAATCGCACGATATCGGCCGCATCGGGTACGAGATGGCCCTGCTCGTCGACCGGGTCGGCAGTGTCGTGTCGGCGACCGCGCGGACCGCCGTCTGAGCTTGCCATGTCCAGCCCGCACGGCTCCGGACCGTATCGACCTCCCACTCGCGTCCGGCCCTACGCTCTGACCTCGGGGCGGACCGAGCCCGCGGTGGACCTGCCGCTCGAAGCGGTGATCGAAACCCTGTCGCACAACGCGCATCTCGACTGGCCGTCCGGTGATATCCGCACCGAGATCCTGCGTCTCGGAACGCACCGGTTGTCCGTCGCCGAGATCGCCGCACATCTGGACCGCCCGCTGGGTATGGTCCGGGTGGTGATCGGCGATCTCGTCGTGGACGGCGCCATGCGCATGCACATCACACTGACCGAACAGACGAGCTTCAGCGAGCGCCGTACCCTGATGGAGAGGACATTGCGTGGACTCCGCGCCCTTTAGGAAACAAGGGCCCGAAAGCAAGATCGGGCCCGAAGGCAGCACCGGGCCCGATGACGCCGATACCAGGACCGCGTCTACCAAGATCGTGGTGGCGGGCGGGTTCGGCGCCGGGAAGACGACATTCGTCGGCGCGGTCTCCGAAATCGTGCCGTTGCGCACCGAGGCCATGGTCACCCAGTTCTCGGACGGCATCGACGATCTCGCCGATACCCCGCAGAAGGAGACCACGACGGTCGCCATGGATTTCGGGCGGATCATCCTGCCGGGCAACCTCACGCTGTACCTGTTCGGCACGCCCGGCCAGCGCCGGTTCTGGTTCATGTGGGACGACCTGATCCGCGGCGCGATCGGCGCCGTCGTCCTGATCGACACCCGCAGGCTGGAGGACAGCTTCGCCGCGGTGGACTTCTTCGAGGCCCGCGGGCTGCCCTTCCTGATCGCGGTGAACCGCTTCCCGCACGCGCCGCGCTTCCCGATCGCCGAACTGCGCGAGGCGCTCTCGGTGCGCGAGGGGGTGCCGATCGTCGACATCGACGCGCGCAACGCGGTGGAGGTGCGGCAGGCGCTGGCCGCGGTGACCGAGTACGCCATCGCGGAGCTCAAGTCGCAGGAGCTGGAAGGGGCCGCACGGCATGGCTGAGCTCCAGCTACTGGCGAGCGGAGGCGCCGAGGTCGACCTGTTCGTCCTCGGGCCCTGGATCGCCGGGCTCTCCGTGGCCATCTCGGTGCTGGGCGCGGTGGTCGGGTTCGCCTGCATCGTGCACAGCGTGCGCTCGGCCCGCTTCCGGCTGGTCTGGCTGACCGCGGCCGCCGTCTCGATCGGCGGCATCGGCATCTGGCTCGCCACCTCGGTCACGCTGCTCGGGTTGGATGTCTCCAGCACCGTGCTCCGCTACGACCTGGCCTACCAGATCGCCGCGCTGGTGGTGGCCTTCGCGACGGTGCTGATCGGGCTGCTGCTGCTCGGCCGCACCTTCCGGCTGCCGCTGCTGCTCGCCGGCGGGCTGGTGATGGGGCTCGGCACCGCGACCACGCTGTACCTGAGCCTCGGCTCGATCAGCGTGCAGGGCAAGGTCGATATCGCGCCGTGGCTGGCCGCGCTGGCCGCCGTGGTGGCGGTGCTGGTGTGCGCCGGGGCGCTGTGGTCGTTCCAGGCGCTGCGCGGCAGACCCGCCAGGGCGGCGACCACGCTGCTGTTCGGCCTCGGCATCGCCGGGGTGTACTACCTCGGCCTCTCGGCGCTGGAGTTCGAGGTCGATCCGACCGCGACGGCGCCGGAGGGCATGGAGCTGTTCGATTTCGTGTTCCCGATGTTCGTGATCGGGCTGCTCTCGCTGACCATTCCGATCAGCGCGGTGCTCATCGCGCCGGATCGCCGCGCGCTGGCCGCGACCGCGCCCGCGCCGCGTCCGGATCTCGAGCCCGCGCACTGACCGGCTCGCACGGCGACCGGGGAGGGAGCGGGGCGTGACCCCGGAACAGGAAGCCGTGCTGCGGGAGATCCGGCGGCAGCTGCGCTTCCCCGAGCCCGCCGGGCTCGGGGAGCCGGATGCCACGCTGGCGGGCGCCGTGGCCGCGATCCGGGCCGACACCTCGGCGCTGCGCGAGCAGGCGGAGGCGTTGCGCGGCCAGATCGTGGCGCTGCGGACCGAGATCAGCGAGCTGGAGGCCACCACGGCCGATCTCGCGGCGGAGCTGCGCTCGCTGCTGGAGCGGCGGCTGCCGTTCCCGCTCTCACTGCTGGAGGGGCCGGCTGTAGCGCTGGTGGAACGGCTGGAATCGCTGCTGCCGGCTCGGCCGGGCGAGCTCGCCGCTCCTACCGATGATCGGGAACATCGCCCCTGAAACGGGGCGGGAATCCGCTGGTGGAGCTTGGCGATGAGCGGGTTCCCCTGGGGCACCGGCTAAACCGGGCTTTCGAGGAACCCGCCCTCCCGCACGAGGGTACCGGTGCGGATCGGTGAAATCCACTCATTCGGCAGGACTTTTATAGGGGTCGAAACCTACCTGTGGTCTGGACCACGCTCTACCGCAAACTTTTCGCATCGCCGATCGAAACATCGTGAAAGGTCCGGCGGGTTAAGGGGATCGCGGCGCGTTTGCCCAGTGCATCCACTCCGTCGAGGGCCCTTGCGCTGGATCACGTCGCGTGTTCCCGGGTTGCCCCGCCCGGAACCGGGCTATTGTCGGCGCGCACGACGCATCCGGGTTCGTTCGTTCGAAGGAGTTCCGCATGGCTGTCACCGTCTCGCTCGACAAGGCCCTCGACAAGGCGTTCGAGGACAAGTCGCTGCAGGAGATTCTCGCCGCCCCGCCCTCGGCGTTCGCCGGGCTCACCGAGGCGGCGGATCAGAAGTTGCTCGACGTGCTGAAGATCAAGACGATCGCCGATCTGGGGAACAACAAGTACTTCCGCCTGGCGGCGGCGCTCGTCGATCTCGCCGGGCGCGAGGGGTAGGTCTTCCGCCGCGTCGGCCGGTGCTCGCGCGGCGCGAGCACCGGCCGATCCCCTAGATCCGGGACGGGTCCACGAGCCCGCGCCGGACCGCGGCGACGAGTCGACGGGGCACCCGGTGCGCAACCCCGCCAACGGTGACCTCGACAAGGTCGGGAGCGACCGCTTTCCACTGCGCCCGCCGACTGCGGGTATTGCTGCGCGACATCCGCCGCTTGGGAACCGCCACGACCTACCCCTCCCGCCCGGGGCGAGCCCGCCGCCCGTACTTGCGCTCGAACTTCTCGACCCGCCCCGCGGTGTCGAGCACCCGATTCGCCCCGGTCCAGAAGGGATGCGAATCCGAGGTCACGTCCACCACGATGAGCGGGTAGCTCGCGCCGTCGGTCCACTCGATGCTGCGCGAACTGCCTGCGGTGGAGCGGGTCAGGAACCGGGTCCCGGTACTGGAGTCCTCGAAGACCACCGGACGGTACTCCGGGTGAATCCCTGCTTTCATGCGTTGTCCTCTCTGTGCAGGCTCTCCGCGCCGACCCCGGACGGGTCGGCGCACGGCTCGGTGTGCTTTTCGCCGAACGGGTCCTCCCACCCGGCGACGAGCTGCGGCGCCCGCGCCACCTGCAGCAGCTCGTCGTCCTCGACCAGCGCCCAGTGCAGGGCGCGGCGGATCTCGGCCGGGTCGGCGTCGTGGACGAGCACGACCAGCGAGACGTGCCGGTCGCCGAAGCGCTCGTCCCAGCGCAGCGCGGCCAGCGCGGCGCGCTCCGGCTCGGTGGCGGCCCGCTCGGCCGGGGTCATGGCGGCCAGCCACCGCCCCGCTCCCCCGACCCGGAGCCCGCCGCCCGCCGACTCCAGCCACACCACGTCGGCGGGCTGGGTGGCCAGCCAGATCCGGCCGCGCGCGGTGACGACGCCGTCCAGCAGCACGTCCAGCGCCTCGTGCAGCCGGGCCGGGTGGAACGGCCGGTCGGCGGCGAACTCCACCCACTCGACGCCGTGCTCCCGGCTCAGCGGCGGCTGCCCGCGCAGCAGCGGTGCGTGCGGGTCGAAGCCGTCCCGGGTGCGCTCGGGCACCACGGCCAGCAGCGCCTCCAGTTCGGCGGCGAAGAGCTGCTCGGGTTCGGTGCCGGGGCCGCCGGGCCCGGCCGGGACCGCCGGATCGGCGGCGGCGAGTCCGGCGCCCGGCTCGATCCGCAGCGCCGGGACACCGGGGACGAGCCGGTGCAGCACCGCCTCCGTGCGCGCCCGCCGGAGCGGATCCGCGCACCCGGCGATCAGCAGCGCGTCGGCGGACTCGGCGACGGCGAGCGCCACCTGCGCCACCGTGCGGTCGTCGTCCACCGTGGTCAGGCCGCGCTCGGCCAGGGTGTCGTCGCCGGTGGCGTCGGCGAACCAGCCGCTCTCGTCCAGGCAGCCGAGGACGGCGTGCACCCGCACGTCGCGGCTCGCGGGCGCGTCCGGCCTGCCGACCATCCCCGCCACCACCACGTGCTCGATCGCCTCGCACACCGCCGCCGCCTCGAAGGCGGCATCCAGGTCGAGCACGATGCGGCGCACCGGCTCCCGCACCGCGAGCGTGCGCAGCAGCGGGAGCAGGTCGCCGCGGAGCGTGCAGGAGACGCAGCCGTGCGCGAGCTCCAGCACGGAGAGCTCGGCGCGCTCGCCGTCCAGCACGGTCCGCCGGACCACCCCCTCACGGAGGTCACGCAGATCGTGCCGGACGACGACGGTGCCGGGCGCGCGGAGCAGCGCCTCCGGCACGCCGCGCGGGCCGGTGCCGGTGAGCAGGACGACGGGGGTGCGCCGGTCGGACGCGGGGACGGATTCGGCCACCGGAACAAAACCCTTTCGGTAACGGTTTTCATTTGCTGTGAGCCGACGCTACAGTGTCGAGCGACCGTTGTCGAAAACGATATTCAACTAGGAGGTGGGGTCGTGTCGGCCCACTGCCAGGTCACCGGGCGCGCACCCGGGTTCGGCAAATCCGTCTCGCACTCGCACAAGCGCACCAACCGGCGCTGGGATCCGAACATCCAGCGTAAGACCTACTACCTGCCGAGCGCGGGGCGGCGGATCACGCTGACCGTCTCCGCGAAGGGCATCAAGACCATCGATCGCGACGGGATCGAGGCCGTGGCCGCACGGCTGCGGGCCCGCGGCGTCAAGTTCTGAGGAGGGGCACATGGCCTCGAAGTCGACCGAACTCCGGCCGATCGTGAAGCTGAAGAGCACGGCCGGAACCGGTTACACCTACGTGACCAGGAAGAACCGGCGCAACGATCCGGACCGCATGGTGCTGCGGAAGTACGACCCGGTCGTGCGCAGGCACGTGGACTTCCGCGAGGAGCGCTGATGGCGAAGAAGTCGAAGATCGCGCGGGATCTGCAGCGCCGGGTGATCGTCGCCCGGTACGCCGAGCGGCGGGCCGAGCTGAAGGAATTGGTCCGCAGGCCGGGCACGCCGGACGAGCAACGCGCCGCTGCGCAGGCAGAACTGCGGAAAATGCCACGTGACGCCAGTCCGGTACGATTGCGCAATCGGGACGCCGCCGACGGACGACCGCGCGGCCACCTCCGGAAATTCGGGCTCTCGCGGGTCCGGGTGCGCGAGATGGCGCATCGGGGCGAGCTGCCCGGTGTGCACAAATCGAGCTGGTAGATCATCCACGATCGCGTAGAAGGAAGCCGTCAGCATGGCAGTGAAGCGAGCACCGTCGAAGAAGGTCCGTGCCGAGCAGGCGCGCCGCCCGAAGAAGAACCCGCTGATCGCCGCGGGCATCGAGCACGTCGACTACAAGGACGTGAACCTGCTCCGCACGTTCATCTCCGATCGTGGCAAGATCCGCAGCCGCCGGGTCACCGGGCTCACCCCGCAGCAGCAGCGGCAGGTCGCCATCGCCGTCAAGAACGCCCGTGAGATGGCGCTGCTGCCGTTCACCAGCCGCTGACCTCGGCGACCAGCGAGGCCCGGTGCGCGCGCACCGGGCCTCGGTCGTCTCACGGGATGGTGAGCACCTGGCCCGGGTGGATCAGGTCCGGGTTGTCGACGCCGCTGGCCGCCGCGATCTCGTGGTAGCGGTTGCCGTCGCCGTAGAAGCGCTCGGCGATGGCCCACAGGGTGTCGCCGGGCTCGACGGTGTGCGTGCGCGGCGCGGGCGGCGGCGGGGGCACGTCGGCCGGGGCCTGCTCGAAGGCGGGCGCGGCGACGGCCTCGGCGACCGGCTCCGGCTCCGGGGCGGGCTCCGCGGCCGGCTCCGGGGCGGGCAGCGGGTTGTCGGTGTCGGTGCCCGACGCCCACAGCGCGCTGCCGTCGGTGCCGTAGAGCACCACATTGCGATCGGGCTGCACCACCAGGCGATCGGCCGACTGATCATTGGTCTCGGTCGACCAGGCGGCGTCGCTGCCCTCCTTGTACAGCACGAAGTTGCCGTCGTGCTGCAGCACCGCGTTGCGCACACCCTGATCGTGGGTCTGGGTGGACCACACCACGGTGCCGCCGGGCTCCGACAGCACCAGGTTGCCGTCGTTCTGCAGGGTCAGGGTGTAGGCCCCGCCCGTCAGCGACTGCCCCAGCCCGAGTTCTTCACCTACGCGCAGCGTATCGACCACGTTCGTCCTTCCGGGAAATGTCTGTATTGCCGATTGCGGTGTGCCACCGAGCGTTCGGGGCAAACCGTCACCGAATGTACTGACGTTCGGCGGGAAGCGCCCGTGCCGTGCGCGGGATTCGCTCACAGTTCACCGGCGGGCCGTGCGCCGCCCCGGTGCGCGGGCAGCGGCTAGGGTCGGTGGCATGGCCCGGATTTCGTCGCCGCGGCGGGTCGCCGCGCTCGCCCTGCTGCTCGGTACCGTTCTCTGCGCCGGGTGCGGTGGCTCCGGGACGGAGGCGAACGACGATGTTTCACAATCGGTTTCGGCCACCTCGGCGGCGCCGAGCACGCCGGTCGAGGGCGAGCCCGGGCTGCCGGCGCGGCCCTTCACCGAGTCCGCGATCCTGGTCGACGCGCACCCGATCCCGTTCACCTCGTACTCCCGGGTGGGCCCGGATCGGCTCGCGCTGGTCTTCGAGACCGGTTCGCCGGAGTGTTACGGCGTGGCGGCAAAGGTCATTGCGGAGACCGATTCCACCGTGACGGTGGAGCTGCGGGCGGGCAGCAGGCCGGAGGCGGCGAACCGCATGTGCACCATGATCGCGGTCACCGGCAGCCTCGAGGTGCAGCTCCCGTCCCCGCTCGGCCAGCGCCTGGTCCTCAGCGCCGCATAGCGGTGCGCCCGGCGCCGCGTTGCCGCGCGGCGGTGCGCCCTTACACCCCGGCGGCCGGGCACCCGTCAGGGTGCCCGGCCGCCGGAAAGACGGATCAGTGCGCGAAGTGCCTGGCGCCCGTCAGGTAGACGGTCACCCCCGCCTCGCGGGCCAGGTCGATGGTCTCCTGGTCCCGCACCGAACCCCCGGGCTGCACGATGGCCCGCACCCCGGCCTGGATCAGCTGCTGCGGCCCGTCCGGGAAGGGAAAGAAGGCGTCGGAGGCGGCCACCGAGCCCTTGGCCCGGTCCCCCGCGCGCTGCACCGCGAGCTGCACCGCGTCCACCCGGTTCACCTGCCCCATGCCGACGCCGACCGAGGCGCCGTCGTCGGCCAGCAGAATCGCGTTGGACTTCACCGCGCGGCAGGCCCGCCAGGCGAAGGCGAGATCGGCGAGGGTGGCCGGGTCGGCGGCCTCGCCCGCCGCCAGCGTCCAGTTCGCCGGGTCGTCGCCGGGGGCGTCCAGGATGTCCCGCTGCTGCAGCAGCAGCCCGCCGCTGATCGGGCGCAGCTCGGCCCCGGCCCGCTGCGGCGGCTCGGCGACCAGGATGCGCACGTTCTTCTTGCGCTGCAGCACCTCGACCGCGCCGTCGGCGTAGCCGGGCGCCACGATGACCTCGGTGAACACCTCGGCCACCTGCTCCGCCATGGCCACCGTGACCTCGCGGTTGGCCGCGATCACGCCGCCGAACGCGCTCACCGGGTCACAGGCGTGCGCCTTGCGGTGCGCCTCGGCGATATCCGCGCCGATCGCGATGCCGCACGGGTTGGCGTGCTTGATGATCGCCACCGCGGCCGCGTCGTGGTCGAAGGCGGCACGCCAGGCGGCATCGGCGTCGGTGTAGTTGTTGTACGACATCTCCTTGCCGTGCAGCTGCTCCGCCTGCGCCAGCCCGGTGCGCCCGTCGCCGCCGGTGTAGAGCGCGGCCGACTGGTGCGGGTTCTCGCCGTAGCGCAGCACCGCGGCGCGCTCCCAGGTGCCGCCGACCCAGGCCGGGAAGCCGTCGGGCTCGCCGCCGCCGACGCCCGGTGCCAGGACATTGAGCATCCAGCTCGCCACCGCGACGTCGTAGCTCGCGGTGTGCTGGAATGCCTTGGCCGCCAGCGCGGTCCGCTCGGCGAGGGTGAAACCGCCCGCCGCGATCGCGGCGTGCACCGAGCTGTAATCGCCGGTGTCGACCACGACCGCCACCGACGGGTGGTTCTTGGCCGCCGCGCGCACCATGGACGGGCCGCCGATATCGATCTGCTCGACGCACTCGTCCGGGGTGGCGCCGCCGGCCACGGTCTCGGTGAACGGGTACAAGTTCACTACGACCAGCTCGAACGCCTCGACGCCGAGCTCGGTGAGCTGCGCCAGGTGCTCGGAACGCCTGGTGTCGGCGAGGATGCCGGCGTGCACGCGGGGGTGCAGCGTCTTCACCCGGCCGTCCAGGGTCTCCGGGAAGCCGGTGAGCTCCTCCACCTTGGTCACCGGGATGCCCGCGGCGGCGATCCGGCCCGCGGTGGAGCCGGTCGACACGATCTCGACGCCGGCCGCGTGCAGCCCGGCGGCCAGCTCCTCGAGCCCGGTCTTGTCGTAGACGCTCACCAGCGCCCTGCGGATCGGCCTGCGGTCACTCACCGGGGTACTCGCTCATCTGGAATTACTGCCTTTCGTCCGTCGGAGACAATGCCGCGGGTCGCGATGCCGGCGACGACCTCCGCCAGCAACCGTCGCTCGACAACCTTGATGCGCTCGTGCAGCGTGGCCTCGTCGTCGGCGGGCAGCACCGGCACCGGCTCCTGCGCCAGGATCGGGCCGGTGTCGACGCCCGCGTCCACCAGGTGCACGGTCGAGCCGGTGACCTTCACGCCGTAGGCGAGCGCGTCCCGCACGCCGTGCGCGCCGGGGAAGGCGGGGAGCAGCGCCGGGTGGGTATTGACGATCCGGCCGCCGAAGCGCTCCAGGAAGGCGGGGCCGAGGATCTTCATGAAGCCCGCCGAGACCACCAGCTCCGGCGCGTGCTCCGCGACCGCTGCGGTGAGCGCGCGGTCCCACGCGGCGCGGTCGGGGTAGTCGCCGAGCGCCACTCGGAAACTCGGGATGCCGGCGGCCGCCGCGTGGCCGGTGGCCGCGCACTCGCGATCCACCCCGACCGCCGCGATCCGGGCCGGGTACGCCGGGGCGGCGGCCGCCTCGAGCAGGGCGCGGAGCAGCGATCCGGTGCCCGAGGCGAGCACCACGACGGTGGCGGGCACCCGGTCGACAGACGGTGACGTCAGCGCTCTACTCCTGCGTGAGATGGACGGCGGCAACGTGATCGTGGGGCGAACACCGCCGCCCTAGAGCCTAACGACCCGGGGTGCGGCCACCGTCCGGCAGGTCGCCATCCACGACCTCGGCGTCCAGGATCTCCGGGGTGGCCGGGGCGGTCCCGCGCGGGGTTCGCGCGCTCACGACCGGATCCTCGGCATCGAGCAGTTCGGCGTCGAGCGGTTCCTCCGCGCCCGCGTCGAGGTAGCGGGCGCCGGGGTGCTCGGGGTCGTCGGCGGGGTCGGGGTCGTCGGAGTCGCTGCCGCCGCGCTCGATCGCCACGGGGTCATCGCCGTACTCGGCGCCACCACTGCCGAGCACCGCGCGGTCATCGCCGTACTCGGCGCCATCGCTGCCGACCGCCGCATGGTCGTCGGCGGACCCGGCCTCGGTGCCATCGTCGCCGGTCTCCCCGTACCCGTCCTCGTCGTACTCGTCCCGGTGGTAACCGTCGGCGTCGTACCCCTCCTCGTCGAAGCCGTTCCGGTCGAACCCGTCCGCGTCGTACCCGTCCTCGTGCAGCCCGTCCTCGTGGTACCCGCGCTCGTCGTACCCCTCGTGGTCGTACCCGTGCGAGTCGTACCCGTGTGAGTCGAAGCCCTCGCGGTCGAACCCGTCGCGATCGAAGCCGTCGGCGTCGTAGCCGTACTCGTCGAACCCGCCGGACGGCACCGCGGCGGTGCGCTCCGCGACCGGCGGTGACCGGCGCAGCCGCGGCCGCCGCAGCTCGACGTTCCAGCGCCTGCCGAGCACGAGCCCGGCGTACCCGAAGATCGCGAACCAGGCGAAGGCGACCACCGCGAAGGCGGGCAGCAGCATCCCGACCCGCCCGGCGTCGCCGAGCCCGCCGCCGCTCACCGCGCCGAGCAGCAGCAGCGCCAGCGTGCCGCTGCCCGCGGCGGTGAGCGTGGCCCACGGCGCGGTGAGCCGGTCGTCCGAGTTCCGCGCGGTATCGAGCCCGCCGAGCGCGCCCACCGCGGCGGGCAGCACCAGCAGCACCGGCCACCACCCGGCGGCCGGGCCGGTCGGCACCGCGGCCAGCACCGGGAGCCCGGGCACCGCCCCGCCGACCACCCCGAAGAGCCCGAACTCGGCGCCGCCGAGCTGCGCGCCCGGCCCGAGCAGCACGCTCACCGTCGCCACCACCACATTGGGCAGGTAGCCGATCGAGAGCACGGTGAGCCCGAGCCCGCCGACCAGCCCGTCCGCGCCCGCGTAGGCGTCGAGCACGGCGGAGCCGCGCGCCAGCAGCGCCAGCACGACGACCGCGGCCGCGCAGGCCAGCATGCGGAGCACGATCACCCCGCCCGCGCGCAGCCCGGCGAGCACCCACTCCGGGGGCTGCGGCAGCGGCAGGTCGAGGTCGGGCAGCCGGGTCGCGATACCGGCGCCCGCGGCGAGCAGGTGCCAGCCGAAGACCCAGGCGAAGGCGGCGAGCGGATTCGGCGGTTGCAGCGCGACGACGGCGGAGGCGTCCTCGGTGACGGCGATGCAGATGGAGGTGACGACCAGCGGCCCGAGCAGCGCGGCGCCGAGGATCCAGGAGAGATCGAACCGGTTCGCGCCGGGCCGCACGGCGTGCGCGCACTCCCTGGCGACGGCCCATACCAGCAGCGCGGTGGCGAGCAGCGGCAGCGCGCCGAGCGTGGTCTTGCCGATCGTCAGCGGCACCTGGTGGACGGCGAGCCAGCTCGCGGCGATGGCGCCGGCACCGCCCCCGGTGCCGCTACCCGCGGCGAGCAGCGTGGTCATGATGAGCACGGTGATGATGGTCAGGGCGAAGGTCGCGGGCCGGGCCGCGACCAGCAGCAGCACCCTGGCCCGCTCCGGGCTCAGCGCCCAGCCGCCCTCCGGGCCGGCGGGGCGCTCCGGCCCGCGGCGCGTCGGACGGCGGCGTTCGGCCGTTGTTCTGGGGGCGCTCATGGGAATGAAGCGTGGCACCGGCCCCGGCGCGCCCTCGTCAGGCGCGCCGGGGCCGGTGCGGCCGCGCTACTTGTTGGTGTCGTCCGAGGGGCGGAAGGCCCGGGTGGCCTCGGCGGCCGGGTCGGCGCCCTGCTCCCCGCCGAACGGCTGCCCCTGCTGGGCCTGGCCCGCCTGCGGCTGCGCGGGCTGGCTCTGCTGCCCCGCCTGCGGCTGGGCGGCCTGCTGCTGCGAGCCGGTCTGCGGCTGGCCGTAGCCCTGCTGCGCGCCGTACTGCGGCTGCTGCTGGCCACCGTAGTGCTGGGTGGCCTGGTCCGAACCCGGGAAGGAGCCCTGCTGGGCGCCGTACCCCTGCGGCTGCTGGCCGTACTGCTGGCCGTAGGGCTGCTGCTGCCCGTAGGCGGGCTGGCTCGGCTGGCTTTGCGCGTAGGGCTGCGGCTGCTGCTGTGCCGGGTACTGCGCCCCGCTCTGCTGCCCGTAGGACTGGCCGAATGCCTGGGTGGCGGGGCTTCCCTGCTGCCCGAACCCGGCCTGCTGCCCCTGCTGCCCGTAGCCGCCCTGCTGCCCGTACTGCTGGCCCTGCTGGCCGTACCCGCCCTGCTGGCCGAAGTTCTGCTGGCCGAAGTTCTGCTGCGCCGGAGCGGCCGGCCGCGGCGCGGGCGGCTTGATGATGCCGAGCTCGAAGAGCACGGCGGCGACCGCGATGGCGGCCTGCACGAAGAGCAGCACCAGGATCACCCAGGCGCCCCACTTCAGCTCCAGCCCCTCGCCCAGGTTGAACGAGACGAAGAGCAGCGCGAGGAAGGCCACCACCGAGGCCGCGGCCGCGGGCGGCAGCCAGGCCTGCTTCGGCAGCAGCGAGAAGGCGGCGAGCAGCCCGGCGAAGAGCGCGAAGCCGAGGATCGCCGCGCCGAACGCGGTGTCGAACAGGCTGTTCGACACGTCCGAGTCGATCGAGGTGTCGCCGAAGCTGACCGGGGCGGTGGTCAGGAAGGGCAGGAAGCCGAGCAGGAAGTTCAGCACGCCGAGCGCCGCGACACCGACCGTCAGCAGGAAGGGCAGCCCCTTGCCCGCGGCGCCGGTGGCCGAGGTGGTGGTGGCCGCGCCGGTCGCGCCCGCGCCGGTGCTCGGCGTACCCGCCTGCTGCCCGGTGCTCGGAGTGGCGGAGGGCTGGACGGGGTTGTTGTACCCGGAGCCCCCGGTCGGGTAGGACATGTCGTCGTCTCCTTGTCGATGGGTCGAGCGGCGCGGGCCGGTCGAGTCGTGCACGGCTTTCGACGGGTGATTACCCCGACGCTACTGCAACCCACACCCCGGGTCACCACCAGCCGAGAACAGCGGAGGCCGCCTCCCCCGCGGGGAGGCGGCCTCCGGCGACGTCCGGCGCGGATCAGGCCGTGACGGCTGCCTTCTCCAGGATTTCGCGGGCCAGCGCGGCGGTCTCGGACGGCGTCTTGCCGACCTTGACGCCCGCGGCCTCCAGCGCTTCCTTCTTGGCCGCGGCGGTGCCGGAGGAGCCGGAGACGATGGCGCCGGCGTGGCCCATGGTCTTGCCCTCGGGGGCGGTGAAGCCGGCAACGTAGCCGACGACCGGCTTGGTGACATTGGCCTTGATGAAGGCCGCGGCGCGCTCCTCGGCGTCGCCGCCGATCTCGCCGATCATCACGATGAGCTCGGTCTCCGGGTCCTTCTCGAACGCCTCGATGGCGTCGATGTGGGTGGTGCCGATGACCGGGTCGCCGCCGATGCCGATGGAGGTCGAGAAGCCGAAATCGCGCAGCTCGTACATCATCTGGTAGGTCAGCGTGCCGGACTTGGAGACCAGCCCGATCGGGCCCTTGCCCGCGATGTTGGCCGGGGTGATGCCGACCAGCGACTCGCCCGGGGTGATGATGCCGGGGCAGTTGGGGCCGATGATCCGGGTCTTGTTGCCCTTCTCCAGGTTGTAGGCCCACGCGTACGCGGTGTCCTGCACCGGGATGCCCTCGGTGATGACCACGAGCAGCGGGATCTCCGCGTCGATGGCCTCGATGATGGCGTCCTTGGCGAACTTCGGCGGCACGAAGGCGATCGACACGTCGGCGCCGGTCTTCTCGATGGCCTCGGCGACCGAGCCGAACACCGGCAGCTCGACGTCGCTGCCGTCCTTCGCGACGTGCGCGACGGTGGTGCCCGCCTTGCGCGCGTTGACGCCGCCGACGACCTGGGTGCCGGCCTTCAGCATCAGCGCGGTGTGCTTGGTGCCCTCGCCGCCGGTGATGCCCTGGACGATGACCTTGGAGTCCTTGTTCAGGAAGATAGACATGTCCCGTAGTCCTTTACTTGGCCGCTGCCAGTTCGGCCGCCTTGTCGGCGCCCTCGTCCATTGTCTGCGCCAGCGTCACCAGCGGGTGCGCGGCGTCGGCGAGGATCTTGCGGCCCTCGTCCACCCGGTTGCCGTCGAGCCGGACCACCAGCGGCTTGGCGGCCGCGTCGCCCAGGATCTCCAGCGCCTTCACGATGCCGTTGGCCACCGCGTCACAGGCGGTGATACCACCGAACACGTTGACGAACACGCTCTTGACCTGCGAATCGCCCAGGATGACGTCGAGCCCGGCCGCCATCACCTCGGCCGAGGCGCCGCCACCGATGTCCAGGAAGTTGGCCGGCTTGACGCCGTTGTGCGCCTCGCCCGCGTAGGCCACCACGTCGAGGGTGGACATGACCAGCCCCGCGCCGTTGCCGATGATCCCGACCTCGCCGTCCAGCTTGACGTAGTTGAGGTCGTTCTCCTTGGCCTTCAGCTCCAGCGGATCGGTCGCGTCCCGATCGGCGAAGGCGTCGTGGTCGGCGTGCCGGAACGAGGCGTTCTCGTCCAGGGTGACCTTGCCGTCCAGCGCGAGGATCTCGTCCTGCGGAGTGCGCACCAGCGGGTTGACCTCGACCAGGGTGGCGTCCTCGGCGACGAAGACCTCCCAGAGCTTCTGGATGGTCACGGCCGCGGCGTCCAGCACCTCGGCGGGCAGGTGGCCCTGCTCGGCGATGGAGCGCGCGAAGGCCAGGTCGACGCCCTTGACGGCGTCGACGGCGATCCGGGCCAGCCGGTCCGGCTTGGTCTCGGCGACCTCTTCGATCTCCATGCCGCCCTCGACCGAGCACATGGCCAGGTAGTTGCGGTTGGCGCGATCGAGCAGGAAGGAGATGTAGTACTCCTCCGCGATGTCCTTCGCCTCGGCGACCAGAACCTTCTTGGTGATGTGGCCCTTGATGTCGAGGCCGAGGATGTTCTGGGCGTGGGTGAACGCGTCGTCCGGGGTGGCGGCGTACTTCACGCCACCGGCCTTGCCGCGGCCACCGACCTTCACCTGGGACTTGATCATCACCGGCTTGCCGATTTCTTCGGCGATGGCGCGCGCGTCCTCGGCCGTGTCCGTGACGCGGCCCTCCGACGAAGGCACTCCGTGCTTAACGAAGAGCTCCTTCGCCTGATATTCGAAGAGATCCATGTACTCACCGTCTCGTCTGCGTTGTGATGACAACGTCTTTGTTGGCGGCCCGACGTCGGAAGCGGGTCGGCTCGGACTCTAATCAGCCGCACCGGGCGGGAATCGACCGCGTGCCCCTCCAGTGGCGCAGGTCACGGAGGTGTGCGCGGAGCGGCAAAAGGCCCGGTCAAGGCTACTGGCGAGTAGGGAGCCAGGTGGGGCGCTCCGTCGCCGGGGAGCAGCCCGCGCGCACCGCCGCCGGGTCGCGTACCCTCACACCGATGCCCGCCGGGCCGTGCGTTGTTACCGTCCCGTGCGGTGATCAATCTCACATGCTTGGACAGAATGGGCCGAGCGCTTGAAGCCTTGTAGTCATTTCGTTACCGTTATGCGGTCGATGTCACAGCAAGGTCACGACACGTGCCAGGTCACGAGGAGGACGGCAAGCTTGTCACAGCACACCACTCCGCAGGTGCACTGCCGCTCTCTCCCTGACCGGGTGCCCGGTACCAGGACGATTTACACCTCGATGCTTCCGAACAACTCCGGCCGGTCCGTCCGATGACCGACGCGCTCTCGTTCGACGCCTTCGCGGGCCCGCGCCGCCGTCAGGTCGGCTCGCTGCACCGCTACCGGGACGCCGAGCCGACGGCAGCCGTGCTTCCCTTCCGGCCCGCCACCCCCGCAGACGACCGCACCGGCCACTGCCTGCCGCACGACGGCACGCCCGGCTACTGGCCCGGCACCGACGGCCGCCCGGCCGGCTCCCGCGATCACGACGCGAGCTGGACGGACGCGCAGTCCTGGGGTCAGGGCGGCGCCTGGGACGACAGCGCGCCCGCCGCACCGGGCTGGGGCGCCGAGCAGGCATGGAACGACTCCCCCGGCTGGGGTGCCGAGCAGGCGTGGGGCGAGCAGCCCGCCGCTCAGGACTGGCACGACGGCGCGGCCTGGGATTCCGAGCGGAGCTGGGACGGCGGCTACGACGAGCAGGGGTGGGGCGCCGACCAGGCGTGGAACTCCGAGCCCGAGCAGACCTGGAACCCGGACGAGCGCTGGGACGCCGACCCGGACGAGCCGGCCGATGAGGCGGGGCCGCGGCCGCGCTACATCGGCTCGCGCGCGGGCCACAAGGCGGGCACCGGCGCGCACCGCCTGCCCGCCCCTCCCGGATCGCTCAAGGGCAGGGCCGCGGTCGTGGCCGTCGCCGCGGGCGCGGTCGTCGCCGCCGGGCAGGCCGCGCTGGCCAGTCCAGGGCAGTCGTCGCAGGCGGTCGACTACGAGGCCGCCGGGCAGGTGCACGAGATCGCCGCGCAGTCCATGAGCGTCGCCGACCCGACCGCCGCCTCCCCGGCATCGCCGCAGATGCTGAACATCTCCGCGCCGGTCGAGCTGGGCCAGTTCAGCGACATCCTGGAGAAGGGCGCCAAGTACGCGGAGGATCTAGCAGCGGCCGAATCCGCCAAGTATCGCCCGCTCTTCGCCAAGTTCACCTCCGGCACCTACACCTCCGGCTACGGCGCCCGCTGGGGCGTCCAGCACCTCGGCCTCGATATCGCCGGGCCGATCGGCACCCCGATCTACGCGGTCGCCGACGGCACCGTGCTGGAGGCCGGCCCCGCCTCCGGCTTCGGCATGTGGGTCCGGCTGCTGCACGACGACGGCACCGTCACCGTGTACGGCCACATCGACACCGCCACGGTGTCGCAGGGCGAGCGGGTCATGGCGGGCGACCAGATCGCCACCATGGGCAACCGCGGCTTCTCCACCGGCCCGCACTGCCACTTCGAGGTCTGGCTGAACGGCTCGAACAAGATCGACCCGCAGCCCTGGCTGGCCACCCGCGGCATCAGCCTCGGCCCGATGGGCGACTAGGCAGCCGCCACGATCGCGAGGCCGAAGAGCGCGACCAGCTTGAGCACTTCGGCCCCGATGTACCAGTAGTGCGCGTGCGAGCGCGGTAGCTCCGCGCCCGCCAGCACCCGATCCGAGCGACGGGCGAGCGGCGGGCGGATCACGAACACCTGTACCGCGAGCAGCGCGACGGCGAAGCCGAGCCACGCCCACACTGCCGCCCCCGGTCCGAGTACCGCGGCGGCGGCCAGCAGCAGCACCGCGAGCACCAGCTGCACGCGCTCCAGCGCCGCGAACACCACCCGCCCGATCCCGAGGCCGAGCACCGTGGTGATGCCGGGCGCCCGGAACTTCAGCGGCGCCTCCAGGAACGAGATGGCGAGCACCATGCCCGCCCACAGCATGGGCACGAACCAGAGCACGTGCTGCGCGACGGTCTCCACGGTCAGAGCTTCATCAGCGTCCGGCTGAACTGCGGGATGAGCCGGATCGTGCCCGCGGTGCCGAAATCGATGGTCACCGTGGCCAGCGGCCCGACGCCGTCGGCGGCGACCACCCGGCCGAGGCCGTACTTGTCGTCGGTCACCCGATCGCCCACCGCGAGCACCAGGTCGGTGTTGTTCCGCTTGACCCCGCCCGGCGCCGGCCTGCGCGGCCCGCCGCGCACGCCGGGGCGCTCGTCCCAGCCGCTGCCCCTGGTCCAGTCCCTGGCCATGCCGTCGTCGTCGCCGCGCCTGCGGCCGCGCCCGGCGGCCTGGCTCACCGGCTCCAGCCGCTGCCAGTCGATGAGGTGCTGCGGGATCTCCTGCAGGAAGCGGGATTCCGGGTTGCTCACCGGCTGGCCCCAGCCGGAGCGCACCACCGCGCGGGAGAGATACAGCCGCTGCCTGGCCCTGGTGATGCCGACGTACGCCAGCCGGCGCTCCTCGGCCAGCTCGGTGGGGTCGCCGAGCGCCCGCATGTGCGGGAACTGCCCGTCCTCCCAGCCGGTCACGAAGACCACCGGGAACTCCAGCCCCTTGGCGGTGTGCAGGGTCATCATGGTGACCACGCCGGTGCCCTCGTCCGGGATCTGGTCGGTATCGGCGACCAGCGAGACCCGCTCCAGGAAGGCCGCGAGCGAGCCCGGGTCCGGCTCGCCCTCCTCCGGCTCCGGCACCAACCCCTCGGCCGCCGCCGCCTCGGCATTGTTGTGCGCCTCCGAGCTGAATTCCCTGGCGACGCTCACGAGCTCGTTCAGGTTGTCCAGCCGGGCGCCGTCCTGCGGGTCGTCCGAGGATTCCAGCTCGCGGCGGTAGCCGGTGCGGTCGAGCACCGCGTCGACCACGGTGCCGACGTCGAAGTAGGCGGCGTCCGGCTGGGCGCCGAGCGCGCGCACCTCGTCGAGCAGGTCGAGGAAGCCCGCGATGGCGCGCTGCGCCCTGGTGTTCAGCAGCGCGACCCTGCCCTCCGCCGCGTCCCGCAGCGCCGCCCCGAAGCCGAGGCCGCGCTGCTCGGCGTGCACCGCGACGCAGGCCTCCGCGCGGTCGCCGATGCCGCGACGCGGGGTGTTCAGGATGCGGCGCATGCTCACCGCGTCCTCCGGGTTCTCCAGCACCCGGAGGTAGGCGACGATATCGCGCACCTCCTTGCGCTCGTAGAAGCGGACGCCGCCGACCACCTTGTACGGCAGCCCCATGCGGATGAAGATCTCCTCCAGCGCGCGCGAGTTGTTGTTGGTGCGGTAGAAGACCGCGACGTCGCCGTAGTTGGCGTCGCCCGCGTCGACCAGCCGGTCGATCTCCCTGGCGACGAAGGAGGCCTCGTCGTGCTCGTTGTCCGCGACGTAGCCGACGATCAGATCGCCCTCGCCGGAATCGGTCCACAGCCGCTTCTCGCGCCGGTTCTCGTTCCGCGCGATCACCGCGTTCGCGGCGGAGAGGATGTGCTGGGTGGAGCGGTAGTTCTGCTCCAGCAGGATGGTCTCCGCGTCCGGGAAGTCGCGCTCGAACTCCTCGATATTGCGGATGGTGGCGCCGCGGAAGGCGTAGATGGACTGGTCCGCGTCGCCGACCACGCAGAGCTCGCTCGGCGGCACCTCGCTGTGCAGCTCGCGGCCGTCGGCGCCCGGCTCCGGCGCGGCCGCCGCGTGCCCGACCAGCTCGCGCACCAGCACGTACTGGGCGTGGTTGGTGTCCTGGTACTCGTCGACGAGGACGTGCCGGAAGCGGCGGCGGTAGTACTCGGCCACCTCGGGGTGGTTCTGCAGGATGGCGACGGTCTCGCCGATCAGGTCGTCGAAGTCGAGCGCGTTCGCCGCGCGCAGCCTGCGCTGGTACTCGGTGTAGACCTTGGCGACCAGGGTGGGCAGCTCGGACTCGTCCGACTCCGCGTCGGCGACCGCCTGCGCCGGGCCGATGAGCTCGTTCTTCAGGTTGGAGATGGCGGTGGCGAGCAGCCGGGCCGAGTACTTCTTGACGTCGATCTCCATATCCCGGCTGATCATGGTGAGCAGCCGGCGCGAATCGTCCGCGTCGTAGATCGAGAAGTTGGAGTTCATCCCGGGCAGCAGCGCGGCCTGCATGCGCAGGATCCGCACGCAGCTGGAGTGGAAGGTGGAGACCCACATGCTCTGCGCCCGCGGCCCGACCAGCCCGGCCACCCGCTCGCGCATCTCGGCGGCGGCCTTGTTGGTGAAGGTGATGGCCAGGATCTGGCCGGTGTGCGCGCCGCGGGCGGCGAGCAGGTAGGCGATCCGGCGGGTGAGCACCGCGGTCTTGCCCGACCCCGCGCCCGCCACGATGAGCAGCGGCGCCCCGGCGTGCACGACGGCGGCGCGCTGCTGCGGGTTCAGCCCCTCGAGCAGGTGCTCGGCCTCGTCCGCGCGCTTGCGCTCGCGCTCCACCCGCAGCTGCTCGCGCTCGTCCTGGCTCAGCGGCGCCTGCGCGGTGAGCGCGACCCGCTTCGCCGGAGCCGGACCCGTTCGAGTCCTGTTCGTTTCGTCCTGCGCCACCGAGATGTCCATTGCCCATCCACGCTACCGGCGCGCACCGACAGAACCGAGCCCGGACCGGGGCACTCGCCGCGCGGCGGCTCCCACCGGTGGCGGTGTGGCAGACTGGGCGCGTGATCAGCAACCCGGCCCGCAGCCCGGAGTCCGAGCTGTCCGCGGGCCACCCTTTCCGCGGATCCTGATCCACGTGTGACCTCGCAGGGGGAGAATCAAGGTCCAGCCAGGTCTGTTTCAGAGTGAAAGAACCGATCGGTAACGGCAAGGGGATGACGACCGATCCACGTTCTGACACGAGGAGATGAATGATGAGCACCCCTGCCACCACCGCCGGGTCGAATTCCGCGCCGTCCCCCGGGTCCGATGCCGCTCTCCCGCAGAGCGAGGCCGAGATCGAGAAGCTCCGCAAGGAGATCGATCGGCTGGACGCGGAGATCCTCGCCGCCATCAAACGGCGCAGCGAGGTCTCCCGGATCATCGGCCGGACCCGGATGGCCTCCGGCGGGCCGCGCCTGGTGCACAGCCGTGAGATGAAGGTGCTCGAGCGCTTCAGCGAGCTCGGGCAGGAGGGGCACACCCTCGCCATGCTGCTGCTGCGCCTCGGCCGCGGGCGCCTCGGCCACTAGGCCGCACCACCCCACCGTCGCGACAGCCGCCCCGGATCTCCTCGGACCGGGGCGGCTGTCCCGTGTCCGGGCTCAGGTGAGCGCGATGTACTTCGTGGAGAGGTACTCCTCGATGCCCTCACTCCCGCCCTCGCGCCCGAAACCCGACGCCTTGACCCCGCCGAACGGCGCCGCGGTATCGGAGATCACGCCGCGGTTGATCCCGACCATCCCGCTCTCCAGCCCCTCCGCGATCCGCAGCGCGCGCTCCAGATCCCGGGTGTAGACGTAGGCGACCAGCCCGAACTCGGTGTCGTTGGCGGCGGCCAGCCCCTGCTCCTCGGTCTCGAAGGTGACCACCGGCGCCACCGGGCCGAAGACCTCCTCGCGCAGGATGCGGGCGTCGGCGGGCAGCTCGGCGAGCACCGTGGCGGGGTAGTACCAGCCGGTGCCCGTCGGCCGCTCGCCGCCGATCCTGACCTTCGCGCCCTTGGCGACCGCATCCTCGACCAGCTCCGACACGGTGTTCAGCTGGTCCTCGCTGACCAGCGGGCCCAGCGTGGTCTCCGGGTCGGTGCCCGGCCCGAGCACCACGGAGCTCATCGCCTCGGCGAACTTGGCGGTGAACTCCTCCGCCACCCCGGCCTGCACGTGGAAGCGGTTGGCGGCGGTGCACGCCTCGCCGCCATTGCGCAGCTTGGCCAGCATGGCGCCCTGCACCGCGGCGTCGATATCGGCGTCGTCGAAGACCACGAAGGGGGCATTGCCGCCCAGCTCCATGGAGGTGCGCAGCAGCAGCGGCGCGGCCTGCTCGACCAGCTTGCGCCCCACCTCGGTGGAGCCGGTGAAGGTCAGCTTGCGCAGCCGGGAGTCCTCCAGCAGCGGCTTGGTGACGGCGGCCGAGCGGCTGGACGGGAGCACCGAGAGCACCCCGTCCGGCAGCCCGGCCTCGCTGCACAGCTCGGCCAGCAGCAGCATGGTGAGCGGCGTCGCCGAGGCGGGCTTGACCAGCATGGTGCAGCCCGCGGCGAGCGCGGGACCGATCTTGCGGGTGCCCATGGCGAGCGGGAAGTTCCACGGCGTGATCGCCAGACAGGGCCCGACCGGCTGCTTGTGCACCACGATCCGGCCGGTGCCGAGCGGCGAGTGCTGGTAGCGGCCGTGCACCCGCACCGCCTCCTCGGCGAACCAGCGGAAGAACTCGGCGCCGTACCGCACCTCGTTGCGGCTCTCCGGCAGCGCCTTGCCCATCTCCAGCGTCATGAGGAGCGCGAACTCCTCGCTGCGCGCGGTGATCGCCTCGAAGACGGCGCGCAGGATCTCGCCGCGCTCGCGGGACGGGGTTGCGGCCCACTCCGCCTGCACCGCGACCGCGGCGTCCAGCGCCTTGACGGCGTCGCGCGGGCCCGCGTCGGCGATCTCCAGCAGGGTGTCGCCGGTCGCCGGGTTGTGCACGGCGAAGGTGCCGCCCTCGACCGGATCGGCCGGGCCGCCGATCCACAGCGAGGTCGGGACGGATTCGAGAACTTCGAGTTCGGAGGCCATGCCGCCAGCCTAACGACCGGGTGCGTGGTTACCGGGCGGTCCGGACCGGGTCTCACAGCCGGCCGCGCAGCAGCAGCTTCCAGTAGACGCGCGGCAGCGCGTAGCGGTCGAAGGCCCAGGCGCTGCGGCGCGGCCGCAGCGGGTCGAGGAACGCGGGCAGTGCCGAGGAGAGGGCGCCGGTCCGATCGAACTCGGCGGCGATGAGCCGGTGCGCGTCGGTGGCGACCGGCGCCACGGTGTAGCCGTCGTAGGCGCGCAGCGCGGACCCGGCGCGGGCGGCGACGAGATTGTCGGCGAGTACCGCGATCTGGCGCCGCAGGGCGCCGCCGGAGGGGTCGGTGGCGACCGCGGCGGCGTCGCCCGCCGACCAGATGGCGGCGAAGGCGCGGTGGCGCAGCGTCTCCGGATCGATGTCGACGAGGCCGTGCGGGGCGGCGGCGAGCCCGGAGGTCTCGACCCAGCGCGGGCCGCGGAACGGGGGAACCAGGTGCAGAAGGTCGTAGGGAAGCCGCTGCTCGCCTGCGGTGACAGCCTTCTCGGCGGGGTGCAGGGCGGTGACCGCGGTGTCGTGCCGCACCCGGACGTTCAGGGCGGCGAGCCTTGACCGCAGCGCGGCGTCGAGATCCGGCACGCCGATCAGGTCGGGGCGGTCGACGACGAGCGTGAGGTCGAGGGTGTCCAGGATCCCGCGGCGCCGCCAGTGCGCCGCGGCCAGGAAGAGCGGCTTGATCGTCGTCCCGGTGCAGCTCACCGGTGGTCGCGGCACCGTGAAGACGACCCGGCTCCCGGGGGCGAGGGTGCGGACGAGTTCCCAGGTCCGGGCGGCCCGGTCGAGGTAGTTGCTGGTCACGCCCGGTGCGTCGAGCGCCGCGTCGAGGCCGGGCAGCGCGTCGGCGTCGGGGACGAGGCCGGGAGCCACGACGAGGTCGCGGTAGCCGACGACCGCGCCGGACTCGCAAAGCACCCGGTGCGCCGCCGGCTCGACCGCGGCCACCGCGTCGCGGATCCAGCTCGCTCCGGCGGGCGTGACCGAGCGCTGGGTCCGCTCCGCCGCCGTCAGCCTCGCCTGGCCGCCGCCGACGTAGGACAGCAGCGGCCGGTAGGTGTGCACCGCGTCGGGCTCGATGACGGCGATGTCCTCGATCCCCTGCCGGAGCAGCCGGGCGGCCGCGCTGATGCCCGCGTTGCCGCCGCCGATGATCACCACGTCGAAGTGCCGCTCGGGGCTGATGGCCGTCATCGCCCGTAGCTACCCCCGGCCCCGGTGTCGAAACGATGCCACGGGGCAGGCGGCCATCGGCGTCGATGCGCCACGCGGACGGCCCTGCCCCGCTGTAATGTCGGTGGTTGTGAGCAGCGACATCACCGCGTCGGCGGCCTGGCGGAAACTGCACGATCACCACGAGGGTATCGGGGGGACCCACCTGCGCGAGTTCTTCGCCGAGGATCCGGAGCGCGGGCGCGAGCTCGTCGTTCAGGTCGGCGACCTGCGCATCGACTACAGCAAGCACCGGGTGCGCCGCGAAACCCTCGCGCTGCTGGCCGAACTGGCGCGCGAGGCGGATGTCGAGGGGCACCGGGACGCCATGTTCCGCGGCGACCACATCAACACCAGCGAGGACCGCGCGGTCGGCCACATCGCGCTGCGCGCCCCCGCGGGCGACCCGCTGACCATCGACGGCGCCGACGCCACCGCCGAGGTGCACGAGGTGCTGCGCCGGATGGGCGAGTTCACCGACGCGGTGCGCTCCGGGGCGTGGCGCGGCGCCACCGGCGAGCGCATCCACACCGTGGTGAATATCGGCATCGGCGGCTCCGACCTGGGCCCGGTCATGGTGCACCGGGCGCTGCGGCACTACGCCGACGCCGGGATCGACGCCCGCTTCGTCTCCAACGTGGACCCCGCCGACCTGGTCGCCAAGCTCACCGGGCTGAATCCCGCGCACACGCTCTTCGTCATCGCCTCCAAGACCTTCTCCACCCTGGAGACGCTGACCAACGCCACCGCGGCCCGCCGCTGGCTCACCGCCGCGCTCGGCGAGGACGCGGTGGCCAAGCACTTCGTGGCGGTCTCCACCAATGCCGAGCGGGTGGCCGAGTTCGGCATCGACACCGCGAACATGTTCGGCTTCTGGGACTGGGTGGGCGGGCGCTACTCGGTGGACTCGGCCATCGGGCTCTCGGTCATGGCGACCGTCGGGAAGGAGCGCTTCGCCGAGTTCCTGGCCGGGATGCACGCCGTCGACCGGCACTTCGCCACCGCGCCGCTGGAGGCCAACGCGCCGGTGCTGCTCGGGCTGCTCGGCGTCTGGTACTCGAACTTCTTCGGCGCGGAATCCCGTGCGGTGCTGCCGTACTCGAACGACCTCGACCGCTTCCCGGCCTACCTGCAGCAGCTCACCATGGAGTCGAACGGCAAGTCGGTGCGCGCCGACGGCACCCCCGTGCGCACCTCCACCGGCGAGATCTTCTGGGGCGAGCCGGGCACCAATGGCCAGCACGCCTTCTACCAGCTGCTGCACCAGGGCACCCGGCTGGTGCCGGCCGACTTCATCGGCTTCGCCACCCCCACCGACGACCTGCCGACCCGGGACGGCACCGGCAGCATGCACGATCTGCTCATGAGCAACCTCTTCGCGCAGACCAAGGTGCTCGCCTTCGGCAAGACCGCCGAGGAGATCGCCGCCGAGGGCACCGATGCCGCGCTGGTGCCGCACAAGGTGATGCCGGGCAACCGGCCGACCACCACGATCCTGGCGCCCCGGCTCACCCCCTCGGTGGTCGGGCAGCTGATCGCGCTCTACGAGCACATCGTGTTCGTGGAGGGCGTGATCTGGGGTATCGACAGCTTCGACCAGTGGGGCGTCGAGCTGGGCAAGCAGCAGGCGCTCGCCCTCGAGCCGCTGCTCACCGCCGCCGCGGAGCCCGAGCCGCAGGACGACTCCTCCACCGACGCGCTCATTCGCTGGTATCGCGCAGCCCGCGGGTGATGGTCCCGGTGGCGACGGCGAGCAGCACGCCCACCACCACCAGGTCGAACACGATCTGCAGCATGGTGACGATGCGCGCCGCCTGCCCGGTGGCGCGCACATCGCCGTAGCCGACGGTACCCAGCGTGACGATGGTGTAGTACAGCGCGTCGGTGCGCGTCACCAGCCCGTCGAACTGCGCGGAGCCGTTGGTGGCGAGCAGGTAGTAGGTGAGCGCGAAGAAGACGATGGTCACCGTGAGCAGCAGCAGGATGCCGTCGACCTGCCTGCCGGTCTGCCGCGGGGCCGCGGTCAGGCGGCGGATGTGGCGGTCGATGAGCTGGGCCAGGCCCGCGAGGCCGACCAGGAAGGCGAGTGCGCCCAGTATCCGGTCGCCCAGGTTCAGGTTCAGCGGGATGCCGTAGTAGATGAGCAGGGCGCAGAGCACCGCTATCCCGTTGCGGAGTACGTGGGCGCTGTGCGAGTCGCGCATCGCTTCATCATGTGTCCGATGCGAGGCCGATTGCGGTACCCGCGCCGCAACATCGAATTCCGATATCAGCCCGTACTGCGCAGGAACTCGCTGTCCCGTGCCACGTCCTCGAGGACATTCGCGGTCTGCGCCAGTAGCTCGTGCCTGGAATCCGGGCGGACGCGAAGCGCCGAGGTCAGCAGTGCGAGCAGAACGGCTTCGTACGGACTCGGCCGCTCACCGTCCGATTGGCCGTGCACGATCGAGTTCCGCAGTTGGTGCCCCCACTTCGCCTGCACAATCCAGCCCTGTTCGGGGCTCTCGCCCCGGAGTTCGACCTCGGAATCAGCGAGCAGCTGACCGACGCGCTGGTGGGAGATCCCGATGGCATCGGCGATCGCACGGTAACTCAGCCCCGCCGCACGCATCGCCTCCACCGCCGCCAGCCTGCTCGCATCGCGGCTGCGCGCCGCACGGTCGGCCAGCTTCTCCCACTCCTGCAAGCGCTCGACGAGTTCGGTGAAATCGTGCCCGTTCTGGCGGTAGTGCCATTCGATCCAGAAATCATCCGGATCGATGTCGAGGAGAGTCGCGATGAGATCCGATACCGCTCCGGGGAGCTCGCCGAACTGCTCGACATCGGTCGCGCCGCCGGGAACGCCGTCGACCACGGCGACCCACAGATCGTCCTCTCGTGAGACCGAAACCGAGTAGACGGGCAATTGGTCGGTCACTTCTCCTCCATCCAACGCTCGCCGAACACCGGAGTCAGCGCATCCTCGATGCTCCGGAGCACCGTCCAGGACAGCTCGCGTGCGTGGCCCGGCACAACGAACCTACCGGCCTCCCGGCCCTCCTCGTCTCGCACGAGGAACTAGACGCGACTGCCTGGCTATTTGCGATCTGCAATCACCAAATCGGCGAGCTCGCGGGTCCTCGCGATCAGCTCGGCATTGCGCAGGTCGCTGTCGTACACCTTCCTGACGGCCGCCTCCTCGTCCCGCCCGCCCGCGCTGTGCCGCTCCAGGAGGCGCTGCGCGAGGAGGTCGCGGGGGGCGTCGAGGTACCAGACCTCGTCCAGGAGGGGGCGGACCTCCGGCCAGGTCAGCAGGTAGTTCCCTTCGACCAGGGCGATGCGCTGGGTGGTGAAGGTGACGCCGGCGGGCGTTGGCTCGTCGGTGCGGCGGTCGAAGGTCGGCCAGGGGACGGTGCCCGCGCTCCGGAGCGCTCGGAGGTTCGCCACGAAGCCCGCGACGTCGAAGGTGTCCGGCTCGCCCTTGCGCTCCCTGATGCCCCGGCGCTCGAGCACCGCGTTCGGCAGGTGGTATCCGTCCATGGGCGCGATCTCCGCGTCCGGAGCGAGGGCGGCGCGCAGCGCTTCGGCCAGGGTGGATTTGCCGGTGCCGGGCGGGCCGGTGATGCCGAGCAGGTAGCGGTGCTCGGCGGTGCGGGCGTGCGCCGCCACCCGGCGGGCGAGCTCGGTGATCATTCGGGGAACAGGCGCTCGCGCTCGGCGGCGACCACCTGCCTGGCGATCTCGGCCTCGGAGATGTCGAGCGCCTCCGGTGCGCTGGCGGCGGTGGCGCTGACCCGCGCGAACTCCTCGAACAGCACCCGCTTGCGGGCGAGCAGCTCCACGATGCGTTTGTCCACCCCCTCCTCGGAGAGCAGCCGGTACACCTGCACCGACTCCAGCTGGCCCATCCGGTGGGCGCGGGCGATCGCCTGCCACTCGGCGGTCGGTTTGAGCTGCGGTTCGCAGAGGATGACGACGGAGGCGGCCTGGATATTGAGCCCGACCCCGCCCGCGCCGATCTGCGCCACCAGGACGGCGTCCCGCGCGGTGGCGGAGAAGTCGTCGATCATGCGCTGCCTGGCCTGCGGCGGCACCGAGCCGTTCAGCGGGCCGACGACGTTCTTCGCCGACAGGGCACGCACGGTGTCCTCCAGCACGTCCCGGAAGAAGGAGAAGACCAGGACCCGCCTGCCGTTCGCCGCGGCCTCGTCGACGAGCTCGAGCAGCCGCCGCAGCTTGCCGGAGTCCGGCCCGGAGCGGAAAGCCGCGCGGCGCATGGCGGCGAAGTTGCCCGCTCGCACGGCTTCCCGGTAGGCGGCCGCGTCCGCGTCGGAGAGCGGGAGCCACTCGTCCACCTCCACGAGATCGGGCAGCTCGTCGAGTACCTCCCGCTGGTTGCGGCGCAGGTAGGCGGGGGCGACCTGGCGCCGGAACCGGGCGGCGCCGCCGTCCGGCGCACCCGGGAGGAGATCGGGGCGCAGGTACCCGATCAGGGTCCGGAACTCGGACAGCCGGTTCTCCAGCGGCGTTCCGGTCAGCAGGACGGCCCGCTCGGCGGCGTTCAGCAGCCGCGCGGTCCGCTGCGCCCGCTGGGTGCCGGGGTTCTTGATGTAGTGCGCCTCGTCGACGACGACGCACGCCGGCGCGGGCATGGTGTCGAAGGCGGTCGCGAGCCACTCCAGCGTCTCGAAGGTGGTGACGGCGACCCCGCCGCCGCGCTGCCACGCCAGCCCCGCCTCCGCCCGCCCCTGGCCGTGCACCCGATACGGCACCAGGCTCGACTTCCCGATGATCTCCCGCACCCAGTTGGTAACCACGGCCGCCGGGCAGATCACCAGCGCGTGCTTCTCCCCCAGCGCCCGCAGGTGCGCGAGCACGGCGAGCGCCTCGACGGTCTTCCCGAGCCCCATCTCGTCGCCGATCAGCACCTTCCGCTGCACCAGCGCGAAGCGCGCGCCGAAGCTCTGGTACCCGCGCAGCGCGGCGGAGAGGTACGTGGTGTCCAGCCGGGTGGCGCGGATGGCCCGCACGATGTCGTCCGGCAGGTCGCCGCGCTGCTCGTCCTCGGGGCGGAGGCCGAGTTCGTCGAGGAGCGCGAGGTAGTCGGCGGGGCGCGCGGTGAAGTCGTCCCAGGGGTCGGCGGTCGCCGGGGGTGCCGTGCGGGCCGGGTCGCGGCGCAGCAGCCCGGCGGCCGCCTCTTGGAACTCGGTGACCGTCCGCTGCCCCACCCCGAAGACCGCGAGGTGGGTCACCCGCCGGTCGAGGGCCCGCGCGAGCGGGAGGAACTCCGCTGCCGTGTCGGCGGCGCCGCCCGTGGCCCCGCGATGCAGGTCGAGCGCGCGCAGCCGGCGCACCAGCTCGGTCGGCTCCGGACCGCGGTCCTTGCCGTCCAGGCGCAGCGGGGTGTCGTCGCGCGCGGACTGCCACAGGGTGCGGGCCGCGCCCCGGATCCGGGTGGCGGTGGTCGCCCCGATGCCGGGGAGCTGCTCCAGCCGGGAGTCGGCGTCCAGCGCCTGCAGCACGGTCCGGATGCCCGCCTGCTCGAGCGGTGCCGTGCGGATCTTGCCGGTGGTGGCCGCGCGCAGCCGGTCGAGCGGCAGGTCGGCCAGCACGCGGCGCGCGGCGCGGTCGCGCAGCCGCTCGCCCGCGGCTTTCGCCGCGGCCCGCAGGCGTTCCGCTTCGCGGGCGCCGGCGACGAGCGCGTGCACGGCGCCGGGCAGCTCGCGCAGCGTATCGGCGTCGACTAGCGCCGGGGAGTCGCCGAGCTCCGCGCTCCCGGCCGCGAAGCCGACCCGGTCGGCCAGGGCGTCCCGGAGCGCGACCTCGTCGGCCTGACGGTCGGTCTGCCGTGTCAGCCGCTCCAGCAGCTCGGGGATACCGCTCTGCTCGGCCCGGAATGCCGTCAGGAACAGCTCCGCCCGCTCGGCGTCGCGCCGCTTCTGCCCGCCGCTCCACAGCCGCCGCAGGCCGTACAGTGCCCTGCGATTCCGCAGCGCGCGCTCGACCTCGCCGAGCAGCCGGTCCAGCTGCCGCTCCGCCCCGGCGGGCAGCTCCGCCAGCTGCGCGGCCCGCGCGATATCCGCGAGGCGGCGGCCATCGCCCGCGCCGAGCGGGACGATGCGCCAGGCGGCCCGGCGGTCCCGCCGCACCACGACGACGCGGCGGTGCAGCGCGCCGAGCGCGTCCCGTCCGCACGCGCCGATCCGCTCCCGCCGCGCCCGGATGGCCGCGGCCTGCGCCGACCACGCGGCGACGTCGTCGTACGCGCCCTGTTCCCCAGCCATCGCCCTACACGGTAGGGGCCTCAGTCCACGAACGCCCGCTCGACGATGGCCCTGGTGTCGACGCCGACCGGCAGGGTGCCGAAGGCGATGCCCCAGTCGGCGCCGAGGCGGGTGGCGCAGAAGGCGTCGGCGACGGCCGAGTGGCCGTGCCTGACCAGCTGGGCGCCCTGCAGGACCAGGGCCATGAGCTCGATGACGCGGCGCGCGCGGTACTCGATGTCGGAGAGGTCGGTGAGCTCCTTGCCGACGCGGTCGATGGCGTCGTCCAGCCGCGGGTCGGCGCCGCGGGCCAGCGCGACCTCGGCGAAGTACGCCTCGACCGACTCCGGCTGCCTGGCCATGGCGCGCAGCGCGTCGAGCGCGGCGACATTCCCCGACCCCTCCCAGATGGACATGAGCGGCGCCTCGCGGTAGAGCCGCGGCATGCCGGACTCCTCGGCGTACCCGTTGCCGCCGAGGCACTCCAGCGCCTCGGCGGCGTGCGCGGGGGCGCGCTTGCAGACCCAGTACTTGGTGATGGCGAGCGCGATCCGGCGCAGCGCGGCCTCGGCGGGGTCGGCGCCGGCCCGGTCGGTGGCGCCGGCCAGCCGCATCATGACGGTGGTGGCGGCGTCCGACTCGATCACCAGGTCGGCCAGCACATTGCGCATGGCGGGGTGCTCGATCAGGGCCTTGCCGAAGGTCTGCCGGTGCCTGGCGTGGTGCACGGCGTGCACGGCGCCGATCCGCATCCCGGTGGCGGAGCCGATCACGCAGTCCAGCCTGGTCATATTGACCATCTCGATAATGGTCTTCACGCCGGCGCCCTCGGCGCCGACCAGCCATCCGGTGGCGTTCTCGTACTCGATCTCCGACGACGCGTTGGACTTGTTGCCGAGCTTGTCCTTGAGCCGCTGGATGCGGATCGGGTTGCGGGTGCCGTCCGGCAGCACCCGGGGCAGCAGGAAGCAGGAGAGCCCGCCGGGCGCCTTGGCCAGGGTGAGGAACAGGTCCGACATGGGCGCCGAGGTGAACCACTTGTGCCCGACGATCCGGTAGGCGCCGTCCGGCTGCGGGGTGGCGGTGGTGGTGTTGGCGCGCACGTCCGAGCCGCCCTGCTTCTCGGTCATGGACATCCCCGCGATCAGCCCGGTCTTGCTCGACGGTTCCCGCAGCCCGAAGTCGTAGCTGCGCGAGCCGAGCAGCGGCTCGTAGCGCGCGGCGAGCTCGGGGTTGTGCCGGAGCGCGGGGATCACGGCGTAGGTCATGGAGATCGGGCACATGTGCCCGGCGTCGGCGACGCCCCAGGTGTGGAACTTGGCGGCGCGCGCGACGTGCATGCCGGGCCGGTCGTCCAGCCAGGGCGAGCCGTGCAGCCCGTGCTCGACCGCGACCGCCATGAGCTCGTGCCAGGCCGGGTGGAACTCGACCTCGTCGATCCGGTTGCCGTAGCGGTCGTGCGTGCGCAGCACCGGCGGGTAGTCGTTGGCGAGCCGGCCCCACTCCTGCGCCTCGGCGCCGCCCGCGCGCAGCCCGAGCGCGCGGACCTCGGGCTCGGCCCAGCCGCCGCCCTCCCGGTGCAGCCCCTCCAGCAGCGCGGGGTTGCGGGAGACGTCGAACGGGACGATGTCGGGCACCTGGTTGAAGACGTCGTGGGTGTGCATGATCGCTCCTCTCAGCGGAGGCCGAGCGCGCGCAGCGCGAAGGCCACCAGGTCGTCGATGACGGCGGCGTCGGCGGGTTCGGTGGCGAGCGGGCCGACCAGCACCTCGCCGATCGCGCCGACCAGCGCCGCCGCGGTGACCGCAGGGCGCTGCGGCGGCAGCTCGCCGCGGGCGATGCCCGCCGCGACCGCGCCCTCGAAGGTCTCGGCGAAGGCGCGCCGGAAGTGCAGCCGCTCGGCGTCGACGGCGGCGTCCACCGGCTCGGCGAGCAGCACGTAGGCCAGCTTGGGGTTGCGCAGGGCGCGCCCGGCGAAGGTGCGGACGGCGGCCGAGACCCGCTCCGCCGACGAGAGCTCCGCGGCATTCGCGGCCGAGCGCACCGCGGCCACCTCGTGCGTGACGACCTTCCGGAAGACCGCCCGCACCAGCTCGGCCTTGCCCGCGTAGTGCTTGTAGACGGTGCCGGTGGCGATCTCGGCCTCGGCGGCCACCGCGGCCATGGAGAGCCCGGCGAAACCGTCCCGCGCGAGCACCCGCCCGGCGGCCTGCGTGATCAGCCCGGCCTGCGCATCGAGCCGGGCCTGCACGGCGGGGGTTCTGCGGTACGCCACGCAAGAAGTGAAGCATCCATTCACTTCTTCGCGCAAGGGGGTAGGGTCGACCCGTGAACGCAGTGCGGGTAGAACGCTCCGGCCCCGTGACCACGGTGATCCTGGATCGCCCCGAGGCGCGCAATGCGGTGGACGGCCCCACCGCCGCCGCGCTCAGCGCCGCCTTCCGCGCGTTCGACGCGGACGAGGAGGCGGCCGTCGCGGTGCTCTGGGGCGCCAATGGCACCTTCTGCGCGGGCGCCGACCTGAAGGGGCTCGGCACCGAGCGCTCGAATGTCGTCACCGAGGACGGCGACGGGCCGATGGGGCCGACCCGGATGGTGCTGAGCAAGCCGGTGATCGCCGCCGTCTCCGGGTACGCGGTGGCGGGCGGGCTGGAGCTGGCGCTCTGGTGCGATCTGCGCATCGCCGAGGCGGACAGCACCTTCGGCGTGTTCTGCCGGCGCTGGGGTGTGCCGCTCATCGACGGCGGCACGGTGCGGCTGCCGCGGATCGTGGGCCAGGGGCGGGCCATGGAGCTGATCCTCACCGGGCGCGCGGTGGATGCCGCCGAGGCGCTCGCCATCGGGCTGGCGAATCGGGTGGTGCCCGCCGGGCAGGCCCGGGCCGCCGCCGAGGAGCTCGCGCGGGAGCTGGCCGGGCTGCCGCAGCCGTGCCTGCGCTCGGACCGCATGTCGGTGCTGGAGCAGGAGGGGCTGGACGAGGCCGATGCCCTGCGCGCCGAATACCACCACGGGCTGCGGGCGCTCGCCGGTGGCGCCCTGGAGGGGGCGCGGCGGTTCGCCTCCGGAGCGGGGCGGCACGGGGAGGCCGCCTCGTCGTGACGGCACGGCTGAGCGTCGTGGACGAGATCTTTCTGCGGACGCATCGCGGTATGGGGACGCCGATCGTGCTGCAGGGGGTGTGGCGGACCGCCGAGCGGGTGCCGGTCGGGGTGCTGTGGGCGCTGCGGGAGGGGCTGCGGACCGGGGAGCTCGGGCGGCGGGTGCGGAGTGCCCGGGTGCCGGGGGCGCGGCGCGCGTGGGTGCGCAATGTGCGCGGTCTGCCGCTGACGCTCTACGGAGTGCTGCCCGTTGCCGGGCTGCTGGATTGGGCCGACGCGCGCGGCGCCGAGCTGGACCCCGCGCGCGGGCCCGGGTGGCGGCTGGCGTACGCGCCGCTCGCCGACGGCGGCGCGGTGGTCTCGCTGACCTGCTCGCACGTGCTGGCGGATGGCCGGGCGCTTGTCCTCGCCGCGGATCGCGCGCTGCGCGGGGTCGCGGGTGCGGTGGAGGTGCTTCCGCTGGACGCGCGGAGTGACTGGGGGGATGCCCGGCGGCAGTGGGGTGTGGTGCTCGATGGGACCGCGCGGGCGGGGTGGGAACGGTTGCGGCGCGGTGTCTCCGGTCCAGCCGCGCATCGCGCCACGGGGCCGCTCACCGCCCCCGCACTGCTACAACCCGTGGCACCGGTGACGCAGCGGTCGATCCCCCGGCGCGCACTCCCCGCGGACCGCGGACCCCGGCTCCGCACCTCCCCGGTCCCACCGGACACCACCGCCACCGTCACCCTCGTCGCCCAATCCCCCCTCGCCACCTGGGATTCCATTGCCGAGGAGCACAAGGGCACCCCCAATAGCCTCTTTGTGGCGCTGATCGCGCACACCCTCTGGGAACTCGGCCACCACCGGGACGAACTCACCGCGAGCCTCCCGGTCGACACCAGGGCCGAACCGCGCGTCGACAACGACCTCGCGGTCACCGCCCTCCGCATCACCCGCACCGACACCCCCGCCGACCTGCGCGAGAAGGCCCGCGCCGCCTACGAGTACCGCATGACCAGCCCGGCGGGCATCCCGGAGCAGATCCTCCAGGTGCTCCCGGACCGCTGGGCCCACACCCTCGCCGCGGGCGCGGGCGAACGCGACATCCTCTGCTCGAATATCGGCCCGCTCCCGGCCTCCATCGGCGCCCTCGGCCCGAGCCGCTGCACCGGCATGGCCGCCCGCGCCATCCACCCCGGGCTGCGCCCGGACCGGCTGCCGCGCACCCGCCTCTCCGGCTACCTCTGCCACCTCGGCGGCGAGTACACCCTGGCCCTGGTCAGCCTGGAGCCCGAGCGCACCCGCGCCGAACTGAGCGCCGCGCTGCTGCGCGCCGCCGAACCCTTCGGGCTGCCGCTCACACCGTGGTGACGGCGACCCGCCGCAGCACCGAATCCGGTACGCCGACCCCGGGTTCCAGGTCGGCCGAGGAGATGGGCGGGTCGAAGACCTGACGCATCGGCAGCACCCCGGCCCAGACCCCGCCGGCCGCGATGTCGCCGGCATCGTCCACCGGCCCACCGGTGCGCACCTTCACCGAGGCCTCGGTGAGGTCGAGCGCGAGCACCAGCGTCGCCGCCAGCTCCCGGTCGCTGGGCGGCCGCACCCGCTCCCAGGAGCCGGGGGCGGTGTGCTCGACGACCACCCGCAGCGCGTGCAGCCGCCGCTCGGTGTCGGTGAGCCGCTCCGGCCTGCCGTGGATCACCGCCGAGCGGAAGTTCATCGAGAAGTGCATGGCCGAGCGGGCGTAGACGATGCCGTCCACCTGGGTGACGCTCACGCAGACGTCGCCGGTGAGCGCGGCCCGCATGTTCCCGGAGCCGGTGGAGCCGTGCAGGTAGAGAGTGTCGCCGTCGCGGCCGTAGACGGTCGGCACCACCAGCGGGGCGCCGTCGAGCACGACGCCGAGGTGGCAGAGCGCGCCCGCGTCGAGCAGGGCGTCGAGCTCGGCGCGGTCGGTGCGGCCGCGCTCCCGGCTGCGGGTGAGCCGGGTGCGGGGGGTCGGGGCGAGCGGGGCACGTTCGGTCATGGTTCCAGCGTGACGCCGGGGGTGGCATTATCGAATAGCCAATTCCCGAGGACTTCGGAAGACCACTTCGCATGCCCACCCCCGCCGATGACCTGCCGCTCGCCGTCGACCGGGCGAGCGCGGTCCCGCTCGCCGTGCAGGTCGCGGATGGTCTGCGCGGCGCGGCGGGCTCCGGGCTGCTGCGCCGGGGCGACCGGCTGCCTTCCTCCCGCGCGCTCGCGGCCCGGCTCGGGGTGAGCCGCACCGTGGTCGCGGCGGCGTACGACCGCCTGCACGCCGAGGGCTGGCTGGGCGGGCGGCAGGGCTCGGGCACCTACCTGCTCGCCGCACCCGCCGCTGCGCCCGCGGCCCCGGCGCCGCCGCCGTCCGAAACCGAACACCACGGCCTGATCGACCTCGCGCCGGGCGCGCCCTGCGCCGCCGTCATCGACCGGGCGGCCTGGCGCCGGGCCTGGCGCGCCGCCGCCGACCGGCTGCCCGCCACCCGGCGCGACCGGGCGGGCGAGCCCGTCTACCGCGGCGCCGTCGCCGAGCACCTGCTGCGCCACCGCGGCCTGGCCGCCGGACCCGAGGTGACCGTGCTGGCGACCACCGGCACCGGCGCCGCGGTCGCCGAGATCGCCGCCGCGGCGCTGCCGCCGGGCGCGGCGGTGGCCGTCGAGGACCCCGGCTACCAGCGCGCGGTCGGCGGCTTCCTGGCCGCCGGGCTGCGGGTGCTCCCGGTGCCGGTGGACGACGGCGGGCTGCGCGTCGACCTGATCCCGGACGGCGTCGCCGCGGTCTACTGCACCCCCGCGCACCAGTTCCCGCTCGGTAGCCGGATGAGCGCGGAGCGCCGGGTGCACCTGGTCGACCTGGCCCGCGAGCGCCGCTTCCTGGTGCTGGAGGACGACTACGACGGCGAGCTCCGCTACGACACCGCCCCGCTGCCGCTGCTCGCCGCGCTGGCCCCGGACGTGGTGGTGCACCTCGGCACCACCAGCAAGATCCTCTCCCCCACGCTCGGCGCGGGCTGGCTGGTCGCCGCGCCCGAGGTGGCCGCCGCGGTGCTCGCGCACCGGGACCACACCGGCACCGCGCCGTCGCCCGCGGGCCAGCTGGTCCTCGCCGAACTCGCCGCGCACGGCGATCTCGCCGGACACCTGCGCAAACTGCGCCGGGTCATGCCCGCCCGTCGCACGTTGCTGCTCGACCACCTCACCGGCCTCGAGGTGCTCGGCGACGACGCGGGCTCGCACGTCGTAGTTCCGCTCCCCGATGCCGCGGCCGAACGGGACGCGGTCCGCGCCGCCGCGGCGCGCGGCGTGCTCTTCGACGGCCTGGCCAGGCACCACCTCGGCGAGCCGCACCGCTTCGGCGTCGCGCTCGGCTACTCGGCGGCGAGCGAGCCCGAGCTCGCCGTCGCCGCTCGGATAGCGGGTGAGTGCCTGCGACGGTCGTAGCATGGGCGGCATGAGCGAACAGGACCTCCTGGCCCGTATCCGTGAGCTGGTCGACCGGGAGCACGAGCTCCGATCGCAGGCCGAGAACCGGGAGATCGATCCGGAGACCGAGCGCCGCAAGCTCGCCGAACTCGAGGTCACCCTCGACCAGTGCTGGGACCTGCTGCGGCAGCGCCGGGCCCGGCTGGACGCGGGCGAATCCCCCGACGACGCCGAGGTCAACCCGCCCGGCCAGGTCGAGAACTACCTCCAGTAGCCGTGACCGACGAATTCGACGTCATCGTGATCGGGGCGGGGCCGGCCGGCGAGAACGCCGCCGCCTACGCCATCGCGGGCAGCGACCGCACCGCCGCGCTGGTCGAGCGCGAGCTGGTCGGCGGCGAGTGCTCCTACTGGGCCTGCATCCCCAGCAAGGCGCTGCTCCGCCCCGGCCACGTGCTCGCCGCCGCCAGGGCCATGCCCGGCGTCACCGCCGACGGCCTCGACGTGGCAGCGGTGCTGGCCCGCCGCGACTCCTTCACGCACCGCGACGACCGCGGCCACGACGACTGCTCCCAGGTCGACTGGGCCGAGGACAACCGGATCACGGTGGTCCGCGGGCACGGGCGGCTCGCGGGCGAGCGCACCGTCGAGGTGGACGGCCGCACCCTGCGCGCCAGGCACGCCGTCGTCGTCGCCACCGGCACCACCGCAGCGGTCCCCGATGTCCCCGGCCTGCGCGCGGCGCTGCCCTGGACCTCGCGCGACGCCACCGCCGTCACCGAGATCCCCGGCCACATCGCCATCATCGGCGGCGGCGTCGTCGCCTGCGAGGCCGCGACCTGGCTGGCCGCGCTCGGCGCGCGGGTGACGCTGCTGGTCCGCGGGCGGGCCCTGCTCGCCGGGAACGAGCCGTTCGCGGGCGAGCGGGTCGCGGCCGCGCTCACCGCGACCGGGCGGGTCGAGCTCCGCTTCGGCGCGCAGCCGGAGCGGGTGCACCGGCCGGCGGCCGCCGACACCGGCGAAGGCCGGATCCACGGCGGCCCGGTCACCGTCGAGCTGAGTGACGGGGCGACCGTCGAGGCCGACGAGATCCTGGTGGCGGCGGGCCGCGCCCCGCACACCGGCGACCTCGGGCTGGCGACCGTCGGGCTGGAGCCCGGCTACCTCGCGGTCGACGACCACCTCACCGTCGACGGGGTGCCCGGCGAGTGGCTGTACGCGGTCGGCGATGTGAACCACCGGGTCGCGCTCACGCACATGGGCAAGTACCAGGCCAGGGTGGCGGGCGAGGTGATCGCCGCCCGCGCCGACGGCCGCCCGCTGGACGACGCCCGCTACACCGCGCTGGCCGACCACGACCTGGCGCCGCAGGTGGTCTACACCGCGCCGGAGGTGGCGGCGGTCGGGCTCACCGAGGCCGCGGCCAGGGAGCGCGGGCTCACCGTCTCGGCGGTCGAGCTGGACATCGCGGTGGCGGGTTCGGCGCTGGCCAGGGACGACTATGCCGGGCACGCCAAGCTGGTGATCGACGAGACCACCGACACCCTGGTCGGCGCCACCTTCGTCGGGCCGGAGGTGGGTGAGCAGCTGCACGCGGCGACCATCGCGGTGGTCGGCCGGGTACCGCTGGCGACGCTGTGGCACGCGGTCCCGGCGTTTCCGGCGGTCAGCGAGTTCTGGCTGCGGTTGCTGGAGGCGCGGCGGTAGCGCTGGCACCCGGTGCCGGTCGGGTCCGCGGTACCGCCGGTTCCGGTTACCCCTGTCGGCAAGCGCCCGCGCTGGATACCATCGGGGCATGGTGGCAACGACAGACATCACGATCGCCGACGGCGTCGTCCGCGGTCGCCGCGGTCGCCGGGTACTGCGCTGGCGATCCATTCCGTACGCGGCCCCGCCCACCGGCGACCAGCGCTTCCGCGCGCCGCAGCCGGTGCAGCCGTGGTCCGGCGTCCGGGACGCGACCGAGTTCGGCAACGCGGCCATGCAGCACCGCGCGGGAGCCCGGATCGGCCCGCGCGGGTACCAGCCGACCAGCGAGGATTCGCTGACACTGAATGTCACGGTGCCCGCGCGGGCCGCCGCCTCGCCGCGGCCGGTGCTGGTCTTCATCCACGGCGGCGGGTACCTCTTCGGCACCTCGGCGCTCGGGCTCTACTCCGGGGCCAGGCTGGCGCAGCGCGGCGACGCCATCGTGGTCTCGCTGAACTACCGGCTCGGCGTCTTCGGCTACGTGGACTTCAGCGAGTACAGCAGCGAGAGCCGCGCCTACGAGAGCAACCTGGGGCTGCGCGACCAGGTGGCCGCGCTGCGCTGGGTGCGCGACAATATCGCCGCCTTCGGTGGCGACCCGGGCAATGTCACGATCTTCGGCGAATCCGCGGGCGCGCACGCCGTGCTCGCCCTGCTCGGCACCCCCGAGGCGGGCGGCCTCTTCCACCGCGCCATCTCGCAGAGCCCGCCCGCCGACTGGGCGATGACCGCCGACGACGCGCGCACCTTCGCCCGCCGCTGCCTGGACGAGCTGGACATCGCCCCGGAGACGGCGAACAGGGCGCTCGGCACCGTCGACGGGCACGACCTGCGCCGCGCCTTCAACAAGGTCGCGCGCCGGGTCGTGCACGAGCGGCGCGGCCTCTTCCCCACCGCGCCCGTGGTCGACGGCGAGTACCTGCCGCTGCCGCCGGTGCAGGCCATCGAGGAGGGCAGCGCGCACCGGGTGCCGCTGATCATCGGCACCAACCGGGACGAGGGCACGCTCTTCGCCAAGTTCGCCGACGAGCTGCCGACCACCCCCGACCGGCTGCGCTCCGCGCTGGAGTCGGTCGGCGCCGACCAGGAGCGGATCGCCGCCGCCTACCCCGGCTTCGCGGACGATCCCCGGGTCGCGGTGCGGGCCGGTGGCGACTACGTCTTCTGGCGGCCGTCGCTGCGGGTGATGGCCGGGCACAGCAGGCACGCCCCGACCTACGCCTACCGCTACGACTTCGCCCCGCGCGCGCTGCACCTCGCCGGGCTCGGCGCCACCCACGCCTCCGACCTCATCCCGGTCTTCGGCGGCGGCGAGGGGCCGCTCGGCCGGGCCATCACCGCGGCCGGCGGCGGCAGCGGGCTGCGCGCCGTCACCAGGCAATTCCAGGACAACTGGGTGGAGTTCGCGCGCACCGGAACCCCGCTGCCCTCCTGGCCGCGCTACACCGAGGAGCGGCGCAGCACCCTGATCATCGACGACCCGACCCGGGTCGAGCACGATCCGGAGCCGACCAAGCGGCTGGCCTGGCAGGGCGTCGGGGTGCCGAGCCTCACTTGAGCAGCCGGGACATCCGGCGGTCGGCGAGGGTCCGGCCGCCGGTCTGGCAGGTGGGGCAGTACTGGAACGAGCGATCCACGTAGGAGACCTCGCGCACGGTGTCGCCGCAGACCGGGCAGGCTTCGCCGGTGCGGGCGTGCACCCGCATCCCCGAGCGCTTCTCGCCCTTCAGCCGGGCGGCGTCCTGCCCGACCGAGCGCTGCACCGCGTCGGTGAGCACCGCGCGCATGGCGTCGTACAGCTCGGCCGTCTTCGCCTCCGGCAGCGTCTTGGTATTGGCGAACGGCGAGACCTTGGCGGTGTGCAGGATCTCGTCCGAGTAGGCGTTGCCGATCCCCGCGAGCAGCGTCTGGTCCACGATGGCGGTCTTGATCCGCTGCGAGGTGCCGTGCAGGATCGCGCCGAACTCCGCCTCGGTGAGCGCCAGCGCGTCCGGCCCGAGCCGGGCGATCCCCGGCACCTGCTGCGGATCCTCCACCACGTACACCGCCAGCCGCTTCTTGGTGCCCGCCTCGGTGAGGTCGAAGGCGGGGGTCGCGCCCGCCGGGGTGAAGAAGTGCACCCGCAGCGCCAGCGGCCCCTTCCCCGGCTTCGGCGGGTTCGGGCTCGGCTCGTCGATCCAGCGCAGCCAGCCGCCCCGCGACAAATGCGTGAGCAGCCACAACCCGCCGCACTCCAGCCCGAGGAACTTCCCGAACCGCCCCGCCCCCGTCACATCCCGCCCGGAGAGCGCCGTGATCGGCGGCTCGAAGGTCTTCACCGCGCTCAGCGCCGCCACATCGATCCGCCCGACCACCGCACCGGTCGCATGCTCCCGCAGGAACTGCGCCAGCGCCTCGATCTCCGGCAGTTCGGGCACATCGTCAGGTTACCGGCGGGGGGCGACAGGTGCGGGGATCAACTCGGCGCCGTCAGCTGCCAGACGTGACCGTCGGGGTCGGCGAAGGTGGCGGTGAAGCCCCAGGGCTGGGCACCGGGGGCGGTGATGACGGTGGCGCCCGCCGCGCGGGCGCGGTCGGTGGCGGCGGTGACGTCGGCATCGGTGCGGAGGTCGAGGCCGAGGAGGCATTCGCTGGCGCCTGGATCGGCGATCGGGCGGTCGCCGAGGACCCAGCCGAAACCGCCGGTGGGGACGAGCATGAGGGTGGTGCGGGCGTCGAGGCGGTACCGCAGGGGCTCGGGAACGCCGTCGTCGGCGAGTTCGCCGAAGGGTTCGAGGCCGAGGGCGTCGCGGTAGAAGGTGACGGCGCGGCGGCGGTCCTCGGTGGGCAGCGCGATGACCAGCGGCGGCACCAGGGTGCCGCGGCGGAGCAGGTAGATGTCCATGATCCAGCCCTTGGCGGCGCGCAGCTCGGCGCGGCGGGCCACGATGCGCGGCCCGACCTCGGCGAGCGGGCCCTCGATCAGCTCCTCGTCCGGCATGCCGAGGTAGGCGCCCCACCAGATGTGCACGCCGTCCGGCGGGAGCGTGGTCCACGCGCAGTCGCCGTCCAGCATGACCAGCGTCGGGTCGTTGCCGAGCCCTTCGGCGCGGAGCCTGCGGCCGGTGGTGATGTGCACCGGCTCGCCGATGCCGTGCAGCACCGTGCGGTGCGCCGCCGCCAGCGCCTGCGGGCTGGTGATGCCGGGGATCACGGTGTACTCGAAATCCTGGCTGCCGCGAATGGTCTCGATCAGCCGCAGCGTGCTGTCGTAGAGCGCCGGGTCGCCCCAGACCAGGATGCCGCCGACCCCGTCGGCGGCGGCGAACTCGGCGGCGAGCAGGGCGGCGCGGCGGCGGTGCCAGTCCTCGACCGCGCCGCGGTAGTCGCCGGGGTCGCGGTCGCGCGGGGGGTCCTGCACCTCGACCACCCGGTGCCCCGGCTTGGCGTGCCGGTCGAGGATGGTGGCGCGCAGGTCGAGCAGTTCCCGCTTGTCCTCGCCCTTGCCGATGACGAAGAAGGTGTCGACCCGGCCGATCGCCGCGACGGCCTGCAGGGTCACCTGGTCCGGGTGGCCGGCGCCGATTCCGATCACGTGGAGCGTCCGCATGCGCCGAGACTCTAGAGTCGAGGTGTGACGACTGCGCCGGACACCCAGTACGAGGACCTGCTGCGCCTGGTCCTGAGCACCGGAACCGCCAAGGGCGACCGCACCGGCACCGGTACCCGCAGCGTCTTCGGCCACCAGCTGCGGTACGACCTGGCCGCCGGGTTTCCGCTGGTCACCACCAAGCGCGTGCACCTCAAGTCGGTGGTCTACGAGCTGCTCTGGTTCCTCCGCGGCGACTCCAACGCGCGCTGGCTGCAGGAGCGCGGGGTGAAGATCTGGGACGACTGGGCCGGCCCGGACGGCGAGCTGGGCCCGGTCTACGGCGTGCAGTGGCGGTCGTGGCCCACCCCCGACGGCCGCCACATCGACCAGATCACCGGCGTGCTGGAGACGCTCCGCACCGACCCGGACTCCCGGCGCATGCTGGTCTCCGCCTGGAACGTCGCCGAGCTGGACAAGATGGCGCTCGCGCCGTGCCACGCGCTGTTCCAGTTCTACGTCGCGGACGGCAAGCTCTCCTGCCAGCTGTACCAGCGCAGCGCCGACCTCTTCCTCGGCGTCCCCTTCAATATCGCCTCGTACGCCCTGCTCACCCACATGGTGGCGCAGCAGGCCGGGCTCGGCCTCGGCGAGTTCGTCTGGACCGGCGGCGACTGCCACATCTACGACAACCACGTCGCGCAGGTCACCGAGCAGCTGAGCCGCGACCCCTACCCCTTCCCGGAGCTGCGGCTGCGCAAGGCCGAATCGCTCTTCGGCTACGACTACGCCGACGTCGAGGTACTCGGATACCGGCACCACCCGACCATCAAGGCGCCGGTGGCGGTGTGACCGCCAGGACCGTCGGGCTGATCTGGGCGCAGACTCCGGCCGGGGTGATCGGCAGGGACAACGGCATTCCGTGGCGGGTGCCGGAGGACGTCGCGCACTTCAAGGCGACCACCGCCGGCCACCCGGTCGTCATGGGCCGCCGCACCTGGGACTCGCTGCCCGCGCGGTTCCGCCCGCTGCCCGGCCGCCGCAATATCGTCGTCACCAGGCAGCCGGGGTGGCGCGCCGACGGCGCCGAGCCCACCCCCTCGATCCCGGCCGCGCTGGCGCTGGCGGGCACCGGAACGGTCTGGGTGATCGGCGGCGCCGAGATCTACCGCGCTGCGCTCGCCGCCGCCACCGACCTCGCCGTTACCGAGGTCGAGCTGGAAGTCGAGGGCGACAGCTTCGCCCCCGCGCTCGGCCCGGAGTGGGTGGCCGACGAGGCCGCCTGGGAGCTCTCCACCTCCGGCGTCCGCTACCGCATCCGCCGGTATCGGCGCGCGGAGGGCTGAACCCGGCATATCGCCGCCGGGGGTCGGGCATACTTCGGTTCATCAGCACCTGTCGGCGCGAAAGGTTGTCATGGACAAGAAATCGCTCACCGCGGTGGCCCGGCAGCAACTGAAACTGGCGGGAACCGCGACCAGCGGCCGGAGTTCGCAGACCCTGTTCGGCGGACACGCGAATGCCCTGCGGCAGACCGTTGTCGCGCTGACCGCCGGGCAGAGCCTCGGCGAGCACGACAACGCCGGAGAGGCGACGCTGCTGGTGATCAGCGGCACGCTCACCCTGATCAGCGGCAGTACGGAGTGGAAGGGGTCGGCGGGCGATCTGCTGGTTGTCCCCAGGGCGCGGCACAGCGTGAAGGCTGTGGATGATGTGGCGTTTCTGCTGACCGTCGCGAAGTCCTGAGCGCGCCGACGTTCTAGGCTGGCTGGCATGGGTGAGCCACAGCCGATCCTCGAACCGCTCACACCGGCCGCCATCTTCCTCGTCGCCACGATCGCCGAGGGGGGCGAGCCGGTGGTCCGCGACCTGCTCGCCGACCTGCCCGGGCTCCGCCGCTCGGTCGGCTTCCGGCTGCCGGGCGCCGGGCTGACCTGCGTCGCCTCCATCGGTTCGGCGGCGTGGGACCGGCTCTTCGCCGGGCCGCGCCCGGCCGAGCTGCACGAGTTCCGCGAGTTCAGGGGCGAGGTGCACAGCGCGCCGGGCACCCCCGGCGACCTGCTCTTCCACATCAAGGCCGAGGTGCACGACGCCTGCTTCGAGCTGGCCATGGTGATCGGCGACCGGCTCGGCGACGCGGTGCGGATCGTGGACGAGACGGTCGGCTTCCGCTACTTCGAGCAGCGCGACCTGCTCGGCTTCGTGGACGGCACCGAGAATCCCGAGGGCGCGACCCCGCAGTCCGACGCCGGGCGCACCGCGCTGATCGGCGACCAGGATCCGGATTTCGCGGGCGGCAGCTACGTCATCGTGCAGAAGTACGTGCACCCCATGGACAAGTGGCGGGCGCTGCCGGTGCCCGAGCAGGAGAGGGTGATCGGCCGCAGCAAGCTGGACGACTTCGAGATGGCCGACGACGTCAAGCCGCCGGACTCGCACGTCGCGGTGAACACCATCGTCGACGAGGACGGCACCGAGCGGCAGATCCTGCGCGCCAATATGCCCTTCGGCAGCGTTAAGGACGGCGAGTTCGGCACCTACTTCGTCGGCTACGCGGCCACGCCGAGCGTCACCGAACGCATGCTGGAGCGCATGTTCACCGGCACCCCGGACGCCACCTACGACCGCATCCTGGACTTCTCCATCGCGGTCACCGGCACGCTGTTCTTCACGCCGCCCAACGACTTCTTCGACGACCTTCCCGATCCGCCGGAGCAGCGGGCGGCGCCCGCCGCCGCCCGCCCGGGCGACGGCTCGCTGGGAATCGGCACGCTGAAAAGGAGCACCAACCGATGAACAACCTGCACCGCGAACTGGCGCCGATCACGTCCGAGGCCTGGGCGCAGATCGAGGAGGAGGCGAAGCGCACCTTCAAGCGGCACATCGCCGGGCGCCGCGTGGTGGATGTCTCCGGGCCGTTCGGGGTGGATTACTCCGCGGTGGGGCTCGGCCGCACCACCCCGATCGCCGCGCCGGACCAGGGCGTCGAGGCGCGGCAGCGGGTGGTAGCGCCGCTGGTGGAGCTGCGGGTGCCGTTCACGCTCTCCCGCGAGGAGCTCGACAATGTCGAGCGCGGCTCGCAGGACACCGACCTGGACCCGGTGAAGGACGCCGCCCGCAAGATCGCCTTCGCCGAGGACCGCGCGGTCTTCGAGGGCTACCCGGCCGCGGGCATCAAGGGCATCAGGGCCAGTGCCTCGAACCGGCCGATCGCGCTGCCCACCGACACCAGGCTGGTGCCGGAGGCGGTCGCGCAGGCGCTCTCCGCGCTGCGGCTGGCCGGCGTCGACGGGCCGTACTCGGTGCTGCTCAGCGCCGACCTCTACACCGAGGTCTCGGAGACCTCCGATCACGGCCACCCGATCCGCACGCACATCGAGCGGCTGCTGCCGGACGGCGAGATCATCTGGGCCCCCGCCATCGACGGCGCCGTCGTGCTCACCGGCCGCGGTGGCGATTTCGACCTGCGCGTCGGCCAGGATCTTTCCATCGGCTACCTGAACCACGACGCGGAGTCGGTGCGGTTGTACTTCCAGCAGAGCATCCAGTTCCTGGTGTACACCGCCGAAGCCGCGGTCTGCCTCTCCGCGTGATGGACGACGCGGTGGCGACGGAGCGCCCCGGCCCGGTGCGGGCCGGGGTGGTCCCCGGGTCCCGGATCGCGCTCTACGCGGCGGCCGCGGTGCTGGTGACGGCGGTGCTCTCGGCCGCGGTGGTCGCGCTCTTCGGGGTGAACCGGGTGTTCACCGGGGTGCTGCTCGGCGGTGTGCTCGGGATCGCGCTGCTGGTGGCGCTGTTCCGGCGGGATGCCGTCGTGCTCACCGAGCAGGGGATCGAGCGGCGCACGCCCTGGTCGGCGCAGCCGCTGGCCTGGGAGCGGGTGGTCGGCGGGCGCTTCACCCTGGACGAACGGGCGCGCTGGGCGCTGGCGCTGGACCTGACCGGCGACGCCGAGCTGGTGCTGCTCTCCGTCCCGCCGGTGGTGCGGCCGGTGGGCAATGCCTACGAGATGCGCAAACGCGAGCAGGTGCAGCAGGTGCGGCAGCTGCTGCGGGAGAAGCGGATCCCGATCACCGTGCTGCCGGAGATCGCAACCGCGTTACAACGGCACTGGCGCCTGGCACCGCCCGCCCGCTGACCGGTATACCTGGTGCGGGGCGAGACGCGGAGGCTGAAGTGTCGATGAAGAAGGGCGCCAATGTCGCGGTGCCGACCTCGGTGCTGCGGATCGAGGTCTCGGCGGCGCCGGATGTCGCCGCGCTGCTGGTGACCGGTGGGCGGGTGCGCACCGATGCCGATTTCGTGTTCTTCAATCAGCCCGCGCACCCGTCCGGGGCGGTGCACTACGAGCGCGAGCACATGCTGGTCGCCGATCTCTCCCGGATCGAGGACGGGGTCGACGCGGTGGTGATCGCGGTCGCCGGGGACGAGGAGCTCGGGGCGCTGGGTGCGCGGGTGCTCGAGTCGACCACCGGGGCCGAGGTCGCGGCGTTCGAGTGCCGGGGCGAAGGGGAGAATGCGCTGGTCGTCGGGGAGTTGTACCGGCGCGGGGGTGGGTGGCGGTTCCGGGCTGTGGGGCAGGGTTATACCTCCGGGTTGGAGGGGTTGGTTGTCGCGCACGGGGTTTCGGTGGATGAGGAGGTGCCGGAATCCGCGGAGCGGGCGGGGGAAGCCGGCGCGGGGCCGGGCGCCGGGAGTGCGCCGGGTGCGCGGAACAGTGCGGATCCGGGGCGGGGGCCGACGCCGGACCAGCAGTATCCCGTGGGTGATCTCGGTACGCCGCAACCCTTTTCGGCTCCCGCAGGAAGCGCGCCGACCCATCCGAACCCGACGCTCGTCAACCCGAACTCGCGCGGCGCAGGGTCGCAACCGACACCGGTCGACCCGAACTCGCGGGGCACAAGGCCGCAATCCACCCAGGTCAACCCGAACTCACGCGGCGCGGGGCCGCAATCCACCCAGGTCAACTCGAACTCGCGGGGCGCAGGGTCGCAACCCACCCAGATCAACCCGAACTCGCGGGGTGCGGGCCCGCAACCCACCTGGACCGACCCGAACTCGCGGGGGCACGCGCCGCATCCGACGGTGGTGAACCCGCGCGCGAGCGCGCCGGTCGCGGTGACCGAGGAACTCCCGACCCTGTCGCTGACCAGCGTCGGCGCCACCTCGGGGCTGCTCAGGATCAACCTGAGCTGGTCCATTCCGGCCATCCGCGGCATCGCGGGCCGCGGCGCCCCGGACCGCCCCCTCGACCTGGACCTGTGCTGCCTGTGGCAGCTGAACGACGGCAGCAAGGGCATCGTGCACGCCCTCGGCGAATTCGGCAGCCTCTCCGGCCCGCCGTTCCTGAAACTCGACACCGACGACCGCACCGGCCGCCCGGACGGCGAGAACCTCCTCATCGACCTCGACCACACCCGCGACTTCCGCCGCATCCTGGTCTTCGCCTCGGTCTACGAGGGCGCCGACGACTTCCGCGGCGTCACCGCCACCGCCACCCTGCACCCGGTGCACGGCGCCCCCATCGAACTCAGCGTCGCGGGCTGCACCGACAACTCCCGCAAGGTCGCGCTAGCCATGCTGGAGAACGTCGCGGGCGACCTGGTCCTGCGCCGCGAGGGCCGCTTCATCCCCCCGCCGACGCGCCCGCCCTTCTTCCTGAACATGGCCGTCGACGAGGCGTACAACTGGGGTTTGGCCTGGGTGAGCGCACCGGCCAAGGAGTAGAACTCTCCGCACCGGGTGCGGAGATTTCCAATTCATACCTCGGTGGAGCGGTCGCCTCGCAACGCACGCCGGGCGGCGGTGATCGCGGGGTGTGCGCCGGTGCCGCGGCGATAGGCCAGGTGCGTCCGGCGCTGGATGGGCAGCGGGGTGAGCACGACGCCGTCCGGGGCACCGGCGGTGCCGAGGTCGGGGACGAAGGCGACGCCCTGCCCGGCGGCGACCAGGGCGAGTACCGCACCGAAATCGTCGGCGTGGTGCCGGATGCGGGGCGGGAAACCGGCCGCCTCGCAGGCGCGGAGGGTGAGGGTGTGGCAGAGGGTGCCGGGGGTTCCGGCGATCCAGGCGGAATCGCGGTGGGCGGCGAGGGGTTGCGCGGAGCGGGCGGCGAGGTGGACGGTCTCGCGGAGCAGGGGTTCGGTTTCCAGGCCGGGGTCGGGGACGACGGGGACGTAGTCGTACTCCTGGATGAAGGCGATATCGAGCCGCTCGCCGCGCAGGGCGTCGGGGACCGAGGCCGGGTCGAGCTCGGTGACCATGAGGTCGAGGCCGGGGTGTGCGCTGCTCAGCGCCACGATGGCGGGGGTCAGGATGGCGGGGACGGCGGAGGGGAAGACGCCGATGCGCAGGGTTCCGGTGAGTTCGGTGGCGGCGGTGGCGAGTTCGGCGGCGGCGCGCTGCAGGACGGCTAGGAGCTCCTCGGTGTGCGCGACGAGCCCGTGCGCGGCGGGGGTGAGCGTCACCCGGCGGCCGGTGCGCTCCAGCAGGACCGCGCCGGTCTCCCGCTCCAGCGCGGTGAGCTGCTGGGAGACCGCCGACGGGGTGTAGTTCAGCGCTTCGGCGACGGCGGCGATGGTGCCCCGGTGCGCCAGTTCGCGGAGCAGCCGCAGCTTGCGGACATCGAGCATAAGGTGAGCTTATGCTCGCCGTCGGGAATCCGAACTGGACCTGAAGAGAGAACCGGGTCACGCTCGGTTCATGCTCCGCACCGGCCTGTACGTCCCGCTGATCACCCCGTTCACCGCCACCGGCGACCTTGAGACCGCCGCACTGGCCGAACTCGCGCACTCCGCGCTGGCCGACGGCGCCACCGGGCTGGTCGCGCTCGGCACCACCGCCGAGGCCGCGGCGCTCACCCCGGACGAGCGCGCCACCGTCATTGACATCTGCGCCGATGCCTGCGCGGAGTACGGCGCGCCGCTCGTCGCGGGCGCGGGAACGAATACCACCGCCGCCTCGATCGAGCAGGTCACGGCGCTGGACAGGCGGATCAGCGCGGCACTCGCGGTGGTCCCGTACTACACGCGCCCGTCCGAAGCCGGTGTGGTCGAGCACTTCCGGCTGCTCGCGGCCGCGAGCCCGGTGCCGCTGATCGTCTACAACATCCCCTACCGCACCGGCCGCACGCTGAGCGCGGAGACGCTGGGGCGGATCGCCCGCCTCCCGAACGTCGCCGGTTTCAAGCACTCGACGGGCGGCATCGACGAGACCACCGTGGCCTTCCTCGCCGACCTGCCGGAGCACGTTTCGGTCCTGGCCGGGGACGACCTCTTCACCGCTCCGCTACTCGCCCTCGGCGCGAGTGGCGCCATTCTGGCCTGCGCCAATGTTGCCGCCCGCCCGTACGCCGACCTCATCGCAGCCTGGCGCGCGGGCTCGGTCGAGCACGCGAGGCAGCTCGGAAACCGCCTGGTCCCGCTCACCCGCGCCCTCTTCGCCGAGCCCAATCCGACCGTCGTCAAGGCGGTCCTCGCCGCCAAGGGCCGAATCCCCAGCGCACACGTGCGCCTCCCCCTGCTCCCCGCACTCCCGGAGACGACGGCAGCCGCGCTGACCTGCCTGGACCAGCTCGACCGCCGATAGGCGACGCGCGATCCGCGCAGCACTACGCCCCGAGCGATTCCAGCAGGGTCACGGCCTCTGCCCGCACGCCCCCCTCGGCCCCGAGCACCCGCAGCACCGCCTCCGGAATGGTGCGCTCGGCGTACCCCGGCGCCACCCCCTCGTCGGAGCGAATATTGATCACCGTCTCCACCAGCCGGAACGGAAGCACCTCCGCGCCGGGAGCGGCGCCGAGGTCGGCGAGGACGAGCCGGGCCAGCTCCTCGTAGTGCCCCCGCAGCTCGTCCCGGCGCAGCCGGAAGGCGGCGAACCGCTCGGTGCGCAGCTCCGGAAGCAGGTACAGCGCACCGAGATTCCAGCGCGCGCCACACAGCTGGCGGACGTCGAAGAGCGCGAGCGCGTAGAGCCGCACGGCGGCCGGCGCGGCGGAAACAGCCAGCTCCTCGGCGAATTCCAGTGGCCCGGCCACGGTCTCGGCGAGCAGCGCGTCCAGGATGTCGTCCTTGGCGGCGAAGTGGTGGTAGAGCGAGGCCTGGCGGATGCCGACCGCGTCGGCGACCGCGCGGGTCGAGGTATTGGCGTAGCCCTTGGTGGTGAAGAGCTCGCCTGCGGCGTCCAGGATCTCGGCCCGCGGCGTCTGCCCGTGCCTGCGCCGCTGCTCGAGCCGCGGCCGCCCCGGTCCGAGATTCGTCACCGGGCCATTCTGGCACTGCTCGGGGGCAGGCCCGGCTCGCACCGCGCTGAGCTGCGCGGGGAGATTCCTGTCATCCGACAGAAACTCAGGAAACGCGAACGTTACGGCGCTTGACCGGAGCGATACACAGCGGTCACCGGAGACGCGATCGGCGGGTCAAAACTGTCACCCGATAGATATTTCGGCCCGTCCCGAAGGAACCGATCATGGCCACCACCCTGGAACCCACCGCCCCCGGGAACCCGCCGTCCGACACCCGCGACGGCGCCGACCTCGCGACGTTCGGCTACGAACCGGTGCTGCACCGCAAGCTGGGCCGGTACGCCTCGTTCGCGGCGGGCTTCTCGTTCGTCTCCATCCTCACCACGATCTTCCAGTTCTTCGCCTTCGGCTACTCCTTCGGCGGCGCGGCCTTCTTCTGGACCTGGCCGCTGGTCTTCGCGGGCCAGTTCCTGGTGGCGCTGAACTTCGCCGAGCTGGCCGCCCGCTACCCCATCTCGGGCTGTATCTACCAGTGGTCGCGGCGGCTGGCGGGCGAGGCGGTGGGCTGGTTCGCCGGCTGGCTGATGATCATCGCGCAGATCGTCACCGCGGCGGCCGCGGCGATCGCGCTGCAGGTGGTGCTGCCGAGCATCTGGAGCGGCTTCCAGATCATCGGCACCGACACCGCGCTGACCTCGCACGACGGCGCCATGAACGCGGTGCTGCTCGGCAGTGCGCTGCTGGTGGTGACGACGGCGATCAATGTCATCGGCATCGACCTGATGGCCCGGATCAACTCGATCGGCGTGACCATCGAGATCGTCGGCGTGCTCGCCATCATCGCGCTCTTCTTCACCGGCGCCGAGCGCGGGCCGGACGTCGTCTTCGACACCTCGCAGGCGGTGGAGGGGCCGTACTGGATGGCCTTCCTGATCTCCGGGCTGATGGCGGCGTACGTCATGGTCGGCTTCGACTCGGCCGGTGAGCTCTCCGAGGAGACCAAGAACCCGCGCCGGGTGGCGCCGCGCACCATCCTCACCGCGCTCACCGCCTCCGCGCTGGGCGGCGGGCTCATCCTGGTCGGCGCGCTGATGGCGGCGCCGAGCCTGGACGACGGCGCGCTCGCCGAGGGCGGGCTCGCCTACGTGCTGACCGCCAAGCTGGACAGCCCGGCGGGCACGGTGCTGCTCGGCTGCGTCGCGGTGGCGATCATGGTGTGCACGCTGGCCGTGCAGACCGCCGGCTCCCGGCTGCTCTTCTCCATGGCGCGGGACGGCAAGCTGCCCTTCGCCAAGGCGCTCGCCGCGGTGCACCCGCGGTACGGCACGCCGGTGCTGCCCGCCCTCGTGATCGGCGCCGTCGGGATCGCGCTGCTGGTGCTGAACCTGGGCAACTCGGCCATCTTCGCCACCCTGGCCAGCGTCGGCATCGCCACCCTCTACCTGGCCTACCTGCTGGTGACGACGCCGCTGCTGGTGCGCCGGTTCCGCGGCTGGCAGAGCGAGCCGGGGCTGTTCGGGCTCGGCCGCTTCGGGATTCCGGTGAACCTGCTCGCGGTGCTCTGGGGCATCGCCATGACGGTGAACCTGGCCTGGCCGCGGGCCGAGGTGTACACGCCGGAGGGCGGCTCCTGGTGGATGCTCTGGGCCGCACCGCTCTTCGTGCTGCTCGCCGTCGGCGTGGGCTTCGCGATCTACCGCACGGTCGCCGGCAAGCCCGCCCCCGAACTCGTCCCCTGATCCGCGCGGCGGTGGCGATGCCGGTCGCCACCGCCGCCCTCCGAAGCACAGGAGCCTCGATGACCAGCACCGATTCGACCACGGCCGCCAGGGCGCACGCCCGCGCCCAAGCGGCCAACGCGGCGCTTCCCGAACCCGAGCTGCCCGCGGGCATCGACCCCGCGCAGGTCGTGCTCCGCGACCGCGTCCCGGCGGGCGGCTACCTGACGCGAGTGCTCGGCCGCGGCACCAGGATCCGCCTCACCGACCCCACCGGCGCCGCCTGCGCCCACCTGCTGCTCTTCCGCGCGGAGGCGCCGTGGGAGCGGCTGAACGTCGCCGACACCCTGAAGGTGCCGTGGCAGGCGTACCTCGGCCCCGGCCACCCGCTCCTCTCCGATCAGGGCCGGGTACTGGCCACCGTGCTCGCCGACACCTCCGGCCACCACGACGCGCTCTGCGGCCCGACCCCCGAGGTCAGGCAGGCCCTGCGGCTCGGCGCGGCCAAGCACGGGCTCGCGCCCGCCGATGTGGGGCCGACGCTCTCCTTCTTCCGCGGGGTCCGGGTGGCCGCCGACGGCGGGCTGACCAGCACCGGCAGCGCCGCGCCCGGCGCCGCGCTCGACCTCGTCGTGCACCTGCCGGTCACCCTGCTGCTCGCGTCCGGCGGCCACCCGCTGGACGAGCGCCCCGCCGCCGAGCTCGACGTCGTCGCCTGGGCCGCGCCGGGCGATCTCGCACCGCACCCGAACCCGGACCCGGAGTACCTGCGGGCCGTCGACAACACCGAGGCGGCCTGGAACGCCGCCCGCAACCAGGGGGTCCCGGCATGACCAGCACCGAAACACTCGTCCTCGACGAGACCGTCGCCGCCTGCGCCCCCTGGTCCACCGTGGTCAGGGCAGGCGAGCAGCTCCGGATCATCGACCTGCACGGCAACCAGGCCGTCGACTGCCTGCTCTACTCCGCCGCCGACCCCACCGGCGAGCGCTACAGCGCGCAGGCCACCGTGGCGGCGCAGCGCAATATCTTCCTGACCACCGGCAGCGTGCTGCGCACCGACTCCGGCGCCGCGCTCATGACGGTGCTCGCCGACGAGGTCGGCAACCACGACACCCTGGCCGGCGCCTGCTCGCAGGAGTCGAACACGCTGCGCTACGGCCAGCACACCAGGCACCAGCACGCCTGCGTGGAGAACTTCCTCACCGAGGCGCTGCGGTGGGGGCTCGGCAAGCGCGACCTGGTCTCGAACATCAACTGGTTCATGAACGTCCCGGTGGAGCCGGACGGCACGCTCGGCATCGTGGACGGGCTCTCCGCGCCCGGCAAATCGGTGACGCTGCGCGCCGAGATCGACACCCTGGTGCTGGTCTCCAACTGCCCGCAGATCAACAACCCGTGCAATGGTTTCGACCCGACGCCGGTGCGCATGGTGGTGACCCGATGAGCGTATTCACCGAGCCGGTGGCGGCCGCGATCGCGCAACCCGGTGTACGGCACCGGCCGCACGCGGTGGTCGGGGCGCCTGCCGCCGAGGCGGCGCGGACGGTCGGCGACGAGCGGGAGACCGGTGTCGAGCAGGTGGCACCCGCCACGGTGACCGTCGAGCGGCCCGGGCCGCTGACCACCATTCAGGACTGGCCGGGCCGCACCGGCTACTGGCACGTCGGTGTGCCGCCCTCCGGCCCGATGGACGATCTGTCGTTCCGGCTCGGCAACCGGGCGGTCGGGAACCCCGAGGGCGCGGCCGGGCTGGAGTGCACGCTCGCCGGACCGGCGCTGCGCTTCGACCGCGCCACCGCGGTCTGCGTGACCGGCGCCCCCGCCCCCGTCACCGTGGACGGCGAGCCGGTCCCGCAATGGCGCGCGGTGACGGTGCCCGCGGGCGGCACGCTCGAGGTCGGGGCGGTCACCGGACCCGGGCTGCGGGTCTACGTGCTGCTCGCGGGCGGGCTCGAGCTGCCCGAATACCTCGGCAGCGCGGCGACCTTCACGCTCGGCAAGTTCGGCGGCAGCACCGGCGGCATCCTGCGCGCGGGCGAGCTCCTGCCGCTGGGCGAGCCGGCGAGCACGCCCACCGGGGCGGTGCCGATGGAGCACCAGCCCGCGCTCACCCGGCACTGGCAGCTCGCCGTCACCGAGGGGCCGCACGGCGCGCCGGAGTTCTTCACCCGCGCCGATATCGACACCCTCTACGCGACCCCCTACGAGGTGCACTTCAACTCCGACCGCACCGGCGTCCGGCTGATCGGCCCGAAACCGGGGTGGGCCCGCCCGGACGGCGGCGAGGCCGGGCTGCACCCGTCCAATATCCACGACACCCCCTATTCCGTCGGCGCGCTCGACTTCACCGGCGACACCCCGATCCTGCTCGGCCCGGACGGGCCCAGCCTCGGCGGCTTCGTCTGCCCGGTCACGGTGACCGCCGCCGACCGCTGGAAGCTGGGCCAGCTCGCCCCCGGCGACACCGTGCGCTTCGTCCCGGTGCGCGGCGCGACCACCGCCCCGCTGCGCGAGCTGGGCCGGGAACGCCGCGCCGGCTTCCCGATCGTGCTCAGCACCGGTGGCGACGGCGACGACGGGGTGCTGCGCCGCGGCCACGTCGACGACGAGACCTCGGTGACGTACCGGCGCGCGGGTGATGACGGCGTTTTGGTCGAATACGGCGAAATGACCCTGGATCTCGCGCTCCGCGCCCGGGTGCACGCGCTGTACGAGCACCTGAACACCGACCGCCCGCGCGGCATCACCGAGCTCACCCCGGGCATCCGCTCGCTCCAGATCCGCACCGATCCCGCGGTGCTCCCGGTCCCCCTGCTGCTCGACCTGCTCGCCGAGGCGGAGACCGCTATCCCCGCCGCGGGCGACCTGGTGGTGCCGAGCCGCACCGTGCACCTCCCGCTCTCCTGGGACGACCCCGCCACCCGCGAGGCCATCACCCGCTACATGCACGGCGTGCGCGCCGACGCGCCCTGGTGCCCGTGGAACATCGAGTTCATCCGGAGGGTGAACGGTCTGGAGACGGTCCACGAGGTGTACGACACCGTCTTCGACGCCGAGTACCTGGTGCTCGGGTTGGGCGACGTCTACCTCGGCGCGCCGGTTGCGACGCCCACCGATCCCCGGCACCGCCTGGTCACCACCAAGTACAACCCCGCCCGCACCTGGACCCCGGAGAACGCCGTCGGCATCGGCGGCGCCTATATGTGCATCTACGGCATGGAGGGGCCGGGTGGATACCAGTTCGTCGGCCGCACCACCCAGGTCTGGAACCACCGCGCCACCGGCTCCGACGACCCCTGGATGCTGCGCTTCTTCGACCGGATCCGCTGGTACCCGGTCGAAGCGGACGAACTCCTCGACCTGCGCGCCGACTTCAACGGCGACGTGCGCACCGAGGACGGGCACTTCTCGCTCGCCGAGTACCGGGGGTTCCTGGACGCCGAGGCGGAGTCGATCGCGGAGTTCCGGGGGCGGCAGGCGGAGGCATTCGGGGCCGAGCGGGAGTCGTGGCGGCGGGCGGGTGAGCTCTAGGGTTGGCGATGATCAGCTTGCGCCCAGGTGCCGCTCGATCGATTCGACCTTCCCGGTCATCGCATCGGTGACGCCGGGCCGGATATCACCCTTCAGGACGATGCCGGCCCGCGGCGCGACGACCAGCACGGCGTCGATGGCCTGCTTGATCACCGCCATCACCTCGCCCCACTCTCCCTCGATGGTGGTGAACAGAGCATTGGTTTCGTTGGGTAACCCGCTGGCGCGGATGACCCGCACCGCTTCGGCAACTCCGGCACCGACGCTTTCGCCGGTCCCCATGGGCGTGACCGAGAACGCGATGATCACCTGTGCCTCCTCCTTCGCTGGTCTTCGTGGCTACGAGGCGCGGAGGAGATCGGCGATGTCGCGGTGGAGTTCGGCGGCACCGATCACCTGCCTTTGCTGAGCGTGTTCGGCTGCCTGCCGGACAACTCGAAGTCCGTCGATGATTCGAGCGGAGCCGGTTCCGACGGCATCGCCGAGCGCTTGCCGTCCGAGTAGCACCCCCTCGTCACCGTCACCGTGCCGAAGCTGCAAGGCGGACAGTTGCATCAGGCCGAGTCGTCTCGAGCGAATCTGTTCGTCGGGAAGAGTGAGTGCGACGCGCAGCCTGGCGACAGTTCGCTCGACTTCGGTCTCTCGCCGGTAAGCCAGATCGAATACGCCCTGGGCGGCATCGCCTCGAAGCATGGCGTCGCTGTAGTAGGTGCCGAAGCCTTCGTGGTCGATATCCGGGTGGTCATCGCCCCGGGATTCGGCGAACAGCTGCTCGGCGTGCTCGACAGCCCGCAGGCATTCGACGGCATTACCGAGCTGACCGAAGGCGCGAGCTTGTACCGCCGCGATGTCGGCGCGACGTAACAGCGACAGCCGATCGGGCCGCATACCGGCCATGCCGAGCATCGTCAGGGCCTCGTCGGCCTGACCGAGGAAGATGGCCTGCCGCGCCAGACAGGTCAGCACGGCGGCCCGAAGCCACCAGGCATCGGACTGTTCAGCGCAGTGCCATCCAGCGTGGAAGCTGGCCTTCGCCGCAGCGTGATTGCCGCGATCGTAGTGCGCCCAGCCGACGACACGAAACAACGTCCCCGCTGCTTCGTGCATCGCCCGATGCAGCGGCTGCGGCATTTCCATTCGCAGGTAACCGGCTACGGCGCGCACCTGTTGCACCATCTCGTCGCCGACCGGCAGGCCCGAATCGTCAGCGGAACGGAAGACCGACGCCCATGCCGATACCCGCTGCACGTGAGCCATCCCGACGCGAGCGGGAAGCTGGTCGAGCGGGTCTGCGGCGGCTGCGATCATCTCGTCGCTGAGCATTGTTGCCGACACGGCGAGCATCCCCCGCAGGAAGTCGTTGCGTCGCACATCTTCCGCCTGAAGCGCTCGGGACCCTGTCGCTTCATCATAGGACGACCAGGCGGGCCCGGCCGGTGTGGACTTCCTGCCACCGCGCCGCCGCGCCTGCCAGGCGGCTTGGCCTTCGGCGACGATCTGCTCGAACCGGGTCCGGTCATCGGCGGTCGCGCGTTGCGCGTAGGCGGTGTCGAGAATCGCCTGCGTGCCCGGACGCGGCACGACCGTGCCGAGTCCGCGACGCCAGTTCGCGACGGTCGTGATTTCGACTCCGAGCAGAGCGGCGAAATCCCGCACCGAACAACGCATAGCTTCCTGTAGCGCTACGGCTTCGAATCCGGTCCACGCCCGCCCTCTGACCACATCTTCCCCCTACGTCACCACTCTTCGAGCCGGGCGAACGCGAACGACGCGCCAACGCTAGCGCAACAGTGCGTACTTCGCCCGAAACACGCTGCCCGGCAGGGTAAATCCCGATACCCGGCACCGGGGAGACGCCTGAAATCGAGTCGGGCGCACCGACTGCCCTGCGGTGCGGCGGGCCGGTGGCGAAAGCCCTCGGTGCCGGGTATCTCCGTCCTTCAGCGGCGCACTGTACTCGGAGGCTTTCAGCTCGATGTCCACAGAGAATTCGCCTGCTCGAATCCGACACATACATATCGAGTCCGGGCCCCTGAGCTTGGACTTCATCGCCGGCGCCGAACACGCACGAGATGTCTCCGACGAATTGGCGCCATCCTTCCCGGAAGTCATTGTGACCGTGGATGACGATATCCATCCGGGTTTGCCGCCCCTGCCTTGCGCAAGATTGTGGGAGTAGCACGATCGGCCGAAGTCAGGTGTGCGCGAAACCGGCGGTGTCGTGCTGCGGCCGCTCCTGGGCCCGCAACCGCGGCATGACCTGCTCGAGCGCCTCCAGCAGCAACCCGGCGAGATCGTGGGTGAAACCGTTGCGCACCACGATGCGCAGCGCCGCGAGATCCTCCCGGTCGGCGGGGAAGGTGTAGGCGGGGACCAGCCAGCCGTGTTCGCGCAGCGCGGCGGAGACGTCGAAGACCGAGTAGCCGGTTTCGCCGTCGGCGAGGGTGAAGGCGAAGACCGGGAGCTCGCTGCCGTCGGTGAGCAGGCGGAAGGGGCCGAGCGCGGCGATCCGCCCGGCCAGCTCGGTGGCGACCTCGCGGCAGTACCGCTGGATGCGGGTGTAGCCGGCGCGGCCGAGCCGCAGGAAGGTGTAGTACTGGGCCACCACCTGGGCGCCGGGGCGGGAGAAGTTGAGCGCGAAGGTGGGCATCTCGCCGCCGAGGTAGTTGACGCGGAAGATGAGGTCGTCGGGGAGCGCGGGGGTGTCGCGCCAGAGCACCCAGCCGACGCCCGGGTACACCAGGCCGTACTTGTGGCCGGAGGTATTGATCGAGGCGACGCGCGGGAGGCGGAAGTCCCACTCCAGGTCCGGGTCGCAGAAGGGGGCGATCATGGCGCCGGATGCGCCGTCCACGTGCACCGGGATGTTCCAGCCCTTGTCTTGCTCGAGCTGGTCCAGCGCGGCGCAGATCTCGGCGACCGGCTCGTAGCTGCCGTCGAAGGTGGAGCCGAGGATGGCGACCACGCCGATGGTGTTCTCGTCGCAGTACGGGAGCGCGGCCTCAGCGGTCAGGTGATAGCGGTCGCCCTGCATCGGCACCAGCCGGGCCTCGACGTCCCAGTAGTTGGCGAACTTCTCCCAGCACACCTGGACATTCCCGCCCATCACCAGGTTCGGCCGCTCGGCCGAGAGCCCGGCCGCCCTGCGGCGCTGCTGCCATCGGCGCTTGAGCGCGAGCCCGGCCAGCATGCACGCCTCGCTCGAGCCGGTGGTGGAACAGCCCGGCGCGGTCGCCGGATCGGGGGCGTTCCACAGGTCGGCGAGCATGTGCACGCAGCGCTGCTCCAGCTCCGCGGTGCGTGGGTACTCATCCTTGTCGATCATGTTCTTGTCGAAGCACTCGCGCATGAGTTCCTGCGCGGCGGGCTCCATCCACGTGGTCACGAAGGTCGCCAGGTTGAGCCGGGCATTGCCGTCCAGCATGAGCTCGTCGTGCACCACCTGGTACGCGACCTCGCAGTCCAGCTCCCCCTCCGGCATGCGGTCCCGCGGCACGGTGATCGGCTCCCTGGTGAACACCGGGTTGACCGCCACCTCCTTCGGCCGGCGGGGGTGCGGGTCGGACGGGTGCGACAGCGGCATAGCGGCTCCTGCCTCTCGGCCGGGCGATCCGGTGCGCCCAGCGTATCCGCAGGTCGCCGCCGTTCCCCGCTTCCGCGCTACCCGGCGTGCCGGGTCAGTGGACCTTGCGCTCCAGCTCGTCCAGCGTCCAGGGCGGCTCACCGTTGTGGTCGCGGTAGGCGACGATGCTGGGGGTGGGGCGCTCGAAGCGGCCGACGAAATTGCCCGCGGCGATGAAGACCTGGCCGGTGATGTCCTTGGCGCGGTCGGTGGCGAGGTAGCGGTAGAGCTGGGCGGCGTACTCCGGGGGCGGGGCGTCGAGGGCGCCCTGGGTGGAGAGCTCGTCGAGCATTCCGCGGCGGTGCAATTCGTGGATCTTGGCTTCGTAGGCGTCCCCGGTGGAGAGGCGGGTGCGCGCACCGGGGCAGACGACGTTGGCGCGGACGCCGTGTTCGCGGAGTTCGGCGGCGATGGCGAGGGTCAGGCTGGTCACCGCGCCCTTGCCCGCGGCGTAGCCGGTGCCGCCGTAGTCGCCGAGGTAGGCGAAGGAGCTGGTGTTGATGATGGTTCCGCGGCCCTGAGCCACCATCGGGGGTGCGGCGGCGCGGCAGGTGGCGAAGACGGTCTCCAGATGCGAGTCGAGGAGGGTGCGCCACTCCCCCGAACCGACCGCGAGGATCGAGGACCCCTCCGGCTCCGCGATCCCGGCGCAGTTGACCAGCACGTCGACGGCACCGAACTCCGCGACGCAGGTAGCGATCAGCTGTTCGGCCACCGCGGCGGCCGACCCGGGCACGCCGACAGCACCGAGCTCGGAAGCAACGCGATCGACAGCGGAGGCATCGCGTCCGTTCACCACCACCCCGGCCCCCTCGGCGGCCAGCGCGGCGGCGACGGCTCGGCCGATCCCGCTGGTACCGCCGACCACTACGGCACCGCGGCCGGTCAACTCGGGCATGAATCTCCTCGAAGGTCTAGACGCCGGGCATCCCGGCGAAGAGCAGCCGGAATACCGACGGCAGGTTGGGGGTGATCTGCGTGGACGGCACGAAGGGCGGGCCCTCGTTGGTGTCGGTGACGACGTAGTCGGCGTGGCTGTTCGGCACCCGGTCCAGCACGCCGCTGCAGTTGGGGCCGCCGGTGGCGTTCACCTTGGGCAGGTCCTGCGGGTACTTGTAGGCGGGGGCGCCGTACATGAAGCTGGCGAAGAACGAGGCGCCGGGCTTGTTGCCGCCGAAGAGCGATTCGGCCAGCGGCATGGCGTTGTTGATCCCGACCACCAGGCAGTACAGCACCGGCTTGTACTCGTAGAGCAACTCGGCGGTGGGGCGGAGCAGACCAAGGGATTCGACCAGCGCCCGCTCGTTCTCGCCGAGTACGGCGGTGCCGGTGTCGGCCAGTCCGATGAGCCCGAGCAGCATGGCGTCCACGTCCTGTGAACGCTCGGAAATACTCCCCGCGGTGACGGTGGCGTTGTCCACGGTGCGCAGCAGGTCGGGCGCGGTGTCGGCGTAGAGGTCGGTGACCTGGGCGGTGGCGGCGAGGTCGCGCTCGAGGGCGGGCAGGCTGGGGTTGAGTTCGGCGAGGTAGGCGTCGGAGCGGGTGAGCAGCTCGCCGAGCTTGGCGCCGCGCCCGTCCAGCGCCTGGCCGATGGCGCTCAGCGTGGCATTGAGCTTGGCCGGCTCGACGGCGGCGAGCAGCCGGCTGAGCCGCTGGAAGAGGGTGTCGAACTCCACCGTCACCGCGGACGCGTGTAGCAGGGTGCCCGGGCGCATGGCGGTCGGCGCGGGATCGGCGGGGACAACGAAGTTCACGTACTTGGCGCCGAAGACGGTGGTCGAGCGGATGTCGACGGTGGCATTGCTCGGCACCAGCTCCAGCTGCTCCGGGTCGATCCGCAGCTCCAGCCGGGCGGTGTCCCCGGTCGACGCCACCGAGGCGACCGTGCCGATCTCCACCCCGCGCACCCGCACCTTGGCGTCCGGGTCGAGCACCAGCCCGCTGCGCGGCGCCTCCACGGTGAGCGCCACGGTGTCCTGGAAGCGCCCGGCAAACATGGCCAGCGCCAGCGCGGCCACGGCCAGTAGCAGAGCGACCATGGATAGCGCCGCCACCTTGTAGCGGACCAGCGACCAGAACACAGCGGCCTGCGACTTCGCCGGCGCTTCCTCGCGTTTCTGCATGGTTCACCTCTCGCTGGACGAGCGCGCTCTTCCTTGCTTGGCCCGGCAGGCCGTAGTACTGTCCAGACAGGTGTCCATCATATGTCTGGACAGCAACCTGGGGAAGGATTTCCGATGAGTCCGGTGAAACCGCGACGGGTCTCCGGTGGCGAGCACGAGCACGGCCATCTCGAGGAGTTCCGCACCGACCCGATCGCCCTGATGAAGCGCATCCGCGAGGAGTGCGGCGATGTCGGCGCGTTCCAGCTGGCGGACAAGAAGGTGCTGCTGCTCACCGGCGCCGAGGCGAACGAGTTCTTCTTCCGCTCCGCCGACGAGGACCTGGACCAGGCCGCGGCCTACCCGTTCATGAAGCCGATCTTCGGCGAGGGCGTGGTCTTCGACGCCAGCCCGGAGCGGCGCAAGGAGATGCTGCACAACTCCGCGCTGCGCGCCGACCAGATGAAGGGCCACGCCGCGACCATCGAGCGCGAGGTCGAGCGGATGCTGGCGAACTGGGGCGACGAGGGCGAGATCGACCTGCTCGAGTTCTTCGCCGAGCTCACCATCTACACCTCGTCGGCGTGTCTGATCGGCACCAAGTTCCGCGAGGAGCTGGATATCCGGTTCGCCAAGCTCTACCACGAGCTGGAGCGCGGCACCGACGCGCTCGCCTACGTGGACCCGTACCTGCCGATCGAGAGCTTCCGGATCCGGGACGAGGCGCGCGCCGCGCTGGTCGACCTGGTGCAGGGCATCATGGACCAGCGGCGGGCCAACCCGGCGGGCAAGGAGGACCGGGACCTGCTCGACGTGCTGATCTCGGTCCCGGACGACGACGGCAACCCGCGCTTCGACGCCAGCGTGATCACCGGCATCTTCATCTCCATGATGTTTGCCGGGCACCACACCACCTCGGGCACCGCCGCCTGGTCGGTGATCGAGCTGCTCCGGCACCCGGAGGTGCTCTCCGGCGTGGTGAAGGAGCTGGACGAGCTGTATGCCGACGGGTCGGCGGTGAGCTTCAACGCGCTGCGCCAGATCCCGAACCTGGAGGCGGTGCTCAAGGAGACGCTGCGGCTGCACCCGCCGCTCATCATCCTGATGCGGGTGGCGCGCGACGCCTTCGAGGTGTGCGGCACCGAGATCACCGAGGGCGACCTGGTGGCGGCGACCCCGGCCATCTCGAACCGGCTGCCGGAGGACTTCCCGAACCCGGACGCCTTCGACCCGGGCCGCTACATCGACCCGAACCAGGAGGACCTGGTCAATCGCTGGACCTGGATCCCGTTCGGCGCGGGCAGGCACCGCTGCGTGGGCGCGGCGTTCGCGCTCATGCAGCTCAAGGCGATCTTCTCGGTGCTGCTCCGGGACTGGGAGTTCGAGATGACGCAGCCCTCGGAGAGCTACCGCAACGACCACAGCAAGATGGTGGTGCAGCTGGCGCAGCCGTGCCGGGTGCGCTACCGGCGCAGGCAGCGCTGAGAACAGGCGGGGCCCGCCGCGCGCGTGACGCGTGGCGGGCCCCGTCTCGTTCCGGTCCGAGTTCACTCGAAAGCGACCTGCCAGCTCTTGATGCCGTTGATCCAGCCGTTGCGCAGCCGCACCGGCTCGCTCACCTCGCGGACATTCGGCATGACGTCCGCGATCGCATTGAACATCAGATCGATCTCCAGCCGGGCCAGATTGGCGCCGACGCAGTAGTGCGTTCCGGTGCCGCCGAAGCCGACGTGCGGGTTGGGGTCGCGGCCGATGTCGAAGGTGAAGGGCGCCTCGAAGCCGTCCTCGTCGAAGTTGGCCGAGCCGTAGAAGAGCCCGATCCGCTCGCCCTCCCTGATCTGCTGCCCGCCGAGCTCCAGGTCCTGGGTCGCGGTGCGCTGGAAGACGGTGACCGGGGTGGCCCAGCGGACGATCTCGTCCGGCGCGGTCTTGGGCCGCTCGGCCTTGTACCGCTCCCACTGCTCCGGGTGGTCGACGAAGGCCTTCATGCCGTGCGTGATGGCATTGCGGGTGGTCTCGTTGCCCGCCACGGCGAGCAGGATGACGAAGAAGCCGAACTCGTCGGAGGCCAGCGACTCGCCGTCGATATCGGCCTGCACCAGCTCGGAGACGATATCGTGGGCCGGGCTGGCGCGGCGCTGCTCGGCCATGTTCCAGGCGTAGCCGAGGATCTCGGCGGAGGCCACGGTCGGGTCGCCGTACTCCGGGTCGTCGTAGTTGAGCATGGCGTTGGACCAGTCGAAGACCTTGCGCCGATCCTCCTGCGGCACGCCGAGCAGCTCGGCGATGGCCTGCAGCGGCAGCTCCACCGCGACCTGCTCGACGAAGTCGCCGCCGCCGTTCTTCTTGGCGGCGTGCACGATCCGGTCGGCGCGCTCGGCCAGCGCGGCACGCAGGCTCTCCACCGCGCGCGGGGTGAAGCCCTTGGAGATGATCCGGCGGATCTTGGAGTGCTTGGGCGGGTCCATGTTCACCAGCAGCGCGCTGGTCAGCTCCATCTGGTCGATGGTGATGTCGCCGGGGAGCCGGATGATCGAGCCCTTGCGCTGCGAGGAGTACAGCTCCGGGTGCCGCGAGATCTCCTTGATGTCGGCGAGCTTGCTGACCACCCAGTACCCGCCGTCGAAGAAGCCGCCCGAGTTCTCGTCGGTCTGCGGGTTCCACCACACCGGCGCGGTGCGGCGCAGCATCGCGAACTCCTCGACCGGGCGGCGGTTCTCCCACAGCGCGGGATCGGTGAAGTCGAAGCCGGTGGGCAACGAGGGTGCGGACATCTCTACCTCCTGGGGATGGGGAAAGCTCACCGGGCCGGGGATCGGTCGCTCCGGTGCGCGCGATGCAGGTGCGGGGCGGCTCGTCCTGCCGTGAGCGGCAGGTCGAGGTACGTGCGCACGCCGGGGTCGGCGGCGACGACGTACGGGATGCTGTTCACGCAGTGCGCGGCGGTCGCGACGATGCCGGGATGCCGCTCCACGGCGCGGGATCCGCCGGGATCGGCCGCTCCACCCTGCGCACCGAGGTCTCGGGAGTGGGCGTGCATGCCCGCGATCGTGGTGAACGAGCCCGGATCGCCGGCGATCTCGATCTCGTAGCGCTCGCCCGCGGCGCCGAACTCCCACGGCGGGTCCAGCGCGGCCTCGCCCATGAACCAGTTCACCGCGGCGGTGATCACCGGCTCGCCGTCGACGGTGCCCTGCCAGCGCAGCCGCTGCGCGGCGACCTGCCCCGGCTCGATCACCCCGATCGGGGACTCGATGGGGGCGGTCGCCACCGCGGCCTCGTGCGTGACCCGCAGCTCGGGGTCGAGGTCGACACCGAGCGCGTCGGCGATCATGTACACCGACTGCCGGTAGCCGGAGCCGAGCGCGTCGGCGGTGCCGGACGAGGTCGCCTCCTCGGGCGTGCCGCCGAACTTCATCCAGTACCGGACCACGTCCGGGGCGGCGTAGGTGCGGATGTCGGAGAACTCCTCCGCGCGCACCGCCGTCACCGAGCCGCTGAGCGCGGTGAGCGCCAGCGGGATCTTCTCGGTGATGCCGCCGGGGTGGATACCGGTGCCGTGCAGGGTGACGCCGTGCTCGCGGCAGAGCGCGTCGTAGCGCTCGCGCTGCTTGGCATCCGGGTAGAACCAGCCGAGCGGGGTGACCACGTTCTTGCCGGAGGCGAGGATGGCGCGCAGCGTCTTGCCGTCGGCCATGAGCGGGCTGTAGAGCACGCAGTCGGCGTCGGTGGCGAGCAGCGCTTCGGCATCGGTGCTCGCCGCGACCCCGATCGGGTCGCGCCCGATCAGGGTGCCGAGGTCGGTGCCGACCTTGTCGGCGCCGTGTACCCAGGCACCGGCGAGTTCCAGTTCGGGGTGGTCGAGGATGGTCTCGATCGCGGCCCGGCCGACGCCGCCGGTCGCCCACTGGATCACCCGGATCACGGGCGCTCCGCATCGGCCGGGGCGGAGGGGGCGACGCCGACGGGCGGGGCAGGTTCCGTGGCCCCAACGGACTCCGGGACCCGGTGGTCCGGCTCGCGCTCGGCGACGTGGTCCCGCGCCCACCCGTAATCCGGCTTCCCGCTCGGCGCCCGCACCACGCTGTCCGTCACCCACAGCGAGCGCGGGATCTTGTACCCCGCCAGGTGCTGCCTGGTGTGCGCGCAGAACTCGGCGAAGTCGAACTCCGCGCCCTCGGCGAGCGCGACCACCGCGGCGACCGTGTTCCCCCAGCGCTCGTGCGGCACCGCGACCACGGTGGCGTCGAAGACCGCGGGATGCGCCTTGACCACGCTCTCCACCTCTTCGGCGAAGACCTTCTCGCCGCCGGTGTTGATCACCATATTGCCGCGGCCGATGAGCGTGATCGAGCCGTCCTGCTCGCGCCTGGCCCGGTCGTCGGTGATCACGATGCGCTCGCTGTCGACGGTCTTGAAGAGCTTGTCCGACTTGACCGGGTCCTTGTAGTAGCCGAGCGGCACCTGGCCGGTCTTGGCCAGCCAGCCCTCGGCGCCGGGCGGCACCGGAACGCCCTCGTCGTCCACGATCACCGCGCCGCGCCCGGTGTTGACCCGCGGCCCACGGGCCGGGTCGTCGTCCTTCTGGGCGAAGCCGATCCCGCCGAAACCGGTCTCGGAGGAGCCGATGGAGTCCGAGATGACGGCGCCGGGGAAGAGCTCGAGCAGCGCGTTCTTGGTGGACTGGGTGAGCAGCGCCGCGCCGGAGGCGATGGCGATCACCGAGGAGACGTCCACCGGGTGCGCCCGGAAGGCGTCGATCAGCGGCCGCGCCATGGCGTCGCCGGTGATCACGATGACGTTCGGCTGCTCCCGCGCGACCTGCCGCCAGACCCGCTCCGGGTCGAAGCGGCGCTCGAAGACCACCGCGTGCCCGCACCAGAGCGCCAGGAAGGTCGGCATCATGGCGGCGGCGTGGATGAGCGGCGGCAGGATGAAGTAGGTCGCCTGGCCGCCCTCGGCGCCGGTGCGGGACTGCTGGTACTCGTCGGTGACGTACTCGTTGGTGTAGAAGTCGATGCCGCCGCCGAGCACCCGCCACATGTCCTCCTGGCGCCACATGACGCCCTTGGGCAGGCCGGTGGTGCCGCCGGTGTACATCATGAACAGGTCGTCACCGCTGCGGTTGGCGAACGGCCGCCAGGGCGCGCCCGCCTTCATGACCGTTTCGTAGCGCAGCGCGTCGATGCCGAACTCCCAGCTCGCCACATCGTCGTCCACGCAGATCACGTGCCGCAGCCCCGGCACCGCCTGCCGCGCCGCCCGCACCTGCTCGCCGTAACAGGCGTGGTAGAGCAGCACTTCCAGGTCGGCGTTGTCGTAGAGGTAGGTCAGCTCGGCCGGGCCGTAGCGGAAGTTGACGTTGATCGGGACCGCGGAGAGCTTGAAGCAGGCGATCAGCGTCTCCATGGTCTCGATGCTGTTGTGCATCTGGAAGCCGACATGGGTGCCGGTGCCGACCCCGAGCGTGGCCAGGTAGTGGGCCAGCTGGTTCGCCCTGGTGTCCAGGTCGCGGAAGCGGAGCCTGCGGTCGCCCTGGATCAGCGCGGTGCGCTCCGGCATCGCGTCGACGGCGTGTTCGAAGAGGTCGGCGAAGTTGTTGGCCATGTCGCTTCCGTCTCGTACTGGGTCCGGCGCTCACACCACGGTGAGCGGAAGGGGAATCCCCCGGTCGGTGAAGGTCCAGTCGGCGCCGGTGCTGAACCGGGTGACCGCTACCTCCGGTGCCTCCTTGTGCGGCTGATCCGTCAGCTCGACTTCGACGCTCCAGCCGTCGGGGCCGCTCTCGGCGCGGCAGGTGAACCGCGGGTTCACCCCGCGCACCAGCGCGTTCAGCGGGCCGAGGTGCTCGGGGTCGAGCATGGCGGGCCAGGCGCCATCGGCCTGCGCGCCGGACTCGGCCGGGAACCAGAGCGCGAGCCCGTGTTCGCGCGGCCGGAGCTCGATCCCGGTGTAGACCGCCGGGTTGAGCACCGGGTGCGCGCGCAGCACGGTGGCCAGCCCGGCGTAGTCGTGGCCCGCGCCGAGCGCGTGCCGCAGCCGCTCGGAGGCGACGCCGGCGATCCCGGCAAGGGTCTTGCGGGCGATCTCCGCGGCGGCGGCGAGATCGGTGCGCTCGTTGATCGCCACCAGGAAGCCGAGCGTCAGCAGGTGCTGCTGCAGGCAGACCTCGTCGGCGATCCGGATCAGCGCGGAGCGGGAGAAGTCCGGGAACCGGACGTCGCTGAGCAGCGGGCCGGAGTAGTCCGCCGCGCCCTCGTCGGCCGGGTCGATCGGGGCCAGCTCCAGCCCGGCGGCCACGGTGTTCGCCACCAGCGCGGCGTTGCGCGGCACCGGGGGTGGCTCGTGCGCCGGGTCGATGATCACGGTCCAGGCGCACATGGGTTTCCGGTCCGCGGGTTTGCGCGGCGGGCGGTGGATCGGGCGCACCTGGGCGTGCGGGTTGGTGGCCAGCGCGGTGGCGTCGAAGGTGGGGTCCTCGATGTCGTGGCACATGGAGACGACGTACTTGTCCCCCATCGGCTCGACATCGATGAGCGCGCCGCAGTGGTCCAGCCAGAACTCGCCGTGGTCGCGGTCGGTGACCTCGAACCGGAAGTCCATGAACTGCGGCGGCGCGCCGATATCCAGCTGCAGCCCCTTGAAGATGGTGACCACGTCGTCGCCGGTGTACTTCAGCGCGCGCTGCATGCGCCGGGTGTAGATCGGGCTGGCGAGCTGCCACTCCTCGATCGCCACCTCGGCCATCCCCTCGCGGCCGAAGGCGCCGATCACGTGCGCCATGCCGGAGCGGTCGATGAGCTGGCCGCAGAGCAGCAGCTCGGGCACGATCGCCGCGAGCTGCTCGCGGCTGAAATCCTGGAATCCGCTGACGGGCTGGGTCATCGGACTACCAGATCGGAACCGGCGACTGGCCGATTTTGTACCAGCCGGGCAGCGGCTCCTTGGCGGTCGAGCGCTCGATCCGCTTGAGCATCCCCGGCGAGAGCGCGTTCGCGGTGATCATGTCGAGGAACAGCGCGGAGACATTGCCGAAGTCGAAGAAGTCGCGCTGCCAGGACCACTGGAAGTCGCCGCCGTACTTGAACCAGCTGCCGCCGATCCCGTCCACCGTGTACTTGCTGCCGTCCTCGCGGGTGGCGTCGGCCACCTGCTTCCACAGCCCGATCACGTTGCCGGAGCGCTCGTCCACCACGAAGTCCTGGTAGGGGTAGGTCCACCCCTCCAGCCCCTCCATCTCCTGGCCGAGCGCCAGCTCCCGGATCTCGTCCCGGCCGACCGCCATGAACTCCTGCTTGGGGCCGTAGTTCCAGCCGTAGGTGGCGTCGACGGTGTAGAGCTCGGCCAGCGGGCGCCAGTCGCCCTTCTCCTCCGCGCGCTCGTTCTCCGCGATCCAGCGGGCGATCATCTCGTCCAGCTCGGCGCGATCGAATCCGGTCATAGCTCTTCGCCTTTCACAACAAGGGCCTGGGTTGGGCAGTAGCGGACGGCATTGCGCACGTCTTCGCGGTGTTCGGGGCCGGGCTCGGCGTCGAGGATCTCGACCTGGCCCCGCTTGGGCACGGTGAACACATCGGGCGCCTCCGCCGCGCAGACGGCGTGGCCCTGGCACAGCTCCAGATCGACCTCGACGCGCATTACGCGCCGCCCTCGTCGCGGGGCTTCAGCGGTGCTTCCGGCTGCACCTCGACCAGCACCATGTGCGCGCCGCGCGGCACCGAGACCACGGTGGCGACGGCGTCGGCCAGGTGCTCCGGCTTGAGCATGTACGGGTGCCTGGCGAAGCCCCAGGACATCCAGCTCTCCAGCAGCGGGCCGACGGTCTCGGGCGAGGCGTTCATCCCCATGCCGGTGACGGTCGGGCCCGGGCGCACCAGCGAGGTCCGGATGCCGGTGCCCTCCAGCTCCATGCGCAGCTGGTGCCCGAAGGCCTCCAGCCCGGTCTTGGCGGCGTTGTAGGCGCCGTTGTGCGGGCGCGGGATGTCGGCGCAGTCCGAGGAGATGAGCACCAGGTCGCCGCGCTGCCGCTCCAGCATGCCGGGCAGCACCCGGTGCACCAGCCGGTGCGCGCCGACCAGGTGCACCTGCACCTGGGCCAGGAACCGGTCGGGGGCCATGTCCTGGATCCGGCCGAACTCGATATCGCCCGCGCCGGAGACCAGGATCTCGGCCGGGCCGTGCGCGCGCTCCGCGGCGGCGACGAACTCGTCCACCGAGTCCTGCTCGGTGACGTCGAGCCGGATCGCGGTGGCGGTGCCGCCATCGGCCGTGATCTTCTCGGCCAGTTCCTGGCATTGCGCCACCCGGCGGGCGCCGAGCGCCACCGGGTGCCCGAGCCCGGCCAGCCGCACCGCGGTGGCGGCGCCGATACCGGAGGAGGCGCCAGCGACCAGTACCGGCCTGCGCTCGGGATGGGGTTCGAAACGGGGCATCAGCGCACCTCCACCGAGATCGGAAGCTTGGCGAAACCGCGGACGTTGGTCGAGTGCACGCGCTCGATCCCCTCCGCGTGGACGTGGTATTCGCGCACCCGCTCGGCGAACTCGCGCAGCGCGACATTGGCCTCCAGCCGCGCCAGGTGCGCGCCGAGGCAGAAGTGCACGCCCGCGCCGAAGCTGGCGAGCGCGGTGGAGTCGGTGCGGTCGATCCGGTAGCTGTCGGCGTCGTCGAACGCCGCGGAGTCCCGGTTCGCCGAGCCGATCAGCAGCAGCACCTTGGAGCCCTCGGGAATGGTGCCGCCGTGGTACTCGAGATCCGCGGTGGCGGTGCGGGCCACGATCTGGCTGGATGTGTCGTAGCGCAGCGTCTCCTCGACCCAGTCGGTGACGTGCTCCGGGTCGCCGGCGACCTTCGCGTACTCGCCCGGGTGGTGGCCGCCCCAGTAGAGCGCGTTGCCGAGCAGCTTGGTGGTGGTCTCGTTGCCCGCGACCACCATGAGGAACATGAAGCCGATGATCTCGTCGTCGGTGAGCACGTCGCCGTCGATCTCGGCGTCCAGCAGCGCCGAGGTCAGGTCGTCGGTGGGGTTCTTCCTGCGCTCGGCGACCATGTCGGCGTAGTAGCCGACCAGGCCGAGCGAGGCGTCGATGGCCTCCGGCGGCACGTCGAGGACGCCGTCCGCGCGGTGCACCACCAGGTCGGCCTGTTTGCGGATCTCCGCCCGGTCGCTCGCCGGGACGCCCATCAGCTCGCTGATCACGTCCATCGGCAGCTTGCCGGCGACCTCGTCGATCCAGTCGAAGCGGCCGCTCGCCAGCGCGGGCTCCAGGTACTCCAGGGTGAGCTCCCGGATCCGGTCCTCCATCTCGGCCACCCGCTTGGGGGTGAAGCCCTTGTAGACCAGCCTGCGCATGCGCATGTGCCGCGGGTCGTCCATGGCCAGGAAGGACATGGTGCGGTGCGCGTGCGGGCCCCAGGCGGCAGGGTCGAGCGAGACGCCGTTGGCGCTGGAGAGCTTGGCGCTGTCCCGGAAGCCGGCGGTGACGTCGGCGTACCGGCTCAGCGCCCAGAACCCGATCTCCGGGTTGTGGTAGAGCGGCGCCTCGTCGCGCAGCCGCCGGTAGATCGGGTACGGGTCCTCGTGGAAGCCGTAGTCGTACGGATCGAACGCCAAGGGGTCGAGGGCGGTGGAACCGGTCATCGCGAGCACCCCGATTTCGATAACGAGTTCTCTGCGCCGCGCGGCGATACCGCGTGCCGGGCAGACAGACAGCTGGACATGTGTCTGGACGGTACCACCGACACCTGTGGAGGACAATGGAGACTGCGCGGACGCACCTGCACACCTCCGAGGATGCGACACTCGGGGCGGCGCCGCGGCGTTATCGCCGCGACCAGGGGAACGAGAACGTGTTCTTGCGCCATCGCGGCTGATCGGAATATATTCCGAACACTTGTCCAGACACTTGGGAGAGATCGCGATGAGCCTGCTGCCAACGGACAGCTCACGGTTGTTGATCGACGGAAAGCTCGTCAGCGGCGGCGGTGGCGAGTTCGACACCGTCAACCCGGCGACCGAGGAGGTGCTCGGCGCCGCCGCCGACGCCGACGGCGCCGACCTGGACGCGGCCATCGGCGCCGCGCGCACCGCCTTCGACAACACCACCTGGTCCCGCGACCACGCCTTCCGCGCCCGCTGCGTCGAGCAGCTGCGCGACGCGCTGAAGGCCGAGGTCGAGCGGTTGCGCGCGGTCACCGTCGCGGAGGTGGGGGCGCCGGTCATGCTGACCTCCGGCCCGCAGCTCGAGGCGCCGATCGACGACCTGACCTTCGCGGCCGAGCTGGCCGCGAACTACACCTGGGAGACCGACCACGGCGAGGCCGCCCCCATGGGGATGCGCAGCCACCGCACCGTGCGCCGCGAGGCGATCGGCGTGGTCGGCGCGATCACGCCGTGGAACTTCCCGCACCAGATCAACTTCGCCAAGCTCGGCCCCGCGCTCGCCGCGGGCAACACGGTGGTGCTCAAGCCCGCACCGGACACCCCGTGGTGCGCCGCCGAGGTTGGCCGGATCATCGCCGAGCAGACCGATATCCCGCCGGGCGTGGTCAATATCGTGACCTCCTCCGACCACGGCCTCGGCGCCCAGCTGACCACCGACCCGCGGGTCGACATGGTGACCTTCACCGGCTCCACCGCCACCGGCAAGTCGGTCATGGCCGCCGCCGCGGGCACGCTCAAGAAGACCTTCCTCGAGCTCGGCGGCAAGTCCGCCAGCATCGTCCTCGACGACGCCGACCTCGGCGGCGCGGTCGGCATGACCGCCTTCGCGGTCGCCATCCACGCCGGTCAGGGCTGCGCGCTCTACACCAGGCTGGTGGTGCCGCGGGCCAGGTACGCCGAGGCCGTCGAGATCGCCGCAGCCACGCTCGGCGGGATCAGGGCGGGCGATCCGACCGACTCGCGCACCGTCTGCGGCCCGCTCATCTCCGAGCGGCAGCGCGCCCGGGTGGAGCGCTACCTGGAGATCGCGCAGGCCGAGGGCGGCCGGATCGTGGTCGGCGGCAAGCGCCCCGAGTACCAGGAGCGCGGCTTCTTCCTGGAGCCGACGCTGATCTCGGAGGTGGACAACAGCCACACCGTGGCCCGCGAGGAGATCTTCGGCCCGGTGCTCGTCGTCATCCCGCACGACGGCGACGACGACGCCGTAGCCATCGCCAACGACTCCCCCTACGGCCTCTCCGGGCAGATCTGGGGCTCCGACCCCGAGCGCATTCGCCGGGTCACCGACGCCGTGCGCAGCGGCACGCTCTCGGTGAACGGCGGCGTCTGGTACTCGGGCGACGTGCCGTTCGGCGGCTACAAGCAGTCCGGCATCGGCCGCGAGATGGGCGTGCTCGGGTTCGAGGAGTACCTGGAAGCCAAGCTCGTCGCGACCGGGCTCTGAGCCCCCCTAATACCGAAATCGATTGGAGCAGAACGTGTCCCGTTTCGCAGGACGATCCGCCATCGTCACCGGCGCCGCCCAGGGCATCGGCGCCGCCTACGCCCAGGCGCTGGCCGCCGAGGGCGCCAAGGTGGTCGTCGCCGACCGCAATGAAGAGGCGGGCAAGGCCGTCGCGGAGAAGATCGTGGCCGACGGCGGCACCGCCGTCTTCGGCGCGGTCGACGTCGCCGACCCGGACTCCGCCGCCGCGCTCGCCGAGTTCACGCTGGAGCGCTTCGGCGCCATCAACCACCTGGTGAACAATGCCGCCATCTACGGCGACATGAAGCTGGACTTACTGCTCACCGTGCCGTGGGACTACTACAAGAAGTTCATGAGCGTGAACATGGACGGCGCGCTGAACGTCACCCGCGCGGTCTGGGAGCACATGGCCAAGGCGGGCGGCGGCTCGATCGTCAACCAGTCCTCCACCGCGGCCTGGCTCTACTCCGGCTTCTACGGCCTGGCCAAGGTCGGGGTGAACGGCCTGACCCAGCAGCTCGCCACCGAGCTGGGCGGCTCCAACATCAGGATCAACGCCATCGCGCCCGGCCCGATCGACACCGAGGCCACCAAGAACGTCACCCCGGGCAACATGGTCAAGGACATGGTGAACCGGCTCCCGCTCAAGCGGATGGGCACCCCGGAGGACCTCGTCGGCGCCTGCCTGTTCCTGCTCTCCGACGACGCGAACTGGGTGACCGGCCAGATCGTCAATGTCGACGGCGGACAGATCTTCCGGTCATGAGCGAGCGGGTCGCCTTCATCGGGCTCGGCAATATGGGCGCGCCCATGGCGAAGCGGTTGCTCGCCTGGCCCGGCGGGCTCACCGTGTGCGACGTGCGCGCGGAGGCGCTGGAGCCCTTCACCGCCGAGGGCGCGAAAGCGGCGAGCACCCCGGCCGAGGCCGCCGAGGGCGCGCGGGTCGTCTCGATCACCGTGCTGGACGACGCGCAGGTGCGCGAGGTGGTCGCGGGCGCGACCGGGGTGCTGAGCACCGCCGCCCCCGGCACCGTGATCGCGGTGCACTCTACGATCGCCGACCGCACCGCCGAGGAGCTGGCCGAGCAGTGCGCCACGCGGGGGGTCGACCTGGTCGACGCCCCGGTGAGCGGCGGCGCGGGCGGGGCCAAGGACGGGCGGCTCGCGGTCATGGTGGGTGGCAGCGATGCCGCCTTCGCCGCGGTCAAGGAGCCCTTCGGGCTCTTCTCCGACCTGGTGGTGCACGCCGGGCCGGTGGGCGCGGGCACCAGGATGAAGCTGGCCCGCAACCTGCTGCACTTCGTCGCCTTCACCGCCGCCACCGAGGGGCAGCGGCTGGCCGAGGCGGCCGGGCTGGACATCACCGCGCTCGGCAAGGTGGTGCGGCACTCCGACGCCGTCACCGGCGGCGCCGGCTCGATCATGCTGCGCGACACCACCGCCCCCATCCCGGACGGCGACTTCTGGCTGCCGATCCTCACGCACGTGCGCGGGCTCGGCGAGAAGGATCTGAGCCTGGCGCTCGACCTCGGCGAGCGGCTCGGCGTCTCGCTGCCGCTGGCGCAGCAGGCACTGCGAGACTTCGGAATCGGGCTCGGCGTCGGCCGCGGCCCACTGGCGGAGGAGAAACAGTGACCGACGACCGCAGGCAGCGCGGCCTCGCCAAGATGGGTGAGGTCTACGGCTGGGAGTTCCAGGACGGGCCGGGCGACCATTTCGCCGCCACCGCCGACCACCTCTTCGCCGACATCTGGTCGCGCGAGGCGCTGAGCATCCGGGACCGGCGGCTGCTGCTGATCGGGCTGCTCACCGCGCAGAACCTCTTCGACGTGGCGGAGATCCAGATCGGCGCCGCGCTGGGGAACGGGGAGTTCACCCCGGAGCAGCTGCGCGACGCCGCGCTGTTCCTCTGCCACTACGCAGGCTGGCCGCTCGGCACCAAGCTGGATTCCGTGGTCGGCAAGGTCATCGCCCAGCAGGAGAAGAAGAAGTGAGCAACGAGCTGCGGCCGGTGCAGGCCGACACCATCACCGACTGGGACGAGACCGCGGACGTGGTGATCGCCGGGTACGGCATCGCCGGGGTCTGCGCCGCCATCGAGGCCGCGCGGGCCGGCGCGAACGTGCTGATCCTGGAGCGCACCAGCGGCTGGGGCGGCGCCGCCTCGCTCGCGGGCGGCTGGGTCTACCTGGGCGGCGGCACCCCGCTGCAGCAGGCGCTCGGCTTCGAGGACACGCCGGAGAACATGGAGAAATTCCTGCTCGCGGCGGTCGGGCCGGGCGCGGACAAGGCCAAGATCGCGGACTACAGCCGGGGCAGCGTCGAGCACTACAACTGGCTGGTCGGCAATGGCGTCCCGTTCAAGGAGGCATTCTGGGGCGAGCCGGGCTGGGAGCCGCCGCACGACGAGGGGCTCGGCTACTCCGGCGGCGAGAACGCCGCACCGTTCAACGAGATCGCCACTCCCGCCCCGCGCGGCCACGTGCCCCAGATGTCGAACAAGCGCACCGGCTCCAAGGGCGGCGGCTACATGCTGATGAAGCCGCTCGCGGAGACGGCGGAGTCGCTGGGTGTCCGGGTCGAGTACGACATCCGGCTGGCCCGGCTGATCGTGGACGGCGAGCGGGTGGTCGGGGTGCTGGCCAAGCGGTACGGCAAGGAGATCGCGGTGCGCGCCGAGCGCGGCGTCGTGCTCGCCACCGGCAGCTTCGCCTACGCCGAGCAGATGATCTCCGACTACGCGCCGCAGCTGATCGGCCGCCCCGGCGCGGCCATCGAGGAGCACGACGGCATCGGCATCAAGCTGGCCGCCGCGCTCGGCGCCGCCACCTCGCACCTGAACGCCACCGAGGTCGCCTTCTTCGGCGATCCGCAGCTCATGGCGCGCGGCATCATGGTGAACGGCCGCGGCCAGCGGTACGTCCCGGAGGACACCTACCCGGGCCGGATCGGGCAGATGACGCTGTTCCACCAGGAGAACCAGGCGTACCTGGTGATCGATGAGCGGGCGCACGAGGAGGCGCTGGCCACGGAGACCTCGACCCCGTTCTTCCGGACGCCGCCCACCTGGGCCGCGGAGACGGTGGCCGAGCTGGAAGCCGACATGGGGCTCCCGGAGCAGGCGCTGCAGAGCACCGTCGAGGTCTACAACAAGTACGCCGCGGAAGGCACCGACCCGCTCTTCGGCAAGAAGGCGCAGTGGCTGCGCCCGCTCACCGGCGCGGTGGCCGCCTTCGACATGCGCAACTTCACCGCGGGGTTCACCCTCGGCGGGCTGCGCACCGATCTCGATGCCAGGGTGCTGCACGTTTCCGGGGAGCCGATTCCCGGTCTCTACGCCGCCGGACGCTGCACGTCGGGCATCTGTACCGGCGGTTATGTCAGCGGCGCATCACTCGGAGACGGTAGCTTCTACGGCCGGAGGGCCGGACTCGCCGCGGCGAAGAACTGACCCGCGAGCGGCGGGATTCCCGGCGGCGCACTACCGTGCAAGATCAAGCCGCCTGATCACCTGAGCGAAAGACGAGGCAGGCAATGCGTTTCGGCATCGTGCTGTTCACCAGCGACCGCGGGATCACCCCCGCGGCGGCGGCCAAGGCCGCCGAGGAGACCGGCTTCCACTCCTTCTACGTGCCCGAGCACACCCACATCCCGGTGAAGCGCGAGGCCGCCCATCCGCAGACCGGCGACGCGTCGCTGCCGGACGACCGCTACATGCGCACCCTCGACCCCTGGGTCGCGCTCGGCACCGCCGCCGCCGTGACCTCGCGGATCGAGCTGGCCACCGCGGTCGCGCTGCCGGTCGAGCACGACCCCATCACCCTGGCCAAGACCATCGCCACCCTGGACCACCTCTCCGGTGGCCGGGTGGTGCTCGGCGCGGGCTTCGGCTGGAACACCGACGAGCTGAGCGACCACGGCGTCCCGCCCGGCAAGCGCCGCACCGTGCTGCGCGAGTACCTGGAGGCCATGCGGGCGCTGTGGACCGAGGAGGAGGCGTCCTACCAGGGCGACTACGTCAGCTTCGGCCCCAGCTGGGCCTACCCCAAGCCGGCCCGCGAGGTGCCGGTGCTGATCGGGGCGGCGGGCACCGAGAAGACCTTCGGCTGGATCGCGAAGTCGGCGGACGGCTGGATCACCACCCCCGGCGAGACCGACGTGACCGACCGGCTGGCGCTGCTGCACCGGATCTGGGACGAGGCGGGGCGCGAGGGCAAACCGCGGGTGGTCGCGCTCGACTTCAAGCCGGACGCCGACCGGCTCACCGACTGGGCCGCCGCGGGCGTCACCGACGTGCTCTACGGGCTCCCGGACAAACCGGAGCCCGAGGTCAGGGCCTACCTGGAGCGGCTGGCGGGCAAACTCGCCGCACTGCCCGCAGCAGTGGAGGCGGGACGCTGATGCGGGTTGCCCTGCTCTCCTACCGGAGCAAAACGCACTGCGGTGGGCAGGGCGTCTACGTCCGGCTGCTCAGCTCCGGGCTGGTCGAGCTGGGCCACGAGGTCGAGGTCTTCTCCGGGCAGCCGTACCCGGAGGAGCTCGACCCGCGGGTCCGGCTGACCGAGGTCCCCAGCCTCGACCTCTACTGCGACGAGAACCCGTTCCGCACCCCGCACCCGCGGGAGATCAGGGACCTGCTCGACGTGCTCGAGGTCGCCACCATGTGGACCGCGGGCTTCCCCGAGCCGCGCACCTTCAGCCTGCGCGCGGCCCGGCTGCTGCGCGAGCGGATCGCCGACTTCGACGTGGTGCACGACAACCAGTGCCTCGGCACCGGGCTGCTCGATATCGCCGAGCACCTGCCGGTGGTCGCCACCGTGCACCACCCGATCACCAGGGACCGCGCGGTCGATTTGGCCGCCGCGAAGTGGTGGCGCAAGCCGCTGGTGCACCGCTGGTACGGCTTCCTCGGCATGCAGCAGCGGGTGGCGCGGCGGATTCCGGAGCTGGTCACCGTCTCCTCCACCTCGGCCACCGATATCGCCACCGACTTCGGCGTCGACCCGGCGCAGCTGCACGTGGTGCCGCTCGGCGTCGACACCGAGCTCTTCGCGCCGCGCCCCGCGCCGCGCGTGCCGGGCCGGATCGTCGCGGTGGCGAGCGCGGACAAGCCGCTCAAGGGCGTCGCGCACCTGCTGCGCGCCTGCGCCCGGATGCGTTCGCTGCGCTCGATCGAGCTGCACCTGGTGGCCAAGCTGGAGCCGAACGGCCCGACCGAGAAGCTGATCGCCGAGCTCGGCCTCACCGATATCGTCACCGTGCACTCCGGCGTCTCCGATCTGGAGCTGGCCGAGCTGCTCGCCTCCGCCGAGGTGGCCTGCATCCCGTCGCTGTACGAGGGGTTCTCGCTGCCCGCCGTCGAGGCCATGGCCAGCGGGACCCCGCTGGTGGTGAGCCGGGCGGGCGCGCTGCCCGAGGTGGTCGGCGAGCCGGGTATCTGCGCCGAGCTGACCACCCCCGGCGACGACGCCGCGCTCGCCACCGTGATCGGCGGGCTGCTCGACGACCCGGCCCGCCGGGCCCGGATGCAGCTGGCCTGCCGGGAGCGCGCGGTCTCGGTATTCAGCTGGGAGTCGGTGGCGGCCCAGACCGTCGAGGTGTACCGGCGCGCCATCGAGCGCCGCGCCGGATCGGAGCAGAAGGAGGGCGCGCGTGCTGACCGTTGATTTCGACCGGGTGGGAATCGGGCCGGGCGTGCGCGTCATCGACGTCGGCTGCGGCGCGGGCAGGCACTCCTTCGAGGCCTATCGCCGCGGCGCCGAGGTGATCGCCTTCGACCAGGACGCCCCCGAGCTCGACAATGTCGAGACCATGTTCGGCGCCATGGCCGCCGCCGGCGAGGCGCCCCCCGGTGCCTCCGCCAAGACCGTGCAGGGCGACGCGCTCGCGCTCCCCTACGGCGACGACACCTTCGACGTGGTGATCGCCTCGGAGATCCTGGAGCACGTCCCCGCCGACGAGGCCGCCATCGCCGAGCTGGTCCGCGTGCTGCGCCCCGGCGGGCAGCTGGTGGTGACCGTGCCGCGCTGGCTCCCGGAGCGGATCTGCTGGGCGCTGTCGGACGAGTACCACGCCAACGAGGGCGGCCACGTCCGGATCTATAAGGCCAGCGAGCTGCGCGAGAAGGTGGCCAAGCTGGGCATGCGGTTCGTGCGCGACACCCACGTGCACGCGCTGCACTCGCCGTACTGGTGGATCAAGTGCGCGGTCGGGGTGCGCAACGAGCAGCACCCGCTGGCCCGCGCCTATCACAAGCTGCTGGTCTGGGACATGATGCAGGCCCCTCGCGTGACCCGCACTGCCGAGCGGCTGCTGGACCCGCTGATCGGCAAGAGCGTGGCCCTGTACTTCGTCAAGCCGGCGGTGCAGCGTGCCGCCCTCTGAACTTCCCTCCGTCGCGGGGGTGTTCAGCAGGCGGCAGTGCCTGAAGACCGCGGAGTCGATCGCGACCGCGCAGGAGTCCACGGGGGCGATCCCGTGGTTCACCGGCGGGCACACCGACCCGTGGGACCACGTGGAGTCGGCCATGGCCTTGTCCGTGGCCGGGCTCTACGACGAGGCGGTGGCCGCTTACCGCTGGTCGGCGTCGACGCAGAACGCGGATGGGTCCTGGCCGCGGCAGTTCCGCTCCGGTGTCGTGGAATCCACCGATATCGACGTGAACTTCTGCGCCTACCTGGCGGTCGGCGTCTGGCACCACCTGCTGCGCAGCGGGGATCTGGCGTTCGCCCGCGAGCTGTGGCCGAGCGTGCGCGCCGGGCTCGATTACGTGGTCGGGCTGCAACTGCCGCGCGGGGTGATCCCGTGGACCCTCGGCACCGACGAGGCCCTGCTCACCGGCAACTCCAGCATGTACCAGAGCCTCGGCTGCGGGCTCGCCCTGGCCGAGCGGCTCGGCGACCCGCAGCCTTCCTGGGCGGCGGCCAGGCACCGGCTCGGTGCGGCGCTGCGCGACGATCCGTCGGCCTGCACGCCCAAGGACCGCTACTCCATGGACTGGTACTACCCGATCCTCGGCGGTGCCCTCCGCGGCCCGGCCGCGCACGCGCGCATCGATGCCTCGTGGTCGCGGTTCGTGGTCGGCAATATCGGCATCCGCTGCGTCTCCGACCGGCCGTGGGTCACCGGCGCCGAGACCTGCGAACTCGTCCTCGCCCTCGATGCCCTCGGGGAGCACACGCGCGCCGGGGCGCTCTTCGCCGCCATGCAGCATCTGCGGGAAAACGACGGGTCCTACTGGACCGGGCTGGTCTTCGCCGACGGGAAGCGGTGGCCCGAGGAGCGCACCACCTGGACCGGCGCCGCCGTCGTCCTCGCCGCCGACGCCCTCTCCCGCGCGACGCCCGCCAATGGCGTCTTCCGCGACCTGCTCCCCGACGCGGTCCCCGTCACCACCGTCTAGCTCTGTACCGATGAATTCGGTGCGCACTCCCCGTCGATACCCGAGACAGCCGCGGAGCGCGTAGGAGGTACGGGGATGACCAGGGTATTGATCGCGGGAGCGAGCATCGCGGGGCCGGCGCTGGCGCACTGGCTGCACCGATGGGGTGCGGAGGTCACCGTGGTCGAGCGCGCCCCCGAGCTGCGGCCCGGCGGGCAGGCGGTCGATGCCCGCGGGGTGACGAAGGAGGTCATCCGCCGGATGGGGCTGGACGCCGCCGTGCGCGCGGCGAGCACCGAGACGGCGGGTGCGCACACCGTGGACGCGGACGGCAACGTGCTGGAGACCTTCCGCGCGGAGGACGACGGCGGCGACGGGTACATCTCGGATATCGAGATCCTGCGCGGTGACCTGTCCCGCGTGCTCTACGACGCCACCCGCGACGGTGTCGAGTACCTCTTCGGCGACCGGATCACCCGGCTCACCCAGGACGCCGACGGCGTCGACGTGGTCTTCGAGAGCGGCACGAACCGCCGCTTCGAGCTGGTGATCGGGGCGGACGGGCTGCACTCCTCGCTGCGCGCCCTGGTCTTCGGCCCGCACGAGCAGTTCGTCCGGCACCTCGGGCACATGCTCGCCTTCTACAGCGTGCCGAACGAGTTCGGGCTGGACCGCTACCTCCTCGACCACCAGGAGCCGGGCCGCTCGGCCGGGCTGCGCCCCATCCGGGACGCCACCCAGGCGATGGCCATCTTCGCCTTCGCGGCGCCCGGCTTGGAGGTCGACCACCGCGATATCGAGGCGCAGAAGCGGCTGCTGCGCGAGCGCATGACCGGGCTCGGCTGGGAGACCGAACGCATCCTCGCGCACCTCGACGACGCGCCGGACTTCTACCTGGACCAGGTTGCCCAGGTGAAGATGGAGCGCTGGTCGCGCGGGCGCGTCGGGCTGCTCGGGGACGCGGCGTTCAGCTCGTCACCGCTCTCCGGGCAGGGCACCGGGCTGGCCTTGGTCGGCGCGTACCTCCTGGCCGGGGAGCTGGCCGCCGCCGACTGGGACCCGGAAGCCGGGTTCGCCGCCTACGAGCGGCGGATGCGGCCGTTCGTCGAGGCCAACCAGGAGATCGGGCGGCTGCACGCGAGCAGCAAGGATGTCCCGCCCCCACCGGAGCCGGAGTGGGACTTCGAGCTGATCAATCGCGCCATCAACGGTGTCGAGCTGCCCGACTACGACCCGGTCAGCGCGCGGTAGGCGCGACCCGCTGCAGAATCCGCAGCGAACCGGAGTGCCCGACCTCGCGGAACTCCCCGCTCTCCAGCGCCCGGCAGTAGATCTCGTACGGCGGGCGCCCCCCGTCGGCGGGGTCGGGGAAGACGTCGTGGATCGCCATGACCCCGCCCTCGGCGACCCACGGCGCCCAGCCTTCGTAGTCGCGGTGCGCTGCCTCGCTGGAGTGCCCGCCGTCGACGAAGAGGAAGGCGATGGGGGTGCGCCAGGTGGCGGCGACGGTCGGTGAATCGCCGACGATGGCGAGCACCCGGTCGGTGAGCCCGGCCTTCACCACGGCCCGGCGGAAGGTCGGCAATGTGTCGAAACGGCCGGTCTCGGCGTCGACCAGCGAGCTGTCGTGATATTCCCAGCCGGGCTGATGCTCTTCCGAACCCTGGTGGTGATCGATGGTGTAGAGCACCGCGTCGATTTCCCGTGCGGCGGCACCAAGCAGAATTGCGGACTTTCCGCAATAGGTTCCGATCTCCACCATCACGGCACCCGCGGCGAATTGTTTCGCGGCCTCGAACAGCGCGCGCCCCTCGTGTTCCGGAAGAAAGCCGGGAACCTTCTGCGCGAAAGCGAACAACTCCTCGGTCGTGCGTGCTCCCAGGGTGTTGACCGGTGCCATTGTGACCTGTCTCTCCACTCGTTGACCTGCGGTGACGCCACTCGGGCGAGTTGATCCCACCCGGTGTTCAGAGTATCATCCAGACACATGTCCGATGGCGATTCCAAAATCCTCGAAGCGACCCGCAGGCGCCTCACCGGGAAGCAAGCCGAAACGGTCGAGAAGCTCACGACATCGGCCATGACGGTGCTCGCGCGCGAGGGTTTCGCCGGGATGACCATCCGTATGGTAGCCGCAGGCGCCGGGGTCGGGACGGCCACCGCCTACACCTATTTCTCCTCCAAGGAGCACCTGGTCGCGGAGATATTCTGGCGCCGCCTGCGCACCTCGCCCTCGCCGGTGAGCGACGACGCCGACCCCGTCGTGCGGGTGCTCGCCGAACTCCGCAATATCGCGCTGCTGGTCGCGGACGAGCCGGAATTCTCCGGCGCGGTCACCAGCGCGCTACTCGGGCGCGATCCGGATGTGCAGCACCTGCGGCTGCGCATCGGCGTCGAGATCCGCAACCGGCTCACCGGCGCGCTTGCCCCGAACGCGGATGCCGAGATCGTGGAATCGCTGGAGCTGCTCTATGCCGGTGCCCTGGTGCGCGCGGGCATGGGGTACGAATCGTATTCCGAGATCGCCGAGCGCATCGAGCGCTCCGCCAAGCTCATCCTGCGCTGAAAAGGACGTTCATGGACAAGCCCCGCCTGCTCGACTCCGCCCTGGTCGGGACGGTCATGAAATACGGGTCGCGGGCGAATGCCTGGATCTATCGCCGCACCAACGGCAAGGTCGGCGGCAGCTGGCGGGTGGGGGCGGGGTTCCGCAAGCCGGTGCCGACGCTGCTGCTCGAGCACACCGGGCGCCGCTCCGGCAAGACCTTCACCGCACCGCTGCTCTACATCACCGACGGGGCCGACATCGTGGTGGTGGGGTCGCAGGGCGGGAAGGCCGACCATCCGCAGTGGTACCTGAATCTGCTCGCGCATCCGGCGGCGCACGTGCAGATCGGCTCGGAGCGCAGGGCCGTGGTCGCGCGGGCCGCCGATGATGCCGAGCGGGAGCGGTTGTGGCCGCGGCTGGTCGAGGCGTATGCGGATTTCGACACCTATCAGTCGTGGACGCAGCGGCGGATTCCGGTCGTGCTGCTCAGCCCGGCCTGATTTCGCTCGGCTCGAGCCGAGGGGTTGGCCTTTGGCGCGGGCACGCTGCACGGTGGAGTGATGCTGCCCGTGCTGGATCTCGCCGCCGACCCGGCCACGCTTCGCCCCGCCCTGCGCGAGGCCGCGCACTCCCCCGGGTTCTTCTACCTGGTCGGGCACGGGGTGCCGGACGAGGAGATCAGCGGGATTCTCGCGCTGGCGCGTGCGTTCTTCGCACTGCCTGATGCGGCGAAGGCCGAGATCAGCCAGTTGAAGAGTCCGCAGTTCCGCGGGTATTCGCGGCTCGGGGGTGAGCTGACGAACGGTGCGGTGGACTGGCGGGAGCAGGTCGATATCGGGCCGGAGCGGGCGGTGATTCCCGGCGCCTCCGGTTATCTGCGGTTGCAGGGGCCGAATCTGTGGCCGTCCGCGCTGCCCGCCTTCCGGCCCGCGTTCGAGCGGTGGGACGCGCTGCTCGCCGAGGTCGGGTTGCGGTTGCTGCGGCACTGGTCGGTGTCGCTCGGGGCCGCCGAATCGCACTTCGACGCCGCGTTCGCTCGCGAACCGGCCACGTTGATCAAGGTGGTGCGCTATCCGGGCAGTGCCGAGAATCCGCAGGGTGTGGGGGCGCACAAGGATTCCGGGGTGCTGACGCTGCTGCTCGTCGAGCCCGGGTCGCGCGGGTTGCAGGTCGAAGGGGCCGATGGGCGCTGGATCGGCGCCGATCCGCTGCCGGGGGCGTTCATCGTCAACATCGGTGAGCTGCTCGAAGTCGCCACCGGCGGATACCTCCGCGCCACCCGCCACCGCGTGCTCGCCCCCGCTCCCGGCGCCGACCGGATCTCCATTCCGTACTTCCTGAATCCCGCGCTCGATACTCGCATCCCGGTGATCACGCTTCCGCCGGAGCTGGCCGCGCTGTCCCGCGGGGTGGAGGCGGATCCGGGGAATCCGATCTTCGATACCTACGGGGCGAATGCTTGGAAGTCGCGGGTTCGGGCGCATCCGGATGTGGCGCTGCGGCACCACGGAATCGAGCCGATTCAGCGGCCGTGACGTCGCTGTATGGTATCGCGGGCTGCGGCTGGGATCGGAAGACGGTGACTGTCATGGCTGAGCTGCCTGATCACACCCACTACGCCTACCGCGTGCTGTGGTCCGCGGAAGACGCCGAGTTCGTCGGCCTGTGCGCGGAGCTGCCCTCGCTCTCGTGGCTAGCCGGTACGCAGGAGGAGGCGCTGGCCGGCATCCGCGACCTGGTTTCGGACACCGTGGCGGATTTTGGCGAACGGTGAGGTGTTGCCGCAGCCGCTGGCGGAGCGGAAGTACAGCGGGAAGTTCATGGTCCGGGTCTCGGCGGAGCTGCACGCGCGGCTGGTGCGGGAGGCGGCGGAGATGAATGTGTCGCTCAATCAGCTGGCGGGGCAGCGGCTGGCGGCGAGCTGATAGATGAGTGGGCGGGGGGAGAACGGGTAGGGGCTGGGGGTGCAGACATTTCTGCCCTACCCCGACTTCACCGCGACCGCTCGCGTGCTGGATGTGAAGCGGCTGGGGAAGCAGCGGGTGGAGGGGATTCAGGTGGTGCGGGCGCTGACGGTGCCGGGGTACGGGTGGCGGCATCATCCGGCGGCGGCCATGTGGGCGGGGTACGAGGAGGCGCTGGTCCGGTACGGGCTGGATGTGTGTGCGGTGTGGGTGGAACTGGGGCACGCGGATAGCTGTGCGGCGACGATGGTGCGGGATCTGGCGGAGGGGACGGGGATCGTCGCGCCGCGCTCGCAGACGGAGTTGGAGCGCGCGGGTGAGTTGCCGCCGTGGCTGGGGGACGAGGCGTTTCACCGGAGTCATCAGGCGGCGCTGGTGCAGAAGGATCCGGAGTTCTATCGGGTGCGGTTCCCGGAGGTGCCGGATGATCTGCCGTATGTGTGGCCGGGGTCGGATCGGCCGCGCCGGGTGCCGGTGAGCGCGCCGGCCCGCGCGAAGCCGTAGTCGAAGCGCCCGCGCTTCGCATCCCCGCGGCCCCGCGCGAGACGGGGCCGCGGGCAGCTCACTCCACCGTGACGATCGCGATCTCGTCGCCCGCGGCGGAGGTGTCCTCCCCGGGCGCGACGAACCAGTGCGACACCTCACCGTCGGCGAGATCGTCCTCGACCGAACCGCTGGGCAGCACCGAGAGCGCACCCGCGGTGGCGGCGGCGAGGAACTCGACCACCGCGACCAGCCCACCGGTGGCGGTGGTGAAGGTCGTGGACTCGTAGTCGACGCCGTGCTCGTCGCGCGCCCGCAGCGCGAGATCGAGCGCGGCCACCTGGCTGTAGACCGTGCCGTCGGCGAGCACGAACGCCGGGTTCTCCTCGCCGAGCGGGCGGACCCGGTCGGCATAGGAGACGGGGTGCGCGGGCGCCTCGGCGATGGCCGCGCGGACCGCGTCGGCGGCCGGGTCGATCCATTCCAGCTCCGCGGAGCCGGAGCCGATCCCGTAGCGGGCACCGGCAGCGTCATCCGAGGTCAGGAGCACGGCGGCGCCTGCCTTCTGGACCGCCCAGATCGCGACGACCGACTCCACCGAGCGCGGCAGCGCGACGGCGACCACGTCGTCCGGGCCGATACCGCGGCCGATCAGCACCCGGGCCAGCTGCGAGGAGCGGCGGTCGAGCACGTGGTACGGGAGTTCGTCCTCGCCGCGGAGCAGCGCGGGCGCCTCCGGGTCGGCCTCGACCACCTCGCCGAGCACCTTGGACACCGTGCGCGCGCCGACCCGGTTCACCGGCTCCGGCGCGGCGGCCGCCACCCCGGACTCGGCGAGCAGCCTGCTGCGCTCCTCGGCGTCCAGGATGTCGATATCGCCGACGAGCCCGTGCGGGTCACCGAGCAGCCCCTCCAGCACCCGCATGAGCCGGGCGGCGAGGGTGCGCACCTCGTCGTCGGTGAAGCGGGTGGTGAGGTACTCGAAGACGAACTCGATGGCGGATTCGGCGGTGACCTGCAGCGTCATCGGGTAGTGGGTATTGCTGAGCACGCCGACGCCGTTCACCGACATGCCGTCGATGGAGCTGGCGGCGGCGATGGCCTCGCGGTCGATCGGGTACGACTCGAAGACCAGCAGGGTGTCGAAGAGCGAGCCGGCGCCCGCGGTCCGCTGGATCTCGGCGAGCCCGACGTAGTGGTGGTCGAGCAGGTCGGCCTGCTCGCGCTGCAGCCGCACCAGCTGGTCGGCGATCGGGCCGTGGTCGTCGATCCGCACCCGCACCGGCAGGGTGTTGATGAAGAGCCCGACCATGGACTCGACGCCGGGCAGCTCGGCGGGGCGGCCGGAGACGGTGGCGCCGAAGACCACGTCGGTGCGGCCGGTGAGCCGCCCGAGCAGGATCCCCCACGCCGCCTGGACCAGCGTGTTCACCGTGACGCCGAGGTCGGCGCAGTGCTTGGTGAGCCTGCGGGCCCGCTCCGGGTCGATCGAGGTGATCAGCTTGCCGGTCTCGTACCGCTCCTGGCCGCGGGCGGGCGAGGCCAGCTCGGTGGGTTCGCCCGCGCCGTCCAGCGCCTCGGCCCAGGTGCGCAGCGAGGCGTTCAGGTCGCGCTCGCCCAGCCAGCCGAGGAAGTCCCGGTACGGGGTCACGGCGGGGAGCTGGGAGCGGTTGCCGTGCACCGCGTACAGCACCAGCAGGTCCTGCATGAGCAGCGGCATGGACCAGCCGTCGATCAGCACGTGGTGCGTGGTGATGGAGAGGTGGTACTGCTCGGCGGCGGTGCGGTACAGGGTGAACCGGACCAGCGGCGGGGCCGCCATGTCGAACCGGGTGGCCTGGTCGGCGGCGAGCAGTTCGCGCAGCGCGGCGGCGGGGTCGTCGCGGTCGGTCAGGTCGACCTCGCGCCACGGCACCTCGGCCTGCTCCGGCACCACCTGGACGGCCTGGCCGTCGGAGTCGGTGACGAAGCCGGCCCGCAGGTTCGGGTAGCGGTCCAGGATGCCCTGGGCGGCGGTGTGCAGCCGGTCCGCGTCCACCGTACCGAGCAGGTCGACCATGGCCTGCATGACGTAGATGTCGGTGCCCGCGGTGGTCATCAGGGCGTGGAAGAGCAGCCCGGACTGCAGCGGGGTGAGCGGCCAGACCTCGGCGAGGCCGGGGTAGCCGCGCTCCCACTCCTCCAGGTCGCCCTGGCGCACCCGGACCAGCGGCATGTCGGACGGGGTGAAGCCGCCCGCGCCCGGCGTGCCCGCGTGCTCGGCGAGGCCGGTGAGCGCGGCGGTCCAGAGCTCGGCCAGCTCCGCGAGCCGCTCGGCGGTACCGGTGAAGTCGGTGACCAGCTCGCCACCGGTCACCCGCGCGACCACCTCGACCCCGGCTGTCGCCGAGACCACCGCGGGGAGCGGGTACTCGTCGAAGCCCTCGACCGAGGCACCGGCGAAGCGGAAGGTGATCCCGCCCGGCTCCCCGGCCGCGAAGAGCGCCGAATATCCGTGCACCGGCACCGCGAGCACCTGCTCCTTGACGAGCTTGAGCGCCTGCCCCTCGCCGATCCCGGCGGCGCCGAGGTCGAGGCGCAGCGGGTGCGTGACGGTGAAGTCGCCGACCGTGCGGGTCAGCTCGGCGCCGCGCTCGGCCGCGACCGGGCGCAGGTCGTTCGCGTAGCGCACGGTGGTCGCGGGGTTTCCGGTCCAGCGCGCGGTGGCGAGCGCGAGCGCGGTGAGCAGGGCGTCGGTGGCGACGCCGTGGTACAGCCCGGGGACGACGCGGAGCACCGCGTCGCTCTCGGCCGCCGGGAGCACGGTCCGCACGTGCTGGACACCTGCCGCACCGAAGACATCCACCTCGGCCGGAGGTGCCGCGGTCTCGCGGTCCTGCGCGACCTCGTGCAGCCAGCGCCGCAGCGAGGTGCCCGGCTCCGGCAGCTCCGCGGCCTCGCCCTGGGCCAGCGCCCGTGCGAGGTCGCCGGTGATGATCCGCCAGGAGGCGGGGTCGACCGCGAGCCGGTGCGCGACCAGCAGCAGCACATCCGCGCCGCCGTCGACCGCGAACCGCACCGCGCGGAACACGATTCCGGCGGCCGGGTCGAGCGCCGCCACCTCGGCGGTCAGCGCCTCGGACACCGCGGCGTCGAGCTCGGTCGCGGTGACCCGCTCGTCCCGCAGCACCTCCGCCACCTCGACGGCACCGCGTTCACGCAGCTCCAGCACCGCTTCGGTGCGCCGCAGCCGCAGCGCCTCGTGCCGGTCCAGCAGCGCCGCGAGCGCGGCCGTCAGCTCCTGCTCGCCGGTGCCGCCGGGCAGCCGCAGCGCGACCGCATCGGCGCCGTCCAGCGCGGCGAGCGCGGGCGGCAGCGCGACCTCGCCGATCCCGCCGCCGGCCAGCTCGGCCAGGCGCTGCCGCCCGGTCACCGCACCGGCGACCGCGGCCAGCCCGGCCACGCTGCGCTGGTCGAAGACGTCGCGCACGGAGAAGACCGCGCCGAGCGTCTTGGCCCTGGAGACCAGCTGGATGGAGAGGATGCTGTTGCCGCCGAGCGCGAAGAAGTCGTCGTCCGCGCCGATCTGCTCGGCCCCGAGCACATCGGCGAAGACCCGCGCCACCAGCTTCTCGGCCGGGGTCGACGGGGCGCGGAAGACGGCCTTCTCGAACTCCGGCTCGGGCAGCGCGTTCCGGTCCAGCTTGCCGTTGGCGTTCAGCGGCAGCGCCGCCAGCTCGACGAAGGCGCTCGGCACCATGTACGAGGGCAGCTCACCGGCGAGCGCGTGCGCCAGCTCGCGCTTGTCGAACTCGCCGGACGGCACCACGTAGGCGACCAGCCGGTCGCCGAGGCCGGGATCGGTCCTGGCCAGCACCGCCGCAGCGGCGATCCCGGGCTGCCGGAGCAGCGCGGCCTCGATCTCGCCGAGCTCGATGCGGAAGCCGCGGATCTTCACCTGGAAGTCGGTGCGGCCCCGGTACTCCAGCTCGCCGCCGGCGTTCCAGGCCACCAGGTCGCCGGTGCGGTACATCCGCGCGCCGGGCTCGAAGGGGCTGGCCACGAAGCGATCCGCGGTCAGCTCGGGCCGCGCGAAGTAGCCGCGGGCCAGCTGCGCACCGGCCAGGTACAGCTCGCCGGAGACCCCGACCGGAACCGGCCGCAGCCGGGAATCCAGCACGTAGACCCGGGAGTTCCACTCCGGAACACCGATCGGCACCGAGACGACGTCGCCCGCGGTGACCTCGTGCGCGGTGATCGACACCGCCGCCTCGGTCGGGCCGTACAGGTTGAACAGCCCGGCCGCGCTGCCGCGCCGGAACTTCTGCGCGGTCGCCGCGGGCAGCGCCTCGCCGATGGCGAGCACCCGGCGCAGCGAATCCGGCAGCGCGCCCTCGGTGAGCAGCGCGTCCAGCATGGAGGGCACCACGTGCAGCGTGGTCACCCCGGTCTCGGCCATGAGCGCGTGCAGGTAGGCCGGGTCGCGGTGGCCGTCGACGGTGGCGATGACCAGTTTGCCGCCGGAGGCGGCCGCGGACCAGAACTCCCAGACCGAGAGGTCGAAGGTGGCCGCGGTCTTGAGCAGCACCGCGTCGTCGGGACCGAGGCCGTACTCGGCGGTCTTCCACTGCAGCTGGTTGGCGATGGCGCCGTGCGGCACCGCGACGCCCTTGGGCTGCCCGGTGGAGCCGGAGGTGAAGATGACGTACGCGGTGTTCGCCGGGGTGAGCGCGGCGCGGCGCTCGCCCGGGCGCACCGGCGCGCCGTCCAGCCCGGCCAGATCCAGCTCGTCCAGCACGACGACCTCGGCCGCGGTGCTGGTGAAGCCGTCGCCCGCGGTGGTGAGCACGCAGGTCGGGGCGGCGGTGCCGAGGATGTACTCGACCCGCTCGGCCGGCTGGTCCGGGTCGACCGGCACGTAGGCCGCACCGGCCACCGCGACCGCGTACATGGCGATCACCAGGTCGGCGGAGCGCCGGATGGCGAGCGCCACCCGGTCCTCCGGGCCGACCCCGCGCTCGATCAGGTAGCGCGCCAGCCGGTTCACCCGGACGCCGAGCTCGGCGTAGCTCAGCTCGCCGTCGGGGGCGACCAGCGCGGTGCTCTCGCGCTGCGCCGCGACGGTGGCCTCCAGCAGCGAGACCAGGGTGGCCTCGGTGTCCACCGGGTGCGCGGTGTCGTTCCAGGTGTCGAGGATGCGCTCGCTCTCGTCGGCGGCGAGCAGCTCGATCTCGCCGACGGCGATCGCCGGATCGGCGATCACGGCGTCCAGCACCCGGAGGAACCGGTCGGCGAAGCCCTGCACCGTCGCCTCGTCGAAGAGGTCGGTGGCGTAGCCGAATTCGGTGACGATCTCGGCGGGGGTGCCGTCCTCGGCGTACCGGTCGTAGAGCGTGACGTGCAGGTCGGTCTTGGCCAGCTGGGAGTCGAAGTCGACCGCGCTCACCGTCAGCCCGGGCAGGGTGATGGTGGTCTCGGCCAGGTTCTGGAACGACAGCCCGATCTGGAAGAGCGGGTTGCGGGCGGTGGAGCGCTCCGGGTTGAGCACCTCGACCAGCCGCTCGAAGGGGACGTCGGCATTGGCGAAGGCCTCGAGGTCGCGCTCGCGCACATCGGCGAGCAGCTCGGCGAAGCCCGCGCCGGACCGCACCCTGGTGCGGAAGACCAGGGTGTTGACGAACATGCCGATGAGGTCGTCGAGCTCGCGCTCGCCGCGGCCCGCGATCGGGGTGCCGACCGCGATGTCGTCGGTGCCGGAGAGCCGGGCCAGCAGCACCGCGAGCGCGGCGTGCACGACCATGAAGAGCGAGGACTGGTTGGCCCGCGCCAGCTCGGCGAGCGCCTGGTGCCGCTCGGGGGCGATCTCGAAGCGGATCGCCTTGCCGTGGAAGGACTGCGCGGGCGGCCGCGGGCGGTCCGCGGGCAGCTCGAGCTGGTCGGGGAGGCCGTCGAGGGCGGCCTTCCAGTAGGCGACCTGGCGGGCGGCGAGCGACTCCGGGTCGTCCTCGGCGCCGAGCACCTCGCGCTGCCAGAGCGCGTAGTCGGCGTACTGCACCGGGAGCGGGGTCCAGGACGGCGCCTCGCCGCCGACGCGGGCGATGTAGGCGGCCATGAGGTCGCGGGCCAGCGGGCCCATCGACGCGCCGTCGGCCGCGACGTGGTGCACCACGAAGGCGACCACGTGCTCCGGCACGCCGGAGGCGGCCGCGCCGTCGGTGAGCTCGGCGCCGACCAGGTCGGCGGAGCGGGTGCCGTCGGGGACGGTGTCGTGCGCGCCGGCGTCGGTGATCCGGAACAGCGCCACCTTCAGCGGCACCTCGATGGTGACGTCGAAGGTCGTCATGGCGAAGCGGATGACCGTCGGCACCAGGTCGGCCTCGGTGACGTCGGTGATCGCCAGCGTCGGCGCGGTGCGCCCGGCGGGCAGGATCACCTGCCGCGGCCCGTCGTCGGCGCTCGGGTACGTGGTGCGCAGCACCTCGTGCCTGGCGAAGACGTCGCCGATGGCCTGCTCCAGCGCGCGCACGTCGAGCGCACCGGAGAGCCGCACCGCGAGCGGGATATTGTCCACCGCGGAGGTGGTGGTGTCGAACTGGTTCAGGAACCAGTACCTGGCCTGCGCCGGGGAGAGCGGGATCAGCTCCGGCCGCTCCCCCGCCACCAGCTCGGGGCGGGTCCGGCCGGAGCCGGCCGCGCGCTCCACCCTGGTGGCGAGCGCGGCCACGGTCGACGCCTCGAACAGGTCGCGCACCGCGAGCTGGGTGTCCAGCGCCGCGCCGATCCGGGCGGTCACCTGGGTGGCGAGCAGCGAGTTGCCGCCCAGCTCGAAGAAGTCGTCGTCGACGCCGACCCGGCCGACGCCGAGCACGTCGGCGAAGGTGTTGGCGACGATCTCCTCGATCGGGGTGGAGGGCGCCCGGAACACCTTGGCCTCGAAGACCGGCGCGGGCAGCGCCCTGCGGTCCAGCTTGCCGGACGGGTTCAGCGGGAAGGCGTCGAGCAGCACGAAGGCGTTCGGCACCATGTAGCCGGGCAGCTCGGCGCCGAGCTCGGCGCGCACCGCCTCGACCTCCACCGTCGCGCCCGCCGCCGGGATCACGTAGGCCACCAGCTGGTCGCCGAGGCGGTCGTCCGAGCGGACCAGGACCACGGACTGCGCGATGCTCGGCAGCGCGGTGAGCGCCGACTCGATCTCGCCCAGCTCGATGCGCAGGCCGCGCAGCTTCACCTGGAAGTCGGTGCGGCCCAGGTACTCCAGCTCGCCGTTCGCGCGCCAGGTGACCAGGTCACCGGTGCGGTACATGCGGGCACCGGGCGCGCCGTACGGGCTCGCCACGAAGCGGTCCGCGGTCAGCTCCGGCCGCGCGACGTAGCCGCGGGCCAGCTGGGCACCGGCCAGGTACAGCTCACCGGGCACCCCGGCCGGGACCGGCCGCAGCCGCGAATCCAACACGTACACCTGGGTATTGAAGACCGGCGCGCCGATCGGAACGGTGACCGTGTCGGCCTCGGTGACCTCGTGGAAGGTCACGTCGACCGCGGCCTCGGTGGGCCCGTACAGGTTGTGCAGCCTGGCGCCGGTCAGCTCGACCAGCCGCTGCGCGGTCGCCGCGGGCAGCGCCTCGCCGGAGGCGAAGACGGCGCGCAGCGCGGTGCACTCGTCGGCCCGCTCCTCGGCCACGAAGACCGACATCATGGAGGGCACGAAGTGCGCGACCGTGACCCGCTCCGCGGTGACGACCCGCACCAGGTAGCCGGGGTCGCGGTGGCCGTCCGGCCGCGCCACCACCAGCCGGGCGCCGAGCTGCAGTGGCCAGAAGAACTCCCACACCGACACGTCGAAGGTGGCGGGGGTCTTCTGCAGCACGGTGTCGGTCTCGTCCAGCCCGTACTCGGCCTGCATCCAGACCAGCCGGTTGACGATGGCGCCGTGCGTGACCGCGACGCCCTTGGGGCGGCCGGTCGAGCCCGAGGTGAAGATGACGTACGCGGCGTTCGACGGCCGCAGCGGCGCACGCCGCTCCGCGTCCGCGATCGGCGCGCCGGAGAGCCCCGCGAGATCGAGGGTGTCGATCGCGACGGTGCGGAAGCCGGTCGCCTCGAAGGCGTCCCGCTCGGTGCTGAGCACCGCGACCGGGCGCGCGGTCTCCAGCACGTAGGCGATGCGGTCGGCCGGGTGGTCCGGGTCGAGCGGCACGTAGGCGCCGCCCGCCGCGCTCACCGCGTACATGCCGATCACCAGCTCGAAGGAGCGGCGCATACCGAGCGCGACCAGCGAATCCGGCCCGACCCCGAGGTCGATGAGGTGCCGCGCCAGCCGGTGCACGCGCTCGGCGAACTCGGCGTAGCTCAGCGTCTCGCCCTCGAAGGTGAGCGCGGGCGCGTCCGGGGTGCGGGCGGCCTGCGCCTCGAACATCGAGACCAGGGTGGCGGCGGCGTCGACCGGGTGCGCGGTGGCGTTCCAGGTCTCCAGCACCTGCGTGCGCTCGGCGGCGTCGAGCAGCTCGATCTCGCCGACCGGGGTGGTGGGCGCGGCCACGGCCGCGGTCAGCAGCCGGACCAGGCGCAGCGCGAAGCCGTTCACGGTGGCCGGGTCGAAGAGATCGGTGGCGTAGGCGAACTCGGCCGCCATCCCCTCGTGCTCACCGGCGCTGGTCAGGTTGAGGTGCAGGTCGAACTTGGCGGTCACCACGTCCAGCGGCACCCCGGTGACCTCCAGCCCCGGCAGCGCGAAGGAGGCGTCGCCGGTGTTCTGGAAGGAGAGCATCACCTGGAAGAGCGGGTGCCTGGCCTGCGAGCGGGCCGGGTTCAGGATCTCCACCAGCCGCTCGAAGGGCAGGTCGGCGTGGCCGAAGGCGGCCAGGTCGGTCTCCCTGGTCCTGGTGAGCAGCGCGGCGAAGGGCTCGGCCGGGTCGACCGCGCTGCGCAGCACGAGGGTGTTCACGAACATGCCGATGGCGTCGTCCAGCGCGGCCTCGCCGCGGCCCGCGACCGCGGTGCCGATGGCGATGTCGTCGCTGTTCGAGAGCCGGGCCAGCAGCGCGGCGAGCGCGGTGTGCACCACCATGAAGAGGCTGGCGCCGTGCGCGCGGGCCATCGAGTTGAGCCCGTGCACGAGGTCGGCGTCGAGCCAGAAGGCGTGCACGCCGCCGCGGTTCGAGGCCACCGCGGGGCGGGAGCGGTCGGCGGGCAGGTCGAGCTGGTCCGGCAGCCCGGCGAGGTTCGCCGACCAGTACCGCACCTGCTGGGCGATGAGCGAGTCCGGCTCGTCCTCGGAGCCGAGCGTCTCGCGCTGCCAGAGCGCGTAGTCGGCGTACTGCACCGGCAGCGGCGCCCAGCCCGGCGCCTCGCCGCGCGAGCGCGCCGCGTAGGCGATCATGACGTCCTTGGCCAGCGGCTGCACCGACCAGCCGTCGCCGGAGATGTGGTGCACCACGAAGACCAGCACGTGGTTCTCCGGCTGCGAGCCGTCCATGGAGCCGGCGATGCGCAGCAGCGCGGCGCGCACCGGCACCGCGGTGGTGACGTCGAAGCCGGTCAGCACGAGTTCGCTGATCCGCTCCTCGATCTCGGTCTCGGCGACGGTGACCGGGGTGAGGTCGATGCCGACCTGGCTCGCCGGCAGCACCACCTGCACGCCGTGGCCGTCCGCGGTCTCCGGGTAGACCGTGCGCAGCACCTCGTGCCGCTCGAGCACGTCGGCGACCGCGCGGCGCAGCGCCTCGGCGTCCAGCGCGCCGGTGAGCCGCACCGCCATCGGGATGTTGTTCACCGCGGTGGCGCTGTCGAAGCGGTTCAGGAACCACATGCGCTGCTGGGCCAGCGAGAGCGGGATGGTCGCCGGGCGCGGTCCGGCTACCAGCTCGCGGCCGCGGCCGCTGCCCGCACCGGCCTCGACCCGGGCGGCCAGCGCGGCCACGGTCGGCGCCTCGAAGAGCGTGCGGACCTGCACCCTGGTGTTCAGCGCGGCACCGAGCCTGGCCACCACCTGGGTCGCGATCAGCGAGTTGCCGCCGAGATCGAAGAAGTCGTCGTCCTGGCCGATCGGCCGGTCGCCGTCCACCTCGATCCCGAGCACCCGGGCGAAGGTGTCGGCCACCAGCTCCTGCACCGGCGTCGAGGGCGCGCGGAACTCCTTGACCTCGAACTCCGGCTCCGGCAGCGCGCGCCGGTCCAGCTTGCCGTTCGGGTTCAGCGGCAGCTCGTCCAGCACCACCAGCGCGGCCGGGACCATGTACGAGGGCAGCCGCGCCGCGACGTGCTCGCGCAGCGCCGCGACATCGATCGGGGCCGAGCCGGGCACCACGTAGCCGACCAGGCGATCACCGAGGCGGTCGTCGGAGCGCACCACCGCGACGGCCTGCGCCACCGCCGGATGCGCGGCCAGCGCGGTCTCGATCTCGCCGAGCTCGATCCGCAGGCCGCGCAGCTTCACCTGGAAGTCGGTGCGGCCCAGGTACTCCAGCTCGCCGCGGTCGGTCCAGGTCACCAGGTCGCCGGTGCGGTACATGCGGGCGCCGCGCGGGCCGAACGGGTCGGCGACGAAGCGGTCCGCGGTGAGGTCGGGCCGCGCGACGTAGCCGCGGGCCAGCTGGGTTCCGGCCAGGTAGAGCTCGCCGGGCACCCCGGCGGGCACCGGCCGCAGCCGCGAATCCAGCACGTAGAGCTGGGTATTGAAGACCGGCGAGCCGATCGGCACGGAGACCGTGTCGGACTCGGTGACCTCGTGGTACGTCACGTCGACCGCGGCCTCGGTCGGCCCGTACAGGTTGTGCAGCCAGGCGCCGGAGGCGCTCAGCAGCCGCTGCGCCACCCCGCCGGGCAGCGCCTCGCCGGAGGCGAAGACATTGCGCAGCCCGGTGTAGGCGGCCGGGTCGGCCTCGTCCACGAAGACGGCGAGCATGGACGGCACGAAGTGCACCGTCGTCACCTGCTCGGCGGCGATCACCTCGGCCAGGTACTGCGGGTCACGGTGCCCGTCGGGCCTGGCGACCACGAGCCGCGCGCCGGTCTGCAGCGGCCAGAAGAACTCCCACACCGAGACGTCGAAGGTGGCGGGGGTCTTCTGCAGGACCACGTCGAAGCGGTCGAGCCCGTACTCCTCCTGCATCCACACCAGGCGGTTCACGATCGCCGCGTGCGAGACCGCGACGCCCTTGGGGCGGCCGGTGGAGCCGGAGGTGAAGATGACGTAGGCGGTGTTCGCCGGGCGCAGCCCGGTGCCGGTCAGCGGCTCCGCCGCGAACGCCGAGAGGTCGAGCGCGTCGATGGCGACGGCGTCGCCCGCGGCGAACCCGTCGCCGGTGGTGGTCAGCGTGAGCACCGGCCGCGCCGTCTCCAGCACGTAGCCGATGCGCTCGGCGGGCTGGTCCGGGTCGAGCGGCACGTAGCCGCCGCCCGCTTCGAGCACCGCGTACATGCCGATCACCAGCTCCAGCGAGCGGCGCATGCCGAGCGCGACCAGGGTGTCCGGGCCGACGCCCGCGGCGGCCAGGTACCCGGCCAGCCGGTGCACCCGCGCCGCGAACTCGGCGTAGCTCAGCGTCTCACCCTCGAAGGTGAGCGCGGGGGCGTCCGGGGTGGCCGCCGCCTGCTCGGCGAACATCGAGACCAGGGTGGCGTCCGGGTCCACCCGGTACTCGGTGTTGTTCCAGGTGCGCAGCACCTGCTCGGTCTCGCGGGCATCGATCAGCGGCAGATCGCCCACCGGACGCTCCGGCTCGGCGGTGAGCGCCTTCAGCAGCCGGGTGAAGCGGCGGCCGAGCGCGGCCACGGTGCGCCGGTCGAAGAGGTCGGTGGCGTAGATGAACTCGGCGGTGATGCCGGAGAGCGGCTCGGCCTTCTCGGTGAGCACCAGCTGCAGGTCGAACTTGGCGACATCCAGCGCCATGTCGACGCCGCTGACGGTGAGGCCCGGCAGCTCCAGGCTGGCTTGCCCGACGTTCTGGAACGAGAGCATGACCTGGAAGAGCGGGTGCCGCGCCTGCGAGCGGGCCGGGTCGATGATCTCGACCAGCCGCTCGAAGGGCAGGTCGGCGTGGCCGAAGGCGGCGATATCGGTGCTGCGCACCTTCGCGAGCAGCTCGGTGAAGGAGGCGCCCGCATCCACCGGCGTGCGCAGCACGAGGGTGTTGACGAACATGCCGATCAGGTCGTCGAGCGCGCGCTCGCCGCGGCCCGCGATCGGCGTGCCGATGGCGATGTCCTCCTCGCGGGCCAGCCGCGCGAGCAGCACCGCCAGCGCGGCGTGCGTGACCATGAAGAGCGTCGCGCCCCGGCCGCGGGCCAGCTCGGCCAGTTTGCCGTGGGTCTCGGCGTCGATCTCGAAGGCGTGGGTGGCGCCGCGGCCGGTCGCCACCGCGGGGCGGGGGCGGTCGGAGGGCAGGTCGAGCTGCTCGGGGAGGCCGCGCAGCGCCTCGGTCCAGTACCCGATCTGCCCCGCGATCACCGACTCCGGGTCGTCCTCGCGGCCCAGCACCGCGCGCTGCCAGAGCGCGAAGTCGGCGTACTGCACGTCCAGCGGGCGCCAGGCGGGCTCGCCGCCGTCGACGCGGGCGCCGTAGGCGGTCATGACGTCGCGGGTGAGCGGGCCCATGGAGAAGCCGTCGGCGGAGATGTGGTGCACCACCAGCGCGAGCACGTGCTCGGTGGGGCTGACCTCGAAGAGCCGGGCCCGGAACGGCACCTCCACGGTGACGTCGAAGGCGGTGCGCACGAAGTCGGCGATCCGCCGGGGCAGCTCGGCCTCGGTGACCTCGGCCGGCGAGAGGTCCGGGATGACCTGGCCGGTCGGGACCACCTGCTGGTAACCGGTGCCGTCCAGCTCCGGGTAGTAGGTGCGCAGCGACTCGTGCCTGGCCAGTACGTCGGCCACGGCGATCTGCAGCGCCTGCCGGTCCAGCAACCCGGAGAGCCGGACCGCGGCCGGGATGTTGTCGACCGAGGACTCGGGGTCGAAGCGGTTCAGGAACCACATGCGCTGCTGCGCCAGCGAGAGCGGCACCCGCTCCGGCCGCGGCTGCGGCACCAGCGCGGCGCGCGACCCCGCGCCCGCGCTGCTCTCGGCGCGGGCGGCGAGCGCGGCCACGGTGGAGGCCTCAAAGAGCTCGCGCACCCCGAGGTCGGTGTCGAGCGCGGCGGCCAGCCGGGCCGCCACCTGGGTGGCGCTCAGCGAGTTGCCGCCGAGCGCGAAGAAGTCGTCGTCCAGCCCGACCCTGGCCACGCCGAGCACGTCGGCGAAGACGTCGGCCACGATCTCCTCGACCGGCGTGGTCGGGGCGCGGAAGACCGCCGCCTCGAAGACCGGCGCGGGCAGCGCCCTGCGGTCCAGCTTGCCGGAGGCATTGAGCGGGAACTCGTCCAGCGCGATGAGCAGCGCCGGGACCATGTAGGCCGGCAGCCGCCTGCCCAGCTCCTCGCGCACCGCCTCGGTGTCGAGCCGCTGCCCGGCGGCCGGGATCACGTACGCCACCAGCTGGTCGCCGGTGTGCTGGTCGCCGCGGACCACCACGACCGCCTGGGCGATCTCGTCCAGCCCGGCCAGCGCCTGCTCGATCTCGCCGAGCTCGATCCGCAGGCCGCGCAGCTTGACCTGGAAGTCGGTGCGGCCCAGGTACTCCAGCTCGCCGTCCGGGGTCCAGGCGACCAGGTCGCCGGTGCGGTACATGCGGGCGCCGTCGGTGCCGAGCGGGTTCGCCACGAAGCGGTCGGCGGTGAGGTCGGGCCGCGCGACGTAGCCGCGGGCCAGCTGGTCGCCGGCCAGGTACAGCTCACCCGCGACCCCGGCCGGCACCGGCCGCAGCCGCGAATCCAGCACGTAGACCTGGGTGTTGAAGACCGGCGCGCCGATCGGGACGGTGACCGTGTCGGCGTCCGTGACCTCGTGGTAGGTGACGTCGACCGCGGCCTCGGTGGGGCCGTAGAGGTTGTGCAGCGCCGCGCCGGTGAGCTCGCGCAGCCGGTGCGCGGGCTTCGGGCCGAGCGCCTCGCCGGAGGCGAAGACCAGCCGCAGCGAGGTGCTCGCGGCCGCGGCGGCGTCGGCCACGAAGACCGCGAGCATGGAGGGCACGAAGTGCGTGACGGTGACCCGCTCGGCCTCGATGACCTCGGCCAGGTACTGCGGGTCGCGGTGGCCGTCCGGCCGCGCCACCACCAGCCGGGCGCCGATCTGCAGCGGCCAGAAAAACTCCCACACCGAGACGTCGAAGGTGGCGGGGGTCTTCTGCAGCACGGTGTCGGCGGCGGTCAGGCCGTACTCGGCCTGCATCCACACCAGCCGGTTCACGATGGCGGCGTGGCTCACCGCGACGCCCTTGGGGCGGCCGGTCGAGCCCGAGGTGAAGATGACGTAGGCGGTATTGCCCGGCCGCAGCGGGGCGCGCCGGTCGATGTCGGTGAGCGGGGTGTCGTCCAGGCCGTCCAGGTCGAGCAGGTCGATCCGCACCTGGGCGGTGTCGATCTCCAGGTCGTCGCCGGAGGTCAGCACGCAGACCGGGTCGGCGGTGGCGAGGATGTACTCGGTGCGCTCGGCCGGGTGGTCCGGGTCGAGCGGCACGTAGGCGCCGCCCGCGACGGTGACGGCGTACATGCCGACCACCAGGTCCAGCGAGCGCCGCATGCCGAGCGCAACGAAGGACTCCGGGCCGACGCCGCGCTCGACCAGCCAGCGGGCCAGCCGGAAGACCCGGCCCGCGAACTCGTCGTAGGACAGGGCTGTCCCCTCGAACACCAGCGCGGGCGCGTCCGGGGCGGCCGCGAGCTGCGCCTGGAAGAGCGCGGGCAGGGTGTGCTCGGGCTCCGCGCCGTACTGCCCGGCCAGCGCGGCCGGGATATCGAAGGCGGTGTCGTTCCAGCCGGTGGTGACCTCGGCGCGCTCGGCGGCGTCCAGCAGCGCGATATCGCCGACGGCCGAATCCGGCTCGGCGGTCATGGTCTCCAGCACCCGGACCAGGCGGTCGGCGATGCGCCGCACGGTGCCCTCGTCGAAGAGGTCGCGCAGGTACCCGGCCCGGATGCGGAGCTTGGCGTCCAGCTGCGCGATCAGGGTGAGCGGGTAGTGGGTGGCGTCCTCGGCCTCCAGCGCGGTGACCGCCATGCCGTCGATATCGGCGGCCTGGGCCTGGATGCCCTCGGCGTCCACCGGGTACGACTCGAAGACCACCAGGGTGTCGAAGAGCCCGGACATCCCGGCGGCGGCCTGGATGTCGGCGAGCCCGACGTAGTGGTGGTCGAGCAGGTCGGCCTGCTCGCCCTGGGTGCGGGTGAGCAGCGCGCGCACCGGCTCGGCCGGGTCGAAGCGGACCCGCACCGGGACCGTGTTGATGAAGAGCCCGACCATCGACTCCACGCCGGTGAGCTGCGCGGGGCGGCCGGAGACGGTGGTGCCGAAGAGCACGTCCTCGCGGCCGGTCATCCGGCCGACGAGCACCGCCCACGCCACCTGGAGCACGGTGTTCGGGGTGACGCCGAGCGTGGCGGCCAGCCCGGTGAGCCGCGCGGTGGCCGCCTCGTCCAGCTCGAAGAGGTACTCGCCGGAGAGCGCGGTGATCTCGCGCCCGGCATCCGCCTTGGCGAGCAGCGTCGGCTCGGTGACGCCGCGCAGCGCATCGGCCCAGACCGCGACCGAGGCGGCCCGATCCTGCCTTCCGACCCACTCCAGGAAGTGCTTGTACGACCGCACCGCGGGCAGCACGCCCTGGTCGGCGTTGACCGCGTAGAGCATGAGCAGGTCCCGCATGAGCAGCGGCATGGACCAGCCGTCGAGCAGGATGTGGTGGTTGGAGACCACGAACTGCCAGCGGTCCGCGGCCACCCGGATCAGGGTGAAGCGGATGAGCGGCGGGGCGGTCAGGTCGAAGCGGCGGGCCCGGTCCTCGGCGATGAGGTCGCCCGGGTCGCCGGTCGCGCTGCGGTCGTGCTCGGCCCACGGGACGCGGACGCTGTTCAGCACCACCTGCACCGGGTTGCCCTCGGCGTCGGTGACATACGCCGTGCGCAGGGTGTCGTAGCGGTCGAGCAGCGCCTGCGCGGCGGCGCGCAGCCGGGTGGAGTCCACCCGGCCGGTGAGGGTGAGCGTGATCTGCGAGGTGTAGACGTCCACCGACCCGGCGGCGAGCCGGGCGTGGAAGAGCAGCCCGGCCTGCAGCGCGGAGAGCGGCCAGACGTCGGCGAGCGCGGGGAAGCGCCGCTCCCAGTTCTCGATATCGGCCTGGGTGCTGCGCACCAGCCCGAAGTCGGCCGGGGTGTGGCCGCCCGCCTCGGCGGACTGCGCGTGCCGCGCGACGGCCTCCAGCGCGGTGACCCACAGCTCGGCGAACTCGCGCACCTCGGCGGCGTCGAGCAGGGTGCTCGGGTAGCCGATGGTGGTGAGCAGGGTGTCCCCGGTGACGATGGCGTTGAGGTCGAGCGGGGCCATGGCGGGCATGTCGGCGTCGTAATCGGCGGCCAGCGCGCCGAGTTCGGGCGCGGGGATCCAGCCGAAGCCGCGCAGCGCCTCGGGCACGTCGGTGTCGGAGACCCGGCCCAGGTAGTTGAAGCTGACCTGGCCGGGCAGCTGCCGCGGCAGGTCGGCGGCGGTGCTGCGGTTCAGGTAGCGCAGCATGCCGTAGCCGATGCCCTTGTCCGGCACCGAGAGCAGCCGCTCCTTGACCGCCTTGAGCGCCCGGCCGAGGGCGGGGCCGCCGGTGAGCGCGGCGTCGATGTCGATACCGGCCAGGTCGAACCGGACCGGGAAGATGGCGGTGAACCAGCCGACCGTGCGGGAGAGGTCGGCGCCGGGCACGATCTCCTCCTCGCGGCCGTGGCCCTCCAGCCGGAGCAGCAGCGAGTCGGCGCGCTCGGCGGTGCGGCGCGCCCGCCACTTGGCGGTGGCCAGCGTGAGCGCGGTGAGCAGGCCGTCGTTGACGCCGCCGTGGAAGAGCGCCGGGACGGTGGTGAGCAGGGTGCGGGTGACCTCGGGCGAGACCCGGACCTGGATCTTCTCGATGACGCCGGAGACGTCGACCGCGGGGTCCATGGGCCGGTCGGTGAGCAGCGGGTCGGGGCCGCCGACGACGCCGCGCCAGAAGTCCAGCTCGGCGACGCGCTCGGGGCTGTTCGCCTGCTGCTCCAGCGCGTGCGCCCAGGAGCGCATGGAGGTCGCCGGGGCGACGAGCTCGGGGGTGCCGCCGGAGGAGAGCTGACCCCAGGCGGTGACCAGGTCCGGCACCAGGATGCGCCAGGTGACGCCGTCCACCACCAGGTGGTGCGCGACCACGACGAGCCTGCCGCCGCGGTTCGCCTCGGAGGGCTCCAGCCAGACGAAGCGGACCACGATGCCCGCGGCCGGGTCGAGCCGGTCCAGCGCGCCGTCGACCGCCGCCGCGGCGATCTCCAGCAGGTCGGCATCGCCGGCGACGACGTCGAATTCGACGCGGTCGATGAGGGCGTCGATATCGACCGAGCCGGGGGCGGAGGTCTCCAGCACCCAGTCCGCGCCCTCGGGGCGCAGCCGGGCCCGCAGCATGTCGTGCCGGTCGACGACCGCGCCGACGGTGGCGGCGATGCCGGCCCGGTCGATGCCGACCGGGAGCTCCAGCGCCAGCAGCTGGTGGAACCGGCCGAAGCCGCCGCTCCGCTCCGCCATGAACCGCACCACCGGGGTGAGCGGCATCCGGCCGACGCCGCCGCCGGGCAGCTCGTCCAGCGCGGGTTGCGCGGTGTTCTCGGCGTCCGCGGTCTCCGCGACCGCGGCCAGCCCGGCCACCGTGCGCTGCTCGAAGACGTGCCGCGGGCTGAACACCACGCCGCGCGCCTTGGCCCGCGAGACCAGCTGGATGGAGACGATGGAGTCGCCGCCGAGCGCGAAGAAGGAGTCGTCCACGCCGACCCGCTCCACGCCGAGCACCTCGGCGAAGACCTCGGCGATGGTGTGCTCGATCGGGGTGCGCGGGGCGCGGAAGGCGACCTCGGTGGCGAAGACCGGCTCCGGCAGCGCCTTCCGGTCCAGCTTGCCGACCGGGGTGAGCGGGATGTGGTCGAGCACCATGATCGAGGAGGGCACCATGTACGCCGGGAGGCTCTCCTCCACGTGCGCGGTCAGCTCCGCCACATCGATCGACTGCCGCTGCGCGGCGACCACATACGCCACCAGCGTGGTGGCGCCGTTCTCGGCCCTGTGGCCCACGGTGACCGCGAAGTCGACGGTGGGGTGCGCGGCCAGCGCGGCGTCGATCTCGCCCAGCTCGATGCGGAAACCGCGCACCTTGACCTGGAAGTCGGAGCGGCCCACGTACTCGACCTCGCCGGTGCGGGTCCACCGCACCACGTCGCCGGTGCGGTACATGCGCGCGCCGTCGACGTAGGGGTTGGCCACGAAGCGCTCGGCGGTGAGTCCCGGGCGGGCGTGGTAGCCGCGCGCCAGCTGGATGCCGGACAGGTAGAGCTCACCCGCGACACCCACCGGAACCGGCCGCAGCCGGGCGTCCAGGATCAGCGACTGCATGCCCTTGGTCGGGCCGCCGATGGTGACCGTCTCACCCGGCACCAGCGCGTCGCTGATGTTCGTCATGATGGTGGTCTCGGTCGGCCCGTAGCCGTTGTGGAAGGCGCGGACGGTGCCGTCCGCCAGCGGGACCGCCCACTTCGCCACCAGCTCCGGCGGACACGCCTCGCCGCCGGCGACCAGCACGCGCAGGGTGTCCAGCCCGCTCGGGTCGAAGGTGGCCAGCGCGGCCGGGGTGATGAAGGCATGGGTCACCCGCTGTGCCCGGATGAGCTCGGAGAGCTCGTCGCCGCCGTAGACCCCGGGCGGCACCACGACCAGCGCGCCGCCGCGGGCCAGCGCCAGCAGCAGCTCCAGGATCGAGGCGTCGAAGGACGGCGAGGCGAAGTGCAGTGCCCGCGAATCGGCGTCGAGCGCGTACCGCTCGGCCTGCTCTGCACCGAAGTTGGCCAGGCCGGAGTGCGTGACCACCACGCCCTTCGGCACACCGGTCGAGCCGGAGGTGTAGATGACGTAGGCCGGGTGCTCCGGGCGCAGCGGCCGCAGCCGCTCGGCATCGGTGAGCGGCGCGCCGTCCCACTCGCTGAGGTCCAGCTCCTCCAGCACCAGCCAGCGCGCCGACTCCGGCAGCCCCGCGCGGACCTCGCGCACGGTGAGCCCGAGCGGCGAACCGGAGTCGGTGACCATGTGCGCGATGCGCTCGGCCGGGTAGTTCGGGTCGACCGGGACGAAGGCGGCGCCGGTCTTGGCGACCGCCCAGGCCGCGAGCACCGAATCCGCGGAGCGCGGAATGCCGACGGCGACCAGGTCCTCGGTGCCGACCCCGGCCGCGATGAGCAGCCGGGCCAGCCGGTTGGAGCGCTCGTCCAGCTCGGCGTAGGTGAGGGTCTCGCCGCGGAACACCACCGCGGGCGCCTCCGGCGCGCCGATGCTGAAGAGCTCCGGCAGCGGGCGCGGGGCGACGGCCGGGGTTCCGGTGCGGGACACCAGGTCCGCGCGCTCCCCGGCGTCGAGCACGTCGATGCCGCCGACGGCGATCGACGGATCGGCGGCGACCGCGGTGAGCACCCGCAGCCAGCGCCGAATGAAGGCAGCCGCGGTGGCCTCGTCGAAGAGCTCGGTGGCGTAGGTGAGGCCGAGCGCGAGCCCGCCCGCGCTGTTCTGCGCGAGGGTGAACTGGAGGTCGAAGCGGGCGACCGCCTCCTCCAGGTCGAGCGCGGAGACCGAGAGCCCGGGCAGCTCCAGCGTGCCGCGGTCCAGGTTCTGGAAGGCCAGCATCACCTGGAAGAGCGGGTTGCGGGCCTGCGAGCGCTCCGGTGCGAGCAGCTCGACCAGCCGCTCGAACGGCACGTCGGCATTGCCGAAGGCATCCAGGTCGGTGCGGCGCACCTTGCCGACCAGCTCGGCGAAGGAATCGCCGGGCTCGATGGCGGTGCGCAGCACCAGGGTGTTGACGAACATGCCGACCAGGTCGTCCAGCGCGGCCTCGCCGCGCCCGGCGATCGGGGTGCCGACCGCGATGTCGTCGGTGCCGGAGAGCCGGGCCAGCAGCACGGCGAGCGCGCTGTGCACGACCATGAAGAGCGAGGCGCCCTTGGCGCGGGCGATCTCCTCCAGCCCGGCGACCAGCTCGGCCGGGATCTCGTCGTGCAGGGTGGCGCCGCGGTGGGAGGCCACCGCGGGGCGCGGGCGGTCCGCGGGCAGCGTGATCTCGTCGGGGATGTCGGAGAGCGCCCGCTGCCAGTACGAGACCTGGCGCGCCATCAGCGATTCCGCGTCGTCCTCGGTGCCGAGCACCGCGCGCTGCCAGAGCGCGAAGTCCGCGTACTGCACCGCGAGCGGCGCCCAGCCGGGATCGCTGCCCTGGGTGCGCGCGGTGTAGGCCACCATGACATCCCTGGTCAGCGGCCCGACCGAGAAGCCGTCGGCGGCGATGTGGTGCACCACGACCACCAGCACGTGCTGATCGTCGGCGACCCGGTAGAGCCGGGTGCGCAGCGGAACCTGCTCGGCCACGTCGAAACCGGTGCTCACGAAGGCGGTGACGGCCTCGACCAGCGCCTCGGGGTCGACGCCGACCGGGGCGAGGTCGAGCGCGACCTCCTCGACCGGGACGATCACCTGGGTCGGGGTGCCGCCGTGCTCGGGGTAGCGGGTGCGCAGCGATTCGTGCCTGCGCACCACGTCGGCCACGGCGAGCCGCAGCGCGTCCACGTCGAGCGCGCCGGTGAGCCGGATGGCGATCGGCAGGTTGTAGGCCGCCGAGGCGGTGTCGTACTTGTTCAGGAACCACATGCGCTGCTGCGCGAACGACAGCGGCACCAGGGCGTCGCCGCGTACCCGCGCGACCAGCGGGGCCCGCTCGGGGCCGCCGGTGTGCGACTCCACCCGGGCCGCGAGCGCCTCGACCGTGGATGCCTCGAAGAGCGTGCGCACCGGCACCGTGGTGCCGAGCGCGGCGCCGATCCGGGCCGCGACCCTGGTGGCGATGAGCGAGTTGCCGCCCAGCTCGAAGAAGTCGTCGTCGACGCCGACCCGCTCCAGGTCGAGCACCTCGGCGAAGACCGCGGCCACGGCCTCCTGCACCGGGGTGACCGGGGCGCGGAAGGCGCGGGCCTGCGCCGCCGGGGCGGGCAGCGCGCGGCGGTCCAGCTTGCCGTTCACGGTGAGCGGGATCCACTCCAGCCGCACCAGCGCGGCGGGCACCATGTACGCGGGCAGCCGCTCGGCGGCGCCGGAGCGCACGGCGTCCAGGTCCGGGGCGCTGCCCGGCTCGGCCACGATGTAGGCCACGATCCGCTGGTCGCCGGGCTGGTCCTCGCGGACCACGACGGCCGCCTGCGCGACGCCGTCCTGCGCCAGCACCGCGGACTCGATCTCGCCGAGCTCGATGCGGAAGCCGCGCACCTTGACCTGGTCGTCGGCGCGCCCCAGGTACTCCAGCTCGCCACTGCGGTTCCAGCGCGCGAGGTCGCCGGAGCGGTACAGCCTGGTGCCGTCCGGCCCGGCCACGAAGCGGGCCGCGGAGAGCTCGGGGCGGCCCAGGTAGCCGCGGGCCAGCTGCTTTCCGGCCACGTACATCTCGCCGGAGACGCCGACCGGGACCGGCCGCAGCCGCTCGTCCAGCACGTGGATGCTCAGCCCGGGGATGGCCCGGCCGACCACCGAACCCGAGGCGGAGGCGATGGTGGCCGCGTCCAGCGGGCGGTAGGAGACGTGCACCGTGGTCTCGGTGATGCCGTACATGTTCACCAGCACCGGCGCGGTGTCGCCGTGCCTGGCGACCCAGTCGCCGAGCCGGCGCAGCTCCAGCGCCTCGCCGCCGAATACCACCGCGCGCAGCGCGAGCGCCGCGGCCGCCGGATCGGCGTTCCGGTCCGCCTCGGCCAGCTGGTAGAAGGCCGAGGGGGTCTGGTTGAGCACGGTGACCCGCTCGTCGCGGAGCAGCTCCAGGAACTGCTCGGGCGAGCGCGAGGTGTAGTAGTCGACCACCACGAGCCTGCCGCCGAAGGCCAGCGGGCCCCACAGCTCCCAGACCGAGAAGTCGAAGGCGAAGGAGTGGAACAGCGTCCACACGTCGTGCGGGCCGAAGCCGAAGTCGGCGTCGGTATTGGCCAGCAGCCGCACCACATTGCCGTGCTGCACCGGGACGCCCTTGGGGCGGCCGGTGGAGCCCGACGTGTAGATGACGTAGGCGATATTGCCCGCGGTCAGCGGGGCGATCCGGTCGGCGTCGGTGACGGGCCCGTCGTCGGCGTCCTCGATATCGCCCGCCTCGACGGCGTAGCCGTCCAGCACCACGCGCGGCAGCCCGGCGGGCAGCTCAACCTGCACGGTGGAGTCCACGATCACGCTGGTCGGCTTGGAATCTTCCAGCACGTAGGCGATGCGATCGGCCGGGTAGGTCGGGTCGACCGGCACGTACCCGGCACCCGCCTTGACCACGGCGAGCAGCGCGACCACCAGGTCCAGCGAGCGCGGCAGGATCACCGCGACCAGCTGCTCCGGGCCCGCGCCCTCCTCGATGAGGCGGCGGGCCAGCACATTCGCGCGCCGGTCCAGCTCGGTGTAGGTGAGGGTGTCGGTGCCGAACTTCACGGCGGTGCGCGGGCCGTGCTCGGCCACGATGCCGTCGAAGAGATCGACCAGGGTGGCGCTCGCGTCGGCGAAGCGACCGGCGTAGGAGTCGGCCCCGGCGCGCACCCAGCGCTCCGAGAGGTCGAGCCGCTCGCGCTCGCCGAGCAGGTCGATATCGCCGACGATCACGTCCGGGTCGTCCGCGACGGTGCGCAGGATCCGGGTGAGCCGCTCCGCGAACGAGGCGACGGTGGCGGGATCGAAGAGTTCGGTGGCGTAGTTCCAGCTCAGCGCCAGCGAACCGTCGGCGGCCTCGCCCACGGTGAGCTGCACGTCGAACTTGGCGGTGCCGGCGTCGAACTCGACGGCGCTCAGCTCCAGCCCGGGCAGCGCGACGGTGCCCATCTCGGCGGCCGAGGCCGCCTCGAAGGTCAGCGCGACCTGGAAGAGCGGGTGGTGCGCCTGCGAGCGGGCCGGGCTGAGCACGTCGACCAGCCGCTCGAAGGGGACATCGGCGTGCGCGAAGGCGGCCAGGTCGGTGCGGCGCACCTGCTCCAGCAGCTCGCCGAAGCGGGTGCCGGGGCGCACCTCGGTGCGCAGCACGAGGGTATTGACGAACATGCCGACCACGTCGTCCAGCGCCCGCTCGCCGCGCCCGGCGATCGGGGTGCCGATGGCGATGTCGGTGCCGGTGGAGAGCCGCGCCGCCCAGGTGGCGAGCGCCGCGTGCATGACCATGAAGAGCGTGGTGCCGCGGGCCCGCGCCAGCTCGGCGAGGCCGCGGTGCAGCTCCGGGTCGAGCGCGAAGCTGTGCAGCCCACCGGCGTTCGAGGCGATCTCGGGGCGGGCCCGGTCGGCGGGCAGCTCGATCTGGTCGGGCAGGTCGCGCAGCTGCTCGGTCCAGTACCCGATCTGCCTGGCGGCCACCGACTCCGGGTCGGCCTCGCTGCCGAGCACCTCGCGCTGCCAGAGCGCGTAGTCGGCGTACTGCACCTCCAGCGGGGCCCAGGTGGGTGCCTCGCCGCGGGTGCGCTCGGTGTAGGCGATCACCACGTCGCGCAGCAGCGGGCGCAGCGAGAAGCCGTCGCCGGAGATGTGGTGCATGACCAGCACCAGCACGTGGTTGCGCTCGTTCAGCGCGAGCAGGCTCGCCCGGAACGGCACCTCGGCGGTGACGTCGAAGTGCGTGCTCGCCAGCTCCACGATGCGCGCGGGCAGCGTGCCCGCCTGCACCGGCTCGGCGGCGAGCGCGACCGGAACCTCCTCGGCGGGCAGTACGCGCTGGAAGCCGTCGCCGTCCACCTCGGGGTAGATCGTGCGCAGCGTCTCGTGCCTGGCCACCAGGTCGGCGATCGCGGCGTTCAGCGCGCCGACGTCCAGCGTGCCGGAGAGCCGGACCGCGACCGGGATGTTGTTCACCGCGGTGCGGCTGTCGAAGCGGTTCAGGAACCACATGCGCTGCTGCGCCGGGGAGAGCGGCACCAGCTCGGGCCGCTCGCGCGCCACCAGCGGCGCCCGGCCGGCGCCCGCCGCGGACTCGACCGTCGCGGCCAGCGCGGCCACCGTCGAGGACTCGAAGAGCGTGCGCACCGGGATCCTGGTGTCCAGCGCCTCGCCGAGCCGCGCCGCCACCTGGGTGGCGACCAGCGAGTTGCCGCCGAGCTGGAAGAAGTCGTCGTCCAGCCCGACCCGGTCGGCGCCGAGCACCTCGGCGAAGACGCTCGCCACGATCTCCTGCACCGGGGTGGCCGGGGCGCGGAACACCCTGGCCTCGAAGACCGGTGCGGGCAGCGCCTTGCGGTCCAGCTTGCCGGAGGGGTTCAGCGGGAAGGCGTCGAGCACCACGTAGGCGGCCGGGACCATGTAGGCCGGGAGCCGGTGCGTGAGCTCGGCCTTCACGGCCTCGGCGTCGATCACCCGGTCCGGGTTCGCCACCAGGTAGGCGACGAGCTGGTCGCCGGTGTGCTCGTCCGAGCGGACCACCACGACGGCCTGCGAGACGGCGTCCTGCGCGGTGAGCGCGCCCTCGATCTCGCCCAGCTCGATGCGCAGGCCGCGCAGCTTGACCTGGAAGTCGGTGCGGCCCAGGTACTCCAGCTCGCCGTCCGGGGTCCAGACCACCAGGTCGCCGGTGCGGTACATGCGGCGCCCGGCGTCGAAGGGGTTGGCCACGAAGCGGTCGCAGGTCAGGTCGGGGCGGCCGACGTAGCCGTAGGCGAGCTGCGCGCCCGCCAGGTGCAGCTCACCCGGGACCCCGGGCGGCACCGGCCGCAGCCGCGAATCCAGCACGTACACCTGGGTGTTGAAGACCGGGGCGCCGATCGGCACGGTCTGCGTGTCGGCATCGGTGACCTCGTGGAAGGTCACCTCGACCGCGGCCTCGGTCGGACCGTACAGGTTGTGCAGCCTGGCACCGGTGAGCTGGCGCAGCTTCTGCGCGGCGCCCGCGGGCAGCGCCTCGCCGGAGGCGAAGGCATTGCGGATGACGGTGCAGTCCGCGGCCCGCTCCTCGTTCACGAAGAGCGAGAGCATGGACGGCACGAAGTGCACCGTGGTGATCTGCTCCTCGGTGATCAGCCGGGCCAGGTACACCGGGTCCCGGTGCCCGTCCGGCCGCGCCACCACCAGCCGCGCGCCGACCTGCAGCGGCCAGAAGAACTCCCAGACCGAGACGTCGAAGGTGGCCGGGGTCTTCTGCAGCACCACGTCGTCGGCGGCGAGGCCGTACTGCGCGTGCGCCCAGACCAGCCGGTTCACGATCGAGGCGTGCGAGACCGCGACGCCCTTGGGGCGCCCGGTGGAGCCCGAGGTGAAGATGACGTACGCGGTATTGCCCGGCCGCAGCGGCCGGTGCCGGTCGGCATCGGTGAGCGGCTCGTCGGAGAAGCCGGAGAGGTCGAGCTCGTCGATCCGGACCTGCCTGGCCAGCGCGCTGTCCAGGTCCGAGCCGGAGGTGAGCACGCAGACCGGGCGCGCGGTGTCCAGGATGTGGTCGATCCGCTCGGCCGGGTGGTCCGGGTCCAGCGGCACGTAGGCGCCGCCCGCGGCGCCGACGGCGTACATGCCGATCACCAGGTCCAGCGAGCGGCGCATGCCGAGCGCCACGTACGACTCCGGGCCGACGCCGTGCTGCTTCAGCCAGCGCGCCAGCCGGTGCACCCGGCTCGCGAACTCGGCATAGGTCAGACTCGTCCCCTCGAAGGTGAGCGCGTCGGCGTCCGGGGTGCGGGCGGCTTGCGCCTCGAACATGGAGACCAGGGTCGCGGCGGCGGCATCGCCGACCGGCGAGGTGAGCGCGGCGTCCACGCCGAACTCGGTGTCGTTCCAGCGGCGCAGCACGGTGTGCCGCTCGGCCTCGTCCAGCAGGTCGATATCGCCGACGGCGACGCCGGGGTCGGCGGCGATGCCGCGCAGCACCCGGACGAAGCGCCGGGCGAAGGCGTCGGCGAAGCCGGAGTCGAAGAGGTCGAGCGCGAAGACCAGCTCGGCGTCCATGGCGCCGGCGCCGCCGCCACGGATCCCGGCCGGGCCGATGTGCGTGCCGACCGGGGTCTCGCCGAGGGTGAGCTGCAGGTCGAACTTGGCGGTCGGGGCGTCCAGCTCCAGCTCGGCCACGCGCAGCCCGGGCAGCTCCAGCGAGGTGCGGCCCATGTTCTGGAACGAGAGCATGACCTGGAAGAGCGGGTGCCGCGCCTGCGAGCGGGCCGGGTTCAGCACCTCCACCAGCCGCTCGAAGGGCAGGTCGGCGTGGGCGAAGGCCTGCAGGTCGCGCTCGCGCACCTGGCCGAGCAGCTCGGTGAACGGGGTCGCGGTGTCGACCGCGGTGCGCAGCACGAGGGTATTGACGAACATGCCGACCAGGTCGTCCAGCGCGGCCTCGCCGCGCCCGGCGACCGGGATGCCGACCGCGATGTCGTCGGAGCCGCTGAGCCGGGAGAGCAGCGCGGCGAAGGCGCTGTGCACCACCATGAACAGCGTGGTGCCATTGGCATGGGCCAGCTGGTTCAGTTCCTCGATCAGCTCGCCGGGCACGGTGAAGCGGTGCGTGCCCGCGCGGTAGGAGGCGACCGGCGGGCGCTGCGCCGGCGAGAGCCGCAGCTCCTCGGGGAGCCCCGCGAGCGCGGTCTTCCAGTAGTCCAGCTGCGCGGCGACCAGCGAGCCGGGATCGTCCTCGGTGCCGAGGGTCTCGCGCTGCCAGAGCGCGTAGTCCACGTACTGCACCGGCAGCGGCGCCCAGCTCGGCGCCGATTCGGCGGAGCGCGCCACGTAGGCGGCCATGAGGTCGCGGACCAGCGGGCGCATGGAGACGCCGTCGGCCGCGATGTGGTGCACCACGACCGCGAGCACGTAGTCCTGCGTGGTGTCGCGCCAGCGGCTGTGGTCGATCCGCGGCTCCACCTGGAACACCCGGAGCCGGACCGGCGGCTGGTTGGTGACGTCGAACCCGGTCAGCACGAATTCGTGCAGCGCGGGGGCGATCCCGGCCTCGTCCAGCGGCACCACGTCGAGCGCCGGGATGGCCTGCGCGGTCGGCAGTACGTCCTGGTAGGCGATGCCGTCGTGCGAGGGGTACACGGTGCGCAGCGACTCGTGCCGCTGGATCACGTCGGCGACCGCGGCACGCAGCGCCTCGATGTCGAGCGAGCCGTGCAGCCGGACCGCCGCCGGGATGTTGTAGGCGGCGGAGTCGGATTCGAAGCGGCTGAGAAACCACATCCGCTGCTGGGCCAGCGAGAGCGGCGGGAACTCCGGCCGCGGCCGCGGCGTGAGCACCGGGCGGCCGCCCGCGCCTGCGGTGGTCTCCATGCGGGCCGCGAGCGCGGCGACGGTGGGCGCCTCGAAGAGCATCCGCACCGGCACCCTGGTGTCGAGCGCGGCGCCGAGCCGGGCCACCACCTGGGTGGCGACCAGCGAGTTGCCGCCCAGCTCGAAGAAGTCGTCGTCCAGCCCGACCGCGCGCTCGGCGGTGTCCAGCCCGAGCACCTCGGCGAAGACGCCGGCGACGATCTCCTCGATCGGCGTGGCGGGCGCGCGGAAGGCGCGGGCCTCGAAGACCGGCACCGGCAGCGCGCGCCGGTCCAGCTTGCCGTTCGGGCTCAGCGGCATGGCGTCGAGCACCACGAAGGCGGCGGGGACCATGTACGAGGGCAGCACCGCGCCGAGGTGGGCGCGGAGTTCGTCCAGGTCGACGGCGGCACCGGCGGCGGGCACCACGTACCCGACCAGCTGATCACCGGTCCGGCCGTCGCTGCGCACCAGCGCGACGGCCTGCGTGACCGCCTCGTGCGCGGTCAGCGCGGTCTCGATCTCGCCGAGCTCGATGCGCAGGCCGCGCAGCTTCACCTGGAAGTCGGTGCGGCCCAGGTAGACGATGGCGCCGGAGTGGTCGCGGGTCACCAGGTCGCCGGTGCGGTACATGCGTGCGCCGGGCCCGCCGAACGGATTCGCCACGAAGCGGTCGGCGGTCAGGTCGGCGCGGCCGAAGTAGCCGCGGGCCAGCTGGGCGCCGGCGAGATAGAGCTCACCCGCGATACCGGGGGCGACGGGGTGCAGCCTGCCGTCGAGCACGTACGCCTCGGCGTTCCACACCGGGAGGCCGATCGGCACCGCGCCCGCGATCTCGGCGGGCACCGCGTGGTGCGTGGCGTGCACCGCGAACTCGGTGGGGCCGTACAGGTTGTGCAGCTCCGCGGCCGAGACCCGGCGCAGCGCCTGCACCGTGTCGGCGGTGAAGGCCTCACCGGCCACGAGCAGCGCGCGCAGCGAATCCAGCGCGCCGGAGCCGATTCCGGCGGCCTCGACGGTGCTCGCGAAGACGCTGAGCATGGAGGGGACGAACGAGGTCATGGTGACCCGCTCGGCCGCGATGACCTCGGCCAGGTAGGCCGGGTCGCGGTGGCCGTCCGGGCTCGCGACCACCATGCGCCCGCCCACGCTGAGCGGGCCGAACAGCTCCCACACCGAGACGTCGAAGGTGGCCGGGGTCTTGAAGAGCACCACGTCGTCCGGGCCGATGCCGTACTCGGCGGTGATCCAGCGGACCTGGTTGAGCACCGCCGAGTGCGGCAGCGCGACGCCCTTGGGGCGGCCGGTGGAGCCGGAGGTGAAGATGACGTACGCCGGGTTGTGCGGCCGCAGCGGGGCGTTCCGGTCGGCGTCGGTGAGCGGGGTGTCGGCGTACCCGTCGAGCGCGAGGTCGTCGAGCACGAGCACCGGGGCGCCGTCGACAGCGAAACCGGTGTCGGCGCTGGTCAGGACGGCCGCGGGGCGCGCGGTCTCCAGCACGTACGCGATCCGCTCGGCGGGCTGGTCCAGGTCGAGCGGGACGTAGCCGGCGCCGGCCTCCTGCACCGCGTACGCGGCGACCACGAAGTCGACCGAGCGGCGCAGCGCCAGCCCGATCAGCCGCTCCGGGCCCGCGCCCGCGGCGACCAGGTGCCTGGCCAGCCGGTGCACCCGAGCGCCGAATTCGGCGTAGGTGAGGGTGGCTCCGGTGGCCGGGTCCACGATGGCGACGGCGTCCGGGGTGCGCCGCTGCTGCGCGGCGAAGGCCGAGACCAGCGTCTCCGCCGGGTCGAGCGGGTAGCCGGTGTCGTTCCAGCCGCGCAGCGCCAGCTCGGTCTCGGCGGCGTCGAGCAGCGGGATGTCGCCGACCGGGAGCTCCGGGTCGGCGAGCACCGCGGCCAGCACCCGGTCCAGCCGGTGCGCGAAGCCGGCGACCGTGGCCTCGTCGAAGAGGTCGGTGGCGTAGGAGAACTCGGCCGACATGCCCGCGGCCTCGCCGCTCTCGTCCTGGGTCTCCTGCAGGGTGAGCTGCAGGTCGAACTTGGCCAGGTTGGCGTCGTAGTCGACGCCGTTCACCGAGAGCCCCGGCAGTTCCAGGCTGGCCTGCTTGGTGTTCTGGAAGGCCAGCATGACCTGGAAGAGCGGGTGCCGCGCCTGCGAGCGGGCCGGGTTCAGGATCTCCACCAGCCGCTCGAACGGCAGGTCGGCGTGCGCGAAGGCGTGCAGGTCGCGCTCCCGCGACTGCGCGAGCAGCTCGGTGAAGGGCAGCGCCGGGTCCACCTCGGTGCGCAGCACCAGGGTATTGACGAACATGCCGATCAGGTCGTCCAGCGCGGCCTCGCCGCGGCCGGCGACCGGGGTGCCGATGGTGATGTCCTCGGTGCCGGAGAGCCGGGCCAGCAGCACCGCGAGCGCGCTGTGCATGACCATGAAGAGCGAGGCATTGTGCCTGCGGCCCAGGTCGGCGAGGGCGCGCTGGGTCTTGCCGGAGATCACGAAGGCGTAGCTGCCGCCGCGGTAGCTGGCGACGGCGGGGCGCGGCCGGTCCGAGGGCAGCACCAGCTCGTCCGGCAGGTCGGCGAGCGCGCGCGCCCAGTACTCGATCTGGGTGGCGATGAGCGACTGCTCGTCGTCCTCGGAGCCGAGCACCTCGCGCTGCCAGAGCGCGTAGTCGGCGTACTGCACCGGGAGCTCGGCCCAGGCCGGCGCCTCCCAGGTGGTGCGCGCCGCGTAGGCGAGCATGACATCCCTGGCCAGCGGCACCATGGACCAGCCGTCGGCGGAGATGTGGTGCACCACCATGCCGAGCACGTACTCGGTCTCGCTGATCTCGAAGAGCCGCGCGTGCAGCGGCACCTCGCTGGTGACGTCGAAGGAGACCGAGGCCAGGTCGACCAGGTGCTCCAGCAGCGTCTCCTCGGTCACCCGGTAGGGGGTGAGGTCCGGGACGATCTGCGCCGCCTCCAGCACCACCTGCACCGGGCCGTGCTTGGTCTCCGGGAAGACCGTGCGCAGCGATTCGTGCCGGTCGATGACGTCGATCACGGCGACCTGCATGGCGGCCACGTCGAGCTCGCCGGAGAGCCGGATGGCGACCGGGATGTTGTAGGCGACGTTGGAGCCGTCGAAGCGGTTCAGGAACCACATGCGCTGCTGCGCCAGCGAGAGCGGGACCTCGCTGGGCCGCTCGCGCGCCACCAGCGCCTTGCGCGCGCCGTCGCCCGCCTGCGACTCCACCCGCGCCGCCAGCGCGGCGACGGTGGAGGCCTCGAAGAGCGTGCGCACCGGCACCCTGGTGTCCAGCGCGATGCCGAGCCGGGAGGCCACCTGGGTGGCGATCAGCGAGTTGCCGCCGAGGTCGAAGAAGTCGTCGTCGACGCCGACCCGGGAGAGCCCGAGCACCTCGCCGAAGATCTGCGCGACGATCTCCTCGATCGGCGTGGTCGGGGCGCGGAATTCGCGCACCTCGAAGACCGGGGCCGGGAGCGCGCGGCGGTCCAGCTTGCCGGAGGCGTTCAGCGGGAACTCGTCGAGCACCATCATGACCGACGGCACCATGTACGAGGGCAGCCTGCGCCGCAGCGCCTCCTTGACCTCGTCGGTGTCGAGGTCGTCGGCGCCGACCAGGTAGGCGACCAGCTGATCGCCGGCGCCGGTATCGCTCACCAGCACCGCCGCCTGGCGGATGGCGGGCTGCGCGAGCAGCGCCGCCTCGATCTCGCCGAGCTCGATGCGCTGGCCGCGGAACTTGACCTGGAAGTCGGTGCGGCCGATGTACTCCAGCACCCCGGCGGAGTTCCAGCGCACCAGGTCGCCGGTGCGGTAGAGCCGGGCACCGGCCGGGCCGAAGGGGTCGGCCACGAAGCGCTCGGCCGTCAGGTCGGCGCGGCCCTGGTAGCCGCGCGCGGCCTGCGCGCCGCCCAGGTACAGCTCACCGGCGACGCCGGTCGGGGCCGGGCGCAGCGAGGAGTCGAGCACGTAGGCGCGGGCGTTCCAGACCGGGCGGCCGATCGGCACCGCCGCGCCCTCGGACCCGTCCACCGTCCACGAGGTGGCGTTCACGGTGAACTCGGTCGGGCCGTACAGGTTCACCACGGTGGCCGGGCTGAGCTTGCGGAAGGCCGCGACGGCCGAGCCGGAGAGCGCCTCGCCGCCGACGTAGACCGCGCGCAGCGACGCGCACTCCGCCGCGGGCACGGTGGCCGCGAACATGGAGAGCAGCGAGGGCACGAACGAGGCCACGGTGACCTGGTGCCGCCAGATCACCTCGGACTGGTACAGCGGGTCGCGGTGCCCGTCCGGCACCGCGATCACCATCTGCGCGCCGACCATGAGCGTGGCGAAGAGCTCCCACACCGAGGCGTCGAAGGTGAACGGCGTCTTGTGCAGCACCACGTCGGCGTCGCTCAGGCCGCTCTCGGCGATCTTCCACGCCATCTGGTTGACCAGCGCGGCGTGGCTCACCGCGACGCCCTTGGGGCGGCCGGTGGAGCCGGAGGTGTAGAGCACGTAGGCGGTGTTCTCGGGGCGCACGGTGCCGAGCCGCTCGGCGGGGTCGAGCGGGGCGCCGGAGTAGCCGTCCAGCTCGACGGTGTCGACCTCGACCACCGGGCAGTCCGGTGCCGTGATGCCGTCGGCGGCCGTGGTCAGCAGCACCGCGGGCCCGGCGCTGGCCAGCACGTACTCGATGCGCTCGACCGGGTGGTCCGGGTCGATCGGCACGTAGGCGCCGCCCGCGGTGGCGGCGGCGTAGACCGCGACCAGCATGTCGATCGAGCGCCGGATGCCGACCGCGACCAGCGTGTCCGGCCCGACGCCGAGCTCGATCAGCTTGCGCGCCAGGCGGTTCACCCGCGCCGCGAACTCGGCGTAGGTCAGCTCCTGTGCGGCGCCGGAACTCGGCTCGAAGATCAGCGCGGTGGCGTCGGGGGTCCGGCGCACCGCCGCCTCGAACAGCTCGAGCACCGTGCCTGCCGCGGGCACCTCGTGCTCGGTGCGGGTGCGCTCCACCAGCAGCGCCTGCCGCTCGGCCGGCTCCAGGATCTCGATATCCCGGATCGGGGTGCCCGCCGAGGCGGTGACCGCGCGCAGCACCCGCAGGAAGCGGCGGTTGAACTCCTCGATGGTGGCCGCGTCGAAGAGGTCGGTGGCGTAGGAGAGCGTGCCGGTGATGCCCGCCGGCACCCCGGCGGCGGTGCGCTGCTCGGTCAGCGTCCAGAGCAGGTCGAACTTGGCGATGGGGAGTTCCAGCTCGTCGGCGCTGACCGAGAGCGCGGGCAGCTCCACCGTGCCGTGCGACAGCTCCTGGAAGGAGAGCATGACCTGGAAGAGCGGGTGCCGCGCCTGCGAGCGGGCCGGGTTCAGCACCTCGACCAGCCGCTCGAACGGGACGTCGGCGTGCGCGAAGGCGGCCAGGTCGGCCTCGCGCGCCTCGGCGAGCAGCTCGGTGAAGGCGTGCGCCGGGTTCACCTGCGAGCGCAGCACGAGGGTGTTGACGAACATGCCGATGAGGTCGTCCAGCGCCTGCTCGCCGCGGCCCGCGATCGGGGTGCCGATGGCGATGTCCGAGGTGCCGGAGAGCCGGGCGAGCAGCACCGCGAGCGAGGCGTGCACCACCATGAACAGGGTGCTGCCCTCGGCCCTGGCCAGCGCGGCCAGCCCGGCGTGCAGCTCGGCGTCGATCTCGAAGCCGAGCTGGGCGCCGGAGAAGCTCTGGGTCTGCGGCCGCGGGCGGTCGGCGGGCAGGTCGAGCTGGTCCGGCAGCCCGGCCAGCGCCTCCCGCCAGTAGCCGATCTGCCGCGCCATGAGCGAATCGGCGTCGTCCTCGGTGCCGAGCAGCTCGCGCTGCCACAGCGTGTAGTCGCGGTACTGCACCGGCAGCGGCGCCCAGTTCGGCTCCTGCCCCGCGGAGCGCGCCAGGTAGGCGGCGGCCACGTCGCGGGAGAGCGGGCCGAAGGAGAAGCCGTCGGCGGCGATGTGGTGCACCACGATGGCGACGGCGTAGTCGCCGGTGCCGTTGTGCGAGCCGGCCACGTGGAAGACCCGCACCCGGATCGGCAGCTCGTGCGAGACGTCGAAGCCGGCCGAGGCGAAGCGCGCCAGCTCGCCGGGGAGCTCGCCCGCCTCGATGGTCTGCACCTCGATGCCGAGGTCGACCTCGTCGGCGGGCAGCACCCGCTGGTAGCCGCCGTCGGCGTCCGGGAAGAGCGTGCGCAGCGACTCCTGCCTGGTCACCACGTCGGCCAGCGCGGTGCGGAGCGCGGCGACGTCGACGTGGCCGCGCAGCCGCACCACGAACGGCAGGTTGTAGGTGGGCGCGGTGGGGTCGAACTGGTTGATGAACCACATGCGCTGCTGGGCCAGCGAGAGCGGCACCCGGTCCGGGTGCTGCTGCGCGACCAGCGCGGGGCGGGAGACCTCGGCCGGGGTGGTGTGCTCGGCGCGGGCCGCGATCCCGGCCACGGTCGGCGTCTCGAAGAGCGCGCGCACCCCGAGCCGGATGCCGAAGGCGGCGCTGATCCGCGCCACCACCTGGGTGGCGACCAGCGAGTTGCCGCCCAGCTCGAAGAAGTTGTCGTCCGCGCCGACCCGCTCCTGGCTCAGCACATCGGCGAAGATGCCGGCGACGATCTCCTCGGCGGCGGTGCGCGGGGCGCGGAAACCGGCGGCGTCGGCGCTGAACACCGGCTCCGGCAGCGCCCTGCGGTCCAGCTTGCCGCTGGTGTTCAGCGGGAAGGCGTCAAGCACGACGAGCGCGGCCGGGACCATGTAGCTCGGCAGCCGCTCGGCGGCGGCCCTGGTCGCCACCGCGGGGTCGATGGTGGCGCCCGGCGCGGGCACCACGTACGCCACCAACTGCTGGCCGGTGGCGGTCTCCATCACCAGCACCGCGGCCTGGCTGATCACCGGGTTCGCCAGCAGCACCGTCTCGATCTCGCCGAGCTCGATGCGCTGGCCGCGGAACTTCACCTGGAAGTCGGTGCGGCCGATGTACTCCAGCACGCCATCGCCGTTCCAGCGCACCAGGTCGCCGGTGCGGTACATGCGCTCGCCCGGCGCGGCGAAGGGGTTGGCGACGAAGCGGTCCGAGGTCAGGTCGGGGCGGCCGCGGTAGCCGCGCGCCAGCTGGCGTCCGCCCAGGTAGAGCTCGCCCGGGGCGCCGATGGCCGCGGGGCGCAGCCTGCCGTCCAGGACGTAGACCGCGACATTCCACTCCGGGATGCCGATCGGGACGGTGACGGTGTCGGCGGCGGTGGCCTCCCAGTAGGTCACCGAGACCGCGGCCTCGGTGGGGCCGTAGAGGTTGTGCAGCCCGGCCGAGGAGATCGCGCGCAGCCCGGCCGCGGTCTCCGGCGGCAGCGCCTCGCCGATCACGAAGACCGCGCGCAGCGTCGCGAGCTGCGCGGCGGTGGCGTGCGCGACGAAGACCGTGAGCATCGACGGCACGAAGTCGGTGACGGTGACCCCGTGCCTGGCGATGGTCTCGGCGACGTAGAGCGGGTCGCGGTGCCCGTCGGGGGCGGCGATCACCAGCTCGCCACCGGACATCAGCGGCAGGAAGTACCCCCACAGCGAGACGTCGAAGGTGGTGGCGGTCTTCTGCAGGTAGACGTCGTCCTCGGTGAGCCGGTACTCGTCGAGCATCCACAGCTGCTGGTTGACGATGGCGTGGTGGGTGACGGCCACGCCCTTGGGGCGGCCGGTGGAGCCCGAGGTGTAGATGACGTAGGCGGTGTTCTCCGGCACCAGCGGCGCCCACCGGTCGTCGTCGGTGAGCGGGGTGGCCGGGTAGGCGGAGACGTCGAGGGTGTCCAGCTCGACGCGCCGCACGCCCTCGGGCAGCTCCAGCCCGTCGGTGGAGAGCGTGAGGACCGAGACCGGGTCGGCGCTCTCCAGGATGTAGGCGGTGCGGTCGGCGGGGTGGTCGGGGTCGATCGGCACGTACGCGCCGCCTGCCCGCAGCACCGCGTGCATGCCGATCACCAGCTCGAGCGAGCGGCGCATGCCGAGCGCGACCAGCGACTCCGGGCCGACGCCCTGGTCCACCAGGTAGCGGGCGAGCTGATTGACCCTGGCGCCGAACTCGGCGTAGGACAGAGCTGTCCCCTCGAAGCGCAGCGCGGTTCGCTCCGGCGTGCGCGCGATCTGCGCGTCGAGCAGCGCGACCAGCGTGGTGGTCGGCACGTCCTGCTCGGCGTCGTTCCACTCGACCAGCGTCCGGTCCCGCTCCGCGGCGGTGGTCGCGGGCAGGCTCCAGACCCTGGTGTCGGCATCGGCGGCCAGGAAGCGCTGGAAGAACTCCAGGAAGCGGGCGTGGTGCGTGGCGCCCTCGGCGGAGCTGTAGAGGTTGGGGTTGGTCTCGAAGTCGATGTGCGTGTGGCTACCGGTCGTGGACTGGTAGAAGTTGACGCCGAGGTCCTCGATGCTGCCGGTGGAGAGCACGTTCAACCGGCCGGTCATCGCGCCGAGCACGATCTCGCTGTGGAACAGCATGATGTTGACCCACGGCCCGAAGAACTCCGTGGTCACCACGCCGTCGCCGGCCGCGTCGCGGCGGATGTCCTCGTGCCGGTAGCGCTGGTGCCGGAGCGCGCCGGAGACCTCGACCTGCACCCGCTTGAGCAGCTCGGTGACCGTCGTCTCGTACCCCACGGCGAGCCGCAGCGGCACGATGTTCGAGGTCACGCCGCCCGCGCGGCGCATGGCGGCGGTGGTGCGGGCCGTCACCGGGAGGCTGAGGATGACGTCCTCGGCGCCGGTGAGCTGGGCCAGGTAGGCGCCGAAGGCGGCGATGAGCAGCCCGGCCGGGGTGTTGTCGTGCTTGGCGACGGCGGCGGCGAGCAGATCGTCCTGCTCGTCCGTGAGCGCGGCGCTGGCCACATTGTTGAGCGCCGACGGCGGGGCGGAGCGGCCGGTGAGGCTGGTGCCCTCCTCCAGCCCCGCGACCCGCGCGGCCCAGTACTCGCGGTCGGTGTCGAAGCGGGAGCTGTCCCGGTAGGCGATCTCGGCGTCGTAGAGCGTGCGCAGCGGGGTCGCCTTGGCGGCGGCGGGCTCCTCGCCGCGGATCTCCGCGGTGTAGAGCTCGGCGATCCTGGCCACGTAGTTGGTGGCGGCGAGGCCGTCCAGCGCGATGTGGTGGATCCGGGTGTACCAGTACCAGCGGTGCTCGCCGAGCTGCAGCGCGGCGGTCTTGATCAGCCGGTCCGCGACGATGTCGAGCGGGCGCGAGTACTCGGCGCGCATCCACTCGGCGGCAGCCGCCTCGGGATCGTCGGCGCCGCGCAGGTCGACGTACTCCTGCTCGGAGGAGAGCGAGGGGTCGACGCCCTGCAGCGGCTCGCCGTCGCGCTCGATGATCCGCAGGTAGCCGGAGCCAGTCTCCAGCGAGGCGCGGATGCTGACCTTCAGGAGCAGCTCGGGGTCGAGATCGCCGTGCAGATCCACGTACTGCGCAATGGTGACGGGAACCTGCGGGTCCACGTGCTGCGCGTACCAAATGCCCAGCTGAGCAGGCGAAAGCGGGAAGTACTCGACGGCATCTCCCCGAGCGTCACCAGTTTCGTCGTTTCCGCCGAAATCCAGCCGGTCCAACCGTAACCTCGCTTCCGGAACACCGCGTGAGCGCTCCCCGACGACACCCGAAGAGGCGCCCACCCGTCACCGCGGGGCGCCTTCCGTCTCCGGATCCAGTTTCATCTCAATCAGGCAATAATCTTCGTAGGCAATATCTGTTTGCCCCGGTACGCCCGTTACACGGGCGCGAACGCCTCCACCGCATCGATCTCGCTGCTGACCACCGATCCAATCTACCGTCGCGGCGGGGGCCCGACCAACCAATACCCGAACACCGCAGATAGCAATCACCTATCCGCCCCGGCCGGGCGGGTGCGCGGCGTTCAGCCGCCTTCAACGGCAGGTCGCGGGTGTTATCCGGCTCACAGCGGGATCGATTGCCGGACGGATGCCATCCGGCTCACACTCGGGTGCGCGCCGGGTCGTAGAGGTGTGACTGCACGCACTCGACCGCCGGGGCCAGCGCCCGGCCCACCAGGATCACCGCCGCCTGCCGCAGCCCCGCCTGCTCGACCCGGGTGGCGATATCGGTCAGGGTGCCGCGCAGGACAAGCTGGTCCGGCTGGCTGGCGCGGTAGACCACTACGGCCGGGCAGTCCGGGCCGTACTCCTCCGCCAGCTCGGCGGCGAGCTCCGCCGTTCTGGTGATCGCGAGGTGCAGTGCCAGCGTCGCCCCGGTCGCGGCGAAGGCGCGCAGATCCTCGCCCGCGGGCATGGCGGTGGAGCGGGCCTGCGCCCGGGTGAGCACCACCGACTGCGCCAGCTCCGGGACGGTGAGCTCGGCGCCGAGCACCGCGGCCGCCGCCGCGTACGCCGGGACGCCCGGCGTCACGTCCCACGGGATCCCCAGCCGGTCCAGCCGCCGCGCCTGCTCGGTGAGGGCCGAGTACACCGACGGGTCGCCGGAGCACAGCCGCGCCACATCGCTGCCCCGGTCGTGCGCCGCGCTGATCGCCGCCACGATGGCGTCCAGATCGAGGCGCTGGGTGTCGACCAGCTCGGTCTCCGGTGCGCAGTGCGCGAGCACCGCGGGGTCCAGGTAGGTGCCGGGGTACAGGCAGACCGGGCTGTTGCGCAGCAGCTCCACCGCCCGCACCGTCAGCAGATCGGCGGCGCCCGGCCCGGCCCCGATGAAGTGCACCGTCATGGGGGCGAGTGTAGAGAGCGGGGGCAGGCACATCCGCGGGCCGATCCGCCCGCTGTCACACCGGCGGGCCGGTCGTCGTCTTCCGGGTGATCATCTCCCGGAAGGACACCTCATGGGTACCGCGTACTACGTCGTCGCCGTTCTCACCGCGCTGTGGGTCGGGTTCTCCGCCTACGCCCTGCTCGCCCGGCGACCGTTCGTCGTCGAACCGCTCGAGCTGTACGGCGTGCCGCGCTCGTGGTGGAATCCGCTCGGCGCGGCCAAGGCGGCGGGCGCGGCCGGGCTGCTCGCGGGGTTCGCGATCCCCGCCGTCGGCAGCGCCGCCGCCATCGGCCTGATCCTGTACTTCCTCGGCGCGAGCGCTACCGCACTGCGCGCCCACTCACCGGGCACCGCCGGGTACCCGCTGCTCTACCTGGCGCCGGTCGCCGCCACCCTGGCGCTGCAACTGGCGCGATAGCCCGGCTGCTAGGCGGTGGCGTCGAAGTGCGCGATGATCTTGACCGGCCGCACCCGGACGACCAACTCCCCCGGCACCCCGTTCCGCTTCCCGAACTCCTCCGCCCGATCCGCCCCCATGTACCGCCCGCCGATCTCGGTGGCGGTGCGGAGCAGCTCCGCGGGGTCGTCGGAGAGGGTGACGGTGCCCTGGATCTGGACCGAGGCGTACGGCGGCTCCTCGAGGTCGACGCAGAGCGCGATGCGGGGGTCGCGGGCGAAGGCCTTGCCCTTGGCGGTGGCGCGGCCGGTGTTGAAGACCAGCTCGTCGCCGTCGAGGACGAACCAGATGGGCGAGACCACCGGACGGCCGTCGGCGGCGACGAAGGCGACCTTGCCGGTGCGGGTGCCGTGCGCGAGGAAGTCGCGGACCCGGGGTTCGCTGAGTGAGGTCATGCGGCCAGCCTAGGAACGCTCCCCGACATTTCCCAGCAACTCGTCGCGGCAGCGCTCGACCCTGGCCCGGATGGCGGCGACCACCTCGGCCACCTCCGGCCTGCGCAGCGTCTCGTGCCGCGCGACCAGCCAGTACGAGAGCCGGACCACCACCTCGGTGGCGAGCACCCGCTCCAGGTCGGGGTGGCGGTCGGCCATGAAGCAGGGCAGCAGCCCGAGCCCCGCCCCGGCCCTGGTCGCCTCGACGTGCACGAACACATTGGTGGAGCTCACCGATTCGCGCATGGAGGGGACGACGGCGGGCGCGAGGTCGAGGTCGTCCACCTGCAGCATGGAGTCGATGAAGTAGACGAGCGGGTAGCGCTCGAGGTCGTCGACGGTGCCGGGGCGGCCGAACTCGGCCAAATAGCCGCGCGAGCCGTAGAGCCGCAGGCAGTACTCGCCGAGCCGCAGCGCCTCGGCCCGGTGCACCTGCGGCTGCCCCACCACCACCTCCAGGTCGAGCCCGGAGCGCTGCCTGGACTCGCGGCGGGTGGCGGTCACCAGCTCCACCGAGATCCCGGGATGGCGGCGCCGCACCTCGGCGACGGCGGGCGCGGCGATATAGCCGCTGAACCCGTCGGTCGAGGAGATCCGGACGACGCCCTCGAGCACCCGGTCCTGGCCGCCGCGGTCGAGCGCGCGCACCGCCGCGTGCACCGCCTCGGCGGCGCCGAGCGCCTCCCGCCCCAGGTCGGTGAGGTCCCAGCCGCCCGCGACCCGGGTGAGCACCCGGCCGCCGAGGTCGTGCTCCAGCGCGGCGATCCGGCGCGAGACGGTGGTGTGGTTGAGCCCGAGTTCCTCGGCGGCGGAGACGAAGCGGCCGGTGCGGCCGACGGCGAGCAGCACCAGCAGATCGTCGGCGCTCGGCCGCCCCCGGCCCGGATTCATGTCTGCATTCTCGCAGATGCGAGCTGCGGTTCTGGGCATTGCGGTGCACGGTTTCGCGCACGAATACTCAGGAAACCCTCAGTGTGTGCCCGGTCACAATGCGAGCTGGTCCGGGGTGAACGAAGGAGTTTCGATGAGCGTAGGCAGCGCGGCCGGCGATCCCGGCTACGCACCGAGCAACCTCCGGCGGGTGGTGGCCGCCTCGATGGCGGGCACCGTGGTCGAGTGGTACGAGTTCTTCCTCTACGGCACCGCCGCGACGCTGGTCTTCAGCAAGGTGTTCTTCCCGGCGGGCACCAGCGACCTGGACGCCATCCTCGCCGCCTTCGTCACCTACGCCGTCGGCTTCGTGGCGCGCCCGCTCGGCGGGGTGGTCTTCGGCCACTTCGGCGACAAGTACGGCCGCAAGAAGCTGCTGCAGTTCAGCCTGATCCTGGTCGGCGCGGCCACCTTCCTCATGGGCTGCCTGCCGACCTTCGGCCAGATCGGATACTGGGCACCAGCGCTGCTCGTGCTGCTCCGCTTCCTGCAGGGCTTCGCGGTCGGCGGCGAGTGGGGCGGCGCGGTGCTGCTGGTCGCGGAGCACAGCCCGAATCGGGATCGCGGCTTCTGGGCCAGCTGGCCGCAGGCGGGCGTGCCCGCAGGCAATCTGCTGGCAACCGTGGTGCTGCTCACCCTGACCAGCACGCTCTCCGACGCGGCCTTCCTCTCCTGGGGCTGGCGCGTGGCGTTCTGGCTCTCCGCGGTGGTGGTGCTGGTCGGGTACTACATCCGCACCAAGGTCACCGACGCGCCGATCTTCCTGGAGGCGCAGCAGGAGGCCGAGGAGCTGAAGGAGAGCTCGTTCAGCGCGATCGAGGTGCTCAAGCGCTACCCGCGCGGCGTCTTCACCGCCATGGGGCTGCGGTTCGGCGAGAACATCATGTACTACCTGGTGGTCACCTTCACGATCACCTACCTCAAGGTGCAGGTCGGCATGGACACCTCGGACATCCTGTGGTGGCTGCTGATCGCGCACGCGGTGCACTTCGTGGCGATTCCGCTGGTCGGGCGGGCCAGCGACCGGATCGGCAGGCGGCCGGTGTACCTGGCGGGCGCGATCCTCGGCGGCACCTGGGGCTTCTTCGCCTTCCCCATGATGAACAGCGGGCACCACAGCGTGGTGCTGCTCGCCATCGTGATCGGGCTGGTCTTCCACGCGCTCATGTACTCGGCGCAGCCCGCCATCATGGCGGAGATGTTCCCGACCCGGATGCGCTACTCCGGCGTCTCGCTGGGCTACCAGGTGACCTCGATCGTGGCCGGTTCGCTGGCGCCGATCATCGCCGTCCGGCTGCTCGACACCTTCGACTCCTCGGTGCCGATCGCCTGGTACCTGGCGGGCGCCTGCGCCATCACCGCCATCGCGGTGCTGGTGGCGCGCGAGACCAAGGGCGCCGACCTGGCGCAGATCGACGCCGCCGACGCCGCGCAGCTGGCGAGCGAGGCGAAGGCGGCGGCGGTGACCGCCCGATGAGCGCACTGGACGGGAAGACCGCGCTGGTCACCGGTGGCGCGAGCGGGATCGGCGCGGCCTGCGCCCGCGCCCTCGCCGAGCGCGGCGCGCACGTCACGGTGGCGGACCGCGACGAGACCGGGGCGAAGGAGGTGGCCGCCGAGATCGGCGGCACCGCCTGGGCGGTCGACCTGCTCGACGTCACCGCGCTGGAGACGCTGGAGCTGGAGACCGACATCCTGGTCAACAACGCCGGGGTGCAGCACGTCGCGGCCATCCCGGACTTCCCGCCGGAGCGCTTCCGGCAGCTGCTCGCGCTCATGGTGGAGGCACCGTTCCTGCTGGTCCGGGCGGCGCTGCCGCACATGTACCGGAGCGGGGGCGGGCGGATCGTCAATATCTCCTCGGTGCACGGGCTGCGGGCATCGGCGTACAAATCCGCCTACGTCACCGCCAAGCACGCGCTGGAGGGGCTCTCCAAGGTCACGGCGCTGGAGGGCGGGCCGCACGGGGTCACCAGCAACTGCGTGAACCCCGGCTACGTGCGCACCCCGCTGGTGGACCGGCAGATCGCCGACCAGGCGGCGGCGCACGGAATCCCGGAGCGGGAGGTGGTGGAGAAGGTGCTGCTCACCGAGAGCGCCATCAAGCGGCTGGTGGAGCCGGCGGAGGTCGCAACGCTGGTCTGCTGGCTGGCCTCCGCCGACGCGGGCATGGTGACCGGGGCGAGCTACACCATGGACGGCGGCTGGAGCGCCAGGTAGCTCGGCGGGGCTCAGCTGCCCAGCGCCACCAGCGCCATGCGGCGGAGCACCGGGCGGGCGCGGGCGGCGGTGGCCCGGCCCGCGCTGTGCGGGGTCGAGTTGAGCAGGCCGAAGGCGGCGTGCGCCTGCATCCGCGCGGTCTCCTCGCCGAGCCCGGGGTGCAGGGCGCAGAGCACGCCGACCCAGACCTCCACGTAGCGCCGCTGGGCCCGCCGGATCTCCCGGCGCGGCCCGGGCGGGACGGCATCCAGATCGCGGTCCTGGATCCGGATGAGCTCCGGCTCGCCCAGCGCGAAGTCGAGGTGGAAGTCGACCAGCGCGGCGAGCGCGGCGCCCGGCTCGGCGCCACCGCCCGCCACCGCCCTGCCCCCGGCGAGCAGCCGCTCGGAGACCTCGGTGAGCAGCTCGATCAGCAGCGCCTCCTTGGAGGCGAAGTGCCGGTACACCGCGGGCCCGCTGATCCCGACCGCGGCGCCGAGATCGTCCAGCCGGACCCCGGGGAAGCCGCGATCCGCGATCAGCCGCGCCCCCGCCCGCAGCAGATCGCTCCGGCGCTGCTGCTTCAGCTGCTCGCGACGGGTCGGCACGACGGGCTCGACGCTCACCACACACCTCCGGTGGACAAATTCGGTTAGTCAAGATTAACCTCAAACACAGTTAACAGCGACTAACCGACACGGAATGGAATACGTCATGACCAGCACAGTGGAGCTCGGTAACCGGGCGGCGCACGGTGCGCTCGTCGGCGAGCTGCGGGAGCGGCTGGCCGCGGCGGCCCGGGGCGGCCCGGAGAAGGCGCGGCAGCGCCACCTCGACCGGGGCAAGCTGCTCCCCCGCGACCGGGTGGACCGGCTGCTCGACCCGGGCAGCCCGTTCCTGGAGATCGCGGCGCTCGCCGCCGACGGCATGTACGGCGGCGACTGCCCGGCCGCCGGGGTGATCGCCGGCATCGGCCGGGTGTCCGGGCGGGAGTGCGTGATCGTCGCCAACGACGCGACGGTCAAGGGCGGCACCTACTACCCCATGACGGTGAAGAAGCACCTGCGCGCGCAGGAGATCGCGATGCAGAACAACCTGCCCTGTATCTACCTGGTCGACTCCGGCGGCGCGCACCTGCCGCACCAGGACGACGTCTTCCCGGACCGCGAGCACTTCGGCCGGATCTTCTACAACCAGGCCACCATGAGCGCGGCGGGCATTCCGCAGATCGCCGCGGTGCTCGGCTCCTGCACCGCGGGCGGCGCGTACGTGCCCGCCATGAGCGACGAGGCGGTGATCGTCCGCAACCAGGGCACCATCTTCCTGGGCGGGCCGCCGCTGGTGAAGGCGGCCACCGGCGAGGTGGTCACCGCCGAGGAGCTGGGCGGCGGCGAGCTGCACTCCCGGGTCTCCGGCGTCACCGACCACCTGGCCGAGGACGACGAGGACGCGCTGCGCATCGTGCGCCGGATCGTCGGCACGCTCGGCCCTGCGCCCCGATCGCCGTGGCAGGTCACCCGATCGGTGGCCCCGGCGGCGCCGGAGGACGAGCTCTACGACGTGGTCCCGGTGGATCTGCGCACCCCGTACGACGTGCGCGAGGTGATCACCCGGCTGGTCGACGCCGAGCCGGACGCCCCGGAGCACAGCAGCTTCCACGAGTTCAAGGCCGAGTACGGCAAGACCCTGGTCACCGGCTTCGCCCGGCTGCACGGCCACCCGGTCGGGATCGTGGCGAACAACGGCGTGCTCTTCGGTGAATCCGCCATGAAGGGCGCGCACTTCATCGAGCTCTGCGACAAGCGGAAGATCCCGCTGCTCTTCCTGCAGAACATCACCGGCTTCATGGTCGGCCGCGACTACGAGGCGGGCGGCATCGCCAAGCACGGCGCCAAGATGGTCACCGCGGTGGCCTGCGCCCGCGTCCCCAAGCTGACCGTGGTGATCGGCGGCTCCTACGGCGCGGGCAACTACTCCATGTGCGGGCGCGCCTACTCGCCGCGCTTCCTCTGGATGTGGCCGAACGCGCGGATCTCGGTCATGGGCGGCGAGCAGGCCGCCTCGGTGCTGGCCACGGTCCGCGGCGACCAGCTCGACGGCTCCGGCAACCCCTGGTCCGAGGCGGATCGGGAGGCGTTCAAGGCGCCGATCCGGGAGCAGTACGAAACCCAGGGCAACCCCTACTACTCGACGGCCCGGCTCTGGGACGACGGGGTGATCGACCCGGCCGACACCAGGACGGTGCTCGGCCTGGCGCTCGCGGCCTGCGCGCAGGCACCCCTCGCCCCGGTCTCCTACGGCGTCTTCCGGATGTGACGGCCATGACTTCCCTCTTCGATCCAGCCGCCATCACGGCGTTCGACACCGTCCTGGTCGCGAACCGGGGTGAGATCGCGGTGCGGGTGATCCGCACGCTGCGCGCGCTCGGGCTGCGCTCGGTGGCGGTCTACAGCGATGCCGACGCCGACGCGGCGCACGTGCACGCGGCCGACGTCGCGGTCCGGCTCGGGCCGGCACCCGCCCGCGAGAGCTACCTGGCGGTGGAGCTGGTGGTCGCCGCGGCGGTGCGCACCGGGGCCGGTGCGGTGCACCCGGGGTACGGGTTCCTCTCGGAGAACGCGGCCTTCGCGGCGGCGCTGGAGGCGGCGGGGATCGTGTTCCTCGGGCCGCCCGCGCGGGCCATCGAGGTCATGGGCGACAAGATCACCGCCAAGCGGACGGTGACGGCGTTCGACGTCCCGGTGGTGCCCGGTATCGCCGAGCCGGGGCTGACCGACGCCCAGCTGCTCGAGGCCGCGCCGGGCATCGGGTTCCCGGTGCTGGTCAAGCCCTCCGCCGGGGGCGGCGGCAAGGGGATGCGGCGGGTCGACGACCCGGCCGAGCTGCCCGCGGCGCTGGTGAGCGCGCGGCGCGAGGCCGCGGCGGCCTTCGGCGACGACACGCTCTTCCTGGAGCGCTTCGTCCGCAATCCGCGGCACATCGAGGTGCAGGTGCTCGCCGACGCGCACGGCACCGTGCTGCACCTGGGCGAGCGGGAGTGCTCGCTGCAGCGCAGGCACCAGAAGGTGATCGAGGAGGCGCCCTCGCCGCTGCTGGACGCGGCGACCAGGGAGCGGATCGGCGCCGCCGCCTGCGCCACCGCGCGCAGCGTGGACTACCGGGGTGTCGGCACGGTCGAGTTCATCGTGTCGGCGGACCGGCCGGACGAGTTCTTCTTCATGGAAATGAACACCCGGCTGCAGGTGGAGCATCCGGTGACCGAGCTGGTGACCGGGGTGGATCTGGTGGAGTGCCAGGTGCGGGTCGCCGCCGGGCAGGAGCTCGTGGTCGCGCAGGGCGATATCCGGCTCACCGGGCACGCCGTGGAGGCGCGGGTGTACGCGGAGGATCCGGGGCGGGACTTCCTGCCGACCGGCGGCAAGGTGCTGGCCGTGGCTGAGCCCGCCGGGGTGCGGGTGGATTCCGGGCTGCGCGCCGGGACCACGGTCGGGAGCGACTACGACCCCATGCTGGCCAAGGTGATCGCCTTCGCCGGCGACCGCGCCGCCGCGCTCGGCGCGCTGGATCGGGCGCTCGGCGAGACGGTGGTGCTCGGGCTGCGGACCAATGTGGAGTTCCTGCGGTTCCTGCTCGCCGACCCGGATGTGGTCGCCGGGAAGCTCGATACCGGGCTGCTGGACCGGCGGGTCGGGGATTTCGCGCCGGGACGGGTGACGGATGACGAGTTCGTCGCTGCGGCGGTCGCCGACTGGCTGCGGTTGCAGCCGGAGCCGGGGGCCGGGCCGTGGGCGCAGCCGTCCGGGTGGCGGTTGGGCGCTGCCGCACCGGTCCTGGCCCGGCTCACCGCCGACGGCGGCACCCGCGAGGTGCGGATCACCGGCACACCGGAGCGTGCGGTGGTCCGGGTGGACGACGGCCCCGAGCTGGCGCTCACCGCGTCGGCGGCGCCCCCGGGCGGCGCTGTCCCCGGTGCCGTCACCACCCTCACCCTGACCCTGGACGGCGTCCGCCACGAGTACCTGATCGCCGCCGACGGCGAGCAGTACTGGCTCGCCGGACCGACCGGCACCAGGACCCTGCGGCGCGCGGAGCACCGCGCCCTGCGCGGGGCGGGCGCGCACGAGGGCGATGCCGAGATCCGCAGCCCCATGCCGGGTTCGGTGATCGCGGTCGGCACCGCGGCCGGTACCGAGGTGGCCGCGGGCGACCCGGTGGTCGTGGTGGAGGCCATGAAGATGGAGCACACGCTCACGGCGCCGGTCGCAGGCACCGTCGAGCTCCTGGTGACGCCGGGCACCCAGGTCCGGCTGGACCAGGTGCTCGCCCGCATCACCGCGTCGACGATCGAAGGACTACCCGCATGACCGATTTCCTCGCCACCGGTGCGCTACCGGAGGACTACCGCGACCTGGCCATGACCGTGCGCGAATTCGCCCGCGCGGTGGTCGCCCCGGTCTCCGCCGAGCACGACGCCAAGTGCAGCTTCCCCTACGAGGTGGTGGCGGGGATGGCCGAGATGGGGCTGTTCGGGCTGCCCTTCCCGGAGGAGTACGGCGGCATGGGCGGCGACTACTTCGCGCTCTGCCTCGCCCTCGAGGAACTCGCCAAGGTGGACCAGAGCGTGGCCATCACGCTGGAGGCCGGGGTCTCGCTCGGCGCCATGCCGATCTACCGCTTCGGCACCGAGGAGCAGAAGCAGCGCTGGCTGCCGCAGCTGACGAGCGGCCACGCGCTCGCCGCCTTCGGGCTCACCGAGCCCGGCGCCGGCAGCGACGCGGGCGGGACCAGGACCACCGCCACCCTCGACTCCGGCGAGTGGCTGATCAACGGCTCCAAGCAGTTCATCACCAACTCCGGCACCGACATCACCCGGCTGGTCACCGTCACCGCCGTGACCGGAACGACCGGGGGCAAGAAGGAGATCTCGACCATCCTGGTGCCGACCGACACCCCCGGCTTCGTCGCCGAACCGGCCTACTCCAAGGTCGGCTGGAATGCCTCGGACACGCACCCGCTGAGTTTCACCGACGTGCGGGTGCCGGAGGAGAACCTGCTCGGCGAGCGCGGCCGCGGCTACGCCAACTTCCTGCGCATCCTGGACGAGGGGCGGATCGCCATCGCCGCGCTCGCGGTCGGCGCGGCCCAGGGCTGCGTGGACGAGAGCGTGCGGTACGCGGGCGAGCGCGACGCCTTCGGCAAGCCGATCGGGCGCAACCAGGCCATTGCCTTCAAGATCGCCAGGATGGAGGCGCGGGCGCACACCGCGCGCACCGCCTACTACGACGCGGCCGCGCTCATGCTGGCCGGGAAGCCGTTCAAGAAGCAGGCGTCGATCGCGAAGATGGTGGCCAGCGAGGCCGCCATGGACAATGCCAGGGACGCCACCCAGATCTTCGGCGGCTACGGTTTCATGAACGAGTACACGGTCGCTCGGCACTACCGGGACAGCAAGATCCTGGAGGTCGGCGAGGGTACGACGGAGGTTCAGTTGCTGCTGATCGCCAGGGAGCTCGGGCTGTGAGCGCGCCGCGCCGAATCACCCAGCGCGGGCTGTGGTTCGAGGAGTTCGAGACCGAGGTGATCTACGAGCACCGGCCGGGGCGCACGATCACCGAGGCGGACAATGTCCTGTTCACCACGCTCACCATGAACACCCAGGCGCTGCACCTGGACGCCGCCTTCGCCGAGACGCAGCCGCCGTTCAACCAGCGGCTGGTGAACTCGATGTTCACGCTGTCGACGCTGATCGGGCTCTCGATCACCCAGCTGACCCAGGGCACCCTGGTAGGCAACCTCGGCTTCTCCGAGATCGCCTTCCCCAAACCGCTCTTCCACGGCGACACGCTCTACGCCGAGACCGTGGTCACCGAGAAGCGGCTCTCCAGGAGCAGGCCGGGCGAGGGCATCGTGACGCTCGCGCACACCGGCTCCAACCAGCACGGCGATGTGGTCGTCACGGCCGTGCGGAAAACTCTCGTGCGTACCAAGGAGTCGCAGGCATGAGCGATGTGACCGGCCCCGGGTGGCTCTTCTGCCCGGCCGACCGCCCCGACCGCTACGCCAAGGCCGCCGCCGCGGCCGACGTGGTGATCCTGGACCTGGAGGACGCGGTCGCCGCCGCGGACAAGGACGCCGCCAGGGAAGCCGTGCTGAGCACCCGGCTCGACCCGGCGACCACGGTGATCCGGATCAACGGCGCCGACACCGAGCACTACGTCGCCGATCTCGGCGCGCTGCACCGCACCGAGTACCGCACCGTCATGCTGCCGAAGGCCGAATCCGCCGAGCAGCTGCGGGCGCTCGACGGCTTCTCGGTGATCGCGCTCATCGAGTCGCCGCGCGGCGCGCTCGCCTGCGAGCGGATCATGGCCGAGCCGAATGCCGTCGGGATCATGTGGGGCGCCGAGGATCTGGTGGCCGCGCTGGGCGGGCAGTCCACCCGCCGCCCGGACGGCAGCTACCGCGACCTGCCGAGGCACCTGCGCTCCACCACGCTGCTCGCGGGCAAGGCGGCGGGCAAGTTCGCGCTGGACGGGGTGTACCTGAACATCCCCGACCTGGACGGGCTGCGGGACGAGGCGCTCGACGCGGTGGCCGTCGGCTTCGACGCCAAGGTGGCCATCCACCCCAGCCAGATCCCGGTCATCCGCGGCGCCTACGCCCCCTCCGGCGAGGAGCTGGACTGGGCCCGCCGGGTGCTGGCGGAGGTGCCGAACCACCGCGGCGTCTTCCAGTTCGAGGGCCGGATGGTGGACGGACCGGTGCTGCGGCACGCCGAGCAGATCGTGCGCCGTGGCGGCGCCGCGAGCGACTGAGGAGACAGCAGTGGAACCACAGTGGGTGCCCGCCGAGCGCGATATCGCCGCCGCCCGGATCACCGATTTCGCCCGGTTCGCCGGGGTGCGGGCCGGCCGCGAGTTCGACGGATATTCGGCGCTCTGGCAGTGGTCCGTCGACGACCTGCCCGGCTTCTGGCACGCACTGTGGGACTACTTCCGGCTCGGTGCGATCGGCGGCGAGGTACTGGCGAGCCGGGAGATGCCGGGGGCGGAGTGGTTCCCCGGCACCCGGATCAACTACGTCGACCAGGTGGTGCGGGCGGTGAACCCGGAGCGCCCCGCGATCGTGCAGATCACCGAGGAGCACGAGCCGCGCGAGGTCTCCTGGGCCGAGCTGGTCGACGACACCGCCGCGCTCGCGCGCACCCTGCGCGGGCTCGGTGTCGGCCCTGGCGACCGGGTGGCCGGGTACCTGCCGAACATTCCGGAGGCCGTCGTCGCCTTCCTCGCCACCGCCAGCATCGGCGCGGTGTGGAGCGCCTGCGGCCAGGACTACTCACCCAAGGCCGCGTTGGACCGGCTCGGCCAGCTGGAGCCGGTGGTGCTGGTCGCCGCCGACGGCTACTCGTACGGCGGCAGGACGCACGACAAGCGGGAAGATCTGGCCGCGGTCCGGGCCGGGCTGCCGACGCTGCGCGGCACCGTGGTGGTGCCCCGGCTCGGCCTCCCGGTCGACGACGTGACCCCGTGGGCCGAGGCCGTCGCCGTCACCGAGGCGCAGCCGCCGGTGATCACCACCGAGCCGGTCGCCTTCGACCACCCGCTCTGGATCGTCTTCTCCTCCGGCACCACCGGGCTGCCGAAGGGCATCGTGCACGGCCACGGCGGCGTCCTGCTCGAGCATCTGAAGGCCGTTGCGCTGCACGCCGATATCGGCCCGGACGACACCTTCTTCTGGTACACCAGCCCGAGCTGGATGATGTGGAACTTCCAGGTGGCCGGGTTGCTCACCGGGGCGACGATCGTCACCTACGACGGCAGCCCCACGCACCCGGACCCGGGCGCGCTCTGGCGGATCGCCGCCGAGACCGGCACCACCGTGCTCGGCACCAGCCCCGGCTACGTGCTGGCCTGCATCAAGGACGGGCTGTTGCCGCGCACCGCCTTCGACCTGTCGGCGCTGCGCACGGTGGGGATCACCGGCTCCTCGCTGCCGCCCGCCTCCTCGGAGTGGATCGGCGCGAACGCCGGTGCGCACGTGCAGGTCTCGTCGATCAGCGGCGGCACCGACGTGGTGAGCGCCTTCGCCGGCGGCACCCGGACGGTCCCGGTCTGGCCGGGCGAGCTCTCCGCGCCGTACCTCGGGGTCGCGCTCGACGCCTTCGACCCGGACGGGAAACCGGTGCGCGACGAGGTCGGCGAGCTGGTGGTGACGGCGCCCATGCCCTCCATGCCGGTGCGGTTCTGGAACGACGCGGACGGCCACCGCTACCACGACGCCTACTTCGACACCTTCCCCGGCGTCTGGCGGCACGGCGACTGGATCACGCTGACCGGGCACGGCAGCGTGGTGGTGCACGGCCGCTCGGACTCCACGCTGAACCGGCACGGCATCCGGATGGGCAGCGCCGATATCTACCAGTCGGTGGAGCGGCTGCCGGAGATCACCGAGGCGCTGGTGATCGGCGTCGAGCAACCGGACGGTGGCTACTGGATGCCGCTCTTCGTCACCTTGGCCCCCGGCGCCGATCTCACCGACGAGCTGCGCGCCAGGATCGCGAGCACCATCCGCACCGAGGTGTCGCCGCGGCACGTGCCGGACGAGGTGATCGTGGCGCCCGGCATCCCGCACACCCGCACCGGCAAGAAGCTCGAGGTACCGATCAAGAAGCTGTTCCAGGGCGCCGAGGCGGGGCGGGTGGTCGAGCGCAGCGCGGTCGACGATCCCGAGCTGCTGGACTGGTACGCCGGGCAGCGGCCCGCCGCGCGGTGACCCGCGCGGCGGAACCGGTCGGCGCAGCGGCCGGGAACCGGGGGCCGTACCGATACCATGTCGGCATGAGTGTCGACAATCGCCGCAGCACGCGCAAGGCGGTCACCGGCGACCCGGCACCTCGGGAGATCCGGCGGCGGCCGAAGAATCGGCGCGCCCAGATCGCGGCGACCTCGGCGGCCGCCTTCGGCTCGCTGGGCTACCACGGCGTCAGCATGGAGGACATCGCCACCGCGCTCGGCATCAGCTCGGCCGCGCTGTACCGGCACTACCCCAGCAAATACGCGCTGTTCCAGGAGGAGCTGCTGCGGGTCGGCGGCGCCATGACCGAGGCGGTGCGGCTCCCGGAGGATCTCTCCGACGCGCCGCCGCGGGCTCGGCTCGAGCACGTGCTCGAGGCGCTGATCGGCATCACCATCGAGAACCGCCCGACCGTCACCCTGGTGCGCTGGGAGGGCCGCTACCTGGAGCCGGACGATCTGGCGCTGCTGAACGCGCAGCAGATGTCGGTGCTGCGCGCGCTCGGCACCCAGGTCGCCGCGCTGCGCCCCGAGCTCTCCGAGACCGACGTCCGGGTGCTCTGCGTCGCCATCCTGAGCGCCGTCACCAGCATCGCCGACCACCACGCCGCGCTGCCGGTGAAGACCATCCAGCGGCTGCTGTCCAGCGCCGCCACCGCGATCGCCGCCGTCGAGCTGCCCCCCGCGGTCGCCGCCGAGCTGCCCGCCCCGGTGGAGATCCCGGACTCGTTCAAGCACGAGCTGCTGCTGCGCAAGGCGGTCGAGCTCTTCCACGCCCGCGGCTACCCGAATGTCAGCGTCGAGGAGATCGCCACCGCGGCCGGGCTCTCCGCCGCCTCCGCGGTCTACCGCTTCTACCGGGGCAAGAGCGACCTGCTCGCCGCCGCCTTCCGGCGCGCGGCGGACCGGGTCTCCGGCGCCGTCGGCCCGGCGGTGGCGGCGAGCACGGACAGCGCGGACGCGCTGGAGACGCTGATCCGGCAGTACGTGGCGGGTTCGTTCGCCGAGCGCGCCCTCACCTTCGTCTACTACACCGAGTTCCAGCACGTGCCCGCCGAGGAGCGCACGGTGCTGCGCAATATCCAGCGGCTCAGCGTCGAGGAGTGGGCCCGGCTGGTGCGCGATGTGCGCCCCGAGCTCAGCTCGGCCGAGACCCGCTTCCTGGTGCACGCGGCCTTCGCGCAGGTGGTGGATCTGGGCCGGGCCTTCGACACCGACCCGGCGGGCTCGCCGGAGCGGGTCTGCCTGCTCATGCGGGCCATCCTCTTCGGCGCCTGACTCAGCTCTCCAGCGGGTACGAGTGGTGCTCGTGCGCGATCAGCCAGCGGCCGGGCTCCGCGCGGATTCATCGCTCGCGGGCCGGGAACATCGGGACCGCTCCCCGGGTTGCGCACCGAGGGGTATCGACGACGAGAGGATCTGTGATGAGCACCGATGTGGAGTCCCGCCCGGCCGATGCGTCCGGCACCTTCGCGCTCGGCGGCGATCTGCCGGTCAACCGGCTCGGCTACGGCGCCATGCAGCTGACCGGCGCCGGCGTCTGGGGTGATCCGCGCGATCCCGAGGAGGCGGTGCGGGTGCTGCGCCGCGCCGTCGAGCTCGGCGTGAACTTCATCGACACCGCCGACTCGTACGGGCCGTTCGTCAGCGAGCAGCTGATCCGCAGGGCGCTGCACCCGTACGCCGACGACCTGGTGATCGCCACCAAGGGCGGGCTCACCCGCTCCGGGCCGGGCGACTGGCGGCCGGTCGGCCGCCCCGAGTACCTGCGCCAGCAGACCGAGCTGAGCCTGCGCCACCTCGGCGTGGACCGGATCGACCTCTACCAGCTGCACCGGATCGACCCGAAGGTGCCGCTCGCCGACCAGCTCGGTGAGCTGGCGCTGCTCCGCGAAGAGGGCAAGATCCGGCACATCGGGGTCTCGCAGGTGAGCGTGGCGCAGCTGAAGGAGGCGCGGGAGATCGCGCCGATCGTCTCGGTGCAGAACCTGTACAACCTGGCGAACCGGGCCGACGAGGAGGTGCTGGAGTACGCCGAGGCGGAGAACATCGCCTTCATTCCCTGGTTCCCGATCGCCACCGGCGAGCTGGCCAAGCCGGGCGGGCCGCTGGACGCCATCTCCGCCGAGCACGGCGCCTCGCCCGCGCAGCTGGCGCTGGCCTGGCTGCTGCGGCGGTCGCCGGTGGTGCTGCCGATTCCGGGGACCTCGACGGTGGCGCATGTGGAGGAGAACATCGCGGCGGCGGGGATCACGCTGTCCGACAGCGAGTTCGAGACGCTCAGCAACGCCGCCTAGCGGCGGTGGCGCGCGGCTCGCGCGATGCCGTGCTCGGGCGGTGCCGGGCCCGCACCCGGCGCCGCCCCTCATGCGGCGCCGGGTCTGCGCCGGTCAGGCGCGGGATTTGCGTCGGGCAGGCGCAGGGCTTGCGCCGGTCAGGCGCGGGCGGTGTCCCGATACGCACCGTAGGAGAAGGCGGCGGCGGCCAGGAACTGCCTGCATCCGGCGCCGTGCCCGGCGTGCACCGCGAGCACGAAGCGGGCGCGGGCGGCGTCCAGCGGCGGCGGCTCGGCGGCACAGTCACGGCTCTGCATCAACCACAGTTCGCGGGTATCCGGCGCGAGTACGTCCATGGTCCACCTCCGATGTTGCTCGATGTGTGCACCCGGCGCCGTGGTGGCGCGGGAGGAGCCGGGGGGCGGCTGGATCGGACCGCGCGCGGGCTCCGGTCGAAAAGGGCGACCACCGAAAGGGTTCGGGCACAACCCCCGGCACCGGGTGCGACTTCAAGGGTGCACGTGCCGAGTACGCGCAAACCAGTCCCGAATACGGTAATAGCGAGTACTTTTCGCTTGTAAGGACCGGTTGCGGACGAGGCGGCACCTATGCTCGAAGTCGACTGGAGGGGTGAACACGTCAAGGCACTGCGCGCGGCGATGCGACGCAGCCGTTACGAGTTCGCCCGTCTGGTGGGAGTGACACCACGCACCGTGGGGTTGTGGGAGAACGGCCGCACCACGCGGATGCACGATGCGAGCAGGCGCTTGCTGGATCGGGTGCTGGCCGAGGCGGATGCCGAGGCGCGGGCCCGGTTCACGCAGGCAATCGCCGAACCGGAACCCAAGCTCGAAAGCGGGCTCGACAAGGAAGTCGAGGACGACGTGAGAAGGCGTGAACTACTGACCTACGCCGGTATCGGAATCGCCGGCCAGGCCGCGGCGCTCGTCGCCGCGGAACCCGAACGCATGCTCGCGGCGCTGGACGCGGGCTCGATCAGCGAGCGCAGGCTGCTCGTTCTCGAGGAGACCGCGACCCACCTCGGCACCCGCGCGGTGCAGGTGCCGCCGCGCGAGCTGCTGCCCGGCGCGCTGGAACAGTTCCGCATCGTGCGCGGCTGTCTGGCCGAGCGGCAGACCACGGCGGCGCAGGCCAGGCTGGTGCGCACCGCGGGCAGGCTGGCGACCGTCGTCGGCGAGATCCTCTTCAACGACGGGCATTTCGGCCAGGCGAAGATGTGGTACACCACCGCCGCGCACGCCGCGCAGGACATCGGTGACCGCTACACCGAGGACATCGCGCTGGCCGGCGCCGGCTACCTGCCCACCTACAGCGACCGCCCGGGCGACGTGCTCTCGCTGCTCGCGCCGCGGCTCGCGCAGAACCCCGATCGCGGGCCCGCCACCGCCTGGCTCTGGAGCCTGGCCGCGCGGGCGCACGCCGAGCTCGGCCAGGCCGACGACTTCGCCCGCTGCATCGACCGGGCCGCCGCGGCGCTCGCCGTGGCGAAGCCGGAGGAGATGCCGCTCGGCATCTTCTCCTTCCGGCCGGAGAAGCTCGCCTTCTACCGGGCCATCGGCTCGGCCCGGCTCGGGCTGGTCGACCAGACCGAGCGGGCCGCCTCCGAGGCGCTCGCCACCTACGACCCCTCCGAGACCATGGAGCCCGCGCTGGTGCGGTTCGAGCACGCCACCGCGCTGCTCGCCGGCGGCGAGGTCGAGGAGGCGTGTGCCGTCGCCACCGCCGCCATCACCGGCCCCAACACCTACGTCGGGCTCACCGTCGCCAAGCGGGCCCGGCGCTTCGACGCCACGCTCGGCACCCGCCGCGGTGGTGCGATCACCGAGTGGCGCGACCGCATGACCACCGCCACCGGCGACGCCCGCGCGTAGGACCGGGCCCGGGGTCGGGGCGCGCGGGCGGAAGGGGGATGTGGCCCGCGCGCCCCGCATTCGGGTGGATCAGGGGGCGTTCATGGCGGTGATGAGGGAGTTGGGGCGCAGGTCGAGCCAGTGGGTTTCGACGTAGCGCAGGCATTCGCGGCGGGCGGCGGCGCCGTGCGCGACGGTCCAGCCGCCGGGGACGGCGGCGAAGACCGGCCAGAGCGAGTGCTCGCCCTCGTCGTTGACGAGGACGTAGAACTGGGCCTCGTCGTCGTCGAAGGGGTTGTTCATCGGAGTCGACCTTCCTGCCGGGGGAACGGGGTGTCGGGGGTTCAGGGGTGCCGCGTCCAGAGGTCGGCGAGCACGTGGCCGATCCGGGAGAGCGCCGGTTCGGTGGTCATGTGCCAGTGCGTCGCCGGGACCGCGTGGTTGTGCACGGTGCCGTCGACGGCGCCCGCCCAGCCCGCCGCTCCGGTGGCGCCGGTGGGGTCGTCGAGTGCGGCGGTGAAGTAGACGAGGTCGCCCTTGTAGGTGCGCGGGCGGTAGCCGGCGACCAGGTCGAGGGAGCGGACGCCGGCGTCGAGGACACGGTGCAGGCGGTCGGCACCGAAGGAGGCGAAGGGCTCGGGAAGGTCGCCTAAGCGGGTGGCGAGGTCGCCGAGGGTGGCCGGGGCGGAGCCGGGCACCGGATGGCCGGCGGCCGCCGAGCCGCCGAGCAACCCGCCGAGCAGGTCACCGACGACCACGGAGCCGTCCCGCTCGGCGGGCACCTCGAGCGAGCTGTCCATCATCCCGAGCAGCGCGACCTGCTGGCCGCGATCCTGCAACTCCACCGCGACGGCGTGCGCGAGCACCCCGCCGAGCGACCAGCCGAGCAGGTGGTACGGCCCGTCGGGCTGCACGGCACGGATCTCGTCGACGCAGCGCACGGCCCACTCCGCGAGCGAGCCGGGCAGCTCCGGCTCCCCGGCGAGCACCGGCGACTGCAGGCCGTAGAGCGGCCGCTCCCGGTCGACGTGCGCGGCCAGCCCGGCGAACGACCACGCGATCCCGCCCGCGGGGGCGAAGCAGAAGAGCGGCTCCGCGCCGCCGCCCGCGCGCAGCGGGAGCAGCACCTCGTAGGCCACCTCGCGATCCACCCGCCCGCGTCCGGCCCGGTGCGCGGCGATCCGCTCGGCCAGCCCGCCCGGGGTGGGCGCGGCGAAGAGCCAGACCACGGAGACGGTTTCGCCGAGCGCGGCCGCCAGCTGCCCGGCCAGGGTGGTGGCGAGCAGTGAGTTGCCGCCGCGCTCGAAGAAGTTGTCGGTGGTGCCGATCCGCTCGGCGCCGAGCACCGCGGCGAAGGCGGCGCAGACCGTGTGCTCCAACTCCGTCGCGGGGGCGGTGAACTCGGCGGCGCCGAGTTCGGGGGCGGGCAGCGCGGCCCGGTCCAGTTTGCCGTTGGCGGTGAGCGGCAGCCGGTCGAGCGGGACGAGCACGGCGGGCACCATGTAGCCGGGGAGCCGCTCGGCGAGCGCGGCGCGCAGCGCGGCGGGGTCGACCGCGTCGGCGGCGTAGTACCCGGCGAGCAGGGTGTGCTCGCCGGAGCCGTGCGCGAGCACCGCCGCCGCGCGCACCCCGGGCCGCGCGAGCAGCGCGTGCTCGATATCGGCGAGCTCGATGCGGTAGCCGCGCACCTTGACCTGGAAGTCGCGGCGCTCCACGTACTCCAGCTGCCCCTCGGCATTCCAGCGCACCAGGTCGCCGGTGCGGTAGAGCCGCTCCCCCGGCCCGCCGAACGGGTCGGCGACGAAGCGCTCGGCGGTGAGGTCGGGGCGGGCGTGGTAGCCGCGGGCAAGCTGGGCGCCGGCCAGGTACAGCTCGCCGGTGACGCCGATCGGCACCGGGTGCATGCGGTCGTCGAGGACGTGCACCCGCGACCCCGCCTCCGGCGTGCCGATCGGGGTGACCGGGCCGGGCAGCCCGGATTCGGTGCGGTAGCGGGTGATCGAGACCGCGGCCTCGGTGGGGCCGTAGAGGTTGTCGATCCGGGCGCTCGTCAGCGCGGCGACCCTGCGCACGGTGGCCGCGGGCAGCGCCTCGCCGATCACCAGCAGGCGGCGCAGCGCCGCGGGGAGCGGGGCGGCGCCGGTGGTCTCGGCGAGCATGGCCAGCAGCGACGGCACCAGGGTGACGGTGGTGACGCCGGTGCGCTCGATCAGGTCGAGCAGGGCGCGCGGGTCGCGCTGGGCGCCCTGCGGGGCGAGGACCAGGCGGGCGCCGGTGCGCGGGGCCAGCCAGAACTCCCAGACCGAGAGGTCGAAGGCGGCGGAGGTGGTGAGCAGGGCGGCGTCCTCGGTGCCGAGGCGGTACTCGGACCGCATCCACTCCAGCTGGTGCGCGACGGCGGCGTGCGGGAGCGCGACGCCCTTGGGGGTGCCGGTGGAGCCGGAGGTGAAGATGACGTAGGCCGGGTGGTCCGGGCGGAGCGGGGTGGTGCGCTCGTCATCGCGCAGGGGCGCGCTGGAACTGTCCACGACGTCGGCGACGTTCAGCAACTCCCGCTCGCCGGGCAGGGGATGCGGCCAGGCGGCGGAGGTCAGCACGAGCTGCGGATCGGCCGCCGCGAGGACGGCGGCGGTGCGCTCGGCGGGGTGCGCGGGATCCAGCGGGACGTAGGCGGCACCGGCGGTGACCACCGCGTACATGCCGACCACCAGATCGATCCCGCGCGGAAGCGCGAGCGCCACCAGCTTCTCCGGCCCGAGACCACGCCCGGCGAGCAGCCGGGCCAGGCGGTTCACCCGGGCACCGAACTCGGCGTAGGTGACCGTGACCGCGCCGTCGACGAGCGCGACCGCGTCGGGGGTCCGCCGCACCTGCGCCTCGAACCCGCTGACCAGCGTGGCCGGGCCGGGCAGCGAGCGATCGGGCCGATTCCAGGTGTGCAGCAGCCGCTCCCGCTCGGCGGCATCCAGCAGCGGGATATCGCCGACGGCGATTCGCGGCTCGGCGCAGACGGCGGCGAGCAGCCGGTGCAGCCGCCCCGCGAACCCGGCGACGGTGGATTCGTCGAAGAGCGCCGTCGCGTAGGTGAGCGAGGCCGCGAGCCCGGCCGGCGCACCATCCGGGTGGTACCGGTCGGTGATCACCAGGTGCAGATCGAACTGCGACACCTCGGAGGCGATATCGAGCGCCCCCACCCGCAACCCGGCCAGCTCCAGCTCGGCCTCGGCCTGGTTGTGGAGGGAGAACCCGACCTGGAAGAGCGGGTGCCGCGCGGTGGAGCGCTCCGGATTCAGCACCTCGACCAGCCGCTCGAACGGCACGTCGGCGTGCGCGAAGGCCGCGACATCGGCCGCCCGCACCCGGGTGAGCAGCTCCGCGAACGGATCGGCGCCGCGCACCTCGGCGCGCAGCACCAGGGTGTTCACGAACATGCCGACCACATCGTCCAGCTCGGCGGCGCCGCGCCCGGCCACCGGCGTGCCGACGGCGATATCGGCGGTCCCGGAGAGCCGGGCCAGCAGGGTGGCCCAGGCGGCGTGCAGCACCATGAAGAGCGTGGCCCCGCGCTCCCGGCCGAGCTCGGCGAGGCGGCCGTGCAGCCCGGCGTCGACGGTGAAGTCCAGGTGCCTGCCCCTGGTGGAGACCACCGGCGGCCGCGGCCGGTCGGTCGGCAGGGTGAGCTGGGCGGGCAGCTCGGCCAGGGTCTCCCGCCAGAAGGTGAGCTGGCGGGTGACGAGCGAGCCGGGGTCGTCCTCGGCGCCGAGTGTCTCGCGCTGCCAGCGGCTGAAGTCGGCGTACTGCACCGGGAGCGGGGTCCAAGCCGGTGCGGTGCCGGTGCGGCGGGCCGCGTAGGCGAGCACGAGGTCGCGGGCCAGCGGGGCCAGCGAGGAGCCGTCGGCGGCGATGTGGTGCACGACGACCACAAGGACGTGCTCGGGTGCGGCGGGCGGTGTGCTGTCGGCAGCGCTCGGCAGCAGCGTCGGGGCGTCCGAGGCACCGGTGACGGCGAAGAGCCGGGCGCGCACCGGCACGGCGGCGGTGACGTCGAACCCGGCGCCGATGAAATCGCCCGCGGCGGCGAGCAGGTCGTCGGCGGCGACCGGGATCGGGGTCAGCACCGGCCGCCCGGACTCCGCGGTGGGCAGCACCACCTGCACCGGCCCGGTCTCGGTCTTCGGGTAGACCGTGCGCAGCGTCTCGTGCCGCTCGACCACATCGGCGACGGCGGCGTCCAGCGCGGCGATATCGAGCTCGCCGCCGAGCCGCACCGCGAGCGGGATGTTGTAGGCGGTGGACTCCGGATCGAGCCGGTTCAGCAGCCACATGCGCTGCTGGGCCAGCGAGAGCGGGATCGGCCCGGTGCGCTCCCGCCGCACCAGCGCGGGCGCGGAATCGAGCTCGGCGCCACCGAGTTCGGCGGCGAGCGCGGCGACCGTCGGGTGCTCGAACACCCGGCGCACCCCGACCGGGGTGCCGAGCCGGGCGGCGAGCCGCGCGGCCAGCTGGGTGGCGGTGAGCGAGTTGCCGCCGAGCGCGAAGAAGTCGTCGTCCAGCCCGGCCCGCTCCAGGTCGAGCAGCTCGGCGAAGACCTCGGCCACCGCGATCTCGGCGGCGGTGCGCGGTTCGCGGAACGCGGTGGCGCGGAACTCCGGCGCGGGCAGCGCCTTCCGGTCCAGCTTGCCGACCGGGGTGAGCGGCAGCGCGTCGAGCACGGTGATCGAGGCGGGCACCATGTACCCCGCCAGCGACCGCCCGGCGTGCGCGGTGAGCTCGGCGATATCCACGGTGTGGCCGGGCGCCGGTACCACGTAGGCGACCAGCGCCGTGTTCCCCGAGGGGTCCTTGTGCCCCAGCGTGACCGCCGTGCCCACCGACCCGTGCGCGGCGAGCACCGCGTCGATCTCGCCCAGCTCGATGCGCAGCCCGCGCACCTTGACCTGCTGGTCGGCGCGGGCCGCGTAACGCAGCCCGCCCGCGTCGGTCCTGGCGACCAGGTCGCCGGTGCGGTAGAGCCGCCCGCCCGCCGGGCCGTAGGGGTCGGCCACGAAGCGGCCGGCCGAGAGCCCCGGCCGCAGGTGGTAGCCGCGCGCCAGCCCGGGCCCGCGCAGGTACAGCTCGCCGACCACGCCCACCGGTACCGGCCGCAGCCTGGCATCGAGGACCAGCGCGGACATGCCGTCGATCGGCGCGCCCATGTCGAACGGCTCACCCGCGCGCAGCGGGGCGCTGATGCTGGTGATGATGGTGGTCTCGGTGGGGCCGTAGGTGTTGTGCATGGCCCGGCCCGGCGCCCAGCGGTCGACCAGGTCGCGGCCGTACGCCTCGCCGCCGACGGTGAGGTGCGCGAGCCCGCGCAGCTGCTCCGGGTCGAGGGTGCGCAGCACCGCCGGGGTGAGGAAGGCGTGCGTGACCCCGGCGCGCCGGATGAGCGCGGTGAGCTCGGCCCCGCCGTACACCCCGGCGGGCGCGATCACCAGCCGAGCGCCCGCGGCCAGCGCGAGGAGCAGCTCCAGCAGGGAGGCGTCGAAGCTGGGCGAGGCCACGTGCAGCACCCGGGAGGCCGCGGTGGTCCGGTAGGCGGCGAGCTGGGCGGCCGCCACCCCGGCGAGCCCGCCGTGCGTGGCGACCACGCCCTTCGGCACGCCGGTGGAGCCGGAGGTGTAGATGATCCAGGCGGGGTGCTCGGGCCGGATGGGGCGCAGCGGCCGCACCGCGCCGGGCGGCAGGTTGCGCAGCCGGGCCGCGGTGTCGGCGGCGTCGACCGCGATCCACGCGATATCGCCGGGCAGCGCGGCGCGGACGGCGCCGACGGTGAGCCCGAGCGCGGCACCGGAGTCGGTGAGCATGTGGCTGATCCGCTCGGCGGGGTAGGTGGGGTCGACCGGGACGAAGGTGGCGCCGGTGCGGGCCACCGCCCAGAGCGCGAGCAGCGACTCCGCGGAGCGCGGCACCGCGACGGCGACCGTGTCCTCGGCGCCGACGCCGTGCTCGATCAGCAGCCGGGCCAGCCGGGCCGAGCGCTCGTCCAGGGCGCGGTAGTGCAGCTCGCGCACGCCGTCGACGAGCGCGGTGGCGTCCGGGTTCAGCGCGACGGCGGCGGCCATGAGCTCGGGCAGGGTGCGCGGCGGCACGGTGGCGGCCGGGGCCGCGAGCAGCGCGGCGCGCTCGGCCGGGCCGAGCAGCTCGGCATCGCCCGCGGGGCGCTCCGGGGCGGCGGTGAGCGCGCCGAGCAGCCTGCCGAAGCGGCGCAGCAGCCCGGCGGCGGTGCCCTCGTCGAAGAGGTCGGTGGCGTAGTCGAGCTCGACGCTCAGGTGGCCGTCGGCGTCGGGGTCGCCCGCCACGGTGAACTGCAGGTCGAAGCGGGCCACCGCCTCGGTGAACTCCACCGGGCTCGGGTCCAGCCCGGGCACCGCGGTCGCGGCGCCCGCGGGTGAGCCGTCGGCCAGATAGCTGAGCGCGACGGTGAAGAGCGGATGCCTGGCCAGCGACGGCTCGGTGCCGAGCTCGTCCACGACCCGCTCGAAGGGGACGGTGGCGTGGCCGAAGGCGGCCAGGTCGGCGGTGCGGACGGTGCCGAGCAGCGCGGCGAAGGGTGCCGCGGTGTCGATCTCGGTGCGCAGCACCAGGGTGTTCACGAACATGCCGACCAGGTCGTCCAGCGCGGCCGCGCCGCGCCCGGCCACCGGGGTGCCGACGACCACGTCCGCGGTGCCGGAGAGCCGGGCCAGCAGCACCGCGAGCGCGGTGTGCACGACCATGAACGGGGTCGCCCGGTGCGCGGCGGCCAGCGCGTGCACCCGGTCGGCCACCTCGGCGCCGATCCTGGCTCGCACGGTGCCGCCGCGGTGGCTGGCGACGGCGGGGCGCGGGCGGTCGGTGGGGAGCGCGGGGTCGGGCAGGTCGCGCAGGGTTTCCCGCCAGAAGGCCAGCTCGGTCTCGGCGCTCGCCGCGACGGCGGCGGCCTGCCAGAGCGCGTAGTCGGCGTACTGAGCGGTGAGCGGCGGCCAGGCCGGCTCGGTGCCGAGCACCCTGGCCAGGTAGGCGGCCATGAGGTCGCGCAGCAGCGGGGCCATGGAGTAGCCGTCGGCGGCCACGTGGTGCAGCACCGCGACCAGCACCTGGCTGGTCGGGTCCTCGCGCAGCAGCACCGCGCGCACCGGTACCGCGGCGGTGACGTCGAAGCCGCCTGCCAGCACCGCGCCGATCCGCTCGGCGAGCGGGGCGCCGTCCGGTTCCCGCACCTCGAGCCGGAGCGGCGGCGGGTCGGCGGGCAGGATCACCTGGTGGCCGCTGCCGTCCGGCCCGGCCGGGTAGACGGTGCGCAGCACCTCGTGCCTGGCCACCACGTCGGTGAAGGCGGCGGCGAGCGCGGCGGTGTCCAGCCCGCCGTGCAGCCGGACGGCGACCGGGATGTTGTGCACCGCGGAGCCGGGGTCGAGCCGGTTGGCCAGCCACATGCCGCGCTGCACCGGGGCCAGCGGCAGCCGCTCCGGGCGGGCTCCGGCCAGCAGCGGGATCACGCCGCCCGCGCTGGAGTCGGCGGTGACGCGCGCGGCGAGCGCCGCCACCCCGGACGCCTCGAAGAGCAGCCGCACCGGCACCCGGCGGTCCAGTGCCGCGCCGAGCCGGGCGATCACCCTGGTGGCGCTGAGCGAGTTGCCGCCGAGCGCGAAGAAGTCGTCGTCCAGCCCGATCGGGGTGGCGCCGAGCACCGCCTCGAAGGCCGCCGCGACCTGCCGCTGCGCCGGGGTCACCGGCGGGCGGTAGGCGGTGCGCGCGAACTCGGGGGCGGGCAGCGCGGCGCGGTCCAGCTTGCCGGAGGCATTGAGCGGGAAGGAATCGAGCACCACGAGCACGCCGGGGACCATGTACGCGGGCAGCGCGGCGGCGGCCGCGGCGAGCACAACGGCCTCGTCCAGCACGGCGCCGGGCGCGGGGGTCAGGTACCCGGCCAGGTGCTCGCCGACGACGAGGACCGCGGCCTGCGCCACGCCGGGCACACCGGCCAGCACCGCCTCGATCTCGCCGAGCTCGATCCGCTGGCCGCGGAACTTCACCTGGAAGTCGGTGCGGCCCAGGTAGATCAGCTCGGGGGCGTGGCCGGAGGTGTCCCAGCGCACCAGGTCGCCGGTGCGGTACATGCGCTGCCCGGGCCCGCCGAACGGGTCGGCGACGAAGCGGTCCGCGGTGAGGTCGGGGCGGGCCTGGTAGCCGCGGGCCAGCTGGACGCCGGCCAGGTAGAGCTCGCCCGCGACGCCGGGCAGCGCCGGCCGCAGCCTGCTGTCCAGCACGTAGACGCGGCTGTTCCACTCCGGGGTGCCGATCGGCAGCACGGTGCGGCCGGCCTCGCCGGTGACCTCGCGGTGCGTGATGCTGACCGCGGCCTCGGTGGGGCCGTACAGGTTGTGCAGCGCCGCCGGGCTCACCGCGCCGAAGGCGCGCACCGTCTCCGCGGGCAGCGCCTCGCCGATCACGAAGACCTGCCGCAGCGTGGCCAGCGCGGCCGCGCGGCCAGCCGCCGCCACGTGCGCGGCGAAGACGCTGAGCATGGAGGGCACGAAATCGGTGGCGGTGACGCCGTATCCGGCGATCACCTCGGCGAGGTAGCCGGGGTCGCGGTGGCCGCCGGGGGCGGCGAGCACCACGGTGGCGCCGACCCGCAGCGGCAGGAAGTACCCCCACAGCGAGACGTCGAAGGTGGTCGCGGTCTTCTGCAGGTACACCTCGCCCGCCGCCAGCCGGTACCGGGAGAGCATCCAGTTGGCCTGGTTGACGATGGCGGCGTGCGAGACGCTCACGCCCTTGGGCTTGCCGGTGGAGCCGGAGGTGAAGATGACGTACGCCGGGTGCGCCGGGCGCAGCGGCAGCGGCCGCTCGTCCGCGCCGATCGGGTCGTCGCGGTAGCCGTCCAGCCGCAGCTCGTCCAGCCGGAGCACGGTGCCGTCGTAGGCGATCTCGGTTCCGGCGATGCTGAGCACCGCCGCGGGGCGCGCGGTCTCCAGGATGTGCGCGATGCGCCGCTCCGGGTGATCCGGATCGATCGGCACGTAGGCGCCGCCCGCCTCCAGCACCGCGTACATGGCCACCACCAGGTCGATGGAGCGGCGCAGCGCGAGCGCGACCAGCGCCTCCGGGCCGACGCCGAGCTCGATCAGGTGCCTGGCCAGCTGGTTCACCCGGCGCGAGAGATCACCGTAGGTAATGGTGGTGACGGCGCCGCCGTCGTCGGGGACGAAGACCAGCGCAGGGTGGAACGGGGTGGCGGCGGCCTGCGCGGAGAACTCGTCCAGCAGCAGCTCGGAGCCGAAGGAAACGTGGGCGGAGTCGTTCCATTCGGTGAGCACCCGGTGCCGCTCGCCCGGCTCGAAGAGCTCGATATCGCCGACCGACAGCTCCGGGGCCGCGGTGACGGCGGCCAGCAGCCGGAGCAGCCGCTCGCCGAAGCCGCGCACCGTCGGCTCGTCGAAGAGGTCGGCGGCGTAGGTGAGCCGCAGCGCGTCGGCGGTGACGGTGAGCTGCAGGTCGAAGCGGGTGCCGACCTCGGTGACGCGGTGCTCGGCCAGGGCCAGCCCGGCCACTTCCAGCGCGACCGGCTCCAGGTTCTGGAAGAAGAGCGCGACCTGGAAGAGCGGGTGCCTGGCCTGCGAGCGCGGCGGGTCGAGCACCTCGACCAGCCGCTCGAAGGGGATGTCGGCGTGCGCGAAGGCGTCCAGGTCGGTCTCCCGCACCCGGCGCAGCACGGCGCCGAAGGGGGCGGCGGCGTCGACCTCGGTGCGCAGCACCAGGGTGTTCACGAACATGCCGATGACGTCGTCGAGCTCGGCGGCGCCGCGCCCGGCCACCGGGGTGCCGACGGCGATATCGGCGGTGCCGGAGAGCCGGGCCAGCAGGGTGGCGAGCGCGGCGTGCACGACCATGAACGGGGTGGCGTCGTGCGCCGCGGCCAGCGTGGCGATGGCGGTGACCAGCGCGGGGCCGAGCGGGAGCGCGGTGTCCCCCGCGCGGTGCGAGGCGACGGCGGGGCGCGGGCGGTCGGTGGGCAGGTCGAGCTGGGCGGGGGCGCCGCGCAGCGCGGTGCGCCAGTAGTCCAGCTGGGCGGCGGCGGTGGAGCCGGGGTCGTCCTCGGCGCCGAGCAGTTCGCGCTGCCAGAGCGCGTAGTCGGCGTACTGCACCGGGAGCGGGGTCCAGGCCGGTGCGGCGCCATCGGCCCGCGCGGCGTAGGCGGTGGCGAGGTCGCGGGCGAGCGGGCCGAGCGAGAAACCGTCGGCGGCGATGTGGTGCAGGATCAACGCGAGCACGTGCGCGGCCGGGCCCTGCCTGAGCAGCGCGATCCGGACCGGGATCTCGGCGGTGACGTCGAAGGGGGTGGCCGCCAGCTCGGCCACCGCGCGGGCCGGGTCCGGCTCGTCGGTGACGGTGAGCGCGGGCGCTCGGTCCGCGGGGAGCACCCGCTGCCAGCCGGTGCCGTCCAGGTCGGGGTAGAGCGTGCGCAGGGTTTCGTGCCTGGCGACCACGTCGCCGAGCGCGGCGGTGAGCGCGGCGACGTCCAGCGGGCCGGTGAGCCGGATGACGGCGGGGATATTGTTCACCGTCTCGGCCGGGTCGAAGCGGTTCAGGAACCACATGCGCTGCTGGGCCGGGGAGAGCGGAACCAGCTCGGTGCGCGGGCGGCGGGTGAGCGCGGGGCGGTTGCCGGTGCCGGCGAGGCGTTCCGCGCGGGCGGCGAGCGCCGCGACCGTCGGAGCCTCGAAGACCAGGCGCACGGGGAGTTCGGCGGCGAGTTCGGCGCCGAGCCTGGCCACCAGGCGGGTGGCGAGCAGGGAGTTGCCGCCGAGCGCGAAGAAGTCGTCGTCGGCGCCGATCTCGGTGGTGCCGAGGAGGTCGCCGAGGATCCGGGCGACCAGGCGTTCGGTGCCGGTCTCCGGGGCGCGGAAGGTGGTGGACTCGAACTCCGGGGCCGGGAGGGCGGTGCGGTCGAGTTTGCCGGAGGGGTTGAGCGGCAGGGTGTCCAGCGGGACGAAGGCGGCGGGAATCATGTACGCGGGCAGGCGTTCCGCCAGCGCGCGACGGGCGGCGTCGGCGTCGGTACCGGGCACCACGTAGGCGACGAGCTGGTCACCGCGGTGCTCGTCGGAGCAGACCGCGGCGACGGCGCGGCGCACGCCGGGGAGCGCGGTGAGCGCGGCCTCGATCTCGCCGAGCTCGATGCGCAGCCCGCGCAGCTTGACCTGGAAGTCGGTGCGGCCGAGGTACTCCAGTTCACCGTCGGCGCGGCGGCGGACCAGGTCGCCGGTGCGGTACATGCGCGCACCGGCCGGGCCGAAGGGCGCGGCGACGAAGCGGTCCGCGGTGAGGTCGGGGCGCGCCAGGTAGCCCTGGGCGAGCTGGACGCCCGCCAGGTACAGCTCGCCGGGGACCCCGACCGGCACCGGCCGCAGCCGGGAATCCAGCACGTAGAGACGGGTATTGAAGACCGGAGCGCCGATCGGCACCGACTCGGCGTCGGCATCGGCCACGGTGTGGTGGGTGACGTCGACAGCGGCCTCGGTGGGGCCGTACAGGTTGTGCACCGCGGCGCCGGTGAGCGCCCGCGCCCGTTGCGCGATCCCGGCGGGCAGCGCCTCGCCGGAGGCGAAGAGGTGCCGCAGCCGAGCCCGCTCGGCGGCCCGCGGCTCCTCCAGGTACACCGCGAGCACCGACGGCACGAAGTGCACCGCCGTCACCCCGGCATCGGCGATCAGCGCCGCCAGCTGCGCCGGATCCCGGTGCCCGTCCGGCCCGGCCAGCACCAGCGCGGCACCGACCTGCAGCGGCCAGAAGAACTCCCACACCGACACGTCGAAGGTGGCCGGGGTCTTCTGCAGCACCACGTCGTCCGCGGTGAGCCGGTACCGCTCCTGCATCCACACCAGCCGGTTCACGATGGCCGCGTGCGTGACCACCACGCCCTTGGGGCGGCCGGTCGAGCCGGAGGTGAAGAGCACGTAGGCGGCGTGCCCCGGCTGCGGGACGCCGAGCAGATCCACCTGGGTGAGCGGGGTCCCGGCGAAGCCGGAGAGCTCCAGCCGGTCGATCCGCACCTGCCTGACCCCGCCGGACTCCGGGTCGAAGCCGGAGGTGAGCATGAGCAGCGGGCGCGCCGTGGCCAGCACGTACTCCACCCGCTCGGCCGGGTGGTCCGGGTCCACCGGCAGGTAGGCGCCGCCCGTGGCGAGCACCGCGTACATGCCGACCACCTGGTCCACGCAGCGCCGCATGCCGAGCGCCACGATGGAGTCGGGGCCGACACCCTGGCCGGTGAGCCAGCGGGCCAGCCGGTGCACCCGGGCGGCGAGCTCGGCGTAGCTCAGGGTGGTGTCGCCGGAGCGCAGGGCGGTGGCGTCGGGGGTGCGGGCGACCTGGCGCTCGAAGAGCGTGGTCAGGGTCGCGCCGGGGGCGCCGGGGTGCTCGGTGGCGTTCCAGGCGGTGAGTACCCGGTGGCGCTCGGCGGGGTCGAGCAGGTCGATGGCGCCGAGGCGACGCTGCGGGTCCGCCACCGCGAACTCGAGCACCCGGACGAAGCGGGCGGCGAGCGCGGCGACGGTGGCCGGGTCGAAGAGGTCGGTGGCGTAGCGGAGGAGCGCGCGCAGCGCGGTGCCGGAATCGGTGCCGTGCTCGGTGAGCTCCAGCGCCAGGTCGAACTGGGCGGTGTCGTTGGCCAGGGGGTAGGCGGCGACCTCGAGGCCGGGGAGCCGGAGCACGGTGTCGTCGCGGTGCTCGAAGGTGAGGAGGGTCTGCACGATCGGGGCGTGCGCCCGGGAGCGGACCGGGTCCAGCTCCTCCACCAGCCGCTCGAAGGGCAGGTCGGCGTGGCCGAAGGCGCGGACGTCGCGCTCGCGCACGGTGCGCAGCAGCTCGGCGAAGGTGGCGCCGGGGTGCACCGGGGTGCGCAGGACCAGGGTGTTCACGAACATGCCGACCAGGTCGTCCAGCGCCTGCTCGCCGCGGCCCGCCACCGGGGTGCCGAGCGCGATATCGGTGCTGCCGGAGAGCAGCCCGAGCAGGGTGGCGTAGGCGGCGTGCAGGACCATGAAGGTGGAGACGCCGTGCGCCCTGGCCAGCTCGGTGACCGCCCCGGTCAGCTCCGGGCCGATGGCGAAGTCGACGGTGGCGCCGCGGCCGGTGGCGACCGGCGGGCGGGGGCGGTCGGTGGGGAGTTCGAGGAGCGGGGGCAGGGCGGCGAGTTCCTCCCGCCAGAAGCGGATCTGGTCGGCCAGGACGGAGTCCGGGTCGGCTGCGTCGCCGAGCGTCTCGTGCTGCCAGAGGGTGAAGTCGGCGTACTGCACCGGAAGCGGGGCCCATTCGGGCGCGGGGGCGAGAGCCGGGTCGGCGACCCGCGCGGAGCGGGCCGTGTAGGCCGTCATGAGGTCGCGGGCCAGGGGCGCGGTGGAGACGCCGTCGGCGGCGATGTGGTGCACGACCACGGCCAGCACGTGGTCGTGCGGATCGAGGCGGTACAGCGCGGCGCGCAGCGGGAGGTCGGTGCGCAGGTCGAAACCGGTGCCGGTGAGCGCGAGGATCGTTGCCTGGAGCGCGGATTCGGTGGCGTCGGTGACCGGAAGGGCGAGCGGGTAGTCCGCGAGAACCCGCTGGTGCGGGCCCGCGCCGTCGTCGGGGAAGACGGTGCGCAGCGCCTCGTGCCGCTGCACCACATCGCGCAGCGCGGCGCGCAGCGCGGGCTCGTCGAGCGCACCGCGCAGCCGGATGGTGATCGGGATGTGGTACACCGCCGACTCCGGGTCGAGCCGGTTGAGCAGCCACATCCGGGTCTGCGCCAGCGAGAGCGGCACCCGCTCGGGGCGCGGCCGCGCGGTGAGCGCGGGCCGCGCGGTACCGGTGGTCACCCGGGCGGCGAGCAGCGCGGGGGTCGGGGCGGCGAAGACCTCGCGGACCGTGAGCGCCCCGCCGAGCGCGGCATTCGCCCTGGCCACCAGCCGCATGGCGAGCAGCGAGTTGCCGCCGCGGGCGAAGAAGTCGTCGTCCGCGCCGATCGGCGCCGACGTGCCGAGCAGCTCGGCGACGAGCGCCGCCAGCACCGACTCCGCCCCCTCGCGCGGGGCGCGGAAGTGCACCGCGGCGTCCGCCGCCTCGAAGGGTGGCAGCGCGGCGCGGTCCAGCTTGCCGACGGTGGTGCGCGGCATGTCCGCGAGCACCCGCAGCCGGGCCGGGACCATGGCGGCGGGCAGCCGGTCGCGCACCGCGGCCAGCACCGCCTCGGCGCGCAGCCCGGTCCCGCTGACATACCCGACCAGCACGTCCTGTCCGGTGGCGTCCCGCGCCACCAGCACCGCGGCATTGGCGACGCCGGGCACGGCGGCCAGCGCGCTCTCGATCTCGCCCAGCTCGATCCGCTGCCCGCGCAGCTTGAGCTGGAAGTCGTTGCGGCCCAGGTACACCAGGTCGCCCTCGCGGTTCCAGCGCACCAGGTCGCCGGTGCGGTACATGACCTCGCCCCGCGTCCCGAAGGGATCGGCGACGAAGCGCTCGGCGGTGAGCCCGGAGCGGCCGTGGTAGCCGCGCGCCAGCTGTGCACCGGCCAGGTACAGCTCGCCGATCACCCCCGCGGGCACCGGCCGCAGCCTGGCGTCCAGCACGTAGACGCGGGTGTTCCAGCAGGGCCTGCCGATGGCGACATCGCGCCCCGACTCCGCGTCGGCCGCGGTGAACTCGTGGTAGACCGCCGAGATCGCGGCCTCGGTGGGGCCGTAGGCATTGTGCAGCGCGCCCCCGACCACGCCACGCAGCGCGACCAGCAGGTCCGGCGTGAGCGCCTCGCCGCCGCAGTGCAGGTGCCGGAAGGAGGCGAGCGCGTCGCCCATGCCCTCGGCGAGCAGCGCGGCCAGCACCGACGGCACGTACTCGGCGATGGTGATCCGGTGCGTGCGCAGCAGCTCCGCGAAGTAGGCCAGGTCCAGGTGGCCGCCGGGCTTGGCGATCACCAGCGGGGCGCCGACCGCCACCGGGAGGAAGACCTCCCAGACCGAGACGTCGAAGGTGAGCGGCGCGCGCTGCAGGATGCGGTCGGCGGCGGTGACGCCGTAGCGGAACTCCAGCCAGCGCAGCTGGTTCACGATGGCGCGGTGGCTCACCGTGACGCCCTTCGGCCTGCCGGTGGAGCCGGAGGTGAAGAGGATGTAGGCGGTGTTCTCCGGGCGCAGCGGGCGGAGCCGCTCGGCGTCGTGCCAGGGGCCGGAGTCGGGTTGCGCCGCCTCGAGTTCGGCGATGTCGAGCACCGGGGCACCGTCCAGCTCCGGCAGCCCGGAGCCGGTCGGGGCCAGGACCAGCAGCGGCTCGGCGTCGGCGAGCAGCCGGTTCAGCCGCTCGGCCGGGTGCTCCGGGTCCAGCGGCAGGTAGGCGCCGCCCGCCCGGACCACCGCGTACAGCGCGACCAGCAGGTCCAGCCCGCGGTGCGCCGCGATGCCGACCACCGTCTCCGGGCCGACGCCGCGCGCGATCAGCGCACGGGCCAGCCCGCGCACCCGGGTCTCCAGCTCGGCGTAAGTGAGCGCGGCGCCCTCGAAGAGCGCGGCGGTGCCGCCGGGGTCGGCGGCGGCGCGGGCCGGGAGCAGGTCGTCCAGGGTCTGCGCGGGCAGCGGCCGCGCGGTGGCATTGCGCTGGACCAGCAGCAGGTCGCGCTCGGCGGCCGAGTGCAGCTCGACCGCCTCGACCGGCGTGGCGGGGTCGCGGACCAGGGTGCGCAGCACCCGCTCGAAGGCGGCGACGAAGCCGTGCGCGGTCTCCGGGTCGAAGAGCTCGGCGGCGTAGTGCAGGTAGATGTCGATACCGGCCGGTGCGCCGTCCTCGGTGCGCTCGGTGAGCGTCCAGTCCTGGTCCACCTGGATGGGGGCCGGGCCGACCTCGAGGGCGGCGATGGCGAGGCGGTGCAGCCGGAACTCCGGCTTGGCGTGGTTCTGCAGGGTGAGCGCCACCTGGTAGAGCGGGGCGTGCGCCTGCGAGCGCACCGGGCTCAGCACCTCGACCAGCTGCTCGAAGGGGACGGCGGCGTGGTCGAAGGCGGCCAGGTCGGTGCCGCGCACGGCGGTGAGCAGCTCGGCGAGCGGCTGGTCGGGGCGCACCTCGGTGCGCAGGACCAGGGTGTTGACGAACATGCCGACCAGCTCGTCCAGCGCGGCATCGCCGCGGCCGGCCACCGGGGCGCCGATCACCACGTCGGCGGTGCCGGAGAACCGGGCGAGCAGCACCGCGAGCGCGGTGTGCAGCACCATGAACGGCGTCGCGCGGTGCGCGGCGGCGGTCTCCCGGACGGCACGGTGCAGCGCGGCGTCCAGCGTGGCGGTGACGGCGCCGCCGCGGTTGCCCGCCACGGCGGGGCGGGCGCGGTCGGTGGGCAGCGGCAGCAGCTCCGGTACCCCGGCCAGCTGCCGCGACCAGTAGCCGAGCTGGCGGCCGAGCACCGAGCCCGGGTCGTCGGCGGCGCCGAGCACATCGCGCTGCCAGAGCGCCACGTCGGCGTACTGCACCTCGAGCGGGCGCCAGTTCGGGGCGGCGCCCGCGCGGCGGGCCACGTAGGCGGCGGTGAGGTCGCGGGTCAACGGGGCGAAGGACCAGCCGTCGGCGGCGATGTGGTGCACCACGAAGAGCAGGACGTGCTCCTGGCGGCCGGGCGGGACCTCGGCGGCCGGGTCGTCGGTGACGCGGAGCAGCCGGGCGCGCAGCGGCACCTCGGCGGTGACGTCGAAGCCGGTGCCGGTCACCGCGGCGACCAGGGCCGGGAGCTCGGCGGGGCGCACGGTGCGGACCACCAGGTCGACCAGCTCGGTGCCCGCGGGGAGCACCAGCTGGGTGGCGGCGCCGTCGTGCTCGGGGTAGACGGTGCGCAGGGTCTCGTGCCTGGCGAGGACGTCGTCCACGGCGGCGCGCAGGGCGTCCACGTCGAGTGCGCCGGTGAGCCGGAGCGCGAAGGGGATGTTGTAGCCGCCGCTGCCGCCGTCGAAGCGGTTCAGGAACCACATGCGCTGCTGGGCGATGGAGAGCGGGACGGCGCCCTCGCGCGGGCGGGCGGTGATGGGCGGCAGGGCGTCGGCCGCGTGCCGCTGCTCGCGCAGGGCGGGTTCGACGAGGGTGGCGAGGGCGCGGACGGTCGCGGCGTCGAAAACGGCGCGGACCGGGACCATCGCGCCGGTCTCGGCGCTCAGGCGGGCGGCGAGCTGGGTGGCGATGAGGGAGTTGCCACCCAGGGCGAAGAAGTCGTCGTCGCGGCCGATGCGTTCTGCTCCGAGCAGGGTGGCGAAGGTCTCGGCGACCAGGGTTTCCGCCTCGCCCGCCGGGGGGCGGAAGGTGGTGGTCGGTTGCTCCGGGGCCGGGAGGGCGGTGCGGTCCAGCTTGCCCGAGGCGGTGCGCGGGAATTCCGGGAGGACCACGTAGGTGGTCGGGACCATGTAAGCCGGGAGCGAGCGGGTCAGCGCTTCGCGCACCCGGTGCGTGTCGATGGGCGCGCTCGCGGCCGGACCGGAAATGGCCTGCGCCCCATCGTCGTCGGAGTGCGCGCTAGCGGCCGGGCCGAAGGTGGCCCGCGCCGATTCGCCGGGGCGCGCGCTCGCCGCCGGGTCGCCGACCAGGTACGCGACCAGTACCGGACCCGTGCCCGGGTCGCGGACGAGGACGGCCGCCTGGGCGATGCCGGGGAGCGCGAGGAGCGCGGTCTCGATCTCGCCGAGCTCGATGCGCAGCCCGCGAACCTTGACCTGGAAATCGGTGCGGCCGAGGAACTCCAGCTCGCCATCGGCCCGCCGGACCACCAGGTCACCGCTGCGGTAGAGCCTGCTGCCCGGCGCGCCGAACGGGTCGGCGACGAAGCGGTCGGCGGTGAGCCCGGCCCGGCCCAGGTAGCCCCGGGCCAGCTGGACCCCGGCCAGATACAGCTCACCGGGGGTGCCGACCGGCACCGGGTGCAGCCGCGCGTCGAGGACGTAGGCGGCGGTGTTCCAGATCGGGTGCCCGATCGGCACGATCCCGCTGTCGCCGTCGTGCACCTCGTGCAGCGTCAGTTCGACCGCGGTCTCGGTGGGGCCGTACATGTTGTGCACCCGGACCCCGAGCGCCCGCATCCGCTGCGCCGACGCCGCGGGCAGCGCCTCACCGGAGCTCAGCACGTGCCGCAGCGCGGGCACCTCCGGCTCCCCGGCCAGGAAGACCGCGAGCATGGACGGCACGAAGTGCGCCACCGTGACGCCCTCGCGGCGCATGAGCTCGGCCAGGTAGGCGGGGTCCTGGTGGCCGTCCGGCCGCGCCAGCACCAGTCGCGCCCCCACCTGCAACGGCCAGAAGAACTCCGGCACCGAGACGTCGAAGGTCACCGGGGTCTTCTGCAGCAGCACGTCGGTGTGGTCGAGCGGCAGGTGCGCGCCCTGCATCCAGCGCAGCCGGTTCGCGACGGCGGCGTGCGTCATGGCGACGCCCTTGGGCCGCCCGGTGGAGCCGGAGGTGAAGAGCACGTACGCCAGGTGCTCCGGGCGCAGCGGCGCGCGCCGCTCGGCGTCGGTGATCGGCCCCGCCGGGTACCCGCCCAGGTCGAGCCGGTCGATGCGCAGCCGCGGCACCGGGATCTCGCGCGGCAGCTCCGCGCCGGAGGTGAGCGCGAGCAGCGGGACGGCGGTGCCGACGATGTGCGCGGTGCGCTCGACCGGGTGGTCCGGGTCGAGCGGCAGGTACGCACCGCCCGCGAGGATCACCGCGTACATACCGGTGACCAGGTCGATCGAGCGGCGCATGCCGAGCGCGACCAGGGTGTCCGGCCCGACCCCGCGCCCGATGAGCAGCCGGGCCAGCCGCTGCGCCCGCTCGGCGAGCTCGGTGTAGCGCAGGTGGGTGTCGCCCGCGGTGAGCGCGATGGCGTCCGGGGTGCGGGCGACCTGCGCGGTGAAGAGCCCGGCCAGGGTGGCGGCGGGCAGCTCGCGGGCGGTGTCGTTCCAGTGCCGCAGCACCCGGTACCGCTCGGTGGCGTCGAGCAGCGCGACATCCCCGACCGGGGCCTCCGGCACCGCGGTCACCGCGGCGAGCACCCGGAGCAGCCGCTCGGCGAAGGCGGTGACGGTGCTGTCGTCGTACAGCTCGACGGCGTAGCGCAGGCTGCCGTCCAGCCCGCTGTCGCCGGTGCGCTCGGTGAGCACCAGGTGCAGGTCGACCTTGACCGTCGGGTCCTCGACCTCGACCGGGTGCACAGCGAGCCCCGGCACCCGCAGCGCCGGGTGTCCGGCGAAGGCGGGCTGCGGCTCGGCGTAGCTGAACAGCACCTGGAAGAGCGGCGGGGCGCCGCTGCTCCGGTCGACGGCGAGCGCGTCGACCACGTCCTCGAAGGGCAGCTCGGCGGTGCCGAAGGCCGCGAGATCGGCAGCACGGACCGCCCGCAGGAAGGTCCCGAACCCGGCATCCGGCTCGAACCGGGTGCGCAGCACGAGGGTGTTCACGAACATGCCGACCAGCGGGTCCAGCGCGCGGTCGCCGCGCCCGCCGACGGGGGTGCCGAGCAGCACGTCGGTGCTGCCCGCGGCCCGGCCGAGGGTGAGCGCGAGCGCGGCGTGCAGCACCATGAACGGCGTCGCCCCGGCCCGCTTGGCCAGCGCGCGCACGGCGGCGCCGGTGGCCGCGTCGATCGAGAGCGGGACGGCGGCACCGCGATTGGTCGGCCGGGCGGGGCGCTGCCGATCCGCGGGCAGGGTGGAGACGGCTGGCGCGCCGGCCAGCGTGGTGCGCCAGAAGGCCAGTTGGCGGTGCGCGAGCGAGCGGGGGTCGGCGGGGTCGCCGAGCACCTGGTGCTGCCACAGCGCGTAGTCGGCGTACTGCACCTCCAGCTCGCCGAACTCCGGCGCGGTGCCCTCGGCCCGCGCCCGGTAGGCGCGCACCAGGTCGGTGACGAGCGGCGGCAGCGAGAGCGCGTCGGCGGCGATGTGGTGCACCGCGAGGACCAGCACGTGGTCGTCGGGTTCGATGCCGAGCAGCACCACCCGCACCGGCAGCTCGACGGTGACGTCGAAGACCGCGGCGACCACCGAGGCGATCGCCTCGGTGACGCCGTCCGCCGGGACCGGCACCGGGGCGAGGCCGAGCCCGATCTCCTCGGTGGGCACGACCAGCTGGTGCGGCCCCGCGCCGTCGTCCGGGAAGACGGTGCGCAGCGATTCGTGCCGGACCAGCACGTCCAGCACCGCCCGATCCAGGGCATCCACCGCGAGCGCGCCGCGCAGCCGGAGCACGACGGGCAGGTTGTAGACGCTGTCCGCGCCGTCCTGCACCTCGATCCGGTTCAGGAACCAGAGCCGCCGCTGCGCCGGGGAGAGCGGGACGGTCGGCGGCCGTTCCCCGCGCGCCGGGCGGGCGGGCACCGTCTCGGCGCCGAGCAGCCGATCCAGCGCGGCGGCCAGCCCGGCCACCTCGGAGGTCTCGAAGAGGATGCGCACCGGCACCCGCACCGCCAGCGCCTCGCTGAGCCGCGCGGTCACCTGGGTGGCGTCGAGCGAGCTGCCGCCGAGCGCGAAGAAGTCGTCGTCCAGCCCGGCCCGGTCCAGCCGCAGCACCTCGGCGAAGGTCTGGGCGACCAGGGTCTGGGTGCCGGTCTCGGGGGCGCGGAACTCCACCGCGGCGAACTCCGGCGCGGGCAGCGCTCTGCGGTCCAGCTTGCCGGAGGGGTTCAGCGGGAACTCCGCGAGCGCGGTGACCACGGCCGGGACCATGTAGGCGGGCAGCGCGGCGGTGACCGCCTCGCGCACCGCCGCGCCGTCGACCGCGCCGGTCACGTACCCGGCCAGGTGCTGGCCGTCTAGCACCAGGACCACGGCCTGGGTGACGCCGGGCACCGCGAGCAGCGCGGTCTCGATCTCGCCGAACTCGATGCGCTGGCCGCGGAACTTCACCTGGAAGTCGACGCGCCCGGCGTAGACCAACACGCCGTCCTTGCGCCACGACACCACGTCGCCGGTGCGGTAGAGCCGGGTGCCGTCGCCGAAGGGGTTGGCCACGAAGCGGTCCGCACTCAGATCCGGGCGGCCCGCGTACCCGCGGGCCAGCTGGACCCCGCCCAGGTACAGCTCGCCGCGCACCCCGACCGGGACCGGCCGCAGCCGCGAATCCAGCACGTAGACCTGGGAATTCCACTCCGGGGCGCCGATGGCGGTGTCCTCGGGAGTCGCCTCCTGCGCGGTGATCGAGACCGCCGCCTCGGTGGGGCCGTAGATATTGTGCACCCGGGCCCAGCTCACCCTGGCGACCGTCTCCGGCGGCAGCGCCTCGCCGATCACGAAGACATCGCGCAGCGTCGCCATCTCGGCGGGGCGGGCGTGCTGGGCGAAGACCGCGAGCATGGACGGGACGAAATCGGTGCGCGTGACGCCGTGGCTGCGCACCAGCTCGGCGATGTAGCGGGCGTCGCGCTGCCCGCCCTCGGCGGCGAGCACGATCCGGCCGCCGGTGGCCAGCGGGACGAAGTAGCCCCAGATCGAGACGTCGAAGGTCGAGGCGGTCTTCTGCAGGTAGACGTCGTCGGCGGCGAAGCCGTACTCGGCGGCCATCCAGGCGATCTGGTTCGCCACCGCGCCGTGCGGCACCACGACGCCCTTGGGGCGGCCGGTGGAGCCGGAGGTGAACATGACGTAGGCGGCGTGCTCCGGGCACAGCGGTGCCGCGGGCAGCGGTTCGGGGTCGAGCGCGGCCCAGCGCACCCGGTCCAGCAGCAGGACGCGGACGGCCGGGTCCACCGGGACGGCGAAATCGGTGGCGGCGACCAGCACGGCGGGGCGGGCGGTGTCCAGGATGTGGCCGATGCGCTCGGCCGGGTGCGCCGGGTCGACCGGGACGAAGGCGGCGCCGGTGCGCAGCACCGCGAGCATCCCCGCGACCAGGTCCACACCGCGCGGGAGAGCCAGCACGACCAGCTTTTCCGGGCCGGCGCCCGCTGCCGCGAGCAGCCGGGCGAAGCGGTTCACCCGGTCGTCGAGCTGCCCGTAGGTGAGCGTGCCCGCCTCGTTGACCAGGGCGATCGCGTCGGGGGTTGCGCGTGCGTACTTCCCGAAGCCCGCGTGCAGCAGCTGCTCGGGCACCGGGTGCGCGGTCTCGTTCCAGGCGCCGGTCACCAGGGCCAGCTCGGCGGGGTCGGTGATCGGGATGTCGCCGACCACCACGCCGGAATCGGCGATCACCGCGTGCAGCACGCGGCGGAACTTCACCGCGAACTCCGCCACCGTCGGCTCGTCGAACAGGTCGGTGGCGTAGGTGAACTCGGCGCGGTAGCCCCGCTCCGCGTCGGAGAGCGTGAGCTGCAGGTCGAACTTGGCGAAGCCGGGGTCGAAGTCGACCAGCTCGGTGGCCAGGTCCGGCATGGCGGGCGAGATCGGGCCCAGGTTCTGCATGAAGAGCGCGACCTGGAAGAGCGGGTGCCGCGCCTGCGAGCGGGCCGGGTTCAGCACCTCGACCAGCCGCTCGAAGGGGACGTCGGCGTGCGCGAAGGCGCGCAGGTCGCGCTCCCTCGCGTGCGCGAGCAGCGCCGTGAAGGGCGCCGCCGGGTCGACGGCGGTGCGCAGGACCAGGGTGTTCACGAACATGCCGACCAGGTCGTCCAGCACCCGCTCGCCGCGGCCCGCGACCGGGGTGCCGACGGCGATATCGGTGCCGCCGGAGAGCCGGGCCAGCAGCGTGGCCAGCGCCGCGTGCACCACCATGAACGGGGTCGCGCGGTTGGCCGCGGCCACCGCCTCGATCCCGGACCGCAGCTCGGCGTCGACGGTGAATTCGTGGGTGGCGCCGCGGTAGGAGGCGAGCGGGGGGCGCCTGCGGTCCGCGGGCAGTGTGAGCTCGGCGGGGAGTTCGTCCAGCTCGGTGCGCCAGAAGCCGATCTGGGCGGCGGCGGCGGAGTCCGGGTCGGCCTCGTCGCCGAGCAGCCGCTGCTGCCACAGCGCGTAGTCGGCGTACTGCACCGCCAGCGGCGCGCACTGCGGGGCGAGGCCGTTGCGGCGATCCCGGTAGGCGCGCACCAGATCCCGCATGAGCGGGCCCATGGAGACGCCGTCGGCCGCGATGTGGTGCACCACCAGCACCAGGGTGTGGTCGCCGGGGCCGCTGCGCAGCAGCCGCACCCGCACCGGGATCTCCTCGGCCACGTCGAAGCCCTGCCCGGCCATGGCCGCGACCACCTCGACCAGGTCGTCCGCGGGCACCTCGGCCGGGGTCAGGTCGAAGGCCGGGTGCACCGGGCGCACCACCTGCACCGGCCCCGCCTCGGTCTGCGGGTAGACCGTGCGCAGCACCTCGTGCCTGGCCACCAGGTCGGTGAGGGCGGCGGCGAGCGCGGGCACGTCCAGCCTGCCGCGCATGCGCAGCGCCACCGGGATGTTGTCGACGGCGGCGGTATCGATGTCGTCCGGGCCGGAGCGCTCCACGCCGAGGCGGTTCAGGAACCACATGCGGCGCTGCGCGGGCGAGAGCGGCACCCGGTGCGGGCGGGCGCCCGCGGTGAGCGCCGGGCGCGGGGTGCCCGAGGTGCCCGCGAGCGCGGCCAGCGCGGCCGGGGTGGGGCGCTCGAAGAAGTCGCGCATGTCGAGGGCGCGGTTCAGCTCCGCGCCGATCCGGGCGATGGCCCTGGTGGCGATGAGCGAGTTGCCGCCGAGCGCGAAGAAGTCGTCGTCCGCGCCGACCTCGTCGCGGCCGAGCAGCTCGGCGAAGATCTGCGCCACCGCGGCCTCGGCCTCGTTCTCCGGGGCGCGGTACTCGGTGCCGGTGTTGCCGAACTCGGGTTCGGGCAGGGCGCGCCGGTCCAGCTTGCCGTTGGCGTTCACCGGCATGGCGTCCAGCGCGATCAGCAGGCTCGGCACCATGTACTCGGGCAGCCGGTCGCGCGCGCCGGCCAGCACCGCGGCGGTGTCCAGGGTGCGGCCCTGCCGCGGGACGGCGTAGCCGACCAGGTGGTCGCCGGTGCCGCTCCGGTGCAGCAGCACCGCGGCCTGCGCCACCCCCTCGTGCGCCAGCAGCGCGGCCTCCACCTCGCCCAGCTCGATCCGCAGGCCGCGCAGCTTGACCTGGAAGTCGGTGCGGCCGAGGTACTCCAGCTCGGCCTGGGCGCCGGGCAGCGCGGGCAGCCTGCGCACCAGGTCGCCGGTGCGGTACATGCGCTCGCCCGCCGGGCCCTCCGGCGCGGCGACGAAGCGCTCCGCGGTGAGCGCGGGGCGGCCGACGTAGCCGCGCGCCAGCTGCACCCCGGCCAGGTACAGCTCGCCGACCACGCCGTCCGGCACCGGGCGCAGGGCGTCGTCCAGGACCAGCAGCTCGGTGTCGTCGGCGGGGCCGCCGATCGGGACGCTCGCGGTGTCGTCGGCGGTCACCTCGTGCGCGGTGACGTCGACCGCGGCCTCGGTGGGGCCGTACAGGTTGTGCAGGGTGGCGCCGCTGATCCTGCGGAAGGCGGCGGCGGTCGAGGCGGGGAGCGCCTCGCCCGAGGCGAAGACCAGCCGCAGGTTCTCGGCGGCGCGCTCGATATCGGGCTCGGCCACGAAGACCGCAAGCATGGACGGCACGAAGTGCGCGACCGTGACTCCGGCATCCCGGATGAGGGTCGCCAGGTAGGCGGGGTCGCGGTGGCCGTCGGGGGCGGCGATCACCAGGCGGGCGCCGACCTGGAGCGGCCAGAAGAGTTCCCAGACGGAGACGTCGAAGGTGCAGGGGGTCTTCTGGATGACGGTGTCGTCGGGTTCCATGCGGTACAGGCGCTGGCGCCAGCGGAGGTTCGCCAGGATGGCGCGGTGGGTGACGGCGACGCCCTTGGGGCGGCCGGTGGAGCCGGAGGTGAAGATCACGTAGGCGGTGTTGTCGCCGGTGGGTTCGGCGAGGCTGTGGGTGCTCGCGGCGGGGGCCGTCCGTTCCCACTCGTCGATGGCGAGGAGCGGGACGGGGGTGTCCAGGTGGGGGCGGTCGGGGGTGGTGGTGAGGACGAGGAGGGGGGCGGCGGTGCGCAGGATGTGGGCGATGCGATCGGCGGGGTGATCGGGGTCGACGGGGACGTAGGCGCCGCCCGCGCGCAGGATGGCGTACATGCCGACCAGCAGCTCGATCGAGCGCCGGGCCGCCAGCCCGACCAGCGTCTCCGGGCCGACCCCGAGCTCGGCCAGGTGTCCGGCCAGCCGCCGCACCCTGGCGTCGAACTCGGCGTAGGTCAGCACCTCGGCGCCGAACTCGACCGCCACCGCGTCCGGGGTGCGCTCGACCTGCGCGGCGAACTCGGTCACCAGCGTCTCCACCGGCGCGCAGGCCGCGGGCACCGCCGCCGCCACCAGCACGGCATCGTCCAGCAGCGCGGTGAGCACCGCGCCGAGCGCGCCGTCACCCTCCAGCAGCTCCGGCAGCCGGCCCGAGACCACCACCGAGATGAGCGTGGCCGGGTCCAACCCGTCGCCCATGACCGCGCCCAGCTCCGCCAGCTCGGCGGCGAGCTCGGCGTAGCTCACCGCCCTGTCGCCGTGCCGCAGCGCGGGCCGCTCCGGCTGCGCCGCGGCGACCGCGTCGATCAGCCCGGGCAGGTCGTCGATGCCGTACCCGCGCTCCCCCGCCGTGCGCGCTGTGGACGGGACCGAATCGACGTGGGTCATCGGCGAGTTCCTTCCGAGTCGGAAACCTGGGCGGCGGCGTCGGCCAGCAGGGTCTGCAGTGCGGTGCGGAGGTTCGGGCCGAGCGCCGCGAGCAGGCCGGGGACGAGCCCGGCCAGGGCGACGTTCACCAGGGCCTCGGGTTTGGCCACGGGGCCCATGGCCTTGGCGACCGTGGTCAGCTTGGTGTGCAGCTGGGCGTAGGTCACGGTGTGCTCGCCGTGCGCGAAAGCGGTTGCCTCCGGCGCTGTTTCGGCTGCTTCGGCGACGAGCCCCGGCAGGTCCGCCAGGGTGTGCGCCGCTGAGGCGGGTGTCCGGTCCGCATCCGCCGCAACGCGCGCGCTGTGCCGCGGGTCCGCGGCGGTGCGGGGGGTGCGTTCGGTGGCGGTGCGGATGTCGATGGCGCGGAGGGTGGTGTCCGGGTCGCCGGCGATGGCCGCGCAGACCAGGGCGAAGCGTTCCGCCACGGCCTGGACCGTGCGCTCGTCGAAGAGGTCGGTGGCGTAGCCGAAGCGCAGCTCGAGCCCGCCGCCGGGCTGCTCGAGCACGGTGAGGTGCAGGTCGGCCTTGGCGTCGCCGAGGTCGAGGTCGAGCGGCTCGACGGTGAGGCCGGGGAGCGGCACCGGGCCGGGCGGGTTGTCCTGCACGGTGAGCATGACCTGGAAGAGCGGGCCGTACGCGGCCGAGCGGGCGCGGCCGAGCCCGTCGACCACCCGGTCGAACGGAATATCGGCGTGCGCGAAGGCGGCCAGCTCCCGGCGGCGGACCGCGGTGAGCAGCTCCCCGACGGTGCCGCGCGGGTCGAGCTCACTGCGCAGCACCACGGTATTGACGAACATGCCGACCAGGTCGTCCAGCTCGCCCGCGCCCCGGCCCGCCACCGGGGTGCCGATGGTGAGGTCGGCGGTGCCGGTGAGCTTCCCGAGCAGCACCGCGAGCGCGGTGTGCAGCACGGTGAACAGGGTGCCGCGGTGCTCGGCGGCGGTGCGGCGCAGCTCGGCGGTGCGCCGCGGGTCGAGCGCGGTGGTGACGGTGGCGCCGCGGCCGTCCCTGCGGGCCGGGCGCGGGCGGTCGGCGGGCAGCGCGAGCACCTCGGGGGCGCCCGCGAGTTCGGTGCCCCACCAGGTCAGCTGGGCGTCGGCGACGGCGTCGAGCAGGGTGTGCTGCCAGGCGGTGTAGTCGGCGAAGGTGATCGCGGGGGCCGGGAGGCCCGGGTCCTGCCCGGCCGCGGCGGCGGTGTAGGCGCGCACCAGGTCGGTGGCGAGCGGGACCGCCGAGTAGCCGTCGGCGGCGATGTGGTGCAGGACGACCACGAGGACCCAGTCCCGCGCACCCGCGCGCAGCAGGGTGGCGCGGACCGGGGGCGCGGTCGTCACGTCGAAGCCCTCGCGGACGAAATCCGCGATCGCGGTGGCGTAGTCGGTGACCGCGCGGATGGGGAGCGGCTCCGGGGCCGGGGCCGGCAGGATCTCCTGGACCGGGCCGTCCGGGGTGTCCGGGTAGCGGGTGCGCAGGGGTTCGTGGCGGTGGACGACGGCGGCGAGGGCGGCGCTCAGCGCGGTGACGTCGAGGTCGCCGGTGAGGCGGAGCGCGAGCGGGATGTTGTAGGCGTCGGAGGTGGTGGTCAGCTGGTTCAGCACCCACATGCGGTGCTGGGCCGGGGCCAGCGGGACGGGGGCCGTGCTCGCGCGCGGGGTCAGCGGCGGGCGCGGGGTGCCGAACTCCGGCAGTTTCGCGGCGAGGGCCCGCACCGTCGGCGCCTCGAAGACCGCCGCCACCGGCACCTGGGCACGCAGGGCGGTGCCGAGCCGCGCGGCGAGGCGGGTTGCCAGCAGGGAGGTGCCGCCGAGGGCGAAGAAGTCGGTCTCCGCGGTGATCTCGGGGGCGCCGATGACCTCGGCGAAGGTGGCGGCGACGAGTTCTTCGGCGATGCCGGAGGGTGGCCGGCCGGTGGTTTCGGCGAACTCCGGTTCCGGCAGGTCGGCCCGGTCGACCTTGCCGTTGGGGGTCAGGGGAAGGGCCGGGAGGACGACGATCGCCGCCGGGACCATGTAGGCCGGGAGCTCCTCGCGCAGGGCGGTGCGGAGCTCGGCCGCGAGGGTGGTCTCGGGTGCCGCGACGTAGGCGACGAGCCGCGGGCCGCCCGCGCTCTCGCGGGCAACGGCGACGGCGGCGGTGACCGCCCGGTGGCGGAGCAGGGCGCTCTCGACCTCGCCGAGTTCGATGCGGAAGCCGCCGATCTTGACCTGGAAGTCGGCTCGTTCCAGGTACTCGAGGGTGCCGTCGCGGTGGCGGCGGACCAGGTCGCCGGTGCGGTACATGCGGGTGCCGGTGGAGTACGGGTCGGCGATGAAGCGGTCGGCGGTCAGGGCCGGGTTGCCCTGGTAGCCGCGGGCGAGCTGGGCGCCGGTGAGGTAGAGCTCGCCCGGGACACCGGCGGGGACCGGGTGCAGGCGGGTGTCCAGGACGCGGATTCCGCTGTTCCAGCAGGGGGTGCCGATGGGGACCGTGTGGGCCGGGGGGTCGGTCACCTCGTGCGCGGTGATCGATACGGCGGCTTCCGTGGGGCCGTAGAGGTTCCACAGGGCTACGTCGGGGGCGGTGCGGCGGAGGGTCGCCGCCGTTGCGGCGGGGAGGGCCTCGCCGATGGCGAGTACTCGGCGCAGGGTGGGCGGGATGCCCGTGATCAGGAGCATGGTGAGCAGGGAGGGGACTGCGTACAGGGTGGTGATGCCGAAGTTCTCGGTCAGCGCGCGCAGTCGTTCGGGGTCGCGCTCGGTGCCCGGTTCGGTGACCACGAGCTTGCCGCCGGTGGTGAGCTGGGCCCAGAACTCCCAGACCGAGAGGTCGAAGGTCGCCGGTGTCTTGAGCAGGGTGGCGTCGTTGGTTCGGAGGTCGAACTGATCTGCGAGCCAGCGGAGTTGGTTGACCACGGCGGCGTGCGAGACCGTCACGCCCTTCGGTACGCCGGTGGAGCCGGAGGTGAAGATGACGTACGCCGGGTGCTCCGGGCGAAGCGGTTCTCGCCGCTCCGCATCGGTGATCGGTTCGGTGCCGGTTCCGGACTCGGCGGCGTCGATCACCAGAACCGGACGGTCGGTGGGGATGCGGGGGGTGTCGGGGGTGGTGAGGATGCAGGTGGGGGCGGCGGTGGCGAGGATGTGGGCGATGCGGTCGGCGGGGTGGTCGGGGTCGAGGGGGACGTAGGCGCCGCCGGCCCGGGTGACCGCGTACATGGCGACGACCAGGTCGAGGGAGCGGCGCATGACGAGGGCGACGGTGCGCTCGGGGCCGACGCCGTGCGCCAGCAGGGTGCGGGCCAGGCGGGTGACGCGGGCGTCGAGGTCGCGGTAGCGGAGGGTGGCGCCGGTGGCGGCGTCGACCAGGGCGGGGGCGTCGGGGGTGCGGGCGACCTGGGCGGTGAAGAGGTCGTCCAGGGTGGCGGGGGCGAGGGGGGTCGGCGGGGGCGAGGCGAGGAGCGCGGTGCGCTCGGGGGTGTCGAGCAGCTCGAGGTCGCCGACCGGACGGTGCGGGTCGGCGGTGACGTGGTGCAGGATTCGCACCAGGCGGGTGGCGATGGCCTGCGCGGTGGCGGGGTCGAAGAGGTCGGTGGCGTAGCCGAGCGTCAGCTCGAGTCCGGCGGGGGCGCCGTCGGGCGCGTAGTTGTCCCGCACGAAGAGGTGCAGGTCGAACTGCGCGACACCGTCCTCGAACTCGACGGCCTCGACCGCGAGGCCGGGCAGCTCGAGCGCACCGCGCTCGTGGTTCTGGAAGGAGTAGCCGACCTGGAAGAGCGGGTGCCGCGCCGTGGAGCGCGCGGGGTTCAACACCTCGACCAGCCGCTCGAACGGGACGTCGGCATTGCTCAGCGCCGCCACATCGGCCCGCCTGGCACCGTCGAGCAGCGCGGTGAAGCTCTCCGCGCCGCGCACCTCGGTGCGCAGCACCAGCGTGTTCACGAACATGCCGATGACGTCGTCGAGCTCGGCGGCGCCGCGGCCCGCGATCGGCGTGCCGACGGCGATATCGGCGGTGCCGGAGAGCCGGGCCAGCAGCGCGGCGAAGGCGGCGTGCACCACCATGAACAGGGTGGCGCCGCGGCCGCGGCCGAGCGCGGTCAGCGCGGCGTGCGCCGCCGCGTCCAGCTCGAGGGCGATGCGGGCGCCGCGCAGGCTCTGGTGGGGCGGACGCGGGTGGTCGGTGGGCAGGGTGAGCTGGTCCGGGAGCCCGGCCAGGGTGGTAGTCCAGAACGAGAGCTGTTCGGCGGCCAGTGAATCCGGGTCGGAGTCGGCGCCGAGCAGCGCGTGCTGCCACAGCGCGTAGTCCGCGTACTGGACCGGGAGCGGCGGGAAGGACGGCGCGGTGCCCGCGGTCCTGGCGGCGTAGGCGGTCATGAGGTCGCGGGCGAAGGGGACCAGCGAGGAGCCGTCGGCGGCGATGTGGTGCAGCACCGCCGCGAGCACGTGCTCACGCTCGCCGAGCCGCAGGAGGCGGAGCCGGATCGGGACCTCGGCGGTGACGTCGAAGGTGGTGGCGGCGAGGGTGGCGATCCGGTCGGGAACCTCTTCCGGAGAAGTCCGCACCGGGTGCAGGGCGATGTCACTCACCGGGAGGATCTCCTGCACCGGTTCGCCGTCCAGCATCGGGTAGCGGGTGCGCAGCGACTCGTGCCTGCCGAGCACATCGGTGATGGCGGCGGTGAGCGCCGCGATGTCGAGGTCGCCGGTGAGCCGGAGCGCGAACGGGATGTTGTAGGCGGTCGCGGCAATGCCGAAGCGGTTCAGGAACCACATGCGCTGCTGGGCGGGCGAGAGCGGAATCCGCTCCGGGCGCGGGCCCGCGGTGAGCGCCGGGCGGCGGTCCGCGGTCGCGGCCGTCACCGCCCGCGCGAGCTCGGCGACGCGCGGCGCCTCGAACAGCGTCCGCACCCCGACCGCCCGATCCAGCGCGGCCCCGATCCTGGCGGCGGCCTTCGCGGCCAGCAGCGAGCTGCCGCCGAGCGCGAAGAAGTCGTCATCGGCGCCTGCCCGCTCCAGCCCGAGCACCTCGGCGTACACCGCGGCGACGAGCTGCTCCGCGTGCCCGCGCGGCGCCCGATACCCGGCCGCCTCGAACACCGGCGCGGGCAGCGCCGCCCGATCCAGCTTTCCGTTGACCGTCAACGGAATCCGCTCGACCTCGACCAGCGCCGCCGGAATCATGTGCTCGGGCAGCACCGCCGCCAGCCCCTGCCGCACCGCGGCCGGATCCAGCGTGGCATCCGGCACGATGTAACCGACGACGGCGGCTTCGTCGGCCAGATCGTGCCGGACGATCACCGCCGCCTCGCGCACCCCGGGCACGCGCACCAGCTGCGCCTCGATCTCCCCCAGCTCGATCCGGAATCCCCGCAGGTTGACCTGCTGATCCGCGCGCCCGAGGTACTCCAGGTCACCGGTGGCGGTCCAGCGCGCCAGATCGCCGGAGCGGTAGGCGCGGGTGCCGTCGCCCGCGTACGGGTCGGCGACGAAGCGGCTCGCGGTGAGGGCGGGGCGGTTCAGGTAGCCGCGGGAGAGTTGCAGGCCGGAGACGTAGATCTCGCCGGGCACCCCCGCGGGCACCGGCCGCAGCCGCTCGTCGAGCAGGCGCACGGTGAGGCCGGGGACGGCGCCGCCGATCGCGCCGGTGGCGCCCGGCTCCAGCACGCGGTGCGTGACGTGCACCGTCGTCTCGGTGATGCCGTACATGTTCACCAGCGCGGGCCGGGCCGGGTAGCGGTGCTGCCATTCGCGCAGGCGGGACGGCTCCAGCGCCTCGCCGCCGAAGATGACCGTGCGCAGGGCGTTCGGGGCCGGTGGTTCCGCCAGGTCGGCGGCGATGAGCTGGTAGAAGGCGGAGGGGGTCTGGTTCAGGACCGTGACGCCCTCGGTATGCAGCAGTTCGCGGAACTGCTGCGGGGAGCGGGCCACGAAGTGGTCGACGACCACGACTCGGCCGCCGTGCAGGAGGGCGCCCCAGATCTCCCAGACCGAGAAGTCGAAGGCGTAGGAGTGGAACATGGTCCAGACGTCGGATGGTCCGAAGCCGAACAGGTCCCTCGTGTTGTCGAGGAGGCGCAGGACCGCGCTGTGCGGTACCACCACGCCCTTCGGCCGCCCGGTCGACCCCGACGTGTAGATCACGTAGGCCGGGTGCTCCGGCCGCAGCGGAGCCCTTCGCTCCGCGTCGGTGATCGGCCCGGTGCCGGGGCCGGACAGGAGGGTGCCGGTGACGTCGAGGACCGGGCCGGGGAACCAGCCCGCGGGGAGACCCGCCTCCGGCGAGGTGACGGCGCAGATGGGAGCGGCGTCTTCGAGGACGTAGGCAATGCGATCGGCGGGATACCCGGGATCGACCGGGAGATAGGCGGCACCCGCTTCGAGCACGGCCAGCAACGCCACGATCAGCTCCGCGGAGCGGGGAAGCGCGACCGCGACGAGCGTCTCCGGCCCTGCCCCTGCGGCGATCAACCGCCGAGCGAGATACCGCGCCCGTGCCCCGAGCTCACCGAAGCTCACACCGGCCGACCCGTGCCGCACCGCCACCGCGTCGAGAGACGCCGAAACCTCCGCGAAGCGGGAAACGAGCGTAGCGCCCCCCACCTCGGCGACCGGCGCGGAAACAGCCCACGCGCGCAGCGCGAGCTCCTGCTCCTCCGCACTGAGCAACTGGATATCCCCGACCACGACGGTCGGATCCGCCGCCACCGCGGCGAGCACCTGCGCGAACCGCCGCCCCAGCACCTGCACCGAGCCCGCGGAGAAGAGATCCGTCGCGTAGAGGATCTCGATATCCATCCCCCCGGCGCGACCATCCGCGTCATACGCCTCGACCACGGTGAACTGCAGGTCGAACTTCGCCACCGCGGCCGGCACCGGGTACGGCGCCACGGTGAGCCCGGGCAGCTCCAGCACCGGCGGCGTGAAGTTCTGGAAACTCAGCGCCACCTGGAAGAGCGGATGCCGGTCCGCGGTACGCGCGGGAGCCAGCCGCTCGACCAGCTCCTCGAAGGGGGCGTCCGGCCGGGAGAGATCGTCCAGGTCCCCGGTGCGCACGGCATCGAGCACCGCCTCGAACCGATCGCGCACATCGACGGTGCTCCGCAGCACCAGCGTGTTCACGAACATCCCGACCATGGGGTCGAGCGCGGCGTCACCGCGCCCCGCCACCGGCGTGCCGACGGCGATGTCCGCACTCCCGGAGAGCCGCGCCAGCAGCACCGCCAGCGCCGCGTGCACGGTGCCGAAGAGCGTGCTCTCCCGCTTCCTGGCCAGCTCGCCGAGCTCGCCGTGCAGGTCGGAGTCGATGTACAGGTGGTGCACCGCCCCCCGGTGCGAGGCGGTGGCGGGCCGCGGCCGATCCGCGGGCAGCTCGAGCTGCTCGGGCAGCGCGGCCAGCCGCCGCTCCCAGTAGGTGAGCTGCCGCTCGGTCTCCGGATGCGCCCGCTGCGCCTGCTGCCAGAGCGCGTAGTCGGCGTACTGCACCGGCAGCGGCGCGAGCTCCGGCACCCGCCCGGCGGCGCGCGCCGCGTACGCGGTGGTCAGGTCGGCGGCGAGCGGGGCGAGCGAGAACCCGTCGCAGGCGATGTGGTGCACGATCACCAGCAGGATGTGCTCGTCGGCCGCCGCGCGCACCAGCACCGCCCGCACCGGCAGCTCGGTCGTGAGATCGAACGCCGCCGCCGCGACCAGCCCCGCGACCGCGTCCGCGGTACCGCCCGCGAACTCCGCCGCGCCCGCGTCGACAACCCGCAGCGCGACCCGAGCCTCCGGCCGCACCACCTGCTCCGGCCCGTCCGGCCCATCGGGGTAAACCGTCCGCAACACCTCGTGCCGCGCCACCACATCACCGAGCGCCGCCTCCAGCGCGACCCGGTCGAGAGCACCGCGCAGCTGCAACGCCAACGGCACCGTATTGAGCGTGTCCGCACCGTCGAGGTACCGGTTCACGAACCACATCCGCCGCTGCGCCGCGGTCAGCGGAATCCGCTCCGGCCGCGCCACCCGGACGATCGGCGCCCGCGCCCCCTCCCCGCGATGCCCCGCCGCCCGCGCGGCCAGCCCCGCCACGGTGGGCGCCTCGAAGAGCATCCGCACCGGCAGCGTCGCATCCAGCGCGGCCCCGACCCGGGCCACCACCCGGGTCGCGCTCAGCGAGTTCCCGCCGAGCGCGAAGAAATCGTCGTCCGCCCCGACCCGCCGCACCCCGAGCACCTCGGCGAAGGCAGCGGCCACCGCCTCCTCGGCGAACCCGCGCGGCGCCCGGAACCCGGCCACCGCGGTGAACTCCGGATCCGGCAGCGCCCGCCGATCCAGCTTCCCGGAACCGTTGAGCGGCAACGCGTCCAGCACCACCACGGCCGACGGCACCAGCGCCGCCGGAAGTCGCTCGGCGAGCCCGGAGCGCACCGCCGCCGGATCGAGGTGCCCCGCCCGCCCCGGCACCGCGTACGCCACCAGGTGCTCCCCGCGCAGCAGCACGGCGGCCTGCGCCACCGCGGCATCCGCCCGCAGCACCGCCTCGATCTCCCCCAGCTCGATCCGCTGCCCGCGCAGCTTGACCTGGAAGTCCGTGCGCCCGAGGTACTCCAGCGCACCGTCGGCCCGCCAGGCGGCCAGATCGCCGGTGCGGTACATCCGCGCCCCCGGCCCGCCGAACGGGTCGGCGACGAACCGCTCCGCCGTCAGCTCACCCCGCCCGGCGTACCCGCGCGCGAGCTGCGCCCCCGCCAGGTACAGCTCCCCCGGCACCCCGACCGGCGCCGGCCGCAGCCGGGAATCCAGCACGTAGAGCTGAGTATTGAAGACCGGCTTCCCGATCGGAACGGCGGCCGTGTCCGCCTCGGTGACCTCGTGGTACGTCACATCCACCGCGGCCTCGGTCGGCCCGTACAGGTTGTGCAGCCACGCACTCGTGGAGTCGAGCAGCCGCCGCGCCACCGGCGCGGGCAGCACCTCGCCGGAGGAGAACACATTGCGCAGGTCGGAGAAGTCCCCGAGCCGGTCCTCCGCCACGAAGACCGCGAGCATGGACGGCACGAAGTGCACCGTCGTCACCTGCTCGGCCACGATCACCTCGGCCAGGTAGGCAGGGTCGCGGTGCCCGTCCGGCTTGGCGACCACGAGCCGCGCGCCGGTCTGCAGCGGCCAGAAGAACTCCCACACCGACACGTCGAAGGTCGCGGGCGTCTTCTGCAGTACCACATCGAAGCGGTCCAGCCCGTACTCCTCCTGCATCCACACCAGGCGATTCACGATCGCCGCGTGCGACACCACGACCCCCTTGGGCCGCCCGGTGGACCCGGAGGTGAAGAGCACGTACGCCGGGTTCTCCGGCCGCAGCCCGACCTCGCCGAGCGGCCCGTCCGCGTACCCGTCGAGCTCGAGCGAGCCCAGGTCGAGCACCCGCGCGCCGAGCGAGGCCGGATCGAGGCCACCCCCGGTGAGCACCCACCGCGCCCGCGCCGTCCCCAGCATCTCGGCGATCCGCTCCGCCGGATGCTCCGGATCCACCGGCAGGTACGCCCCGCCCGCCGCGACCACCGCGTACAGCGCGACCACCAGGTCGACCCCGCGCGGCAGCGCGACCCCGACCACGACTTCAGGCCCGACCCCGCGCGCCACCAGCGCCCGCGCCACCCGGTGCACCCGCCCCGCGAACTCCGCGTAGCTCAGCGTCGCGCCGTCGAAGGTGACCGCGGGCGCCTCCGGCGTCGCCGCCGCCTGCGCCTCGAACAGGGAGACCAGGGTGGCGTCCGGATCCACCGGGAAGCCGGTGTCGTTCCAGGTGCGCAGCACCCGCTCGGCCTCGCCCGCGCCGAGCAGCGGCAGATCGCCCACAGCCCGCTCCGGCTCGGCGACGAGGGCGCGCAACAGCAGGGTGAACCGTGCCGCGAGCGCGGCGACCGTCCCCGCCTCGAACAGGTCGGTGGCATACTCCAGCACCGCGGGCAGCGGGCCGTCCGCGCGCTCGGTGACCGTCAGCTGCAGATCGAATTTCGCCGTCGCCGTGTCGATATCGAGCGGCTCGACCGCCAGCCCCGGCAGCGCGGGCACCGCGGGCGGCTCCTGCCGCAGGTCGAGCATGACCTGGAAGAGCGGGTGCCGCGCCGCCGACCGCTCCGGGCTCAGCGCCTCGACCAGCCGCTCGAACGGAATATCGGCGTGCGCGAAGGCCCGAAGGTCACCGTCGCGCACCGCCGCGAGCAGCGCGGTGAACCCCGCCGCCGGATCCACCGCGGTGCGCAGCACCAGGGTGTTCACGAACATCCCGACCACCTCGTCGAGCGCCGCGTCGGCCCGCCCCGCCACCGGCGTGCCGAGCGCGATATCGGTGCCGCCGGTGAGCCGGGCCAGCAACGCCGCGAAACCGGCCTGCAGCGCCATGAAGAGCGTGGTCCCGGTGGCCGCGGCGAGCTCGCGCAGCGCGCCCGCCGTCGCCGCGTCCACGGTGAAGGCGTGCCTGGCGCCGCGCCCGGTGGCGACCGCGGGACGCGGCCGATCGGTGCGCAGCCCGAGCTCGTCCGGCAGCCCGGCGAGCTCGCCGCGCCAGAACCGGAGCTGCTCGGCGAGCGGCGATTCCGGATCGTCGGCGCTGCCGAGCACGGTGTGCTGCCAGACCGTGAAGTCCGCGTACTGCAGCGGCAGCGGGGCGAAGCCGGGCTCGGCCCCGGCGGCACGGGCCGCGTACGCCTGCAACAGATCCCGCGTCAGCGGCGCGATGGACCAGCCGTCCGCCGCGATGTGGTGCAGCGCCACCACCAGCACCGACCGCTCGGCGGCGGTGCGCAGCACGGTGAACCGCACCGGTGCCGCCAGGTCGAGCGCGAACGGCTCGGCGGCCAGCGCGCGCACCCGGCGCGGCACCGCGCCGCTCTCCACCTGCTCGACCGCGACCGGCACCCGCGCCGGGTCCGGCGGCAGGATCTGCTGGCAACCGACCCCGTCCACCGCCGGGTACCTGGTGCGCAGCGCCTCGTGCCTGGCCAGCAGGTCGCCGACCGCGCCGCGGAGCGCGGCCTCGTCCAGCTCGCCCTCCAGCCGGAAGGCCGCGACCAGGTTGTTCGCCACCGACTCGCTGTCGAATCGGTCCAGGAACCACAGCCGCTGCTGGGCGTAGGAGAGCGGCAGCGGCTCCGGGCGGGGCCCGGCCACGGGGGCGGGCAGCCGCCGCACCGCGCCGCGCTCGCCGAGCCCGCGGGCCAGCGCGCCCACCGTCGGCAGGTCGAAGAGCGCGCGCACCGGGACGTCGAGTTCGAGCCGCTCCGCCAGCCGGGCCGCGATCCTGGTGGCGACCAGCGAGTTACCGCCGAGCGCGAAGAGGTCGTCGTCCAGCCCGACCCGCTCCAGCCCGAGCACCTCGCCGAAGACCGCCGCGACGGCGCGCTCGGTCGCGGTCTCCGGGGCGCGGAAGGCGGCGACGGTGAGCTCCGGCTCGGGCAGCGCGCGCCGGTCCAGCTTGCCCGCCGCGGAGAGCGGGAGCGCGTCGAGCAGGACGAAGGCGCCGGGCACCATGTAGGAGGGCAGCAGCTCGCGCAGCCGCTGCTCCAGCACCGCGGCGGGGTCCGGTACCGCGGGCACCACCCAGGCGACCAGCAGCTCACCGGCGGCGTGCGTGTACACCCCGGCGGCGGCCGCGCGCACCTCGGGCTGCGCCGCCAGCGCGGCCTCGACCTCGCCCAGCTCCAGCCGCTGCCCGCGCAGCTTCACCTGGAAGTCGGCGCGGCCGAGGTACTCCAGCTCGCCGGAGCGGTTGCGGCGCACCAGGTCACCGGTGCGGTAGAGCCGCGCCCCCGCGGGCCCGGCGACGAACCGCTCGGCGGTGAGCGCCGCCCTGCCGTGGTAGCCGCGGGCCAGCTGGGCGCCGGCCAGGTACAGCTCGCCGACCACATTGTCCGGCACCGGCCGCAGCCTGCGGTCAAGCACCAGCGCGGTGCTGCCCGGGACCGGGCGCCCGATCGGCACCGGCCCGGGGGTGGCGGCGGGCACCGGCGCGAAGGTGGCGTGCACGGTGAACTCGGTGGGGCCGTAGAGGTTGTGCAGCGCGGCGGTGCTCACCGCGCCGAAGGCGGCGGCCGCGGCGCCGGTCATGGCCTCGCCCGCGACCAGCACCAGCCGCAGCGAGCCGAGCGTCCCGGCCGGGGCCGCCTCGGCGAAGGCGGTGAGCATGGAGGGCACGAAGGAGGTCGCGGTGATGCCGTGCTCGGCGATGGTCGCGGCCAGGTACCCGGCGTCCCGGTGTCCGTCGTGCGCCGCCACCACCACCCGCGCACCCCTGGTGAGCGGCGCGAACAGCTCCCACACCGAGACGTCGAAGGTGGCGGGGGTCTTGAACAGCACCGCGTCGGCGGCGTCCAGCGCGTACTCGGCGCCGATCCAGGCGATCTGGGCGGCCAGCCCGGCGTGCGTGACGGTGACGCCCTTGGGCCGCCCGGTGGAGCCGGAGGTGAAGATGAGGTACGCGGCGTGCTCCGGCCGCAGCGGCCGCAGCCGGTCGGCATCGGTCACCGGGGTGTCGGTGTAGGCGGCGTGCTGCGGATCGTCCACGAACAGCACCGGCAGCGCCCCCGGCCCGAACCCACCGGCTCCCGCCCCGCTCGGAACCGGCAGTTCGCGGAGCCGGGCCGAGTCGTCTACCGCCCCGTTCGGAACCGGCGGCTCGCTGGGCCAGCTCCAGCTGTCCGCCGCCCTGGTCAGCACACAGATCGGCGCGGCATCGGCGAGCACCGCCGCCAGCCGCGCGGCGGGCTGATCCGGATCGACCGGGACATACGCGCCACCGGCCACCAGTACGGCGTGCGCGGCGAGCACGAACTCCAGCGAGCGCCGCATCCCGAGCACCACCCTGGTCTCCGGCCCGACCCCGGCCGCGATCAGCGCACGGGCCAGCCGGGCCGTCTCGGCCGCGAAGTCCGCGTAGCTCAGGGTGCGCGCGCCGTCGGTGACGGCGGGGGCGCCGGGGCTGCGCAGCGCCTGCGCGGCGAGCGGCGCCAGCACGGTGGCGGGCGCGGCGAGCGCGGGAGCGGTACCGAGCGCGGCGATCCTGGCGGTTTCGGCGGTGTCGAGCACCGGCAGATCGCCCACCGGCGTGGCCGGGTCGGCGAGCACGGCGCGCAGCAGCAGGACCAGCGCCCCGGCCAGCCCGTCGATCGTGGCGCGCTCGAAAAGTTCCGTCGCGTACGAGAATTCGGCCTCTACCTCGGCCGGTGCCGAACCTTCCCCGAGCTCGGCACCGACCGGGCGCGTCCTCCGGCTCTCCGAGATCGTGAGCTGGAGGTCGAATTTGGTGACCCCGGTGTCCAGGGTACTGGCGCGCACCTGCGCGCCGGGCAGTTCCAGTGTGATTGCCGTCGCGTTGTCGAAGGCGAGCAGCACCTGGAAGAGCGGGTGCCGCGCCTGCGACCGCGGCGGGTCCAGAACCTCGACGAGCTGCTCGAACGGCACGTCGGCGTGGCCGAAGGCGGCCAGGTCGATTTCGCGCACCGCGCGGAGCAGCTCGGCGAAGGGGACGGCCGGGTCGACGGCGGTGCGCAGCACCAGGGTGTTGACGAACATGCCGACCAGGTCGTCCAGCGCCCGGTGGCCGCGCCCGGCCACGGGCGTGCCGATGGCGATGTCGTCGGCGCCGGCGAACCGGGCGAGCAGTACGGCGAGCGCCGCGTGCCACACCATGAAGCTGGAGACCCCGTGCGCCGCGGCGAATTCACCGATGGCGGCGGCCAGCCCAGCGGGCACCGGCAGCCGGTGCGTGGCGCCGCGGCCGGAGGCGATGGCGGGGCGCGGCCGGTCGGTGGGGAGCGCGAGCGAGTCGGGCAGCCCGGCGAGCCGTTCGGTCCAGTAGGCGAGCTGCCCGGTGCGGTCGAGTTCGTGCTGCCAGAGGCTGTAGTCGGCGTACTGCAGCGGGAGCGGCGCGGCCGGTGCGGCACCGGTCAGCCTGGCGTCGTAGGCGTGCGCGAGGTCGCGGGCGAGCACCCGCAGCGAGAGGCCGTCGGCGGCGATGTGGTGCAGCACCACCAGCAGCGCGAGCGAGCCGTCGTCGACCGCGAAGAGCGTGGCCCGGAAGGGGGTCTCCCGGGTCAGGTCGAAGCCGGCGGCGGCGCCGGCGGCGAGCCTGCCGTCCAGCTCGGCCGCGGCCACCGGGACCGGGGCGTCGAGCACCGGCTCCGGGTCGAGCACCCGCTGGTACGCGGGCGACGGCTGCTCGGCGGCCGGGAAGACGGTGCGCAGCACCTCGTGCCTGGTGACCAGGGCAGCGACCGCGGCGCGCAGCGCGTCCGGCTCGACCGCGCCGGTGAGCCGCAGCACGAAGGGCATGTTGTACCCCGCGCCGCCGCGCTCGAACCGGTTCAGGAACCAGATGCGCCGCTGCGCGGGGGACAACGGAACCAGCGGCGGCCGTTGCCGCGCCCGCAGCTGCGCGACACCGGGCGCGCCGCCGGATCCGCCCGCCCGCTCGACGAGCTCCGCGAGACCGCGCACCGTTGTCGCGGTGAACAGGTCGCGGACGCCGAGCGGGCAGTCCAGGTCGGCGGAGAGCCGGGTGGCCACCTGGGTGGCCGCGAGGCTGTTCCCGCCGAGGGTGAAGAAGTCGTCGTCGCGCCCGACCCGCGCGCAGCCGAGCACCTCCGCGAAGACCCCGGCCACGATCTCCTCGATCGGGCCGGCGGGCGCGGTGTGCACCGCCGCGGTGCGGACCGGCGCGGGCAGCGCCGACCGATCCAGTTTGCCCGACGCGGTCACCGGAAGCGCGCCGAGGACCACGAAAGCCGCCGGGACCATGTACGACGGCAGCGCCGCGAGCGCCGCCGCGCGCAGTTGCCCGACCTCGATCGGGGCCGCCCCCGCTGGCACCGCGTAGGCGACGAGCTGCTTGCCCGCCCCCGCGTCGTCGCGCACCAGCACCACCGCGCGGGCCACGCCGGGCACCGCCGCCAGCACCGCCTCGATCTCGCCGAGCTCGATCCGCAGCCCGCGCAGCTTCACCTGGAAGTCGGTGCGGCCCAGATACTCCAGCTCGCCGGTGGCGGTCCAGCGCACCAGGTCGCCGGTGCGGTAGAGCCGCGCGCCCGGGTCGGCCCCGCCCGACGGGTCGGCGACGAAGCGGGCCGCGGTCAGCCCCGGCCTGGCGATGTACCCGCGGGCGAGCTGTACCCCCGACAGATACAGCTCGCCCGGAGCCCCGACCGGTACCGGCCGCAGCCGTGAATCGAGCACGTGCAACCGGGTGTTGAACACCGGCGCACCGATCGGTACCGAGCGGGAGTCGTTGTCGGTCACCTCGTGGAAGGTGACGTCGACCGCCGCCTCCGTTGGACCGTAGAGGTTGTGCAGCCGGGCGCCGGTGCGCTGCCGGAGCCGCTGCGCGGTGGCGGCGGGCAGCTCCTCACCGGAGGCGAAGACCTGCCGCAGGGGGGTGCGCGCCGGGAACTCCGGGTAGGCGAGGAAGGCATCGAGCATGGCGGGCACGAAGTGCGCCACGGTGACGCCGTGCGCGGCGATCACCGCGTGCAGGTGCGCCGGGTCGCGGTGCCCCTCCGGATCGGCCAGCACGAGGACCGCGCCGACCTGCAGCGGCCAGAAGAACTCCCACACCGACACGTCGAAGGTGGCCGGGGTCTTCTGCAGCACCACATCTTTCGCGGTGAGCTGGTACCGCTCCTGCATCCACACCAGCCGGTTCACGATCGCCGCGTGCGGCACCGCGACGCCCTTCGGCAGCCCCGTGGAGCCGGAGGTGAACAGCACGTACGCCGGATTCTCCGGCCGCGGCGCGGGCAGCGCGACGCCATCGGGGGCGGTACCGATAGCCGCGGCGATATCCAGCAGGGGAATCGCCGCACCACCGGCCGCGGGCAGCGGGGTGTCCGCGGTGACCAGCACGCACGCGGGCGCGGCGGTGCGCAGGATATGCGCCGTCCGCTCGACCGGATGCTCCGGATCGAGCGGCAGATACGCCGCTCCGGCGGCCTGGATCCCGTACAGCGCCACCACCAGCTCGAGCGACCGCCGCGCGTGCACCGCGACCACCGTCTCCGGCCGCACACCCCGCGCGGCCAGCGCCCGGGCCAGCCGCCCGCTCCGCTCGGCCAGCTCCCGGTAGCTCAGCGCCCCCGCCGCCGACCGCACCGCGACCGCGTCCGGGGTGGAGCGCACCTGCGCCAGGAACAGCTCCGGCAGCGTGACCGTCGGCACCGCCCACTCCGTCTCGTTCCAGATCCGGGTGCTCACCTCGAGCTCCAGCTCGGTGGCGACCGGCACGGCGTCCAGCGGGGCCTCCGCCGGCACCGCGGCCAGCCGCTCCAGGAACCCGGCGAACCGCGCGTGGTGCCGGGAGACCTCCTCCGGCGTATAGAGATTCGGGTTCGCCTCGAAATCGACGTGCACCAGGTCGCGGTCGCCGTAGTACACGTTCAGGCTGAGATCCTCCACCGCCCCGGTGGAGATCACGTGGTTGCGGCCGGTGGTCGAGCCGAGCGTCAGATCGGTGCCGAAGAGCATGATGTTCGCCAGCGGCCCGAAGAGCGCGCGCCGCGCGGGCGCCCCCTCGCGCTCGGCGGCGCCGCGGATGTCCTCGTGCCGGTAGCGCTGGTGCCGCAGCGCCCCCGTCACCTCCACCCTGGTGTCGCGCAGCAGCTCACCCCAGGTGCCGCCGACCCCGACCCGGAGCGGGACCACATTGGAGAGCATGCCGCCCGAGCGCCGCAGCACCGCGGTGGTCCGCGCGGTCACCGGCAGGCTCAGCACCACCTGGTCGCGATCGGTGAGCCGGCCCAGGTAGCAGGCGAAGCCGGCGAGCAGCACCACGGCGAGCGTGGCATCGTGCGCGGCGGCGACCGCGGTGAGCCGCTCGGTGAGCCGCTCCGGCAGCACCGCGCCGGCGACGAGGTTGCTCGCCGATCGCGGTGCGGTGCGCCCGGCCAGGCTGGTGGCCTCGTCGAGCCCGGCCACCCGCGCGGCCCAGTGCTCCCGGTCGGCGACGAAGCGGCTGCTCTCCCGGTAGCGCAGCTCGGCATCGGCGAGCTCGGTCAGCGCGCCGGGGCGCACCGGCGCGGCCTCGGTGCCGGAGATCCGCGCGGTGTACAGCTCGGCGATGCGGGTTGCGCAGGCGAGCGCGCCGAATCCGTCGAGCACGATGTGATGCGCCCGCATGTACCAGAACCAGCGCCGCGCACCGACCCGCAGCGCGGCGCCGGCGAAGAGCCGGTCGGCGAGCAGGTCGACCGGGCGCCCCGCGTCCCGCCGCATCCAGGCGTGCCCGGCGGCCACCGGGTCGGCGTGCCCGCGCAGGTCGACGACGGAAAGGGAGACGTCCAGCGCCGGGTCCACGAGCTGGAAGGGGATCCCGTCGCGCTCGCCGAGCCGGACCAGCGCCGACTCGTACTCCGCGGCGGCGACCCGCGTGACCTCCTGCAGCAGCTCGGTGTCGAGCTCGCCCTCGACGTCGACGTACTGGGCGACATTGATCGGGACCTCGGGCTCCAGCAGCTGGGCGTACCAGACACCCAGCTGCGCCGGGGCGAGCGCGAACGGTTCGGTGCCCTGGGTCCCGCCGTCGTTCCGCACGCCGGCCCCACCCGTCTCCGTACCCTGCACCAGAGCCTCCTAGCTACCGATTCCGTTGTCGCCGAACGGTTTTCGGGCAGCACAAAGAGACCTGCGCTGCCGCGGGGTGTTGACTGCGCGAAATGCCGCGAGGGCTCGCGCGGATCCTCGAATGTGAACGAATCGGCGGCCGCCGTCCCCGGTGGCCACCACCCTCGGCGGTGTCCGCCCGCCGGGGCCGGTTCAGCTGTCCTGACTCCTCACCATCGCGCCGCGGGTGTCGTCACCGCGACCTGTTGCCTACCTCACACGGATTCCGTCCGCGCATTGCGACACTATGTCCTGCGTTAAAAAAACGGAACTTTTTCATCCAAAAAACCTGGGCGATTGTCCAGAAGTTGCCGGGTGCCCGGACAATCCGGGCACGAAAGTGTTCCGGACCACATTCAGCGGCCGAATGTGACCTGTGGCACCGACGATGGCCGAGACTATGGGGCGAAACGTTGCATCCGCGTTGCATCGGCGCCGAGCCGGCGATCGAGAACCCGGATCTTCGCCTCGATCTGCGCATACAGCGGGGATTCGCGGTCGACGGTGGCGCGATATGCCACCCAGGCGTCGGGGTCGTCGCGGCCGTCGGGGCCCGCGGTCCAGCGGCGCAGCACGGCGGAGTCACCGGAGTTCAGCACGGCCGCGCGCAGCCGCACCCGCAGCTCGTCGCGGATGTCGAGGATGCCCGGCGCGTTCGAGCGCGGCAGCACCGGCCCGGCGTAGAGCCGCAGCGCGGCCTCGACATCGCCGGAGTCGAGCGCGGCGCGCAGCGCCTCCACATCGGTGGTCACGTGGGTGCGCAGCCGGTAGGGCCGGGAGCCGAAGACGGCGGGGCCGACCACCGCGCGCAGCCGGGACATGGCGGCCCTGATGGTGCCGTTGTCCAGGTCGGTGTCGTCGAGCAGCAGCGCCAGGTGGTCGGCGCCGAGCCCCTCGGGGTGCTCGGTGAGCAGCAGCAGGATCTCGGCGTGGCGCTGGGAGAGCAGCACCCGGCCGGTCGGTGTGGAGAGCTGCGGCTGGCCGAGGCCGAGCACGTCGAGCCCGAGCCTGCCGATCGGCGCGGCGGCGCCCGGGTCGTCCGGGGAGCCGTGCCGCTCGGCCCGCATGGCGCGCAGCACCAGGTCCATCTCGGCGGCGGTGGCCGCCGCCTTGACCAGCGCGAGGATCTCCGGCCGCGCGACCCGGACACCGCCCGCGATCATCAGCACCCCGACCAGCCTGCCGTCCGGCGCGTGTACCGGGGCGGCCGCGCCGGTGATCTGGTGCATGCGGTGCAGGAAGTGCTCGGGGCCGTGGATCCAGGCCGCCCGGCCGGTGCGCACCACCAGGCCGACGGCGCTGGTGCCGATCCGGCGCTCGCTCAGGTCGTCACCGGCCCGCAGCCCGATCTCGGCGACCGCGCTCACCAGGTCCTCGTTGCCGTGCACGGTGAGCACCCGGCCGAACTGGTCGGCGACCACCACGATGAGCCCGCTGCGCGCGGCGTCCTGCACGAGGAGCTTGTCGATGAGCGGCATGAGCACGGCGATCGGGTGCGCGTCCCGGTAGCGCTGCAGATCGGCGCCGCGCAGCCCGCGGCCGTCCACCGGATCCAGCGGATCGAGCCCGGAGCGTACGCACCGCAACCACGATTCCAGGACCAGCGGGCGCAGCAGACCGGCGAGCTGCGACAGCTGCTCGCCACCCGCGCCGAGGTACCCGTGAGCCTGGGCGGCATAGGTCTCCAGCGCACCGAGCTCGGAGCCGTGCTCCGCAGGCGCTGATAAACCGTCGCGCGGTCCGGGAGCGACGCCGTCTTGCTGCCCTGGAGGCCGCCCACCCGCAAGATTGCTGACCATTAGCCTTTCTTTCCCCCCCAAACTGTACCGGCGCGTAGGTTCCGGACGGGGCGGATGGCCCCTTTGTCCTTCACCTCACAACGCGAACCGCGGTGGGGAAATTGTGACCTATTAGTCCTTCAGATTATCCGCGCATGCCGGAAGCGATCCGCTCGGCGAGCGCGACGACCGTCGCCTGCGGCCCGCGGGCCAGCGGGACCGGCACGATCGAGAGGTCGGCGATCCACAGGTCGTCCAGGCCGTACAGCCGTCCCATCCGGTCCACCACCGCAGCGTCGTCACCCGCTGTCCCCATGCGACAGGACCCGGCCAGATGTTGCGACGTGGTGAGAATACCGGGCAGCCCGGCCGCCGCGGGGGGCCGTACGGCGCCCGTCACCCCGGCCATCCGGGACAGCAGCTCGGCCGCGGTGTCCAGCCCGTCGAGCATGTGCCGCCGATCGACGGCGGAGGCCAGATGGTTGTGTTCGATCACAGGGGGGATCCGCGGGTCGGCGGCGCGCACCCGGAGCGTGCCGGTGGTTGCCGGGCGCATGAGCGCGACCCCGATCCGGCGCACCGCGGGCGCGAACTCCAGCGCGTACGGCCGCACCTCCACCCCGTCCAGCTCCAGCACGGTCTCCAGTGCCACCGCGCCGATACGCCGCGCCGAGACGCGGTAATCCAGCCCGATCTCCGGGTGGTCGGCGCAGTGCCGCCCCACCGGCGCCGCCAGCACCGGCTCGATCCCGGCGGCGCGCAGCTCGTCCGGCGGGCCGATACCGGAGCGCAGCAGCAGCGCCGCCGATTCGATGGCGCCCGCGCAGAGCACCACCCGGCCCGCCCGGATGACCTCGGTCTCCGTGCACACCCCGGCGACCCGGCCGCGCTCGATCAGCAGCCGGGTGACCGCCGTGCCCCCGCGCAGCGTGAGGTTGGGCCTGCTCAGCGCGGGCAGCAGGTAGCGGGAGCCGGTGTCCGCGCGCAGCGGGCCGTCGAGTGAGCAGGGCACCGGGCCGACGCCGGTGGCGGGGGCGGCGGGGGCGTTCCAGTCCGGCACCGCCGGAAAACCCGCGGCCAGCGCGGCGGCGGTGAAGGGGTCGTCCGGCGCGGCGGGGCGGCGCACCGGGATGGGGCCGCCGGTGCCGTGGCCGGGCGCGGCGCCGAAATCCAGGTCGTGCTCGAGCGCCGCGAAGGTGGGCGCGAGCGCGGCGGCGCTCCAGGTGTCGTCGCCGGTCCGCGCGCACCACGCCGCGAGGTCGGGCGCGGGCGGGCGGATGAAGTAGGCCCCGTTCACCGCGCCGGAGCCGCCGAGCACCGCGCCGCGCACCAGGGTGGCGGCGACCGGGGCGCCGCCGGCGTACCCGAGCACCGCCGGGTAGTGCCGCAGCCACGGCGCGGCGGGGTCGAGCGGCAGGGTCGCGGCCTCCAGCAGCCCGGGCGGGGCCTGCGCCGGGGTCGCCCAGACCGGGCCCGCCTCCAGTACCAGCACGGCCCGCGCGGGGTCCGCGCTGAGCCGGGCGGCGACCACGCAGCCCGCGGTCCCGGCGCCGACGACCAGCGTGTCCGGCTCCGGCCGCACGGCTCAGCCCATCCGGAGGCGCAGCACCGGGGTGAGCGCGGCGGCGCTGCGGGCCCGGTACGCCCCGAGCCAGAGCCCGGAGCCGTAGGCGATGTCGTCCAGCCGCTTGAACCCCAGGTACCGCACCGGGTCGAGGCCGTCGCGCTGGTAGTGCGTGTACCAGTCCACCAGCCCCTCGCCGACCGCGAGCAGCAGCGCCACCCGCCGGATCCGGCGCGAGGCGAGCACCGCGAGCAGCGTGACCGGCCAGTAGTGCCTGCACGCCGCGGAGGCGATCCGCCAGAGCCCGGCCGCGAAGCCACGGCTGACGTAGATGGCCGCGATCCGGTTCGGGTTGTCCAGCCCGGTGAGCACCCGGCGCAGCCGCAGCCCGGCCGCGAGCAGCGTGGCGAAGCCGCCCGCCGCGCCGAGCCGGGTGCCGGAGCCGAAGAGCACCGCCGCGAGCACGGTCCAGGCGGGCAGGGTGAGCGGGGAGACCAGCTCGGCGTGGCGCTCGGCCAGCGGCGCCGCGCCGGTGCCGTAGTACCGCCTGCGCGCGAACCAGGAGCGGAAGCTCACCCGGTGGTCGTGCGCCACCCTGGCGGCCGGCTCGTACCGCAGCCGCCTGCCCGCGCGCTCCAGCCGCCAGCACAGGTCGACGTCCTCCGCGACCCGCATGTCCTCGTCGAAGCCGCCCACGTCGAGCAGCGCCTGCCTGCGCACCAGCAGCGCCGCGCTCGGCACGTAGCTCACCACGGTGTTCGAGCGCACCGCGGCCTCGCGCCGCCCCAGATCCAGCGACGACCGCGCGTGCTCGTAGCGGGCGAGCGCATTGGCGCGCGGGTCGAGCGCGACGATGCGCGGCGCCACCAGCGCCACCTCGGGGTCGCTGAAGTGCCCGAGCATGACCTCCAGCCACCCGGTGCGCGGCACCACGTCGCTGTCGAGGAAGGCCACGTAGTCGGTGGTCGCGGCGCGCAGCCCGGCATTGCGCGCGGCCGAGGGGCCGAGCGCCCGCTCGTGCCGCAGCACCCGGACCGCCGCCCGCCCCGGATCGCGCACCGGCTCGGCCGAGCCGTCGTCCACCACGATCACTCGATGGTGCTCGGAGATCCCGGCCAGCAACCGGTCGAGCCCGGCGGCATTGTCGCGCAGCGGCACCACCACGGTCACCTGGTCCGGCGAGGGCAGCAGCCGGGGCCGCGGATTGCCGACCCCCGCGTCCAGCAGCCGCCGCGCCACCCCGGCCGAGCGCTGATCGGTGACCTCCAGGTAGCCGTCGCCGATCATCGCGGCGGCCTCCGGCGCGAGCCGGAGCAGCCGGGCGGGCGACCCGCCGATCAGGACCCGGCCCCCCGAGAACGCGCGCACCCGCGGATCGATCCGCACCCCGAAACCGTCGGGCAGGCGATCGTGGCGCATTCCTGCGATGCTAGGCCGAATCGGCGGCGCGGGCATCATCGGCCGCCGCCACCTGCGGCGTTGCCGGGAGCGGCGGCGCGTTCCCGGCATACCGGGGGCAACCCGCGGCGCGGGGCGGAAAACTGCAACACGTTACAGTAGACCGGCGCCCCGGCCGCGCGGTGAACCGCGCATCGCCCCACGCATGCGGGTTGACCGGGCGCGCCGCGCGCGGAACCGCCCCGCCCGCGCGGGTTCTAGACTTCGATGGGGAACGCAGGTGAACGGCGAGTGACGGGTGGCGCACATCCGCGGCGGTAGAGGTGGCATGGGAGTCGGACGCACACAGGCCAACGGGGCGGGCAACTCGCTGTCGGAGGCCGAGATCGTCGAGGCCGCGCTGCGGGTGGTCCGCGAGGACGGCGTGGAGAAGCTCTCCATGCGGCGACTCTCCCGCGAACTCGGCGTCTCGCCGATGGCGCCCTACTACTACGTGGCCGACAAGCGCGAGCTGCTCGACCTGGTGGCCACCGCCGCGCTCACCGGACTCCGCACGCCACCGCCGGATTCCGGGCCCTGGCAGGTGCGGCTGCGCGACCTGATCGACCAGATCGACGAGAAGCTGCGCAAGTACCAGGGGCTCGGCGACATCCTGCTGGAGCAGATGCTCGGCAAACAGCTGGACCTGATCACCGCCATCATGGAGATCCTGGTCGACGCGGGCTTCGACGACCGCAATGTGCTCGCCGCCTACGCCACCATCCACACCTACCTCTTCGGCCGCAGCCGGGTGAATCCGCGCGACCGCTACTCTCCCCCGGACGTCACCCTGCCGGAGCCGGTGGCGCGGGCCAGCCGCTACATCGCGGATCTGCGCGGCCGCTACTCCTACGACTTCGGCATGGATGTGCTCGTGGCCGGGCTGGAGGCCCAGCTTGTCCGCCGGCCGCGCGCCGACGTAGGATAAAACTGAAACACGTTCTAGTTCGCGCGTCGCTCGCGGCGCAGCCGGGTCCGGAAAGGACGACATGACCACCGTCGAGGTCCCCCATGGTTCGCGTTCGGCCGTGCTGCGCGTCGCCGCGGTCGTCGCGGAGACGGCCGACGCCTGCTCGCTCGTCTTCGACGTGCCCGCGGAGCTGCGCGAGAAGTTCCAGTACAAGCCGGGGCAGTTCCTGACGCTGCGGATCCCCAGCGACCGCACCGGCTCGGTGGCGCGCTGCTACTCGCTGGCCAGCTCGCCGCATACCGACGACGCGCCCAAGGTGACGGTCAAGCGCACCGACGGCGGCTACGGCTCGAACTGGGTCTGCGACAACGTCAAGGCCGGCGACGAGCTGGAGGTGCTGCCGCCCTCCGGCGTCTTCACCCCCAAGGATCTCGGCGCCGACCTGCTGCTCTTCGGCGCGGGCAGCGGTATCACGCCGGTCATGTCCATCCTCAAGTCCGCGCTGGACCAGGGCTCCGGCCGGATCGTGCTGGTGTACGCCAACCGCGACGCCGCCTCGGTGATCTTCGCCGACGAGCTGCGCGAGCTGGCGCAGCGCCACCCCGGGCGGCTCACCGTGCTGCACTGGCTGGAGAGCCTGCAGGGGCTGCCGAGCACCGAGCAGCTGGCCGGGCTGGTGGCCCCCTACACCGAGCACCACGCCTTCATGTGCGGGCCGAAGGCCTTCATGGACCGGGTGCACGACGCGCTCGGCACGCTCGGCGTCCCCCGCGACCGCACGCACGCCGAGGTCTTCAACTCGCTCGCCGGCGACCCGTTCGCCGAGCACACCGTGGCCGAGGTGAGCGCGGAGGACGCCGCCGACGCCGCCACCGTCGAGGTGGAGCTGGACGGCGAGACCCACGAGCTGCGCTGGCCGCGCAAGCAGACGCTGGTCGACATCATGCTCGACAAGGGCATCGACGTGCCCTACTCCTGCCAGGAGGGCGAGTGCGGCTCCTGCGCCTGCACCGTGCTCGAGGGCAAGGTCGAGATGGACAATGCCGAGATCCTCGACCCCGAGGACATCGAGAACGGGTACATCCTCGGCTGCCAGGCGCGGCCCATCACCGATCGGCTGCGCATCCAGTTCTGACGCTTCAGCTCGCAGGGCGGTGCGTCAGCGCAGGGCGCGGTACCGCGCGCGCTCAACCGGGTCGAGGTGCTCGGTGGCGTAGCTGAGCGCGGTGCGGCCCATCGCCGCCGCGTGCGTGTCGAGGAACGCGGTGAGCACCGCGCGATCCACCCGCTTGCCGACCTCCCGCAGCATCCAGCCGGCGGCCTTCTGCAGCAGGTCGCGGCGGTCCGGCAGCAGCCGCTCGACCAGCTCCAGGGTGGTGCCCGGGTCACCGGCCTTGATGAAGGCGAAGGTGCTGAGCAGGGCGACCCGGCGCTCCCACAGCGAGTCGGCGGCGGCCAGCTCGAACAGCGGGTCGCGCGGGCGGTCGAGCAGCCAGCGGCCGGTGATGTACTCCGCGGAGGCGTCGACCAGGTCCCAGTTGTTCACCCGGCCGCCGCGCACCGCCGCCAGGTACAGCTCGACGATCGCGCGCTGGGTCTCCTCGTCGCGGGTGCGCGGGCGGGCGGCGAGCTCGAAGCGCCGGTTCAGGATGAACAGCGCGGCCAGCCGCTCCTCGTGCACCGGGCTCGCCAGCAGCTCCTCGACCTGGTGCAGCGGCAGCTCGGCGAAGTCCTTCGCCACCGCGCGGGTGGCGGGCACCCGCACCCCGATGAAGACGTCGCCCTCGCCGTACTCCCCCGGCCCGGTCTTGAAGAAGCGCCGCAGCCCCTCGGCATCCGCCGGGTCGGCATGGGCCGCCAGCGCCGCCCGCACGGCTTCCGCCGAAGCCGATCCGGCCGCCGCACTCCCCGGGCCGGGTGCCACGCCCGGGGCGCCGCCACCGTCGGCGCGCCCGCCCAACTCGCGGCCGCGACCCGCGGGCATCACGGCAACCCGGCGCCGAGCAACCGCCCCGACTCGAACGCCCCTGCGCTCGGCGGCAACGGGCCAGGACGCCCGCTGGTCCGCACCAGGATGGTCCCGTTGCCGGTGCTCGCCCGCCCCAGCTCGTCCATCCGCCGCACGGTCTGCGCGGCCACCGCGGGCGCGCTGTCGAAGAGCCGCACCCCGGGGGGCAGCGCGGCCAGGATCTCGTCCGCCATGAGCGGGTAGTGCGTACAGCCGAGCACGACACCCTCGACCCCCGCCGGCGTGCGCTCGGCGGCCGAGGCGATGGCCCGGCGCGCGACGGCGAGCTCGCCGCGGTCGATGGAGTCGGCGAGGCCGTGGCAGGCGATCCCCACCACCTCGGCCGCGCCGCCGAACCGGGCGATGAGATCGGCCTGGTACCGGCTCGCGGTGGTGGCCGCGGTCGCCCAGACCGCCACCGAGCGGCACTCCGCCGCCGCCGGCTTGATGGCGGGCACGGTGCCGACCACCGGCACTCCCGGCCCCACCATGGCCCGCAGCTGCGCCAGCGCGGTCACGCTGGCGGTATTGCACGGCAGCACGATCACCTCGGCGCCGAGCGCCAGCGAGTCCGCGGCGGTGTCGAGCACCCGCTGCACCGTCCACGCCTCCGGCTTGGGCCCCCACGGCGCACCGTCCGGGTCGAGCTGGAGCAGCAGGTCCACGTCCGGGCGCAGTTTGCGCAACCATGCCGCCGTCGGCAGCAGGCCGAGCCCCGAATCGATGAGCGCCACTATCACATCGATCACCGTATTACAGGCCCCGGACACCCGTCCGGGCGCGGCTCAGGCGGGCGCGAGCACGTCCGCGACCCGTGCGCCCGCGGCGATCTTGCCGCGCGCCTTCATCACCTTCCCTGCCATCCCGGCGCCCACCACCGCGGTGAGAATCCCGTCCCGCGAGTAGTACGCGATGAAGGCGTGCCCGTTCCCCGGCTCCACGTGCAGATCGTCGGCCGGGCTCGGCCGCCCCAGCGCCTGCAGCTTGAGCTCGTACTGGTCGCTCCAGAAGTACGGCACCTGCGCGGGCACCGCGGGCACCTCGGTGCCGGGCACCAGCTCGGCGAGGATGTGCAGCGCCACCACCCGCGCCTGCTCGCCCGCGCTGGTCCAGTGCTCCATCCGCCGGTGCGCACCGGTGGCATTGCGCCAGGCGGCCACGTCGCCGGCGGCCCAGACCCCGGCCGCCGAGGTGCGCCCGTTCTCGTCGGCCAGCACCCCGCCCCCGGCCCCGGCGGGCGCCAGCTCCACCCCGGACCGGGCCAGCCACTCCACCTCCGGCCGCGAGCCGACGCCGAACACCACCAGATCGGCGGCCACCTCGCTGCCGTCGCTGAGCTCGGCCCCGCGCACCGCCCCGTTCTCGTCGGCGTGCAGCAGCGAGACGCCGAGCCCGCAGCGCACGTCGACGCCCTTGGCCCGGTGCATCTCGGCCACCCGCTCGCCGACCTGCTCGCCGAGCACCCCGGCCAGCGGCGCCGGCTGCGGCTCCACCAGCACCACCTCCAGCCCCTCGGCCCGGAACGACGCCGCCACCTCGCAGCCGATGAACCCCGCACCGATCACCAGCGCGCTGCGCGCCGAGCCGACCGCGGCGCGCAGGCCTGCGGCGTCGTCGTGGGAGCGCAGCACGTGGATCCCGGCCAGCTCGGGCAGCCCGGTGAGCCGGCGCGGGCGCAGCCCGGTGGCGATCACCAGGTGCGCGTACTCCAGCTCGGCGCCGTCGGCCAGCAGCAACCTGCGGTGCGCGGTGTCGATCCCGGCCGCGGCCACCCCGAGCCGCAGCTCGATCTGCTTCTCGGCGAAGAACTCGGGCGGCCGCAGCGCCGTGTCCTCGACCTCGCCGCGCACGAACTGCTTGGACAGCGGCGGGCGGTCGTAAGGCGGCCGGTCCTCGTCGCCGACCAGGACGAGGCCGCCCTCGTACCCGGCCCGCCGCAGCTCCTCTGCGGTTCGCAGCCCGGCAAGGCCTGCGCCGACGATCACGATCGGTGCGGTCATCGCGTTCTCCATTCTCGAGAATGCCGTTATCATACCTGGAACGAGGTAGCTATCACCCTAGCAAGTGCTTGGTTGGTCGTCAGCACCGTCGAATTCGCCAGGAAACGCCGAACGGCGCCGCCCCGAGGGGCGACGCCGTCCGAAGAACCGCGATGTCAGGACATCACTTGACGATCTTGGTGACGCGACCGGCACCGACGGTGCGGCCACCCTCACGGATCGCGAAGCGCAGCCCCTCCTCCATGGCGACCGGCTGGATGAGCTTGACGCTCATCTCGGTGTTGTCGCCCGGCATGACCATCTCGGTGCCCTCGGGGAGGGTCACGACGCCGGTCACGTCGGTGGTGCGGAAGTAGAACTGCGGGCGGTAGTTGTTGAAGAACGGGGTGTGGCGGCCGCCCTCGTCCTTCGACAGGATGTACGCCTGGCCCTCGAACTCGGTGTGCGGGGTGGTGGTGCCCGGCTTGATGACGACCTGGCCGCGCTCCACGTCCTCGCGCTTGATGCCGCGGACCAGCAGCCCGACGTTGTCGCCGGCCTGACCCTGGTCGAGCAGCTTGCGGAACATCTCGATGCCGGTGATCGTGGTCTTGGTCGTCTTCTCCTTGATGCCGACGATCTCGACCTCTTCGTTGACGTTCACGATGCCGCGCTCGACGCGACCGGTGACGACGGTGCCACGACCGGTGATGGTGAAGACGTCCTCGATCGGCATCAGGAACGGCTTCTCGGTCTCACGCACCGGGTCCGGGATCGACTCGTCGACCGCGTCCATGAGCTCCTCGACGGACTTGACCCACTTCTCGTCGCCCTCGAGCGCCTTCAGGCCGGAGACCCGCACGACGGGGGCTTCCTCGTCGAACTCCTGCGCGGCCAGCAGCTCGCGGACCTCCATCTCGACGAGCTCGAGGATCTCCTCGTCGTCGACCATGTCCGACTTGTTCAGCGCGACCAGGATGTAGGGCACGCCGACCTGGCGGGCGAGCAGCACGTGCTCGCGGGTCTGCGGCATCGGGCCGTCGGTGGCGGCCACGACCAGGATGGCGCCGTCCATCTGCGCCGCACCGGTGATCATGTTCTTGATGTAGTCGGCGTGGCCGGGGGCGTCGACGTGGGCGTAGTGCCGCTTCTCCGTCTGGTACTCGACGTGGGAGATGTTGATCGTGATACCACGAGCCTTCTCCTCCGGCGCCTTGTCGATCTGGTCGAACGCGAAGGCCGCGTTCAGATCGGGGTACTTGTCGGCCAGCACCTTGGTGATCGCCGCGGTCAGCGTGGTCTTGCCGTGGTCGACGTGACCGATGGTGCCGATGTTGACGTGCGGCTTCGTCCGCTCGAACTTCGCCTTCGCCACTTTGTGTCCTCCTGGACTGTCTTGGTGCTTGCAGTTGCAGCAGTGCGGTGGTCTCCCCCGCACTTACACGGGGAAAGGGTATTGCGTACGCCCGGGAGCGTTTTACTCGCCGGTCGCCTTGGCGATGATCTCCTTCGACACGTTGGCCGGAACCTCCGCGTACGAATCGAACACCATGGAGTAGTTCGCCCGGCCCTGGGTCTTCGACCGCAGGTCACCGATGTAGCCGAACATCTCCGAGAGCGGAACCAGCGCCTTGACGACACGGGCACCACTGCGTTCCTCCATGGCCTGGATCTGGCCACGGCGGGAGTTCAGGTCGCCGATCACATCGCCCATGTAGTCCTCGGGCGTGATCACCTCGACCGCCATCAGCGGCTCGAGGATGACCGGACCGGCCTTGCGGGCCGCTTCCTTCAGGGCCTGCGCGCCGGCGATCTTGAACGCCATCTCCGAGGAGTCGACGTCGTGGTAAGCGCCGTCGAGCAGCTTGGCCTTGATGTTGACCAGCGGGTACCCGGCGAGCACGCCGTACTGCATGGCGTCCTGGATACCGGCGTCCACCGACGGGATGTACTCGCGCGGCACGCGGCCACCGGTGACCTTGTTCTCGAACTCGTAGGTCGCGCCGTCCTCGCCGACGAACGGCTCGAGGGCGATGATGACCTTCGCGAACTGGCCGGAGCCACCGGTCTGCTTCTTGTGCGTGTACTCGAGCTTCTCGACGGTCTTGGTGAGCGTCTCGCGGTAGGCCACCTGCGGCTTGCCGACGTTCGCCTCGACCTTGAACTCGCGGCGCATCCGGTCCACCAGGATGTCCAGGTGCAGCTCGCCCATGCCGCCGATGACGGTCTGGCCGGTCTCCTGGTCCAGCTTGACCGAGAAGGTCGGGTCCTCCTCCGAGAGCCGCTGGATCGCGGTGCCCAGCTTCTCCTGGTCGGACTTGGTCTTGGGCTCGATCGAGACCTCGATGACCGGGTCCGGGAAGGTCATGGACTCCAGCACGATCTGGTTCTGCGGATCGCTCAGGGTGTCACCGGTGGTGGTGTCCTTGAGGCCGATGACCGCGTAGATGTGCCCCGCGGAGGCCGCGCCGACCGGGTTCTCCTTGTTGGAGTGCATCTGGAACAGCTTGCCGAGCCGCTCCTTCTTGCCCTTGGTGGAGTTGATCACCTGGGCGCCGGAGTCGACCTTGCCGGAGTACACCCGGACGTAGGTCAGCTTGCCGAAGAAGGGGTGCACCGCGATCTTGAACGCCAGCGCCGCGAACGGCTCGGAGGCATCCGGCTTGCGGGTGAGCAGCTCCTCTTCCTTGCCGGGGATGTGGCCCGTGGTGTTCTCCACGTCCAGCGGCGAGGGCAGGTAGTCGATGACCGCGTCCAGCATGGGCTGCACGCCCTTGTTCTTGAACGCGGAGCCGCAGAGCACCGGGTAGAGCTCGGAGGCCACCGTCATCTTGCGGATGGCGCCCTTGATCTCCTCGATGGAGAGCTCCTCGCCGCCGAAGAACTTCTCCAGCAGCGCCTCGTCGGACTCGGCGACGGTCTCCAGCAGCGCGGTGCGGTACTCCTCGGCGCGCTCCTTCAGATCCTCCGGGATCTCGACGACCTCGTACTCCTCGCCGAGCTTGGTCTCGCCGCGCCAGACCTTGGCGTTGTTCTCGACCAGGTCGACGATGCCCTCGAAGGTGTCCTCGGCGCCGATCGGCAGCTGCAGCACCAGCGGCTTGGCGCCGAGGCGCTCCTCGATGGTGCGCACGGTGAAGTAGAAGTCCGCACCGAGCTTGTCCATCTTGTTGACGAAGCAGATCCGCGGCACGTCGTACTTGTCGGCCTGACGCCACACCTGCTCGGACTGGGGCTCGACGCCCTCCTTGCCGTCGAACACGGCCACGGCGCCATCGAGCACCCGCAGCGACCGCTCCACCTCGACGGTGAAGTCGACGTGCCCGGGGGTGTCGATGATGTTGATCTGGTTGTCTTTCCAGAAGCACGTGGTCGCGGCGGAGGTGATGGTGATACCACGCTCCTGCTCCTGCTCCATCCAGTCCATCGTGGCCGCGCCGTCGTGGACCTCACCGATCTTGTACGTGATACCGGTGTAGAAGAGGATGCGTTCGGTAGTGGTGGTCTTACCGGCATCGATGTGCGCCATGATGCCGATGTTGCGGACCTTGTTCAGGTCGGTGAGCACGTCCTGTGCCACGGAAATCTTCCCCGCTCTGCTCTCTGGGTTGAGTCTTCGGTTGTCAACGCCGGAAGGGACACCGGAATGCCCCGTTCTCGACCGTGAGCCTGCCGGCCCCGACAGCGATGACGGGCCGGGCAGGAATCACCAGCGGTAGTGCGCGAAGGCCCGGTTGGACTCGGCCATCTTGTGCGTGTCCTCGCGGCGCTTGACCGAGGCGCCGAGGCCGTTGCTCGCGTCCAGCAGCTCGTTGGCGAGCCGCTCGATCATGGTCTTTTCCCGGCGCGCGCGCGAGTAGTTGACCAGCCAGCGCAGCGCGAGGGTGTTGGAGCGACCGGGGCGGACCTCGATCGGCACCTGGTAGGTGGCGCCACCGACGCGGCGGGGCTTCACCTCGAGGGCGGGCTTGACGTTGTCCAGCGCGCGCTTGAGGGTGACGACCGGGTCGGTGCCGGTCTTCTCGCGCGCCTGCTCCAGCGCGCCGTAGACGATGCGCTCGGCGGTGGACTTCTTGCCGTCCAGGAGAATCTTGTTGACCAGCTGGGTGACCAGCGGCGACCCGTAGACCGGGTCGTTGATCAACGGACGCTTGGGAGCGGGACCCTTGCGCGGCATATCAGCTCTTCTCCTTCTTGGCGCCGTAGCGGCTGCGGGCCTGCTTGCGGTTCTTCACGCCCTGGGTGTCGAGCGAGCCGCGGATGATCTTGTAGCGCACACCGGGGAGGTCCTTCACACGACCGCCGCGGACGAGCACCATCGAGTGCTCCTGCAGGTTGTGGCCTTCACCGGGGATGTACGCCGTGACCTCGATCGCGCTGGTCAGGCGAACACGCGCAACCTTGCGGAGCGCGGAGTTCGGCTTCTTGGGGGTCGTGGTGTACACGCGGGTGCACACGCCACGGCGCTGGGGGCTGCCCTTGAGCGCCGCGGTCTTGGTCTTGGCGACCTTGTCACGGCGACCCTTGCGGACCAGCTGGTTGATGGTTGGCATAGACCGGCTTTCCTCAGTTGTTATCGCGGTACGGGAACTTCATGGCTCAGCTGCACGTCCGACCCCATTTCTCGCGTCCCGAGGTCGGGCGTGTCGCGCGCGGTACGGAACCCCGGAATCCAGGCACACCTGAGGGGTCGGCCGCTCTCGCTGGCCTACGTCTGCACACGAACCTGCCCGCTACCTTCCGGGCACAGCGGTCCACGATACCCGTGACCTCGAGAAAGGTCGAAACGGGGTGGTCAGCGGGCCAGGTTCAGGGTCAGCGCCATGAGTTTGCGGACGGACTCGCACGGGTCCGGGTGGCTGGAGCCGGCGCGGTAGTTGAGCCACCAGCCGATGACGCCCTGGTCCGGCGCGCTCGCCACCATGCCGCAGGAGTCGGGGTCGTTGGGCCTGCGGATCTGTAGCACCAGCGCGCTGTCGACGGTGACGTTCTCGGTCGTGTACCCGAGCTTGTTGTTGGTCTGCTTCTCGTTGCCGAGCGAGCCGTTCTCGTACCAGTTCAGGGTGGCCATGCCGTCGCCGCCGGGCGCGCCGATGAGATCCCACATGCAGACCGCGCCGAAGAAGGAGTCCTCGGCGGTGACGCCGTCGCCGACCGCGGCGCCGATCTGCTCGTGGCTCAGGATGTCGCACTCGCGGAGCAGCTTGTCCAGCCTGGTGTCGACCGGCTGGCTCTCGCCGACGCCCATCGGGGTGCCGGTGATCTCCCGGCCGCAGCCGCTCAGCGCGGCGGTCAGGGCGAGCGTGGCCGCGAGCGCGGCGCCGCCCCGGCGCAGTCCGTTCCGCATGGGGCTCCTCACCGGATCCGCTGCAGCGTCAGCTCGGCCAGCGCGCGGCTCCGGTCGCAGGGGTTGCCGGTGACGAACGGCCCGAGGTTGGTGGACCACTCGAAGAAGTCGTCGCCGAGCTGGATGGCGAGGTCGCAGATCGAGCCGCCGGGGTCGAGCGCGGCGAAGCCGGGCTTGCCTGCCACCTCGATCTGCTCGGGGGCGCGGCCGTTCACCGTCACCCAGGCCCGCTCGCGCTCGATCGGGCTGCCCCGGTAGGAGGCGAAGGTAATGCTGGCCGAGCCGAATCCGCCCGCCTGCCAGTTGCAGCCGACCGCGTTCCGGAACACCCGGGTGACCTGGCCGATGCCGCCGATATCGCGGATCTCGGTGTCGGTGACGTTGCCGCATTCGCCGACGAACGGCCCGAGCGCGACGACCTTCGGTGCCGGCCGGGTGGGACCGGTCTGCTCGGAGCCGTCGCCGGAACCGCAGCCCGAGAGCGCGAGCGCCATGGCTGCCACCGCGACCGCCGCCCACTTGATCCGCATGCCACGAACTGTACCGAGTGCCGGGCGGCGCGCCGGTCCTAGAGATTTCCCCGCGCCCCCTGCTCCCGCTCGATCGCCTCGAAGAGCGCCCGGAAGTTGCCCTTGCCGAAGCCGAGCGAGCCGTGCCGCTCGATGAGCTCGAAGAAGACGGTGGGGCGGTCGCCGAGCGGCCGGGTGAAGATCTGCAGCAGGTAGCCGTCCTCGTCCCGGTCGACCAGGATGCCGCGGCGCTCCAGCTCCGCGACCGGCACCCGGACGTGCCCGATCCGGGCCCGCAGCTCGGGGTCGCGGTAGTAGGCCGCCGGGGTGTCCAGGAACTCGATGCCCTGCGCGCGCAGGGTGTCGACGGCGCCGAGGATATCGGCGGTGGCCAGCGCGACGTGCTGCACGCCGGGCCCGCGGTAGAACTCCAGGAACTCGTCGATCTGTGAGCGCTTGCGCCCCGGCGCCGGCTCGTTCAGCGGGAACTTCACCCGGTGGTTGCCGTTCGCCACCACCTTGCTCATCAGCGCCGAGTATTCGGTGGCGATGTCGTCGCCGATGAACTCGGCCAGATCGGTGAACCCCATGACGTCGCGGTAGAACCCGGCCCAGCGGTCCATCCGGCCCAGCTCCACATTGCCGACCACGTGGTCGACGGCGAGGAACACCGGCGCGCCGGTGCGGGCGGCGGTGCGCGCGACGAACCCGGGCCGGAACGGGCCGTCGTAGCGGGAGCGGTCGATCAGCGTGTGCCTGGTGTCGCCGTAGGCGGCCAGCGCCGCCACCCGGACGGTGCCGAATTCGTCGGCTTCGTCGTGCGGCTCGAGCAGCACGGTGGCGCCGCGGGCGCGGGCGGTGCGCACGCAGCGGTCCACATCCGGCACCTCCAGCGCGATGTCGGCGATGCCGTCGCCGTGCTCGCGGTGGTGCGCGGCCAGCGGGCTGGCCGGGTCGACCGCGCCGGTCACCACGAACCGCGCCGCCCCGGCGCGCAGCACGAAGGCCTTGTGGTCGCGGTTGCCGGTCTCCGGGCCGGAGTAGGCCACCAGCCGCATGCCGAAGGCGCTGCGCAGGAAGTGCGCGGTCTGGGTGGCATTGCCGACCACCCAGACCAGGGCGTCCCAGCCGATCACCGGGAAGGGGTCGGCGCCGGGGTCGTGATCCACCAGGCCGACGAGGGTGCGCAGTTCCTGATCGCTCGGAATCGGTTCCACGGTCATCGCCCTACGAGACCCCGCGGTGCCGCAGCCGGGCAAGCTCGCAGGGAAATCGTGGACATGCCGGTACATCCGGCCAGCGGAACCCGGGTTTTCCTTGGCAGAATGAACAGTATGACCAAGAGCCAGGCCCGGCTGGACGAACTCGATCTGGCCATCCTCGCCGCCATGCACGAGTACCAGAAGGCGGGCATCCTGGAGCTCTCCCGGCGTACCAGGGTGGCCCGCGCGACGGTGCAGGCGCGGATCGGCCGGATGGAGCAGGCCGGGGTGATCGCCTCCTACGACCCGCACATCGACGTCACCGCCGCCGGTTTCGACGTGCAGGCCTTCGTCACGCTGGAGATCGCGCAGGGCGCGCTGGAGAGCGTGGCCGAGGAGCTGGCCGCCATCCCCGGCGTGCTGGAGGCGTACGCCACCACCGGCTCCGGCGACGTGCTCTGCCGGATCGGCGCCGATTCGCACGCCGGGCTGCAGGCGGTGCTGCTCAGCATCGACCGGACCGGGTCGGTGGTGCGCTCGCACAGCGTCATCGTGCTCTCCACCGTGGTGCCGCGCCGCACCCTTCCGCTGCTCCGCACGCTCGCGCCCACTGGGACGAGCAAGGCTCCGGCCTACCGCGACACCAGGTAGGCCGGCCCGCTCAGCCGCGGATATCCGCGTCCGGCTCGAGGATCAGCACCTCGGGCTCGCGCTCCGGCTCCAGGAAGCCGAGCAGGGCATGCGCCTCCGCCTCGACCTCCGCGCGCTCGGCCGCGCTCCACTTCCGCGCGGGCACGATCCGCGCGGTGCCGCCGGCGACCTTGTAGTGCCCGGCGACGAAGCCGTCCACCAGCACCGGCGAGACCATGACCGGGAAGGTGCGCTGTGCGGAGTGCGGCAGGATCCGGCCGCGGTCGCGGTGCGAGAGGGTGGCGTTGTCGTACCAGCCGAGCAGCCGGACCGGGGCAGGCACGTCCGGGTCGGTGAGCTCGGCGTCGGCCAGGTCGTAGAGCACCTTGCCGCGCTCGTCGGTGTAGGTGCGCACCCGGTCGCCGAGCGCGTCGACCGCCCGCTTGGCGCCGGGCAGTTTGGACCAGGTCTGCATGTCCGCGGTGCTCGCCGGGCCGAAGGCGGCGAGGTAGCGGGCGAGCAGCTCGGCGAGCGGGTAGCCGGGGTCGAGCGGGGCGCCGAGCCAGGGCTCGATCCGCGCCCAGACCGGCTTGCTGTTGTCCCGCCAGCGCCCGCGCGGCGGCACCTGCAGCACCGGCAGCTGGTAGAGCCATGCCTGCACCAGCGGCCCCGGCTGCCGGTCCGGGTAGTGCGCGAGCGCGGCGGCGCGCAGCTCGGCCGCGGAGATGGGGGTGTCGCCCACCGTCGCCTCGCCGCGGGCCCGCACCTCCTCCGGGTCGAGCCCGACCATGGCGCCGAAGTTGAACCCCTTGCGGAACGGCACCTTCTCCAGCTCCGGCTGGATGTGCGGCGCGATGCGCAGCGCGTCGGCCGCGGTGACCAGGTGGATGGTGCCGCGCATGAGGGTGATCCGGACCAGCGAGCGCTCCTCCAGCCCGCGATCCACCGTCTCCCGGTCGAAGTCGGCGATCCGGCTCCACGCCCCGACGAAGGGCGGCGGGACGTCCTGCGCCTGCAACCCGATCAGGTGCGTGCAGAGCGCGCCGATGCTCAGCCGCTCGCGCGCCAGCAGGTGCTGGCGCGCGAGCAGTGTGCGGTTCAGCGTGCGATCCGAGAGCCTGTCCCCCGCGGCGGTCATGGCGAGCACCGTACCGGCGCCCGCCGACAACCCGGTCAGCGAACGGTGACGACCACCTTGCCGGTGGCGCTGCGCTGCTCCAGCGAGGCCACCGCCTCGGCGGTGCGCTCCAGCGGGTAGGGCACCACCTGCGGCGGCGCGATGGTGCCGTCGGCCAGCAGCGGCTCAACCTCGGCCCACTGCTCGGCCAGGTAGCCCGGGTGCTTGAGCACCCACGCGCCCCAGCCCGCGCCGATCACCTCGACATTGTTGAGCAGCAGCCGGTTCACCTTGACCTGCGGGATCTCGCCCGCGGTGAAGCCGACGACGAGCAGCCTGCCCGCCGGGGCCAGCGAGCGCAGGCTGTCGGTGAAGCGGTCGCCGCCGACCGGGTCGAGCACGATGTCCACGCCGCGCCCACCGGTCAGCTCCTTGACCTGGGCGGGCCAGTTCTCGGTGAGCACCACGTCGGTGGCGCCGTTGGCCCGCGCCACCTCGGCCTTCGCCTCGGTGCTGACCACGCCGATCACCCGGCCCGCGCCGAGCGCGGCCGCCAGCCGCAGCGTCGAGGTGCCGATGCCGCCCGCCGCGCCGTGCACCAGCACGGTCTCGCCCTTCGCCAGCCTGCCGCGGGTGCGTAGGCAGAAGTGCACGGTCAGGTCGTTGAAGAGGATGCCTGCGCCCGCCTCCAGCGAGACCGCCTCCGGCAGCGCGAACACCGTGTCGGCGGGCACCACCGCGGTCTCGGCGACCGCGTTGCCGAGCATGGTCAGCGCGACCACCCGATCGCCCGCCCGCACGTGCGCGCCCTCGGGAGCCTCGCGCACGATGCCGGAGATCTCGCCGCCGACGGTGAACGGCAGCTCCGGCTTCATCTGGTACAGCCCGCGCGACATGAGCACGTCCGGGAAGGCGATGCCGGCGGCGTGCACGTCGATGACGACGCCACCGGGGAACGCCACCGGTTCCGCGATCTCCGCGATCTCGATCGATTCCGGTCCGTCGAGTGTGCTGATCCGGGCTGCGCGCATGGGCCGACCTCTCTCTCCGCGCGGCATCGACCGGGGATGGGACGCCGCGTCCGACCCAACCTATCCGGCCCGGACGCGGCCCTGCCGTGGCATCCCGTTTTGCTATGCTGACCGCGACTTGCGGGAAGGGGGAGTTCTCATGGTCGAATCTGCGGGGAATCCGAGCGAGGCGATCCGGGTGGATCCGGACGTCCTGCGCACGTTCGCTCAGCGCCTCGGCGCCGAGGCGGCGGCGGTCACCGGGCTGGCGGCGGGCGAGCCGTTCGCGGTGCGCGCGCTGCCGGGCACCGGTATCGGGGCGGCGGCCGAGGCCGCGGGGGTCGCGCTGGACGGCGCGCTGCAGCGCATCGGCGCCCGGCTCACCACCGTCGCGGGCACGCTGCGCACCGCCGCCGGCGGCTACGAGCTGAACGAGGCCGAGTTCGCACACCGGCTCGGCACCGTCGGGCTGCCGTCATGACGCTCACCGTCGACGATGTCGCCGCCTGGCTGCCGGAGCAGCTCACCACCGCGGGCGATGCCGCGGCCCGCATCCAGCGCGACCTGGATGGCGCGCTCGGCTCCGCGGTCACCGACACCGCCGCGCTCACCTGGTCCGGCGCCACCGCCGCCGCCGCGACGGCCAGGGTGGAGACGGAGAAGACGCGCGGCTCCGCGGTGAGCGCCGCGCTGCTGGAGCTGCGGACGGCCTTCACCCAGCAGGTGACGAACCTGGCCGAGGCCAGGGCGAAGGTGGTCGCGCTGCGCGACGACGCGCTGAACCAGCCCGCCCCCCTCGGCCCCTACGGCGTCGCCCCGGACGGCACCGTCGACGCCGCCGCCCGCATCGCCTACCTGCGCGCACAGTCCCACCTCGTCGACGTCGAGGGCCTGGTCTTCCAGGAGGCGCTGCAGGCCGCCTCGCGCAGCTGGAACCTGACCCAGGCGCTGCGCACCGCGGAATCCATCGCCACCACCGCGCAGACCGCCATCGAGCAGGCCACCGGGACGCTGCGCGCGGCCTACGACGGCCTCGGCGATCCGGCGCTGAACGTCCCGGCGGCCGCCGCTCCCACCACCGTGCCCGCGAGCACCACCGCGACTCCGGTGTCCTCCAGCGGCAGCAACTCGCACTCCTCGAACGGCAGCGGGACACCGTCCGGCAGCGGCACCCCGCAGTACGCCGCCACCGGCTCGATGCCGACCGGCCCCATGCCGACCGGCGACAAGGCGGAGTGGATCCGGCAGGCGATCGAGGTGCTGCGCGCGCAGGGGTACGACGTGAAGGACAGCGATGCCGCCATCATCGCCATGATCATCGACAAGGAGTCGGGCGGGAATCCGCAGGCCATCAACCTGTGGGACAGCAATGCCGCGGCCGGCATCCCGTCCAAGGGGCTCATGCAGACCATCGACCCCACCTTCGATGCCTACAAGGTGGCGGGGCACGACGACATCTGGAACCCGGTCGACAACATCATCGCCGGGTCCCGCTACGCCATCGAGCGGTACGGGTCGCTCTCGAATGTGCCCGGCATCGTCGCCATGTCGAGCGGGCAGGGTTATCGGGGTTATTGATTCGCGTGCCAGGGCCGCGGCGGGCACCACCGGTGGTAAGTTCTGCGGCGCCGCGCCGGGCTGCTCCCGGCGGCGCACCCCGTTCGTCGCCGGGCACGGCAGCAGGGCGGAGGTCGCACCGACTCTGCGTGAGGGTGTGACCTACGCCCCGTAAAGTCGTCTCACAACAGCACCGCACGAACACGCAGCACACCGTGCAGCGCGAGGAGCACCAGTGTCAGTCGAACAGCCACTCGCCCCGCTTCCCGAGGAGGGCACGGGCTTCGATTCGGCGTGGCCTGTCCGGGCCGGCGATATCGACCAGTACAACCGACTGCGATTCGATGCCGTCGCCCGCTACCTGCAGGACATCGCCTGGGAGCAGCTCACCGGCACCTTCCTGAACCGGACCGATCCGAACTGGATCGTCCGGCGCACCGTCATCGACGTCGTCCGGCCGGTGCTGTGGCCGGACGACGTGCAGCTGCTGCGCTGGTGCTCCGCCATGTCCACCCGCTGGACCAATATGCGGGTCCGGATCACCAGCGGCAACGGCGGGCTGATCGAGACCGAGGGCTTCTGGATCAATATCAGCGAGTCCAACAATATGCCCGCCCGGATCAGCGACGAGGGCCTCGCCTACCTGGCCCGCTCCACCGACGAGCACCGGCTGCGCTGGCGCCCGTACCTCACCGACGCCACCCCGCCGGAATCCGACACCGACCTGCCCTTCCCGGTCCGCGCCACCGATATCGACCAGTACAACCACGTGAACAACGCCTGCTACTGGCAGGCCGTCGAGCAGTTCCTGGTCGAGTACCCCAAGCTGGTGGCGGCGCCGCACCGCGCCGTCATCGAGTACGTGGCGCCGGTGCTGGCGCGGCAGCACATCACCGTGCGCAGCCGGTACGAGTCCGGGGATCGGTCCGGCGGGCCGGTGCTGCGGCTGTGGTTCGTGGTCGGCGGGGCGACGACGACCGTCGTGCGGATCATGCCGCTCCCCGCCTAGCGAGGAGCGGCACGCGGGTCAGCCGCGGGAGGCGTTCAGCAGGTCCTCCTTGGTGGTGAGTTTGACGCGGGGGCGGCCCGTGGTTTTGCCCGCGGTCTTCTCCGCGGTGTCGATCGCTTTCCAGCCCGCTCGGTCGACCAGGTCGGGTTGGCGGGACTCGACCAGTTCCCGCAACGCGGCCCGGTCGGCTTTCGGAGTCGGGAGTTTCCCGGCCACGAAGTCGGCGATCAACTGCTCGACGGTCTCCTCGGAATCGACCCGGTTCGACCCGATCACTCCCCGCGCACCCCGCTTGATCCAGCCACTCACATACACGCCGGTGACCGGTTCACCATCGGCGACCACCCGGCCCAGCTCGTTGGGCACCACACCCTTGCG
>NZ_JBFAHY010000008.1:0-393145 GCF_040654395.1 Nocardia sp. NPDC050697
TCAACTACCATCGCCCCCATTCAGCCGTTGGGAACCAGCCACCCGCCAGCCGACTCCACACCGGCGTCACCAACGTCCAGGCCTCATACAGCTAGCTGGTTGAGAACGGCGGTGGAATCGGGAGCCAGCGCAGGCCGGTCGATGTAGTGCTGTTCGGTGGTGGAACTGTTGCGGTGTCCGGCCTGCCGCTTGGCCTGGTCAGGTCCGAACTCTTCGGCCACGGCGGTGAGGTTGGTCTTGCGGTAGGTCTTGGGAGTGATCCAGGCATAGATGGTGCCGCGTGCGGCGCGCCAGGTGCGGCCGAAGTTGTGAGGGTCGCGCCAGCCGCCGCGCCGCGAGGGGAAGAGCGGAGTTTCGTCGTCGGGATCCCAGTCGTCGGCACCGAGTGCCCGCAAGGTCTCGATGGTGAATGTTGGTAGTACGACGGTGCGGTACCCGGCGTCGGTCTTGGTCCACTCCTGCCGGTACAGCCCGACTCCGGTCACACGGACGATGGTGCCGCTGATGGTCATCTCCCACGGAGTGGCGGATCTGTCGACATCGCAGCGACGGAACGCGAGGCATTCGCCTGGGCGCGCTCCGGTTCCCAGGAGTATGTCGGCGGCGTTGAGGATGTCGGGGTCGCGTGCCGGGCCGCGCGTGTAGGCGGGTGTACCGGGGATTGCTTCTCCGGCGAGCCAGGTTTCGAGCTGGGCGCGTAGCCCGCTGCGGGTTGACTCGTCCATCGCTTTCGGTCTCGTCTTTTTGCGTTTGATCTTGCCGACTTCGCGCATGGGGTTCTCGCGAATCGCTCCGTGACGGACGGCCAGGCTCATCATGCCGGTGAGGATGATCTTGTGGCATTGAGCTTTGCGGGTGTGCCCATTCTTCTGGATCATCTTCAGGTGAGCGTCCAGGTAGGAGGTATCTGCCTCGAATAGCCGCACGCCGTTCATTGCCGTTTTGATCTTCACTGTCTCTTTGCGCGCCCGTGGGTCATCGGAGGGTTCGATCTCCTCTCGATACCATTGCAGGGTTTGCGGGGCCGTTGTCTCGTCCAGTCCCATTTCCTCGAGCCAGAGGTCCGCCAGTACGGGAATCAGCGTGTTTCGGGTGACGACCCCGCTCCGCTGACGCCCCTCGGACTTCACCCGTTCCTGCACGACTTCGATAAGACGGTGCTCTGCGCCGGTTCTGCTGGCTCCCCACCCTTCGACCCGGACGGTCTCTCCACTATAGGAGCGGTATCGAGCCCGCGCCCGGTATTGTCGCGTCCCAAGTTTCGTGCAGCTGATCCTGCCGTATGTTCCCATTGCCAACGCCTGCCGAGGCATACCTTCAGCACCTTTCCACACTGTTGATCTACAATCCGAATCCGGCCGGATTCACGCACTTTCTCCGAGTTCGAGCTGCGCTTCTTCCCAGGCGAGGAGGTCGCTGAATCGATATCTCCGATATCTGCCCATTCGAGCAAAGCGAGGACCCTTTCCGAGCGAGGCCCAGTTCGCGAGAGTTTTCTCAGGGATCTTCAATCGCTGAGATACTTCCTCGGTGCTGAGCCAATGGTCCGCCAGCGAATTCTTAATACCTCCAATTTCTTGTGACGGGTCTATATTCACGCTCGATATCGCCGTATGGTCAAGCGGTGCGGTCGAGTTTTTTTCCGATCTGCGGCTGTTCCCCCTGTTTCGGTATTTGCGCACGGACGGGTCCGGTCCGTTTGCCCGATGTGGGACAAGTGCACCGCCCGCCTGGATCGACCTGTCCGGCGTTGCTTTCGACGTGGTCAAGTCACCGGTCGCCTTGCGGGTGGGGGTCATGGCAGTGGCGCCTTCCGCTGCTCAGATGTCTCCGTGCCGGGGCTCGCAGGCATCGCGACCAGCGGCGCGCCGAGGTCGACATCGGAATCCGCCTCGTGGCCGTTCATGGCGAGTTCGCCGAGGTCGGTGGTGATGAGCGCGTTCTCGGGGCGGGAGGCCAGAGATCCGAACACCGCGCGGTCGGTGCCGCCGACGGCGAGCAGCCCCGAGCCGCGTGCGGCGGTGAGCAGGAATTGCTGCTCACCATCGGAGAGGTGGAAGGCGGTGGCGACCTCGTCGATGGCTTGGGGTGCCTGGCGCAGCAGGACTTGTGTGGCGGCGTTGGACACGATGGCGCGCCCCAGCTCGGTCGAGCACACGTCCGCGCAGTCCTGGGTGGCGACGGTCAGTCCGGCCCAGTGTTTGCGGAAGCTTTTCGCCGCCCGGAACAGGAACTGGGCTCCGGCGGGCTGGCGCATGAGCAGCCATGCCTCGTCCACGGTGATCATGCGGGGCCGCCGCTGTGCCGGGTTCGATACCCGCCGCCAGGTCGCGTCCAGCACGAGCAGCGTGCCGATGGTTTTCAGTTCCTCGGGCAGCTCTCGCAGCGAGAACACGATCAGCCCGCCTTCGGGCTCGGTGGTGGTCGGCCCGTCGATCAGCCCTGCGTAGGCACCCGCGCCGACGTAGGGGTGCAGCCCGGCGGCCAGCTCGGTCGCGGCGGGTGAGCCGAGGCGGTCGAGTTGGTCGCGTAACCCGGTCAGGGTGGGTGCGGGCCGGGTCCAGGTGGCGGGGTCGTCGGTGATCCCGGCGGCGGCGTAGGTCGCGGCCAACGCGGCGTCCAGGGCCGCTTTCTGCGCGGCGCTCTGCTCCTTGAGCAGCACTTGGGCCAGGGTGTGCAGGAAGAGTTTGCGCCGGGTGAGTGCGTCGGCGGGGGCGCTGCGGCGGCCGTCGGGGCGGGTGTGGACCTCCAGATCGAAGGGGTTGATGCGCACGCCGGGCGCGCCGAGGCGCAGGTGGGTGCCGCCGACCGATTCGGTGAGGCGGCGGTATTCGTCCTCGGGGTCGATGACGACCTGTTCGATCCCGCGATAGAGCGCTCGCAGGATCTCGGTTTTGACCAGGTAGGACTTGCCCGCGCCCGAGCGGCCGAGCACGACGAGGTTGTGGTTGTGGGCCTCGGGGCCGAATCGGTCGACGAACAGCAGCCCGGAGGCGGCGTCGCGGCCGTAGAGGACACCGTGGGGGCGGTCGGCCTGGGCGGGGTCGGGGGCGGGCAGTTGGGGTGAGTCGAAGGGGAATGCCGCGGCGAGGGCGGTGGTGTCGAAGGTCCGCTGTACCCCGATCAGGTCCATCCCGAGCGGCAGCGTGGTCGCCCAGGCTTGAGCGGCGCGGTAGGACAGGGTGCAGGTGTCCACGAGCAGGCTCGCGGCCAGGGCGCGGACGGCGGCGACCTCATCGGTGAGTTCGGTTTCGGTGGTGGCGTGCACGGTGAGGTACACCCCGACCCGGAACAGGCGTGCTTCGGCGCGGGCGACTCGCGCGGCCAGCTCGGCGGCGTCTTCGACCGCGACGTCGATTTGCGGGTCGGTCAGTCGGCCCCGGCTGAGATCCTGCATGCGGGAGGATTCGAGGCGTGCTTGCTGGCGGCGCAGGCGGGTGGCGGCGGTGGCCGGGTCGACGGGCTCGATGTGTACCGCGACCTCGACCCGGCCGGGGTGGGACAGCAGCGGCGCGAGCCAGCCTGCGGTCACCTCGCGCGGGTAGCCGGTGACCGCGAGCGTCGAGGTCCAGTCCGACCCGATTTCGAGGTGGCGGGTGCCGATGGTGAGCGATTCCGGGGCGAAGCGGTCCGTGCCTTCACCGAATGGATCCGGTGTGGGGGTGCCGGGGTCGGTGGTGATGATCGTGTCGGCGGCGGTGGTGTCGGCGGCGGCCGAGACCAGGCCCTCGGGGTTGGTGCAGCTGGTCAGCACGGCGGTCGCGGCCATCGGGTCGAGGGCGGTGACCGAGATACCGAGGGGGGACAGGACGTCGGCGGCCTCGCTCATGCGGCGCAGCAGCCGGGACTCGGCCGCCCGGCGGGCACCGTGCGATGGTGTCCGCCGGGCGTGGCCTCGGCTGGGCAGCCGCACGGCCAGCCCGGTCGTGGCCAGGGTCTGGGTCTGCTCGCGCCAGACGAGCAGCACTTGGCGGTGGGTCGGGTTCTCGCGGGCGGCCAGCTCGGCGAGATGATCGCCGTGATCGACGGCTGCCGCGGCGAGGTCGGGCGACATCTGCTCGGCGGCGGCGTACAGGCCGGTGATGTGCTCGCTCAGGTCGAGGCGCGCTGAGCGAACCAGGATCTGTACCGGCTGGCGCAGGGTGTGCAGCCAGCCCGCGAGCTGACCTACCAGGCTGTCCTGTTCGGCCGGGGTCCGCAGGCTCAGGTTGAGGGTTCCGGCGACCGCGATGACGGCGAGGCCCTCGGCGCCGAGGTCGATCACGCCGACACCTCCACCTACGCCACTGTCGGCCACCGATTCCGGGAGCCGCGCCGCCTGCGCGGTCATCGGGGCTGGGGTCGAGGGGCGCGACCGGGTCGTGCGGGCACGGGCGGTGATCCATCTCGGGGATGGCTGCAGGCGGTTCTTGACGAGGTGGCGTGGCCGGAGGCGGTGGCCGATGGCGGCCACGAGCAGCAGGTCGGCAGACATGCCGTCGCGGCGATTGCAGACCGCGACCGCGACCACGACGAGCACCGGGGCCGCGAGGGCGGCGAACAGTGCCGGGGCGATGACCGTTCGGGTCGCGGCCCAGCCCGAGTACAGCAGCAGGGCGGTGGTGGCGAGGACGGCGAGCTGGCGGGCGGTGAAGGGCCCCAGGATGCGGTCGGAGCGGTCGACGTCGGCGGGGATGCGCACGAGGGTGCTCATCGCAGGGTGCCTCCTCTCGGTGGGCGTGGTGCGCGGCGGCGCACGGGCAGGTCGGGCATGGGCAGATGTAGCTGCCGCCCGGCCGGGCGCGCCGGTGCTGGCGGCTGTGGCGGGTTCGGTGGCGGCGGAGCGGGTCTGACCCGGGTCACCGGGAACGGCAGCGGGTACTGGCCGCTGCGGGTCGGGCGGAGACGGGCGTAGGGATCGGCGGGGGCGGGCTCGGTGAAATCGAAGGCGAGCTGTTGAGGGGTCGCCCGGCGGCCGGGACGCTCCGGTGGCGGCGCGGCCGGTGGCGTGGTCCGGACCCGGCGCACCGGGATCGGGAGCGGGTACTGGCCCCCGGCACCGGCGCGGATGCCCCGGTACGGGTCCGGTGGGGTGAAGTCGAAGGCGAGTTGGCGTCCCCTCGGTGTCCGGGCGGGGCGCGGCGGCGGTGTTCCGGTCGCCTCGGCCGGTGCGGGACCGGGTTGGCGGGCGACGCGCCGAACCCCTTCCAAGGGGAGCATCAGCTGCCCGTCTCGGGTCGAGCGGACCCGCGCGAACGGGTCGGAAGCCCCGGAACCGGCAGCCGTGCGAGGCGCTCGCGGGGTACGCGCGGCTCGCGGGGTACGCGGTGCGGGTACTGCCGAGGCGGCGGTCCGGGAGCTGTTTGCCGAAGTTCCTTTGAGCAGGCCGAGGGTCTTGTAGGCGATGAATCCCCGCGCGATCGACCCGACGAACGAGCGGCCCTGGCCGATCTTGAGCACCGACAGCAGCCAGAACGGGGTCTTGATCAACAGGAACATCAGCGCCAAGGCCACGATCGTGTCCGCGATCTCGTTCGCGTCCGGGCCGAAGAGGTGCCATCCGCCGGGGGTGAGCAGCACCCGCAGCACGGTCACCAGCGTCAGCGATTGCACGACCTGGATAGCCAGGCAAGCCGCGAACGAACGCCACCACCAGCGCGCTACTCCGTCGATGCCGGGCAGTGCGTGACACATTAAGGCCAGTGGTGCGGCGACGATCAGCAGGATCGTGATGGTGACTCGTACGACGTAGCTGATGAGCAGCACGAGCAGCATCACCACCAGCGCCAGGTTCAGCAGCAGGAAGAAGCCTCGGCTCTGGTTGCCGGTCACCGCGAGTTCGGTCAGCGCTCGGGCGGCTGAGCCGGAGTCGACACCGTCTCCGGCGACGGCCGCGGCGAGGGCGTTGGCGAACCCGATCGCCGCCGTGGCGATGGTCATGCTCACCGCCCCGGTGAGGAACCCGGCGGCCAGCCGGGGCGCGAGTTCACGGATCGACCAGCTGGTCTGCAGGGTCTCCCGTGCCATCAGCAGCACCCCGGCTGCCATCACCACCAGCACGTACAGGGCGGTCACGAGTTGCCACGACCGGTCCCACAGCACCCCGATCTGCGGTATCGCGGCGGGCTCGGGAGTTGTGAGCAGTGTCTTCGACAGCAGCTCGAGCAGCGGGTTGAGCGCGGTCTCCACGATCCGCTGGAAGAAGCCGTCGATCGCGTTCTCCACGCACCCGTTGATGTCGGTGACCCCGCATTCGGCCGACCCCGCCCCTGAGTCCGCGCCCGGTCCGGGCGGCGGGGTCGTGGTGCCGGGTGTCGTCGGGACGGGCAGGGCCGAACTAGGGGTGGACGGCGGAGTCGCCCACCGGCTCGGCGGGGTGGTCATGGTCAGCGGAGTGGATGGCGGGGCGGGTGTGGTGGGGCTCGGAGTGACCGGCACGGTCGGTGTCACCGGCTGGGCGGCGGCACCGGCAGCGCCGAGAACGGCGATCAGAGCCGCGGCGAGCACCGCCGCTACAGCAGCGGCGACGGTGCGCGGGGCCGCTGAGAACCGGGCGGGTGCGGGCGGGGCCTGTGCCGAGGTGTTCACGGTCAGGCTCCGATGATGGACTTGAGCACGGCGACGATGACCGGTGCCAGCATCGCCAGCGCGTAGCCGAGGCAGGCGGCACGGAAGGCGGTCTTGGCCTTCTCGATCTCGGAAGGGTCACCGCCGCCGAGCAGATAGCGAGCACCGGCAACGGTCAAAAACAGCGTCGCCAGTCCGGCGAGGATGCCGACGATCCAGTTGCGTGCGTTGTCGATCACCTCGCTCAGCGAGGAGGCGATGGCCAGGACGTCGGTGTGCGGTGGTGCTGCCGATGCCGATCCGGCGAGCAGGACCAGTAGCGCCACGGTCGTGCCCAGCATCGCGAGCACTCGCGTCCAGCGCCGCCCGCGGCGAGCCGATGCCTGGGGCGCCGCCCCGAAATTTCCCTGCTGGGTGTTCATGCCGCCACCTGCCCGTGCTCGGTGCCCGACTGCGCCGAGGTCACCGAGTGCCGGTTCGGCCGGCGACCTCGCCGCGGTGACCGGGCTGGTGGTGCGAGGGCGGTGACCGCCTCGGCTTCGACCGTGCTGGTTCGCTCGGGGTCGAGGTCGCGGGCACGGTCGGACAGCCACGCCGCCAGGGCGCGTTCGGCGCGGGGCCGCTGCTTGCGCAGCTTCGACAGCGACACTCCGCGTTCGGCGGCCAGGGTGGTCAGCGAGCGGCCTTCCCATCGCGACGCGGCGATGAGTTCGGCGGCGTCGCTGGTGATCACTGCGGCGGCCACGGCTTGGGCCAGGATCGTCTCGGGATGGCCCGGTTCGGGCACCATCGCCCGCACCCGCTCCCCCAGCGGGGCCAGGTCAAGGTCGAGGTCACCGACCACCGCCGCGCCGCTTCGCTGCTGGTTCGCCGCCTTGAGGACCGCGCGGAAGACACCCCATCTCAGCCGATGCCACACCCCGGGCAGTTCCAGGCCCACACGCGGAAGGTGGAGCAGGAACGCGGTCAGCACTTCGGACTCGATGTCGTGGCGAATGGCGGTATTCGACGTCGCGTACCCACTGGCGGCCCGCGACAGCATCGGCACGGCCAGTCCGGCGCACACCAGCATCGCGCCCTCGTCCTGGGCGCGGACTCGTTCGAGCAGCCACACCCAGATCGCGTCGACCTCGGCCATCGGCGTCGCCGACTCCCACAGCCGCTCACGCAACCCCTCCCACGTCCGCACCGGACCGGTGGGAGACGACTCGGGTGTCGGTACCGGGCGCGGATCGGTGGGCAGCGCCCCGGAGGCGATCTTCTCGAAACCGGACCGCACCACAGCCAGCGGCGAGCCCGGCTTTCCGAGGAGTCCCACATATTTCACGAGGGGTGAATTCGTCACCGCAAATCTCCTTGATCGATCGAAAATCTCCGACCTCACAAGGACACTGAACACCCCTATCCGAAATGCATCCAAACCCTATCCAAACCACGTCCATAAACCATCCGAAACATATCTGAGCCCTATCCCGCAGCGAGATGGCTGATATCTAGCTACCCAACTAACACCCTCAACTCTCGGAGCAACTGTGACAGAGTGACCGCCCTCTAACAGCCAATATGCATGTATGGATAGATCCAAGATATGACTCGGATATGTTTCAGATAGGGCAAGGATAGACCACGGCTCCCACTGAGCAACCGCTAGAAGAATATTTCTCAGGAGCTTTACCTCGCCCTCGCACCGAGCGGCGTTCCAGTCTCGGTTTTCGGGCTCAGGAAGTTCTCAGAAAATAGTTCGGACGGCCGTGTCCCGTTTTCGGCTTTTTGGCGGAAGTAGGCGAGTACACACCGCTCTCTCGCTCAGGAGGCCGTTATGTCCACCGGTTCCCGCCGACCTCGTTCCACTTCCGCTGCCGTGCGTGTCCCCTCGACCCTGTGGGCGCTGGGGCCCGTCCCGCTCGATCCCCGCGACCGCTGGCCCGGCCCGGTCCTGGCGCGGGCGGTCACCGAGTTCTCCGCACCGGGATCGCGGGTGATGCTGGCGGGCTGGCCCGCTCCCACCGCCCGGGGGACGCTGCGGATCATCGAGCCCGACACCGCCGCCGCGCTCGCCGCGGTCGGTGCACTGGACCGCCACGGCCTCGACGCCCCGACCGAACCGACGTGGTCCGGGCAGCCGGTGGATCTGGTCGTGGCCAGCCTGCTCGCCGATCACCTCGACCCGATCGCCGCCGCCGAGCACGTCACCGCGCTCGCGACCGAAGTGATGGCATCGGAGGGGTTGCTGGTCGTTCTCTCACGCTGCCGCCACGACGACTCCGGTGTTCTGGACGACCCCGCCGGTTCCGTCGTCGCCGCCGCCCAGGCCGCCGATCTGCTCTACCTCCAGCACATCGCCGCCGCGCCCGTGAGCGGCACCGCCATCACCGCCACGCCCGCCGACCCGGACCCTTCCGGGCTCGCGCGCCATCGGGTCGCCCACACCGACGTCTTCGTCTTCCTCCAGCCCGCCCATGTCTGACCCCACCCGCCACTCGCCCCGCCCGAACCGCGACCCGAAGGACCCCGCGATGACTTCCGACCACGTCGCCGAGCCCACCGGCTCCGACTCCGCGATCCCGCCCCGGACCGGTTCCACCGCCGCGCCGGTGTCGGTGTGGGCGACGGCCCAGACCGCCCCGACGGCGCAGCGGCGGGGCCGCTACCACCCCGGCAGCACCGCGCACCCGGCGAAGATGTTCCCCGCCATCGTGCAGCACGCAGTCGAGACCTATACCCGCCCCGGGGACCTCGTGCTGGACCCGATGTGCGGGATCGGCACCACGCTTGTGGAGTCGCTGCACCTGGGCCGCCGCGCGGTCGGCGTCGAGTACGAGGCGCGGTGGGCGGAGCTGGCGCGCACGAACATCGATCTCGCTCGCGAGGCCGGGATCGATCTCGACGCCGCCGTCTACCACGGCGATGCCCGCAAGCTGGGTGAGCTGATCCCGGCCGAGCTGCGCGGTGCGGCGAGCCTGGTCATCACCTCCCCGCCCTACGGCGACTCCCTGCACGGGCACGTGCGCGCCAACGGCGCGGACCCGGTCCGCAAGACCAACCACCGCTACGGCCGCGTCCTGGACCGGGGCAACCTCGCCAACGTCGGCCTGGGCCGCCTGCTCACCGGGTTCACCAAGATCCTCGCCGGGGCCGCGGAGTACCTCGCCCCCGGCGGGCATGTCGTGATCACCGCCCGGCCGTGGCGCCAGCACGCCGAGCTGGTGCCCCTGCCGAGTCACCTCTACACCTGCGGCGAGCTGGCCGGGCTCGTACCGGTGGAGCGGTGCGTGGCCTTGCTGGGCCGCCTCACCGAGGGCGAACTCGTGGCCCGGTCGAGCTTCTTCCAACGCGACTTCGTCGTCAAACAGCGCGCCGCCGGACTGCCGATCCACCTCATCGCCCACGAGGACGTCGTCATTCTCCGCAAGCCCGACACCCCGGCCACCGACACCAACGAGCGTCGCCGCGCGAGCGGCCGCTTCCCCTTCGGCACCTCCACGACGCTGCCGTCACGCGATGCCAGCGGCCCGGGATCGGTGGCCGCGTGAACACCGCACCGAACCCCGAACAGGGGTGGCTGGGCCGGGCGCTGATCGCGCCCGGCACGGCGCTGCGCGATCTAGGCGAGGCGATCGGACACGCACTCGGACCAGTGCCCGGCCTGACCGTGGCCGGGGTTGTGCTCGCGGTGCTCGCCGCGGCGCGGACTCTCACCGAGGCGCGTCGGCGCCGGCTGAGTGCGGGTGCTCGCCAGATCACCGTGCTCACCCCGCCCGAGGTCGATGCCAAAGGTGCGCTCGCGTTCTGGGCGCATCTGATCGGGCAGCTGCGCCCGGCGTGGGCGCGGGTGCTGTGGGGGCAGCCGCATCTGGGGTTCGAGTACACCGTCACCCCCGAGGAGGGAGCCGCGATCCGGCTCTGGGTTCCCGGCGCGGTCCCGCCCGGACTCGTCGAACGAGCCATCGCCTCGGCCTGGCCCGGCGCGCACACCGACACCCTCACCCCCGCCCGCCCCCCGCTCCCGGTCGCGGCAGAGGGCGTGCGGCGGATCGTGGCCGGTGGCGAGCTGCGGCTCGGACGCCGCGAAGGGTTGCCGTTGAGTACCGATCACCCCGGTGATCTGGTACGCAACCTGATCACCGCCGCCGACGACCTCGCCCCCGGCCAGGCCACCTGCGTGCAGATCCTCGCCCGCCCGGTCACCGGCCGCCGCGTCGCGCGAGCCACCCGCGCCGCGGCGAGCACCGCTACCCCGGCCGGTGTCGTGACGGGGCTGCTGCGCGAGGCCCTGGACCTGCTCACCCCCGGCCCGAGCGCCACCCGCGTCTCCCACACCGCAGCCGGGGGGACAGGGGCGAGGCACGCCGACCGCCAGACCTCGCTGGAGTACAGCGCCGCCGCCCGTGCGGCAGCGGCCAAGGCGCGGGGAGCGCACTGGGAGACGGTGGTCCGCTACGCCGCCTCGATCCCCGTCCCCGACGACCCCGCCGACGCCGCGCCGAGAGCGCAAGCGCGAGCGGTGGCACGGGGTCGCGCCGATGCTCTGGCCACGGTGTTCGGGGCGTGCACCGATCACAACTTCTACCGGCGGCGTCGCCGCCTGCGCCTTGCCTGGTTGATCGGGCAGCGCCGTCTCGTGCGGGGGGATGTGCTGTCGGTGCCCGAGCTGGCCACGATCGCGCATCTGCCCACCGAGGACGGGCTACCGGGCCTGCAGCGTGCCGGGGCTCGTGCCCTGTCTCCCGCCCCGGAGGTCCCGGTCGGCGGGGAACACACGAAGCCGCTGGGCATGGCCGATACCGGGACGCGCCGTCCGGTCGCGGTCAGGATCGCCGATGCCCGCCATCACCTGCACATCCTCGGCCCCACCGGTGTCGGCAAGTCCACTCTGCTCGCGCGCACGATCCTCGCTGACGCCGACGCCGGGCGCGGGGTGATCGTCATCGACCCCAAGGGCGACCTCGTCACCGACGTCCTGTCCCGGCTGCCGTCGCGGATGGGTGAGCGGGTGGTGCTCTTCGATGCCGACTCCTCGGCTCCGCCGCCTTGCGTGAATCCCCTCGACATCGGCCGGATCGGGCGCGCGGGAATGGATCTAGCGGTCGACAACCTCGTCACCGTCTTCCACCGGATCTTCCACCAATGGTGGGGACCGCGCACCGACGACATCATGCGCGCGAGCCTGCTCACCCTGTGCGCCCAGCCCGGCACCGCCACCCTCGCCGACCTGCCCCGCCTGCTCACCGAGCCCGCCTTCCGCGCCCGGGTCACCCGCACCGCCAAAGACCCGGTCCTGCGCGGATTCTGGGACAGCTACGAGACACTCTCCGACACCGGCCGCGCCCAGCTCACCGGCCCGCTGCTGAACAAACTGCGGGCGTTCCTGCTGAGACCGTTCGTGCGTTCGGCCATCGCGGGCGGACCCAGCACCGTCGAGTTCGCCGACATCCTCGACCAGGGCGGGATCTGCCTGGCGCGCCTGCCGAAAGGCTCGCTGGGAGAGGAGACCTCCCGTCTGGTCGGGTCGCTGCTGGTGGCGCGGACGTGGCAGGCGGTGACCGCGCGGGCGCGAGTACCCGCGGCCGATCGGCCCGACGCGGCTCTGGTGCTGGACGAGGCCCAGAACTTCCTCAACCTCTCGACCCCGATCGAGGACATGCTCGCCGAGGCCCGGGGGCTGCGCCTGTCGCTGCTGCTGGCGCACCAGAACCTCGGCCAGCTCTCCCGGGAACTGCGCGACGGCATCTCGGCCAACGCCCGCAACAAGATCGTCTTCGCCGTCAGCCCCGATGACGCCCGCGACCTGGCCCGCCACACCGAGCCCTGGCTCTCCGAGCACGACCTGTCCCACCTCGACGCCTTCCACGCCGCCGCCCGCCTGCTGGTCAACGGCCGCAACGCCCGCCCTTTCACCCTCACCACCCGGCCCCTGGACCCGCCGATCCCGGGCCGCGCTCGCGAGATCGCCGCCGCCGCCCGAGCCCGGCTCACCGCCACGTCCCCCAGCTCCGCACGGCCCTGACCCGGCCACGCCCCCGAGGAAGGTCCCGAATCGATGATCTCCCGTCCCGACAGGCAAGCCGATACCCGTGCCCCGCGCCCGGCCTGGTCACCGACCACCCGCCCGGAGAACAGCTCGGTGGTACGGGCGCTGACCGGACGCGACCGCTGGATCCTGCGCATGGTCTACGAGCACCGGGTCCTGACCACCGGCCAGCTCGCCGACCTGGCGTTCCCGACCACCAAGATCGCCAGCCGCCGCCTGTCCATCCTGCACACCTACCGGGTCCTGGACCGGTTCCGGCCCCTGCGAGTCCGGGGCACCGCCCCCTACCACTGGACCCTCGCCCCGGCCGGAGCCACGATCCTCGCCGCAGAAGCCGGGGTGAGCGTGCGCGAGCTCGGCTACAACCACCAAGCCACGCTCTCGGTCGCCCACAGCCTGCACCTGACCCACACCCTCGGCGTCGCCGAATGGTTCACCGCCCTGATCACCCACCCCCACGGCGGGCAGGTGTCGCGCTGGTGGTCCCAGACCCGCTGCCAACGGCTCTGGGGCGACCTCGCCCGCCCCGACGCCCACGGCCGCTACACCCACGGCGACGACCTGCTCAACTTCTTCCTCGAATACGACCTCGGAACCACCTCCCTGCCCCGGGTAGCGGCCAAGCTCCACGGCTTCGCCGAACTCGCCCGGACCACCGGGGTCGTCGTCCCGGTCCTGGTGTGGGTACCGACCACCATCCGGGAGGTCAATGCCCGTGCGGCCCTGCGGCGGACGTGGGAGCGGTTACCCGATCCCGACGCGGTACCGGTCGCCACCGCCGCCGCGCAGTTCCTCGGCTCGATCTCCGGGACCAGTCCGGCCGACCGCGTGTGGCTGCCCCTGCACACCGACTCCCACCGCAGGAACCTGCACGAACTCGGCACCGTCTGGCCACGACGGACCGCGCCCGAAGACGGCATCGACTCGGAGTCGAGCTGGGCACCGTCGAGCGGGACCGTCGCTCTCGCCCCGCCGCCCCCGAGTCCCCCGGCGCCGGAGTTCTGGTGAGGTAGCGATGCTGGTCAAGGCACTCGGAGCGGGATTCGGGACGTTCGTGTTCCTCACGGTCGTCATCGCAGCCGTGGTCAGCGCCGTCGTCGTCTTCGACCACGCGCTCGCCCCCGCCCCGGGGACCTCGACCGGCACAGGGACGACCCCTAGTAGCGAAGCCCAGCAGGACATCCCGGCGGAAATGCTCGTGCTCTACCAGGCCGCCGCCGGGGACTGCCCCGGCCTGGACTGGTCGGTGCTCGCCGCGGTCGGCAAGATCGAGACCGACCACGCCCGTTCACCGCTTCCCGGAGTGTCCTCGGGCGAGAACGCCTCCGGCGCGGGCGGCCCGATGCAATTCCTGGCCCCGACCTTCGACTCGGTGACCGGCCGCCATCAGCTGCCCGCTGGCGGTGCGAGCCCGCCCTCGCGCTACAACCCCTCCGACGCGGTCCACGCCGCCGCGTTCTACCTCTGCGACTCCGGCGCACCCGCAGACCTGCGCACCGCGATCTTCGCCTACAACCACGCCGACTGGTACGTCGACCAAGTCCTCGACCAGGCCACCCGCTATCGAGGCGGCGACTGCCTCACAGCCTCGCCGCCGACCCCGACCGCGCAGCGGGTGATCTCCTTCGCCTGCGCCCAGCTGGGCCTGCCGTATGTGTGGGGCGGCAACGGACCCGAGGTCAACGGTGGCTGGGACTGCTCCGGCCTCACCCAAGCCGCCTACCACGCCGCCGGAATCTCCATCCCCCGCACCACCTACGACCAAGTCCACACCGGCACCACCATTCCCGAGGACAAACTCGCCCCCGGAGACCTGCTCTTCTACAGCACCGACGGCGACGTCCACCACGTCGGCATCTACCTCGGCGGCGGCCAGATGGTGCACGCCCCCACCTTCGATGAACCGGTCCAAGTCTCGCCCTACCGCTGGCCCGGCGACGACTACTACACCGCCACCCGGCCCACCCCCGACCACACCGACTCCCGCGCCACCCCTTGATCACCCGAACGGACGGAGAACCCCATGAGCCACCACCTCCACAACACCCGGCGCGCCGCACACCTGGCACTGTGCGCGGCCGTCGCCGCCACCACCGTGACGGCCGGTGTCGCCGCCGCAGAACCGACGCCGGGCCGCGATGGGGCGCAGTGCCCGCGCTGGACCGCGCTGCTGGCACCGGGCACCTACGAGACGACCCCCGCTCAGGCCGTGCCCGGCATCCTCACCCGGCTCGGGCAGTCACTGACCGCTCGCTACGGCAGCGATATCGAGGTCCGCACGCTCGCCCCGACAAGCGACGGTGCCGGTTCGGTGAGCGGAGCCGAACTCACCGCGGTTGTCTCGGCGCTGTGCTCGGACACGCGAGTCGTTCTGGCCGGCTACGGCCAGGGCGCCGAGGTCACCGGCGACCTCGCCGCCAGCATCGGCAACGGGAAGGGACCGATCCCGGCCTCCCGGGTCATGGCCGTCGCGCTCGTCTCCGACCCGCGCCGCGACCCCGCCACCACCCAGCTCGGCACCCCGGTCCCCGGGCACGGCGTCACCGACTCGCGGTCACTGGACTTCGGCGAACTGACCGAGCGGGTCCGCACACTCTGCCTCGACGGCGACAGCTACTGCTCGACCACGCCCGAGTCCTCGCCGGTCCTCACCGCGGTGAGCCGCGCGCTCGCCACCGCCTCCTCGCCCCCGACCGCCACCGCCTCCCCCACGACCACCGCGAAGGTCCCCGCCACGCCGAGTGTGCCTACCACGACCACCGGTACAGCCTGGACCGGGCAGCTCGACCCGTCGCAGGTGCTCGCTCAGGTTGTCATCGTGCTCAACGGGCTCGCCAGCTTCACCGCGAACGTGCCCGCTATCGTGGCCGACCTCGCCCAGCTGCCGGGCCTGCTCACCGCAGGGGACGTGGCGGGCCTGCACCGTGTCTCGGGCGAGCTGAACAACCAGTTCCACCCGTTGGTCGCGGTGGCCGATGGCCTCGATCTGCGTCTCGTGGCCGCTGCGTTGAGGCTGGCCGCGCCGCTGGACACCACCGGGCTCGCCACGATCGCCGCCGAGATCGTCGGAGTTCTGGCCGGACTCGACATCTCCCGCATCGCCACCGACATCGGCCGAGCCCAAGAGATCGCCTGGACCGCCCTGGAAACCCTCACCAAGGGCGACCCCGTCGCGGCCCTTCTCGCACTGACCGGGCTGGCACCGATCGCCGCCGATCTCCTCTCCGCCACCGCCACCGCTTTCACCGGCACCGGGTTCCTCGCCCTCTCTCAGACCTACAGCACCGCCACCACCGCCAGCGCGGGCCCCATCACCGGCACCGGCGATACGGCCGCCCGGAACGGCGATACTGCCGTGTTCGACGCCACCGGCTACGACACCGCAGCCCCCGCACCGACCGACTGGATCGCCCAGGTGATCGACCGCACCAAATAGCACCTGCCACCGGGTCACTGGCCGTTTCAGCCGATAGCGCGGCGGCACAAGTCCGTCACCGGGCGGATCGTGGCGGGCGGCGTCACCGTCACCGCGATTCGGACGAGACACGGATCCGCGAAGTCATGGCGCTGTGACGATCACTGACAGCCGACGGACGGGTGGTGAACTGCGATATATACCGGCCGGTCTCGAAGGAGGGCTACCGCTAGCAATCCAAGATCACCGCCGGTCGAACGTCTTATCGTTGATCAGTCTGACAACATCATCTGCATGGCGAAGAACAGCGGCGGAGGCAAGACTCGCTTGCCGATCAAGACGCAGACTATGCGCGAACTAATGTTCAGGTCGGGAGGCCGCTGTGCAATGACCGACTGCGGGCTACCGCTAACATCTCCGACCGGCGGCTGGATCGGCACCGTCGCACACATCGTCGGCGCCGAAAGAGACGCACCACGTGGGGACAGTCCGATGACAGCAGAGGAAAGGGCCGCCATCGGCAACTTGATCCTTATGTGCGCGACCCACGGCCGCGAGGTCGATGCGCCGGATACGGGCGAGGCGAACTTCCCGTTAGAGCGGCTACGCGCCATGAAGGAAAAGCACGAAGCGAAGGTTACCGAGGCAGTCACCGCTGCGATCGAACAAGATCGGGCATGTGTCCAGACGGCTACCGGAGCCATCGACACCGGACTAAGACCAGCGAGAGCCGCTGCTACTGCCGAAGGGTTGCTGGAGTCCCTCTGTCTCGAAGACAAGGAGGACATTGCGAGGTTTGTCGACGCCCTGAACGGTGCCCGGGCAAGTCTGCAACGACTCTCGCAAGTCGCAATCGATACTCTTTCCCAATTGCTTCACCTTTGGCTGCTTGATTGCCGTGACGAGTTACACCGCACGTGCGATTTTGGCGACCCATCAGACGGTGGCCCCTTTCTACCGGTGCAGAACGTTAAGAATCGTGTCATTGACTCCAGGTTGTTCAATATGGGCTTGGACGAGTTGCAGGAACGAAATATAGTCGAGGTGTCTGTGGACGACGATGCAGGAACCGCCGATTACGCCTTCCGCCCCGTGTGGAGCCTATCGGGACGAGACCACTACAATTTTTGGATCACGGCGGCCCACTTCTTGTACGAGGCGTATGGCCTGGAGATCCAGGACTGGATTGCGGGCCTCGACTTTTCAATCTTCGACCGGATAGCCCCGAAGAGCTCAAGAGTGGATTGGCGGTAGCACAAGGGGGGTGATCAAAGGCCCGCAATATCCGTCCCCAAGCACATGGGAACGGCTGGTGGTGCCGAGCGAATGGCTCGGCGCCACCAGCCGTTTCAGCCGATAGCGCGGGTCAGGAGATGAGCGGTGTCACAGCGGGCGCGGTGGATGCGGCCGGGGCGTCGGTGGAACGGAACCGCCACAACGGCAACTCCTGCGACACCACCTCGGGCACCGGGGCCGCATCGGGCTCCGGGACCGCATCGGGCTCCGGGACCGGGGTCACCTCGACAACCGCCCGCGCGGCGCTGTCGAGATCGGCGAACACGTGGTGCACCAGCGGCCCGGTCGTGATCCGCACCGTGCCGGTGAGCGGGAAGAACTCGCCCTCGGTCCGGTTGAACCGGTAGCGCAGGAACACCGGCACCCACGGGACCGCAGGAGGCACCACCGGCATGCTGAGCTCACGCGCGGCCTCGGCCGCGATGTCGAGCCACAACGCGAGGCTGTCGGGGGCCTGTGCGGAGTCGGCGAACACCTTGTGCAGCGCGGACGCCAGGACCGCCGGGATGGGAGTGATGTACATGGTCGAGCACCTTTCTCAGGGATTACATTGAGAGGCGTGGTGTCGGACTCCCCGGAGTTACCGGCTCCGGGGATTCCGGCATCGCCCGTCGTCAGGATGCGAGCTTGAATTTCTTGGGGGCCTCGCCGGTCTGGTGAGCGGTCCCGTCCTTGGTCAGCTTGACCAGGGCGTTGTGGACCGCGCCGCTGGACCGGTTGAGGGCCTTGCCGATCTGGTGCGGGGTGAACTCCTTTCCCGAGTTGTCGTGCAGGAAGTCCTCGACCAGCCCCCGCAACCCACCGGCGGGCAGCCGCAGCACCGTCGACTCCTGCTGCACCGCTGCCGTGACATCGGCCGGGGCCGGGGTGACGGGAGCCGGGGTGGCGGGTTCGTCGCCCGTGGCGGCAACCACCGGGGTCTGCCCGGTGGGGTCGGTGTCGGCGGGCACATCCGTGCCGGGGGCCGCCAGATCGTCGGCCGGGTTGGTAGGGGCGGGCGTCGCGGATTCCGGCGTCGCGGGTTCCGACGCGGCGGGCCCGGCCGGGTCGGCGGGCGGTTCCGGGTCGACGGTGGCGGGCGTGTCCGCGCCCGGGGACCAGGTTTTGGCGGCCCGGGGCGATTCGGGGTCGGCGTGCGACTGTGCGCGACCGGCGGTTTCCCACTGGGCCAGCAGACGCCGCGCGGTGGACGGTCCGACTCTGGCGATTTCGGCCAGCGCGGCGGTCGTGCTGCCGGGGTGGGCGCGCAGCGCCGCCCACAACGCGGGGGTGCTGTCGCGGCGCTGCACGGGCACCAGATCCGACCGCGAACCGGATTCCGGGGTGGGCGCGGGCGGTGCCGGGGGCACGGCGGTGGCGTTCTTCTTCTTGGACATGCAGGTTTCCTTCCAACAGTGGGTTCGGGTGATGTCCCGGTGGGGACGGAATGCGCGCCGATCGGGGCGGTTCCCCCCAGGGGGTCGGTGCTGTTCCGGGATCCATGACCGCTCGATAGGGCGTGTGATGTCAAGCGGAACGTGGAAAACGGTTACGGCCCCCGAATTCCTCTCTGCGACATCTGGAACACGCACGGCACGAGAGGAATTCGACTCGCGGCTATTCCTGTGCGTCGAGGCCGAGCGTCACTTCCGGCGCCCTCGCCGCGGGGCCGTGGCGGGCGAGCACGCGGACCGGAGACGAGGGCCCCGTCGGGGTCTGTTGTGCGCGGCGCGAGAGCGTCCCCGGGATTGTCGGCGAATTCATCGAGCCAGGTGCTGGTGCAGGGTGCCGGTGGTGCGGTCGAGCCACACGCTCACCCCGTGCTGGTGGCTGCCCCGGCGTATGCGGTCGGCGGCACCGGTGGCATAGGCGGCGATGTCGTCGGGGTGCACGAGGTGAATGCGCGGGACAGCATGGCCGCCCGTGCCACCGGTCACGTGGGCCACGGTGTACATGCCGCGCTCGTCGTGGGAGCCGGGGGCGTAGACGACGAACTGATCACCGGTGATGGCGTTGGCAATAACGTAGATCGCTTCGAGGGCCGCCGTGGTGGGGACCAGGAGGCTGTTGTCCGCGAGCCCGGGGGTGGGCGAGACGGGCGCGCCCGGCCGCCGGTTGGCGGAGAGGCGGGTTCCCGCCTCGCGGTCGATGAACCACTGTTCGCCACCGACTCGGGCCATCGTTCCGCCGCGGTGACTCGCGTGCGGTGTGTCGCCGACCGCGTGCCGGGTGCGCAAACGCGGCATTCCGAGTGCGGTGAGGTGGGTGGTCTCCGGTGTCGGCGGGCGGGCGATCCATCCGCCGACGATGACGAACAGTCCCTCGCTGTCCTGTCGTACGAGTGCCATCGGGTTTCCTTTCGTCGGGCTCGCGTGGTGCGGGCGGGTTGTCCGGGGCACAGGGGCGGGGGCTGCCGGGTACGGCCCCGGATTCGGGCGCCCCGGGCGCGGCATGCGCGCCCAGGGCACTCGGAGTACTCAGGCGGCGCGTACGGCGGCGGTGATGGCGCGGCCGATGGCGGTGGCGGTGGTGGCGGGGTCGGTGACCGTGTGCACGGTGACCCCGGCCAGCGGGTCCGGGTCGGCGGTCTCCGGGTCGGTGTTGTGCGGTGCCAGCCACAGCACCGCGCATCCGGCCGCGCGCAGTGCGTCGAGGCGGCGCTGGGCGTTGGCGCGTTCGATGCCCCGGTAGTGCCCGTCGGAGATGATCACCAGCAGACGGGTCGCGCCGGGCCGGGCCAGGGCGAGGGCACCGTCGAGGGCGTTGACTGCGGCATCGATCGCGTGCATGTAGTCCGGGCAGTCGAACTCGGTGACCCGCTCTGGGGCGGTGCCGGGGAAGGTGATCGGTTTGACCGAGGCTCCGAAGGTGACGGTCGCGGTTTCGGCGGGCATGGTGGCCAGTTCGGCGGCGTGGGCGATGATCCACGCGGCCGAGGCCACCGGGGCGGCGTAGTCGCTCATCGAACTCGACACGTCGCAGGCGATCCCGATTCGCAGCGGCGGCACCTTGACGGTCTTGCGAGTGGTGCGGGTGAACGGTTCGGCGGTGGGGATCGCCCCGGCGGCGCGCTGGGCTTGCCGTGCCATCGCGCCCCGCATCCGCAACCGGCCCGGTGGCAGCGCCGAAGTCGTTCTCACCGGGACCCGTTCGCGGGTGGAGGCGGTGTTCAGGGTCCGGGCCAGCACCCGCGCGGCGGTACGCTCTTCCGGGCGGGCCGCGCGGGTCCTGGCGTGGCTCGCCGTGCGGCCCTGCCTCGAGGCGGGGCCGAACACTGCGCGCGCCTCTGCTGCCGCCTCCTCTGCCGCTTGTTCGGCGGCCTCACGCGCATCGGCGGCGACCTCGGCCGGGTCGGGGTCGGCCGGGGAGGCGGCGACCGCGTCGCCGATGTTGGTCACCGTGACCTCGATCGCGGCCCCCAGCACCGAGTCGCGGTCGGGCTCGGCGGGGGTCTCGGGGCCGATGAGGTCGAACCATCGCTGGCCGAGTTCGAGCATGGCGGCGGTGTCGGTATCGGCGACGGTGTGGGCCTCGCGCCAGATGGCACGCAACTTGTCCAGGGTGTCGGTGCCGAGGATGGCCTCGATCGCGGTGGCGGCGGGCGTGCACTCGGACTCTTCGAGGATGCCGCCGTCCTGGCGGGCCAGGATGAGCGCGGCGTTGTGGGCGGCGTTGAAGGGGGTGGGCGGTATTCGGGCGGCGGCGACCGCGCCGCCGTTGTCCCCGATCACGATCTCGGTGGTGCTGGCGCGCAACCAGTGTCGGTCGTCGGGGCGGCGGCGAATCTGGGCGGCCTCGATCCGGGACTCCTCGAGCATGTAGGCGGCCTCGACCACCGCCGGGTGCGCCACGAAGGGTGGCTCCCACCGGGTGTGTTTGGCATGGGCGCACTCGTGTACCAGCGCGCCCCAGACCACCGGGTAGCGGTTGCGGTCGCTGTTGCGTTCGGGGTGCGCGTCGCCGGGGTCGATGGGGAGGTGGGTGCCGTCGATCTCGATCACCGCACGGCTCGGGGTGAACGCTGCCGCATGCCCGAACGCCGCGCCGGGGGCGATGGCCACGGTCAGGTCGTCACGGTCGGCGATCGGCGGGGCCTCGGCCGTCATCGCAGCCGACAGCTTCGCCCATCCGCCGGTCACCGGGACCGACGCCGGGGCGGGCGCGGCGGGGGCGGCGGTAGCGGTCGGGGCGGGTGCAGCGGGGCCGGTGCCCGGGGTGGCGGGGGCAGTGGGGGCGGCGGGCGGGGTGGTGATCACGTGGCCGGTCATAGCGGCGTGCCTTTCGGTGTGGGCGGGTGGCGTGGTCAGAGTCGGGGGCCGAGGGCGAGGGGGGCGTGGCTACGGCCGCACACCCTTTTCACCAAGGCGGCCACGACATCGCGGTCCTCTTCCGGCGCGGCCCCTACGAGGTTGGCCAGGGCGGTGGCCTCATCGGTGGCGGCGGCGATCTTGGCGAATGCGAGCAGCTCGCGCAGCTGCGGGGCCCACCCGACCTCGCCCTTGTCCTTCTGACGGGCCAGCGCCCGGGCCACCGTCACCGCGCGCGAGTCGACCCCGAGCTGGGTGGCGAGGTCGAAGTCGCTGCCCACGGCCACCTGGAACGCGAACCGCGACGCCAGCGCATCGGACAGCACCGCCCCGTGCACGCCGGGGTTGTGCCCGGCCACCACGAAGAAGCCGGGCTCGGCCTTGACCACCTCGCCACGGTGGGCTTTGATCACGATCTCGCGGCGGCCATCCATCGCCGGGTACACCACCGAGAGCACGGTCGGCGGGATGAGGGTCGCGTCGTCGATGAACAGCACCCGGCCCTCACGCATGGCCCGGACCAAAGGCCCATGCACGAAAACGAAAGTGCCATCGGGGTTCTGGGTGTACTCGCCCACCAGATCGGCGACCGTGGTGTCCCCGTCGCCCTGTACGGTCAGCAGGTCACCGTAGGCGGCCTCGATGAGCGAGGTCTTGCCCGTTCCGGGCGGCCCGTACAGCAGCACCGGCACCTCGGCCGTGCGCATCGTGTGCAGCACCTCGACATCGGCGCGCCCGGCGAGCTTGCGCAGGTGGTAGCTCTGCCCGTTCGGGCGGACCACCGTGTTGCCGGTGCGGACCGGGGCCGCCGGTGCCGCCGGTGCGGCGGGCGCGGGCGTGGTGGCCTTCTTCCTGCGGCGTGCCGGTTTGGCCGCCTTGGCGGGGGCCGGTGCTGCCGGGGCCGCAGGCGGGGCCGGTGTCGCGGTGGCGGCGGCCGGTGCGGCGGCGGTGGCGGTGCTGGCGGTGGCGCGGTAGCGGCGGGGGCTGGCCGAGGTGCGGTCGGTGTGCCCGGCCGTTGTCAGCGACTCGAGGGCGTTGCCGACCGCCCCGGAGGAACGGTCGAGCCCTTTGGCGATTTCACGGGGCGACATGTCGCGGCCCGGGTCGGCGGCCAGCGCAGCGGCGACCATGCGCCGCAGCTCCCCGTTCGGCAGACGACCGGCGGCCGGTGCAACGGTGGCGGGTGTGGTGGTCATTGCAACTCCTGGAAATCAGATCCGAATTCGTGCGCCTTTCCGGCACAGGTGCGGCGGGGCCGCCATTCGGATTTCTGCGAATTCCCCGGTGAATTCCGGGAACGGCTCGACGCTAGCTCGACCTCGAACAGGCTCACAACCCCAAAAGTGCGCGAATTTCCCGGAATTTTTCCGGACAAGGACGAGTCACGCAGCGCAATCCGAATGCGAAACGTGCACAGCGACGGCCGAGCGCGAATACAGGCAGTCGACCAAGAAAATAGAAATATAAAGACAGAGACTAGAACGAGAACGAAAAACGGAGGAGGAGAAGGAGTAAGAGCAAATGGACCACGGCCTCCGACGAAGAAATAGATCAGCCGATCAGGGCCAGCGACGCATGTCTATACTGCTTTGTGTATAGACAATCCCGGGTGCCATGCGCGCGAGAATATGACACTCTAGCTGCGGATATAGCGCCTGAAGGTGGGGGCACTTGATCGCCCCACGCATTTCCGCACGTATCTCCGCACGTATTTCGCCACGTAACGACAGAAATGGACCAGCCGGAGTTTCCAGCTTGAGTTTGCGACGTTCAGAAATGGCTCGATTCGATGCGGCCTGAAAAGACGCTTCGGCCGAACCGGGCACCGAAGGGCCGATCGATGGCCGATATTCGCGGCAAATTCGGCTATTCCAACTATCAGGCTACCGGATTTCGGCCGATTTCCAGGTATGCATGGGCTATCGGTTTCCGCCCGGCCGGTCAGGGATGGAGGTGGAGTGGATTCGATCTTCTCCTCGCCGGAGGCGTTCGAGGAGTTCTCGGGTTTCGCGGCTCGGGGTTTCGCCGATCTCGCCGAGTTTGCGGGTCATGAGTGTGTAGGTGCGGGCGAGAGCGGCGTATTCGCCCAGGCGGGCGTGCTGGCGCAGGATGTCGCGCCAGACGGTCTCGTTGTAGGGGTCGGTTTCGGCGGTCGTCTCGAGCAGTCCGAGGGTTGCGCGGGGATCGTGGTCGGTGTCGTGGGTGGCCAGCCAGTCCAGCGCGTTGTGGGCGTCGCGGCGGGCGGATTCGCGCAGTGGTTCGACCCAGGAGGCAGTGAGGTCGTCGGCGAGGTCGCTGGTCGCGATGCCGGTGATGATCCGGCACGCCGCGCTGCGGCCGGTGTCGGTGCTTGCGCGGCGGCGCGCGGCGACAGCGGCGAGGAACTCCCAGTAGTCGACACTCGCCGCGGTGGCCGACAGGCGGCAGTGCAGCCGGTCATCGATCAGTATTCCGGTGACCTGCCCGCCGGTGGCGTTGGTGATCGAGGCACGCAGCCGCGAGAGGGCATTGCTCAGGGCGGCCGAGCGCTGCGGGGAGTGCGCGCCCCAGATCAGATCGATCAACCGAGATCGGCTCAGCCCCTCCGGGTGCAGTGCCAGCAAGGCCACGATCTCGCGGCTGCGCGGCTGCAACTGGCTCGTGACGTCCACCGGTGCCCTGGACTCGGGCGCGGCCCAGAACACTTTCGTCGCCCCGAACACGAATATCGCCAGGGCAGACGAGCCGACCTCGGGCGGGGCGGAGACCGGACGGGACTGCGGCGCCGCGGCGAGGTCGTCCTCGCCCGGCTGGCTGGCGTCCTCGGCGTCGCTCGCGAGGACAGGATCGAGGCGGGGTGGCTCTGTGCTGGGCACCGGTGGCTCCACGGCCACGGGCTCCGGTGCGGATGGCGGCGGCGGGTCGATGGAATAGATCGTCGGCCCGGTGTCGGCACGACGGTTCGGCTGGTCCTGACGGGTTGCGTGGGGTGCGAGCGGCGATGCGAAGCGGGCCGCACGCAGCTGCAGGTGAACGGCGGTGGCGATGAGCCGGGCGGGCGGGAGCAGCTGCGCGGACCGCCGAAGGCGACGTCCCGTCAGGAGCGCTCGGGAACCGGCCCGGGTGACGGGCAGAGTGCCCACGACCGGGACGCCGAGAGCGGTGGCGTAGTCGCGGGTGCCGCCGATGATCACGACGCCCCGGGGGCGGCCGTTACCGGTGAGGGCACGGATGCGCGCGACGGCGCGCCCGGGGTCGATGTGCTCGGCGCGCACGACGAAAAGGCAGGCATCGGCAGCCTCGAGGACCGGGTGCGAGTCCGGCTCGGGCACACCGCAGTCGGCGAGCACTGTCGCTCCGAGACCGCGCCAGTCCACGGCTGGGTCGGTGAGCAGTTGCGCGGCCGGGAGGGCTCGTGCGGGGTCGCGGCGGGGCGGGGCGGCCAGCAGCGCCTCACCGCCGGGCAGGAACTGCACGTGCTCGGCGAGCAGCTCCGGGGTGACGTTCTGGCCGGGGCTGGTCCGGCGTGCCAGGCTCGCAAGCCCGAGATGCGGGTCCGCGCCGACCATCTCGGCGAGCTGACCGCCTGCGGGGTCGGCTTCCACGATCAGCGCTGCCTCCGGGCCGGGCCAAGCGCGGGCGAGGGCGACGGTGGTCGTGGTGGTCCCGGCCCGGGGGCTCAGTCCGGCGACCGCGATCAGCAGGGGCGCCTGCGAGCCCGATCTCATGGCTATCCCTGCTTCTGGAAGTTCGAGATCAGCAGCGCTGTGCCGGTATCGGCGGTATCGGCGGGGCGGGTGTTGATCAGCTGGAGGTAGTCGACGCGCGTGCGGTCCGGGTGCACCTCGGCGATGTGAACGGTCGCGGTGCCCGGCGCGATCTCGCTGATCGCCACGCAATGCCGGGTGCCCGGCGGGATGCTGGCAATGCCCGCGGCGAGGGCATCGGCGGTGATCCCGGTCTCGGGCGCGAGCAGCGGCATCGCCTTGGAGACGTCGCGGTCGATGAAATAGGCGGCCTCGAACGAGGCGATCACCCCGGCCAGCGTGGCGGGGTCACCGGCGCGGTCGGTGACCACCTCCCCCGAGAGCCCGGCGCACGGTCCCTGCACGGCGGTGCTCGGGCTCGGCGGCGCGGCGGTGGACTGGACCTGCTGGCCGGTGTCACGGCTGCCGGTCGGCGTGACCACCACGACCCCGATCAGGACGGCGATAGCCACCCCCGCAACAGCCCAGGCCCCGCGCGGCAGCCGATACCGGCCGCCGCCCCGCCATCGGGACAACCAGCCGATATCGGCCGTTGCGGGAACGTCGGCGTCGCGGAGCGGGGCGAGCCAGACCTCCCGCGACGAGGACGACCGATCCGGCTCCTCGACAGCGACGCCGGGGCCGTCACCGCCCACGACATGGAGCTCCGGCCGGGCCCGAGGCAGATCGACCCACACATCGACCTCGTCATCGGACGGATCGTCGGGATACCTCACCATGCATCTCGCCTCCTCGGGAAGCGTTGCCGCACCGGGTGCTCGACCGCGCCTGCCCGCACCCCGGGGAAGTGGGGTGCGGGCAGGTCTTCCCTCTCGAAGGGGGTCAGGGATGGCTCGCGGGCTCACCGTGCTCGCGCTCGTCGATCGGCCGGGTATGCCGGGGCGCCGGAAGGTCGGTGATGTCCTCGCCGAGGCGGGCGAGGACATCGCGGGTGGCCGAGGCCGCGGTGGCTCGGTGGTCGTCGTGGTACTCGCGCCAGTCCACCTGGGTGCCGCGTTGGCGGTAGGCGATGAGCGCGCGCCGACCCGCCTGGGCGGGCACGATCATGTCGTCGCTGCCGTGGTAGAGGTGCAGCGGCACATGCGGTTTGGTGTGAGCGAGGGTTTCGAGGGCCAGCACGCGCCGCCACCAGTGGTCGTTCCAGGGGTCGGGGCGGCGGCACCAGTGCGCCAGCGGTTGCGGGAACCGGGCCAGCAGCTCGGCGGCGGTGAGGTGCTGGGCCGCTTCGGCGGCGGCCATCCCGTCCTCGGTGAGCACGTGGCGCAGCGAGAGCGTGCTGTAGGCGCGGGAGAGCCCGACCAGTGCGGCCAGCCCGAGCCCGGCGCTCGCACCCCGGCTGACGGCCGGTGCCAGCGCCGCGAGGTCGGAGACCACGGCTCCGGCGGCGATGCCGCGCAGGTCCAGCTCCGGGGCGTACCAGGGCTGCAGCTCCCCGGCGGCGGCGACCGCGCGACCGCCGTCGGCGTAGCCCCACGCCACGAACGGTGCGACGGCCGCGCCGAGGTCGGCGTCGCGGTAGATGGCGCGGGCGAGATCGAGCACGATCCGGCCACCGGCCCGCGCGGCGAGGAACGGGTGCGGTCCCCGGCCGGTGACGCCGAGTCCTTCACCGTCGGGTACCGCCACCACCCAGCCCCGGGCCAGAGCTGCCTCGATGGCGGTGATGTCGGGTTCGGTCCCGACCGCGAGCATCTGCGAGGGCGCGCACGCTCCCCCGAGTCCGCGAAACCCGGGGCAATAGACCAGGATCGCGGTCCGTCCGGGGTCGGCGACCGCCTCGGGCAGCAGCACGATGCCCGAGGCGGCGAAGGTCTCCGACCGCGAGGTGGTGGAGGTGTAGACGACCTGCCAGGCTCCGGCCGCGTCGGCGAGCTGGGGGACGAACACCGGTCGGGTGCGCACCATCGTCCCGGGCTGGTAGCCGTCGAGCTCGGGGGCGTCGTAGAAGGGGTCGAGGGTCACGGGTGGCTCCCGGCGAGGTCGTGGGCGAGGGCGATGAGCCAGGCGACTCCGCTGGCGAGTTGCCCGGCGGCGGCGTAGCCGGTGTGGCGGGCGATGGCGTCGGAGTAGCGCAGCCACACCGCCGGATTCAGTACGTCGGCGTTGTCGGCGAGTAGCTGCCCCCACGCCCCGGACATCTGTCCGGCCAGCTTCGGCAGCTGCCCTACCGGGTCCCCGGCTACTACGGCGGTGATCTGGCCCCAGCGGGCCGAGGCCGCGGTGACCTCGTCCGGGCCTGGCGGCGGGGTGCTGGCGTCGGCCGCCGCGGTGAGCCGCGCCACCAGGCTCGCCTGCGGGGCGTAGTCGACCCCACCCGGCCCGAGGGTGAAGTCCTGATTCACCACGGTGGTCCAGGCGTCCCCGAGCACACCCGACAGCAGGGCCTGGATCGAGCCGAGCGCGGTGAGCGGGTCGCGTAGGTCGGCTTGGGCGGCGACTCCAGCGGCCAGGCGCAGCAGCGCGGCGTGATCGGGGGCCGCGCAGCTGGGGTCGCCCTCGGCGCAGATGTCGGCGACCCGCCCGGTCAGCGCCCCGTAGTCCGAGCCGCCCGCGGCGAGCCCGCTCCCCGAGACCGGGGCGGTGGCGATCTGCACCGCCGCGACCCCCGCCCCGCCGGTGCCGGGGGCCGGGTCGGGGGTCACCTGCCCGGGACGACCGGGGAAGGTCGCCGTCCCGGGAGCGCGATCGGGATCGGCGTAGAGCGCGACCCCCGCGATCCGCTCGGGCCCGACCGGGCCGTCCCCGGCACCGACCGCTCGCGCGAACTGCGAGACGATCTGCGCGCCTTGGGAGTACCCGACCGCGGCGAGCGCGGTCGACGGGCAGTTGGCGGCGATCTGGGCGGCGGTGTCTTCGAGGGCGGCCAGGCCGATGGCGACCGAGTCGGCGTAGGGGACGGGGCCGCCGCCGGTGCCCAGCGCGCCGCCGAATGCTGCGGGGTAGGCGATGTAGGTGCGCTGCACCAGCTGCGGCACGGCGGCCACGACCGGGGCCAGGAGCGCGCCGAGCATCCCGGTATCGGCAGTCTCGGACGCCTGTGGGGAGGACTGGCCGGTGCCCTGGACGCCGAGCACCCACAACGCCGGGCAGCCGGGAACGCTCGCCGGTGGCTGCGCCGAGCCGACACCGGGCCCGCACAGGAGGCTCGTGCAGGCCGCGAGGGCGGCGGCGGTGAGCAGGCCGATCCGCGTCACGGCTGCCCCACTCCCGCGCCCGCGCCGAACCCGGCTCCGATCGTTCCGCCGACGACGGCACCGACGACGGCGGCGGGAACCCCGGCCACGATCGCGCCCGCCAGCGCACCGGCCGCCGCGCCCAGCGCGGTCCCGGCGACCCCGGAGGTGATGGTGCCGATGACCGGCACCTCCACCACGGTGCCCAGCGCCGCTCCGGCGATGCCGCCGATCGTGCCTCCGGCCAGCCCGCCCGCGACCGCACCGGCCGCTGCCGCCGGAGCACCGGCCAGCGCGCCGCCGATCGCGCCCCCGGCTCCGGCTCCGGCGATCGTGGCCCCGGCGACCCGGTCCGAGCGCCCGGCCGGGAGCCCGACCGAGTCCAGGAAGGTCGCGGCCTGGGCCTCGGCGTTGGCGGCGGTCGAGTTGATCGTGTCGCGGACCTCCGGGGGCAGCCACTCCGGGGACGGGGTCTGCCATTGGCCGACCCGGATGGTGTCCGGCGGCGGCTCGATCGGAGCGACCGGCGGCACCGGCTCCGGGGAATGCAGCTCGATCACCTGCACCGACGGCGCGGGAGCGGGCGAAGGCGCCGGGCGCGGGGCCGGGCCGTTGCGGACCTCGGGCGGCTGCTCCGGGTAGACCACGGCGGGCTCCGGCGGAGGTGGGGGCGGAGGCGGTGCGGGCGTGGCGGTACCGGGCTGGGCCGGGGCGGTCACCCCGGGCTGATCGGCGATCGGATCCAGCGTCGCCGCGCTCGCCAGCGGGCCGGTCAGCATCAACGCCACCGGCACCGCGCCGAGTACCAGCAACCGGCCGCCTCGCAGTACCCGCACGCCGTGCTCAGCGCGGCGAGCGGTCGCTGACCGGTAACCCCGTCCTGGGATCGGAACGGTGGACGTGCTTTGATTCGCGATTTCGGGCATGACAAATAACCCCTCGAACGAAGGAGAAAAGGACTGAGAACAGAGTCGGCAATGCGCGTATACGCACACGCGGAATTGCGGGTCGCCCGGCTGCCCGACCACAGCCGGGCGACCCGCTACAGAATTCCTCACATCAGCGCGAGATCGCGCTGCCGATCAGAGGAACGGAAGCACCAGGCCGATCAGCTGGGAGCCCAGCGCCAGCAGATTCGACAGCGCCGATGCGCCGAGATCAACCAGCGACAGAATGCCGTACAGATCCACAGTTCGTCCTCTCAGAGCAGTTTCAGTTGCCCCACCATCACAACCCCGGAAAGTATCGAATGCTAGGACTGCAAGGGTCAGAGAAATGGCCGACCATTTCGATACCCGAATCCGAATGCCCCCTGAGCTGCACTGATGGCGTTAAGAGGTAATGATTTGAGCGGGTTGGGTCGCTGGGTTTTGCGATCCTACAATGTCCCGACGGCCGCGCGGCCGCCTCGGCTGGCCGGTGAGCGTGTGGCCGGATCGGCGTTGCGCAGTGCTCGGACTCGGGTAATAATGTCCGGTTGGGCGCGAGGCGTTCGATGGAAACGCCAGGTTTCCTCAGATCGAGGAAGTGAGGGAGACAATGGCTGAGACTTCCCGCCCGAGGCCCGATGCGCGGTGCACTCGGCGGCCGGGTTTTCACCGCAACAAGATATCGGTCGAGATGCCCGATATCGGCAACTGGACACGCCAGCTCCGGCTTCAACTCCGGCTGTCCCGGCCGGAGGCGGCTCGGCGCCTGCATATCAGTGACGGCACGATCAAAGGGATCGAGACCAAGCAACTCGAGCCCTCGGAGGCGGCCCTGTCCAGCATTGTGGCCGGGTACAACCTCACACGTGGGCAGGAACGATTCACTCGCGAACTCGTCCAGGCGCCGGTTGCCCTGGCACCCCTGGCAGAGCTACGCGAGCGTGCTCGCGCACCGGAGTGCCAAGCAAGAATCGCCCGGCTCGACCGGACCGGGGTGGCGTGTGCGTTCATCGACCCGCTGTGGAACGTGATCGCGGCCAATGGCCATTTCACCGCGTCGTTTCCCGGTGTCCGCGACTTCGAGGACAACCTGGCGCTGTGGCACTTCCACCCCGGCGCGGACGACTCACCCTCGGAACAGATGATCTTGTTCCGCCACGAGGAGTCCGCCTACCTCACCGCGGCGCTGCGAGTGGCGTTCGGGCGGCACCGCGAGGAACCACGCGCGATCGAGCTGCTGCGGCGGCTGCAAGCAGACACCGATTTCAGCTCGCATTGGATCAGCACCGCCGCTGTCGCCTACGGCCGTGGCCCCGACAACCCGCTCCATCTGCATCTGCGCGACAGCAAAGGCATCGGCCTGCGCTACTCCCTGGGCATACAGCTCGGCAATGCCATGCGCGAGGACAACCTCCAGTTCTGCACCGTCCTGCCCAGCCCCTATCTCGGCCCGGTGCCAGCCTGAGCCGTGAGGCTGTGACACCGAGGTCGCAGACGCCTTCGCGGCGAGCTGATGCTGTTGCGTCTCACCAGGTTCGCGAGCCGGGGTCTGCGTAAGCTTCGGGGCATGGGTGGAGTACGGGGAATCAGAGACAGCGCTGTCGCGGCGCTGCGGGGTCGGCGAAGCTCGTCGGCGTTCTTCGAGGGGGCAGTGGTCGCGATCACCGGTGCCGGGGCCGGGATCGGCAGGGCTCTGGCACTCGAGCTGAGTCGCCGCGGTGCCCGGCTCGCGCTGGCCGACATCGACGGTGCGGCGGTGGAGGAAACCCGCGCGTCCTGCACCGGGCCGCATCTGCACACGGTGTCGGTCTTCGACGTCGGGGACCGCTCGCGGGTGCAGGCGTATGCCAACGGCACCGTCGAGCGGTTCGGCCGCGTCGACGCGGTGATCACCAGCGCCGGTGTGCTGCACGTCGGATCGGTCGCCAACTCTCCGCTCACCGACTTCGACGCCGTACTGCGCACCAACTTCTTCGGCACCGTGCAAGTCACCAAAGCCTTCCTGCCCCAACTGCTGCGCCAGGGCGCGCCGAGCAGGATCGTCACCTTCTCCTCGGCGCTGGGGTTGGTCGCCGCCGCAGGCCACGGCCCCTACACCTCGGCCAAGTTCGCGATCCGGGGCTTCACCGAGGCACTGCGCGCCGACCTCACCGGCACCGAGATCGCCGTGGTCGGGGTCTACCCAGGCGGGATCCGCACCTCGATCGCCCGCGCCGCCCTGCTGGCACCGGGCATCGATCGCCACACCACGGTGACCCGCTTCGAACAGCACGTCGCACGCACCAGCCCCGACCACGCCGCGCGCATCGTCCTGACCGGGGTCGAACGGGGTTCGGCTCGCGTGCTGGTCGGAGCCGACGCCCAATTGGCCGAGATCACAGCGCGTCTCGCTGGTGCACGCTACGAGCGGCTCATTAAGCTCGCCGGAAAGCTTTCATGATCGACGGCGGTCTCGGCCGAGCCGTGCAGGTCGCCGATCGCACTCTCCGGGGGGAGGGCCTGTGGCCGCACCGAAATGGCTGCTCATCGAGACCTTCGGCGAGCGGCCCGAGCCCTCGGTGATCGCGGTCGGGCGCAGCCCGAAGCGATTTGTCCCGCTGGAGAACATCGTTCACCACCGCACGACGCTGGCCGAGACCAAACGAGCGATCACCGCCGTCACCGTCGAGCACACCACGATCGACCAGGTTTCCGGCGACCGCTCACGGCGCACCATCGCTGTGCCGCTGGCGATTTCGGCGTCCCGCCTTCACGGCCTCATGGTCTGGTCCGGCTCTCCCGACGAGGTGGTGCCGCCACGAGACCCCGCCGGCGCCTGGCTGTTCGACCTCACCGAAGACACCAGCCTGCGCAGCGATGACCTGCTCACCGTCTACGGCATTCCGCCCGAGCAGCACCCCGAGCAGCGCATACAGTCGATCGCCGGTGTCTACTCCGCTCCCTTGATCTCCAATCACCGAGACGAAGGCACCGCGCTGGCCCGCATCGTCCGGCCCGAGGACGGCCAGGAAACCCAGTCACTGTGGACACTGACCAGCCCGGACGGGCAGCTGCGCGCCCTGCACTACTCCTGCCGCCAGATGAGCGAAACCGGCCCCGACGGCATTGTGCACCACCTCGTGCGGGGCATCACCCACGACATCGGGCCCGCCACCGGCAACCCCGTCGCGCCTCCCTCTAACACCCTCGATGACCGCGTGATGGACAGCATTGCCGACGACGGCGCGTACCGCGCGATCGTCAACCCCACCACGCTGCGGCTCCTGCGCTGGGTCGGCCCGTCCCTGCCCCGCCTCGCCTGGCAGGCGCTTCCCGGCCAGCCCCTCCCCGCCGTGCACCCCGACGACATCGCCGCCGCCCGAGCACTGTTGGACAGCGCGCAGCGAGAGCAATCGACCGGGCACATCCGAATGCGCGCCCTCGACGGGGCCTGGCTCAGGCTCGAAGTCCGCGCGAAGCCGATCGACCTCGATCCCTCGACCACCGCCGCCTTGGTCACGCTGCGCCCTACCAGCGACTCAGGCAGCCCGCAGTCACCCGCTGATCAGAGAGACTGATCCCGCAAGCCGCACAGGGCGCACCTCGCCGCGGACCGCGACCGGCGGTGCCACCGAGCCACGCCTCCTGCGATTCCGCAAGATGGCGGTCGCAATATTGCAGACTTCGCTCCGGGTCACTAGAGTCGCCAGCAAACGCTACCGCTCACCGGAGCGGAGTCCTGTCGGCATCGAATGTCATGCCGCTTGAAGCGCCTGGAACACCTCACTTGAATGCCATGTCCGCGTGGGGGGTTCATCGACGTCGAAAGCGAGCCCATGACTCCATCCCCTTCAGCTCCCGACCATCCCACGATGCCGGATCTCTCCCAGTGGCTCTCCTGGGCTCGTCGACGCGCCGGGCTCTCCCAGGAAGGCGCAGCCCGGGAGGCCGGGATCAGCTACTCGTACTTGAAACGGATCGAGCGCCAAAAGCTACGCCCGACCCGCAAGGTCCTCGACAGCCTCACCGCGGCCTACCGACTCGATCACTGGCAGCGACGCCACGCCCGCGAGCTGTGGGAGCCCTCCGCCGAGCTGCTGCCCGCCGACGAACTCCGCCATCACCTCGCCAATCCCCGGATCCAGGCGCATCTTCACCAGCTCGACTTCCGGAACGTCGCGTCAGCACACCTCGACCCGCTGGAGAACGTGCTGTCCGGCAACCGCTCGTTCCACCTCGCCGTCCCCGGTCTCGGTGAGGCAGACGACAACCTCGCGCTCTGGCTCTTCTCCTCGACTGGCCGGCGAGTCGTCGCGCACTGGAGCTACGAAGCCCGCGAGTGCGTCACCGCAGTCCGCGCAGCGCTCGGACGGTACCGCGACACAACACAGGCGCAGCGCCTCCTAGCCAAGCTTCGAGCCGATGACGACTTCACACGGCTCTGGGCGAGCACCCGGCTGCAGGTCAGCTACAGCCGACACTCCACGACCACCCTGCGCCCCCTCTCCCCCGACGGCCCCCAAGCTGTGCCGATCAGTTTCCAGATCAGCGAGGTCGCCGACCGCGACGACATCCTCGTCGCGGTCGGCATCGACAACAACGCCGCAGCCGCGAGCTGAACCGCAAGAGTCTCGGCCGCAGCACACGCAGGCCCCGGGTGGTCTACCCCAGTGACGGTGCCTAGGCTCGCCGCATGAGCGACCCCACCGACCTCGAACCGGGCACGCCGGTGGAATGGGTCAAGACCCGGAGAAGTCTCGGTGTGTGGTCAGCGAAAGAGCAGGCGGGTGACGTGGCGGGCGCGCTTCTCAAGACGGCGATCGTTGAGCCCGAGTCTGGCCTCGCCTCGCGGTCGACAGATCCACGTCGGCCTCGACGCCCACGGCCTGCATCCGGTGTCGCGCACCTGGATCGACGCGCAAGTCGCCGAAATCCTCATCAGTGCAGCACAGGTGCATGTTGGCGAGAATCGCGAGAAGGTATGCAGCTGACCTTGAGTGCTTCGCTTTGAAATCCTCTCCGCAGTTTCGTCAAAGGGAGGCTGACTGTTCTACAGGTAGATCAGCGCGCTCTGGTCGATGTCGCCGGAAACGACTCGTCCCCGTCAAGGTGACAACGTCTGGCCCGCCCCTTATATACTGCCGAGCATGGCGCCCGTTGATGAGCCGGAAGAAAAGATTCCGTCAGGTAAAAGTCGGACCAAGAATAGTTCCGCGCACACTTACAGAACAGTGGACGGCTCGCGCCAGAACGTCGTTTTAAACGACGGTGTGAATCTAAGCGTGCCGCCGCGCTTTCGGCGGCTAAGATCAGTAGTTGTTACGGTTGTGGCTGTGGCACCGGTGCTCGCCGCGCCGGTAGTTCAGATAACTACTGACTTCCTAACGGATGCACGCCTGTCTGTTGATTCATGCCTTTCTGTTGTAGATCCGCCTGGTAGGGCGAATTTGGGCGATTCGATCGAATTGCACGCTGAGGTTCATCGCGATAACTGTGTGCTGAGATCGGCAGAGAACAAGAAGCGGCTACTTGCGCAGCACATGCCAACCGGAAAGCTATTCGAGTTAAAACTATCGTCCGACAAAGAGGCTGTTGTCGTTGAGCGTGGGACCACGAAGAAGCCCATGCCAGAGGACGGAATGGCTACCTGGTCCTGGGCGGTGCGACCCAGCGTTGCGGGAATGCATCGTTTCGCTGTTGTTGCGATAGTTTATGACTCAGAGACGGATAGAATGGTGGATGAAAGCGACCCGCAGTACTTTACCGTGGATGCTGTACCGACCAATGCTGGTCTGATCTCCGGGATGTGGAATTGGTTCGCGGGGCTCCCTGGGGTGCTGGCAGGTGTCGCCGCGCTTGGTGCGCTCGCCACTGGTCTCTTGCTGAGGATTAGGGGACAGCGCACTCAAACAGATGGCGAGGGTGATCAAGGGGCTAGCTCAGGGCGAAGCCGGATATCGACTCAGTGATGCATCACTCGTCGGCCTCGACGTCCACGACCTTTGCCCGGTTTCGCGCACCTGGGTAACCGAACAGTTTGGAGCGAATCCTCGGGGCACTCAAGGCGGGGTTCGGTTCGGAACTTTCGCCATCGTCATCTTGATGGGTTGCCCGACAGGCTCCGGTACGTTGGACGATGCGTTGTCCGGCTGCGAGTTCGTTCAGTCAGGCGTTGCGAGGTGGTAACCGGATGGGAGGGATCAGCATGGCAAAGCGGCGGCTCGACGCGAGAGCGACTCTGCCCGACAAGGACGCGCTACCTCCTGGAGCGCATCGGGATCTCGTGGTCGGCTGCTTGGCTTTCCTCGACAGCAGATCCGGGTACATCTCGTACCGCAAGCTCTCCGAGATGATGAAGGAAGAAGACGTGCCTGCGACTGCCTCACCAAACACGATTTCCGATATAATGAATGGCCGCAAGCTGGGCACGTGGCCTGTTGTACAGTCTCTCATAATGGTACTCGGCAAAAATGTCACGTTCGAGGCCACTTCTTTGAAAGGGGAATTGCACACGGCCAAGCAGCTTTGGGATCGGGCCTCAAATCCGGCGACAGAGTCGCTTACGCAGCAGATCGAAGTCCATCGAGAACGTGGGGGAAAGGATTATCTGACTTATAAGCCAACTATGGCGGAGACGTCAGATCTGAATCCCTTCAATTTGCTGTATATCAATATCGTCTTCTCGGTGGTTCTGATCTGCACCCGTGGTCCGTTGCACGGCGAGACGTTCTGCATCAGGAAAGGTCAACCCCGACAGCTCGTAATCGGGCGTGATCCCGAGTGCGACCTCCACTTGGAAGAGAAGTCTGTGTCGCGGAGGCATGCGATTCTCGATCTCAACCGAGAATCGAAGGCCTGGGTACTACGAGATGACTCAAGCACCAACGGAACCTACGCGAATTACAAGCGACTCGAAGGCGGAGAAGCGAAGCGGCTGGCGTGCGGTGACATAATTCACATCGGAGCCAACCGATTCACCTTCATCGAAGGAAAAGAATGGAACCAACTCACTCAATATGAACGGAGTCGGATGCTTCCGATATAGCCGAAGTAGGAATTGTAACCCAACAAGGCAGGACAATATCAGTGCCAGGGCCCATTTTCCAGAATCCAGCGAAGGAGGCCGCCGACCATTGCGGTGACTGCACCACGCGTGACGGCAGGAAGCAGGAGGCGGTGCAGCTCGCGCTTCTCGGTCTGATTCTTTTTTTCACGCATGACCCAATCGTAAAATGTGCAATCTTGGGGTTATCGAAATTCTTCAAAGATGCGCAAACTTTGATTTCAATGCGCAAAACTGAGCGATGATGCGCACTCTGCAACACGCTTCGGGCTCGGCGTTGAGGGCGTCGCCGCCGTAGCGCGTCTTCGATGTACGACGAGCCGTCTCGGTCGCGGACGAAGAGCAGGTGCCTGACCCACGGCAGCCCCCAGCCGACCGCCGACGAGGACAACATGCGGTGCTCGACCCAGTTCTGCTTCAGATGGCCCGCCACCGCGACGAACCCGGCCACCGCGTAGTCGACAACCCGCCAGTTCTCCAGACCCTGCCGCTCCTCAGCAGTGTTCGCCGCGCGGTCGTCGCGCGCCAGCGGCGCGGGCGAGCCGGTGTTCATCGGTGCACCTGCGGGATCCGTCCCACGCCCGCGTACAGCGAGACTTGTGCGTCGAGGTGAGCCGCCAGCGACGCGACACCCTCGCCGGGGGGCTGTTCCTCGCCGTTGTCGGGCCAGCGGTGCGCGGGCACGATCCCGGGGTTGAGGAGTTCGAGACCGGTGACGAATGGCGCGACCTCGTCACGAGTGCGCAGGTGGACCTCGATACCGTGGTCGCGGTAGACCTTGACTACCGCAGCGGTGCCGGCCTCGTCGAAATCCCCGGTCGCATGCGACAGACCCAGATACGAGCCCGGTGGAAGTCGCCGCCGCAGAGCGGCCACGATCTCGTAGGCCCGCTCGTCACCGAAGAAGTGCAGCACGGCCCCCAACGACACCCCTACCGGCCTGGTCAGGTCCAGGGTGTCGGCCAGCGCGGGAGCGGTCAGGATCGAGTCGGGGTCGGTGAGGTCGGCCTCGATGAAGGCGGTGCGCCCTTGCGGGGTGCCCACGAGCAGGGCGCGGGCGTGGGCACCCACGATCGGGTCATTGTCGACGTAGACCACCCGCGCGCCCGGGTTCACCTCTTGGACCGTCTGGTGCAGGTTCGGCTCGTGCGGGATGCCGCAGCCGAGATCGAGGAACTGATCGACCCCCGAGAGGGCGAGGTAGCGGGCGTAGCGGACTAGGAAGGCGCGGTTGTTCCGCGCGGCGGTCCTGACGTGGGGAAAGGCGGCGATGACCTGCTCGGCGGCGTACTTGTCGAGGTCGTACTGGTCCTTGCCGCCGAGGAAGTAGTTGTACACCCGTGCGGTGTGAGCACGATTGAGACCGAGATCAGGAAGACCGTCCACAGAACTGGAACTCCATTCGATATGTGAGGTCGGACATCGGATCCCCGCCGATGACACGAGGTCTGGCCGGATCAGTCCCAGGAGCCCGGCCCGGGTCCGATCGAGGCCGCCCACGCCGGTTGCCGGTAGATCGACGGCTCCCGTACCGGCGCGAGGTCTATCGGCCGGGCTGCGGCCAGCACGGTGCGGGCGGCTTCCTTAGCCGGGCAGTCGATCACGCTGCACCGCTGGTGGCGCTGCATCAGCTCGTATGCCTCGTCCACGGTCAGCTGGTAGGCGGGCGCGGCGTGGGGCCCGGTGACCGGAACCGGCTCCCTGGAGCGGCGGCGCGGCCACAACACCAGCCCGGCGCACCCCACGACAGGAGCCGCGCCGAGCACCAGAAGGGCGGCCTGCGCGGCGCTCATCGGGCCGCCTTGGATGCCTGGTGTGGGGTCAGTCGGGTCGGGATGGCGTCGTGCCCGTTGACGATGAGGCTCGGGCGCCGGGCGAGTGCGGCGGGCTCGACCGCGCAGGTCATCTGGGGGAACCTCGCGAGCAGGGCCGGTAGGGCGATCTCGGCTTCGAGCCGGGCCAGCGGCGCGCCGAGGCAGTAGTGCGGGCCGTGCCCGAAAGCCAGGTGCGTCTTGTTCTCCCTCCCGGGGTCGAACAGGTCGGCGTCGATGTGCACGCCCGGGTCGCGGCCGACCGCGGCGAGGGAGGCCAGGACGATCTCACCGCGCGCGATCGTGACCTCGCCGAGGTCGATGTCGGTGGTGGCGAACCGGAACGGCATGTGGATCAGGGGCGGGTTCAACCGGAGGGTCTCCTCGATGACCTCCGACCAGTCGTGCTGGCCCATGAACAGGTCGATCCGCAGCTGCGGGTCGGCCAGGACCGCCACGATCGCCTGATCGAGCAGATGAGCGGTGGTCTCATAGCCCGCGGTCACCAACAGCAGCAGCGTGTCGCCCAGCTCCTGCTCGCTGAGCCCGTCACCCTTGGCATCGCGGGCGGCGATCAGCGCGGTCGCGACGTCATCGCCGGGATGGGCGCGCTTGTGCGCGAGCAGCTCGGCCAGCACCGCATACAGCGAGGCGAAGTTCTGGGCCGCCTGCTCCGGGGTGAGCGTGGTGTCGAGAATCGCCGCGGTGTGCTCGCACAGGCGCCGGGCGCGCTCGGAGGCCACGCCGAGCAGCTCGCAGATCACCCGGCTCGGGACCTCGTCGGCGAACCCCGCCCGCAGATCCACGCTCGCACCGGCCGGGGCCGCCGCGAGCTGATCGCACAGCTCGGCCACGATCGCGGTGATCCGGGGCCGCAGCTCCTCGATCCGTCGGCGGGTGAACGCCGCCGACACCAAGGTCCGCAGCCGCCAATGCTCGGCACCGTGAGCGGTCAACATGCTGGACACCGCCACCCACGGATACATCACCCACGCCCGGGTCGCCTCGGAATCGAACTCCGGCCAATGGCGGCGGGCGTCCTTGGAGATCCGCGGATCGGTCATCAACGACTTCAGCAGCGCGACGTCGGTGATCGCCCACGCCCACACACCGCCCGGTAGCACGACACGTGCTGCCGGACCGGCGGCACGTAACTGCGCGAGTTCGGTAGCGAAATCGGCTCCGGTCAAGGTCAAGTCGGTCATCGGGCAGCTCCTTCGCGTGGCCTGAGCGGGGGCATGGCCAGCTCACCGATATCGGTGGCGGGAAATCGGACCTGGAGTTCGGCTATGGCGCGGTGGAAGGGTCCGGGCCGCCAGCTCGGGGCGTGGCCGGGCGCGAGTTCGAGTTCGGGGAGCGCGTCGAGCAGCTGCTCGATCGCGCGGGCCACGATCACTCCCGCGACCGCTTGGGCGGGGCAGGCGTGCGGTCCGGCACCCCAGGACAGATGCGCCCGATTACCCCACCCGTCGGGGTCGTGGGCGGCAGCAGCGGGGTCGCTGTTGCAGGCGGCCATGCTGATCACCACCGGCTCATCGGCGGGCAGCCACACCCCGGCCAGCTGCCGAGGCTGGCGCGGGTAGGAGATGCAGAAGTTCGGTAGCGGGGTGTCCTTGGCGAGCACCTCTTCGATCGCGTCGCGGATCGAGAGCCCGCCCCCGAGCAGCCCGGCGGCAAAACGCTCGTCGCTCAGCATCATCAGCACCGTGTTGGTGATCAGGTTGCAGGTCGGCTCGGTTCCAGGCCCGAGCAGCAGCGCGGTCTGATCGACCACCTCCGCGTCGTTCAGCCCGGCCGGGTGCTCGACCAGCCGCGACATCATGTCCAGGCCAGGCCGCGTGCGCTTGTCCCGCGCGACCGCATACAGCGCCGCGCCGAACCTCGCCCCGGCCTGCCCGTCTCCATCGAGCATGCGCGCCATCTCCAGCCACACCTGCTCGGCCACCTCGGATTCGATGCCCAGCAGCTCGCACATCACCCGCACCGTCAGCGGGAAGGCGTACTCGCCGCGGAGCTCGGCGCTACCCCGCTGGCAGAATCGGTGGATCAGCGCCTCGGCCGCCCGGTCCACCGCCCGCTCCACCGAGTACAGATCCACCCCTGCCAGCGACGCGGTGATCGCCTCCCGGAATCGTGCGTGCGCGGGCCCCGCCGACCGCAAGGCGTTCTGACGCGGGGCCAGCACCGGGTAGACCTCGCTGTCGCGCTGCGCGGTCCGCTCCCACCGCGAGGGGTCCGCCGGGAAACGCTCGGGATCGTGCAAGACCGCGAGCGCCTCCCGATACCCGACGACCAAGGTCCCCGGTACCTGCGGGGCGAGCCACACCGGGACCACCGGCCCGAACTGCTCTCGCATGTGCCGGTACGCGCTGTGCGGGTCGGCAGCGAACGCCCGCGAGAACAACTCCACCCGTGATTCGTCTGCTGTCGCGCCGGGGCTTCTGGGCATCTGGCCTGAAGCAACGAGGAGCGGGTCTTCACTGCGAAGGTGAGTCGCTTGGTGCGACGGCATGGGTCTCCAGTTCCAATTGAGGGTCATCGAGTAGTGGGCGAGTCCGGCGATGGCCTATGGTCGTGCTCGCGTTCAGGTCGAGCGCATCGAGAGAGAGGCAAGAAATGGCTGTGGCCAGCACTGAAAGGCACACCCTCATCGGTGATGTGCACCTTCTGCTCACCGACGACCAGGGCCGGACCCTGTTCGGTCGGCGAGCGGGCACCGGATACGCCGATGGGGCATTCCACCCGCCCTCGGGGCACCTCGAGGCCGAGGAATCGGTGGTCGAGGCGCTCGTGCGCGAAGCTGTCGAGGAGATTGGTGTGCAGATCGCGCCCGAGGACGTCGAGTTCGCGCACATCATGCACAACAGCTCGTCCGGTGGCCGCGTGGCTTTCTTCTTCCACGTTCGGCGGTGGCAGGGCGAGCCGACGAACATGGAGCCCGACAAGTGCGATGCGCTGGAGTGGTTCGGCCCCAGTGAGCTGCCAGCGGACATGATCCCGTACTGCCGGGAAGCGTTGGGCCACATCTCGTCCGGCAAGTCTCTGTCGCTTTACGGCTGGTGATCGGTGACGGTGGGGACCGCTTCGCCTCTCTCTCCGGCCCCCACCGTCGTTAGACCTCGTCAGATGAGCTGCCACTCATCGAGCGAGGCGATCAGCTCCTCGAGCCGCTGCGGGGACAGGTGCTTCTTCGCAGCGGCTTCGGGGGATTCGGTGGTCGCCCCGTATTGCCACCAGGACTCGCCGTTCTTGGCGTCCATGACCAGGAACCGGTCCTTGATGGCGGGGCCGCGCAGGACCAGGGACACGGTGCCGGGTTCGGCGACCACGGCGTGAATGGCGTTGTGATGCAGCGCGTAGCTGGCCCCGACTCGTTCCTGCCGGACGTGTACCGCATGCAGGCTCGACACATCGATCTCGGTGCCGAGCTCGGCCTCGCCGTAGAGCCGGTGCCGGTATTCCCCGCGCAGGATGTGGCTGGCGTAGGTCCAGCGGTGGTTGTGGGGCCGGTCGTGGTAGCCGGGACCGAAGATGTGCAGGCGCAGCCGGATCCCGGATTCGAGGTCGTCGTGCAGGACGATCTTGTCCAGGATGTCGTAATGCTCGCACAGGGCGACGAGAGCGGGAGTGTCGAACAGTCTGGCCAGCGCACCACGCAGGAGGTAATTCGGGGCGGTGAGCAACTCGAAGGATTTGCGTGTCGCCGATTCGACGGCGTCCACGTCGTTCCAGTCGAGCGAGCGCAGGGGTTCGATGACGGTTTCCATGGTGTGCACAGGGGTCTCCTATTCGGGTTTCGCGCTGGATTTCCACAGTCGGCAGACCGGCACGATGTCGGGGTAGGCCGAGCACGACGAGGCACCCATGACCAACTCCTCGGCGGGGCAGCCGCCCATGCAGGCCGACGCCTTGCAATCGCCGCATGCACTGCCGACGAGGGGTTGGGTGCACAGGTCGAATTCGTTGACTTCGCTGTCGCGGTTGAGCAGCACCCGACCGTCACGCATCACGGCGTAATAAGTGTCGGTATCGAACAAGTAGCTGCACACGTAGCAACGCCCGTCGGGAAAGATGGAGATGCGGTCGAGCGTGCGGCCTATGCAGCCCTGATAGCCCTCTCCGGCGAATCGGTCCATCTGATCGCGGCGCGCATAGGTGGGCTGGAACCACACGCGCGACTTGTATTCGGGAGCAACCCGTTCGAGCCGCTCGCAGAAGCTCACCCATTCGAGCGGGTTCATCGCCATATCGGCGTTGCCGTGGCCCGTGCCGATGGTGGAGAACACGTGGAACTTGACGAGGCTCGCACCGATGTCATCGGCGATATCGAGCAACCGCAGGACGTCGCCTTCGTTGGCCTTGTTGACCGTGCAGATGATGCGGGTGTCGAAGCCGCGCTCGCACAGTTCGGCGCTGGTCTCCATTGCTTGGTCGAAGGTGCCCTCGCCGCGGACCGCGTCGTGGGTGGCCGCGCTGCCGCCGTCCATGCTGACCTGGACGTAGGCGAAGTCCTCGGGGGTGAGCTGGGCGAACTTGCGGCGGGCGATGGCTTGAGCGTTGGTGGTGGTGATGACGTGGCCGTATCCGATGGTCTTCGCTGCGCGGATCGCCTCGGCGTACCAGGGGTGCAGGGTGGGCTCGCCGCCGAGGATGGTGAGCTTGTCGCCGCCGAGCTGCCGCCAGGTGGTGAGGGTGTCGACGATCTGCTGCGGGGTCATCTTCAGCGCCCGTTCGAGCCGTTCACCCATGTAGCAGTGCTCGCACCGCAGCTGGCACGCCTCGGTGATGTAGAGGTAGACGTTGCGGAATCGGCCGTAGGCGATCTTGTCGACCCGGTGGGGCTCGCGCTGGTCGGCGTTGCGTGGCATGCGGGCGTGGCCGTAGGTGTCCGGGCGGAACGTGGGGAATCCCAGAGGAGTTGTGCTGGTCACGCGGTGGTGCTCCTAACGATGAGCAGGGGCTCTACGATTCGTGCGACAGTCGCAGCGGCATCGGCGGCATCGACGGAGTTGGTGGCGATGCCTACCCGGTCGAACGCAGCACGCACGTCTTCCACCGTGTCGTCGTGGCGTTTGGTGCGGGCGGCGAACAGCGACGGCGCGTCGCCTCGCCGCGGGTGCAGCAACGAGCCGCAGTTCCCGCAGGTCCATCCGCCAAGCTTCGACGGAGTAGCCGGAAGGCGAGGATCGGCCGCTGGATCGTGCTCGCACCGGTGGCAGACTCGGCGTGCGCGGGCCCTCTTGCGCCTGGCCGGCGCATCGAGCACGAGTTCGATCGGCTCGAATATGCAGTCCGGCGCGAGTACCCGCGTGGTGTCCAGCAGCATGTCGACCTGCTTGCCGGTTCCGGGATAGTTGTCCAGGAGCACTGTGCAGATCCGCGAGTTTGCCGCTACAGCGCTCAGGTACTGCCGCACCGCTAGATCCACGACGTCATCGTCAATCCATCCGAGGTCACGGGGCCCATGGCTGGCTGTCTGCCTGACAATTTCGGGGGAGACGTGTTCGCGTAGCCGAAATACCTGACGGTCGGGACTTTTGCCGAGTGCGAGCGTGAGGGTTGTCTTGCCGGATGCTGGTGGCCCCAGGATCGGCACCAGCAGAGATAGCGCCATGTCGCCCCTTCCGCAGGTCTCATGTCGGACACCCACACGATCGCCGCGACGAGCGGGAAATGGCTATACGCACTATGGGTCTCGTGAATCTGCGGATATGCAGCAGTCGTATACGCGCTGTATATCGGTGGTGGTACCGTCAAAAAATCGTTGGGGGAAAGGCATGGTCGCGGAGGCGGGGCAGATGGCGCGAACGACCGGGAACAGGCGTGAATGCCCGGAGTGCGGGGCGCGGATGAGCCGGTTCAACACCGGCACGACGTGCAGCGGTTGCGCGCGAGAAACACCCACTGTCGGCGCGCCCGTCATGTCTGCGGAGTTCTGGGCCAGTGATCACATGCGCGATGCGCTGGCCTCCTGGCACATGGGCAGGGTGATTTTCGCCTTCCGCACACATCCGATGCACGAGTCCCCGATCACCCAGCTCGACGTCGCGAATTGGCTCGACATGTCGCAGGCCACGCTGAGCCGGATCGAGACCGGCGTCGCCCCGGAAATGATGTCCAAGCTCGTCAAATGGGCCACTGCTCTTCACATCCCGGAGGAGTTGCTCTGGTTCCGTCTCCCGCGGCGAGACGCAGCGACCGAAGTCGACCGTCGACAGCTGCTCGTTCTCGCGGCAGCGTCCGTCGCCTCGGCAACAGCCGAGGACATTCTCCCCAGCAGCAGTCCAGCCGCCGACGACTTCGACGCCTCGGTCCCAGCCGTCGAAACAGCATTCTGGGCAGCGGGCAACGTCGGCAACGATCAGCCGCTTCGCGAGATCGGCGAATTGGTGATGCTCGCCAGGCGGATCACAAAGCTCCAGATGGCCTGTGAATACGCGACGCTCGCACCTCTGCTGGCACCGGTCATCACCGATCTTTACCGGCAGGCCCACGGCGGAAGACCCAGAGACCGCCGTACAGCGTGGGATGCGTTGGCCCAGGTTGCCTCCGAGACGTCGGTGGCACTGCGCGCACGTGGCTACTTCGGGGTCGCGTGGACCGCCGCGCAGGCCGCAGAATCTGCCGCCAAACGCATCGATAGTCGACAGGGCATCGCTTCAGGCGCCTACGTGCGTAGCCAGGTTCTGCTGGCGCGACCCGAATCGTTGAAAGCCGCTCTGGACTGCGCCGTTCATGCCGCCGCGCTGGTCGGGCCGGAGGCAGCTACCGCCCCCGAGATACAGACCGTCGGGATGCTCCATTTGCAGGCGTCTCTGGTCACCGCCACCATGGGAGGCAGCCCGCACGATCACCTTGCTCAGGCCGCCGAGCGCGCAGCTCAGCTCGACCGCTCGACCATTGATGACCCGACGACGATCGTCGGCAATATCTCGTTTGGCTCAGCCAACGTGGCACTGTGGAACATGACGGTGGCCATGGAAGAGGGCTCACCAGAGCGAGTACTTGATCTTGCCCAGCGCCTCGATCCTCGATCGTTGCCCACTGTGGGCCGCGCCGCGCAGTACTTCGTCGAAGTGGGTCGTGCCGCGGCGGCTCGCGACGACTACGCCATGTCCCTGGACGCGCTATTGCGAGCCGAGCGCATCGCGCCTCAACAGGTTCGCAAGATGGACACCGTGCAGGAGGTGGTGGGTCACATGCTGGGCAGGGCCGGACGCGACCTTGTTACGGGTGACCTCGGCAAACTCGCCACCCGGGTCGGGGCCGGGGCGCTGTAGCGCAGACGTAGCGGCCAGCGCCTGCCAGGATAGGGACATGGGTGAGCGCGCTAGAGTTCTGTACGCGATCGTGACTGGAGCCGGTGGGGCGGGGGACGTCGGCGAACTCGTGGATCTTGCGCAGGCAGACGGTTGGGAGGTGTGTGTGATGGCCTCCCCCAACGGAGCTCGGTTCATCGACGTCGACGCGCTGGCAGCTCAGACGGGATATCCGGTTCGGTCGGAGTTCAAGGTTCCGGGCACCAAGGACCTGCTTCCACCGCCTGATGCGGTCATTGCCGCGCCGTTGACGACAAGTTCGATGGCGAAATGGGCAGCCGGAATCGGCGACACATTGCCCCTTGCGTTGTTGGTCGAAACGGTTGGCGGCGGGCTACCCGTCGTGGCGGTTCCCCACGGACGAGCAGCTCAATTCCAGTTTCCTCCAATCGCTGCCGCACTCTCCAGCCTCACCGACTGGGGCGTGCGCTTCATCCGGATCAACGAAGGCGATCCGGTGCCCTGGTCAACCGCGCTCAAAGCCCTCGACTAGGGTGCAGACGGCCACGCGGCTGGCCCGCCGCCCAGTGATGTGGCGTTGCATGGTCGACCTCGGGAGCATCGAGCGTCAGGGGTTGTCGAACTCTCCGCCGCGTACGCCGTCCACAAACGCAGTCCAGGCAGCAAGGGAGAACGTCAGAACTGGGCCGATTCCGTTGTTTTTGCTGTCCCGGACGCCGGTCTCCTCGGCGAAATGGCAGACCTCGACACAGTTCGCGTTCGCGTTGCTGTAGCTGGATTTGAACCAGCGGGCGTTGGTCATCTCTTCTTCATCTCCTTCGCTGCTTGCGCGATCAGCTCCTTGGACTCGGTGGCGGTGCGAGTTGCCTGCTCGATGGCGTCGAACGCGGCGCGGTAAGGATCGACCTGCTTGGTGTCTGCGGTGTAGAGGGCACCGGTCAAGCCTTCGATGTACACGGTCGTGGGCTCGCCGACATCGGGGAAGTCGAGCAGGACGAACGGGCCGCTCAGGATGCCGTAGTGCATTCCGGCGGCCACGGGAATGACCCCGAGGGTGACGTTGGGCAGATCGGCTACCTCGAGCAGCCGGTCGAGTTGAGCTCCCATGACAGCGCGACCGCCGACGGGCCGGTTGAGCACGCCTTCCGGGAGGACGATGTGCCAGTCCTGCGGATCGTCTTCCCGGGTCAGGAGAGCTTGCCGGGTGAGCCGGAGTCGCACCCGGCGGTCGACCTCCTCGGCGGGCGCATCCGGTCGGCCGGTGCGGATCAGGGTCCGCGCGTAATCTTCGGTCTGGAAGATGCCGGGAACGAGTTCGCTCTCGAACCAGCGCAGCCGGTCGGCCGCTGCTTCCATCCCGATGTAGATGTCGAACGCTTCCGGGATTACGTCTCCGTACTCGTGGTACCAGGACTTCGTCTTCGCGGCGATGGCGAGCGCGGACAGGGATTCGGCGAGATCCGGTCGCGCGTACAACTCGGCCATGTTCTTTGCGTCGAGGCCGCGCAGCCCGCTCAACCCTTTCTCAATCCGGTTGAACTTCGACAGCGACCATTCGAGGCTGTCGGCAGCGGCTTGCTGCGTCATCCCCGCGGCCTCGCGCAACTCGCGGAGTTGACGAGTCAGCTTGCGTCGCGCGACTTCGCTCGTCTCGGCCATTCACGCGCCTCCCTTTCGTGTACAGCCCGAAGGCTACCAGTCATTTTGACTGACGTATGAGACGAGAACACCGTCGCCTACGTACTTCATAATGACACTCGTCTAATGAACATTTGTCGTTTAAAAACATTGCTGAATGACATATGTCATGTTGTACTGAAATAGCAGGTCCGGCCCGCGTAGAGGGGCCGTTCGGACTATCCGGTGAGGTGCAAAATGCCAGTTCAGAGCCACATTTCCGATGGGTTGCGCAGCGGAGGAGTAGTTCCGCGATTCCCGGAGAGCAGCGCGACGAACCGGGAGCCGGTTACCGCGTCGGCTACGGCGGTCATCACGCTCACCACCAGGGTCGCGCGCGGGCGTCGTGCCGCAGACGTCGAGCTGGGCGAACCGAACAGCCAGTGCAAGGCGGCCACCGAACAGACGGCTCACGAGTGGTGGGCGGTGCCGTGATGTTCCAGCAGTGCCACACCGCCACCGACGTTGCCGCTGTCTATCGAAGGCTCGGGTTCACCAGGGTCTGCTGCGTGTCCGGCCGGGTGTCTCTGATCGCCGCCCCCAGGCTGGGGGCGGTAGCGATGTCCCCGAAACTAGGCGTCCGGGTCCGCGATCAGCTGGTGGGCCACCACCGGTGTGAATCGACGCCGATCCTGACCCACACAGGAACGAACCGAGCCTGGGTATTCCTGGTCGGCCCGGCCTGGGGCCGGGCGATGACATCGAGCACCATGCACGCACTGGCCACCCGAGGGATCCGGGTGCTGGTAGGCGGGCAGCGGATCTGGCTGCCGATGAACGATCACCCCAGCGGCTGGCGCTGGCTGTCTCCACCGGTCGCCGCCGACCAGTTACCCGCGCGAACGACGGTGCTGGCCGCCGCCCGCCTCGAACTCGACTTGCTGCTTCCCCAGCGGATCAGCAGGTGAACAATGCCCGTTCCCTCTCGCGATCCCACGCCACCGCTGCTGCCCTCCGCCGAAGAATTGTGCTCCGCGATCCGCGGGCACCACATCGCCCCGCACCCGGTCACCCGATTCGCTGGCGAACTCGGCCACCTATACCAACAGCCACACGCGCGTCCGAGTGAGTGCAACTGTCGCAGAGAGGAATTAGCGCTCGCGGTCGATCTCTGGGCGTCCGGGAACCTGCCCATCCCGTACCCGGACGCGCGGCTGCACACCGAAACCCTTGGCGCGGTCATCGACCACCTCGCACGCACCCAAACCCACGCCTACCACCTGCTGATGACCACCGACGACGTGTCGGCCCCGCACGTACACGCCGCCTGGTACCAGCTCGCCGAGCTGGTCGACGGCTACACCGAACTCGCCCTCGCGCTGACGCAACGCTCGACGCGACTACCCGCCCCGGGGGAGGAATCCTGATGCGCCCCGTCCTGCCCGACAAAACCGAACTGCTCGCCGCCTGCCGGGGATTCCCGCTGCCCACCGACGACCCCGTCCTGGACGCCGCAGCCGACCTGGCGCTCCTGCACCAGCAACGCGAACAGACCCCCCACAGCGCCCTCGAGGTGATCGACACCGAACGATCCCGGCTGATGGCCACCATCGACACCTGGGTCCACCTCGTCATCCCCGAACCTACATCCGGAGCGCGAGTGCACACCCAGACCATGGGCCAAGTCATCGACCGCCTCGCCCAGCTCACCGCCTATACCTACACCGCCCTCGCCAGTGCCTCCGAAGACGTATTCGTAGAAGCCATGGACTTCGTGGACGACCTCGGCACCGCCTACACAGACCTGGTCACCGAACTACTCGCCGGAACCCGCCGCCTACCCACGACCACCACCTCTGTGTGACGATCGGCCTCCATGTCACCTGCCGACAGAGCGCGAAAGAAGGGGTCCTGTCGGCTGTCCCGATCCGGCTCACCTCCTCAGGCACAGCTGCGTAGGTCGGGAGCCATCTCAACCCGACACAATTCATGCGATTCGGAAGCAACCAGAGTCCGAGAGGTGTTTGCGGAAGTGGAGCCGGTCGGGTTTGCCCTGCACGGGCTCGGTCCGGACGCATTCGTACCCAGCCTTCGCGATCGATCTCAGGCTGTCTGGGTTGTCAGCGAGGATCATGCAGCCAAAGGAGCGAACTCGGCTCGCCGCCTCGTGTTCGCTGATGGCTTGTTTAGCTGCCGAAGCGTATGCACGACCACGGTGCTCCGACGCGATGAACGTCGCTGTGCCCAGCAACGGGAAGTCGGCAGGGTCAACGGACTCGCCGTCGGATCGGTTCCAGGGCTTTTCCTGGACCGACGCTAAGATTACTCCTACCGGAGTCTCTTCGGCGAGATAACCCAATTGTGCATTTTCAAATGACCGGTGTCAGCGCCAGGTTGGTGCCTCAGTTCCTGTTCCGGCGCAACCCCGCACGGCGAATTCCTCGGTGCGCGCCCAGGCGCGGACATTCATTTGGATGGCCTCATCGCAGTCGGTGAAGTAGCGCAGCTGCAACCATAACGGTGACTGTAGCAAACCCGCGGTTGCCCAGGGACCGAACTGCGGCGGTCGATAGCTGGGCGGCGTATTCCGACGTCCATCACCCGCAGCCGCCTCACTGACGCTGCGGCACGCGCACTAGGTTCTGTCTCCCAAGCACCGGAGCTGCTGTTACCCAGCTCAGAGGGCCGGACAGGGCGCAGCCTCGCTAGCACTCTTAATTCATGGGCGCAGCGGGCGAAAGCGACTTCAACCACGGCAGCGGCGGAGTTAGTTTGCCGATTTCGATGTTGTAAATCTCATGCCCTTCTCGGATCGTATAGTTCTCATGCACCTGCTCTCCAGCTCCATAATAGCGAGCTTGGCGCAGGAAATCCGTGCGAGTTATCGCTCCCAGCAGATACATCTCCTGCACCTTATGCATATAGCAAGCAAAAAAGTAGAAATCGACGGGCTCAGTTATATGCTTCGCGCTGATCTGCGCAGTGTACCTATCGTTGGGGCGCACTTTTCGTTTAACAGTCTTTAACCCGACGGGCGTCCCGCCGATCAGAAAGTCGGCTGCGCCTGCAGCGTTATCCTTGATCCAAACCACTGGCAGAGAAGTGTTTCGCCTAGCCCATCCGTTGAAGCACAACTCGCCGACCTCGCCGACCCACCGCTCGTCCGTATCTACCTCTCGGTACAAATTTGGATACTGTTTGTCCCGGAGAGCACGAATTTTTTTCGCTTCCGCGATGAAGCTATCTTGAACTCTTCCTCGAATATAGGACATATAAGCTGCTTTCAGGAATCGTACGGGCCGAGGAAGCGTTCTCCGTTGAAGTGCATGAGGTGCGTCGGCTCATCCGCGCACCACACTTCGGTCTCCCACGCTATTAGGGGAAGATGTTCGCGCATTTTTTTGCGGTTCGGAAAGCAGGAGACATAGACGAGTCCCGGCTCCGCCGACTTAAACACGGTAGCGAGCTCCATGCGCCTCTTGGAATCGACCGGCCCGTGCGAGTTGGCTGCCTCCATTAGCACGAGCCATTCTTTGTCTGGGATGTAAACTACTAGGTCGGGCATCTTTCCCCGAGTGTTGAAAATCACGCCGAGCTGCTCGAAGCGTTTCTTCTCGAACACCGCGAGCTTGTCGCCAGCGTCGCCGACGTATAGCGTTTCGGCACCGGGGGTGAACCGGGGGCAAAACTCTTCGACCATCTGCTTGATAAGCGGGTTTTGCCCACCGGGAGACAAGGTGAACTTCTTGCCATCAGGGCTGACCACAGGGATTCTGCTCATTTCCCGGGCAGCAGCATAAAGTTCCTTCAGCCCCGGGGCAGCGACGAGATAGTCTTTCAGCGTCTCACCGAAGACTTTCGTGCCGAAGCTCTGCGCGACCTCCAGCGCTCCCGGGGCGATCTGATAGTTCCACTTTGGAGAATTCGTCGGCCGGTTCGGATCGTCGGGGTTCTGCTGTACCAATGCTGCGTCGGCGAACTGGTGAAGCGTGAAGCGCCGAACGGTTTCCCGGGTATTCGGGGCGTAGTTCTTGCTGTATTCGTCCCGCATCCAGTCCATGATGGCCCGAGTGCCGAGCATGGGGCTACTCGCCATCGGCCACGGGTCGGATGGCCGAAGCTGGAGAAGCGCCAGCAGAGTCAGGGCCGAGCGCTCGTTGGAGCGTTCGGAGTCCATACCCAGGGCTTGCAGCAGGACCTTTGCTTCTTCGACTCTGTCGGAGGCGTCGTTCACGCAGCCTTATTTACCACATCGAGTACCTTCTGCTCTACCAGAGAGTCAACCGATGGTTGTCCCGGAAGTTGCGGTGGTGCAAGGGAACCCAGATCACGAAGTACATCCAGAGGTGGAAATCGGAGGGTCCTGAGATCCGTCGCGTTCACCTGGGTGTGGCCGGAGAAGGTGCGGAAGAACTTGTCGACCAATGTGGAGTTGAGCCACAGGGATAGACCGAAGGCCAGATCGCGATCCAAGCCTTCGCCGTCGACATGGATCACGTTGACGTGGTTCTCGAAGGCCACCGGGCCGGGTACCGCGTCAGGCGACCACACGGACGCGACTATCCGGCGGCGTTCCTCCTTGGACGAGAAGCGCTTGATGACGCAGTACCAGCCCTGCGGTAGCAAAAGTTTCTTGTCCTTGTCCGTAGTCGGCAAAAACCATTGTGGCTTTCGGATCTCACGTGGCCAGGTCACCAGGCCGTCGCGAAGGTTTGCAGGGTAGATCAGCGGTACCGCGGTCGGCGCCTTCTCAGGCAACAGGCAGTGCCTCGAGCGGAAGTCGACCACGCGTCCGGTGGATGCGGTCAGTCCGAGCGCTGCCAAGGTCCGAGGGAGCGAAAGCATCTGCTCTGCGATCTCGGTGTCGTCGGCATTGGCGGCAATCCGGATGAACCGATGGGCGTCGTCGGGATGGACGACCTCCGCGTACGGAACCTGACGGCCAGTGATCTCATCGCGGTGCCCACCGCTGCTGGACAGCATCACGTCACGCGAGATGCCGCCCTTGCTCCCGCAGATGATGACATTTTCCTGGAGCACGCCCGTGTCGGCGAATACCGTCGAGCGGGAATCGAAAACGTGAATGCGGTCGAGGGTGATCTGCTCCAGCAAGTAGCGTCGAAAGTCCCCGAAGTAGGGTCCGTTGCAGAAGGACCTCGGGGTGATCGCGACGAGCTGGCCACCGGTTCGGAGAGCGCCTGCCCCGAGCGCTAGGAAGGCTGCGTAGAGGTTCGGAGCGTCCACACCCATGCTCCGGACGGCCGCACGCGCTGGGGAGGAGGCAGCCAGTTTCGCGTAGGGCGGGTTCTGGATAACCATGTCGAAACCGGTCAAACGCTCGTCTGCGCCGAGCCCGGTAGCTGCGGTGATGTAGTCAGCGACGATCAGTTCTGCACTGACCCTGTCCGGGGCCGCATCGACGCAGGCTGCAAGAGTGTCCTCCAGGAAGGGCACCACAGACGGGTCGCACTCGACCGCGACGATATGGACAGACAGTTCCTTGCTCTCGGCGAGGACGCGGGCCACCAACGCTGCGGCGAGCATGCCGGAGCCGGCTCCTGGATCAAGAACTCGAAGGTGCCCCTCAGTTGGGAGCCGAGGCATGCTGGCGATCAGGACCGCGGCCTGACTGGGCGTGAAGAACTGCCCCAGAGTCTCCTGACGCTTCGGGTCCAGACCAGACAAAACGGCGACGCGGTTCCGTTCGGCCGAGGTCAGCAGATCGCAGCACATTGGAACATCATGCCGCAACATCCCGAGCGCCCGACGTCCGGTCAGCATCGGCGTGTGCCGGTGGCTCCGGCCACCGTGCGCGACACTCGAATGAGCTTCCCTCGGCCCGGTCTTCGTACAAGATGCTCGGTCAGCGCCCACAGAGTTAGGTGGGCGGGTCGGAAGCACGTCAGCCCGGCACCGTCCGCCGGTTGCGATAGCTGCCCGTCCAGGAGTTCCTCACGTGGGACAGCATTCTATGCCCTGTGAATCGGGCTGTCGGTTGCGAGGCTCGTCGCGAAGCTCATCTTCGCCTACAAGACGTGTTTCTATGCCCTGTGAATCGGGCTGTCGGTTGCGAGTGCTGCGGTGCATGGCAGTCGTGGCAGCGCTGGGAGTTTCTATGCCCTGTGAATCGGGCTGTCGGTTGCGAGCCGTCACAGGTACCACCATCGATGCCGCGCTGTTTCTATGCCCTATGAATCGGGCTGTCGGTTGCGAGAGGCCTACCAGAAGCAACCCCCCAAGGGTCATATGTTTCTATGCCCTGTGAATCGGGCTGTCGGTTGCGAGTCGGGGCTTGCCCCGAGGACGGCCGGCACCGTCGTCAGTTTCTATGCCCTGTGAATCGGGCTGTCGGTTGCGAGGGCTGTCGATTTCCATCCGCGCTGACCTGCCCTAATGTAGCACCTTGCGAGCACCCCCTGTTTCTGTAACATGTTCCTGATCTTGGAGTGTGCTCTCTTGAGACTTGCAACCCGTCTGACCTGCGGCGATCGTGCTTGCGAGCACCGGAGCGGTTTGAGCGCTTGGTGGCGCACCTCTGTACGGGTCACGGATCGGGATGGGCTGGGGCATTGGCCGCAGGAGCTCACCGTGGGGCTGACCTTCTCATCGGATGATCCAGTAGTCGGCGCGTTCCTCGACTGTCGTTGCTCTGAGGATGTAGCGCTGGGAGAAGGTTGTCGTGGTGGTGGGGTAGAGGCGGATCTGGTCTTTGAGGGGGTCGATGATTTCGCGGAGCCGGGCGCGCAGGTCGCGGAGTTCGTCGGCGTCGCGGCATTCGCATTCGAAGACCGATAGTTGCACGCGCGGGCCGTAGCCGGACAGGGCGACGGCGACGTCTTCGCGGCGTTGGTCGTCGGTGATGTCGTAGGTGATCAGAGCGATCATGGGCTACTTCCAGCGCATGGCGTGGTAGGGCTCGCCGGGGTCGAGAAGGTGGCGGGCGAGCATTTTGGCTTGCAGGTGGACCGCGACCCGGAGCGAGACGCGCCGGCCGAGGGTGCGGTGAGTGACGAGGGTGAGCATGCGTCGTTCGTAGGCGGCGAGGAAGACGTATTTGGCGTCTTCTCCCATCCGGGAGCCGGTGTCGGGTTCGGTGCTGAATTGTTCGGGCCGGATCTGGCCGGTGGCCACGCAGCGCAGGACCGCTACGTCGACGGTCATCGGCCGGAATTCCTCCATCAGGTCCAGGGCCAGTGACGGTCTGCCCCAGCGGTGCTGGTGCAGGAAGCCCACCATCGGGTCCAGTCCCGCGGCTTCGAGCGCGGCGATGGCCTCGTGACACAGCAGGGTGTAGCCGTAGGACAGCATGGCGTTGATCGGGTCGGGTGGCGGCCCGCGGCGGCGATCGGGTCGTCGGCTCGGCGCGCGATCCGCAGCAGCGACACCCGCAGATTGTCGACCTTCCCGGCGACGAACGCGGTCGCCAGTGTTTTGGCGCGTCGGTCGTCGTCGGCGGCGCGGTACTGCGCTCGCCGGGCGGAGGGGTCGGAGGTAAGCGGTGAGCTCAACCGCCCGCCGAGTGTGCCGTTCTCGCTGAGCAGTACCACATCGATGCCCGATTCGACGGCCTTGCGCAGGAATGGTGTCGTGTAGCCGACGGCGCCGAACCCGACGACTTGGCGGACTCGGCGTAGCGAAAGCCGCAGTAGCGACTCCTCACCGTCGGTGACCACCAGCCGGTCACCCCGCGTCCGGACCACCGCGCCCTGCCGCTCGACGTAGACCACGGTCTCGAGCGGATGCGACAGCATTTCCGAGGCCGCGAGTGTGGACGCGGTGATGGTCTCGCCGAGGAACCGCACTCCTTCCTCGAACGAGACCACCCGGCACTTGCCGGAGTTGAGTTCCAGCCGCACATCGGAGAGCTCGGTCGCCGCCGATTGCAGCGCGCGTTCGCCGTCGCGACGATCGGCGACGGGGATCGCGAAGTCGTCGCCGTAGCGGATCACCCGCCAACCTGCCGTCAGCATCGCGCGGTCGAAGACATCCAGGTACAGATTGCTCAGTAACGGCGCCAGCACGCTGCCCTGATGCAGCCCTCGGCCCCGATCCCCGACCGCACTGCGACTGTCGGCCACTCGCCGCTCGAGCAGCGCACCGACTAGGTGCACGACTCGATCATCGGTGACGAGCTGTTTCAGCCGCCGCATCACCTCCCAGCGCGGAATGCTGTCGAAGCAGTCGGTGATGTCGCCGCGCGCGCACCAATCCATGCCGCTGTTGCGCGACGAGACCAACTCGGCTACCGCGTCCTTCGTCCCCAGGCCCTTGCGGTAGGCGAAGCTCTACGGCAGCAGACGCGGGTCGATCACTGGATCCAACACCGCCAACAATGCCCGCTCGACTACCCGGTCTTCCAGCCGCGGCACACTCAACTTCCGTAATCCACCCGACGATTTCGGGATCTCGACCCGGAACAGCGATCCCGGACGCCATTCCCCCTGCGCGAGCTCCGCGGCGATCTCGGCAACTCGTCGCGCGGCATCGGCTTCGAAACGCTCCACGGCCGGGTCGTAGCGACCATCAGCCAATGCATTATCCCGCACAATTTGCCAGGAATTTAGCAGGGCCTGCTGCGTGAAGGCCCGTGCAAACAACTCACCCATGCGCGCCTCCCGAATCCGGGCAATAGGCTCCCAAGGTCGTTAAACAATCGGCAGGCGCCCGACCAACGTGGCAATCCCAGAGTGTACGCACTCACCGCGTCATGACACAACCGCTTTCCTGGCGTCAGTGATCTGTTCGTCAGGCTCCTAGTTGCGGGCGAACAGTCAACAGGCGCGGAGATGCACAAACTTTCTATGCCCTGTTCGTCGGGCCCCTGGTTGCGAGAAGTACCCCGAAGCGCTTCTGTGCATGATGACGCGTTTCTATGCCCTGTTCGTCGGGCCCCTGGTTGCGAGCTTTGTATACCACTACAACATCTTCGGTGAGCAGCCGCAGGTTTCTATGCCCTGTTCATCGGGCCCCTGGTTGCGAGTAAGAGCCGTACCGGCTAAATCTGGTGGCTCTCGCGTTTCTATGCCCTGTTCGTCGGGCCCCTGGTTGCGAGGGCTGTCTGTTTTCGGGCTGGCTGATCTGGGTCAATGTAGCACTTTTGCGAGCACCTCATCTTCTTGGAACACGTTCCTGATCTTGGATCGTCTTCTTTGAATGCCGCCACCCTCGGTGAGCTGGAGATTTGCGCTTGCGAGCACCGCCGCTGGTTACGTCGGTTTCGTGGATCGTTGTACGGGTTGGTCATGGCTGGTGGAAGCTGCCCAGGCCGCGGCAGCCGATGATGGTGCCGTGGGGGTCGCGGATTTCGTCGAGCGGGAAGACGAGGTCGTGGCGTTCGGGGTGGGCGGTGGCGAGGACGCGGGAGACGATGAGGGTGGTGTGGGGTTGGGGGGTGGGCAGGTTGGTGGTGGTGGCGCGGTAGGAGATCAGGGTGCGGGGTAGGTTTCGACCCTGGTGGGTGATGGGGGCGGCCGGTGTGCGGATTTCGTCGAGGCGGGCGGGGTGGGTGTGGGGTGGAAAGCGGGCGAGGATTCGGCCGTCGGGGGTGTAGAGGGTGACGGGGTGGGGGGTGTGGTTGGCGATGCGGGTCATGGGGCGGGGGGCAGTGTGGGCTGGGCGGGGTGCACGCGCATGGGGGTGAAGTCGCCGGTTGCGAAGTTGTAGTGCATGAGGTGGGTGCCGGTGAAGAAGCGGAGTTGTTTGCGGGCGAGTTCCCAGCCGAGGGCGAGGGCGACGGTCTTGGGCAGGTAGGCGATGATGGCGCGTTCGCCAGTGGCGCCGAGGGCGGCGAGGTGGGCGGCGATGGCGTGGGGCAGGGCGGCGAGCTGGGTGGCGGTCAGGGGTGGGGTGGTGTCAGTGGGCGGGCCGTCGGGGCCGGAGAGGATGTGCAGTTCGCCGACGCCGAGGCGGGCCATGTCGGTGTCGGTGAAGTGTGCGGCGTTGGGGGCGAAGGCGAGCACGATGCCGGTGCGGGTGGCGGTGGGATCGAGGCGGCGGGTGGTGTGGGTGAGGGTGATGGGGGTTTCGGTGCCCAGGCGCAGGGTGGTGGTGGGGGTGGGGCCGGTGTTGAGTTCGAGCAGGCGGGTGTGCAGGACGGGGGGCAGGTAGGTGCCCACGCGCACGGCGATGGGCCAGAACATGTTGGGGGCCAGGGTGTAGCCGGTGTCGGGGTTGTCGTTGTTGATCAGCGCTTCCAGGCTCGCGCCGATTTCGGTGCAGACGTGGTCGATGTCGATGACGCCGTGGTCGGTGGTGTGGTGGTCGAGGTCGATCCAGCGGCCCAGGGTGCGCAGGGACATGTGCTGGGCGGCGGCGGCGGTGAGGGCGCCGCGGCGCAGGTCGGTCATGCCTTCGGCGAGGGCTTGGACGTAGTAGAGGGTGCCGCCGCTGCGGTAGGAGTGGCCACGGAACCACAGGGCGAGCGCGAGCAGGATCAGCAGGACCGCGAACAGGGTCACTCGGCTTGGAACCACCAGAAACGAATCCCCCGGTTTGGGGAGTGCGTCTTCGATCAGCAGCCCACCGGCGCCGGTGGCGCCGGTGGCGGCGAAGATGACCAGGAAGTTGGCTGTTGCCAGACGTTTCCGGTCGGGTCGCCACCACCATTCACGCACGCGGACAGCGGCTCGGGTCGCGATTTCGGGCACGAAGTGTTCCCCTTTTGTGTCGGTCGTAACCCCGTCGGTCGGCGGTCAGGGTACGCTCGCGCCCGGTTGCTCGTCATCACCGTTCGGGAGGTCGTGATCGTCGCGCAGTTCGTAAATCCGTATACGTTCGTGCCGTTTTCGGGTGCGCCGCAGCGGTCGGCGCCGGGCGGGCACGAGGGGCGGTGTGGTAGCGAGTTGTTGTCGGGGCGGTTGCGGGTGCGGATCAGCGCGCGGACGCCGGTGCTGGTGCGCGGGTTCGGTGCGGTGTCGCGGAGTGACTCGCGGGAGGCGGCGCCGAGCCGGCCGGATCGAGACGGCGGCCGGGAGTTCATGGTGCCGGGCTCGGCGGTGCACGGGGCGGTGCGCTCGCTGCACGAGGCGATGACGAACAGTTGCCTGCGGGTCTTCGACGCCGATCTGGTGCCGCAGTACCGCCAGCAGGCCGATCCGTATCGGATCGGGCAGCTGCGGCTCGCGGTGGTCGAGACACCGGGTGAGGTCACCGAGGGCAAGCAGGGGCCGCCGGTGTTGCGGTTGTGCGAGGAAGGTGATCCGGTGCGGCACCGGCTGGATCAATGGAAGCTGGCGCAGCTGCACGCCGCGTCCCGGTTGCGGTCGGGGGATCGGTTGTTCATCGACTGCGACGGCGATGATCGCCCGGTCTCGGCGACACCGGCTCCGGATGGGGATTGGGTGGTGTTCCTCAGCGACGGGTCGGCCCGGGTGAAGAAGCGCCCCTACTATGCGCACGTGCGGCGGTTGACCGGACACCGGGTGCCGGTGGCCGAGGAGGCGTGGCGAGCCTATCTGGAGCTGGTCGAGGGCTCGGATGACCTGCGCACGGCGCGGGTGCGGAAGGTGCCCGAGACCGAGCGGTTCGCGCGGGTCACCTACCATTACAGACCGGCGAACGCAGCGGGTGAGAGCCTGGTTGTCGGGCAGCGGCATCTGGTGCGGCGCACCGTGATCGCGGGCCAGCCGCTGTGGGTGCGCGTGGCCGCGGATGGGCGCAGTGCCGATGTGGTGCAGCCCGCGCTGATCTGGCGGGGGTTCGGCGAAGGCAGTGCGGGCGAGCGGATTCCGGAGGGTTTCGAGCCGTGTTCGGATCCCGGGGATCTGTGCCCGTCGTGCCGGTTGTTCGGTTCGGCGGATGTGCGCGGGCGCGGTGAGCGTGAGCGCGCGTGGCAGCGCTCGTATCGGGGGCATGTGCGGTTCGGGGACGCGGTCGCGGTGGAACCGGAGTTGCTCGAGGTGAGCTTGCCGCCGCTGGGCGCGCCGCGTCCGGGCTCCGGGCAGCACTACCTCGAGACCGCGCAGTGGGCGGGTGACGGCGGGATTCCGCCGCTGCGCGAATGGGGTTCCGCGGCCGATGTTCCGCGGCGGCGGCTGTTGCGGGGCCGCAAGTTCTACTGGCACACCGGGGTCGCGAACGGGCGGCTGCCGAGCCGGGGCCAGGCCAGGGCCGGGCAGGACGGTGAGATGGTGAGCCACGCCCAGGTGTTCAAGATCAAGACGGTGTTCGAGGCGACGATCACCTTCACCGATCTCGACGAAACCGCCCTGGGTTCGCTGCTGGCGGCGCTGCAACCGCACCGGGTGCTCGGGGATTCGGCGCTGCTGCACATCGGGGGCGGCAAACCGCTCGGTTACGGGTCGTGCCGGATCGAGATCGATCACAGCCAGAGCTGGACGGCCACCGCCCGCGAGCGCTACACCGCCGTCGCGCCGCACCCGCTGAGCCAGGCCAGGGTCGAGGAGCTGGTGCGGGTATTCGCCAGCGACCAGCATGCCGCGCCGGTGCGCGAGCAGGTGTGGCCGTTGCTCGGCAAGGCGGTGGCGATGGGACAGGTGCCCGCGGGCAAGGTCTGGTATCCACCCGGAGCCGAGAACGTCGGCGACCGGAATTTCGCGCGCGGGTTCCCGTATTGGAAGCAGACCTCGGGCTGGGAGAGCGATCGCCGCGACAGGTTGCAGGGCTATCCGCTACAGCCGCTGCCCGATATCAGCGCTGCCAGCCAGGAGATCGACATCGTCACCGGCGAACAGCAGCAACGGCTGCGACGGCGGTCGCGGTGACCCGCTACCTCGACATCAGCGTGGTGCAGATCCAGCAGTGGCTGGCCCAGGCCCCCACTCTCAAGGGGCGGCGCGGGGCGTCGACGATGATCCGCGAGGCCACCGACCCGGACCGGATCGCGGAGTTGCTCACCGGGCATCCGGGCATCGAACCCAACCGCGAGCAGGGCCCGATCGATGGGGTGGTGTCGCTGGTCGCCGCCGAGGACGCCGACACCACGAGCGTGGGCAGCGCGGTGGTGACGCGGTTGCGGACCCGGCTGCCCACCGCGACCCTGCGGGTGGTGCATGCCAGCGGCCCCACCTACGGGCAGCGAGTGATCGACTCCAGCGTGGACTGGCCCGCCCCGGTCCCGGAGTGGCCGCTGGCCCGCCCGTGCGCGTGGTGCCGGTTGCTCCCGGCCACCGACGACAGCGGCCCCGAAGCCCTGTGCGCGGACTGCCGGGTGCGGCGCCCGCAGGCGGGCAGCGCGCTGTCGCCGCGCACGCCCCCGGGACCGGAACGCGACCTGCTGCACCGGCTCGGCACCCAGACCCGTCTTCTGCCCAATGATTTCGAGGACCTGGCCCGCCTCGGCCTCGGACCCGACCGCGACGACACCCACGTCGCGCTCGTCTACGCCGACGGCAACGCACTGGGCCGGTTCATCAAGACCATCGCCGAGGCCAACCCCGCGGTGCTCGCCCAGCTACCCGACACCATCCACAACGCGACCTGGGCGGCGGTGCTCGCCGGGCTGGCCGCCATCGACACCGGAGGACAGACGTTGCCGGTGATCGCGCACCTGGTCGGCGGCGACGACATCCTGCTCAGCGTGCCCGCGCACGGAGTGTGGGATTTCGTCGCCGCGATGAGCGCCGCCTTCGTCGCCACCATCACCGCCGAGCATCCGCAAACCCCCGATCCGCCCACGCTGTCGGCGGGCGTGGTGATCCATCACCGGTCGTTCCCGTTCAGCACAGTGGTCGAGCTCGCCAGCGAGCTGCTGCGGGCGGCCAAGGCCGCCGGGCCGGGACAAGCCATGCTCAGCTGGCAGAGCATCACCCACGACGGCGACCAGCAGACCGAGCGGCCCGCGCTCGCGACCGACGCACTCGGCGAGCGGGCCGCCGAGTTCACGAAGTTGGCCGCGGTGGCGCACTCGCAGCGCCAGCGCCTGGCCTGGCTGCTGCGCCCGGGCAACGCCACCGAGGCCGACCTGCACGCGCACGTGGATCGCCTCGACCTGGGCGCCACCGTCGGCCCATTCCTGGCCCCTGGCTGCGGGGTCGGACTGGCCGACGCGCTCGACATGGTGCGATGGTGGCGGCGATGACCGAGCTGCGTTTCCGGATCACCTTCACCGCGCCGGTCCGAGTCTCGAGCGGCCGCGCCCGCCCGGGCGTCGACGCCGCCATCGACATGACCGACCCGCTGCCCGCCACCAGCCTCAAAGGCGTCATGCGAGCGACCACGACCCGCCTGCTCGGTCCCGGCGACCCCCGCATCGACGCGGTCTTCGGCTCCCCGCGGCAACCGTGCCGGTGGGAGTGGAGCAACGCCACCCCCGACACCGAATGGGCTCCGGCCCAGCGCACGACCCGCATCCACGTGCGCGACCACGTCGCGACCGAGGACATGCTCGCCTTCACCGAACAAACCCACACCCCAGCCGCGAAATTCACTGTCCACACCGAGCACACCCTGCCCGAGGAGACCGCCCACATCGCCGTGCTCACCGTCGCCGCGGGCGCGACCCGCGCGCTGGGAGCGGGGCGGCGCCGCGGCCTCGGCTGGGTGCACATCACCTGCGAAAGCCATCCCCCCGGCCCGGAGCTGATCCGGACCTTCCTCACCGGAGGCCCTCCGTGACCCACCCCCGCGTTCTGGTGCGGGCCACCCTCACCCAAGCCACCTCCCCCGGGGCCGGATCGCGCGGCAGCTACCGCAACGACATCCACGACCACATCCCCGGCGCCGTGCTGCGCGGAGCGTGCGCGGCGGCCTGGATCCGCCGCCACGGCCCGCCCGCCGCCGACGACACGCGCTTCCTCGACATCTTCGAAGGCACCGGCACATTCGGACCCCTGGAAGCCGAAACCACGGTCCGGGTGCCGCTGTCGGTACGCCTCCACAAATACGCGCCGGGACCACACTGCCAGCGGTGGTGGGATCAGGCCCGCGGACAAACCGCGACCAGCTGCCCCGAGTGCGGACAGGACCTCACCGACAGCAAAGGCCAACGCACCCTCGCCGTGCCCCGGGTCGCCCGGATCCATGCCGCGCTCGACCCCGACGGGGTCGCGCTCGACGAAAAACTGTTCGAGACAACCGGATTGGCACCAGGACTCACGCTGTCGGGGTGGGTGAGCGGGCCCGCCGTCGCCGCCCTCTACCACCAAGGGGCCCCGCTGTCACGGCTCAAGCTCGGCGGCGGACGCAGCACCGGCGGCACCGCCACCCTCACCCTCGACCCCGACGCGCGCCCCGACCCGCTCGAAACCCACGACGACACCGTGATCCTGCGCCTGGCCGCCCCGGGGGTGTTCTTCGACGACTTCGGCTTCCCCGCCGAGCAACCCTCCTCTACCCAGTTGCGCGAGGCGTTCGGCTGTGCGGCCGAGATCACCGGCGCCTGGACCCGCTGGAGCAGAATCGGCGGCTGGCACGCCGCCAGCGGGCTGCCCAAACCCACCGAGCGCGCCGTCGCCGCGGGCTCCACCTACACCGTGCGATTACTCGGCACACCCGATCCCGGCGCGCTCGAGCGGCTACGCACCACCGGCATCGGCGCCCGCCGACGCGAAGGATTCGGCGCCCTCTACACCACCCCCACCCCCACCGTTCCCGCCTCCGACACCACCCCCACCGCCACCGTTCCTCCCTCCGACACCACCGCCGCCACCCGCGGTGACTCCGCGCCCGCCCCGGAGCGCGGCCCGGCCTCGCTCGATCCGGCCGGTCCGGTCCCGGCCGAGCCGCAGGCGCCGGGTTCGCTGGTCGATGACACCGCGCGAGCCCGCCCCATCACCGGATTCCCGGGCTGGCCCAAGATCGCCGGGCATCTGCACGCCAGGGCCGACCGGTGGCCGCCCGACACCGCCGCCGACGCCCGGCTGCTCACCGCGATCAGCAAAGCCGCCAGCACCGCACAGACCCAGGCGCTGGCCGCGCTGCTCGCACACCGCGATCGCGACCACTACCTGACGGTGCTCGACCGAATCGAGGCGCGATGAGATCGACACTGTTCACCGTCCGGTTGCGGCTGGCCACGGCGGGCGGGGTCAGCGCACCGGAGGATCTGCGCACCGAAACCCTCACCTCCCCCGACGGTGAGGTGCGGGTGCGTAACACCCGCCCGCTGCGCCGCGACCCCACCGGCGCCCCGCACCTGCCCGGAACCACCATCGCGGGCAGCCTGCGCGCCCACTGCACCACCATCCCCGCCCTGCGCGACGCGTTCGGCCCCGCCCCGGGCGCCGAAACCCGCACCGCCTCACCGATCCAGGTACTCGGCAGCATCACCCGCACCACCACCCCGCCGCAGCATCGCGGACGCACCGCCATCGACCGCCACCGCGCCGCAGCCCGCACCCACACCCTGCACTGGAACGAAACCCTGGTGGCCGGAACAGAATTCGACATCTTTCTGCGCTGGGACGACGCCACCGAGGAGCAGCTCACCGCCCTCGACGCCGCACTGGGCCACTGGAACCCCCGCCTCGGCGCGGGCGCTTCGCTCGGCGCGGGCCGCGCCCAGGTGATCGCACTCGGGCACCGCAGCTACGACCTGCGCTCCGAAGCCGGGCTCACCGACTGGCTCGCCATCACCGGGCCCGCCGACTACCCGGCACCGCACCCCCTCACCCCCGAGCCCCCACCGGCGCCGCTGCTGCAACGCACACTGCGCATCGTCGAGGCCCTGCACATCGGCACCGGCACCACCCGCCCCGCCGACGGCGGCGGGGACGGTGAGATCGCCGACATCGTCACCCGCAACGGCACGCCCATCGTGCCGGGCAGCACCCTCAAAGGCGTCCTGCGCTCCCGGGTCGAATACATCTGCCGGGTCCTGGGCGCCCCCGCCTGCGAGCACGCCGACTGCGGGCACTGCCGCCCCTGCCTGCTGTTCGGGCACGGCGCACCCGACGAAAACGGCACACCCGGGCGGGCCAGGATCGCCATCGGTGACGCCGAGATCCGCCACGCCCGCCGTGAGCAACGCCGCCACGTCGCCATCGACCGCTTCACCGGCGGCGCCCGCAACCAGCTCCTCTACACCCACGACGTCATCACCACAGGCGAGTTCGACCTCGTCATCGACCACCTCGGCGAGCACGAACCCGACCCCACCGACCTCGCGCTGCTCACCGCCGCCCTCGACGACCTGCACGACGGGCTCATCGGCCTCGGCGCCCGCACCACCGCCGGGTACGGCACCGTCGAACTCACCCACCCCGGCCCCTCGCCCGCCCGCACCGACCTGTCCGCCCTGCTGCCACCGGGAACCCCATGACCACCTGGACCCTGCACGCCACCGGCCGCCGCGACACCACCGACTGGCCCGACCTCGCCCGCCTCCCCCTGCACGCCGCCTGGGCCGACAACGACGGCTTCCACATCAGCGACCACCTGCCCGCCACCACACCCCGCACCACCCACCTGTGGGCCTGGACCCGCCAGCAGTGGCTCCGCATCCGCATCGACCACCCCCACTGGTGGGGCGCCGCCCTCACCACCGACACCACGGCACCCAGCCAACTGTTCACCACGGCAACCGAACCCGTCGAACACCTCACCATCGAAGCGATCCTGCACTGGCCCCCCAGCGCGGGCGAGATCGCCCAGCGCACCGTTCACCCCGGTGACGCGCTCACCGGCTACCGCATGATCTCCCTGTCGCCCACCCGCGCCCGCACCGCCACCTTCTACGGCACCCAGGACACCACCCGCTGATGCCCGCCCTCATCCGCCTGCGCCTGCAACACCCACCCCGCCTGCAGGTCTACCCCGCCCGCCTGCACGGCGCCGCCTGCACTCTGCTCGAACGCCCCGACGCCGACCACACCGCCCAACTCAAACCCTTCGCCACCACCCCCCTGCACACCGACACCCCCGGCACCGCCATCTGGCAACTCGGCTGGCTCCCCGACCACACCCCACCCACCCCACCAACCGCAGTCCACTTCGGCGACACCACCTGCCCCGTCCTCGACCACCACCACACCCACCACACCTACCTCCAACTCGCCACCACCGCACCCGTGCGCACCGTCGAACTCACCATCACCAGCCCGATGTACTTCTCCCGCAACGGCCGCGACCACCCCCTGCCCGACCCCGTCCTCATCACCCGCAACCTCATCACCCGCTGGAACTACCACGCACCCCCACCCGCCCACATCACCGACCAACACACCCGCGACCTCATCGGCCACATCTACCTCACTCATCTCGACGGCCACACCGTCCGCGCCCGCACCACCTACGCCAGCTACCAAACCGGCTACCTCGGCACCGTCACCCTCGCCCTCCCCACCACTGCCCCACCCCACACCCACCACACCCTCGCCGCACTCGCCCACTACGCACCCATCGCCGGAATCGGAGCCCAAACCACCCACGGCTACGGAAGCTGCCACCTCACCCACACCACCCCAGCTTGACCACTGCACCCCCACCCCCGACAGCAGAAGCAGCACCAACCGTCCAAACAGGCCCCGCCCCCGCAAGGACGAACCAACCCCTCCCACAACACATAGACCTGCCAGCCTCCCGAACTGCCGGGCAATAACCCGAAGCCCGAACACTCCGATCCCACCCGTACAAGCAGCCCAGCTACAACCCCGAAATTGCACCGGTGCTCGCAGCACCATCGATGCAGGTCAGAGTAGGCGGGAACCGTTCAGACGCACCATACAAGATCAGGAACGTGTTCCAGAATGACCAGGTGCTCGCAAAGCGCGACATTCGCGCACATCACCAGCACCGAAAATCGACTACTCTCGCTACCGGCAGCCCGACCGACAGGGCATAGAGACCGCAGTTCGCGAACCCACTCGTCGTCGGCAACCCACTCGCTACCGGCAGCCCGACCGACAGGGCATAGAGACTGAACCACGCACCCGGTGTTCTCGAACCGGACACTCGCTACCGGCAGCCCGACCAACAGGGCATAGAGACAGCGCTCCCCAGAAGCTCACTCGCAGGGTGCCACCCTCGCTACCGGCAGCCCCACCGACAGGACATAGACACTCGGCATCCCAGCCGCAGGTCATCAGGTCTCCCGATGTTTCGCTATCGGCGGCTCAAGCAACGAGGCACTGGAACGAGCGAACTCAACTCGACGACGATGGCGCCAACGCCCTGCTGTCGAGAGCAGGGATCAAAGTTGAGACTGGGCTTCGACTACGAGTTGCGCAGGGGAGTAGCGAGTTTGTCCCGTTCACATACTCGACGTGCCCCGCCGGAGGCACGTCGAACATGAAAACAGCAACCAGTCCGCGCCGATCGACCGGCATCATCTCAAGGAGTAGGAACCACGGATGACCAGGCATTCTCCGGGTGCCCATGTTCTGTGGGTCCTGGCTAGGACGCGAACCTGCGACGGTCGTTCCGACCTGCCGTTTCCGGGCCGACACTCGCGTAGGCTTTCCTCGGCCCGCCGTCGCGCACGACGACGGCGGGCCTTCGATGCGGCAGTCAGCCACCGGTCGAAACTCCAACTTCACTATGGGGCTGGTGCACGAACAGGTGACGGTGGTTAGGCGGCCTGTCGGGCTGCCGGGGTCATGATTGCTTCGTACTCGATCGGGGTCAACCGGCCGAGCCGGTCTTGGCGCCGACGCCGGTGGTAGGTGCGCTCGATCCAGACAACGATCGCGATCCGGAGTTGTTCGCGGGTCTCCCAGCTGCGCCGATCCAGGACGTTGCGTTGCAGCAGGCTGAAGAAACTCTCCATCGCCGCGTTGTCACCGGCGGCGCCGACCCGGCCCATCGAGCCCACCATGTGAAACCTGTTCAGCGTGTGCACGAAGCGGCGGGCGCGAAATTTCGATCCTCGGTCGGTGTGGACAACGCAGCCAGCCACCTCACCGCGGCGAGCCACCGCGTTGCGCAGAGCGGTCACCGCCAACCGCGAAGTCATCCGCGAATGGATCGAATAGCCCACGATCCGACCCGAGAACACGTCCTTGACTGCACAGATGTAGAGCTTTCCTTTACTGGTCCAATGTTCGCTGATGTCGCTGAGCCACAACTGATTCGGGCCATCGGCAGTGAATCGCGGCGCACCCTGTCGTCGTGGACCGGCGGCCCCGGCCGCTTGCCCGAACCGCGGCGGGGTTTGCCGAGCGCACTCCACCACCGGTTCGCCGAGCAGATCCACCACGCCGTCCGACCGGCCATCGGCTCACCGGCCGCGCCGGCCTCATCAGGCAGGAACCGGTACCCGAACTCCGGATCGTCGCGGTGCGCGTCGAACAAGGCATTCGCCCGGTAGGCCTCCGCGAGCTCAGTCGCAGTGATCGGGTCGGCCAACTAGCGGTAGTAGGGCTGGCGGGCGAGCTTGAGGACCCGGCACGTCACCACGACAGGTATCCCGTCGTCGGCGAGCTCTTTCACGAGCGGGTAGACCGTTTTCCCGGCAGCTGAGCCTGGGACAGATACGCCGCGGCCCGCCGCAGGACCTCGTTCTCCTGCTCGAGCAGCCGGTTACGGCGCCGCAGCTCCCGCAACTCCGCCGACTCCGTGGTCGTTGCTCCCGGCTTCACGCCCTCGTCGACATCGGCCTGGCGGATCCATTTCGACAACGTCATCGGATGGATCCCGAAGTCGGCGGCGATCTGGTCCAGGGTCACCCCTTCATCGCGGTTGCGAGCGACGCGAACGACATCGTCACGGAACTCACGGGGATAGGGCTTGGGCACGATGACATCCTCCCAGGCTCACCTCTCGGCAAGCCAGATCGATGACACCCATCCATGCAGCAGCCCCCACCACGCAGGTGTACGGAAATGCCGCGACCGAGCACCGGTGACGAGTTCGCCCTGGACGCAACGACGCGCCCGGCATCGATGATCACCGGCTGGTGCGTGTCCGGTCTGTCATAGGTCGGGACGCGCCCCACACTGCGCAGGCCGGGCGGTGGTCGCGGGCGCGGCGCGGCAGCTGCTCGGGCCGCGCATCGCTGCAGTGCCGCGACCCAGGCAGCCGCGGCGGCGTCGAGTTCTTGCGGGCGCCAACCGGGGAGAGCTTCCGGACCCGCGCAGGGGCGGTGGTGAGCACGTCAAGCACGGCTTCACCGGCGGCCGACTAGCGCCAGCGGCTAAGGTGGCGGCCGAGCCATCGGCGTTCTCGATCGCCCCACCGCCGTTGCGGCCAGCGTTTGCCCAGGCGATCCCGCGCCGGTATGCGGCGAGTGGCCTCGCCCCGGACCGATTTGAGGTCGGCGTCGGTGACAGGGTCGACCGCGGTCGGTGTGTGGCTGCTGCTCTTGTGAGGATCGACGCTGGTGCCGACCATGGGCAGGTGCTCCGCTCTGATGGGTCCAGCAGGGGAGCCGCGGTGGATGATCTCGATTTCGATAACCGAGTCGTGCTCGTGGTCATGCACTCCTTCGGTAACACCGTGCACGCGAGGCAGGTGGCCGACACCGAGTTACGGGACTGCATCAGGTTTCGCCTGCACAGCCAGCACTTGGCAGAATCCCGTCCAAGTGGAGGCGCCACCATGAGCGAATCCCGGCCCGGCCCGATAAGGTCGATCCCGCCGTGACTGCCATCCTGGACAGCTACGCCTTGACCGGACCCCGCGATGGCGACTGCATCGAGGTCGCCCCGCTGGTCACAACCACGCTGCGCGCCGAAGGCTTCCGCGCCGACACCGTCGCGGTCACCGACTGGGTCACCCCCGCCAGTTCGAGCCTGCCCTACTCGCCAGCTGGATCCTGCACGTCGAGGACTACCTACGCGAACTTGCCCACCGCGACCCCGGAATCAGCCACGCCACCATCGACCCGATCGACCCCACCTCTCCACACCCCGACGCGGAAGCACGGCGATGACCAGTACTCCCCCAGCCCCCGGAACGCCGGCGCCACGGCCCAACGCCAATCTGGTCGGGCCGCCCGCGCCCAAACCGTGCACCAGCTGCCCTTACCGGCGTGATGTGCCCAGCGGGATCTGGCACCGCTCCGAGTACGACAAGCTCTCCGCCTACGACCGGCCCCTGGACGAGCAACCTCAGCGGCTGTTCCTGTGTCATCAGAACGACGCCGACAGCGCCCGATCCCGGATGTGCGCTGGTTGGGTCGGCTGCCACGGCCCCGACATCCTCGGCCTGGCCATCGCGCTGATCAGCAACGACATCAGCCACACCACCTACCACGCCGCCCGCGACTACACCTCGCCGGTCTCGCTGTTCGGCTCCGGCGCCGAAGCCGCCGCACACGGCCGCACCGACCTCGAATGTCCTGGCCCCGCCGCCCAGCGAGCCATCACGAAAATCACCACCCGCCGCACCGACCTACAGTGACCCGACCGCCCATTCGGCGCGGTGACACGTCCCTACCCGAATCAGCCGACGCCCTCACCTCGATCAGCGCCTGGAGGACAGCGATGACCGACAACCACGGAACCTCGGTAGCAGCCGACGGTCAGATCCGCGTGTGCCGACGCCGCTGCAGCACCTGCATCTTCGAGCCCAGCAACCTCAAAGACCTCCGTCCCGGCCGCGTCGCCGAGCTGGTCCGCGAGACCCTGGCCAGTGAAGGCCACATTGTCTGCCACAACACCCTCGACTCTCACGGCGCGATCTGCCGCGGTTTCGCCGACAACCCCCTGGCCCACAACCGCAGCCTTGCCCTGCGAACCGCCCGTGCACTCGACGTACTCACCGAGATCGACCCACCCGATCGCGACAAACACCCCCCACACGGACCTCGGCGATCTCACAGTCCCGGTGCGGGCGTAGGCGGGTTTGACGACTTGCCAACCGACGTGGGGAACTAGACTGTCCGACATCGCGTGCCTGGTTGAGCCCCTCGTGGTGTCGGACAGTGCCGCGACAATGAGGTGATGATGGACTGGCAGTCCTTTTCGGAGAGGCTCGCACCTCCTCTCGTTCCGCACAGAATTACCGTCTCGGTACGGACCGTACGGGCAGCGATCGAATCGGTACTCATGGGGTTCACCCGCGTAGAGCTGCAAGTCGTGCTGGCGGATGAGCTGAAGTTGCCGTGGACACAGGAGGACTCACCTTCAGACCCCTCCTACTCAAAACGCGCCCTCATCCATGCCTACACCGATGATTGGACGCTCCCTCAGCTGATCGCCCTGGCCCGCAGGATCGTGGCGGACGGCTACACGGGCACCGAGGTGCTGCCTGCACTGCTGGCCGAATACGACCGAGGTAGCGGAGTAGGGGCGCCGGTCAAGAACCTCATCTTCGCGGCGAACGGCCCCAAGCCGGAACTCGTACTACGCGATGCAGTCAACAACGACATCCAGATCATCAAGAACGCCGAGTACTGCCTCGTCTACGACCAGCCCCTTCCCGCGGAGGGGCTGACCTTCCGGCATCTGATCGAATGGTGGAGAGCCCGAGAAGGTCTCGGAGATCAGGACGACCGGACGGCGGGACACTCTCTGCACCGCCGACTGGGTGCAAGCCTGCACGGAAACGACGCCGAGCGACTGATCTTCGCCACCTACGGTGAGCGGTACGCGAAGCTCGGGTTCGACATTCCAGCATTGATCCCGCAGGTCTACCTCCACTACGACCCCTACACGCTGCGCCAAAGAGGTACTGAAACCGGCCCCCTGGCCCGGCAACGAATGGACTTTTTGCTGCTGTTCAGCGATCGTCACCGGGTTGTCATCGAGCTCGATGGCCGCCAGCACTACGCAGATGACCGCGGCATAGCTGACCCATCCCGCTACGCAACGATGATGATCGAAGATCGTCGGCTCAGACTCGCCGGCTACGAGGTCTACCGCTTCGGCGGGCAGGAGCTCGCTCGAAGTGGCGCAAAAGCGACAGTGGCCGCTTTCTTCGATGCACTTCAGGAACGCATGAAATGAACGGGCTTGATTCAGCCGCTGCGAGTGTCACCGGCGGATGCCTGCGATTGTCGCTTCGAGCGCTCAAGGGATGATGTCGATCGACACGGCGGGCTCGTCACAGTGTCTTGGAATCCGAACGACATCGTGCCAAGGCACGGGGGCACCCGCATGGCCGGTTGAGGTTCCCCCGCTTTGTTGAAGCCGTGATGACCAGGCGTTTTCCAGCTGCCCATGTTCTGTGTGTCCTGCCGAGGGCACCAGCGGGACATCTGGAATGGTTCCAACCAGGTCACAATTGCGAGCACACATACGCCAGCCGCCGTTGCCGCAGGTCAGGGAGAGTGAACTCTTTTACTCGCCTTGAGAGAGCCGTCAAGACGGCTGGAATTGCCTTCCTCGACAACGAAGTGTGGACTGGCCTGTCTCCCGCTCACTGTCGAGTTCCAGTCGCGGTAGCTACCGATAGCGGTGATTGGAGCGTCTTAGGGCCCGGACCGGGGACGAAGTCTGTTTCGGTCCAACCGGTTTCGCGGTGGAGTTGCCGCTATCCTCGCGAGGGTTGTAGTGCTGGAAGGGGAGGGCCACAAGCGTGATGGGCGAGGGAGCCAACAGGTTCATCGGCGTCGGAATCGACCGCTACGCCGACCACGACGACCTGTCTTATCCGGTAGCCGAGGTACGCGCGGTCGCCCAGCATCTAACCGGGATCTTCGACGGTGAGCCGCTGTACGACCCGGACGAGACCACCGTACGCAATATGCTCAAGGCGGTCGCCGGCCAGCACACCGAGTCAATGATCGTGCTCTGGAGTGGACACGGCACCGTTCGCCCGAGCAATCGCCTCGCCCTGCCTGTGTCGGATAGGGGGGGCTGGGTGAGCGCGGCGGATGTGGTGGACTTCTGCGCGGAAGCGGGCGCCTCGCAACTGTTGTGCATCATCGACGCCTGCTATGCGGACACGACGGTCAGCGAGGCGATGGCTATCGCGGCGGCATGGGCCGACCATTTCCCTGCCGAGGGCAATCAGGCGTGGTTCGGGCTACTGGTCTCGGCCGGTATTGGGCAGACGGCCCGTGACGGCGAGTTTGGCACGGTGCTGCGACGGTTGTTGACCGAGGGGCCGAGGTCGGCGGACATGCGACGGCGCTGGTCGATATACGGCCGCATGATTTCGGGTGAGAACCTTGGCCAGGCACTGCTGGATGACGCGGAGTGGGATAACGACGACCAGCGCCCGAAGTTCACTCGTAGCGGATTCGGATTCGAGACAATCCCGAACCCGCTGTGGACACCGAGGGCACCCGCCCATGTGGTGGAACACCTGTTGCGAGCCGCGCGGGGCGGGGCGGTGGAAGGCGAGGGCTCGTGGTTCACCGGTCGCCGCGGTGAGGTCGACGAGGTCGTGTCCTGGGTGCGAAGCGGTAGTCCCGGCGTGCGTGTGGTGACCGGATCGGCTGGTACTGGTAAGTCGGCGATCGTGGGACGTGTGGTGTCAGTGTCGGAGCCGCACGAGCGCGCTTGCCTTGGTGAACCCACAGGGTGGGGCCATGCGGATCCGGGACAGGATTCGGTGCACGCGAACGTCCACGCGCGCGGGCTAACCGTTGACGGGTTGGCGGCCGGTCTGGACGACGGTCTTGTCCAGACCGGGGTATTGGGAGCTGGGGATGCGGGATCGCGTAATGCCGCAGAGTTGGTGGGTGCGCTGCAACGTCTCACCGAGTCCTCGGATCCGGTGGTGGCGGTGCTGATTGTGGATGGGTTGGACGAGGCTCGTGGGGAAGCGTTCACCATCGCAGCCGACCTGCTGTGCCGCATAGCGGCGTTCGCGACCGTGATCGTCTCCACCCGCGACCTTCCAGCAGCTGACGCGACGACATTGGTAGGTCTGCTTTCGCCTACGCACACAGTAGATCTGGACGACCCGGCAGGGCGGCAGTCCCAGCAGGCGGCGATCAAGGACTACCTGCGGCACCGGCTCAGCGATGTGTCGGCGGTGATGGACCCCGAGATGATAGCGGCACGAGTGGTTGCCTCCGGAGAGGTGCAGACACCGTTTCTGCTGGCACGGATCATCGCCGACCAATTGTGTGCGCACCCGATCGACACTCGGGTCCAGAGGTGGGAGTCGGGGTTGGTGCACTCGCTGGGCCAAGCGTTCGACATCGACTTGCACCGCATCGACCCCGTACCCAGTGGGGCGATCGGTGCGGATCCAGTCGGAGTGGCTCGGGGTGTGTTGACGGCATTGACATGGGGACTGGGAGCCGGGTTGCCTGAGCCGGAATGGGCCTGTGTGGCGACCGCGGTAACCGGGGCGGAAATCGCAGCGACCGAGATCAGTCTAGTACTCAGCGATTTGGGCCGCTATGTAGTCCAAGACGGTGAAGACGGTGTAGCGGTGTATCGGTTGGCCCACCAAAGCCTCGCCGACCACCTGCGCCCACCCTTCCAGCCCAGCCATGACACCGTGTTCGACCCCGCCGCCGCACCGGTCACCGCAGGGCTGCTGCAACGCTATCGCGCGCTCTTGACCGATGGGCACTGCTTCGACGCTTCAAAGTATCTGTGGCGCTACGCTTATCGGCACGCCGCTGCCGCCGGGCCGACAGGGGTGGACATTTTTCGTGAGCTGACCGGCTCAGCCCCGCAGCTGTACCCAGACCTGGCAGCCGCGGACCTCACCATCGCTGGCGCTGCGGCGAGGTGGGGCCACCGCCACGACGCGGTACCCCCGACCGAGGAAGCCGTCACCCTCTACCGCGAATTGGCCGCTGATAACTCTGCCTACCTCCCCGATCTCGCCTCCTCCCTCAGCAACCTCGGCAGCCACTACAGCGACGTCGGACGCCACGCCGACGCCATCCCACCCACCGAAGAAGCCGTCACCCTCTACCGCGCACAAGCAGTGGATAACCCCGCCTACCTCCTCGGCCTCGCCGCAGCCCTGAACAACCTCGGCAGCCACTACAGCGACGTCGGACGCCACGCCGACGCCATCCCACCCACCGAAGAAGCCGTCACCCTCTACCGCGCACAGGCAGTGGGTAACCCCGCCTACCTCCTCGGCCTCACCGCAGCCCTGAACAACCTCGGCGGCCGATATAGCGCAGTCGGACGTCACGCCGACGCCATCCCACCCGCGGAGGGGGCGGTCGTCCTGCGCCGCGCACAAGCAGCCAACAACCCCGCCTACCTCCTCGGCCTCGCCGCAGCCCTGAACAACCTCGGCAATCACACCAGCCAATTAGGACGCGACGCCGACGCCATCCCACCCACCGAAGAAGCCGTCACCCTCTACCGCGCACAAGCAGACCACAACCCCGCCTACCTCCCTGACCTGGCCGCAGCCCTGAACAACCTTGGTATCCGCTTTAGCGCAGCCGGACGCCACACCGACGCCATCCCACCCACCGAAGAAGCCGTCACCCTCTACCGCGCACAAGCAGACCACAACCCCGCCTACGTACCGGGCCTCGCCGCAGCCCTGATCAACCTCGGCGACCACTACAACCAAGTAAGACGCCACACCGACGCCATCCCACCCACTGAAGAAGCCGTCACCCTCTACCGCGCACAGGCAGTGGATAACCCAGCCCACATCCCCAACCTCGCCTCGGCCCTTAACCACCTCGGCAGCCACTACGGCGAGGTAGGACGCCATGCCGATGCCATCCCACCCACTGAAGAAGCCATCACCCTCTACCGCACACAAACAGCCGACAACCCTGCCTATCTTCTGCACCTCGCCGCAGCCCTGAACAACCTCGGCAATCACACCAGCCAATTAGGACGCGACGTTGACGCCATCCCACCCACCGAAGAAGCCGTCACCCTCTACCACACACAAATAGCCGACAACCCAGCCCATATCCCCAACTTCGCCGCAGCTCTAATCAACCTTAGCGGTCAGTACAGCCAGGTCGGACGCCACGCCGACGCTATCCACCTAGTCGAGAAAGCCATAACCCTCTACCGCGCCCAAACAGCCGACAACCCAGCCCACATCCCGACCCTCGCTATAGCCCTGAACAACCTCGGTCTCCGATACAGAGAAGTCGGACGCCTCGCCGACGCCATTACACCAACCGAAGAAGCCGTTGCCCTTTACCGCGCACAAGCAGCCAACAATCCTGCTTACCTCCCTGAGCTCGCCGCAGCTCTGAACAATCTCGGCGGCCATTACAGCCAAGTGGGACGCCACGCCGACGCCATCCCACCCACAGAGGAGGCCGTCGCTCTGCGCCGCACACAAACAGCCAACATCGCCGGCCTCGCCGCGGCCCTGAACAACCTTGGCATTTATTACAGCCAAGTTGGACGCCATACCGATGCCATCCCACCTACCGAAGAAGCCGCCACCCTCTACCGCGCACAAGCAGCCGACGACCCCGCCTACCTCTCCAACCTTGCTAACACTGTGACTGCCCTGACAGATCGGTTGGTAAATCTGGGTCGTAGTAACGATGCAGATGTGGTGTGGCAGGAAGTGATCGAATCCCAGACCGAATTCGGGCGCGGGTACCTCTTGTGGTCGCGTGCGTGTTCCGTATCTGACGGGGATCTCAGGACGGCGGAATGGCTGATGCGAGCGGAGGTCGAGGGTGCGACAAACCTGGCTTTGGTTTCTGCGGTCCACGAGTGTGCGCGAACGCACCGCGACGCCAACCCCAAAACCTGGGACGAGCATTGGAACCATGTAACCGGCGCTCCGCCCCCGGCGTGGTTGACCGTTGAACCTCAACTCCTCGCGCTTGCCCGCGGATGGATCTACGCCGACACTTTCGACGACGAGTTCGCCTACCTGCTGGAACATCCTTGCCTGCTCCAGCCGAACTCCGATGTGGCAATCACCGAAGCCCTTTTAGACTCTGTCGACGCCGCCACCTACATCGCGCTCCGCAATACTGCGCGAGAACAGGGCATCCCCGCCGCTTACGAACCGCTGTTCCGCACCCAAACTCTGCATCAATTTCTTACCGCGAGTCCGCAACAGCAGTACCAACTACTCAAAGAGCACCTTGACCGCCTAGTCCGTGGCGCTACCGAGCAACTGAGCGCAATCATCGATGCTCACCCCGAAGATCCCAGACCTCGCCGTGCGGCGGCGTTGATTGCTATCGCCGCTGATGAAGGTGACACCACACTTCTGCACGACAGCATCAACGCCCTCGACAACCCCACACTTTTCCCCGCATTGCTGCACATCGCTGCCCACTCCGCCGACACCATCTCTTTGCTCCGACCGGTGGCGAATCTTGCCTTGCTTTCGGCATCCACCCCCGAGGAAGCCTCCGACGCATTCCTCTACCTGGCGTGCGCTGCCGCGATCCCACCCGACCCCAACCTGGACGCGGCCACCAAACTACTTCAGCAATCCAAATTGCTGGCACCGCAACGGAGTGCGCACGGGATCGGTCTGCTCGCCGAGCTGGCCGCCACCCACCCCGCAGTACTGCCACTCATCCCGATCCTGGCCAAGGAGCCCACCGATGGCGAAAACTGACCTGGTCGTCGTGCTGCCCGGAATCATGGGCTCCACCCTCGCCCACCACAACGACCTCGTCTGGGCGCCCTCGGCCGGCTCGGTCCTGCGAGCCCTGGGGACGTTCGGCCGTTCCCTCACCCAGCTACAACTGCCCGACGGCATCGGGGACGAACACCCCGACGACGGAGTCACCCCCGTCGCGCTGATGCCCGACCTCCACGCCATCCCCGGACTGTGGACACCCATCCACGGCTACACCCGGCTGCTCAAGCACCTGCACAAACTCACCGCAACCGGCGGGATCGGGAATGTCGTCGCCTTCCCCTACGACTGGCGGCTATCCAACCGCTACAACGCTTCTCGCCTCGCCGACGTCGTCACCGACGAACTCGGAGCCTGGCGCGACAGCCACCCCGAACGCGCCGAGGCCCAAGTCTCATTCGTCTGCCACTCCATGGGTGGACTCATCGCCCGCTGGTACATCGAACACCACGATGGCCACGAACACACCAAAGCGCTGATCACCATCGGCACCCCCTACCGAGGCGCAGCCAAAACCGTCGACCAACTCGTCAACGGCGTCCGCAAAGGCATAGGCCCCCTCAGCGTCGACCTCACCGCCTTCGCCCGCAGCCTCCCCTCCACCCACCAACTCCTGCCCGACTACGCCTGCATCCACCACAACGGCACCCTGCACCGACTCGACGAAATCACCCTCCCCGCCCTCGACACCCGCATGCTCACCGACGGCCTCACCTTCCACCACCAACTCACCACCGCCGAAACCGCCCGCCCCGCCAGCCTCGACACCACCCACGCCATCATCGGCATCCGCCAAACCACCCCCACCACCCTCCGATACGACCAACAACGCCTCGAACCCCTCGACACCATCGACGGCGACAACGACTACGGCGACGCCACCGTCCCCCTCGCAGGCGCCCTCCGCCACGACCTGGCACCCGACACCAACCGCGTCCGCCGCATCGTCGAAACCCACGGCGCACTCCAACGCCACCCCGGCGTCCTCGATGAGATCGAATCCATCCTCACCGCACCCGTCCGCCGCCGCGCCACTGACACCATCCCCATCCGCGTCACCGCACCCGAACTCCTGCTCGCCGGAGAACCCCTCACCGCCACCATCGACATCGAACCCGGCGACCACCGCACCCCCGCCGTTCAAGCCCACCTCATCTCCGAAAACGGCACCCCCACACACCCCGCCCAACGACCACGCATCCGCAACAATCAAGCCCACCTCACCTACCCACCCCCACCACCAGGAGCCCACACTCTCCACATCACCGGCATCACCACACCCAGCCCCGTCACGCCGGTCACCCACACCCTCCTGGTCTGGCAATAACACGAACGAAGCCCCGCTGATCGCCCACATAAAACGGGTAGTCAGCTTCGACCACCAACCGGCCCAACCGACATGCGCGGGTGATCAGCGCTCCGGTGTACCGTGGCCCCGCCGTGGGATAAATCGAAGCAGTGACCGGGAACCGGTCGATACCGCTGGAACCTTCAGCGTCAAATCGAATACGACCCAGCGATGACCAGGCGTTTCCCGGTTGCCCATGTTCTGCGTGCCCTGCCGAGGGCACGAACCTGCGACAGCATTTCCCCAGGTCAACCGCTTTCGCCTCGCAATGCTGGCATGTCCCATCCCAAGAGCCCGGATCACCCGCGTGCCAGTGTGTTCCGAGTAGGGCACATCGAACATGGGAACGGCGCCGACGAACGAACGCGCACGCAGGAGCAACGCGCATCCGGCGTGTGGTGTGTGGTGTGTGGTGTGTGGTGTGTGGTGTGTGGTGTGTGGTGTGTGGTGTGTGACGCACGTTGCGCTTCGAGGGACGCTGTTCGCACCCTCACCGAATCTAACCGCCGATAAGCACGTCGGACCGGCTTTCAGGGCAGAACTACCGAGCGAGGCGTCGGTAGTTCGACCGACATGAGCGGCGTAAAATCGGTTTGATGGCAGACTATAACGGGTGACAGGAATAGAAACCGCAGTGTTTCGCGGGGCTGCAGCAGCGGCCCGCACCAGCAGAGAAGGCCTTGTGGCCGGGTGTGAGCACGGTCCGACCAAGTAGCATCGGAACGGCTGGCTGCGACAGCGAAATGCACTGCCGCGCCGCCGATCAGAGTCACTATCCGAGACCCACACGATATACTGCTTCGGCTCGCGCTCGATTCATCTCCGTCCGAGGGGAAACGGTGGACGACCAGCGAAGACCTATGCAGATTGCGTTCGGGATGATCATGCTCGGCGCTGGCGCCATCTTCACCAACTACGCGACTTCCGACAAACCCGGCTGGGTCAGCGCCATCGGACCGCTGATCTGGTTGGTGGTGGCGGCGACAATTCTGCTCGCCATTGCGGCGCAACCCGGCTTTCTGCGACGGCGTACGCGCCTCGCGCTGCCCGTCGACCGCCCCGTATCGATACCGACGCCGACCCAGCGAGCAAAGTACGTTCTCCCGGGCGAAGTAATCGATCGGTTACCCGTGCGCACCTCGATCCGGATCGATCGGGTCGAGTACGGGGTCGGAGCACGGAAGATCCGGATCGACGTCACTGAATCCGAAACGCTCTCTCTTCCACACGCTTTCACGGCGATCGGCACCAAGATGAGGCATTCGACGATTGCCCTCATCCTCATCAGCGACCGCGCATACCTGGCAGGCGTGAGCGCCTACTGGACCACGAAATTCGAGATCGACGCCTTCGCCGGGCGGGGCGGCATCGAGCCCTACCTTGATGTCGCTCGGCTCGACGCGAGTGGCGAAATCTGGGTGATCACCGATACCGGCGCCCCCGGCCGCATCGTGGCGGTCGAGTTCCGCTCTGGAGTCCCGACCGCCCGCAGCAACTACGCGGACTTCGTCCGTCGAGGAATCCGCTACCCGGATGACGTCTGGCGTTCGACCGTCACTGGACAGCCCATCATGCAGGAAAAGCGCCAGCGCGTCGCCTTCGTGTCGCATCAACCGCACGGCACCAGCAGCGACGTCTTCGCCTGCAACGTCGACGGTTCCGATATGGTCAACCTCACCGAAGAAAAGAAGGACAGTTACAACGGATTCCACCAGGGCACCGTCGAGGTCGCGAAGTGGGTCGACGAGAACAACCTCAAGATCGCTTCCATGCACTCCCTGGGCAACTTCAGGCGGCGGATCGTGAGAGATCCGCCGCACGACAGAGCAGGTGCCGATCAGCGTTGACGGGACTGCCGCACGAGTTGGTGACATATCGATCTGCCCCACCTGACCTGTCACCTACCCATGCAGCGGACCCTCGGCTGTTCGAACCACCGAGGGGAAGAAGGCGAGCGGATGCGCCACCAGATCGGCCGAACCGACTGACCGTCCTCCTGCTATCAGCCGACGAGCAGGCAGAACGGGTGACCGGCCGAATCCAGCAGCACCCGCCACCGGTCGCCACCCGGCTGGTGGTCCGGCCTCACCGCGCCGGATCCCAGCGCCGCCTTCTCCGCCGCGTCGAGGTCGGCGACCTCGAGGTCCAGGTGCAACTGCTGCGGCACGTCCTGACCGGGCCACCGCGGGGCCCGGTACCCGTCGACCCGTTGGAAGCCCAGGTCGCGACCCGAACCGTCGGTCAGGGCGACGAACTCGTCGGAGGCGTAACCGAGCTGCATGTCTGTCAGCTCTTGGTAGAACCGGGCCAGGGGGCCGGGATCGGTACAGTCCACAGTCACGCCTCGCAGTGTGGCGATCGGCATCGTCGGCTCCATCCATGTTTGCGGGGCCGCGTAGCGGCCTTCGGTAGTCATCCAACCGCGCTGTCGTAGCCGGGCTCCACCCGTTTTTCGGCGGCGGGCAGCGCTCACCTCGTACTCGGCCCCCGGTCACAACCAGGCCGACGCGCAGCGCAACGCGGGCGCCGACGCGAACTCCGGAGTGGTTGCTACGGCGTCCGGTCGTGGCAGAACGGTCGCGGGCCGGGGGGCGGCTGGTGGTCCTGCGGGGCAACTCGGGGTCGGGGAAGTCGACGGTGGCGCGCCAGGTCCAGGAGCACCTGCCGCGCGACCTGTGCGGTGATCGCACAGGACTACCTGCGCCGGATCGTGCTGCGCGAACCCGATCAGCCGGGTGCCTTCAACGTCACCTTGATCGAGACCGTCGCCGGAGCCTGTCTGGAGCGCGGCCTGGTCGTCATCGTGGAGGGCATCCTCGACGCCCGCCGCTACGGCGCGGTCCTGGCACGGCTCGCGGGCCGGGTCGAGCACCCGCTGTTCTACGCCTGGAACCTGTCGTTCGAGGAAACGACACGGCGGCACGCCATGCGCTCCCAGTCGAGCGAGTTCACCGCCACTCAGATGAGCACCTGGTACCACGGCTGGCAGCCCCTGGACTTCACCAGCTAGTTCCGGATCGACGCGCAGTGGCCAGGCACGAGCTGTCACCGACCGGATAGTCGCCGACCTCGACGCTATCCGCAGCGCTCCCCACTGCCCGCCGAGTGACCCGGGCCCGTAGCCGTCCCGGCTCACCGTGCGGGCGCGGTGGTGCGGCGCCCGCACGGTGAGCCGGTGCCGTTGCGGCTGCAGGGGGATGTCCCGTTCGTGTGAGCGACACGGGTCGCCGCAAACGGCATCGGCCGGTACTCCGATCGACGCAGCCGAAGCTTCCCGTCTCGGCCGTGCCTCTGGGCGAGCCTATCGGCGCGGCAGTGCCCGATCCGGGGGAGGACAACGAGATGTCACCCGATGCCCGGCACCGCCGAGCGGGCTGGCGCGGAGGTACTCGTAGTCGTAACCGTCGAACCCGGACTGCGCGGTGGCCGAATCCGCGTTCGCGGTCGGCGGCGCCCCATGCGGTCAGCGGCTCCGCGGCCAGTAATCGCCTGACGACGACCAACGCATCTTGGCCCCCGTGTTCTGCACGCCATGTCGGGGCATCGGCCTACGACAGGGACGGTGGTCACCGCAGGTACACGACTCTCAGTCCCGCCGAACAAATCCAGGGCCAAAACGGGGGGTAAACGGGGGGCTAGATACAGAAAGCAGGTCAGGCCCGATCTAAGATCGGGCCTGACCTGCTATTTTTGTGGAGCTAAGGGGACTCGAACCCCTGACCCCCACACTGCCAGTGTGGTGCGCTACCAGCTGCGCCATAGCCCCGAACGGTGTGCCTCCGAGCTTCCCCGGCTGCCTGAACGAAGTTACACCACCCCCGCCACCGTGACCAAATCGCCCCCTGACCTGCGCCTCAGCGCGTCAGTTCCACCACCCATTCCGCGTTGTTCACGTCGACATCGTTCCCGTTGGCGATCACCGTCGGGGTGCCGACTTTGTCGGAGATGGCGCGCAGCGCCTCGAGGTTGGCGGTGGCGGCAGCGCGGGCGGCGTCGGTCTGGGCGCCGGTGGCGATGCATTGAACAGAACTCTCCGGGGCGCCGGAGGTGCGGGCGATGGCGGCGAGCTCGTCGGCGGTGTGATCGCTGTCGGCGCTCTCCTCGGGCTGCTCGGCGAGGAACAGGGCGTCGTGGAAGCGGGCGTAGACCACGGCCTGGCCGTCCTGGGCGACGCAGCGCAGGGCGCCGGCGGCGCGGGAGGAGTAGTCGCCGGAGGAGCTGCGCGAGTCGAGGAAGTTCACCAGGTGGTAGCGGACGGCGAGCGCGCCCTCGTCGACGCGCTGCGCGATCTCCTGGCCGTAGATGCGCTCGAGGACGCCGCAGGCGGGGCAGATGGGGTCTTCGTAGATGTCGACGGTGGCGCGGGCGTCGGGCTTGCCGAGGCGGATGGCGTTGCCGTCGATCGCCACCTGCACGGTGGTGTCGCGCACGGAGCCGTAGCCGTCGTTGCGGGTGACGGCGTCCTCTCCGCTGGAGGACCAGCGGTAGGCGGCGAAGACGATGAGGCCGATGATCACGACGGCGAGCGCGCCGAGCGCGTAGGTGGTGTTGCTGGACATCGGGCGCGGGGTGTAGCCGGCGGACGGTTTGCTCACCCCGTCCACTCTGCCCTACCGGGCGCCGCGACCTCCGAGCTCCTCGGATTCCGCGCTGGGCGGAAGTGGTGCGGTGCCGGGTTCGCCGCTCACCGCGCTCGCGTCGGCCGCGGTGCGACCGGGGTACTCCTGATCCGCGGCACCGATGCGGTGCATGGGCTCCGGAACGAGGAGCCAGAAGACGGCGGCGAGGGCGAGCAGCCCGCCGGTCACGCCGAGCCCGATTCCGTAGGACAGCTGCTGCGCGAGGAACCCGACCAGGATCGGCCCGAGCACGGTCCCGAGATCGGCGGACATCTGGAACCCGGCCAGCACCGGCCCGCCGCGCGCCCTCGGCCCGATGATGTCGGCGACCGCGGCCTGCTGCGCGGGGCTGAACATGCCGGAGCCGAGACCGGCCACGAAGCTGGTGATCAGCAGCAGCGGCACGGTGTCGGCCAGCCCGAGCCCGCCGGTGCCGACGGCGCAGATGAGCGAGCCGAGCACCAGGAACGGCTTCCGGCCGAGCCGGTCGGAGAGCCTGCCGCTGGCGAAGAGCACCACGGCATTGCCCGCGGCGAAGACGGTGAGGGTGATCCCGGCCATGGCGGGTTCCTGGCCGAGCACCTCGACCACGAGCAGCGGCACCAGCGCCATCCGGACGCCGAACACGGCGGCGCCATTGCTGAAGTTCGAGAACAGCACGGCCCGGTACTCGGGGCGGCGCCACCCGTCGGCGAAGCTCATGGTGCGCTGCGGCCCGGTGTCCACGGGGTTGATCAGGGTGGAGTTGCGCAGCGCGAACCACACGACAAAAACGGTGATGAGCAGCGCCACCATGTAGAGCACGAAGGGCGCGCGCAGGCCGAATCCGGCGAGGAGCCCGCCGATCAGCGGGCCGCCGAGCGAGCCGACCAGGAAGCTCGTCGAGTACAGCCCGGAGACCCGCCCGCGGGCGCCGGGCGGCGACATCCGGATCACCAGGGCCAGCGACGAGACGGTGAACATGGTGGAGCCGATCCCGCCGAGCGAGCGCAGCACCAGCAGCTGCCAGTAACTCTGCGCGAGCGCGGAGCCACCGGTGGAGAGCGCGACCACGAGCAGCCCGCTCAGATACACGGGCCGCTCGCCGAGCCGCTGCACCAGCCGCCCGCTCATGGGCGCGAAGAGCAGCCGCATGAGGGCGAAGGCGCTGATGATGGCCGACGCCGCGGCCACCCCGACGCCGAAGCCGCGGGCGAACTGCGGCAGCACCGGGGCGACCAGCCCGAAGCCGACGGCGATCACGAACGAGCCCGCGATCAGCACCCAGATCTCGACGGGGAGCCGCTCCGCCCTACGCACCGGAGAGTGCGCGGCCGACCATCTCCTCGGCCGCGGCCTGGACCTGCGCCAGGTGCTCGGCACCGTGGAAGGACTCGGCGTAGATCTTGTACTTGTCCTCGGTGCCGGAGGGGCGCGCGGCGAACCACGCGTTCTCGGTGCTCACCTTGACGCCGCCGAGCGCGGCGCCGTTGCCCCTGGCGCTGGTCAGCACCTCGGTGACGGGCTCGCCGGCGATTTCTCGCTCCGTGATCATGTCCGGTGTCAACTTCTTCAACCGGGCTTTCTGTTCCGCACCGGCCGCGGCGTCGATCCTGGCGTAGGCGGGGGCGCCGTAGCGCTTCTCCAGCTCGCCGTAGCGGGCCGACGGGGTCTGGCCGGTGACGGCGGCGATCTCGGCGGCGAGCAGCGCGAGGATGATGCCGTCCTTGTCGGTGGTCCAGACGGTGCCGTCCATGCGCAGGAAGGAGGCGCCCGCGCTCTCCTCGCCGCCGAAGGCGAGGCTGCCGCTGAACAACCCCGGCACGAACCACTTGAAGCCGACCGGCACCTCGTAGATGTCGCGGCCGAGCACCCCGACCACCCGGTCGATCATGGACGAGCTCACCGCGGTCTTGCCGATCTTGGAGAGCGCGTCCCAGCCCCGCCGGTTCGCCACCAGGTACTCGATGGCGACGGCGAGGAAGTGGTTCGGGTTCAGCAGCCCGCCGTCGGGGGTGACGATGCCGTGCCGGTCGGCGTCGGCGTCGTTGCCGGTGGAGATGTCGTAGTCATCCTTGATGGAGACCAGGTTCGCCATGGCGTAGCGGGAGGACGGGTCCATCCGGATCTTGCCGTCGCTGTCCAGCGGCATGAAGCGCCAGGTCGGGTCGACCAGCGGGTTCACCACCTCGAGCTCGAGGTCGTAGCGCTGGCCGATCTCCTCCCAGTAATCCACGCTGGCGCCGCCCATGGGGTCGGCGCCGAGCCGGATGCCCGCGCCGCGGATGGCGTCCAGGTTGGAGACCGAGGGCAGGTCGGAGACGTAGTGGTCGAGGTAGTCGTAGCGCTCGGCCGCGCGCAGCGCCTGCGGGAAGGGGGCGCGGCGGACGCCGGTGAGGCCGGTGCGGAGCAGCTCGTTGGCGCGCTCGGCGATGGCGTCGGTGGCGGTGGTGTCGGCGGGGCCGCCGTGCGGGGGGTTGTACTTGAAGCCGCCGTCGCGGGGCGGGTTGTGCGAGGGGGTCACCACGATGCCGTCGGCCTGATGCTTGGGGTTGCCGCGGTTGTGCCGGAGCACGGCGTGGCTCAGCGCGGGGGTGGGGGTGTAGCGGTCGCGGGCGTCGATCGCCACCGCGATGTCGTTGCCGGCCAGCACCTCGAGCGCGGTGGTCCAGGCGGGCTCGGAGAGCGCGTGCGTGTCGCGGGCCAGGTAGACCGGGCCGGTGATGCCGCGGGTGGCGCGGTACTCGACGATGGCCTGGGTGACGGCGAGGATGTGCGCCTCGTTGAAGGCGGTGTCCAGGCTGGAACCGCGGTGCCCGGAGGTGCCGAAGACGACCTGCTGGGCCGGCTCCGCCGGGTCCGGGACCAGGCTGTAGTAGGCCGTCACCAGGTGCGGGATGTCTTCCAGGTCGCTCACCCTGGCCGGGCGGCCTGCTCGATCGTGGGCCATGGTCGGGGCTCCCTTCCGTGTCGGCTGCGCCAGGCTCGTCATCGGGATCACGAGCGCACCCGGCTGCGTGTGGCCGCGTTCGCGGAGGTCATACCCGCGCTCCCTTCCCCGTACCGCCCCCTCGTGTGCGGGCGGCTCCCGATCCGAGCAGTCTACGAAGCGCGGGCGCGCAGCGGGAAAACCGCGCGCGGGCCGGGCTGCCGGAGGCGCCGCGGACACACCCGGATCGGGCGGCGGGGTGACGTCGGGAAGGCACCGCCGGATGCTATCGCCCGGGTCCGACAGGACCCCGCCCCGAGAACCGCGCGGTCGGTTCTACCAGGGAAAACAAGCCTGTCGACCGCTCGATCCCCCGTGTTGACAATCCCCCCGGCGCCCCCGTACGAATGCCTGGAGTCCGGCCGAGAAGTTCACGTCTATTCCGTTCTATCCCGAGTCTGGAGAAACGATGGCGGTACAGCGGGCAGTCTTCCGAGCGCGGCGCGCGGTGGCGCGCTTCGGCACCCGGCGGCGCGGTCCCGACGGAAGGCGCGGTAGCCGAGCGGGACTCGTCGGCATCGCCGCGCTCCTGCTCGCGGCGGGCACCGGGCTCGGCGCCGGTCCGGCCGCGGCGGGGCCGATCTACCCCGCGCCCGATCCCGACGCCTTCTACGCCGCGCCCGCCGACGTCGCCCGCTTCGACCTCGGCGACGTCATGCGCAGCAGGCAGGTGCCGGCGCCGAACTACCCCGGCGCCACCGCGTGGCAGCTGCTCTTCCGCACCACCGACTCGATGGGCGGGCCGATCGGCGCGGTGACGACGGTGCTGGTCCCGCCCGGCGGCGGCGCGAACCGGCCGGTGGTCTCGTACCAGCCGTTCGTGAACGCGCTCGGATTGCGCTGCGCCCCTTCGCACGCGCTCTTCGACGGCGGGCTGCGCGAGGGGCCGGTGCTGAACCTGCTGCTCGGCCGGGGCTGGGCGGTCGCGGTGCCGGATCACCTCGGCCCGAACAGCGCGTACGGCGCGGCCCGGCTCGGCGGCCGGATCACCCTGGACGGGCTGCGCGCGGTGCAGCGCTTCGCCCCGGCCGGGCTCGGCGGCAGCCCGATGGGGCTGGCGGGGTACTCCGGCGGCGGCATGGCGACCGGCTTCGCGGCGGCGCTCGCCCCGGAGTACGCGCCGGAGCTGCCGCTGGTCGGGGTGGCCGAGGGCGGGGTGCCGATGAATATCGGCAAGCTGGCGCTCGACCTCGGCATGCAGCCGAATCCGCTGTTCGGGCTCGGATTCGCGGCGGCCATGGGGCTGGAGCGCGAGTACCCGGGGCAGCTCCCGATGGAGCCCATCCTGAAGCCGGCCGGCGCCGACCTGCGCAACCGGATCGCCAACGGCTGCACCGACGAGATCATCGCGGCGGGCGCGAACCGCAGCCTGCCCGACGTCTTCTCCGGCCCGCTCGACGCCGACCCGGACACCGTGCGCATCCTGCACGAGAACAGCCTGGAGACCTTCGCCGGCGTGCCGCGCATCCCCACCTACGTGTGGCACGGCACCAACGACGCCGTCTCGCCGCAGCTGGTGCGCGAGGTCGTCGGCCGCTACTGCGGCTCCGGCGCCAGGGTGCAGCTGGACATGCTGCCCGGCACCGACCACGGCACCGCCATCCCGGAGGGCAGCGCGCGCGCCTTCGACTACCTGGCCGACCGCTTCGCCGGAGCCCCCGCGCCCGGCAACTGCTGACGAAACGCCGAATGGCCCGGACCGTCCGGTCCGGGCCATTCGCGTGAACTCAGTGCGCGAGAACGGGTTCGCCCTCGGCGGGTGCGGGGACGGTGTTCGGCATGAGGAAGCCGACGATCACCGCGCCCGCCGCGAAGATCGCGGTGGCCCACCAGAAGCTGGTGGTGTAGCTCTCGATCGCGGACTGCGCCACCACCTCCGGGCTCATCGTGCGTCCGGCCAGGTAGTCCGTCGCCGCCGAGGCCGCGATGGTGCTGAGCAGCGCGGTGCCGATCGAGCCGCCGACCTGCTGGCTGGTGTTGATGGTCGCCGAGGCCACCCCGGCGTCGGCGTGCCCGACGCCCGAGGTCGCGCCCTGGAAGGCGACCGACATGGCGCCACCGAGGCCGAGCCCCATGATCACCAGCGCGGGCAGGATGTCCGTGGGGTAGCTGGAGTCCAGCCCGATCCGGGTGAGCAGCAGCATGCCGAGCGCGGCGATCACGAAGCCGCCGCTCACCACGACCTTGGGCCCGACCCGCGGCATCAGCACCGAGGGCGCGGTGGTCGAGGAGATCACCATGCCCGCGACCATCGGCAGGAAGGCGAGGCCGGTGGTGATCGGGGTGTAGCCGAGCGTCAGCTGCAGGTAGTAGGTGAGGAAGAGGAAGATCGCGAACATCCCGATCCCCATCACGAAGACCGTGAGGTAGGAGGCGCCGCGGGTGCGGTCGAGCACGATCCGCAGCGGCAGCAGCGGGTGCGCGACCCGGGTCTGCAGCCAGACGAAGAGCGCGAGCAGCGCCGCGCCGCCGGCCAGGAAGGCCAGGGTCAGCGGGTCGGACCAGCCCTCGGACTCGGCGTGCGAGAAGCCGTAGACGATGGCGAAGAGCGCGGCGGTGACGCTCAGCGTGCCGGGCAGGTCCAGCCGCGGGCGCTCGGTGGTGACGTGCCTGGCGAGCAGCAGCACCGCGCCGACCAGCGCGACGGCGGCGAAGCCGAGGTTGACGAACATCACCCAGCGCCACGAGGCCCACTCGGTGAGCGCGCCGCCGAGCAGCAGCCCGATGGCGCCGCCGGTGCCGGCCACCGCGCCGAAGATGCCGAAGGCGCGGGCCCGCTCGCCGGGCTCGGTGAAGGTGACGGTGAGCAGCGAGAGCGCGGCGGGGGCGAGCAGCGCGCCGAAGACACCCTGGCCGACGCGGGCGGCGACCAGCATCTCGAAGCTGGTGGCGGCGCCGCCGATGGCGGAGGCGACGGCGAAGCCGACGAGCCCGGTGATGAAGGCGGTGCGCCTGCCGAAGAGGTCGCTGAGCCGGCCGCCGAGCAGCAGCAGGCTGCCGAAGGCGAGCGCGTAGCCGGTGATCACCCACTGCCGATCGCCGTCGCCGAAGCCGAGGTCGGCCTGCGCCGCGGGCAGCGCGATGTTCACGACGGTGGCGTCGAGCACCACCATCAGCTGGGCGATGCCGATGACGGCGAGCACCCACCAGCGGACGGCGGCGGAGCCGCGCCTGCCGGTCGCCGCGGCGGCCGGGGCCGCGGTCTCGATCGTGGTAGTCATTCTTCTCCCCTGGGGATCGGAGTGGAGCCGAGAATGCGGAGGCATGGCCTCCACTTATTCGGAGACTATCACCATAACGGAGAGACCGCCTCCACTTAATCCCCGGCGTTGGTAGACTGGGGCTGTGAGCCCCACCACGTCGACCTCCCCCAGCCATGCCCCCCGACGCCTGCGCGCCGATGCCGCGCGCAATCAGGAGCGCATCGTCGCCGCCGCGCGCGAGCTGTTCGGGGAGCGCGGGCTGGAGATCTCGCTGGACGACGTGGCCGAGCGCGCCGGCGTCGGGGTCGGCACGGTGTACCGCCGCTTCGCGAGCAAGAAGGAGCTCATCGTCCAGGTCTTCGCCCAGCAGATGGACGAGTTCGTGGCCGCGGCGGAGACCGCGGCGCGCAACCCCGACCCCTGGGCGGCGCTGGTCGAGTTCTTCGAGTACGCCTGCGAGCACCTCGCGGGCAGCCGCGGGCTCAGCGAGGTCATCCTGGAGCTGGACGACCAGATCGAGCGCTTCCAGGCCATGCGCGAGCGGATGCAGCCGCCGCTGAACCGGCTCGTCGAACGCGCCCGCGCCTCCGGCGACCTGCACCAGGACGTGCAGCCCACCGACCTCTTCGCGCTGGTGCACATGATCGACGGCTTCGCCGAGTTCTGCCGCCCGGTGGCGCCGGAGACCTGGCGCCGCTACATGGCGGTGGCGCTGAACGGCGTGCGCGGCGACGGCACGGCACGGCTCCCGCTCTGTGAATCGGCGCTCACCGAAGAGCAGGTCGAACAGGCCAAGGGCAAGCTCTGCCCGCCGCGCCGCCGATAACTTCGGACTATCCTGCGAATTTCTGGCGACCGCGCAGCCGCATCCCCTACAGTTGGACACATGACCAACTCACCGTGGGTGAACTGGGCCGGCGATCAGCGCTGCCACCCCGCCGTCGTCGCGCACCCCCGGGACACCGCCGAGGTCGCCGCGCTGGTCACCGCCGCGGCGGCGCGCGGCCGGAATGTCCGGGTGGCCGGGGCCGGCCACTCCTTCACCGACGCGGTGCTCACCGACGGTGTGCTGCTCGACCTTTCGCGGATGAACCGGGTGCTGCACGTGGATCGCGCGGCCGGGCTGGCCCGGGTGCAGGCCGGTATCACGCTGCACGAGGCCAGCGCCGCGCTGCACGCGCACGGCCTCGCCTTCCCCAACCTCGGCGATATCGACGTGCAGACGGTCGCGGGCGCCACCGCCACCGGGACGCACGGCACCGGCTCGCGGCTGCGGAACATCTCCGACGCGCTGCACTCGATCGAGCTGGTGACCGCGGACGGCAGCGTGCTGGAGCTGAACGCGGAGACCGACCCGGACGGCTGGCGCGCGGCCAGGGTGAGCATCGGCGCGCTCGGCGTCGTCACCGCGGTGACGCTGCGGCTGGTCCCCTCCTTCGTGCTGGCCGGGGTGGAGCGCCCGATCCCGCTGGAAGACGTGCTGGCCGAGCTGGATTCGCACGTGGACGGCAACGAGCATTTCGAGTTCTACATGTTCGGCCACAGCCCGCTGACCATGACCAAGCGCAACAACCGGACCGCGGCGCCGGAGCGCCCGCGCTCCGCCGCGGTCGGCTGGCTGGACGGAATCCTGCTCTCCAACCATGTCTTCGACGCGCTCTGCCGGCTCGGCAGGCGGCGGCCGGAGCTGGTCCCGCTCATCCAGCGGACCGCGGCGCGAGCCGGCGGCAACCGGCAGAAGGTGGACCGCTCGTACCGAGTCTTCGCCACGCCGCGGCTGGTGCGCTTCACCGAGATGGAGTACGCGCTGCCGCGCGAGCACGGCGCCGCCGCGATCCGGGAGATCAGGGAGATCGCACGGCGCTTCGACACCCCGATGCCGATCGAGGTGCGCTGGGTGGCGCCGGACGACGCCTTCCTCTCCCCGGCCGGCGGCAGGGAGACCTGCTACATCGCCGTGCACCAGTACCGGGACATGGAGTGGCAACCCTACTTCCGCGCCTGCGAGGCGGTCTTCGCGGAGTACCGGGGGCGGCCGCACTGGGGTAAGCGGCACTTCCGCACCGCGGAGACGCTGCGCCCGCGCTACCCGGAGTGGGAGCGGTTCGCGGCGGTGCGCCGGAAGCTGGACCCGGAGGGGCTCTTCCGCAACGACTACCTGGACCGGGTGCTCGGGCCGGTCAGCTGAGCAGGGTCCGGACCAGCGCCGGGACCGCGGTGCCGATGGGTTCGCGGATCACCTCGGCGGCGATCCCGTCGTAGGGCGTCGGCTCGGCATTGACGATCACCAGCTCGGCGCCGGCGTCCACCGCGACCGCGCAGAGCGACGCCGCCGGCTCCACCTGCAGCGAGGAGCCGATGGCGAGGAAGAGCTCGCTGCGCTCGGCGATGGCGAGCGCGGCGGCGACCGTGCGCCGGTTCAGCTGCTGGCCGAACATGATGGTCGCGGCCTTGAGCACGCCGCCGCAGCGCGGGCAGGGCGGATCCGGCTCGCCGGCGGCGACCCGCTCCAGCGCCGCCGCCATGGTGGCGGTGTACGGGCACTCGACGCACTCGACGCCGAACATGGTGCCGTGGATCTCCACCACCCGCTCCGGCGCGGAGCCCGCCTTCTGGTGCAGCCCGTCCACGTTCTGCGTGACGATGCCGATCTCCCGGCCCGCGTGCTCCAGCTCGGCGAGCGCGCGGTGCGCGGCATTGGGTTCGGCGTGCCAGGCGGGGTTCTCCCGGCGGGCCTGCCAGGAGCGCACCCGGACCTCGGGGTCGCCGAGGTAGGCGTCGTAGGTGGTGAGCAGCTCGGCGCTGGGGTTCGTGGTCCAGATCCCCCGCGGGCCGCGGAAGTCGGGAATCCCCGAGTCGGTGGAGATGCCGGCCCCGGTGAGGGCGCCGATCCGGCGCGCCGCGCTCATGGTCTCCAGCCTATTGCAGCGTCCGCTGCTCGTCGGCGAAGCGCAGCTCCAGGGTGACCGGGATGATCTCGATCTCCAGCGCGGTGCGCAGCCGGGTGACGGCGTGGCCGAGGATGCGGCGGCGCAGCCCGGCGACGTCGGCGGCGGGCGCGGCGGTGACCAGCAGGTGCAGCTGCGGGGTGTCCGGGCCGCCGGAGAGCCAGGCCTGCGCGCTCCGCACGCCCGGGTAGCCCTCGATATCGGCGGCCACCGGCACGGCGGCGGTGCCGGAGCGCAGCACGGTGCGCCCGGTGTCGCGGTCGCCGCCGACCTGCCAGCCCACCGATTTCGGCTTCCGGAAGGGCTGGGCGAGCAGCCAGCGCAGGCACAGCAGCCCGAGCAGCGCGGCGCCCGCGATCACCGCGACGAAGACCCAGGTGGGCGGTGCCCCGGTGCCGGGGACCAGCGGGGTGCCGGTGTCCACCCAGCTCAGCCGGTTGTCGTGCGCGGCGAGGGCGTAGCCGCCCGCGGCGAGCAGGGCGAGCCCGGCGAGCCCGATCAGCGATCGGTTGACCGCCGCGGGCCGATTCATCCGATTCATGCGCCACCTCCGGTCTCCGGCGTCTGCAGCGAGGTGCGCACGCGGCGCACCGAGCGGGTTCCGATCTCCCGCAGGCGGTTCGAGACCCGGTCGGCCACCGCCTCCGCGGTGCCCGCCGACTCCACCCGGTCGGTGGCGGCCTTGACCCGCACCGAGCGCCGGCGCACCCGCACCCCGCGGGCGGTCACCCCGTCCACCGTCTCGGCGCTCTCCCGGACGGCGGCGCGCAGCCCGCGCCGGGAGACCCCGGCGCGCAGCCCCTCCTCGTCGACCAGCGGCACCAGCAGCGTGCGCCCCGGCCAGAGCGCCGCGATCAGCAGCAGCGCCCCGAGCGCCGCCGCGATCACGCCGGCGACCAGCACCGGCGTCTCGCCCCAGGTGATCGCGTGCAGCTCGGCCGCGACCCGGTCGTAGGAGACGAGCTCGCGGGCGCCGGTGAGCCGCTGCACCAGCGAGACGATCACCACCACCGCCGCGGCCAGCAGCACCAGGGCGAGCAGCACCGCGGGCACGACCCGGCGGGGCCGCCTGGTCACGACACCCGCCCGGGGTCGGGCGCGCCCACGGTGAGCACCGGGACCAGGATCTCGACCCGGGACACCCGCAGCCCGGTGAGTTCACCCACCCGCGCCGTCAGGTGCGCCCGGCAGGCGTCGGTGACCCGGCGGATCGGCTCGGGGTACCGCACCGGCACCTCCGCCGAGAGCCGGGTCCAGTCGCCGCGCACGACGGCCTGCACCCGGACCGGGGCGGCAACGCCGGGCACCTCGCCCGCAGCGAGCTCCGCGATCCGCCGCACCGCGCGCGGCGCCACCGTGGTGGCCCCGCGCAGCTCCGCCGGGACGGCCCCGGTCCCGGCCGCCGCCCGCGCGGCCGGGACCGCGGCAGTCATCGCCCGCTCCGCCGCTGCGCGGAGCGGACCAGCTCGGCCACGTCGAGCTCGCCGTCCAACCAGCGCCCGACCAGCAGCCCGACCGCGCCGAAGAGCAACACCACCACGAAGGCGCCGAAGCCGCCGAAGGCGCCGGCGAAGCCGAGCGCGAGCCCGGCGAGCAGCCCGAGTGTCGTCGCGTTCATCGCTACTGCACCCGGCTCGGCGGGGCGGGCGCGTCCTCGTCGTCACCGGGGACGAAGACGTCGTTGACATTGATATTGACCTCGACGACCTCGAGCCCGGTCATCTGCTCGATGGCGGTGATGATGTTGCGCCGCACCGCCCTGGCGATCTCGGCGATGGCGACCCCGTACTCCACCACGATCTCCACGTCGACCGCGGCCTGCGTCTCGCCGACCTCGACGGAGACGCCCTGGCCGACGCTGGCCGACGCGCCGGGGATGCGGTCGCGGAGCGCGGCGAAGGCCCGGCTGGAGCCGGCGCCGAGCGCGTGCACCCCGCGCACCTCGCGCGCGGCCAGCCCGGCGATCTTCTGCACCACCAGGTCGGCGATGGTGGTGGTGCCCTGGTCGGACACCAGGGCATTGGCCTTGCGGACCGGATCCTTCTGGACGGTCTCCCCGTTGGCGGGCTTGGCCGCGTCGGCGTGGCTCTTCGGGTCGGTGATCGGTGCGGACATCGTTCCTCCTCTGGTGTGCTTCTGTCGGGTTCGACCCGCGGTGGTGCGGGTTCGTCATGGGGGTGTGATGGGCGTCACTTTCGTGAAGGCGGCGGCGTCCAGCCCGCAGACCACCAGCCGCAGCGCGGCGCCCTCGAGGGCGGTTCCGGCCAGCGCCGCGCGAATGCCGCGCTCCGCCGCGGTGAGCAGCGGCGGCAGCGGCAGCGCGCGGGCGACCACGCGCACGGTGACCAGGCCCGGCGTGAGCTCGACGCCGTCGGAGCCGGGCCGCGGGAGCCAGGAGGGGCCCGCCGGGCCGATCGACTGCGCCGGGCGCAGCCCCGGCACCGCCGTGACCGCCGCGGCGACCGCACGGACGAGGCCGCTCTCGGTCACCCCGGGACCTCGATATCCAGGATGCCGACGGTCACCGCGGCCACCCGCTGACCGGTGGCCTCGGCCAGCACCCTGGCGATCTCGCGCTGCACGGCGATCCCGGCCGCAGCGGCCGGGCGCTCGGTGGAGAGCACCACGTCGACCTCGACGGTGATCCGGCCGTCGGCGTGGCTGCGCACCCTGACGCCGTCGGCGAGCGCGGGGTCGCCGCCGCCGAGGCGCTGCCTGCCGGTGCGCACCCAGGTCGAGACCAGGCCGCGCATGCCGGGCTCCAGCCGCAGCACGCCGGGCACCGCGAGCGCGGCGCGCGCCGCGACGGCCGCGAGCACCGCGGGCTCGACCACGAATTCGGTCACCGGGGTCACGGCCTGCCCTCCGCTTCGTCGTCGGCCGGCTCGGCGCCCCGGCCGGGCCGCGGCGGGGAATCGTCCACGAAAAGGTCGACCACAAGGACGTCCAGCCGCCGCACCGAGACCCCGATTCCGCTGTTCAGCGCCGCGCTCACCCGTTCCCGGACGACCGGGAGCACCCCGGCCACCGGCGTCCCGGCGGCGAGCGCGAAGGCCAGCTCGACCTCGACCGCGGCCCGGCCGTCGGGCTCGGCGCCGACCGGCTTGACCCGGCAGCGCCTGGTCCGCACCCCCGGCACCGCATCGGCGGCGAAGCGCAGCACCGCCGCGACCGCGCGCTCGGAGACCTCGACCCCGCCGGGCTCCGGCGTGGCCAGCGGCATGGTCCGGCCGCGCCGCACCTCGGCCCGGACCGCGGACATGATGCGGGCGGTGAGGTCGGGCGGGGCGGGCTCCGGCTCGGCGATCAGCTCCGCGGTGGCGGCGCGCAGCGCGCGCAGGCTCGCGCGCGCGGTGGCGCAGTGCGGGCAGTGCGTCTCGTGCTCGTCGCCGAGCCCGGCCTCGACCGCGTCCAGCCGGTCCCAGACCTGCTCCAGATCGCGGCCGCAGGGCAGCCGGTACCCGGTCGCCTCGTGGTCTGCTGCGGAGTTCACCGCCATGGCTCCATCACCTCGGACAATTGCGCTCGGGCGCGGGCGATCCGGCCGCGCACCGCCGCGGGGCCCGCGCCCACCGCGTCGGCGATCTCCTCGTACGACAGCCCGTCCACCTCGCGCAGCAGCCAGCAGGCGCGCTGCTCGGGGGTGAGCGTCTCCAGCGCCGCGGTCAGGGCGCCGAGCTGGCTGCTCACCTGGACGGCGTGCTCCGGCCAGGTGTCGGTGTGCGGGGACGCGGCGGTCTCCGGGTCCAGCTCGGCCCGCGGCCGCCTGGCCCGGATGACGTTCAGGCACCGGTTGGTGGTCATCCGGTAGAGCCAGCCGACGAACGCGGCCTCGTCCTCCAGCTGGTCCAGGCGGCGCCAGGCCGTCAGGAAGACCTCCTGGATCACGTCCTCGGCATCCGCCCGGTCGGCGAGCACCCGCACCGCGAGCCGGTACATCCGCGCCTGGTAGCGCAGCACCAGCTCCTCGTAGGCCCGGATGTCGCCATCCTTCGCTCTGCCGACCAGCGTCGCCTCGTCCGGCGCGGCGGTTTGCGCACTCGTCACGAAACCCTCCTGTGTCGTACGACCGACACGCCGTCGCGGCAATGCGTCACGGAGGTTCCGCTGTGTTCTGTGTCACACAAAGCTGCGGCGCGGTATTCGGCAAGTGTCCACCGGCGCCCGTTCCAAACCTGAGCGACTCGCGCGTAGACATTGAGAGTGTTAGGCACTTATCATCTCATCTATACGCATTCGGCAGATCAAAGGAGATCGCAATGACCGCCTCCGTCGCCGTCGACGACACCGACAAGCGCGTCCTTCCCCCGCGCCGGGCCATCGAGCCGGGGACCCGCATGTGGGACGAGACCGGGCTGGTCACCTTCTCGCTGACCGCGGGCTCGGCGTTCCTGCTGCAGACCATGGAGCCGACCATCTCCGCCGTGGTCGACGAGCACTCCACCTTCCGCACCGACCCCATGGGCCGTGCGCTGCGCAGCGTCTCCTCGGTGATGATGTGGGTCTACGGCGGTGACGAGGCGCTGGCCGAGGCCGACCGGCTGCGCGCCATGCACGCCTCGCTGAACACCACCGACGCCAGCGGCAGGCAGCACAAGGCGCTCTCCAGCGGCCCGTGGGCCTGGGTGCTGCACACCGGCACCTACGCCTTCTGCGCGAACTCGAAGTACTTCGCCCGCACGCCGCTGCGGGACGAGGACAAGGAGGCGTACTACCAGGAGGCGTTGCAGCTGTTGCGCAACTTCACGGTGGCGCCCAAGGAGATCCCGGCGACCTTCGCCGAGTTCGAGGAGTTCTTCGCCGCCGCCGTCGAGAACAACCTGGAGGCCACCCAGACCGCGCGCGACTACCTGCAGACGATTCGTAAGGTGGCGCCCCCGAAGGAGCTGCCGCGGCCGCTGCACCCGCTGTGGCACGCGCTCTTCGCGCCGATCGGCAAGCTGCAGTACTTCTGCACCGTCGGCACCACCCCGGAGCCGGCCCGGCGCAAGCTCGGCCTCACCTGGACCGCCGCCGACGAGCGCAAGCTGAAGCTGATCGGCTGGGTCATCTCGCGCGGCACCCCGCTGCTGCCGGAGCGGGTGCGCTACTTCCCGATCGCCTACGAGGCGCGCAAGCTGGAGCGCGACCGGCAGCGGCTGCGCAAGGTGATCAACCTGCGGCCGATCTGATTCGGATCGCGCATCACACTCCGCCCGGCGGCCGGAACTCCGGCCGCCGGGCGTTCACGTGTCCGGGTATCCCTTACGCTACGACAGCGTTTCGGTATCGACCCGACAGCCGGACGTGGCACGGACCCCACGGCGATCGGACCCGATCGGCCCGAACCCCGGAAAGGCGTTTCCATGGCCCACAGGCCCACAGTGCTGTTCGTCTGCGTGCACAACGCGGGACGGTCGCAGATGGCGGCGGGATTCCTCAGCGCGCTGGCGGGTGATCGGATCGAGGCGCGCTCCGCGGGCAGCGAACCGGCCGAGGCACTGAACCCGGCGGCGGTCGCCGCGATGGCCGAGGTCGGGATCGATATCGCCGACCGCACCCCGGCCCAGCTCACCGAGGAGGCCGTCGGCCTCTCCGACGTGGTGGTGACCATGGGCTGCGGCGACGCCTGCCCGTTCTTCCCCGGCATCAGCTACCGGGACTGGGTGCTCCCCGACCCCGCCGGGCAGCCCATCGAGGCGGTCCGGCCGATCCGCGACCACCTGCGCATCCTGGTGGAGAACCTGATCGCGGAGCTGGTGCCCGCGCACACCCGCTGACGTCCGATTCGTTCAAGCCGCACGAGGCCCCCGCTTCGTAGGGTTGCGGCATGACTCTTCGACTCGATGCCATCGGCCTGGTGGTGGCCGACATGACCGCCTCGCTCGCCTTCTACCGCGGGCTCGGCCTGGAGTTCCCCGACGGCGCCGAGCGGGCGCCGCACGCCGAGGCCGATCTCGGCGGCGGATTCCGGCTCATGCTGGACACCGAGGAGACGGTGCGCTCCTTCCAGCCCGGCTGGCAGCCGCCCGCCGATGCGGGCCGGATCGGGCTCGCCGTCCGCTGCCCCGACCCGGCGACCGTGGACAGCACCTACGCCGCGCTCGTCGCGGCGGGGGCACACGGTGAGCTGAAGCCGTTCGACGCCCCGTGGGGGCAGCGGTACGCCTCCATCCAGGACCCGGACGGAAACGGGATCGACCTCTACGCCGCGCTCGACAGCTGAGGCTCAGCGCGGCCCGCGGAGCAGGGCTCCGGGCGTGAGCCCGGTCAGCTCGCGGACCTCGCGGGTGAAGTGCGCCTGATCGGCGTAGCCCGCACCGGCCGCGCTCTCGGCCAGCGGCACCCCGGCGCGGGCCCGCGCCAGCCCGCGCTGCAACCGCAGCACCCTGGCCAGCGTCTTGGGGCCATAGCCGAAGGCGGCGAGCGAGCGACGGTGCAGGGTGCGCGCGGTCCACCCCGCGTGCTCGGCGACGTAGCGCACCGGGTGCCCGGCATCCAGCGCCGCCACCACCCGGCCGAGCGCCGGGTCCGGCGCGGGCCGCCCGGCGGCGCGGCGCAGCACGACGGCCTCCAGCGCGGCGGCCCGATCCGGGGCCGCGCCCACCTCGTCGGCCAGCGCCCTGACCGTCTTCGCGGGCCACAGCGCGGCCAGCTCGACCCGCCGATCCCGCACCTCGGCGGCGGGCACCCCGAGCACGGCGGGCGCGGTGCCCGGCGCGAACCGGAACCCCGCGAACTCGGCGCCGCCGAGCTCGGGGTGGTGCGCGACGGTGTCCGGCCCGGCCACCACCAGCCCGCCCGCGCTCCAGATCAGATCCATGCAGCCGTCCGGCAGCACCGGCGGCTCGTGCGCCGCCACGCCGGTGCGCGCCCAGAGGACGGCTCCGGCCAGCCGCGCCGGCCGCTCCCGATATCCGGCCATGGCTGCGAGGGTACGCCCGCTACCTGGCGGCGGGCGGTGCCGAGGAGCGCGGGACCACCCGCACGAACGGCTGCCCCTCCGGCGGCACCCGGTGCTCCGGGTCGGCGCAGCCGATGGTGAACTCGGTCTCCGGCGCGGCGGAGAAGGTCCACAGCGTCATCCACTCCTGGCCGCCGGCCTCCTCCCGCTTCTTCACCTCCGACGAGTGCAGATCCTCGTTCCGCCCGCTGCCGTCGACGACCGTGCAGCGCAGCGCGTCGGCGGCGTCCCCCCAGGCCGCGGGGACCCGGATCTCCAGTACCGAGCCGGACGGCATGGTGGCGGTGCCGGTCTCGTCGATCGGAATCCGCACCGCGCCCGCCGGCTCGACGATCGGCACCGTCGTGCTCGGCGCGGCGGCGCTGCCGGTCCCGCTGGACTCGGTGCCGCCCGTCGCCTCGCCGTCCCTGACCTCGTCCGAGCAGGCGGCGAGCAGCGCCGCCGCGAGCACGGGCACCAGGAACCGGGTCACGCGGAACTTCCTCACGGGTCGACCTCCCTGCAGCGTTTCCCACCCTTTCCGCCTCACCCTGCCGCAGAAACCGGCAATTACCGAGCGAATCGCCGGACATCATGCGAAAATCCTTGTGCCGGGATTGATTAGCCGAGCAGGCATCCTTCCGGCGAACCCTCCGCAGCCTCGTAGCGAGTCGTCCGGGGTGGCGCCGCCCGATTCGAGAAATGTTTGCCAGAATATTGCCGAGGTAGTGAGGCAGTAGCTGATCAGCGTTTTTCCGACCGGACCGCCCGGACACCGAGGAGAAAATCGTGAGCGAAGCGACGCTGGAGGCCCTCATCGGGCACACCGTGTACGACCGCGACGGCGAGAAGATCGGCAAAGTCCGCCGCCTGTACCTGGACAATGCCACCGGCGCCCCCACCTGGATGGCGGTCTCCGCCGGGCTCTTCGCCGGCGACGCGCTCATCCCGCTGATCGGCGCCAGGCACCAGGAGGCCAGCTCCTCGATCCGGGTGAGCGTGGTCAAGGGCGCCGTGCGCACCGCCCCGTACCTGGACGAGGACGGCCACATCAGCGGCGAGGCCGAGCGCGAGCTGCTCGTGCACTACGGCCTGGAGGAGGGCGGCCCCGCCCCGGCGGAGTACCGCCCGCGGCACGCCATGCCTGAGGAGCCCGCCATCGCCCCCGGCGACGACGAGCCCCTCACCTACGGCGAGAACTGAGCCTCAGGACTTTCCGAGCGCCTTCTGCAGCTGACCCTTGGTCATCGTCGACCGGCCCTCGATGTTCTTCTTCCGCGCCTCGGCGTAGAGCTGGTCGCGGGTGAGCCCCTTGGGCCGGTCGGTGCCGGAGCGCTGCCCGCCGCGCTGCTGCGGCGACTTGTCGCGCACCGACGAGCGGGTGGCGGTCTTGGTCTCCCCGGCCTGCGCCCGGTTCTTGTTCACCGTGCGCGCCGCGACCTCCTTCGCCCGCTTGGTGCTCGCCCCGCGGTCCTTCGCGGAGTCCTTGACGTGCTCGTACTGCCGTTCCTGCTCGGCGGTCCATTCCTTCGGCATGTCACACCTCCTGACGTCGCGGTACCCGGCGGGCGCGCGGTGAATCCGGCCCCGCCGGGTCCCGAAAAGGTTTCGGAAAATCGCCGTTCGGGTACCTGAAACCCATGACAGCGATCCGCAACCCCACCCGAATCCTGGGGCTGGAAAGCGGAACCGCGGTGCTCGCCTTCGTGACCTGCTCCACCTTCGCGTGCGGTACTGCAGCTCTGACCCAGTCCGTTCTCACCGGCCTGATCGCGGCGTCCGGCCTGCTGGCCGCGCTCGTGCTCACCCTCGGTGCCCTGCCGGGCGAGATCTCCCGCTAGGACCACTGCTGGTAGGTCGTCGGCACCCGGCGCACGCCGCGGCCCACCTCCGTGATGAGGTCGTCGTAGGCGTCGGCCAGGTCGGTGACCAGCATGGCCAGTTCGTAGCGCTCGTCCTCCGACCCGCCGTTCGCCGCGTACGCCTGTGCGCAGTAGGCGGCCAGCCGGTCGACCACCTCGCCCACCGTCTCGGTGTGCCGCGCGGCGCCGCCGTGCGGCACCGGGACGACCCGGGCGATCCAGCGATCGATCGCCATCACCAGGCGGCCGCGGTGGCCGTCGATCTCGCCGATGCCGCCCGCGCCGAGCCCGGCCTCGTGCAGCGCGGCGAGCTCACCGGCCGCCTCCAGCATGGGATGGTCCCGGTGCGGAAATCCGCGGAGCGCGGCCACGAGCGAATCCTTGTCCGGCAGGGCGTGATTCACCACCACCCCCGGCCCGCACGCCGACCGCTACGCTCGTCCGTTCTGCCGGGGACACGCACCCGGGACAACCACACCACGACACAGACGTATACCGGACCCGCGGACCCGGCGCCGGTCCCGAGCCGGACACTGCAACCAACTCGTAGCGAAACGCCCGATCTGCCGCTACGCTCCCGCGGCCGATCCGACCGCCGGGTCGGCGACCGCGGGCGCGGGCGCCACCGGCTGCTCGGGCGCGGCCGCGGGCACCGGCGCGCGCCGCCCGGTCGCCAGGAAGAGCAGCACCAGCGCGACGCCGAGCCAGACGTAGGTGTCGCCGACGAGGTGCTGCACCGGGGTCCAGTCGTACTCCCGGTCCTCGCCGCCGGGCAGCCAGTTCTGCGGGCCGTAGACGAAGACCGCCGCCGTCACCGCGGTCACCGCGAACCAGCCGAGCGCGCGGCGCCGGGGCAGCGTGCTCGCGTAGCAGGCCATGCCGAAGAGCGCGGGCGCGATCCACACCCAGTGGTGCGACCAGGAGATCGGCGAGACCAGCAGCGTGAAGACCGCGTTGATGGCCAGCGCCAGCGCCGGGATGTGCGCGGCGCGGCGCATGGCGACCACCACCAGCGCGAGCAGCGCCGCGGCGCAGGCCAGCCAGACCACGGTGAAGAGCGGCTCCGGTACCCGCAGCCGGGAGAGCACGCCCTGGATGGACTGGTTGGTGTGGAACGCCGAGCCGCTCAGCCCGTCGACATTGCCCATCCCGCCGAACCAGTACTCGAACGACTCCGCGGGCAGCACCGCGAACCCGATCAGCGTCGCCACCGCGCCGGAGATCGCCGCGGTGATCGCCGCCTTGTAGTCGCGGCGGACCAGGAAGTAGAGCACGAAGGCGGCCGGGGTCAGCTTGATCGCGGCCGCGATGCCGACCAGCATGCCGCGCCGCCAGCGCGGCTTCGCGGTCAGGCAGTCGGCGGCGACCAGCACCATGAGCAGCAGGTTCACCTGGCCGAAGTCGAGCGTGGAGCGGGTCGGCTCCAGCAGCATGGCCAGCGGGGTCGCGGTGGCGGTGGCCAGCAGCGCCAGCTCCAGGGTGCTGCGCTCCGGCCAGAAGCGGCGGGCGACCAGGTAGAGCGTGAGCGCCAGCGCGGCGGTCGAGGTGACGAAGAAGGCGAAGGCCGCCGCGGACCAGGGCAGCAGCGCGAACGGCGCCAGCACCAGCGCCGCGAACGGCGGGTAGATGAAGGGCAGGCTGATGCCGAGCGTGGTCTGCGGCAGCTCGCCGTACATCTCGCCGCCGCCGCGCAGCGCCTCCACCCCGAGCCGGTAGACCTGCAGGTCGATGAAGCCCCGGGAGATCTCCTCGATCGGCCAGATCGGCTGGGTCAGACAGAGCACGGCCAGCACGGTCGTCAGCACCGGCGCGAGCCAGGCGACGCGCCACAAACGGGGGCGCGGCCTCGGCACGGCACGGTCGGCGGCGGAACTAGTCATCCGCGGCGACTATACCGACCGGGCTCCGGCCGCCCGACGGGTACCGAGCGGCGCACGCCCGAATCGTCCCTTTTGCTTCCCGCCCTGGTCAATACCGTTCCGACCGGGCGCTTTTCACCCCGCCGAACGGTGGCCCGGCTTGTAGAGTGACGGCGGTACACAGCGAGGAGGGGCGCATGGCGCCGGCGGCGTACGACTCGGAGCAGGAACCCCTGCGCTTCGTCACCATGGGGCTGGGCTGGGATCCCGTCCGGGGCGGCAGGTTGTCCGGCGGCAGCAGGCCCGAGATCGACCTCAACGCCGCCGCCGCGCTCTACGCGGACGCGCAGCTCACCGAGGTCGTCTACCACGAGCACATGCTCTCCCGGGACGGCACGGTGCGGCTGCTCGGCGACAACCTCACCGGCCACGGCGAGGGCGACGACGAGGTCATCACCATCGACCTCAGCCTCATCCCACCGTCGATCACCGGCGTGATCCTGCTGGTCACCTCGTACTCCGGTCAGGCCTTCGACGTCATCGAGAACGGCTTCTGCCGCCTGGTCGACGGGCTGACCCGCCGCGAGATCTCCCGCTTCGCCCTGCCCGCCGGGCCGGACCACACCGGTTTCGTGCTCGGCAGGCTGCACCACGACGACGGACCCTGGCAGTTCCACGTCATCGGCGTGGCCATCCCGGCCCGGCATCCGGTGGAGGCCATCCCGCACCTGCCGCAGTTCCTGCTCTGACGGGTCAGTGCTCCTCGAGCTGCTCCGCGATCGTCTCCAGCCTGGCCTCGGCATTGCTGCCGTCCAGCTGACCGGCGAACGCCGCCCGCGCCGCCGCGATCAGCGCGCCGTCCACCTCCGGGTACGCCTCCGCGATCCGGATCAGCGCCGCGCTCGTCTGCACGTCCAGCGCGGAGCCGGCGTGCAGGCCGCCGCCGGTCGTCACCGACGCCAGTTCGCGTTCGAAATCGGCCCGCAGTTCGTCTGCCCCGGGATGGGTCACCTCGGTCATCGTTACCTCCTCGTCGCTGCTCTCAGGAGTGTCCCGAATGCGGTGTCTCATGCGTCCGGACTGCGCCGAACGGTCGCACCCCACGAACCGACCGCCCCGCTTTTCCGCTGTGTTACAGGTCACCTCGGCGGCGCGACGGGTAGCTCGTGAAACTCAGCAGGGGCGGTAACGCGCCCGTTCCGACCGATACCGTCGTCGTCGCCCTCGGCTGGCGCGACGGCGAGGTCGACCCGCAAGCGTTGCTCGTGGATGCGAGCGGCCGAATCCGGACCGACGACGACTTCATCTTCTACAACGCGCCGAAGCATCCGTCCGGCGCGGTGACATTGCGCGAGGCGACCGGCAACGCTGCCGCGCTGGAGGTGGTGCTGCCGAAGGTCGAGCCGTCGGTGCAGCGGATCGTGATCACCGGGTCGGTGGATACCGGCAGCTTTCGCGACATCGCCGGGCTGACGGTCGAGGTCAGGGCGACCGGCGCGGCCTTCGATCTGGATCTCGATCAGGGCGAGAGCGTGAGCGCGGTGATCTTCGGGGAGTTCTATCGGCGCGGCGGCGGGTGGAAGTTCCGCAACGTGACCCAGGGGTGGGACAGCGGGCTGCGCGGGCTCGCCGAGGAGTTCGGGGTCGGTATCGATGACGACCCCGTACCAGTTGCCGCACCCGCTCTCGGGAACGCGCCCACACCGGTGCACGGTGCGCCCACCCTGGACCCCGACTGGTACACGGACGCCCAGGACCCGTCGCGGGTGCGCTGGTGGGACGGCGCCCACTGGGCCGACGAGACCCGTCCACTGATCCCCGTCGCCCCCGGGGTGTGTGGCCGCTGCGGGCGCGCCACCCGAGTGCCCCGCTTCGGTACTCCCCCACCGTGCCGCTGGTGCGAGAACGACGTCTCCGGCTTCCTCGGGCTGTGGCGCGGCCAGGCGTGGCAGGTGCTCTCCAGCACCGGTCCGCAGGGCCCGGCCTGGGACGCCCTGTGGGTCGCGCTCCGCTTCCAGCGCATCGACGCCGCGACCGGGAGCGCGGCGCTGCGCCCGCTCGCCGTCGCGCATCTGGAGCGCGTCGTCACCTTCGCCTTCGCCGACGACGAGATCGAGGAGCACGAGATGCTCGGCTTCGATGCCGAGGTCACCGCGCTGCGGGCCTGCTGCGACCTCGGACCCGCCGCACCGCACATCGAGCAGCTGCGGCAGCGCATGCTGCGCGGCCGCAGCCTCACCCAGGTCAGGGCGGGCGAACTCCCCCGCATCCAGCGCCAGGGGCTGCACCTCTCGGCGGACGAGATCGTCCATGTCGACGTCGCGGCGACCCAGGTGCGCTACCTGGCGAGCGGCCCGCGCCAGCAGTCGGGACGGCTGATCGCCAGCAACCGCAAGCTCCGCTTCGTCGGCACCGGGCCGGGCACCGAGACGCCGTGGGAGAAGATCGTGTCGGTCGGCCACGAGTACGGCAGCGTCGTGATCGCGGCGACCACCGCACGCGGCGGCGGCACCTACCGCGTGCCCGACCCCGACTACGTGGCCGCCGTCCTGGAGGGCGCGCTCCGGATCGCGAAACGCCTGGTCCTCGCCCCGGGCCGCCGCGACACCCGCGCGATCCCGCAGCACGTGAAGAGCGAGGTCTGGCAGCGTGACGGCGGCCGCTGCGTGGAGTGCGGCGCCGAGCACTACCTGGAGTTCGACCACGTCATCCCGCTCAGCCGGGGCGGCGCCACCAGCGTGAGCAACCTCCAGATCCTCTGCCGCGGCTGCAATCTCGCCAAAGGCGCGCGGATCTGAGGACTCAGCGAATCTCGGTGTCCAGCCAATTCACGACAGCTCCCTGATACGCGACCGTATTCGTCGCCAGATTCACCGAGTGCCCGCTCCCGGGCAGCACGAACGCCCGCAACCGAGCCGCGGGCTCGAAGAACGGCGCCTCGGAGGCGAGCAACGTGGCGGTATCCGTGCAGGCCACGAACCCCGGCCCGCAGGAGAGCCGATCGAGCGACCCGTTGACCACCATGACCGGCACGTCGATGCCATTGGACATGGGCGGCAAGGTCGAGCTGAGCCCGTCCGGGTACTCGGTGAGCGAGAAGACCTCCTTGGTCCGCTCGTCCTCGGCGAGCACCGCCGGGTCGGTGGTGTCCGGCCCGTAGAAGGCGGCGGCGCGGGTGCCCGGCCGGGTGGTGAGGTACCCGTCGTCGTAGCTGCGGCCGACGAAGGCCGGGTCGCCCGCGGCCGGGTGGTACGAGGAGATCACGCCCATGACCTGCGACACCTCGAGCGTGTGCGAGTAGCCGGTGAGCAGTACCCCGTCCACGTCGTGGTGCTGCGTCGCCTCCAGCACGGCGATCCCGGAGCTCAGCGAGTGCCCGGCGGTGACGACCTTCGCGAACGGCTCGGCGCCGTCCAGCCCGCGCCGCGCCCCCTGCACGATGTCGTGCAGCGCGTTCGCGCTGGCGGTGGCGGAGAGCGTGCTGCTCGGCGGTTTGCTGCTGGTGCCGTTGCCGAGCCGGTCCACGATCAGCGTCGCGTAGCCCGCGCGGTTCAGCGCCTGCCGGAAGTTGTAGGTCTCCGGGCGGTAGCCGAAATCCCAGTAGCGGTGGTTGTAGTTGGAGCCCGCCATCATCACCACGACGGTCTCGGCGCCGGCCGGGCGGCAGAGCGTCGCCCCGAGCTGGCCCTGCGGCACCGCGAAGGAGAGCGCGCCACACGCCGGATCGGGCTGCGCCTGCGCGGTGTTCGGTACGAGCGCCGGCGCCAGCGCGGCCACCGCGAGCAGTGCTCGCGCGGCCCACCTCCGCCCGGAAATGCTTGCGGTACTGCTGTTCCCCGTCATCACGGCCGACGCTAGCCCCGCGCGGGGCACCGCGCAAGGGCGGCAATGATGCTGCAACCCATCATGTTCCACGCTGCTATGACATAGCCTGATCCGCGAACGGAAGGATCGGGTGATGCAGAACGAGGCCATCAGGGCCGTACATTTCGTCGGGAGCTTTCCGGCAGCGACACCGGAAGAGGCAATGCGCGCAATGCTTTCCGCCGAGCCGCTGCACACCCTCCCCACCGGCGAGACGCACCGCTACGAGTTCTACATCCAGCCCGTGATCGAGGAGCTGGTGCGCCAGGGCGCGCTGGAGGTCAAGCGTCAAGGCACCTGGCAGTCCAGCAGGCAGCGAACCCTGCACCGCCCGGCCCGCGGCACCCGGCTCACCGCCGACCGGATGGACCTCGGCTACCTCCGCGAGACCGAGTCGGTGCTGCCGCTCTTCCACCGGCTCCGCGGTGACCGGAGATTCGCCCTGCAGATCGGCATGCCCACCGATTTCACCCTGGCCTTCATCGCCGTCGGCCCCGGCGGGCTGCGCGCGAACCGCGCCGCCTTCACCGCCGCCACCGTGCGCGAGATCACCGCCATCCGCGAGCTCGCCGGTGACGACGTGGTGATCCAGCTGGAGGCGACCGCCGAGCTGGTGCTCGCGGCCCGGTTGCAACCGGCGCACCGCTGGGCCGACGCGGCGCTCGGGCTGAGCCGCGGCATCGCCGCGCTGGCCGCCGCGGCACCGGAGGGCACCCGCTTCGGCGTCCACCTGTGCCTCGGCAGCCTGCACAACCGGGCGCGGGCGCGGCTGCGCGACACCGGCCCGCTGGTCGACCTGGCCAATGCCGTGGCGCGGCAGTGGCCGAAGGGCAGGCCGCTGGAGTTCGTGCACGGCCCGCTCGCCGCCGGCGAAGTGCCGCCGCCCGCCGACCCGGCCTTCTACGCCCCGCTGCGCGACCTCGCGCTCGGCACCCGCTTCTACGCGGGCCTGGTGCACGACACCCCGTCCGCGGCCGAGCAGGAGGAGACGCTGCGCACGGTCGAGCGCGCGCTCGGCCGCCGGGTCGACGGCGTCGCCTCGGCCTGCGGGCTCGGCCGGGTGCCGCGCGACATGGCGGATCGGCTCGTGACCAGGGCGAACGCGCTGGCGAGTACGCCCTAGCGGAGCTCGGCGATACCGCCGAGCAGCACCAGCTTGGTCTCCGGCAGGTCGTCGCCGAGCCACTCCTGGATCGGCACCACCCCGGGCTCGAGCAGCTCGTACCCGTCGAAGAGTTCGCGCACCTGCTCCACCGAGCGGTAGGCGACCTGCGCCGGGCTGCCCTCGGTGTCGTTCTCCGAGCGCTCGATGAACTCGCGGTTGCTCTCCGCCGCGCCGTGCGTGAACACCACGAAGCTGCCCGGCGCGAGCACGGCCCGCAGCCGGCGCAGGATCTCCGCCGGGTGCTCGTCGTCCATCACGAAGTGCAGCACCCCGACCAGCAGCACCCCGATCGGCCGGTCGAAGTCGAGCAGCCGCTGCGCGCGCACCCGCTCGACGATGTCGTCCACGTCGCGGACGTCGCCGAGCAGGGCGGTCACGCCGGTGACCCCGGTCAAAATGGCATTGCTGTGCACCAGCACGACCGGGTCGTTGTCGACCGCGACCACCGGGATCGCCGCGTCGTACGCGCGCGCCGTCTCGTGCACGTTCGGCGAGGTCGGCAGCCCGGAGCCGAGATCGAGGAACTGCCGCACCCCGGCCTCCGCCGCGTGTCGCACCCCGCCGAGCAGGAACTGCCTGCTGAACCAGGCCAGCGTGCGGGTGTCCGGCGCGACCGCGAGCATGCGGTGCGCCACCCGCTGATCGACCTCGTAGTTGTCCTTGCCGCCGAGCAGGTAGTCGAAGACACGCGCCGAATTCGGCCGCGAAGGATCGACTCCGGCCGGTGTCCGCTCGTGCTCCGCCATCGCGCAGCCCCTTTCCTGTTTCGGGCCGATGGTAACAACTCGGGCTTTTCCCGTGGTGCGGGGCGACGAAGTTGTCCCGCAATGGTTTTCGGTGCAAACGCTGCGGTTTGTCGTCCGCAAGGGCAGCTGCACGTGCACCGATGAATTCGCCGCGCCCGTCCCGTCTCGATTCCCAGGACCGTTTTTCACCGACCAGTGAGGACACCATGAGCACGAACGCACTCCCGCCTGTCGTCGACACCGCGACCTGGCAGCGCGAACTCGCCGAGCTCCGGACCAGGGAAAAGGCCGCGACCAGGGAACTCGACGCGATCGCCGCGCAGCGCAGGCGGCTGCCGATGGTCGAGCTGCCGGAGTACACGCTGGAGGGCGCCGACGGGCCGATCACGCTGGCCGACGTCTTCGAGGGCAAACCCCAGCTCATCGTCTACAGCCACATGTGGTTCCCCGGCAAGGAGTGGCAGTGCCCCGGCTGCACCGGGTTCACCTCGCAGTACACCCGGCTCGAATTCCTGGACAACTACGACGCGCGCTTCGTGATCGTCACCCAGGGCCCGATCGACGAGGCGCTCGCCTACAAACGCAAGGTCGGCAATAAAATGACCTGGTACTCCACCGCGAACAGCCCCTTCGGCAGCGATATCGGCGCCCCGCCGGACGCCGGTTTCGCGGTCAATGTCTTCCTGCGCGACGGCGACACCGTCTACCGCACCTGGCACACCGACGGCCGCGGCACCGAGCAGCTCAGCCACACCTTCCCGCTCATCGACCTGTTGCCCTACGGGCGCCAGGAGGAGTGGCAGGACTCGCCGGAGGGGTGGCCGCAGTCGCCCACCTACTCGCGGTGGAGCGATTCCAAGACGATCGCGGCGGCCTACGGGGACTGATCTCAGCGGGGCTGGACAGCGCCCGACGTGAACCACTGGACCAACGTCACCGCGAGGGTAACGGCCATGCACGCCGATTCCGCCGTGATCGGTAGCGCGGCAGTCACCCCCTCGTGTCGATCGGTGTGCCCCTCCCACAGCAGACGGATCATCTGGACAACGGCGGTTGTGGGTGCCGAGACGCCGGACCGGTCGCAAATCGCGACGCGGTAGAGCTGCCCCTGCCGATCGAGTTGGCCGAGAACGTGCCCGAGCGTGGCACCCGCCTGCCGCGGGACCACGACCGGGATCGCCGCGGCCTCGACCGCAAGCACCGCCTCTCGGTAGGCGACCGACGGGTCCGGGTGGAATCGGAACGCCGCGTCCCACGCCGTGCGCAGGCGGGCCGCCGCGGCGCTCCGCCCCGCGGCGTCGGCGGCGGCCCCGGCTTGCCGCACCGCGTCGGTGACGACCTGGTCATGCCGTCGCTCGAGGGCGTTCCCACCGCTACTCACCCGCCACACCGAGCGTGCGCCCTCGAGAACCGCATCGACCTCGCTGATCGCCATCGGAGTCAGCGAATCGAACAAGCTTTCCCCGCGGCTGATGACATCCAGGGTCGCGTCCACCCATTCGAGCAGCGCCACGGTGGGCAAACTTCGCGCGCGCCAGTACCGCGATCCACGCTCCGGCACATAGCGAAGCCGGGCGGCCACCTGTCGACGCGTTCCCTCGTCGACGAATTGCGAGTCGAGCCATTCCCGAAGGGGGTGTTCGAGCCACTCCGGAACGCCCTCGTGCCAGCGCGCATCGGCCGGTCGTCCGGCATTGCGATCGGAGAACGGCTGCCAGCTCGCAGAATCGTTTCTGGTCACGACCGGCAGAGTAGCCCCTGAAAGCCCTCCGCGCGAACAGCTTTCGAACTCAGACCGCAGTCCTCGAAACGGCGTCCTTCAGAGCAGCGGCGTGCTCTGCTTGTCGCCCTCGGCCCGCACCGCCTCCTCGAACCCGGACTCGTGCTCCTCGCGGTAGAGCAGCCAGCAGCCGCGGATCCCGTCGAGCAGGTCTTCGAGCAGGTCGACGGCGGGGCGGGACGGGTCGAGGCGGCAGATCCGGAACTCGTCGGTGAGCGCGGTGAGCCCCTCCTCGTCGAGTTCGTCGCCGCGCATCCGCCGCTCGATCGCCTCCGCGGCCTCGACGATGCGGGCCGGGTTGCGCACCCGGCCCTCGGCGGCGGCGAGCGCGTCGGCGATCAGGTCGACCACCACCTCGGTGGGACTCTCGCCCGCGCAGAGCCGCTCCAGCACCAGCGTCGGCGTCTCCACCTGCAGCGCCTCCAGATTGTCGGCCTCGGCGACCACGTGCACCGGGTGCACACTCGCCGCCTCGGCGGTGACCTGCGCGGCCAGGTGCAGCCAGCGCGCCGCCGCCACCGCCGCTGCCGCCGGGTCGATATCGGTGAACAGGTCGATCGAGCCGAGCGGGTCGGCGTGCAGCAGCGCGTCCGCCGCGAACACCTGCACCGGCGAGATATCCGCCCTGGACAGCTCCACCGCCTGCCGCGCCCGCCCCGACAGATCCCCAAGCTCCGCCGCCTCGATCGCCGCCTGCTCGGTCCGCACCTCGGCCGCGAGCAGCTCGATCAGCTCCGCGTCCCCGATCAGATGCGCCACCCGCCCGATCCGATGCGCCGCCTCCTCCACCACGCTGTACGAGACCGCCATCAGCCCGTCGTCATCCGGCAGATTCGGCCCCCGCACGGCCCCCTCGACCTCCGCGAACCGATTCCGCTCCTCGGCCCGGTGCCACGCCACACTGTTCGGCACCTCGGAATCGCCCGCCGCCGACGCCGGGTGGGTATAGGTGCGCCACTGGTACTCGGACAGTTTGGTCAGCGCCGCCGCCAGGACCAGCGCCACCTCGGGCTCCACCGTTTTCGGCAGGGTGGCGATGGTCTCGGCGATGTCGCCCCTGCCGGTCCCCCAGGTCGCTACCAGTGTGCCCGACTTCGGCTCGTATGCGTACCGCGTCACGATGTCATTCTTACCCGTGCGGCGGGGGAAGGGCGAAGGCACGGCTCGGCGCATGTCTTCGCGCCGGTAGCCGGTGCATGGTCGCCAGCACCCCGCCCCGGCGGATGCCGGGTGAGGATGTGCCCGATCGGTGCCCGGCAGCCGACCGGATATCGAGAAAGGCCCCTCACCTGCGATCAGGTGAGGGGCCCTGCTGTGGAGCTGCCGGGAATCGAACCCGGGTCCTCCGTCGTGTCTTCAGGACTTCTCCGTGTGCAGTCCGCTGTATCTCTACTCGGATCTCCCGGTCACGCGGACCAGCCGGGATGACGATCCCAGTCGCTGTTTGCTCTCCCGTACGACTCCGCGACCGAGCCGGACGGTAAGCCCTCTAGCTGATGCCGGCACCGGAGCCGAGGGCATGCCCTGGGCCGACAGAGACGCTATCGCTTAGGCAGCGAGGGCGTACTCGCGCTGATGAGAATCGGCGCTTAATTGGTTGCAGCGACGCTTACGGTGGTCTCTTGCCTGCACCGACACGCTTCCCCTGAATCAACGTACGCAGTCGAAACCGTTCAGCCCCGTACGCGCCCGCGCTCTGCGGGCTAGTCATCTTAACACTTCACGCGGTCAGCGCATTCCCTTTATCCGGCGGCCGAGGATGCGGGTGACCTCGCGCTCGGCGTCGCGTTTGGCCAGGTCCTGGCGTTTGTCGTAGTCCTGCTTGCCGCGGGCCAGGGCCAGCTCGACCTTCACCTTGCCGTCGGAGAAGTACATGGAGAGCGGGACCAGGGTCTGGTTGCCCTCGCGGGACTTGCCGACGAGGCGCTCGATCTCCTTCTTGTGCAGCAGCAGCTTGCGCACGCGGCGCGGGGAGTGGTTGGTCCAGGTGCCGTGGCTGAACTCCGGGATGTGCAGCCCGCGCAGCCACACCTCGCCGTTGTCGACCGTGGCGAAGGCGTCGACCAGCGAGGCCTTGCCCTCGCGCAGGCTCTTGACCTCGGTGCCGACCAGCGCGATCCCGGCCTCGTAGACATCGAGGATCGAGTAGTTGTGCCGCGCCTTGCGGTTGGTCGCGATGACCTTGCGCCCCTGTTCCTTCATGACGTCAACCTTAAAGCCGCGGCGCAACGGTTTTGTTCCCGCCCGAGCTCAGCGCAGCATGATGTACAGGGTCAGCAGGGCCGCGAAGGCGAGCACGAGCAGCACGGTGGAGAGCCGCGGCCTGCCGACCCGGGGCGGCGGGGGGCGCCTGGTGCCGAGCCACACCGTCTCGACCGGGTCGTGCGTGCGCGGGGTGCGTGGCCCCGCGTCCTCGCCGCCGCCGGCGGCGCCGGCGATCTCCGGCGCGTCATCATCCGCCATGCGAGCACGGTAACCGGCGCGGGCCCGCCGCGCCGGGTGTTCGCGGCGTGTCAGGCCAGCGCACCGCGGAATTCGGACGATGCCGCGCCGGAGCCGGGATCCACTGTGACGACCTCCAATTCGATACCGCCGCGGCGGAACTCCGCGACCATGAAGCCGAGCTGGTGCCTGGTGTCGAAGCGGGCCGGGTGGGTGCCAGCCCCGCCGGTCGGCAGCCCGGTGGCGGTCTTGGCGGCGGCGCCGCTGACCAGCTGCGTGGTGCCGCGCGTCGCCGGGCTCGGTTCCAGCACCTGGAGGGTGTGGTCGTGGCCGGAGAAGAGCAGCTGACAGCGCCCGAGGACGTGCTCGTCCAGGAAGCGGCGCACGTGCACGCCGTTCACCGGCTCGACGGTGAGCCCCTCGTAGCGGCCCGCGTCGCCGTGCGGGCCATTGCTCCAGAACGGCTGGTGCGTGCAGGCCACCTTCCACTGCGCGGGTGACTCGGCGAGCGCGCGGTCCAGCCAGGCGGCCTGCTCGGTCATGAAGGTGCCGGTGCCGGACCAGTACGGGTCGAGCGGCGGCAGGTAGGCGGCGGCCGGGTTGATGTCGAGCACGAAGAACTCGACCACCGGGTTCTGCTCCGGCACCCGCACCGAGTAGTACCGGCTCGGCATCCACCAGCGCGCGGAGAGCGCGTGGTAGGCCACCTCGTCGTTGCCGCGCAGCAGCCAGCCGCCGTCGCCGGGCAGCGCCGAGCTGTTGTCGTGGTTGCCGAGCACCATGAGCCAGGGGAAGTCGAGGCCGTGGTTGGGGTGCTCGAACTTCTCGGCGAACTGCACGTCGCCGGGGCTGTCCGGGCCGTGCTCGTAGATATTGTCGCCGAGGCCGAGCGCGAGGCCGAAGGGCGCGCGGGCGTGCGCGGCGCGGGCCGCGTCGGCGACCGCCCACTGGGTGGCGGTGCCGGTGCCCGCGTCGCCGGTGACCAGCACGCGCACCGCGTCACCGGAGGGGAACGGGTACTTGGCCACCACGGGGGTGACCGCCTGCGCCGGGGTGAGCCCGAGCAGCGGCACCCCGGCCACGGTGATCGCGGCGCCCGCCAGGAAACCGCGTCTGTCCAGTGCCATCAACTCTCCTCGGCGAGCGCGGCGAGCAGCTGCTCGCCGTATTTGGCCAGCTTGTTGTCGCCGACGCCGCCGACGGCGCCGAGCTCGCTCAGGCTGCCCGGCTTGCGGGCGGCGATCTCGCGCAGCGTGGCGTCGTGGAAGACGACGTAGGCGGGGACACCCTGCTCCTTGGCGGTGCTCGCGCGCCACTGCCGCAGCCGCTCGAAGACCGGGACGTCGGCGGCGGGCAGGTCGGCGACCGCGGCCTTGGCGCCGCGGCTCGACCGCGAGGGCCGTGCCGCGCGCTCCGGCTCCCGGCGCATGGGCACCTGGCGGCCGTCGAAGAGCACCTCGTTCCCTGCGTCGGTGATCGAGAGCACCCCGTAGTCGCCGTGCACCGCGAGCAGCCCCTGGGCCAGCAGCTGCCGCACCACCCCGCGCCACTCGGTGTCGCGCAGGTCGGTGCCGATGCCGAAGACGCTCAGCTCGTGGTGGTCGTACTGCTGCACCTTGGCGTTCTGCTTGCCGAGCAGGATGTCGATGATGTGCCCGGCGCCATAGGACTGGCCGCGCTCGCGCTTCAGCCGCAGCACCGCGGAGAGCAGCTTCTGCGCGGCGACGGTGCCGTCCCAGGTCTCCGGCGGGGTGAGGCAGGTGTCGCAGTTGCCGCAGGGGTCGCCGGGCTGGCCGAAGTAGGCGAGCAGCCGGGTGCGGCGGCAGCTCACCGTCTCGCAGAGCGCGAGCATGGCGTCCAGGTGCAGCTGCAGCTGCCTGCGGTGCGCGGCGTCGCCCTCGGAGCTCTCGATCAGCTTGCGCTGCTGCACCACGTCGCTCAGGCCGTAGACCATCCAGGCGGTGGAGGGCAGCCCGTCGCGGCCGGCGCGGCCGGTCTCCTGGTAGTACCCCTCCACCGATTTGGGCAGGTCGAGGTGGGCGACGAAGCGCACATCGGGTTTGTCGATGCCCATGCCGAAGGCGATGGTGGCGACCACGATGAGCCCGTCCTCGCGCAGGAAGCGGGACTGGTTCTCGGCGCGGGTCCGGTTGTCCAGCCCGGCGTGGTAGGGCACCGCGGCGATGCCGTTCTGGTTCAGCATGGCGGCGGTCTTCTCCACCGAGTTGCGGGAGAGGCAGTAGACGATGCCCGCGTCGCCCGGGTGCTCGGCCTTGACGAAGTCGAGCAGCTGCTTGTCGGGGCGGTTCTTCGGCTCGATGCGGTACTGGATGTTCGGGCGGTCGAAGCCGGCGACGAAGCGCCGGGCGGTGCCGAGGTCGAGCCGCTGGACGATCTCCTCGCGGGTCTTCTCGGTGGCGGTGGCGGTGAGCGCGATCCGCGGGACCTCCGGCCAGCGCTGGTGCAGCACCGAGAGTTCCAGGTAGTCGGGGCGGAAGTCGTGGCCCCACTGGGAGACGCAGTGCGCCTCGTCGATGGCGAAGAGCGCGATCTTGCCGCGATCGAGCAGCCGGCCGGTGGACTCCAGCCGCAGCCGCTCCGGGGCCAGGTAGAGCAGGTCGAGCTCGCCGGCGACGTACCGGCGCTCGACCTCGCGGCGCTCGTCCATGTTCTGCGAGGAGTTCAGGAACCCGGCCTGCACGCCGAGCGCCGCCAGCGCGTCCACCTGGTTCTGCATGAGCGCGATGAGCGGCGAGATCACGACACCGGTACCGGGCCGCACCAGCGCGGGCACCTGGTAGCAGAGCGACTTGCCGCCGCCGGTCGGCATCAGGACGAGCGCGTCGCCGCCATCGACGAGGTGCGAGACGATGGCGTGCTGCTCGCCGCGGAAAGCGCTGTAGCCGAAGACGCGGCGTAGCACTTCGTGCGCGGCGTCATCGGTTCCGAGGTCGAGCTGGGCGGTCGCGGCGGGTGAATCCACGCGGCCATCCTACGAGTGCGCGGCGACCGCGCACAGCCGCGCAGGCCCGCCTGTGGATGAACCGCCGGCTGGGGACGGACCCCTCACTCCCGGACGTAGTAGCGCAGCGTCGCGTACGCCGTGGCGGCGGCGAAGACGATGCCGACCGGCGCGATCACCAGCGCCGTCGTCGCGATGTCCTCGCCGGTGATCCGCGGGAAGACCTTGCTGTCGAAGAGGTCGCCGAGCGCGCTGTCGATGACGAGGGGCCGCGCCACCGCCAGCCCGATCACCGCGAGCAGCGAGCCGGCCAGCGCGGCGACCACCGCCTCCAGCAGGAACGGCAGCTGGGTGTACCAGCGGGTGGCGCCGACCAGCCGCATGATGCCGACCTCGGTGCGCCGGGTGAAGGCCGCGATCTGCACCATATTGGCGATCAGCATGATCGCCGCGACGGCCTGCAGCACCGCGAGCCCGAAGGCGGCGTTGCGCAATCCGTCGAACAGGCTGACCAGCCGGTCAACGATGTCCTTGTCGTTGCGCACGGTGCCGACGCCGGGCCGCAGCGAGTACTCCTCCAGGATCAGCGGGTAGTTGGAGGCGTCGGTCATCTTCACCCGCAGTGAGGCGGGCAGCGGGGTCTCGCTCACGTACTGGGCCAGCTCGGGCTGGTCCTTGAAGGTCTTCTCCTTGGCCTCGCGCACCGCGTCGTCCCGGTTCAGGAACTGCACGGAGACCACGCCGGGGGTCGCCTTGAGGTCGGCCATCAGGTCGCCGCAGAGCGGCTGCGAGCAGTCCGGGTCGGTGGCCGAGATCTCCTCGGTGAGGTAGAGCCGCACCTCCAGCCGGTCCAGGAAGTACTGCTCGGTCTTGTCCGCGATGCGCACCGCGAGCAGCCCGCCGCCGAGCATGGTGAGCGAGACCGCCGTGGTCAGGATCATGGCGATGGTCATGGTGATGTTGCGGCGCAGCCCCTCGGAGACCTCGCCGAACAGGAAACTCAGCCGCATCAGTGACCAACTCCGTAGACGCCGATCGCATCGTCGCGGATCAGCCTGCCGCGATCGAGTTCGACCACGCGCCTGCGCATGGCGTCGACGATATTGTTGTCGTGCGTCGCCATCACCACGGTGGTGCCGATACGGTTGATCCGCTCCAGCAGGTACATGATGTCGGCGCTGGTGTCGGGGTCCAGGTTGCCGGTGGGCTCGTCGGCGAGCAGCACCAGCGGCCGGTTGACGAAGGCGCGCGCGATCGCGACGCGCTGCTGCTCACCGCCGGAGAGCTCGGAGGGCAGCCGGTCGGCCTTGCCGCCGAGCCCGACCATCTCCAGCACCTCGGGGACCGTGCGCTCGATGAACTCGCGCCGCTTGCCGATCACCTCCAGCGCGAAGGCGACATTCTGCTGCACCGTCTTCTGCTGCAGCAGCCGGAAGTCCTGGAACACGCAGCCGATGCGCTGCCGCAGCTTCGGCACCTTCCGGCCCGGTAACCGGTTCACCCGGAAATCGGCGACCCGGATCTCACCCTCGGTCGGCGTCTCCTCCTTGAGCAGCAGCCGCATGAAGGTCGACTTGCCGGAGCCGGAGGGGCCGATCACGAAGACGAACTCGCCCTTGCCGATCTCGACGGTGACGTTGTCCAGCGCGGGCCGCGTCGACGTCTTGTACGACTTGGTGACGTTGCGCATGGTGATCACGGGGAGCCAGTCTAGCCAGCGTGCCTGCCGGATCCGCGCACGCCGCTACGGCGCGGGGAGAGGGACACTGTCCACCACCGAGACCAGCGACGGCCACTGCGGGCCCGAGGTCGACGGCTCCGCGGGCTTGACGAACAGATACAGGACGAACGTGGCCACCCAGGCGGTGACCAGGATCGCCGTGGACTTACGTGGTCTCACTGATACCTTCCCGGCGCAGCGCCGCGGCGACCCGGACCCGCAGCTCGCGACCGACTTCGAATTGTTTGCCCGGCAGCGTGCGCGCCACCATGCGGATGTTCATCTGATCGACGGTGAGATCCTCGACGCCCATCACCGACGGCTCGTCGAGCAGCAGCGGCTGCAGCTTGCTGTCCTGGTAGGCCCGGGTGCCGACCTCGTGCAGGATCTCGTTGACGCGGGTGATGTCGGCGCTCGCCGAGACCGGGACGTCGATCGCGGCCCGCGCCCAGTCCTTGGACAGGTTGGTGACCTTCACGATCTGCCCGTTCGGCACCGTGATCACCTCGCCGTCGGCATTGCGCAGCGTGGTGATCCGGAGCGTGACGTCCTCGACCGTGCCCTCGGCCTGCTCGGCCGAGCCGGTCACCGAGATGCTCACCACATCGCCGAAGCCGTACTGCCGCTCGGTGATCAGGAAGAACCCCGCCAGCAGGTCCTGCACGATCCGCTGCGCGCCGAAGCCGAGCGCGGCGCCGAGCACCGCGGCGGGCGCGACCAGCCCGCTGACCGCGAAGCCGAGGCGGGCGAGCACCTCCATCCCGATCAGCACGTAGGCGACGGTGAGCACCACCCAGGTGACCACCTGGGCCAGCGCGTGCCGGTGCTTCGCCGCCTCGGACCGCACCAGTGCGTCACTGCTGCGGAACCCCGCGTCGATCTTGCGGGTCACCCGATCCCGGATGTAGGTGGCGAACCGGCTGAACAGGACCGCGCCGAGGAGCAGCAGCACGATCTCCAGCCCGCTGGAGCGTAGCCAGGCGGTGGTGTCCGCCGCGGGCGCCAGTGCCAGGGCCGTACCGAGCCCGTTCACCGCCACCACCTCCGAGATTCACCACTGTCCGGAACACGCACGCCGACCACATTACAACGATTCGGCCACGATCCAGACCTCAGCGCGGAAACCCCGAAAAAGGTTGAGCGGCAACCTACCCCGACTGCTGGGCGTCCGACATGCGCCAGCGGATGCCGGATTCGATGAAGGCGTCGATCTCGCCGTCCAGCACCGCGCTCGGGTTGTTCACCTCGTAGCTGGTGCGCAGGTCCTTGACCATCTGGTAGGGGTGCAGCACGTAGGAGCGCATCTGGTTGCCCCAGGAGGCGCCCTCGTTGGTCTTGAGCGCGTCCATCTCGGCGCGCTCCTCCTGCCGCTTGCGCTCCAGCAGCTTGGCCTGCAGCACGCGCATGGCCGAGATCTTGTTCTGCAGCTGCGACTTCTCGTTCTGGCAGGTCACCACGATGCCGGTCGGGATGTGGGTGAGCCGCACCGCCGAGTCGGTGGTGTTGACGCTCTGCCCGCCCGGGCCGGAGGAACGGTACACATCCACCCGGATATCGCCCTCGGGGATCTCGATGTGGTCGGTGGTCTCCACCACCGGCAGCACCTCGACCTCGGCGAACGACGTCTGCCTGCGGCCCTGGTTGTCGAACGGGCTGATCCGCACCAGCCGGTGCGTGCCCATCTCCACCGAGAGCGTGCCGTAGGCGTACGGCGTCTTCACCGCGAAGGTGGCGCTCTTGATCCCGGCCTCTTCGGCGTAGGAGGTGTCGTAGACCTCGACGCCGTACTTGTGCCGGTCGGCCCAGCGGATGTACATGCGCATGAGCATCTCGGCCCAGTCGGCGGCGTCCACGCCACCCGCGCCCGCGCGGATATTGACCAGCGCGTCGCGCTTGTCGTACTCGCCGGAGAGCAGCGTGCGCACCTCCATCGCCTCGATGTCGCCGTGCAGCGCGGTGCGCTCGGCGTCGGCGTCGGCGAGCGCCGCGGTGCGCGCCTCACCCTCCTCTTCCTCCGCCAGCTCGTAGAGGACCGGCAGATCCTCCAGCCGCTGCCGCAGCTCGGAGACGCGGCGCAGCTCGCTCTGCGCGTGCGACAGCTCGCTCGTCACCTGCTGGGCGTGGTCCTGGTCGTTCCACAGGTCCGGATCGGAGGCCTGGTGCTCGAGCTCGTCGATGCGGCGGCGCAGCTCCTCGACGTCGAGCACCGACTCCACCGTCTTGAGGGTGGTGTCGAGTTCGGTCAGCGCTGCGGAGACGTCGGGATGCACGAGGGTCAAGGTTACCGGGCGGCGGATCGCAGCCCGGCAGCGTGGTCCCGGTGTCGAGCGCAGAGCAGGATTCGCTCGGGGTTGCCGTTGACAGCCGCGGCGGTAATCGGTGACACTTGGCACAGCGCCACAGGTCTGCCCGCACCTCGAGATGCCGGCCCCCGATTCGCGCGAATCCCCTTCGCCCTGTACCGGCGGCCTTCCCGGCTCCCGGCGGATGACCTGTCGCTGCTGCTCCCGCCCGCCGAGGCAACCCCCGGCCGGTATTCCCCTCTCGGACGGACTCCACCCGTACCGCGATCCCCTCTCAGGGGCCGTTCCAATCGGAACGGCCCCTTTTCGTGTCAGCGAGGTATTGCTGTGGCCATCCAAGACCCCGATCCCGGTCGCCGTCTCGACGGAAAACGCGGAACCCACCACGCCTTCGATCCCTACCCGCTCATCGGCGTGGGGCCGGACGGCGCACCACTCCCCGGCGGCGGCCCGGCCCAGGGCGCAGCCAACCCCTACGACCCCACCGGCGTACTCGGAATCCCCGCCGACCCCCGCCCATCGGGCACTCCCGGCACCAGCAACACCACCACCCCCCGCCCCGAATCCACCACCACCTACCCGCGAACCGGCAACCCCGGCGCCACCGCCGAGGTCCCTCAGGACCTCGAATCGCTGCTGCTCCCCACAACCACCGACGGCCATCCGGGCACTCCGGCCACACCGCCCCCCGGCATCGACTTCGCAGGCCAGCTCCTGCTCGAATACGCACCGCCGGGAAGCCGATTCGAAGGACGAACCAGCCACAACGAGGACGGAACCTCGGTCACCGACTGGAACCTGATCGTCCCCGGCGAAGAACCCACCTACTGGTCCCGAACCCAGCACGTCCCCCTCGCCGACGGCAAGAGCATCGACCTCACCTACGGCCCCGACGGCACCCCCGTCCTCGGCGCACCGGGCCAGGGACAGCCCGCAGCCAAGGTCCGGCTCCCCGGCACCGACGGCGAGCTACCCCGCTGGGCAGTCCTCAACGACCGCGGCGAGTACCTGTTCACCATCGACGGGGCAGGCAACACCCACCAATCCGGCCCCGACGGGCAGATGCCGGGAATGGGAACGGGCACCACCATGGCAGGCGGCGCGGCGGCGGCGGGCGCCCTCGCTCTGACCGCAGGTGTCGAAGCCGCCGGAACCGGCGCCGCGGCCGGGGCACCGCTCGGCCCGGTCGGCGCGGTGGTCGGCGCCGGGCTCACCCTCGCCGTCGCGGCCGGACTGACCTACCTGATGTACGAGCAGGGCATGGTTCCCGGCACCGACGAATACAACAAACGCAACACGACCCCGATCGACCCCGGTTCCATCCCTGAGATCACCCCGCCACCACCGGCCACCTCGGCGTACCCCGGACAAGAACCGACGATCAGCGTTCAACCCGGACTCGGCGGTGCCAGCGCTTCCTCCACGCCTCGACCGACACCAACGGAGGACTCCGGCACGGTCTCCGAGCAAGTCCTCTTTCCCAGTGCGAAACCAGGCCAAAGAGGAGTCCCGCGCCCAGGCGCGTACTGGTTGGGTGGTTCGCTGGTATGGGATCACGGAAACACTGAGGGCGGACGACCCGGGAGATTTGCCGGGCAGGTCTTGGGCGACCTGCACCTGAAAGCATTGCTGTTCGAACTCGAGCATTGGAACCTGGTCGATATCGAAGAACAGTATCGAGGTCCGGTCACGGCAGCGATCGCGATGGTGGAAATCACCCGGCTCTACCGCGAAATGCAACTCGCCGCTATACGGGTGCTCGCCCCCGGCGCCGACATCAGCAACCTCACGTCGGTTGACAAGAGCAAGCGCGACGGCGAGTTGCTGTCCCTGCGAAGTCACGGGGTGGACGTCAGCACTATCCGGTACTTCCTGGGTGTTTGGTCGGATGGGAAGGTGCCGGAGGATAGAGCCAAGGAGCGGCTCGGCGAGCAAGGAGCTATCGCGGTATTGAGGTCCGATGGCTGGACAGTGAATCACCGGCCGCTGGGCTCCGGCAGTCACGACATAGTCGCCGTTCGTGACGGCGAGCTGATCGTCGTGGAAAGTAAGGGCGGTATCCCAGGGAAGAAGCCACAACCGGGCAAAGGTGCGTCGGTCCCCGATGGCCCCGACAGCTCCACCAACATCAACGCACATCAGATGACCGACCCCTACCTGTGGGCAAAACTGAAAGAAGACGCCGCAGCGAATCTTGAATTCAAACAGTGGCTGATCGACAACAATGTTTGGGATGCGGTCGAGAACGAAGACCCGACCAGGGTCGGCTATCGGCTCGGCAAGACCGATACCAACGGAAACGTTACTTTCTACGGCTCGACACAGGTACCCAGCACCGCCGGTGCACCTCCCTGCCTTCATCCCCGCACGACGGCACAAGCCGGAGAATCAATCCCTCACCATCACCATCACACCATCGCCCGCTCCGATCGATATAGTCAGCCGGGACGAGGCTCTCCGATGCCTGACCTACTCGTGAAGCCACCCCGGTCCGCGGCGGTGAGCGGCACGCAGGTCCCACTCCCCCCCCGTGTCGAGCAGAAAGGGTTCTCCATCGTGCAGGTCGACATGGATGGCGCCATACGAGCTATACAGGCAGCGCGGGAGTTCACATGGTCATGGACCGCCGGAGACCTGCCCGCTTTCGCCGCTCGGGCAGGATGGAGGACGGTCGATGTCGGCGAGAGATATCCGGGCCTCGTCACAGACCTCGAGGTGAATCGGCCGGACACCATGACATTCGTCGCCGAAGTGCCTTCGCCGTTCCCGCCGGGGCAATTGAATCAGATCACCTTCGATATCACCGATGTCGTTGTGGACCAGCCCGAGCTGGAGTCCGCTTTGCACGCGGTATTCGACGAGTTCGTGCAACGAGTATTCGAAACGGTGCGGCTCCGACCGACCGGTTGGTGGATCGAGCCCACCCGCGGTCTGCGCTGGACTCTTCCCGAACTCGTCCTCGAGGTAACGGTCAGTGAGCACCAAGTCTGCGTGAGCTTGAACAATCCCGCCTATCACCAGTGGGACGAGGAGATGGCGCGGAGTGCCGAAGAGGAGCGGCAGGAAGAGGAAGACGACTGAGCGGATCGCCGCCGGAGGACACAAGTACCATTTTCGCGTCGAGCCATACGCCGGCCGCGCACCGGCTGAATAGCACAGCCCGCAGATGGCGATCAGGGTGACGAGAGCGAGCAGTCCGCAGCCTCGCTCGGTGCGGCCCGGCGATCGGCGCGCCGACCACTCCGGACGAGGCCCTCCGCTGCCTGACGTACTCGTGACGCCGATCCCCCGTCCGCCGGTGTGAGACGGTTCATCTGCCCCTCGGCCCCGTCAAGCAGAGGGGCTGACCGCCGTGCGCGTCGATATCGATCGCGCCATCCGAGCTGTGCACGCAGCGCGCGAATTCGCTTGGTCATGGACCGTCGCTGACCTCCCTGCCTTCGCCAAGGCAGTGGGGTGGACGCTGGTCGACTTCGACAGGAAGTATCCGCGCTTCATCACAAATCTCGCAGTGAACGGGCCCCACACTCCGGTGAGTATCGCCGTGCCGCCCTCCCCGTTTCCGCCCGGCCAGCTGAACCGGACCGGCTTCAACGTCACCGATGTCGTGCTCGACGTTCCCGAAGTGAAGACCGCCGTCGACAAGGCGTTCGACGAACTCGTGCACCAGCTGTTCCAGACCGTACAGCTGCGCCCCACACACTCGTGGACGACGCCGACGCGCGGCCTGTACTGGGAATTTCCCCATCTTGTTCTCGAGGTGACGGCAAGTAGCCGGAAGGTCGGGGTGAGCCTGATCAATCCCGCCTACCTCCGGCGGAACGAGGAGATGGCGGAGATTGCCAGGCAAGAGGAAGAAGACGACTGGCCGTCTCGGCACCAGGTCAGTACGAGACCGCCCACAGCTCGCCCCGGTGTCGACCTGCGAGCTCGGCAAGGGCGGCTCGTGCACCTACCGGCGGACGACGCCACCGCCGCGGTCCGACGGGGACCGCCGGGACGGGGCCGGGCGCCATCATGACCAGCGGGGGTGCCGCTACCGCGGGTGCACTGGCGCTGACACCGTGCAGGCCCTCGCGCCCGGTGCGATCTGAGTAGGTTGACATCGGTCGACGAGAGCGTCAAAACACAGGAACTGGAACTCCTCCGTGACCGGGGGCTGGACCGCGACGCCGTGGAACTCGTAATCTCTCAATGGTGGGCCGCGAAAGGGCCGGAGGACCGGGCCAAGGAACTGCTCGGTGAGGCAGGCGCTATCGCCGTTCTGCGATCCGATGGGTGGACCGTGAATCAGCGCCCCAAGGGACCGTACAGTCACGACATCGTCGCGGTGCGGCGCCATGGTTCCCGACGGCCCTGACAGTCTCACAGCGATGCGCGCACAACAGATGACGGACCCCTATCTCTGGGCAAAACTGAAACAGGACGCCGCGAACGATCCCGAGTTCAAACAATGGCTGATCGACAACAACGCCTGGGATGCGGTCGAGAAGGAGGACTCGGCCCGCGTCGGCTACCGTCTCGCGAAAACGGACACCGACGGGAACATCGTCTTCTACGGTTCGACACAGGAACCCGCCAACGGCTGGGACGCCGACGATACGATCATCGGGAAGACAACCGGTAATGCACCGGATACACCGGAGGCCGAACGCAACCCCGGGCCTACCGTGTTCGGCATCGCCCAGCCGATCACCACCGGCGGCCCACTGGCCTGGGCGGAGGATCTGGCTCGGAATGGGATGAGCGCCCCACCGGCGCTCGCCTGGCTCGCCCCGCTACCGTTCCAGCCGCCTGCCAACCCTGCGGCACGACGACGTGGACGGGACAACCGGTCCTTGACCATCACCATCACGCCCAGAGCCGTCCCGATCGACGTCGTCTCGCAGGCCGAGGCTCTCCGATGCCTGACTTATCGTGACGCCGAAGCGATTCGACGGGTGTGGGAGAGTACAGCAGGCTCGCCGCCCGCCCCCTTTCGCCGGACCAGGAGGCTTCACCGTCGTGCACGTCGATATTGATCGCGCCGTACGCGCTGTCCGCGCGGCGCAAGAATTCGCCTGGTCATGGACCGTCGCGGACCTCCCTGTCTTCGCCGCGGCGGTGGGGTGGACGCTGGTCGACATCGGCAAGGAGTACCCGCGCCTCGTCACAGATCTGGCGGTGAACCGACCCGAAACCTCGGCGAACATCGCCGTGCCGCCCTCGCCGTTTCCGCCCGGCCAATTGAACCGGATCGGCTTCGACGTCACCGATGTCGTGCTCGATGATCCCGAGGTACAGCTCGCGGTGGACGAGGCATTCGACGAATTCGTGCACCAGCTGTTCGTGACCTTACGGCAGGGCCCCACAAGCTCGTGGGCAGCGCCGACGCGCGGGCTGCGCTGGGAATTTCCCCATCTCGTTCTGGAGGTGACGCCGGGTAGCCAGAAGGTGTGGGTGAGCCTGATCAATCCCGCCTATCACCATTGGTACGAGGAGATCACAGAGCTTGCCAGGCGAGAGGCCGAGGAAGAGGCGGACGACGACTGACCGCCTCGGCGCGAGGCGGATCGGCAAGCTGAGACGCGCCGAGGCGAGGTCAGTTCGAAATTGCGCGCAGCCCGCCACGGTGGCGGCCTGCGAGCTCGTTCAGGGCGGTGGAGGTAGCCTCGTCGGCCGGGAGGTGGACGTGCAGCTGCTGGTCGTCGTCGGCGGGGAGGTCGAGGGTTTCGTGGGTGAGTCGTAGTGACCCGGCCTCGGCGTTGCTCGATGCGGGTGGTGCCGGTGGCGGCGGGCAGGCTGGGGACGGTGGCGACGCGGCGGGTGAACTCCGTACCAGCGACGATCTCGAGTTCGTCGGCCAAAGCCGCTATCGCTGGGTCATTGCGGAAGGGGCCCTGTTTGAGCGCGGCTACCTGCTGGTCGGCGATGTGCTCCCAGTCGGGGTAGAAGGCGCGGGCTCGGGCGTCGCCGAAGATGAAGAGGGCGAGGTTGGCGGTGGACGGGGTGTCGAGCAGGCCCGTCGGAGCCATCAGGCGGCGGTAGCCGTCGGTGTGGGCGAGGACGTCGCCGAGACGGTTGACGACCGCGGCGGCGGCCGGTTCCAGGTGACCGAGGATGGCGCGGACCGAGGGGCGGACGGTGCGGGCGGGGATCGCGTCGCCCATGCAGGTGAAGCCGGGGTCGCTCGCCTTGGTGAGGCGGTGCAGGTGAATGCGTTCGCTGGGCGTCAGCTGGAGGACGCCCGCGATAGCGGCGAGCACCGAGGGAGATGGGCGCCGGTCACGGCCTTGTTCGAGCCGGACTATGTATTCGACGCTCACTCCGGCGAGGGTGGCGACTTCGGCCCGGCGCAGGCCGGGGGTGCGCCGGCGCGGGCCCGCGGGGAGCCCGACGCGGGCGGGGGTGACCGCCTCGCGGCGGCTGCGCAGGAAGAAGCCGAGCTCGTTCATCCTTCGACGGTACGGCGCGCGGAGCCCCGGAGGGTGGCCGTCTCACTACCACCCTCACCGCGGTCTCCCCCGGCCTGCCGGACCCGCCGAAGCTCGGAGGCGACCCGAACTTCCGAGGAGGAAAACCCATGAGCACCCTGCGTCTCGCCGTCGTCATCGGCAGTGTCCGCGACGGCCGCTTCGGCCCGACCGTCGCGCGCTGGTTCGCCGAGATCGCCGAGAAGGACGGCCGATTCACCGTCGACGTGATCGACCTCGCCGACCACGAACTCCCGGTCGGGCTCCCCGCCGTCTCACCGCGAATGGACCCGAACCCCGAACGCCCCGAGGGCATGCGCGGCCTCACCGCCGCCCTCGAACGAGCCGACGCCTTCGTGATCGTCACCCCGGACTACAACCGCAGCTATCCGGCCGCGCTCAAGGCCGCCATCGACTGGCACTTCACCCCGTGGGAGCACAAGGCCGTCGGCTTCGTCGGGTACAGCGGGGCATCGGGCGGCCTGCTCGCCATCGAGCACCTGCGGCAGGTCTTCACCGAGCTGAACGCGCACACCGTCCGCGACTATGTCTCGTTCCCCCGCTACTACCTGCTCTTCGACGAGAACGGCTCGCTGCGCGAGCCGGAAGAACCGGCCGCGGCGGCACGAGAACTGCTGGACCAGATGCACTGGTGGGCGACCGCGCTGGCAGCGGCTCGATAGGGTCGATGCCGTGGCTGCCTACACCGACGACCTCGAACTCGCCCTGACCCTGGCGGACGCCGCCGACACCATCACCGCGGCCCGCTTCGGCGCCCTCGATTTGCGGGTCGACGCCAAACCGGACCTCACCCCGGTCTCCGACGCCGATCTCGCGGTGGAGCGCGAGCTGCGCAGGCTGCTGGCCGAGCACCGGGCGGGCGACGCGGTGCTCGGTGAGGAGTTCGGCGGCGCGGCGGAGTTCAGCGGCAGGCAGTGGGTGATCGATCCGATCGACGGCACCAAGAACTTCGTGCGCGGCGTGCCGGTCTGGGCCACGCTGATCGCGCTGCTGGAGGACGGGGTGCCGGTCGTCGGCGCGGTGAGCGCGCCCGCGCTGGCCCGGCGGTGGTGGGCGGCGAAGGGCTCGGGCGCGTGGACGCGGTTCCATCCCGGCGCGCCGCAGCCGATCACGGTGTCGAAGGTGGCGGAGCTCGCGGACGCCAGCCTGGCCTTTTCCAGCCTCTCCGGCTGGCGCGAGCGCGGGCTGCGGGAGAACTTCCTCGCGCTCACCGACGATGTCTGGCGGGTCCGCGGGTACGGCGACTTCTTCGGGTACTGCCTGGTCGCGGAGGGTGCGGTGGACGTCGCAACCGAGCCGGAGGTCTCGCTGTGGGACCTCGCCCCGCTGGACATCCTGATCCGCGAGGCCGGCGGCCGCTTCACCGCGCTGAACGGCGACCCCGGCCCGCACGGCGGCGACGCCATAGCCAGCAACGGCCTGCTGCACGACACCGTGCTGACCAGGCTCACCTGACGCTCACCGTTTGATCGAAACGGACCCCTCGGCGCCTGCGATGGCGCGCTCCCGGCGGCCCGGCGGACACTGGCGCCCGGCCCCGGTCAAGCAGGCTCTCGACGCACTTCTTACTCTGGAGTAAGGTAGTCTTACTCAGGAGTAAGATAGCTGGGACCAGAACTCACCCCACGCTCGAGAAAAACAGGTGATGATGAGCACGCGAGACAGCGCGACGAAGCGACGTCCGGAGTCCGGCCGGAGCGAGGACTCCGCCGTCGGCCTGCACCAGCCCAAGCGGGACTGGATGGGCGCGGCCATGCGGGTGATGACCACCATCACCGGCTCGGAGCTCGCCGAGAAGTACAACCTGCGCAAGCCGATCGAGCGCGCCACCTACGAGGGCACCAGGACCGGGTTCCGCACGCTCGGCGCGGCGACCCGCGCCTTCTCCCGGGTGGCGGGCAACGGCGCGCCGAAGCGGCTGCCGGACAACGAGGCCAAGTCCAAGGGGTTCTTCGACCTGACCCCGTCCGACGACCAGAAGATGATCGTCGAGACGGTCAAGGAGTTCGCCGCCGAGATCCTGCGCCCGGCCGCGCACGACGCCGACCACGCCGCCGCCGCGCCCAAGGACCTGCTGGAGCGCGCCGCCGAGCTCGGCATCACGCTGATCAACGTGCCCGAGGAGCTGGAGGGCGCGGCGAGCGAGCGCGGCGCGGTCACCAACGCGCTGGTCGCGGAGGCGCTGGCGCACGGCGACATGGGGCTGGCGCTGCCGATCCTGGCGCCGAGCGGGGTCGCGGTCGCGCTCTCGCAGTGGGGCACCGACGCGCAGCAGAAGACCTACCTGCCCGCCTACACCGGCGAGAACGTGCCGCAATCGTCCGTGGTGATCTCCGAGCCGCGCGCGCTCTTCGACCCGTTCGCGCTGCAGACTAAGGCGGTCCGCTCGCCCAGCGGCTACCGGCTGACCGGCGTGAAGAGCCTGGTGCCCGCCGCCGCGCAGGCCGAGCTCTTCGTGATCGCCGCCGAGCTGGACGGGCGCCCGGCGCTCTTCCTGGTGGAGTCGGACAGCAAGGGGCTGGTCGTCGAGGCCGATCCCAGCATGGGGCTGCGCGCCGGCGGCCTCGGCAGGCTGATCCTGGACGACGTCGCGGTGAGCACCGAGGCGATCCTGGGCGACGGCGATGCCGCCACCCGCGCCGCGGAGTACGCCGACGCGGTGCGGCTGGCCCGGCTGGGCTGGGCCTCGCTGGCGGCGGGCACCGGCCGCGCCGTACTCGACTACGTGATTCCGTACGTGAACGAGCGCGAGGCGTTCGGCGAGCCGGTCTCGCACCGCCAGGCCGTCGCCTTCATGGTCGCCAATATCGCGATCGAGCTGGACGGGCTGCGGCTGGTCACGCTGCGCGGCGCCTCCCGCGCCGAGCAGGGGCTCTCCTTCGGCCGCGAGGCCGCGCTGGCCCGCAAGCTCGCCTCGGACAAGGGCATGCAGATCGGCCTGGACGGCGTGCAGCTGCTCGGCGGCCACGGCTTCACCAAGGAACACCCGGTCGAGCGCTGGTACCGCGACCTGCGGGCCATCGGCGTGGCCGAGGGCATCGTCCTCATCTGACTTTTTCTCCAGGAGACCTGAACAATGATCAACCTCGAACTGCCGAAGAAGCTGCGGGCGAGCGCAAACCAGGCGCACCAGGTGGCGGCGCAGATCTTCCGCCCGATCTCGCGCAAGTACGACCTCGCCGAGCACGAGTACCCGGTGGAGCTGGACACCATGGCCGCCATGGTGGAGGGGCTCAACGACTCCGGCACGCAGAAGATCGGCGGCGCCGCGGGCGGCCGCTCGGACGACGGCCACGCCACCGAGCTGCTCGGCAATACCAACGGCGGCAATATGTCCGCGCTGCTGAACGCGCTGGAGACCTCCTGGGGCGATGTCGGGCTCATGCTCTCGATCCCCTACCAGGGGCTCGGCAATGCCGCGATCGCCGCGGTCGCCACCGACGACCAGCTGGCCCGGTTCGGCAAGGTGTGGGCCTCGATGGCGATCACCGAGCCGTCCTTCGGCTCGGACTCGGCCGCGGTCACCACCACCGCCGTGCTCGACGGCGACGAGTGGGTGCTGAACGGCGAGAAGATCTTCGTCACCGCCGGTGAGCGCTCCACCCACATCGTGGTGTGGGCGACCGTGGACAAGTCGCTCGGCCGCGCGGCGATCAAGTCGTTCGTGGTGCCGCGGGACGCCCCCGGCCTCTCGGTGGCCCGGCTGGAGCACAAGCTCGGCATCAAGGCCTCGGACACCGCCGTGCTGCTGCTGCAGGACTGCCGGATTCCGGCGGACAATATCCTCGGCAGCCCGGAAGTGAACGTGGAGAAGGGGTTCGCGGGGGTCATGCAGACCTTCGACAACACCCGCCCGCTGGTCGCCGCCATGGCCATCGGTGTCGCCAGGGCCGCGCTCGAGGAGCTGCGCTCCATCCTCGCCGACGCCGGCGTCGAGATCGATTACGACGCCCCGGCCAACAACCAGCACGCCGCCGCCGCCGAGTTCCTGCGGATGGAGGCCGACTACGAGGCCGCCTACCTGCTCGCACTGCGCGCCGCCTGGATGGCCGACAACAAGAAGCCGAACTCGCTCGAGGCCTCGATGTCCAAGGCCAAGGCGGGGCGGACCGGTACCGACATCACGCTCAAGGCGGTCGAGCTGGCCGGGGCGATCGGCTACTCGGAGCGGCTGCTGCTGGAGAAGTGGGGCCGGGACAGCAAGATCCTGGACATCTTCGAGGGCACGCAGCAGATCCAGCAGCTGATCGTGGCGCGGCGGGTGCTCGGGCTCACCAGCACCCAGCTGAAGTAGTTCCTGACGAAACGGCCCGGACCAGTGACTGGTCCGGGCCGTTTCGCATTCGAGAGCCGGGACCCCCGATCCCGGCCGCCGCGCTCAGCGGGCGTTGCTGGTGCAGACCACCTCGACGATGTGCGCGCCGCTCAGCTGGGCGGAGCCGGTGTTGGCGAGCACCGCCGTCGGGGTGATCTGCGAGATCAGCTCGTAGGCGGAGCGCTCGGCCTCGGCGCGGTTCGGGCCGGAGCGGGCGGCGTAGCCGTCGTCGCTGGCGACCAGCGCGCCGCAGCCGTTGGCCCAGGCCACCAGGACCTCGCAGTCCGCTTCGCCGCACTGGTCCAGCGCGACGCCCTTGGCCTCGTCGTAGTTCGCCGTGTCCACGCTGACGCCGTAGTACAGCGTGCTGTTGCTCACCGCGATCGCCGCGTACTGGCCGGCGGCATGGGCCGAACCCGCGCCGAACACGCTCCCCACCGCAAGGGCGCCCGCCGCCACGGCGAAGCCGACCTTACCCATAACCCTCATCGATTCATCCCTCTTGTCGAAACCTGCTCCGGGTCCGGAACCTGGTCATCATTCCCGCCGGTGGGGAATTCGTCCAGACGGGACAAATCAGGTCGTCCGCGGACGTGGGAGCATGGGCGCATGATCCGGACGATCGTCGTGCTGCTCGCCGTGGTGGTGGGGGTTGCTGCGGCACCCGCGCAGGCCGCTCCGGAGGCGCGTGGTGCGTTGAGTTCGGTTGTGCGGCTGGGGGACGCGCTGCTGGTGGACTACGTGACGGCCGACGAGTCCGGCGGGCAGGTTCCCGCTCGGGGGCTGGTCTACCTGCCGCGCACGGCGCCGCCGCCGGGTGGGTGGCCGGTGGTGTCGTGGGGGTACGGCACCGCGGGGCTCGGCGACCAGTGCGCGGCGTCGGTGCGGCTGCGCGACGGGGTGGAGCCGACGCAGGCGGCGGCGATCTCGGCGCCCGCCATCGCGGCGCTGGTGGACAGCGGATATGCCGTGGCGGCAACGGATTACGCCGGGCTGGGGACGCCGGGGGCGCACCACTACCTGTCGGCGGTGGCCGAGGCGAACGCCATGATCGATATCGTGCGCGCGGCCAGGGCCGCGGACCCGCGGGTCGGGGCGGTGTGGGCGAGCGCGGGGCACTCGCAGGGCGGGCAGGCGGCGCTCATGGCGGGGTGGCTGGCCGATACCGCGGCGCCGGAGCTGGAGTTCCGCGGCACCGTGGCCTTCGCGCCGGAAACGAATGCGGAGTACGGGCTTTCGCTGCTGAGCCCGGCCTTCCCGCCGGGCGAGCTGCTCACCCCGCTGTCGTCGCTGCTCGTCTACCTGCTGCACGGTCTGCGCGCGGCGCGCCCCGAGCTCCCGGTGAACGACTACCTGAGCCCGCGGGGCCGGGCGGCGGTCGACTCGGCGGAGCAGCGCTGCGCGACCGAGCAGCGCGCGGCGCTCGACGGCACCCCGCCGCGGGCCCTGCTCGCCCGGCCGCTCACCGACCCGGCCTTCACCACGGCGCTGCACGCCTACCTGGGGCTGCCCGGCGCCGGGTGGACGCACCCGGTGCGGCTGCTGCACGGCACCGCGGATCAGGTGGTGCCGCTGCCGCTGAGCCTCGCCTTCGAGCGGGGGCTGCGGGCGTCGGGCGCCGATGTAAAACTGGACGTGCGACCGGGAATCGACCACTTCGGCATTATCGACGCCGGTTTGCCAGCACTGCTGGCAAACATTCAGACAGTGCTCGACTGAGCGAACCCTGCTCCCTACCTCACAACGTAGACCCCACTATTCCCTTATCGCGGGTGATGACGCACACTTCGAGGATGCAGGGGAACACCGTGAGCCACGGATTGCCGTGGCATCGGCGATCAGGGGGCAACCATTCGGCGGAGCCGGGGGAGCCGGTGTGCGACCGGCTGCCGCCCGGCTTCACGACCCCGCCGCCCGGCTTCCGGGCCCGCCCGGCCCGGGCAAGCGTGCTCACGGTGCCGCTCGCCATCATCGGGGGGATCCTGCTGCTCTGGGGCGGCGCCTTCACCGTCGCCAGGATCGCCACCGACCCGGCGCCGCTGCCCAGCGCCGAGGTGCGCGACGCGGCGCTGGCCTTCCGGGTCACCGAGATCGAGCCGCCGGTGAAGTCGATCGGCCCGGCCACCGCGACCGGCGAGTACCGCGTGCTCACCGTGCTGGTGCGGAACACCGACGACGAGCCGCGCTCCTGCGCGGGCTGCGATCAGACGCTCGTCGACGACCGGGGCCGGGAATACCCCGCCGCCGCGATCCCGGGTTCCGCGGTACCGCCCGGTGACACCGTTACGGTGAAGGTCGCCTTCGACGTCCCGGTCGGCACCGTTCCCGCGGTGCTGGAGGTGCACGGCTCGCAGTCGTCCGCCGGGGCGAAGGTGGATCTGCGCTAGACCAACCAGCGTTACCACGACTCTTCGAGGAGAACTGGGTATGCATCGAGTGGGTTCACTGCGTCGTCTCAGCCTCGCCGTCGCCGCCGTGGCGACCGGCGTTTTCACCCTCGCGGGCCCCGCCGCCCCCGAGCCGGCGCCGGCCCCCGCCATCGACCCGATCGCCGCCGCGCAGCAGCTGCGCACGGCGGCGGCGGGCAATCCGGACGCCGCGGCCGCGATCGAGCGGCTGCTCGCCGACCCCGCGGCGATCGCGCGGGCGACCGAGATCGCGCCGATGGCGCAGCCGTTCCAGGTGCCCGCGCAGTCCGATATCGGGCGCGGCGACGGCGGCAGCCTCTACGGCAACGGCATCGCCTTCGGGTACGACGGCTTCCGCTTCGGCTTCTTCGGCGGGCCGGGCACCATCGCGCCGAACCAGGGCGACGCCAGGCTCGAGGTGATCTGGCTCAACCTCGCCACCGGCCAGAGCGGCACCAACCAGCTGATCGAGCACCAGGACATCCCGGTGGACACCACCATCCGCACCGCCAAGCTGAGCACCGGCGCCGGCCCGGTGGTCGCCGCCATCTACGGCACGCTCTGGCACCGCTGGCCGGTGCCGGTCAGCGCCGAGCACCCGGACGGCTTCGCCTACCAGCGCGGCACCGTCACCATGCCGACCTTCGGAGCGGTGTACAACTGACCCGGCGTGGCCGCCGCCCGGCCCGGGGTGGCGGCCCCCACCTGGGGCTACGCGCGAGTAGGTACCAGCGGTCCGGTTTGTCGGCTTTCCCTGTGATCTGCCGCACTCACACTGCTACGGTATGCGTTCGTAGAAGTCCGGTGGGTTCGCGCTTCGGGCACGAGGGCGGATCCCGGTTGTGGAGGTGTTCGCCCATGAAGTTGGCCCATGCGCTCGAGGTCGTGAAGGCGCTGGGGGTGCTGCGGCAGAACGGGGTCAGCAATCCCAAGGCGCCGGTGGAGACGCTGCGCACCATGCGGGAGTCGCAGATCTACGGCCCGCAGGCGACCCTGGTCCGGCACTCCGCCCGGATCCTGCCGGAGCAGCCCGCGCTGGTCGACGAGCGCGGCGAGCTCTCCTACAGGGAGCTCGACGACCAGTCCACGGCGGTGGCGCGCGGCCTGCAGGCGGCGGGCATCACCCCGGGCACCGTGATCGCGGTGCTGGCCCGCGACCACCGCGGCCTGTTGCTCTCCATGATCGCGGCGGGCAAGCTCGGCGTCCGGATCGCGCTGATGAACACCGGTTTCGCCAAGCCGCAGTTCGCCGAGGTGTGCGAGCGCGAGAAGGTCAAGGCGGTGCTGCACGACAGCGAGTTCCTCGGCCTGCTCGACGCGCTGCCGCCGGAGCTGCCGCGCTACCTGACCTGGGTGGACGAGGGCACCGAGCTGCCCGCGGGCGCGCAGACCCTGGACGACCTGGTCGGCGCCAACTCCGCCGAGCCGCTGCCCGCGCCGCCGCGCCCCGGCGGCTTCATCATCCTGACCAGCGGCACCACCGGGCTGCCGAAGGGCGCGCCGCGCACCAAGGTCTCGCCGCTGGCCACCGCGCAGATCGTGGACCGGCTGCCGTTCGTGCAGCGCGGCACCATGGTGATCGTCTCGCCGATCTTCCACAGCACCGGGCTCGCCACCTGGCTGGTCGGCACCGCGCTCTCGAACACGATCGTGATGCGGCGCCGGTTCGACGCCGAGGCCACGCTGCAGATGATCGCCGACAACAAGGCGAACATGCTGGTCGCGGTGCCGACCATGCTGCACCGCATGGCCGAGCTGCCCGCCGAGGTGCGCGCCAGGTACGACCTCTCCTCGCTCACCGGCATCGTGCTGGCGGGCTCGGCGCTCTCGCCGGAGCTGTGCGTGAAGGCCACCGAGGCGTTCGGCCCGGTGCTCTACAACCTGTACGGCTCCACCGAGTGCGCGGTCGCCACCGTCGCGCAGCCGGACGAGCTGGCCATCGCGCCCGGCACCGTCGGCCGCCCGCCGATCACCTGCGAGGTGCGGCTCTACGACGAGGACGACAAGCAGGTGAGCGCGAAGAACACCACCGCGCGCATCTTCATCCGCAGCGGCGCGCCGTTCGAGGGCTACACCGACGGCAGGCACAAGCAGATCATCGACGGCTTCATGTCCAGCGGCGATGTCGGGCACTTCGACGAGCACGGCCTGCTCATGGTGGACGGCCGCGACGACGACATGATCGTCTCCGGCGGCGAGAACGTCTTCCCGCAGGAGGTGGAGAACCTGCTGCTGGAGCGGGCCGACATCTTCGACGTCGCGGTGGTCGGCGTGGACGACGTGGAGTTCGGCAAGCGGCTGCGCGCCTTCGTCGTCCCGGAGCCGGGGCAGAACCCGGACGCCGAGGAGATCAAGGCGTACGTCAAGAACAACCTCGCCAGGTACAAGGTGCCGCGCGAGGTGATCTTCCTGGACGACCTGCCGCGCAACCCCACCGGCAAGCTGCTGCGCCGCGTCCTGGTGGAGTACGAGGTCAACGCCTGAGCCTTTTCCGCCCGCCCGGCGCGTCCCACCGGACGCCCGGGCGGCTCCAGGTTCACTTCTTCCGCCGCGAGACCTTCGCCACCTGCGGCGACACCGAGTCTTCCGAAACGAGACGTGCGACACGGGTGATATCGACCGCTGCTATTGTCGCCGCATAGCACTGGATCTCGAAGCTGCGGTCCCCGCCACCCCTCGCTCGCCGGTGGCCGGGCCGCGCGGAAGGCGTAGCAGATGGCACTCCCGGCTCCGATCCGCAGGGCGAGCGATCTCGCTCTCGGCGTCAACGTCATGGTCAAGCGGCGGCTGTTCAACCCGCTGCGGCTCGACCACGCGGCCCGCTCGGCGATCAATGTGCTGAAGTTCGGGCCGTTCGCCGGGGTCGTCATGCACGCCGCGCAGACCAGGCCGGATGCCGCCGCCATCGTGGACGAGCTCGGCGAGATCACCTTCGGTGAGCTGGACCGCCGCGCCAACGCGCTGGCCCGCGGCTTCACCGACAACGGCATCGGCCCCGGCGACGTGATCGCCGTGCTGGCCCGCGACCACCGCGGCATGGTGCTCAGCCTGCTCGCCGCGGGCAAGCTCGGGGTGCGGGCGGTGCTGATGAACACCGGCTTCGCCAAGCCGCAGTTCGCTGACGTGGCCGAGCGCGAGAAGGTCAAGGCGGTGCTGCACGACAGCGAGTTCCTGGACCTCATGAGCGTGATCCCGTCCGGCATCCCGCACGTGCTGACCTGGGTGGACGAGAAGGACGGCGCCGATCCGGCCATCCCGACGCTGGACTCGCTGATCGCGGGCCGCGATACCACTCCCTTCCCGGCGCCGGAGAAGCCGGGCGGCATGGTCATCCTGACCAGCGGCACCACCGGCACCCCCAAGGGCGCCCCGCGTGATCGGGTGAGCCCCTTCGCCTCCGCGCAGTTCATCGACCGGGTGCCGCTGCCGCGCAACGGCACCATGATCATGGCGGCGCCGATCTTCCACGGCACCGGGCTCTCGCAGTTCACCCTCGGGCTCGCGCTCGGCAACCGGGTGGTGTTCCAGCAGCGCCGGTTCAACCCGGAGGGCACGCTCGCCAATATCCAGAAGTACAAGGCCGATTCGCTGGTCGTGGTGCCGACCATGCTGCAGCGCATGCTCGACCTCGGCGACGAGGTGCTGGCGAAGTACGACGTGCGCAGCCTGAAGGTGATCTTCGCCGCGGGCTCGGCCATCGCGCCGGATGTGGTGACCCGCGCGCTCGATCACTTCAACGACAGCCTCTACAACCTGTACGGCTCCACCGAGTGCGCGGTCATGACCGTGGCCACCCCGGCCGACCTGCGCAAGGCGCCGACCACCGCGGGCAAGGCGCCGGTCGGCATCCGGATCGTGCTGCTGGACGAGAACCGGAAGCCGATCACCGAGCCCGGCGTCACCGGGACCATCTTCGTGGACAACGGCTTCGCCTTCACCGGGTACACCGACGGGCGCACCAAGGAGATCGTCGACGGCATGATGAACAGCGGCGATGTCGGGCACGTCGACGCCGACGGGCTGCTCTTCATCGACGGCCGCGACGACGACATGATCGTCTCCGGCGGCGAGAACGTCTTCCCGCTCGAGGTGGAGAACCTGATCGCCGGGCGCGACGACGTCTTCGAGGCGGCGGTGGTCGGGGTGGACGACCGGGAGTACGGCAAGCGGCTGCGCGCCTTCGTGGTGCCCGGTCCCGGGTCGAGCCGGGATCCGCAGGAGATCAAGGAGTACGTCAAGGCGAACCTGGCGCGGTACAAGGTGCCGCGCGAGGTGGTCTTCCTGGACGAGCTGCCGCGCAATGCCACCGGCAAGCTGCTGCGCAAGCCGCTCGCCGAGATGGACGTGGAGGGCTGATCCCCTAGGCTCGAATCCGTACGAATCGGACGAGCGATGAGGGGTCGGCAGTGAACTCGAGTCCGGGTAGCGCACTGCCGAAGGGCGGCAATGTGCCGCTCGGCGGCGGGCAGGTGCGAATCACGGTGGCGCCCGGCGGTATCGACGTGTCGGTGCTGTGCGTCGGGGCGGACGGGAAGGTCGGCGGGGATGCCGACTTCGTGTTCTACAACCAGCCGGAGTCGCCGGACGGGGCGGTGCGGTTGGCCGGAGGGGCGGTGAGCGTCGATCTGGCCCGGGTCGCGGGGCGGGTCGAGCGGCTCGTCGTCGCCGCCTCCGTCGATACCGGGACCGTCGCGGCGGTTCCGCTCGCGGTGCGGGTCAGCGATGGTGCGGCCGCGCACGAGCTGGTGGTCGGGGGGTTGAGTACCGAGACGACGGTGGTGCTCGGAGAGATCTATCGGCGCGGTGGGGCGTGGAAGTTGCGCAATGTGGGGCAGGGGTATGCGTCCGGGTTGGCCGGGTTGGCGACGGATTACGGGATCACCGTCGATGACCCCGGCACCCCGGCTCCTCCCGCGCCGCCGCCCCCGCCACCGGTGGCGGCTCCGGCCCCGAATCTGACGAAGCGCTCGATCACCATAAAGAACTCGGCGCCGGTCCTGCTGCGGAAGGCGCCGGTGGTGCGGCTGCGGGTGGCGTGGACCTCGGGCACCGACTACGAGGCGTACGCACTGGTGGTGCTGACCGACGGCACCGTGGTGCACGTCGCCACCTTCGACGCCCAGGGCATTCCGGCGAACCCGCAGTTCAAAGACCTGGTGCGGCACCTGGGCGATCGCGGGCGCGGTGACGTGAACCGCGGCGGCGGGAGCACCGAGGAGATCATCGAGGTACGGTTCGCGCCGGAGATCGCGGCGGTGGTGCCGGTGGCGTACTCGGCGATCAACAACGGCACCGGCTCGTTCCACAAGTACCGGGTGACGCTCGCCATCGACAGCGGCGGCGAGGAGGAGGTCACCATCCCGGCCGACCAGGCCAAGAAGTCGAGCTGGATCTTCACCTGCGTCCCCGGCATCGTCTACAACCGCCCGGACGGCGTGCTGGTCGAGCGGCTGGAGCTGTACAGCAGGCGGATGTCCGAGCACCGCCCCAAGGCGATCCTGCACCCGGACGGCCGGGTCGAGGTCAAGATGGACAAGGGCCCGCTGAATACCTTCAAGCGCGACAACACCTGAGCCCCGCACGGAAGGCACTGCCGCGCAAGGGTTCCGGTCCGGGTGCGCGCGAGGCGGCGGGTGGGCCGGGGGCCCCGGGTAAAATCGGTCCGTGCTGTGCCGGTCCGGCCGCGGGAACGCGGGTGCTCCCGCCGCGGTCGCGCGGGTGCGCGGCGCGGCGGCGGGGGCGCTGTCCGCGTGCCTGTCGGTGGCCGCGCACGGCTGGGCCGCCGCCGGGAGCGGAAGCGGGCTCGAGGTACCCGGCTCGACCGCGCTGGTGCTGCTGCTCGCCGCCGCCGCGGTGACCGGGGCGCTGCTCGCGAGCGCGCCCGCGCTGCGGGAGAGCGCCGCCGCCCTGGTCGCCGTGCTCGGCGCGGGGCAGGTGCTCGGGCACGTCGGGCTCGGGTTCGAGTCCGGGCATCTGCACGGCGGTGATCTCCAGCTGACGCCTGCCATGCTCGCCGCGCACGCGATCGCCGTGCTGGTCGCGGCGCTTCTCGTGCACGGGACGGGCGCCGCCTGCCGGGCCGCGCTCGGCGCCCTGGCCCAGGCGCTGCCCGCGCGCGCCCCCGCCCCGCCGGTCGCGGACCGGACGATGCTGCCGATCGCGCACCGCGATCGGGTGGTGCTGCGCGTCTTCGCGCGGCAGGGGCTGAGCAGCCGCGGGCCACCGCCGGGGTTCGTCCACTAGATCCCTTCTCGCCGCCGGTCGGAACACCGGCGCGCGCCGTCGTGCACGCACGAGGAATATGCACGCCCGAGGCGGCTGCTCCGGACGGTGCGGGCACACGCCCCGCACGACGCCCGAGCGCACGCCGAAGGCTCACCGCCGTGCTCAGGCGCGTCCCCGCGACCTGCCACCCCGGTGCGCGTACCGGACCCGCCTCGCGGAGCCACGGCCCGGCCGACACCCGAGCAGTGCCCAGCACGAGCGGGAACCGCGACGTCCGAGCCGTGCCAGCACGAACCGGCGACCTGCCGTGCACCGCGCCCGCAGCGAGAAGAGCCGCCAGCCCTTCGAACGAAACGAACCCCCATGAGCGTCACCGACGTCAGCCCACCCGACACCTCCCCCGACGACGTCCCCGAGCGGGCCCCCCGCCGAACCCTGCACCCCCTCGCCCTCCGCCTGCACTTCTACGCGGGCCTCTTCGTCGCCCCCTTCATCCTGATCGCCGCCGTGACCGGCGCGCTCTACGCCATCTCCCCCACCCTGGAAGCCCTCACCTCGAAGGACCTCCTGCGCGTCCCGGTCGGTGCGACCGAGGCGCCGCTGGCCGAGCAGGTGCGCAACGGCGTCGCCGTCCGCCCCGACCTCACGCTGGTCGCGGTGGCCCCCGCCCCGGCTCCGGGCGAGACCACCCGGGTCCTGTTCGCCGACCCCACCCTCGGCGAATCCGAGCGCCGCGCGGTCTTCGTGAACCCGTACACCGCCGAGCCGGTCGGCGAATCGACGGTCTACGGCAGCTCCGGCGCGCTCCCGCTGCGCACCTGGATCGACCAGCTGCACCGCAACCTGCACCTGGGCGAGCCGGGCCGGCTCTACAGCGAGCTGGCCGCCTCCTGGCTGTGGGTGGTCACGCTGGCCGGGCTGGTGCTGTGGATCCGCCGGGTGCGGGCACGGCGGGCCCGCAACTCCGCCGCCTGGCTGCTCGCCCCCGACTCGGCGCAGCGCGGCCGTAACCGCCTGCTCACCTGGCACGGCGCGCTCGGCACCTGGGTGCTGCCGATGGCGCTCGTCCTCTCCGCCACCGGCATGACCTGGTCCACCTACGCGGGCGCGAATATCGAGGAGCTGCGGGCCCAGCTGAGCTGGACCACCCCCGCGGTCAGCAGCACGCTGCCCGGCGCCGAGCCCGCGCACGAGCACGGCGGCGACCACCACGACGCCGGGCACGCCCCGGCCGCCGAGATCGACCCGGCCACCCGGATCGCGGAGCTGGACGCCGTGCTCGCGGCGGCCCGCGCCGACGGCATCACCCAGCCCGCCGAGATCGCCGTGCCGAGCGACGCGGGCCAGGCCTTCACGGTGAAGGAGCGCCGGATCCCCGGCACCTACACCGCCGACGCGGTGGCGGTGGACGGCGCCACCGGGCAGGTCACCGACCGGCTCCCGTACGCGGAGTGGCCGCTCATGGCCAAACTCGCCAACTGGGGCATCCAGTTCCACATGGGGCTCATGTTCGGCCTGCTCAACCAGCTGTTGCTGCTGGTCAGCATGGTCGGGCTGAGCGCGGTGATCCTGCTCGGCTACCGCATGTGGTGGCGTAGGCGCCCGGCCCGCGCGACCGGCCGCACCCTCGGCGGCCGGGCGCCGCGCCGGGGCGCGCTGCGCTCGACCCCGCTGCCGCTCGCGGTGGCGGCGGTGGTGGCCGCGCTGCTCGTCGGCTGGTTCGTGCCGCTCTTCGGGCTGAGCCTGCTCGGCTTCCTCGCGGTCGACGTCCTGCTGGGGCAGCTCCGCCGCGCCCCGGCCGGAACCGACTGACCCGCAGCGCCGTTCGCCGACAATTTGCCACCAGCTGAGGCGGTGCCGCGCAGCCACCGCCTCAGCACGGCAGACCGCCGATATTGCCGCGATAACCGCTGAACCGACCCACGCAATGCGGTGGTAACGGTTGTTTGTGCCCGCAGGCCCCGGGTAGCCGGTGAGTGTCCCGGTCGTCCAGCAGGACGACACCCCAGCCCCGGTTCCCGGAGTATTCCGGCAGGGGAAAGGAGTTACCCATGAGCACGATGACCGCGGCAGTCGACGTCGAGGTTCCGGTTCGGACCGCCTACAACCAGTGGACCCAGTTCGAGTCCTTCCCGCACTTCATGGAGGGCGTCGAGGAGATCAGGCAGCTCGACGACAAGCACACGCACTGGCGCATCAAGGTCGGCCCGGTGACCAAGGAGTTCGACGCCACGATCACCGAGCAGCACCCGGACGAGCGGGTGGCCTGGAAGTCGGACAGCGGCCCCGAGCACGCCGGCGTCATCACGTTCCACCGGCTGGACGACACCCGCACCAGGGTCACCGCCCAGATCGACGTGGACCCGGACGGCTTCCTCGAGGAGGTGGCCGACAAGACCGGCGTGCTGAAGCACCGCATCAACGGCGACCTCGACCGCTTCAAGAAGTTCATCGAGAAGCAGGGGCACGAGACCGGCGCCTGGCGCGGCGACGTCCCCCGCCCGGACCAGCAGGCGCCCGGCGCCATCTGATCCGAACCCGGACAGCACGAGGGCCCCGGCCGCGGAGAACATCCGCGGCCGGGGCCCTCGTCGTGTGCTACTTGGCGGGCGTGATCCCCTCCGGGTCGAGCGGCGCCTCCGGGTCGGCGGCCGGGGTCGGCTCCAGCGCCTTGACCGGGCGCAGCAGCACCCAGGCGATGAAGGCGAGCCCGGCGACCAAGATGCCGATCCCGGCCCACAGGTTGACGTTCCAGCCACCGGTCTTGGCCTGCTCGGCCGCGGTGTTGTGCACCAGCCCGGTGACGAGCAGGACCACGCCGTAGATGCTCAGCAGCGAGCCGACGATGGTGCGGATGTCGAAAAGCATCGGGGGAGCTCCTTATCCGACGACGATATTCAGCGCGATGACCAGCACCAGGGCGATGCCGGCGAGCAGCACCGGACGCTGGTACCAGGGCAGGGAGTCGGCTTCGGGATCGGTGCGCATCTCCTTCGGCGTCTCCGAGTACACCAGCCCGGCCAGCTCGGCGGCCGGCTTGGGCGCGGTGAACTGGGTGACCACCACGCTCACCACGATATCGACGACGAACGCCGTGCCCGCGGCCACGAAGCTCGCGCCCTGCCCGGAGAGCGAGATCACCCCGGTCTCGTTCAGCAGGAAGACGAAGATCGCCGAGGCGGTGCCGGCGACCAGCCCGGCCCAGCCCGCGGTCGGGGTCATCCGCTTCCAGAACATGCCGAGGATGAAGGTGGCGAAGAGCGGCGCGTTGAAGAAGCTGAAGAGCGTCTGCAGGTAGTCCATGATGTTGGCGAAGCCGCCGGCGATGAAGGCGGTGAAGACCGCGGCCACCGTGGCGCCGACCGTCGCGATCCGGCCCACCTTGAGGTAGTAGCCGTCCGGCCGGTCCTTCTTCACGTACTGCTGCCACAGGTCGAAGCTGAACACCGTGTTGAACGCGGAGACGTTCGCGGCCATACCGGCCATGAACGCGGCGAGCAGCCCGGCGAGCCCGACGCCGAGCAGCCCGTTCGGCAGCACGTCCTTCATCAGGTAGAGCAGCGCCTGGTTGTACGAGGTGTCCCCGGTGAAGTCCGGGTTCGCCGCCCGCTGCGCCTTGTACTCCGCCATCTCCGGCACCAGCACCGCGCTGATCATGCCCGGGATCACGACGATCAGCGGAATGAACATCTTGGGGTAGGCGCCGATGATCGGGGTGCGCCTGGCCGCCGAGATGGAGTGCGTGGCCATGGCCCGCTGCACCTCGACGAAGTTCGTGGTCCAGTAGCCGAAGGAGAGCACGAAGCCGAGGCCGAAGACGATGCCGAGGATCGAGAGGAAATCATTGGCGAACCCGCTCAGCGCATTGCCCGGCCAGGACTCCAGCTGCGCGGCGCCGCCGGGCGAGTCGATGATCCGCTCCTGCAGCCCGCTCCAGCCGCCCGCCTTGTGCAGCCCGACCAGGGTGAGCGGCAGCAGCGCCGCCACGATCACGAAGAACTGCAGCACCTCGTTGTAGATGGCGGCCGAGAGCCCGCCCAGCGTGATGTAGGAGAGCACGATCACCGCGGCGACCACCACCGAGACCCACAGCGGCCAGCCGAGCAGCACGTTCAGGATGGTGCCGAGCAGGTACAGGTTGACGCCGGCGATCAGGATCTGCGCCACCGCGAAGCTGAGCGCGTTCACCAGGTGCGCGCCGGTGCCGAAGCGCCTGCGCATGAACTCCGGCACCGAGCGCACCTTGGAGCCGTAGTAGAAGGGCATCATGACCACGCCGAGGAAGAGCATGGCGGGGACGGCGCCGATCCAGAAGTAGTGGAACGTCGGGAAGCCGTACTCGGCGCCGTTCGCCGACATGCCCATGATCTCGACCGCGCCGAGGTTCGCCGAGATGAAGGCGAGGCCGGTCACCCAGGCCGGCAGCGAGCGGCCGGAGAGGAAGAAGTCGATGCTGGACGAGACGCGCTGCCGCGCCAGCAGCCCGATGCCCATGACGAAGACGAAGTAGAGCGCGACCAGCGCGTAGTCCACGGCGCTCGCGTCCAGCCGCAGGGACTCGGCGGCGAGCACGGCCGGGTCGGTCGGTAAGGGGACTGCGGGTGGAACGGAGGACAACACGGATGAGTCGGGAAGCGGCACTGCATTCCTCCTGTCGAACCTGATTCGGGTCCTGTCCGGAGATTGTGCACCACCGGGGCGCTCCGCAGTGGGAGAAATCCTGGACAGTCGCCCAGGCGATCCCGAAGCTCCATCACCGCAGGCCGGAAGGGGTATGGACACCGAAGGCGGCGGCACCGATCCGGCGAACCACGCTGCGAACCCGGCCGAGTTGGCGCACAGTCGAATTCGTTGCTGAACGTGGCCCGCGCACGCGGCGGGCCGGGGGAATCGGAGGGGCACCATGATGCACAACACCGCGCGCGAGGCGGTCTCGGCCCAGCGCAGCGCACTGCTCGGGCTGCCGTGGGTGGAGCGATTACGCACCCCGGCGAGCAGGCAGGCCCGCGCGGCCCGGTCGTCCGGTATACCACTGACCATCGAGATCGGCGCGGCGACCGGGAGCGGCCCGACCGCGCTGGCGGCGTTCGACGCGGCGCTGCGCGAGCTCGGCGTCGGCGAGGCGAACCTGATCCGGCTCTCCTCGGTGATCCCGCCGCGCGCCCGGCTGGTGCGCGGTGCGCGGGTGCGCAAACCGATCGCCTGGGGGGATCGGCTGTACTGCGTCTACGCCGCGCAGAGCGCGGCGCCGGGCGCGCGGGCCGCCGCCGGCATGGGCTGGGTGCTGCGCGCCGACGGCTCCGGGCTCTTCGTCGAGCACGAGGCCGGGAGCGCCGCCGAGGTGGAGGCGCTGATCCGGGCCAGCCTCACCGACATGACCCGCCGCCGGAGAGCCGATTTCGGCCCGATCCAGCTGTGCGTCACCGAGATTCGCGCCGCCGCCGAGCCGGCCTGCGCGCTGGTGCTCGCCGCATACCGGGCCGCGGGCTGGGACGGCGCCCGGTGAGCGGGCTGCACGTGACCGTGGAGAGCAGCGTCCCGGAGCCGCAGATCGCGCTCTTCCAGCGCGTCTACGAGGAGGCCTTCGGCCCGCTGCGGGCCAGCGCCGCCGCCCGGCAGGTATTGCACCCCAGCGAGTTTCGCGCGGAGATGGTGGACCCGCGGATCCACAAGCACGTGGCGCGGCTGCCGTCCGGCGAGCCGATCGGCGTCACCACGCTGACCCGGTGCCTGGAGACGGTGCCCTGGATCAGCCCCGAGTACTTCGCCGCGCGATACCCGGAACACGCCGCGCGAAACGCCATCTTCTACGCGGGTTTCACCCTCGTTGCCCCGAGCGCACGGCACGGCGCCGCGTTCCATGTCATGATCGAATCAGTGGTTCGGGTACTCGTGGCCGAGCACGCGGTCGTCGGCTGGGATATCTGCTCGTACAACAACACTCGCTTCTCGTTCGCGGACGGTATCAGGGCCGCGCTGGACGAGCGGGCGAGCGTCGACGTCGCGGTGGAGGATTCCCAGATCTACTACGCGGCACGGTTCACCGGGAACGGCGCGACCGAGGGGGGCTGATGAACGTGCACGACGGACGACCGGCCGGAAAGCTCGCACAGCCGGGGGGCGGGTGCTGCGCGCTGCTGCTGGCGGCGGGCGCCGCCGCCATCGGGGTGCAGCTGCTGGCCGGCTCCGGCCCGGTGGCGTTCGGCGCCACCGCCGTCGTCGTGCTCGGCTCGCTCGGCATGATCGGGTTCGGGCTGTGGCGGTACCGCCCGGCCCACCCGCTGCCCTGGTACCTGCTCTCCGGCTCGGCGGTGGCCTTCGCCGCGGGCAGCACGCTGCGCGGCGCCGGGCAGCAGCCGCTGGACGACATCTGCACCCTGACCGGGTACGCCGGAATCGGCGCGGCGGCAACGCTGTGGCTGCGGCCGCGGCAGGCGCGCGCCAACCACGACCTGCTGCTCGACTCCGGGCTGATCGGGCTCGGCGCGCTGCTCGCCTCCTGGACCTTCCTCATCTCGCCCATCCTGAGCTCGTCCGGGCCGGGGGCGGTGGCGCTGATCGCGGCGGCCTACCCGGTGCTCGACGCGCTGCTGCTGACGCTGGTCGCCTACTCGATGGCCACCGGAAGCCCGGAGCCGTCCCGGCGGCTGCTGCACATCGGGCTGCTCGCCATCCTCATCGGCGACCTCGGCTACAGCCTGGACACCGTCGGCGCCCGGCTCGTCGACCACGACGTGCTGCAGGCATCGCTGCTGGTGGCGTACCTCACCGTCGGGGTGGCCGCGGTGCACCCCACCATGACCGCGCTCACCACCCCGCGGCACATCCATCCGCAGCACTCGCGGCAGCGCGCCAGCATGATCGCGGTGGCGCTGATCGTGGCCGCGCTGGTGCCGGTGGTCGGCTCCAGCCCGACCTTCCTGGACCGGGTGGTGGTCTCCACGCTCTTCGCGCTCATGCTGATCGGCGTGCTGGTGCGCAGCGAGCGCGCCATCGTGCGCAGCGCCCGCAGCGAGCGCAGGGCCCAGTACCAGGCCGACCACGACATGCTCACCGGGCTGCTCAACCGCACGGCGCTGCTGCGCAGGCTCGGACAGAGCCGGACACGCGGGCCGGAGCACCCGCTCGCCCTGCTCTTCCTCGACCTGGACGGCTTCAAGATGGTCAACGACAGCTACGGCCACGCCGTCGGGGACGAGCTGATCGCCAATGCCGCCTCCCGGATCCGCCGGGTCGTCGGCAACCGGGACGTCACCGCCCGCTACGGCGGCGACGAGTTCGTCGTGCTCGCCCCGCTGGACCGGGAACAGGCCGGTGCGCTCGCCGAGCGGCTGCTCACCGCCTTCCTGCGGCCGTTCGAACTCAGCGTCGGCGAGATCCCGATCACCGCGAGCATCGGCATCGCCTGCGACGGACCGCGCCGCTTCGACGCCGGCGTCTACGAACTGCTACGCGAAGCCGACTCGGCGATGTACCACGCGAAAGAACGCTCGCTCGGCTACGCAGTGTTCGATTGGCCCGCCTTCGGCGGGCGGGTTCGCGGCCCCGAGGAGTCTCGCCGTTCAGCACTCGAGACTCGCGCCTTCGGCGCATAGCTGTGTTGGATTTGCCCGGCTTCGCCGGGCGGGTTCGCGGCCCCGGGAAGTCTCGCCGTTCAGCACTCGAGACTCGCGCCTGCGGCGCGTGCGCTTTCGAGTGCTGAACGGCGAGACGGGCCGCGAACGGGGCTCGTAAGACTCGCCCCCTGGGGGCTGGGTGGGGGGTTTTCAGTCGCCTAGTTCGGTGAGGAGTTTTCTTGCTTGTTCCAGTTCTGCTTGGAGCTGGGCGACCTTGGCTTGCTGGTCGCGGCGGACGGCCTCGAGGATGCCGGCTACGACCTCCTCCACCTCGGGGTGCAGGATCTTGGCCGCCTGGGAGACGGCGGTGGTGCTGATGGCGAGGCCGCGGACCGTGCGCTTCTTGCCGCTCACCACGTCGACCGTCCACTCGCCCTCGGCGGTGCCGTTGAGCGTGATGGTGACCTCCGGCGTCTTCGCCTTGCGAGCCGGCGCCTTGGCCGGGCGCGGCTTGGGCTCGGCGGCGGCCGCCGGGGTGGCGGGTTTGGGGGCCGGGGTCGGCTGCGTCACGGGGGTGTCCTCCCTGGGGGTCGGTGTGGGGGCAACAGTATTCGCGGGTGCGGCGCCCGCGGGCGCGGGGGCGGGCGCCGCCCCCGGAGCGGGGCGGGAACCGGTGCCGCCGGGTGCGGAGCCGGCCCCGGCGGTGCCGGAACCCGCGCTCGACGCGGCGGTGCCGGAACCCGAGCCGGACGCGGCAGGGCCGGTGCCGGACGCGGCGGTGCCGGGAGGCGAGCCGGGGGCGGGTGGCGCCTTGGCGGGCGCCACCTTGGCGGGGCGCGCGGGCTTGACCAGCGTCACCTCGACCGGCGAGAAGGAGAGCACATCCTTCGAGCCGGTGGGTTTGACCTGCAGGAAATCACCGTCGGAGGGATCACCGAGGGAGAGCACCTTGCCCGACCTGCCCTCCGGAACGCCGACCGCGGCCGAGGTGAACCACACCATCGGCGGCCTGCCCGCGGCTATCTCCGCCGCGATCTGGTGGATCTCGCTGTCGGACAGGGGCTTCGGCCGGTTACGTGGCGAGGGCATTGGCGGGCTCCGAGCAATCTGCGTTGGTGGTGACGGGTGTGCGTCGATGATGCCGCACGGCACCGACAGATGAGCACCGAGCCGGGTGGAACGGTCCCCGTTTGAGGGCGGCGGGGGCGGGAACCCGGTCCGTATCCATCGAGGAAGGGGTTCTGTCATGTTGTTGCGCCGACTCGCGCGACCCTTGCTGGCCAGTGCGTTCGTCGTGGACGGGATCGATACCCTGCGCAATCCGGAACCGCGGGTGAAGGCAGCGACCGACCTCGTGCAGAAGGGCCAGCGCACGCTGCCCGAGGATGTCGCCACCAAGTTGCCGTCCGACACCGCCACGCTGGTCAAGGTGAATGCCGCGGCTCAGGTGGGCGCGGGCACGCTGCTCGCGCTCGGCAAGGCGCCGCGGCTCGCGGCGCTGGTGCTGGCCGCGACGGTCGTCCCGGCCACGATCACCGAGCAGGATTTCTGGGCCGAGGAGGATCCGGACCGCAAGTCCGCGAAGCGGGCCGCGTTCCTGAAGGACGTGGCGCTGCTCGGCGGGCTGATGATCGCCAGCGCCGACACCGAGGGCAAGCCCTCGCTGGGCTGGCGCGGCAGGCGGGCGGCGAAGAACGCCGCGGCTACCGTCTCCGCGGCGCTGCCGATCGGGGCGAGCGCCGACGGCACCGGCGACGCGCTGCGCAAACACGCGCACGAGGTCGCCGAGGCGGCGCGCAGCATCGCCGGCACCGCGGGCGCCAAGGGCGCGGTGATCGCCGAGGTCGCCAAGGACCGGGGTTCGGAGCTGGCCGAGGTCGCGAAGGACCGCGGCTCGGACTGGGCCGAGGTCGCCAAGGACAAGGGTTCCGATCTCGCCGAGATCGCGAAGGATCGCGGCGGCGACTGGGCCGAGACCGCGCGCAAGCAGAGCCGCCGGGCGGCCAAGAAGGCGCGCAAGCGCGCGCCGGTGCTGGCCGAGGCGGCGCGCGAGCGCGGCGCCGAGCTGGCGGAGCTCGCCCGCGAGCGCGGCTCCGAGCTGGCCGACGTGGCCAAGGACCGCGGCGCGAAGTTCGCGGATGTCGCCAAGGACCGCGGCTCCGACTTCGCCGACGTCGCCAAGGACCGGGGCGCCAAGTTCGCCGACGTCGCCAAGGACCGCGGCTCGGACTTCGCCGATGTGGCGAAGGATCGCGGCGCGACCTGGGCGGCGCTGGCGAAGGATCGGGGCTCCGACCTCGCCGACACCGCCAAGGACCGCGGCGTGGACTGGGCCGAGCTGGCCAGGGGTCGCGGCGGCGACTGGGCGGACACCGCCCGCAAGCGGGGTCCCGAGCTCGCCGACACCGCGAAGAAGCGCGGCCGCCGGGCGGCGAAGAAGGCGCGCAAGCGCGCGCCGGAGCTGGCCGACGCGGCCCGCGAGCAGGCGCTCACCGCGCGTGAGCGCAGCGCCAGGCTGGCCGAGATCGCCCGCGAGCGGGCCCCCGAGCTCGGCGATGCCGCGCGCTCGCGGGCCGAGCTGGCCCGCGACCGCAGCGTGCACCTGGCCGAGCTGGCCAGGGCCCGCGCCGAGGTGGCGCGCGACCGGGCCGAGGCCCGGCTGCGCTGAGGTGGAGTTCTCCGGGCGCGGGTTTCGCCGAACCCGCGGCCGGAGACGCTGGACTGTGTGCCGGCGACCGGTCAGCCGGTCGCCGGCATGCGGCGTTCCCGGTGCCCGAGGATGGTGGCCAGCGAGGAGACCCGGCGCAGCCGCTCCCCGGCCCCGCCGATCTCGACCGCCCGATCCACCGGACGGGCCCCGGTGATCCACACCAGCCGCAGCTGCGAGCGGTCGGCCGCGCACTGCGCGTCGAGCAGCACCCGCAGCCCGGCGGCCGCGAGGAAGGTCACCGGCGTCAGGTCGACGACCAGCGTGCCCGCGCCGTCCGCGGCGGAGCTGAGCCGCTCCTTCAGGACCGGCGCGGTGGAGAGGTCGATCTCGCCGCCGACCGTGAGCAGCGTGATGTCCCGTCGCAGCCTGGCCTCCGAGAAGCACACCGCCGCATCGCTTCCCGGCGCGACCAGATCGGGCTCCGGACGGCGCGGGCGGTCGGCACCTGACCCTGCCGGATGAGCGGCCATCGAACTCCTCGACCGGGCGGCACGGAACCGGGCCGGGACCGGCCGCCCATGCCTCTCCCGGCTTACAGCGATACCGAGAGCATAGGGCTCCCCGCGCATTTCGTCCGCGTGTCTTTCCGGCGGCGCGGCTCGGAGCCCGGAAGAGATTGTCCCCCAGCATGTTCCGAAGGACCGATACCGGACGGCCCGGCGCTACACCGTGTCCGACTCCGGGAACAGCGCCTCCAGCGAATCCGAGACCGTGCCGCAGCCGCTGCACTCGAACCGGACGCCGAGCGCGAACCACCACTCCAGCCGCAGCGCGCAGTTCTCACAGAGCAGGTCGATTCCGCTCGCCCGGCAGCAGCCGCGGCCGCGCGCCCAGCGATCGGCCCTGGTCGCGCAGGGCGAGCCGTCGATCCGGAGGGTGCAGCCCGGCAGCTCGGCGAGACCGGGCACCAGGTCGTCGAAATGCTGTGCCGCCGTGGTGTTGTCCACCGTTCTCCCCTTCTCCTTCGCTCCGTCCACCCCGTTCATCGAACCCCGCCGAAGCGGTGTTACCGCAGGTGGGGTGGGTCACCTGCTCAGACGGTGCCGCCGGACATGCCGTCCGAGATACTCAGCGCCTCGCCGTTGAACCGGCCGCCGTGCGGGCCGACCAGCAGCAGCACCAGCCGGGAGACCTCCTCCGGCTCGATCAGCCCGCCGCCCTTCGCGAACATGGCCTCGGCGTCCTCGCGGGTGGGGTTCTCGAGGTCGGGCAGCAGCACGCGGTAGGTGGCGGGGTTCATCACCATGTCGGTGCGGACACCGGAGGGCAGCACCGCGTTGGCGGTGATGCCGGACTCCCCCACCTCCAGCGCGAGCGATTTGATCAGCCCGATCACGCCCCACTTGGCGGCGGCGTAGGCGCCGGAGCCGGTGGCGCCCATCCGGCCGACGATCGAGGAGGTGGCGACGATCCGGCCCCAGCGCCGCTCCAGCATCGTGGGCAGCACCGCTTTGATGCTGTGGAAGACGCCGGAGAGGTCGATATCGATGGTGTCGCGCCAGGTGTGCTCGTCGGTCTCGGCGACGGTGCCGTGTGCGGCGATCCCGGCATTGGCCAGCAGGATGTCGATCCGGCCGAATTCGCGCAGCGCCTCGGCGGCCACCCGCTCCATGTCGTCGCGGCTGCGCACGTCGGCGCGCACGGTGTGGCAGCGCCCGCCCGCCGCGCGCACCAGCTCGGCGGTCTCGGCGAGGTCGGCGGGGGTGGCCAGCGGGTACTGCAGGCCGGGCAGCGGGGCCGCGAGGTCGGCGAGCACGATGTCGGCGCCCTCCGCGGCGAGCAGGGCGGCGTGCGAGCGGCCCTGCCCGCGCGCCCCGCCGGTGATCACGGCGACCCGGCCGTCCAGCTGTCCCATGTCAAGCTCCTCACCCGCGCTCGTGGACCCGGTTGCCGGCGACCCTACGCGCGCGCACCGGCTCGCGCGGCCACCCGCTGCGCGGACGGCGGCGGCGCGTCGTACCATGCGTCACAATCCGCGCACCCGTCTCGAGGACGTGGCCGTTCCGACGGCGACACCTTCCGCCCGTTCGTGGTGGACGAACGAAATCCACAGATTGAGAGCACTGCGCCGTGAAACTCGACCAGGACGAACACCGGACCGTCGACGACCTGCTCGGCGGTGGCGTCGCGACCGTCGTCGGACCGGACGAGCCGAAGGCCCTACCCGGCGAGCCCGCGGGCGACGACGCCGTCGCGGCCCGCTTCGCGCTCGCCGGGCTGCGCCGGCTGATGCGCAACGCCGCCGGGCTCTCCCCCGAATCCATCGACCTGCTCGCCGCCATCACCGACCGGTTGCGCGCCGCCGAGGGCGCGCTCGCCGATCCGGCCACCTGCGACACGGTGCGCTGACCTACATCCCGTTGACGTCGATGATCGGCGCCGGGTAGTCGGCGAGCGCCCGCCACGGCCGGTGGATCTCGGCGCCGGGCAGGTGCGCCAGCTCCGGGATGTAGCGGCGCACGTACGCGCCCTCCGGGTCGTACCGCTCGGCCTGGCGCAGCGGGTTGAGCACCCGGTTCGGCCTGGTGTCGGTGCCGGTGCCCGCCACCCACTGCCAGTTCAGCTGGTTGTTCGCGATATCGCCGTCGACCAGCCAGTGCAGGAAGTGCGCCGCGCCGATCCGCCAGTCGATCCGCAGCGACTTGCTCAGGAAGCTGGCGGTGATGAGGCGGCCGCGGTTGTGCATCCAGCCCTCCTCGTGCAGCTGCCGCATGGCGGCGTCGACCAGCGGGTAGCCGGTGCGCGCTTCCTTCCAGGCGGCCGCCGACTCCGGGTCGTCGCGCCACTCGACCGGGCCGGGGCGGTAGTCCTTCGTCGCGGCGTCCGGGCGGCCGCCGAGCAGCTGCGCGTAGAAGTCGCGCCAGGCCAGCTGCCGGACGAAGGCGTGGCCGCCCTCGGTGTCCATGTCCACCCGGTGCACCAGCTCGACCGGGGAGAGGCAGCCGAAGTGCAGGTACGGCGAGATCTTCGAGGTGGCGTCGCCGGCCAGGTCGTCGTGGTTCCCGGCGTACTGCCGCACCGGCCCGGCCAGCCAGTCCCTGACGATCTTGCGCCCGGAGGTCTCGCCGCCGACCGCGAGCCGCGGCGATGGCGCGCCGCCGCTCAGCCGCGCGGCGTCCGGCAGCGGTTCGCCGCGCACCTCGGGCACGGTGAGCGCGCGCGGCTTGCCGAGCGGGCGGCGCTGGTGCGTCTGGGTCCAGCGCCGGAAGTACGGCGAGAAGACGGCGAAGTGGTCGCGGCCGGTGGAGGGGGTGAGCAGCTCGGGGTCGGCCGCGGTGACGACGGCGGTGTGCACCACGAGCGCGCGGCCGTCGGCAGCGAGACCTTCGCGCAGCGCGCGCTCCCTGCGGCTGCTGTAGCCGCTGGCGTCGGCGGCCACGTGCACCTCGGCGGCGTCCACCTCCGCGGCCAGCCGGACCACCTCGTCGGTGACCCGGCCGCGGCGCAGGATCAGCCTGCCGCCGATGGCACGGAGCTCGGCGTCCAGCTCGTCCAGCGCGGCGAGCAGGAAGCGGAGCCGGTTCGGGGCGGCGTACGGGCCGCCGAGAATGGCGTCGTCCAGGACGAAGACCGGGACGACCGCACCGCACCCGCGGTGGGCCGCGGTGAGCACCGGGTTGTCGTGCACCCGGAGATCCCGGGTGAACAGGGCGAGTGCGGTGCGCGCTTTCACCGCCGGGTCACCGGGTGCAGAGCGGGGCGACGGTGTCGATGCCGCCGGTGGTGGGCGAGGTCAGGTAGACACACGGGCTCTGGCCCGCGGCCTCGATGGCGCCGCGCACCTGGTCCCAGGTGGCGTCGTCGAGCGCGGGCTGGCGGGAGAGCACGAAGCCGGAGAGCCGGGAGGGGTCGGTGACGACGGCCCACGAGTAGTCCGGGCCGAGCGCGGTCACGATGTAGTTCGGCGTGCCCGCCGGATCCTCCTGGAAGGGCACGTTCGGGAACTCCACCCGCAGCTGCGCCCTGCTCACCTGGTCGATGATCCTGGCGGTGCCGCGGATCTCGTTGGTGCCGCCGTCCCAGGTGGTGCAGCGGTTGAAGACCGCGACATTGCCCTGCGGATCCAGGGTGTAGTTCGCCTGGGTGTCGCGGGCGCACTCCAGGTTGAACGGCGCCGGCACCGCGGCCAGCTGGTTCCAGGTGCCGAGGTAGCTGGGCACATCCAGCGCGGGCACCGGGGCCGGGCCCGCCGCGGCGGCGGGGCCCGCGGTGAGCGCGGGGGCGAGCGCGGCGACGGTGGCCGCGGCCAGCGCGAGCAGCCGCCCTCCGCGCCGGGGCGTGGGGCGTTGCGTGCGGAATGGGTTCACCGGAACTCCTCGTTCTCGACGTCGTAGCCCATGGTAACGGAAACGATGCATAATCGATTCATTCCGTGGACGGGCGTGGCCCGGATCGGGCGTCCCGGACGCCGGATACCCCGGACGCGCCGCGCTACCCAGCCCCATCGAGAGGAGGGCCGATGACGGGGATCGCCCACAGCGGGCAGAATGACGTCATGCCCGCCGGTTCCACCCCAGTCACCGAGACGGCCGGCTACACCGTCCGCGCGGTGGCCGACCGCCTCGGGATTCCCACCGCCACGCTGCGCAGCTGGACCCGCCGCTACGACATCGGCCCCGCGCAGGAGCGGCCGGGCAAGCACCGGCTCTACTCCGAGGCCGATATCGCCCAGCTCGGGCGGATGGTCACCCTGATCAAGGAGGGCGCGAGCCCGGCGGGGGCGGCGGCGGCCGTGCGCGGCCCGGCCCCGCTCCGCGGTGATCGCACCGGGCTGCTCGCGGCCGCCTTCGCGCTGGACAGCACGGCGGTCGGCGCGATCATCGAGGCGCACGTGCGCGCCTTCGGCGTCGTCGACACCTGGGATCTGGTGTGCCGCCCCACCTTCGCCGATATCGTCACGCGCCAGCTCGGTGGCGAGAGCTGCATCGACGTCGAGCACCTGCTCTCCTGGTGCATCACCTCGGTGCTGCACCGCAGCTGCCCGCCGCCCGGGTCGGGGCGGATCGCGGTGGTGCTGGCCTGCACCGGCGGCGAGACGCACACGCTGCCGCTGGAGGTGCTGCGCGCCGCGCTCGCCGAGCAGGGGGTCGGGGCGCACATGCTCGGCGCGAACGTGCCCACCTCCGCGCTGGCCGACACCCTCGGCCGCGGCACCGGCGCGACGGCGGTGCTGCTCTGGTCCCAGCAGGAGCCGACCGCGCTCTCCTCGGCCGTCCTGACCTGCATCGAAGCCGGGGCGCGGGTCCTCGCGGGCGGGCCCGGCTGGGAGTCGGTGATCCTGCCCGAGGGCGCCCGGCGGGTCGGCAGCCTCGCCGACGCCGTCGCCCGGCTGCGCTGAGCGGGCAGTGCCTCAGCCGCGCGGCGTGCGGCCGAGGACGTGGCGCAGCGCGGACTCCAGATCCGGGTTGCGGAAGTGGTGCCCGGCGGCGCGCAGCCGAGCGGGCTCGACCCGCTGACTCGCCGCCGCGACCTCCCGCGCCCCCTGCTCGCCGAGCAGCAGCGCGGGCCCGAACCTCGGCACCGGGAGCAGCGCCGGGCGATGCAGCACCCGCGCCAGCACCTTCGTGTACTCGGCATTGCGCACCGGCTCCGGCGCGACCGCATTGACCGGGCCACGGAGGCTCTCGTCCCAGAGCGCGCGGTGGTAGACGTCGACCAGGTCGTCGATCCCGATCCAGGAGAACCACTGCCTGCCGTCGCCGATCCGGCCGCCGAGCCCGGCGCCGAAGAGCGGCCGCAGCAACCGCAGCGTCCCGCCCGCGGGCGACTGCACGATCCCGGTGCGCACCGCGACCGTGCGCACCCCCGCCTCGGTCGCCGGGCGCAGCTCGGCCTCCCACTCCGCCACCACGTCGGCGAGGAAGCCGTCGCCGCGGCCGGAATCCTCGGTCAGCGTCTCGTCGCCGCGGTCGTAGCCGTAGAAGCCGATGGCGGAGGCGCTCACGAAGTCGCGCACCCCCGCCCGGACGGCGACCTCGGCCAGCTTCCGGGTGGGCCCGATCCGGCTGCTCGCCACCGCCTCCCGGTGCGCCTCGGTGAAGCGGCCCGCGATCGAGGCGCCCGCCAGGTGCACCACCGCGTCGACGCCGTCCAGCAGGTCGGGGGCGGGATCGTCCGGCTGCCAGCGCCGCTCGTCGGCGGTGCGCGGCGCGTGCCGGACCAGGCGGAGCACCCGGTGCCCGCCGGTGCTCAGAAAGGCGGCGACCGCCGAGCCGACCAGCCCGGAGGCGCCGGTCACCGCGACGGTGCCGGGCCGGTACCCGTGCCCCGCCGCCGCGGCGTGCGCGGCGAGATCGCCCGTGAGCTGGCGGTACCGGTAGTCGAACATGGCGCGCAGCGCGAACTCGGGCACGGTGCTCTCGACCCGGTCGACGACCCGGGTGTGCGCGGCGTCGACCTCCTCGAAGTCGTGCACGTGCCGCCAGCGCAGCACCGTGCCGGCCGGGGCCGAGGCGATGCCGTCCACCGCGATCTCGTCCACGAAGCGGCGCGGCGGGTCGTACTCGGCGGCCCGGTGCCGGGCGACCCAGCGCAGCCCGCCCGGCAGCCGCAGCACCGCCGTGCCGTCGCGCAGCGAATCGGCCTCGGCGGCCAGCGTGACCGGCTGCCACGGCGGGGTGAGCCGGGCGAACGCGCCCGGCCTGCCGTACCAGGCGAAGACCTCGGAACGCGGCGCCGGGACGACGGCGCTCGACTCGATTCCCATGATCGGACAGTAGCCACGGAACGGCCCGGCGAAACGTTGACGCATCGTTCCGCCGAGAATTGCAACACGTTCTAGAATTGCCGGATGGCACCGGATTCCGCCCCCGCCCGCGACGACCTGCTCACCGCCGTGCTGGCCTCCCCCGCCGCGGTGGCGGCGAAGGACCGGGCCGGGTGGCTCGCGCTCTTCACCCCGGAGGCGGTGGTCGAGGACCCGGTCGGCTCGCGCCCGCACGCCGGGCTCCCGGCGATCGGCCGCTTCCACAACACCTTCATCGCGCCGAACACCATCACCTTCCAGCCGGACGCCGATATCGTCACCGGCCGCACCGTGCTGCGCGATCTGGCCATCACCATCCGGATGTCGACCGGCGCCACCGTCCGGGTCCCCATGCACCTGCGCTACGACCTGGTATGGCACGAGAACTCATGGCGCATCGACCATCTCGCCGCGCACTGGGAGTTCGCGCCGATGGTGCGGCAGCTGCTCGGCACCGGGCTGCCCGGGCTCGGCGCCGGGACGCTGCTCGGCGGGCAGCTGCTCCGCCACCTCGGCCCCGGCGGCGCGCTCGGCATGCTCGGCGCGGTGCGCGGGGTCGGGGCACGCGGGCGGCGGAGCGCGGAGCGGGTGCTGCGCGCCGCCGCCGCCGGGGAGCTCGCGGAGCTGGCCGGGGTCGCGCTGGAGTTGCCCACCGGCCGGGTGCGGCCCGCCGAATTCGCCGCCTACCTGCGCGGGGCCACGGTCTCCAAGGTGCTCGCCGCCGGGCGCACCGTCACCGCCTCGGTCCGGCTCGGCGACCGCCCGGCCGTCGCCATCGCCGAGTTCGCCGGTCGACGGGTTGCGAAGCTCCGGCTCGTCGCCGAGGAGTGACCGAACCGGTACCCGTGACGCTCCCGGATCGGCGGCGGCACGGCCCGCGCTGCCGGTCACGCGCGGGCGCACCCCCGGCCGGGTCAGGCGACGGCGTGCCGGGAGCGCACCGGCTCCGAGCGGTACCGGGCGCGCGGCCCGTCGATGCCGAGCGCCCGCCAGAGCCGCCGCGTCACCGGGGTCATGAGCCCGAGGTCGTCGGCGAGCGCACGGACATCGGTGAAGTACCCGGCCAGAATCCCCTTGGCCTGCGGCGACCGCCAGAACGCCGCGCGGAACACCTCGTCCGGAATGTCGAACTCGCGGGCGAAGGAGCGCGGCGGCACCATGATCTCGCCGGCCAGCCAGCGCATGGCGAGCGGAAAGGCGAGTCCGCAGACGGCGGTCGTGACCGGCCCCAGCTTCGGCACCTTCGCCTTGAGGAACTCGTTGGCGAAGGAGATGTGCCGCGCCTCCTCAGCGATGTGGATCTCCATGGTGCGCAGCACCGCGGGCGGCAGCTCGGCGCCGCGCCGGATCAGCGCCTTCTGGTAGTGGTCGATCGGCTCCTCGCCGCCGAGGATGCCGATGAAGAGCACGATGTGCGCGTACCCGCCCGCCACGCCGATCAGCGGGGAGAGCCGCCGGAAGAGCGGCCGCATGCCGGGCACGTCCACGCCGATGCGGTTCACCAGCTCCTGGAACATCTGGATGTGGTTGCACTCCTCGGTCATCTCGTGCATGCAGTAGCGGAACTCCGGAGCGCCGTTCGGCAGCTTCATGGCGTACTGCATCATGCCGCGGATCAGGACGCTCTCGAAGGCCGCGCCGACCTTGATGGCGTTCGCCATCCGCCACTTGCCGATCTCGATCTGCCGCTCCCGCGGCAGGCTCCGGTACCAGGCGGTGGCGCCGAGCGGATCCAGCTCCGGAATGAGGATCCAGCGCGGATCCTCCGGGTCGATGGCGAGCTCGGGCGAGTCCCAGTCGATATCCAGGTAGGGATCGAATTTCCGGTGCACCGAGCCCTCGGAGAGCGTCTGCACCATGTCGCGATAGGCCTCGGCCCGATCTGAAGTGGACAGCGTCATCGGTGTCTCCTCACGTCTGCGGTGTGATCCGCCGCACCCTCCAAGTTAGCGGAACTCACGGTATCAGTAAACACCTGCATGGAGATACCGAACGGTTTGCTGGATGGGCTAGGATTCGAACATGAGTTCGACGGACGACGAGCTACCAGCGGCCGGACCCGACCGAACCACCCCGCGCGCGCGGCCCGTCCCGCGCACCGAGGGCACCCAGCCCGAGCTGCGCTTCCCCAGCGCGACCGGGCACTACTACCGCACGGCGACGTACCCGCCGCGCCCGGTCTGGGTGCGGCTGGACGCGCTGCTGATCCGCGACCCCGGCACCCCGAGGCACGTGAACGGCGCCGGGGTGGAGATGAACGGCGAGTGCGCGGGCACCCTCACGCACTGGGTGCCGACGGTCGACGGCTTCTGGCTCGGCCGCGTCTCCTACACCGTCCGCTACGCCGACGGCCGCCCGCCGCTGCACGTGCGCGACCAGCTGGTCCCCGCCTACGCGCTGCGCCCGCGCGACCTCGGCTGAGGGTTCAGGCCAGCACCGCCGGGTCGATGAAGCGCGGCTCCAGCGGCGCCCCGACGCGGTACTCCCCCGCGCCGTCCCAGGACTCCTCGCCCTCGGCCATCCGCTCGACCAGCGCGAAGAACCGCTCCTCGGCCGGGCGCAGCCCGGCGATGACGGCGGTGAGGTCGGCCTCGGCGACGAAGCGCGCGCCGCCGCGCCCGACGGTGAGCACCGCCAGCCAGCCGGGCCACTCCGGGCCGGGCAGGTTGCCCCCGGTCTCGGCCCAGAACAGCGCGGTGTGCCGCGCGTCGTCGCTCGCCAGCGCGCCCGCCGCGGCGAAGGCGAGCAGCGCCGTGTGCACGAAGGACTCCAGGTAGCCCATGAGATCGCAGAGGTAGACCCGGAGCGCGCCGTCCTCGTGGGTGAGCACGCAGGAGACCGGCGAGCCCGCGGCCGCGCCCGCCACGCAGCCCTTGAAGAACTCGCGCGGGGTCGTGCCGGGGGCCTGCCACACATCGGCGGCGCGCTTGCCGTCCCAGAACCAGCCGTCGAACATGGCGTCCGGGTCGGCGATGGACCCCGGCCCCGGGATCGGGGAGTCGAGCCAGCGCTGGAAGTCCGCCCTGGTCATCGGGATCTGGGTGGCCAGCAGGAAGCTGTCCGACACGGGCTCTCCTCACGCGCGAAACGCCGGAGCCGGAACGATTTCCGGCTCCGGCGAGGGAGCATAGCTTCAGGCGGTGTCAGACTTCGGCGAGGAACGGGTAGTCGGTGTACCCCTCGGCGCCGTCGGTGTAGAAGAAGGCGGGGCGCAGCGGGTTCTCCGGGTGCGCGCCGCGCCAGCGCGCGGCGAGGTCGGGGTTGGCGATGAGCGCGCGGCCGACCGCGACGGCGTCGGCGTGCGACTCCTCGATCAGCGCGAGCGCCTCCTCGCGCGTAGTGGGCGAGGAGAAGCCGCTGTTGGCGACGATCGGCCCGGCGAACCGCTCGCGCAGCTCGCGCACCAGGTCGCCGGTGGGCTCGGCGTGCAGCACCGAGAGGTAGGCGAGGCCGAGCGGGCGCACCCGGTCCAGCAGCGCGCCGTAGGTGGCGCGGACGTCGGCGCGGTCGGTCTCGTACGCGTCCTGGATATTGTGCTCGGGCGAGATCCGCAGCCCGACCCGTCCGGCGCCGATCTCCGCGGCCACCGCCTCGACCACCTCGGCCACGAAACGCGCCCGGCGCTCCGGGGTGCCGCCGTAGCCGTCGGTGCGCCGGTTCGCGGCCGGGCTGAGGAACTCGTGCAGCAGGTAGCCGTTGGCGCTGTGCACCTCGATGCCGTCCAGCCCCGCCTCGACGGCCCGGCGGGCGGCCGCGACGAAGTCGTCCCGGACGGCGTGCGCCTGCGCCACCGTCAGCTCGGCAGGCACCGGGTAGGGCTGCTTGCCCGAGGGCGTGCGGGCCAGGCTGTCGATGGCGATCGCGCTCGGCGCGGTGATCGGCCCGCCGCCGTTGATCTCCGGGTGCGAGACCCGCCCCGCGTGCATGACCTGCAGGACGATCCGCCCGCCGCGCGCGTGCACCGCCTCCGCCACCCGGCGCCACCCGGCCACCTGGGCGTCGGTGACGATGCCGGGCTGCCCCACGAAGGCCTGCGCGTCGTGCGAGCTGTAGGTGCCCTCGGTGATGATCAGCCCGGTGCCCGCCCGCTGCGCGTAGTGCTCGGCGACCAGCTCGCCGGGGATGCCGTCCGGCCCGGAGCGGCCGCGGGTGAGCGGCGCCATGACCAGGCGGTTGGCGAGTTGCAGGGCTCCGAGGGTGACGGGGGTGAACAAGTCCATGCACGGACGCAACCGCCCGGCCGCCGGCGGGATTCCAGGGGCCGGGCGGTTTGCGAGATGTGTCACCGCGGGCAGTTGACCACGTACTGCCAATCGGTGTGCTGACCGCCGTTGACTCGGACGGTCACTGCGTTCGCGGCACCGGGCGGCAGCGTGACCACTACCGATCCGGTGCCCTCGTTGGTGTTGTCACCGACCCAGCCGGTGCTGCGCACGAGCGAGCCTTCGTAGAAGACCTCGATCAGGTCGGGCACGGCGAAGGTCTCGTAGGCCAGCACGAAGGAGGTCGGCCCGCTGCGGCCGAGCTCGTGCCGGGTGGTGGTGATGCCGTCGTGCCCGGACTGCGTGGTCTGGTTGCACTGCTGCGTCTGAGTGCCACCGCCACCCCCGGACCCGGTATCCGGCAACCCGAGCCCCAGCCCGAGCCCGTCCAGCACCGCACTCCCGCTGTCCAGCACCCCGCTGCCGCTGTTCAGGATCCCGCTCCCGGTGTCGATCACCCCGCCCGCGCTGCCGGTGTCGATCCCGGCGCTCCCCGACGGCTGCGCCGACACCCCGGCGGCACCGCCCGCCGTCACCAGCGCCGCCAGCGCGCCGATCGCCGCGACCCGTCGAATACCGTTCTTGCTCAAACCTTTTCCCTCCGCGAAACCGGTCCAATCCTCTCCGGGACCAGACTTCCATCGCGGCTCGGTGTCCGATATCTACTGTTCGGGCGACAGCCGTTCGGCCGACGCGGTTATCGTCGAGGCATGGGTGTCATAGGCGAGATGTTCCCCGGCGGCAAGCTGCAGGACGAGTCCGGCCAGTCCGGTGACGGCCAGTCGCACCGGCCCGCCGTCGAGCTGGACCTGGACTCCGGCGTCGTGCGCCTGACCGCGCCCCGGCGGGACGAGGACGGCGAACCGGCCGCGGAGTAGCCGAGCAAACGAAAACGGCCCCCGGAGAAATTCTCCGGGGGCCGATCCCACTAGTAGCGGGGACAGGATTTGAACCTGCGACCTCTGGGTTATGAGCCCAGCGAGCTACCGAGCTGCTCCACCCCGCGTCGGTGAATACAACATTACACACGGGTGCGCCGCCAAAGCAAATCGCCCCGCTACCTGCGCGGATGCGCCGCCGTCGCGCGTCGCCCACCGGAGACGGCCGGGAAACGTGAGCCAGGCCACTATTTCGCGGTGATCTCCGGCACATAACAGACCAATCACGGCCGGGATTCGAATGCGGGAATCGCCGAATTAACCAGCGCGTTCGCCGGACGCTTGCGGATGAAACCTCTCGCAACCCATCGTTACCGGGACGTGATCTGACCGAGATTTGCCGTTACCGTCGGAACCGGCTCGGGGCACATGCGCCGGGCCAGAACACGGATCGCCGAACACCGGCAACCCTGCCCCGCGGCCGTGTCACCCCGACTTCCTGGGGGCAGGGATACGTGCGAACGGCGCGGCGGTGGGCGCGGGGAGGGAATCCCACATGTCTCGAAACCGGAAGTTCAGCACCCGCGCCCTCGGCTTCGCCGCCGTCACCGGCGCCCTCGTTGCCGTCCCGTTCGGTCTCTCCACCGGAACCGCCTCGGCCGCCGCCCACAACTGGGACGGCGTCGCGCAGTGCGAGAGCGGTGGCAACTGGAGCATCAACACCGGGAACGGCTACTACGGTGGCCTGCAGTTCTCGCAGAGCACCTGGAACGCGCACGGCGGCGCCGGCTCCGCGCACACCGCGAGCAAGGCCGAGCAGATCCGGGTGGCCGAGAACGTGCTCGCCAGCCAGGGCGTCGGCGCCTGGCCGAGCTGCGGCCGCTACCTGACCCAGGGTTCCTCGAGCGATGTCGAGCCCGCCGCCGAGCCGGAGCCCGCCCCCGCGCCCGCGCCCGAGCCGGCCGCGCCCGCCCTCGAGGGCACCGCCGCGCTGGTGGAGCAGGCCAAGACCGCCGGTGGCGAGCTCGCGAAGCAGTACGGCCTGGAGGGCCCGTTCCAGGCCCTGATCGAGCAGAACGCCGGGCTGATCGACAGCATCGGGAGGTAATTTCGGCCCGGCTTCGCCGGGCGGGTTCGCGGCCCCTTCGGGGTCTCGCGGGTCGGCGCTCGAGACTCGCGGCTGCGCCGCATGCGCTTCGAGCGCCGACCCGCGAGACGGGGCCGCGAACGTGGTGCCACTGAAAAGGGGCCCCGTCACCTGGTGACGGGGCCCCTTTCGTACTTCCGGGCTACCGGGTGGCGTCCTGGTACGCCTTGACCGCGGCCTCCAGATCATCCAGCGCCTTGCCGAACTCCTCGAAGTTGCCGGTCCGCATGGCCGTGCGCGCCGCCTCGATCCGGCGGTTCAGGTCCGCGGCGGCGGCATCGCGGGCCGCCGTGGAGGCGGGCGGCGGGGCGGTGCCGTTGCTCGCCGGGGGCGGGGTGCTGCCCTGCTCCGGCGGGGTGCCGCCGCTCCCGGTGTTCGGCGCGGCGGCGCCCGGCTTGGTCGCCACCCCGCCCGCGCCGGGCAGGATCTGGTTCAGCGCCTCCTCCAGCGTGGGGGCGTAGCCGACCTTGGGGCTGTTCGACCCCGGCTCCTTGTAGCTGACCAGCACCTTGGCCAGCTGCGGGAAGGTCGCCGACGGCGGCGCGTTGCGCGGCTCGGTGTAGAGCGGCTCCACGTAGAGGATGCCGCCCTGGGCGATCGGCAGGGTGAGCAGATTGCCGTACTTGATGTTGTTCGACGCCAGCAGCGTGCGGTCGCTCGACACCGGCGGGAAGGTCGTCATCGAGTTCTGCGTCTGCTGCGGGCCCTGGGTCTGCGAGTCGGTGGGCAGCCGCAGGATGGTGAACTTGCCGTAGTCCTCCGGGTCCGAGCGCACCGAGATGTAGGCCGAGAGGAACTGCCGGTTGTAGCCGACCATCGCGCTGGTCAGGTTGAACACCGGCCGGCCGGTCTTCGGGTCGCCCATGAGCATGTAGTAGGGCGGGAGCGCGCCGGTGCTGCCCTCCACCGTCGGGTCGGCGGGCACCGACCAGAAGGCGTTGTTGGTGAAGAACTCGCGCGGGTCGTTCACGTGGTACTTGGCGAGCATCTCGCGCTGCACCTTGAACAGGTCGGCCGGGTAGCGGAAGTGCGCGCGCAGCTCCGGGCTGATCTCGCTCTCCGGCTTGACCACGCCGGGGAAGACGCCGCGCCAGGCCTGCAGCACCGGGTCGTTGGCGTCCACCTCGTAGAGCGTGACGGTGCCGTCGTAGGCGTCGACGGTCGCCTTCACCGAGTTGCGGATGTAGCTGACCTCCTCGCGCGGCAGCATGCGACCGGTCTTCTGGTCGATGCTGTCCTCGACCGCGCCCTCCAGCGAGGTGCGCTGCGAGTAGGGGTAGGCATCCAGCGTGGTGTAGGCGTCGACGATCCACTTGATCCGGCCGTCCACCACGGTCGGGTAGATATCGCCGTCGGCGGTCAGCCAGGGCGCCACCTTCTCCACCCGCTCGCGCGGATTGCGGTTGAAGATGATCTTGGAGTCCGGGCCGATGGCGCCGGAGAGCAGGATATTGCGCTCGGCGTACTTGGTCGCGAAGGCGAGCCGGTTGAACCAGTTGCCGATCGACACGCCGCCCGCGCCGTCGTAGGTGAACTGCGCGGCGTCGCTGTCGTACTCGCGCGGGCCCTGGCCGTCCACCTGCCCGACGATGGCGTAGTCGGCGTCGGTCTGCGAGATGAGCTCGCCGAAGTAGATGCGCGGCTGGTCGACCTCGATCAGCTGGTTGTCCTTCGGCGTGGCCAGGTCGCTGGTCACGGTGTACTCGGGGTAGCCGGTGTCGGTGCTGCCCGCGGCGGCCGCGTCCTGGACCGGCGGGCGGTTCACCCGGTTCGCCGGGGCCGCGACGAAGCCGTCGCCGTGCGTGTAGACGGTGTGCCGGTTGATCCAGTCCGTCTGGTTGCCGGTCAGGCTGCTCGGGGTGAGCTCGCGCGCGCCGACGATGTAGTCCTGCACCTCGCCGTCGATGGTGTAGCGGTCGATGTCGAGCGGGTCGCGGAAGCCGTAGAAGTTCTTCAGCTGCTTCTGCTGGGTGAAGGTGCGGGAGAGGATGTTCGGGTCGAGCAGCCGGATCTTCTGGATGGTCTCGACATCGGCGGGCACGTCCACCGGGTTCTTGGTGCCGTCGCCCTTGTAGTCCTGGTAGTCGATCTTGTCGGGGGTGATGCCGTACGCCTTGCGGGTGGCGTCGATATTCCGCTCGATGTACTCGCTCTCCTTGTCCGCCGCGTTCGGGCGCACCGAGAACTGCTCGACCAGCAGCGGGTACACCGAGCCGACCAGAATCGAGGAGAGCACCAGCAGCGCCGCCGCCATGGCGGGCACCCGCAGGTCACGAAGCACCACCCCGGCGAAGAAGGCGATCGCGCAGATCACCGCGATGGCGAGCAGGATGAGCTTGGCCGGGAGCACCGCGTTGATATCGGTGAACGAGCCGCCGAAGAAGGTCGGCTCCTTCCTGGCACTGGAGAGCAGCTCGTACCGGTCGAACCAGTACGCCACCGCCTTGAGCAGCACGAAGATCCCGGCCAGCAGCGCGAGCTGCACCCGGGCGGCGGTGGTGAGCGTGCCCTCGCGGCCGCTCAGCCGCAGCCCGCCGAAGATGTAGTGCGTCACCAGGTTCGCGAAGAAGGCGATCACCACGGCGACGAAGAGCCAGTTCAGCACCATCCGGTAGAACGGCAGGTCGAAGACGTAGAAGCCGACGTCGATGTGGAACTGCGGATCCTCGGTGCCGAACGAACCGCCGTTCAGGAAGAGCTGCAGCGTCACCCAGTTCGACTGCGCGACCAGCCCGGAGAGCAGCCCGAGCAGCACCGGGATGCCGATGCCGAAGAGCCGGAGCCTGGTCATCACCGTCCCGCGGTACCGCGCGATCGGATCCTCCGGCCCCGCGACCGGGACGAAGACCGGCCGCGAGCGGTAGGCGAGCAGCAGCGCCAGCCAGACCACCAGCCCGACGAAGATCGCCACCGCGGCGAAGAGCAGCAGCCTGCTGCGCAGCACGGTCAGGAAGACGCCCCGGTACCCCACCTCCCCGAACCACAGCCAGTTGGTATAGGTGTCGACCAGCCGGGGCCCGAGCAGCAGCAGGGCCGCGAGCAGAACGGCCGCCACCAGCAGCACGCGGCTGCGTCGGGACAGCGATGGTAAGCCGGTGGGGGGCCGCATGCCCACGATGCCACGCTCCAGGGTCCGGGGATATCGGTGGGCGGGCCGTTGCCGGACCGCCCGAGCCCACTCTACGGAAATCGGACACCATGCCGGTGCCAGGGGCGAATTTGACAGGATGTGCGACGTGACCGCTGACCTGCACGCCGAACTCGCCCTTGCCCGCTCCGTCCGGGAGGTCGCCGAATTCGTCGACGCCGAGGGCTGGGGCCGACCGCCGCAGATCTTCGCGCTGGTACCGACCGGTGACCTCGTCGCGGCCGAGCCCGGGCTGGTGGACCAGCTGGACCAGGGCGCCGAGTACACCCCGATCGCACAGGAGCCCTTCCCGGAGGACATCACCGGCGGGTCATGGGCGCTGGACGAGTTCCTGGCGACCACCACCTGGCCGCCCGCGGTGCACGGCTGCCTGCTGGTGCAGGAGATCGTGGTGCTCCCCCCCGACGCCGAGACCGCGCTGGACGACGCGCTGGCGCCGCTGCTCGCCGACCCCGAGGCCGCGGACGCGGCGGCGCGCACCGCCGCCGCCGAGCACCCGGGGCGGCGGGAGGCCAGGCTGTTCGCCGCGGTGCTGCGCGGCGGGACGTCGCTCTGCCTGCTCCAGGTACGCCCGGACGAGGACGCGGAGACCGACGACTTCGGCGATCTCGACCTGCGCACCGCCCCCGGACTGGCGCCGAACGTGGTCGAGGCGCTCCGGCACACCCTGGACTGAAGCTCAGCCGCAGTTCGGGGTATCCCGGCCCGCGCCGATATCGGCGAGCGACTGGACGGCGCCGGTCAGCGTCTCGACCTTGACCAGCCGCAGCCCCTCGGGGGTGCGCTGCCGCGCCTCGGCGCAGTTGGCGGCCGGGACCAGGAAGGTCTCGGCGCCCTCGTCGCGCGCGGCCATCATCTTGTACTGGATGCCACCGATCGGGCCGACCGCGCCCTCCTGGTCGATGGTGCCGGTACCGGCGACGAAGCGGCCGTTGTCCAGCTCGCCGGGCGAGAGCTTGTCGATCAGCGCGAGGCTGAACATGAGCCCGGCGGAGGGGCCGCCGATATCGGCGAGGTTGAAGGTCACCTGCAGCGGCGGCCGCGCCCCCTCGGTGGGGGTGATGCCGAGGTAGCCCTTGGCGGCGTCGTCCGGCCGCGCGCCGAGCGTGACCGAAAGCGTCTGCTCGGCGGCCTCCCGCCGCACCACCAGGGTCAGCACCTCGCCGGGCGCGCGCCCGGAGACCGCGTCCACCACACCCTTGGGCGTGGTGATCGGGGTGCCGTCGATGCTGATGATCTCGTCGCCCGCCCGCAGTACCCCGTTGGCGGGCCCCTCCGCGCCGACCTCGCCGATCAGCACCACGGTGGGCAGGTTCAGGAAGTGCAGCGCCGCCACCTCGGCGGATGCCTCGGAGTTCTCGAACTCCTGCTGGTTGGAGCGGTCGATCTCCTCGCGCGGCACCCCGGGCGGGTACACCTCGGCGCGCGGGACCAGGCCGTGCTCGCCGCTCACCCAGAAGCCGAACGCCTCGAAGATATTGAGCCGGTCGCGCACCGACACCGTGGTCATGTTGAGGTTGCCCGTGGTCGGATCCACCTCGGCGCCCTGCACGTCGACCACCTGCTTGCCGTCCACCTCACCGAGGGTGTTGAAGGTGGGGCCGGGGCCGAGCGCGACGAACGGCACCGTGAAGACGCTGCCCGCCAGCCCGAGCACGAGCACCGGGACGAGCGCGGCCAGCAGGGTGAGGATGCGGCGATTCACCCGGCCCACAGTAATGAGCGGCGGCCGCGCGGCGTGGCACCGGCCCGCCGCGGTGTCCGCAATGGTTTCGCGCTCCGCGAACACAGAGGTGGGCGGGGTTCCGCGTACCGTTGGGGACATGAGTGACATCCCGTTCGGCTTCTCGAACCGCGACGACGACAGGGAACGGCGCGACGACGAGCCCGGCGCGGGCGGCAATCCCTCCGGTGACAAGGCCGGCGGCGCGGGCAACCCGTTCGGCGGTGCCGGCAACCCGTTCGGCGGTGGCGCGGGCAATCCATTCGGCTTCCTCTTCGGCGGCGCGGGCCCGGCCGGCGCCGGGGCGCAGGGCGCGGGCCCCGGTTTCGATCCCTCGCAGCTCGGGCAGATGTTCACCCAGCTGGGTCAGATGTTCAGCGGTGCCGGTACGCAGGCCGGCGGCAGCTCCGGCCCGGTGAACTACGACGTCGCCAAGCGGCTGGCCCGCCAGCAGCTCGGCACCGCGGGCAACCCGGTCTCCGAGCAGCAGAAGAAGGCCGTCGCGGACGCCGCGCACCTGGCCGAGCTCTGGCTGGACGGCGCCACCACGCTGCCGGCGGGCGCGAGCCGCACCGTCGCCTGGACCGCCACCGAGTGGATCGAGCAGACGCTGCCGACCTGGCAGCGGCTCTGCGACCCGGTGGCCGAGCAGCTCGGCGGCATGTGGAGCAGCCAGCTGCCGGAGGAGGCCAAGCAGTTCGCCGGGCCGCTGCTCGGCATGATGACCCAGATGGGCGGCATGGCCTTCGGCTCGCAGCTCGGCCAGGCACTCGGCCAGCTCGCCAAGGAGGTGCTGACCTCCACCGATATCGGGCTCCCGCTCGGCTCGGACGGCACCGCCGCGCTGCTGCCCGCCGCCGTCGCCGAGTTCAGCAGCGGGCTGGAGCAGCCGGAGAGCGAGATCCTGGTCTTCCTCGCCGCCCGCGAGGCCGCGCACCAGCGGCTCTTCGCGCACGTGCCGTGGCTGCGCCAGCAGGTGCTCGGCGCGGTGGAGAGCTACGCGCGCGGCATCAGGATGGACTTCTCCGCGCTGGAGCAGGCCGCGCAGAACCTGGATCCGATGGCGCTCGCCGATCCCTCCAAGCTGGAGGAGATCCTGGCCGCGGGCGCCTTCGAGCCGCAGACGACACCGGAGCAGAAGCAGGCGCTGGAGCGGCTGGAGACGCTGCTCGCCCTGATCGAGGGCTGGGTGCAGGTGGTGGTGGCCGAGGCGCTCGGCGACCGGCTGCCCGGCGCGGGCGCGCTCGCCGAGACGCTGCGGCGCAGGCGCGCCACCGGCGGCCCGGCCGAGCAGACCTTCGCCACCCTGGTCGGGCTGGAGCTGCGGCCGCGCAAGCTGCGCGAGGCCGCCGCGCTCTGGCAGCGGCTCACCGACGACGCCGGGATCGACGCCCGCGACGGGGTCTGGGCGCACCCGGACCTGCTGCCCGGCTCGGACGATCTGGACAACCCGGCCGGCTTCATCGACGGCGTGCTCGGCGGCACCGCCTCCAGCTTCGACGACCCGCTCGCGCAGCTCGCCGCTACCGAGGAGCGCGAGCGCAGGGAGCAGGCGGAACCGCCGTCCGAGCCGGAGCAGGACGGGGAGTCCGGCAAGCCCTGAGCGAATGCCCCTGTGAACAGGGGCATTCCTGTGGATAACTCGCGTTCGCCCGGCCCGGGCGCGGCGCGCGGGTGGCAATACTGCTCGGCATGACGCCACCACCGCGAGGGCCCCTGCTGCAGCCGGGGGTCGCCATCCTGGTCCGCCCCTCCGGGGCCGTTCAGCTCGGCTGGGATCCGGAGCGCGCCGTCGTGCTCCGCCCGCCCGGGCTCGACCCGGCCGTCGTCGAGCGCTTCCTGCGCGGGCTGGACGGGTTGCAGACCCGGCCGCAGGTGCTCTGGCGGGCGGGTGAGCTGGGGCTCGCGCCGGAGCAGGCGAACGCCCTGCTGGACGCGGTGCAGGCCGCGGGGCTGCTGGTCCTGCCCGCCGACGGCCCCGCGCCGATTCGCGCGGTGCGGGTGCACGGCCGCGGCCCGCTCACCGACCGGGTGCTGGAGTGGCTGCGCGCCGAGGGGCTCGCCCCGGCCCGCTCGCCCGGCGGCTACCGCCGCGACGAGGTGCGGCGCTGGCGGGAGGATCTGGTGCTCCTCACCGACACCCTGGTCATCGACCCGCGGCTCGGCGCGGAGCTGGTGCTGGCCCGGATCCCGCACCTGCCGATCCGGATCCGGGACGGCCGCGGCGTGGTCGGGCCGCTGGTGCTGCCCGGCGCCACCAGCTGCCTGCGCTGCGCCGACCTGGCCCGCAGCGGCGGCGACGCCGAGTGGCCGCACCTGGCCGCGCAGCTGCTGGATCGGGTGGGCGCGGCCTCGCCCGCCATGGTCGCGCGGACCAGCGCGCTCGCGCTCACCGAGCTGGAGGCGATCTTCGCATGTTCCGCGCGCCGCGAGCCGCAGACGCTGGACGCGATCCTGGAGCCGGATCCCGACTCGCACGCGGTGCGCAGCAGGCGCTGGCCCGCGCATCCGGACTGCGGGTGCAGGCTGCTGGCGGCGGGCCCGGCCGCATGACGCCGCCGGGCGGACCAGTACGGCAGCTCGGCGGGAAGGCGGCCGAGCCGGGCCTGCCCCGCGAGTGTGGCGCACAGACCATCGATTTTCATGGCACGGCCGGGGAGGTTTCGGCCATGATGGGAACTGTGTCCGACATTGCGCGCCGCAGCTCATCCCGCAACGCGAAGTTAGCCAAGATTCCACTCGGGATCGCTGGCCGCGCCGCCGTCGGGTTCGGCAAGCGGCTGGTGGGCGGGGATCGCACCGAGATCAGCGCCGATCTGAACCAGAAGGCGGCCGAGCAGCTGTTCTCGGTGCTCGGCGAGCTCAAGGGCGGCGCCATGAAGTTCGGCCAGGCGCTGAGCGTCATGGAGGCGGCGGTCCCCGAGGAATTCGGCGAGCACTACCGCGAGGCGCTCACCAAGCTGCAGGCCGCGGCGCCGCCGATGCCGACCGCCACCGTGCACCGGGTGCTCGACCAGCAGCTCGGCACCCGCTGGCGGGAGCGGTTCAGCGAGTTCGACGACGAGCCGACGGCATCGGCGAGCATCGGGCAGGTGCACCGCGCGGTCTGGGCGGACGGCCGCCAGGTCGCGGTGAAGGTGCAGTACCCCGGCGCCGACGAGGCGCTGCGCGCGGATCTCAAGACGCTCTCCCGGATGTCCGGGCTCTTCGCGTCGGTCATCCCCGGCGCGGACGTCAAGCCGGTGCTCGCCGAGATCACCGAGCGCACCGAGGAGGAGCTGGACTACCGGAACGAGGCCGCGCACCAGCGCGCCTTCGCCAAGGCCTTCGCCGGCCACCCCGACTACGTGATTCCCAAAGTTGTCGCGGGTTCGCCCAAGGTGATCGTGACCGAGTGGGTCACCGGCACCCCGCTCTCCGGCATCATCCGGGCCAGCGACGAGGATCCGGCGGGCACGGTGGAGCTGCGCAACCGGGTGGCGGCGCTGCTCGGCACCTTCCACTTCTCCTCGCCGGTGCGGGCCGGGCTGCTGCACGCCGATCCGCACCCGGGCAACTTCATGATGCTGCCGGACGGCAGGCTCGCGGTGATCGACTTCGGCGCCTGCGCCCCGCTGCCGAACGGCTTCCCGCCGGAGCTCGGCCGGATGCTGGCGCTCTCGGTGGCGGAGCGGTACGAGGAGCTGACCGCGCTCATGTACGACAACGGCTGGGTGATCCCCGGCCGCACGGTGACCCACCAGGAGATCGCCGACTACCTGCGCCCCTTCACCGACCCGATCAAGACCGACTCGTTCCACTTCACCCGGCGCTGGATGCAGCGGGTGGCGGGCAAGGCGTCGAACATCTCCAGCGCGGAGATGAAAACCGCGCGGGCGCTGCAACTTCCGCCGGAGTACGTGATGATCTTCCGGGTGCTCGGCGGCTCGATCGGCATCCTGGCCCAGCTCGACGCCGAGCTGCCCTTCATGCAGCTGGCGCGGGAGTGGATGCCCGGCTTCACCGAGGAATCCGCGCTGCACTGACCCCGGAAACCAACGAACCGCCCACCGGAAAACGGTGAGCGGTTCGTCGGCGGACAGTCGGAAAGCCGGGTTTCATGCCGGGATCGCGACCTTACGCGGCCGGCCACGCGGCCGCTTGCGGGCGATCACGACCCCCTGATCGAAGATCTCGCCACCCCAGACCCCCCACGGCTCGCGCCGGTCGATGGCGGCGCTCAGGCAGCGCTTCCGGATCGGGCAGCTGGCGCACAGCGCCTTGGCCTCTTCCAGCTGGACCGGGCTCTCGGCGAACCACAGGTCGGGGTCGCCGGCTCGGCAGGGCAGGGCGGCCACCGCGCAGGCGCGCGGGGACTTGGCCACGGTCCGGCATGTCACGTCAGTAGCGGCCTGCGGCCATTCCTGGGCGGTGAACACGTCGTTCTCCTTCAGCTCGTTGCAGCGGTTCGGATGTTCGGTGCGAAACCGGTGCCACTGCGGCTGAAGGAGCCGGAGAATACTGGCCACGATTTCGCGCTGTGCGCTCCGTGGCCAGGAGGTGGGGGAGAATTCCCTACCTAGGTCGACATCTCTGTCGAATCCTGATCACGGACGCTGGGTGTGCGTTGCGGAGGCGTGCTGCCGCATTGCCGAGCTCCTCGGCGAATGCGGGCTGCCAGCCTGCGCTGGGCTTGTCCTGCGAAATGGCGTAAACGGGCAGCCGCAGGCCCTGCGTATCGCAGACCTGCGCATTGCCACCGCCGACACCGGACAGACCGATCCCCTGCACGGCGAGGATCCCCCGGGAGGCCGACATGGCTGTGCCCATCGCGCCGTCGACGCGCATGGTTTCGCCACCGCGCGGTGCGGTGCCGGATCCGGTGCTGCCGAAGATCGTGATGTTGTCCACTGGTCTGCCTCCCTCCTGTACTCGTCGGTTGTCGTGTTCCGTGTTCACCGGGCGCGAGCCCGGCCGATGCGCGCGGGAGAGACCTCCCGTTGCGCGCTCATCCACCATAGGCGGGCGCCCCATAACGCCACAACCTATTTTCTACCTGCAGTTTCAGGGGCATTCGCGGTAGCGGCCGGAGTGGTAGTGCGGCGCGAGCGGACGAGGGCGAGCACGTCGGCGCCGTACTGCTCGAGCTTGCCCGCGCCGACTCCGGCGATGCTCGCCAGCGCCGCGTCGTCGGCGGGCAGCTGCTCGGCGATGGCGGTGAGCGTGAGATCGGTGAAGACGGTGAACTCGCGCACCCGCATGGCCTCGGCCTTCTCCGCGCGCCACGCGCGCAGCGCGTCGAGCAGCACCTGGTCGAGCTCGGCCGGGCAGCGCCTGCAGCGGCCGAGCATGGTGGCGTAGGTGCCGATCAGCGGCTTGGCGCAGACCCGGCAGAGCGGCCGCTCGGTGCTGCGGGCCGGCGCGGCCGCGGCGGCGATCCGCGAGGCCGGCGAATCCTCCGGCACCAGGCCGTTCAGGAAGCGGGAGCGGCGGCGGTTGCGCCTGCCGCCGCTGTTGCGGGCCAGCGCCCAGGACAGCTGGAGCTGCTCGCGGGCGCGGGTGACGCCGACGTAGAGCAGCCTGCGCTCCTCCTCCAGCTGGTGCTGGTCGGCCACCGCGCCGTCGTCGCCGAGGACGTGCCCGATCGGCAGCATGCCGTCGGTCAGCCCGACCAGGAAGACGGCGTCCCACTCCAGCCCCTTGGCGGCGTGCAGCGAGGCCAGCGTGACGCCCTGCACCGTCGGCGGGTGCCTGGCCTCGGAGCGGGCGGCCAGCTCGCGCAGCAACCCGGCGGCGTCCAGCTCGGGGTCGTGCGCCACCAGCTCATCGACCAGCCCGGCCAGCGCGGTGAGCCCGGACCAGCGCTCCCGCGCGCCCGCGCCCGCCGGCTCCTCGGCGGTGAGCCCGAGCGGGGCCAGCGCCGCGCGAGTGAGCGTGGCCAGCGCGGCGCCGCGGCGCGCCGCCTCCGGCAGGTCGTCGCGCTCGGCGGCCCGGCGCAGCGCCGAGACGCCCTGCTTGATCTCGGCCCTGGCGAAGAAGGCCTCGCCGCCGCGCACCTGGTACGGAATGCCGAGCGCGCCCAGCGCCTCCTCGTACGCCTCGGACTGGGCATTGATCCGGAAGAGCACCGCGATCTCGGCGGCCGGGGTGCCCGCCGCCAGCAGCCGCTCGATCTCCTTCGCCACCGCGGCGGCCTCGGCGGGGGCGTCGTCGTACTCGGCGAAGACCGGCTCCGGGCCGTCCGCGCGCTGGCCGATCAGCTGCAGCCTGGTGCCCGCGATCCGGCCGCGGGCGGCGCCGATCACCCGGTTCGCCAGCGACACCACCTGCGGGCTGGACCGGTAGTCGCGCTCCAGCCGGACTACCGTCGCCTCCGGGAAGCGCCGGGAGAAGTCGAGCAGGTAGCGCGGGCTGGCGCCGGTGAAGGAGTAGATGGTCTGGTTGGCGTCGCCGACCACGGTGAGGTCGTCGCGCTCGCCGAGCCAGGAGTCGAGCACCCGCTGCTGCAAGGGGGTGACGTCCTGGTACTCGTCCACCACGAAGCTGCGGTAGCGCTCGCGGAACTCGTCGGCCACCGCCGGGTAGTCCTCCAGCGCGGCGGCGGTGTGCAGCAGCAGGTCGTCGAAGTCGAGCAGCATGCCGTCGGCGGAGGACTTGGCGGTCTCGTAGGCGTCGTAGACCCTGGCCACCCGGAGCGCCTCGCGCGGGGTGTCGCGGCGGCGCTCGGCGACCGCGGCCGGGTAGTCCTCCGGCGCGATCAGCGAGGCCTTCGCCCACTCGATCTCGCTCAGCAGGTCGCGCACGCTCTCGGTGTCCGACGGCAGCCCCTCGGCGTGCGCGGCCCGCGCCACCAGCGGGAACTTGTTGTCGATGAGCCGCCACGGCACGTCGCCGACGATCTGCGGCCAGAAGTAGCGCAGCTGCCGCAGCGCGGCGGCATGGAAGGTGCGGGCCTGCACCCGGCCCGCGTCACCGCCGAGCCCCAGGCCGCGCAGCCGCCCGCGCAGCTCACCCGCCGCGCGGGCGGTGAAGGTGACCGCGAGCACCTGGTCGGCCTTGACGTGCCCGGCCGAGACCAGGTGCGCGATCCGGTAGGTGATGGTGCGGGTCTTGCCGGTGCCCGCGCCCGCGAGCACGCACAGCGGCCCGCGCGGCGCGCGCACGGCGGCGGCCTGCTCGGGGTCGAGCGCGGCGGGATCGAAGGGGGGCACGGCTCCCATCATGGCAGTGCGCGCCGACAGCTCCGGGCGGGAACAGGTTCGGCCGCGGCGGCGTTGTTCCGATCGTGAGTGACGCAACCCCGCAGCTGACCATGTACTCGACCACCTGGTGCGGCTACTGCCGCAGGCTGAAGAAGCAGCTGGACGAGAACGGCATCACCTACGCCGAGGTCGACATCGAGCAGGATCCCGCCTCCGCCGAGTTCGTCGGCAGCGTCAACAACGGCAACCACGTGGTGCCGACGGTGAAGTTCACCGACGGCTCCACCGCCACCAACCCGACGCTGGCCGAGGTCAAGAAGATCCTGTCCGGCATCTCCTCCTGAACTAGACGCCCGCCCACGACTCCACGATGGTGCGGGCGATGGAGATGCTGCTCGGCAGCAGCAGCCGGGAGCCGGTCTCCCGCGCGGACCAGTCGCCCTGCTCCAGGGCGGCCCTGACCTCCGCGCGGGTGAACCAGTGCGCCTCGGCGATCTCGCCGTCCGAGAAGACCAGCTCCTCCTCCGCATCGCCGACGGCGGCGAAGCCGAGCATGAGCGAGCGCGGGAACGGCCACGGCTGGCTGCCCAGGTAGGTGATGTCGCGCACGTGCACGCCCACCTCCTCCAGCATCTCCCGCTCGACGCAGCGCTCCAGCGACTCGCCCGCCTCGACGAACCCGGCGAGCAGCGAGAACAGGGTGGGCGGCCAGCTGTGCTGGCGGGCCAGCAGCACCCGGTCGGCGCCGTCGTGGATCAGGCAGATCACCGCGGGGTCGATGCGCGGGAACTCCTCGTGCCCGGCCTCGGTGGTGCGCGACCAGCCGCCCTTGCTCGCCGCCGTCGCGACCCCGTCGGCGCCGCTGAAACCGGCCTTGTCGTGCCAGTTCAACAGGGCCATGGCCGCGGTGAGGATGCCCGCGGTGTAATCGTCCAGGTCGCCCGCCATGGCGCGCAGGTCGGTGAGGTCGCCGGTGAGCTCCGGCTCCCGGATGGCCCAGAGGTGCCTGCCGTCGGGGTCGGTGCCGAGGAAGACCGCGTTCGGGCTCGGCTCGGCCGAGTAGCCGACGGCGGGCTCCAGCACCAGCGCGCCCTCGGTGCGGCGGAACCGGCCGCGCCGGTCCACGTGCAGCAGCAGGGCCCGGGCCCAGCCCTCCTTCAGCGCCTGTTCGTCGGCCCTGATGTGCTCGGCCCGGTCGATGGTGGAGCGGGACAGCAGCGGAACGTCCTTGAGCGTGAAAGACACCCGTCGAGCCTAGCGCGCAACTATTTGGCGACGCGCTTGATGTAGAGCAGCTTGTCGCCGGCCTCGATGGCGTCCACCTCGGGCTCGCCCACCCGGATCAGGTCGCCGCCGCGCACCACGCCGAGCACGATGTCGCTGAGGTGCCGCGGCGAGCCGCCCACCTCGGAGAGCTCCACCTCACGCTCGGCGACCGCGAAGCCGTGCTCGGGGGTGAGCAGGTCCTCCATCATCTCCACCACCGAGGGGGTGGTGGTGGCGATGCCGAGCAGCCGGCCCGCCGTCTCCGAGGAGACGACCACCGAGTCCGCGCCGGACTGCCGCAGCAGGTGGATGTTCTCCGCCTCGCGGATGGCGACCACGATCTTGGCCTTCTTGTTCAGCTCCCGGGCGGTGAGCGTGACCAGCACCGCGGTGTCGTCGCGGTTGGCGGCGACCACCACCGAGGCGGCGTTCTGCACGCCCGCCAGGCGCAGCACGTCGGACTGGGTGGCCGAGCCGTGCACGGTGACCAGCCCGGCATTGGCCGCGGTCTCCAGCGCGGCGAGATCGGTGTCGACCACGACGATGTCGCCGGGCTGGACATTGTCGCCGAGCATGGCGTCGATCGCCGTGCGGCCCTTGGTGCCGTAGCCGACGACGACGGTGTGGTTGCGCACGCGGTGCCTCCAACGCTGGATCTTGAACGCCTGCCGGGACCGCTCGGTCAGCACGCCGAGGGTGGTGCCGACCAGCACGATGAGGAAGAGCACCCGCAGCGGGGTGATGACGATGATGTTGACCAGCCTGGCGTCCGGCGAGATCGGGGCGATATCGCCGTAGCCGGTGGTCGAGAGCGAGACGGTGGCGTAGTAGAACGCGTCGAGGAAGGAGAGCTCGTCGCCGGAGTTGTCGCGGTAGCCGTCCCGGCCGAGCCAGACCACGAAGGCGGCGAAGAAGAGCAGGAAGATCGCGAACAGCACCCGGCGGGTGAGCGAGATCCACGGGCTGCTCTGGATCTCCGGGATGCGCAGCACGCCGACGAGGGCGAAATCCGGGCGCCCGGTCAGCCCGACGGCGCGCGGCCGCAATCGCAGATCGGCGAAGACCCGCCCGCTTCGTTCGCCGAGCCGATCCTCGCGGAGCCCAGCATCTTCCTCCGGCACAGCACGGCAGCCTAACCGATCCGGCGGACGGCGTCGGGGCTCGACGCGAACGGGGGGCGAATGTCAGGGTGAAGCATGGCAACCACCACCGACCCCGCCCGCCGTCCCGCGCTGCTGCTCGCGGCCGGGCTCGCGGGCGCGGGCGTGATGCACTTCGTCACCCCCAAGTTCTTCGATTCCATCGTGCCGCCGGTGCTGCCGGGGCAGGCGCGCACCTACACCTACGCCTCCGGGGTCGCCGAGCTCGCCGTGGCAGGCGCCCTCGCGGTGCCGCGGACCAGGGGGTTCGGCGGCAAGCTCGCCGCGCTGCTCTTCCTCGCGGTGTTCCCGGCCAATCTGCAGATGGCAGTGGACGTGACGACCAATCCGAAGGCGTCGCCGCTGTTCAAGCTGGGGTCGATCCTGCGGTTGCCGCTGCAGATTCCGATGATCACGACGGCGCTCTCGGTGAGCCGCAAGGCGCGGGGCTAGGCCCTGTCTCGAAGTCCGGCCGGATGCATCCGTGGCTCGGATCGCCGCCTGGCAAGGCGGAGGAGGAGCCGATACCGGGGTTGTATCGGTGACGACGACAACGCGGCCAGGCGGTGATCCGGGCCGCGGAGGCGCCGGATGGGACTTCGAGACAGGGCCTAGGCCTCCGGATCGTCCTCGAGCCACTGCCCGGTCGCGCCCGTGGCGTCGCCGTCGCGGGCCGGGGCAGCCGCGCGGACCAGTTCCGCGAGCTCTTCCGGGCCCGCGAGGCCGCTCGGGGCGACGGTGCGGCCGGTGCGGACGTAGTAGAACGCGGCCGTGACCTTGCCGAGCAGCTCGGCCTCGGGGGCGCCGGTGCGGCCCGCCATGAGCCGGGCCCAGGCGACGCGGTAGACCGCGAGCTGCATGGCCAGCGCGGGTTCGTCGGCGGTGTCCGGCTCGGCGCCGGTCTTCCAGTCGACCACGGTCCAGCCGTCCGCGTCGGCGAAGACCGCGTCCATCCGGCCGCGCACCACGGTGCCTGCGATGGTGGTCTCGAAGGGAATCTCCACATCGATCGGGGTGCGGTTGGCCCAGGTGGAGCCGAGGAAGCGCTCCTGCATGCGGGCGAGCTCGGCGTCCTTGGCCGCCGCGCCCGCGTCCGCGGCGCCGGGCAGCTCGTCCAGGCCGGGCAGCTGGTCGGCGGCGAACCAGCGCTGCACCCAGGCGTGGAAGGCGGTGCCGCGGCGCGCCATCGGGTTCGGCGGGTAGGGCAGCGGCCTGCGCAGCCGGGCCGCCAGCGCGGCCGGGTCGGCGCGCAGGTCGACCAGCGCGGTGGCCGGGATCCGGCCGGGCAGCTCGACCTCCCGCTCCCCCGTCGCGCGCTCGGCGGCGATCTCGGCGAGCAGCGCGTCCACGTCGTCGGCCCAGCCGTCCGGGTCGGGTTCGGTGTCGGACCCCGCTGCCACACTGGGGTCGTCCGGGCTCGACGACCCAGGGGGGACGGCATGATCGGCATCCTCGGCGCGCAGCCGGGCCAGCGCGCTCCGCACCCGCTCGGCCCCGCCGGTGACCGCGGCGCGGCGGTGCCCGAGCGGGTCGCGCGGCCAGTCGGCGCCGATCGGCTCGTCGGTGAGCGGGTTCTCGGCGCCGTCTTCGGGCGGGTCGACCCAGTGCGCGAGCTCCAGCAGGCCGTCGGTCCGCTCGCCCGCCTCCCGCAGTTCGAGCAGGAAGTCCGACGGGCCCTTGGGTTTCGAGCCGGTCTCCGCCCACCAGAATCCGGAGACCAGCAGCACCCGCTCGGTGCGGGTGAGCGCCACGTAGAAGAGCCGCCGCTCCTCGTCCAGCCTGCGCGCGGCGAGCTCCTCCTTGTGCTCGCCGATGGCCCGGTCCAGGTCGGCGCGGTCGCCGAGCTCGAGCAGGTCGAGCACCGGCACGCCCTCCACCGAGTCGGCGGTGGCCCGGTCGCCGCGCAGCGCGGTGGGGAGCTCGGCGGGGGCGCCGAGCCAGGTGGACGAGCCGGTGCCGGAGGGGAAGACGCCCGCGGCCACGTGCGGGACCGCCACCACCTCCCACTCCAGCCCCTTGGCGGCGTGCACGGTGAGGATCTGCACCCGGTCCTTGGCCACCTCGATCTCGCCGGGCTCCAGCCCGTTCTCCACCGACTCGGCGGCGGTCAGGAAGGCGAGCAGCCCGGCCAGCGTGGCGTCGGAGTCGGCGGCATAGCCGGAGACCACGTCGGCGAAGGCGTCCAGGTGCTCGCGGCCCGCGCCCGCGCCGAGCATGGCCCGCCTGGCCTGGGTCTCCACCGCGACGCCGATGGTCCGCTCGACATCGGCGACCAGCTCGGTGAGCGGCTGCCCGGCCCGCTCGCGCAGCGCCGCCAGCTCCCTGGCCAGCGCGGTGATCCGGGCGTAGCCGGGCTCCGAGTAGTGCGCCGCGGCACCGGGATCGGCGATGGCGTCGGCCAGCCCGGCCTGCTCGGCGGGCTCCGGCGCGACATCGCGCAGCGCGGCGGCGAGCCCGGCGGCGTCGGTGATGTCGCCCGCCGCCTCGTCCGGGCGGCGGGCGATGGAGAGCTCGCGGGCGCGCCTGGCCAGCGCGGCGACGTCGGCGATGCCGAGCTGCCAGCGGGCGCCGGTGAGCAGCCGCAGCGCGGCGCTGCCCGCGCCCGGCTCCGCGATCAGCCGCAGCGTGGCGACCACGTCGGCGACCTCGGGGGCGGCGAGCAGCCCGCCGAGCCCGACGATCTCCACCGGCAGGTCGCGCTCGCGCAGCGCCTCGGCGAGCGGCGCGGCATCGGCATTGCGGCGGATCAGCACCGCCGAGGTCGGCGGCGGCTCGCCCGCGGCGCGCTTGGCCCGCCACTCCGCGGCGACCCGGTCCGCGACCCAGTCGCGCTCGGCGGTGACGGTCTCGGTGAGGGCGAGCGCGACCGCGCCGGGCCCGGCGTGCGGGGCCGCGCGCAGCTGCGCCACGGTGACGCCGCCCGCGTCGATCGCCCTGCGCCGCAGCGGCTCCGAGACCAGGTTGGCCAGCACCAGCGGCTCCGGCGGGTTGCGCCAGCTGGTGAGCAGCGAGAGCGTCGGGGCGGGCACGCCGGGGGCGGCGGGGAAGTCGGTGGTGAAGCGCGGCAGGTTGGCGGCGGAGGCGCCGCGCCAGCCGTAGATGGACTGCATGGGGTCGCCGACCGCGGTCACCGCCAGCGGGAGCCGGTCCGGGGCGGGCGCGGCGCGGGCGCCGCCGAAGAGCGCCGCGAGCAGGATGCGCTGGGCATGGCCGGTGTCCTGGTACTCGTCGAGCAGCACCAGCCGGAAGCGGTCCCGCTCGGCGGCGCCGACCTCGGGGTGCTCGGCGGCGAGCCGGGCGGCGAGCGACATCTGCGAGCCGAAGTCGAGCGCGCCGCGGCGGCGCAGCGCCTCCGCCAGCTGGCGCACCAGCGGGAGCAGCCCGACCCGCTCGCGCTGCACGGCCACGATGTCCTGCAGCCCCTTGCTCGGCCCGCCGCGCTGCCGGGGCCCGGCGGGCAGCGTGAAGACCAGCTTCTCCAGCTCGGTGTGCGCCTCGGCCAGCTGCTCCGGCTCCACCAGGTGCTCGGCGAGCTGGCCGCTCAGCGCGAGCACCGCCTCGGTCACCGAGACCGGGGTGCGGTCGGTGTCCAGCTCGCCCTCCCAGCCGCGCACCACCTGGTGCGCGAGCTGCCAGAGCTGGGTCTCGGTGAGCAGCGTGGCGGAGGGCTCGACCGGGAGCAGCAGGCCGTGCTCGGTGAGCAGCCTGCCCGCGTACGAGTGGTAGGTGCTGATCTCCGGCTCGGCGCCGGCCAGCAGGGTGCGCAGCTCGCCGCCCGGGTCGAGGTCGCGGAGCAGGGGGGCGCCGGCGAGCCGGGCCAGCCGGGTGCGGATCCTGGCGGTGAGCTGCTGCGCGGCCTTGCGGGTGAAGGTCAGCCCGAGTACCTGGTCCGGGGCGACGAGGCCGTTGGCGACCATCCAGACCACCCTGGCGGCCATGGTCTCGGTCTTGCCCGCGCCCGCGCCCGCGACCACGAGGGCCGGGCCGGGCTCGGCGGCGATGACCGCGGCCTGCTCGTCGGTCGGCGGGGGGAGGCCGAGGGCGTCGGCGAGTTCGTGCGGGGTCACGGCGGGGCCGGGGAACGCGCCGGGGGCGCTCACTCGTCGGTCACCTGCCTCCCCGTGTCGCGCGTCGGGCAGCACCCGGTGACCGGGCAGTGCCTGCATCCCTCGTTGCGGACGGCGCGGAAGCCGGGGCCTTTCGTCGCGCCCGCCGCATCGTGCACGGTATCGCGCCAGCCCTCGAGTGCCTCGTCGGCCAGCGGTGGTTGGGCGCGTTCCGCCGCCCCCTGCTTCGTGTTCGGGACGGCGACGTAGACCAGGCGGGCGCCGCCCGGGGGTTGCGGTTCGGGGCCGGAGGCGGGTTCGGCGGCTGGCTGCGGGTCGGGTGGGGCTGCGTCGCCCGGTTCGGCGGCCGCTGCTGCCAGGGCGGCGTCGAGGGCACCCGCGGCGACCGCGACCTGGTAGGTGGCGAGCTGGGCGTGGTCGGCCGCGGCCTGCTTGGTGACGGGGCTCTTGCCGGTCTTCACGTCGACGATGACGAAGCGGCCGTCGGCATCGCGCTCCAGCCGGTCCACCCGGCCGCGGATGCGCACCGGCGGCTCGCCCTCGGCGCGGGCGGGGAGCAGGCAGTCGACGGCGATCTCCACCCCGGCCTGGGTGAGCTCGGCGCGGGTGGCGCGGAACCAGGCCAGGAAGTTCTCCAGCATGCCCTCGGTGCGGCGCAGCTCCTGGCGCGAGTGCCAGCCGGTGCCCGGCTCGACATTGGCCCACGCCTCGTACAGCGCGTCCCGCACCCGCTCCTCCGGCACCTTCCCGGCCAGCGCCTGCACCAGGGTGTGCACCAGGTTCCCCTTGAGCGCGTACGGGTTCTCGCCGTCGCTGCCGCCATTGCGCTCCAGCGCCCAGCGCAGCGGGCAGGTGCGCAGCAGCTCGACGGTGGAGGGCGAGAGGTTCACCGGGGCGCCGTCGTCGGCCCAGAGCGGCTCGGCGGTGCTCGGCGCGCCGGTGCCGTACCACTCGTCCGGGTGCGTACCGCGCACCCCGGCGGCGGCCAGCCGGGCCAGCTGGTGCGCGGCCCGGTCGCGCCGCTCGTCGTCCGCCTCCGGGTCGCAGACCACGCCGCGCAGCTCGGCGACGAGCGCGTGCAGCACCAGCGCCCGGCCCGGATCGGCCACGGGGAGCACCCCGGGCTCGCCGTCGTCGCTGTGCCCGAGCAGCTCGGTGAGGAAGCGCGACGGCACCAGATCCCGGTCGCCGGTGACCGATTCGACCGCCGTCACCAGCAGCGAGCGCCGCGCCCGGCTGCACGCGACGAGCAGCAGCCTGCGCTCCTCGGCCAGGATCGGCGCCGCCCGGCTCACCCGCTCGCCCGCGCCGGAGACGCCGCCGTACAGGTCGACCAGGTCCTCGGTGTGCAGCAGGGTGCCGCGCGGGCGCGGGTTGGGCCAGAGCCCCTCCTGCACCGCGGCCACCGCGACCACGTCCCACTCGCGGCCGGCGGCGGCGTGCGCGCTGAGCAGCTCCACCGCGTCGCCGGGGGCGACCGGGGCGGAGAACTCCTGCGGTATCTCCTGCTGCCGGACGTACTCGACGAACCCCTCCAGGCTGGCGCCGGGCAGCCGGTCGACGTAGGCGGCGGCCGCGTCGAAGATGCCGACCGCGGCGTCCAGGTCGCGGTCGGCCTGCATGCCGACGGCGCCGCCGCGTTCGGACTGCGCGACCCAGCGGCGCTCCAGCCGGGAGCCGGTCCACAGCGCCCACAGCACGTCCTCGACGGCGCCGCCGCGGCGGCGGGCGGCGCGGCCGCGTTTCAGTGCGGTCAGGGTGCGGCGCAGCGGCGCGGACTCGACCTCGGTGAGCCGGTCGAGCAGGGCGCTGTCGCCGGTGCCGACGATGATGTCGCGCAGCGCCTCCGCGGACGAGCGGTCGTCCGGATCGGGCTCGCGCTCCAGCGCGGCGCGGCGGATACCGCGGCGGAGCCGGCGCAGCGCGATCTGGTCGGCGCCGCCGAGCGGCCCCGCGAGCAGGTCGAGCGCGTCCTCCGGCTCGAAGAGCTGCGCGGTGGAGCCGTCCGGGCCGCGGCGGGTCTCGTCGCCCGCGAGCAGGGCGCGGACCGCGAGCAGCAGCCAGGCGGCGCCGCGCCTGCGCGCCAGCGGGACGTCGGGTGCCGGTTGGTGCACCGGGACGCCCGCCGCCAGCAGGGCGCGGCGCAGGGGGGCCAGCGAGGCGGGCACCGAGCGCAGGATCACCGCCATGCGCGACCACGGGACGCCGTCGCGCAGGTGCGCCCGGCGCAGGTGGTCGGCGACCAGCGCGGCCTCCTTCGCCGGGGTCGCCAGCACCCGCACCCGCACCTCGGCCGGGGGGAGGTCGTCCGGCGCGGCGGAGTCTGCCGGGCCGTTGCGCGGATCATCGCCCGATACCGAGCGGCCATCCGGCTCCCCGGAGGCCCGCTCCGGATCGCCATCGGCCCCCGCGGCAGCTCGGTCACCGCCCGGCGCGGACCGGCCGGAGTCGGGCCGCGGGGCGCCGGATGGCCTTCCTGCCTCGGCGCGGCCGGGGACCGGGCTCCGATCCGCGGGGTCAGCGGGCACGGCCCGGGCGATATCCAGCGCCGACTCCACCACCCGGTGCGGCGGGTTCCCCGGCAACCGCCCGGCGATGCGGGCGATCGCGACCTCGATCGGGCCGTCGGTGCGGTGGTTGCGGCGCAGCAGGATACGGCGGTCGGCGGGGGCGCCGGGGTCGGTGACGAAGGCGGGGTCGGCGCCGCGGAAGGTGAAGACGGCCTGGTCGGGGTCGCCCGCGAGCACGGTGGTCGCGGCTCCGGCGCCGATGGCGCGGACCAGCAGCGCGGCCTGCGGGTCCAGGTGCTGGGCGTCGTCGACGAGCAGGTAGCGGATGCGCTCGCGCTCCTCGGCGAGCAGCTCGGGGTCGGCGGCGAGCGCGTCCAGCGCGGCGCCGACGAGCTCGGCGGCGTCCAGCGCGGGCGCGCTCGCCTCCGGCGCCTCCACCCCGACCGACCAGCGCAGCAGCAGCGACTCCTCGAACCGGCGGGCGAACCGCCCGGCCGCCACCCACTCCTCGCGCTCGTGCTCGCGCCCGAGCCGGACCAGATCCTCCGGCCCGAGCCCGCGCTCGGTGGCGCGCAGCATGAGGTCGCGCAGCTGATCGGCGAAGCCGGCGAGGCCCAGCGCGGGCTGCAGCCGCTGCGGCCAGAGCCGCGCGCCCGCGGCCATGTCGAGCAGGTCGCCCTGCAGCAGTTCGCGGACGACGGCATCCTGCTCGGCACCGGTGAGCAACCGCGGCGGCGGGTTGCCGTGCCTGGTGGCGTGGCGGCGCAGGATGGCGAAGGCGTAGGAGTGCAGGGTGCGGGCCAGCGGCTCGCGGCTCGCGCCCGGGACGCCGCCCTCGTCGGCGTCGTCCGGGCGCAGCCGGGCGGTGACGGCGTCCCGCAGCGTGTTCGCCGCCTCCTTGGAGTAGGTGACGACCAGCACCGATCCCGGGTCGACGCCGGCCGCGATCCGCTCCGCCGCGTACTCGACGAGCAGCGTGGTCTTCCCCGTGCCCGGCCCGCCGAGCACCTGCCACGGCCGCCACCCCGGCCGGACCGGCCCGGCGTCCGCGGCCGCGAAGAGCGCGCGCACCTCGGCGCCCCGGACGGGGATCCGGGGCGCGGTTATCCGCCGGCGAACGAGCCGCACCGCGCTATCCGATCGCACCACGCCGGCTATTCCAACAGACGCCCCCGACAGCTCCGCGGCGGCGGCCGCCGCGACACCGCCGTCCGGCACCCGGCAAAATGGCCGGATGTCCGATCTGCACGTCCATCGCTTCGGTCCGGAGAGCGGTCCGGCGGTCCTCGCACTGCACGGCGTGACCGGGCACGGCAAACGCTGGGAGGCGCTCGCCGCCGAGCACCTGCCCGAGGCGCGCGTGCTGGCGCCGGACCTGCGCGGGCACGGCCGCTCCACCGGGCTGCCACCGTGGAACTTCGAGACGGTCGTCGCCGATCTCGTCGCGCTGCTGGAGGCCGAGGACGCCGGGCCGGTGGTGCTGGTGGGGCACTCGTTCGGCGGCGCCTGCGCGCTGCACCTCGCGCACCGGCGGCCGGACCTGGTGCGCAGCCTGGTGCTGCTGGACTCGGCGATCGGGCTGGAGCCGGAGCGCATGCTCGATATCGCGCTCTCCTCGCTGGCCCACCCCGACTACGACAGCGTGGCGCAGGCGCGCCGGGACAAGCAGGAGACCGGGTGGGGCTCGGTGGAGCCGCGGCTGCTGGAGGCGGAGCTGGACGAGCACCTGGTGCCGACGGCGAACGGGCAGGTGGGGTGGCGGATGAGCATTCCGGCGGTGAACTCGTACTGGGGACAGCTGGCGCGCGGGTACGTGTTACCGCCCGCCGAGCTGCCGACCGTGCTGGTACAGGCCATGCGGGTGCGGCCGCCGTTCCTCACGACCGAGTTCCTGGCGGCCATCTCGGCGCGGCTCGGGTCGAATTTCCGGCTGCTGCAGTGGGATTGCGATCACATGGTGGCGCAGGAGCTGCCCGCCGAGACGGCGGCGCTCATCCGCTCGGTGCTGTAGTGGCGACCGGGGACGAGCAGATCGAGCGGGTGCGGGCGCTGGTGGCGGCGGTGCCGGCCGGGCGGGTGACCACCTACGGCGATCTGGCCGCGGCGGCCGGGCTCGCCAGTGCGCGCACGGTCGGCTGGATCATGCGCACCGACTCCGGTGATCTGCCCTGGCACCGGGTGCTCGGGGCGAGCGGGCGGCCGGCCGCGCACCTCGCCGAGCGGCAGTTGCGGTTGCTCGCGGCCGAGGGGGTGCCGATCGTCGACGGGCGAGTGCGGTTGCGCGAGGTGCGGTACCCCTTCGCCGAGCTGGACTGAACATCCGAGCGCGGCGGGTCTCGATCCGCGGGGCGCGGGGCCCGGGTCGCGTGCCGCAGCCAGCCAGCGCCGCGTCTACGCCGGCGGGACGTCGGGGGCCGCTGGCACTGCTATCCGTTGCCCCCGGACAAGAGCGCGTCGTTCGGGCCCGGCTGCGGGGAGCCCGCAAGTACCGTGGGAACCATGTCCACCCGCCTGGTGTACGTCGCGGTCCGCGCGCAGCGGCCGCGGACGCTCGCGGAGTTCTGGGCCCGGCTGCTCGGCTGGACCGTCACCCTCGACACCGACGACCGGGTCGATATCGCCGCACCCGACCCCGGCCTCCCCGGCCCGGCGCTCACCTTCCGCACCGCCCGGCCGGACGCCCCCGCGCACACCACCCCCAACCGCCTGCACCTCGACCTCGCCACGCACAGCCCGCGCCAGCAGGACGACCGCGTCCGGCGCGCCCTGGAGCTGGGTGGCAGGCACCTCGATATCGGCCAGGGCGCGGTGCCGTGGGTGGTGCTGGCCGACCCGGAGGGCAACGAGTTCTGCGTGCTGGAGCCGCGCCCGGAGTACGCGGGCACCGGCGCGCTGGCCGCGGTGGTGGTCGGCGCCGCGGCACCGGCCCGGCTCGCGGCATTCTGGTCGACGGCATCGGGGTGGCCGATCGCGCGCGAGGGCACCGTGGCGGGGTTGCGCTCGCCCACCGAGCTCGGCTCCTGGCTGGAGTTCGTCCCGCACCCGGGACCGGGTGACGACCGGCTGCACCTGGAGCTCGGCACCCGCGCGGCCGCCACCGCGGCCGAACGGCTCACCGCCGCGGGCGCGGTCCCGAGGCCGGGGCCGGGGCCGTGCGGCGGCACCCGCTTCACCGACCCGGGGCACAATCCGTTCTGTCTGGTCGACGCCGAGCGCGGCCGGCCGACGAACTAGCATCGCCCGCATGGGGAACCGCGCCGCACCGCCGCCGGAGCGGGCCGATGCCGTCGTGCTCGCGGGCGGCCGGGCGAGCCGGATGGGCGGGGTGGACAAGCCGGGCATCGTGGTCGGGGGCCGATCGCTGCTGGATGCCGCGCTGGCCGCCGTCGCCGGGTGCGCGCGGGTCGCCGTGGTCGGCCCGGAGCGCGCCGAGCTCGGCTCCGAGGTGCGGCAGACCAGGGAGGATCCGCCCGGCTCGGGTCCGGTCGCGGCGCTCGCCGCCGGGCTGGGTGCGCTCGGCGCGGAGCCGTCGCCGCTGGTGGTGGTGCTCGCCGCGGATCTGCCCTTCCTCACCGCCGACACCGTGCGACGGCTGCTCGAGCACCTCGGCGCGGCCGATGCCGCCTTCGCGGCGGACTCGGACGGTCGCCCGCAGTACCTCATCGGGGTGTGGCGGCGCAGCGCGCTGGACGCCGCGCTGGCCGCGCTCGGCTCCCCGGTGAACCACCCGATGAAGGCGCTGGTCCCCGCCGCCAGCACGGTGCTCGAGCTGCCCGGCACCGACGACTGCGATACCGCCGAGCAGGTGCTGCGCGCCCGCACCGCCCTCGGCGACACCCTGGACGACGCCCGCGCCGCCCTGCGCACCGGCCTCACCCCGCTGCCCGCCCGCGGCGCCGCGCTCGCCGAGGCCCGCGGCGCCGCGCTCGCCGAGCCGCTGCACGCCGCCGGGCCGCTCCCCCGCTTCGACGTCTCCGCCATGGACGGTTACGCCGTGGCGGGGCCGGGACCGTGGCGCATCCGGCGCGATATCGGGTACGCGGGCGGCGAGCGCCCGGCCGGGCTGGAGCCGGGCGAGGCGGTGCGGATCGCCACCGGTGCGCACGTCCCCGACGGAACCACCCGCGTCGTCCGCGACGAATTCGCCGCCCTGCTCCCCGGCGCGCCGCAGCCCGCACCCGGGGAAGGCCACGCCATCGACCCGCAGCCCGGCCCTGCCGCGGACGACCGAAACGCCCCGCGGCCCGCTCACGCGGAAATCCTCGCGCTCCTGCCCGACTCACCGCTGCGCGATGACATCCGCCGCCGAGGCGAGGACCGCGACCTCGGCGACGAGATCGCCCCGGCCGGCACCCCGGTCACCACGGCCCTGATCTCGGCCGCCGCCTCGGTCGAGGTGACCACCGCCGCCGTGCGCGGCCCGGTGCGCGCCCGGATCATCATGACCGGCGACGAGATCCGCGCCGACGGCCCCCTGCACGCCGGGCAGACCAGGGACTCCATCGGCCCGATCCTCCCCGCGCTCCTGGCCGGCCGCGGCATCACCGCCGTCGACCGCGTGCACCTGCGCGACACCGCGCACGGCTTCGACGCCGTCCTCGCCGCCGCGCACGACCGCGACCTGCTGGTGGTGGTCGGCGCGACCGGCGGCGGCGCGGCCGATCAGCTGCGCGGCGCGATCGCGCGCTCCGGCGCCCGCATCCTCGTCCCCCGCCTCCGGCTCCGCCCCGGCGGCTCCACGCTGGTCGCCGAGACCACCGCGGGCACCACCGTTCTCGGTCTTCCCGGCAATCCGTACGCCGCCGTCGCGACGCTGCTCGCGCTCGCCCCCGCCATCGTCTCCGGCCGCACCGGCGCCGCCCCCGCCCCGGCACTGCGCGGCCCGCTGCACAATGCCGCCGAGATCGCGGGCCCGGTCCCGCGGATCGTCCCGGCCCGGTACGCGCCGGAGGGCGGCTTCCGCGGCGACCCCGCGATCCGCACCGCGCACCTCGGCGGGCTGGTCGGCCGGGACGGGCTGGTGGTGGTCCCGGCGGGCGCCGCCGACGGCGCGCTCGTCGAATTCCTCACACTTTCCCGCTGATTCGATTCTGGCGACCCGCCGCCCCCGCTGGTTCACTGGAGGGCGACCGCGACCCGAAGGACCCACCCGATGGACGACAGCTCCCTGCGCTGGGTCGACGGCGCCCTCGTCACCCTCGACCAGCGCGCCCTGCCGCGGGAAACCCGCGAGCTGCGGCTCGGCACCGTCGACGCGGTGATCGAGGCGATCGGCACGCTCGCCGTCCGCGGCGCCCCCGCCATCGGCATCGCGGGCGCCTTCGGCGTCGCCATCGCCGCCGCCGCGCACACCGGCCCGGCCGGGCTCGACCTCGCCGCCGTGCGCGCCGACGCCGACCGGCTGATCGCCGCCCGCCCGACCGCGGTGAACCTGGCCTGGGCGGTGCGCCGCGTGCTCCCGCTCGCCGCCGATGGCGCCGACGCGGTGCTCGCCGCGGTGCTCGCCATGCTCGACGAGGACGCCGCGGTGAACCGCGCCGCCGCCACGCACGCCGCCGACCTGGTGCGGCGGCTCACGCCGGACCGCCCGCTCCGGCTGCTCACGCACTGCAATACCGGCCGCCTGGCGACCAGCGCCTTCGGCACCGCCTTCGGCGCCATCCGGGTGCTGGCCGAGCGCGGCGCCGTCGCCGAGGTGCTGGTCGACGAGACCCGCCCGCTGCTGCAGGGCGCGCGGCTCACCACCTGGGAGCTGGCCGCCGCCGGAATCCCGCACCGGCTCACCGTCGACTCCGCCGCGGCCTGGGCCATGGCGAACGGCCTGGTGGACGCGGTGCTGGTGGGCGCGGATCGGATCGCCGCGGACGGCTCGGTGGCGAACAAGATCGGCACCTACGGGCTGGCGCTGGCCGCGCACCACCACGGCATTCCCTTCGTGGTGGTCGCCCCGGAGTCGACGCGGGATCCGGCGACCGCGACCGGTGCGGAGATCGTGGTGGAGCAGCGCGCCGCCGACGAGGTCACCGGCTTCGGCGGCGCCGCGACGGCGCCCGCCGGGACCGCCGCCTACAACCCGGCCTTCGACGTCACCCCGCCGCCGCTGGTGACCGCGGTGGTCACCGAGCGCGGGGTGGTCTCCGGAACGGTGCTCGCGGAACCGGCCCGCGCGATCGCCGCGGTCTCCGGGGAACTGCACGCGCGCGGCTGGATGCCGGGCACCGCGGGCAATATCTCGGTGCGCTCCGGCCCGGACGCGGTGATCACCGGCAGCGGCCTGGCCAAGGGCGAACTCGGCCCGGCCGACATGGTGACGGTGCGCATCGCCGACGGCGCCGCGATCGCCGGGCGGCGGCGCCCCTCCGCCGAGACCGCCATCCACACCGCCGTCTACCGCACCACCGACGCGGGCGCGGTCGTGCACGTGCACTCCCCCGCCGCGACCGTGCTGGCCACCAGGTCCGGCGCCGGCCCGCTGCGAATCAGCGGCTACGAGCTGATCAAGGGCCTCGGCGGCGGCACCGAGCTCACCGTCCCGGTCTTCGCCAACCACGCCGACGTCACCGCGATCGGCGCGGAGGTGGAGCGGTACCTGCGCGAGAACCCCGGCGCCGCACCGGCCCTCGCCATCACCGCGCACGGCATCACCACCTGGGGCGCGGATCTCGCCCAGGCGCGGGACCGCGCGGAGTGCCTGGAGGCGCTCTGCGAGCTGATCGAGCGCACCGGGCACGCGCACGCCGACGAACTACTCGAGATCGGATAGGACATGACCCTGCTCCAGGTGATGAGCGCCGACCGCCCGGACGAGATCCGGGTGCGGACCACCGACCGCGCGGCCATCGGCGCCGAGCTCGCCGCGCACGGCATCCACTTCGACGGCTGGCCCGCGCTGGACGGCGCCGCCGCCCGCCCCTCCGACGAACTGCTCGCGGCCTACGCCGACCGGATCGCCGAGCTGGACGGCTCGGGGAAGTACAAGCACGTCGACGTCGCCCGGCTGCACCCCGACGACAGCGACCCGCAGTGGCCGGTCGTCGCCGCGGCCGCCCGCGCCAAGTTCCGCGACGAGCACCGGCACGCCGAGGACGAGGTGCGCTTCTTCGCCGCCGGCCGCGGCTGCTTCTACCTGCACATCGACGACGCGGTGCTGGCCGTGGTCTGCGAGGCGGGCGACCTGCTCGCGGTGCCCGCCGGCACCACGCACTGGTTCGACATGGGCGACCGCCCCGACTTCGTCGCGCTGCGCTTCTTCGAGGCCGAAGACGGCTGGGTCGGCGATTTCACCGGCGCGCCGATCAGCGGCGGCTTCCCCACCCTCGACGAGCTGCTCGCCGCGCGGTGACCACCGCCGTCGTCCTGGATATCGAGGGCACCACCAGCTCGACCGCGGCCGTCAGGGAGCGGCTCTACGGCTACACCCGGCGCGAACTGCCGCGCTGGATCGGCACCGACGAGGCGGCCCCGGTGCGCGCGGCGACGCGGGAACTGGCCGGGCGGCCCGGCGCCACCCCGGCGGAGATCGCCGAACTCCTGCTCGGCTGGCTCGGCTCGGACGCCAAGGCCGAGCCGCTCAAGCTGGCCCAGGGGCTCATCTGCCACGCCGGGTTCCGGGCGGGCGCGCTGCGCGGCGCCTTCTACCCGGATGTCGCGCCCGCGCTGCGCGGCTGGCACGCGGCGGGGCTGCGGCTCGCGGTCTACTCGTCCGGCTCGGAGCGCAACCAGCGGGACTGGTTCGGCCACGCCGAGGGCGGCGAGCTCGCGTCGCTCGTCTCCGGCTGGTTCGACCTCACCACGGCCGGGCCGAAGCGGGAGCCGGGCTCGTACCGGCGGATAGCGGCGGCAATGAACACGCCCCCGGACGAGCTGCTCTTCCTCTCCGACCACCCGGACGAGCTGGACGCGGCGGTGGCCGCGGGCTGGCGGGTGGCCGGGGTGCACCGCGCGGGCGAGCCGAACGCCCCGCGCCCGCCGCACCGCTGGATCGCGGAGTTCGGCGAGCTGGCGCTGCCCTGACTACGCGCCGTGCGCGCGCAGCGCCATCTGCCTGCCGGAGCGGTCGGTGGCGAAGATGCGGCGCGCGTGCAGCGCGACCGGGCTGGTCGACCAGGGCGCGAGCGCGGTGGTGAACATGAGCTCGCACCAGGAGAGCGCGGGCACCTCGCCCGCGGCCAGGGTGGCGATCAGCGAGAGCTCGGTGTCCTGCTCCTGCCAGGCGGCGATCAGCCAGGCCGCGTCCAGCCTGCCGAGGAATTCGATGGCGTCCTCCGGCGGGCCGTGCGGGGTGTCCACGGCGAGGTGGACCACCGCGGCGATCGCGTGCCGCATCTTGGCGTCCAGCCCGACCGCGTCGTGCAGCAGCAGCGCCTCCAGCGCGGCGCGCAGCTCGACGCTCTCGTCGATGGGGTCGAAGGAGTCCGGACGGTCGGCGGTGGCGTGGTACATGGTGGCAAGCCTTTCCTCAGGGGCCGTATGGAGTTGTCGGTGCAGGAGCCGGGCGGTGGAGGCGGGGTCGGCGGCATCGTCGAGCGCCGCGGGTTCGCAGTCGCCGATGAGGTCGTCGAGGGTGCCCGCGCGCCAGTTCAGCCGCCCGTAGGCGTGGCACCAGTCGAGAGCGGGATTGTCGTCGGTGACGATCAGATCCAGCGCCAGCCCGGCCAGGGAGGCCGCGCAGGCCAGTGCGGTCGCGTCGATGTCGGAGTCGATGACGCAGAGGTGCAGCGTGGCCTCGTCCAGCCCGGCGTCGGTGCGGGCCCGGCCCGCCAGCCAGACCGCGCGGGCGGCGGCCGCGGTGGCCGCGGCCAGCCGGTCACCGCGCGGGTGGTCCGGATCGTCGGCCGCGAACGGCCCGTACCACAGCGCGTTCCCCTCTTCCCCGCACACCGCGAAGGTGCCGGAGCTGCTGTCGCCGGCGGCGGCCAGCGAGATATGCGGTACGGACTCGAAACGCTGCACCATTCCGGCTCACTTCCCCGCGGTCCACGATTCCGGTCCGGTTCGATACGAACCATCGGATCCCTGCTCCGGAATACGTCTCGCCCACTCGAGCTGAATTGTCTCGAGTCAGGTCTACCGACGCGGACAGGCAGATGTCCACGAATCGCCGTTGATCCGGCAAACCCCTTGTTGTACATACACCCGGCAGTGACACACCGGATTCCGCTGAACCACAGGCGGAATCGATCGTGCTCGGGCAAAATCTCGGCATCCGCTCCGAAGCACGCACCGCGAAGCACGCGGTTCCAGCGCACGGCCTGGCCACGCCCTCAGGGGAACGTTCTAGCTAACTTCTAGTTAATTGAAATCGCCCGATTGCCCGGCCTTCTCAGCGCACCCGCATGCCGAGGAAGTACTGCACGAAGCCGGGGTACGGCCCCGCGTCCAGCCGGAAGGTCTGCACCGCGATGTGCTGCGGCACCCCGGTCCGCGGGTCACGGAGGTACATGGCGAGCCGCTCGCGCCCGTACGAGGCGCCGCCGCGCTCCCACAACCTGCGGAATTCCGGGAACTCGGCGAGTTCGGCGAGAAAACCGACCGCCCAGTCCGATTCGGCGTAGCGGCCGATCGCGGCGCGCAGCGACTGCACCGCGAGCATGGCCTCGTCCTCCCACTCCAGCACCACCCGCGGCGCCGCCGGGTCGGCGAAGAACCAGCGCAGCACATTGCCGTTCTCCACCAGCCCCGGAAACGCGCTGCGGTAGGCATCGTTGCAGGCCAGGACATTCCAGCGGATGTCGAGGTAGGCCGCGAGGTTGGGCTCCTGCATGGCGAGCGTGCGGTGCATGTCCCTGCTGACGGCGGCCCGGAGGGTGGCCGGCTCGGGCAGCTCGGCGTGCTCAAGCCCGGCGAGTTCGAGCAGGTGCCTGCGCTCGTCGTCGCCGAGCAGCTCGATCCGGTCCAGGTACGCGATCAGCGCCGCGAGCACCGGGCGGGTGGGGCGGTCCCGGTCGCCGTTCTCCAGGTGCGTGATGTAGCTGGCGCTCACCCCCGCCGCGAAGGCGAGCTTCTCCCTGGAGATCCGGCGGCTGTCCCGCAACTCCCGGAGCAGCCCCCCGAGCGTCGGCAGCCGCAGCTGCCCCTCCGCACCCGACCCGGGTGTCTTGCGTGCCACAGCAACCCCGCTCCCGATTCGCCATCCGACGCAGCACCGTAGTTGACCACACGCGGCCCGGCTTTCCGGCGGCAAACCGAAGGGGCGCGACGGTGCGAGACATTTCCCACAGCGCGTGCCATATCGGCGGCCCACCCCGTCGAGCACGCTGAGCCGATATTAAACGACGAATTACCGGTGAAATGCGCAGCGCCGGTCGGCTCGGCGAAGTGGGGACTTTCGGCCCTGCCGATCGTCCCTTCCGGGGCCTGCGCTCAGCTGCTGCGGAAGCCGAGGAAGAAGCGGATCCACCCCGGGTGCACGCCGGAGTCGACCTCGTAGACCTGGAACTCCAGCAGGCAGGGTGCGCCCGCGGCGGCGTCGTGGAAGCGCAGCGCGGGGAGGTCGCCGCCGTAGGAGATGGCGCCGGTGCTCCAGAGCCGGCGGAACTCCGGGTAGCGGCTCAGCTCGGCGAGCAGCGCGCCCGCCCACCCGGCCTCGCCCGGCCTGCCGATCCGGCCGCGCAGATTGGCGACGCTGAGCGCGGTGACCTGGTCCCAGTCCGGCAGCGCGCGCCGGGCGCCGGGATCGCCGAACATCCAGTGCAGCATGTTCCCGCCCTCGGCCAGCCCGGGGAACATCGCCGCGGCCACCCGGTTCACCGCGAGCAGGTTCCAGCGCGCGTCGAAGAAGCCGGCCGGGTTGGGCTCGTGCAGACTCAGGCCGCGCCGCATGGCCGGGCCGATCCCGGCGCGCAGTTCGTCGACGGTCGGCACCTCGGTGACGGCGAGCCCGGCCAGTTCGAAGAGGTGCCTGCGGTCGTCGGCGGGCAGCCGGACCACCCGGTCCAGGTAGCGGAGCAGCGCGTCGACCACCGAGCGGGTGGGGTGCTCGCGCTCGCCGCTCTCCAGGTGCGCGATGTAGCTGGCGCTCACCCCGGCGGCGAAGGCGAGTTTCTCGCGGGAGACACCGCGATCGTCCCGGATCCGGCGCAGCGTGCCCCCGAAGGTCGGGGGGACCACGTCGAGGCGGTCGCGAGCCTCCAGCACACCATCCGACACGGCACACCACTCCCTGCGCTGTCGTACACCGCGAACCGGCGGACCTCATCGACGCGTCGGCCGCGGTGTGGGGCCGATCCTGTGTTGCCCCATGCTCAGCGATCCAGGCGGAAACAGCGCGCGGAGCCACGAAACTTTATCGATTCTTTACCTACGGGCCTGCGGCTCGCTGTGTAAACAAATGTAAACCGCCCGAGAACCGGCGGTTTCCGAACCATCACCGCGGACCCCGTTCGACCAGGTGATCCGCGGCCACCGTGACCGGGGTGTTGCGGCCGCCTCACAGCTCACCCCGGGCCGAAGCGGGCTGTGAGACAACCGTTTTGACCTGCGACGATGCCTCCTTACCCTCGGGTGGTGGCCGATACGCGAGAAACGCAGGATCCGGGTGACGCGCTGCTCCGGCTCGGGCGCTACTTCCGGCGCGACGAGACCTCGGACGATCTGCGCAGCGTGCACCGGGTGGGCGGGCGCTCGGCCGACGAGTTCTACCGGGACCGCTGGTCGCACGACAAGGTGGTGCGCTCCACGCACGGGGTGAACTGTACCGGGTCGTGCTCCTGGAAGATCTACGTCAAGGACGGCGTGATCACCTGGGAGTCGCAGCAGACCGACTACCCCTCGGTCGGCGCGGACAAGCCGGAGTACGAGCCGCGCGGCTGCCCGCGCGGCGCCTCCTTCTCCTGGTACACCTACTCCCCCGCCCGGGTGCGCTACCCGTATGTGCGCGGGGTGCTGCTCGAGCTGTACCGGGAGGCCAAGGAGCGGCTCAAGGACCCCGTGCTGGCCTGGGCCGATGTCGTCGAGGACCCGGTGAAGGCGAAGCGGTACAAGGCGGCGCGCGGCAAGGGCGGCTTCGTCCGGGCCGAGTGGTGGGAGGCGGCCGAGATCGCGGCCGCCGCGCACGTGCACACGGTCAAGGAGTACGGGCCGGACCGGGTCGCCGGGTTCTCCCCGATCCCGGCCATGTCCATGGTCAGCCATGCCGCGGGCGCCCGGTTCATCTCGCTGCTCGGCGGCTCCATGCTCTCCTTCTACGACTGGTACGCGGATCTGCCGGTGGCCTCGCCGCAGGTCTTCGGCGACCAGACCGACGTGCCGGAGTCGGCGGACTGGTTCGACGCCAGCTACCTGATCATGTGGGGCTCGAACGTCCCGGTGACCAGGACCCCGGACGCGCACTACATGACCGAGGCCCGCTACCGCGGCCAGAAGGTCATCGTGGTCTCGCCGGACTACGCCGACAACACCAAGTTCGCCGACGAGTGGGTGCCCGCCCGCCCCGGCACCGACGCCGCGCTCGCCATGGCCATGGGCCACGTGATCCTGCGCGAGTTCTTCGCCGAGCGGCGCACCGAGCGATTCCACGAGTACGTCACGAAGTACACCGACCTGCCGTACCTGGTCTGCCTGGACGGCGAGCTCCCCGGCAAGTTCCTCACCGCCGCCGACCTGGGCGAATCCGGTGAGGGGGCCGCGCACAAGCCGGTCCTCCTGGACGAGGGCGGCGCGCCGATGGTGCCGAACGGCGCGCTCGGCCACCGCTTCAACGCCGCCGACGCGGGCCACTGGAACCTCGACCTCGGCGACACCCGCCCGCTGCTCACCCTGCTCGGCGGCAAGCCCGCCACCGTGCGGCTGCCGCGCTTCGACGCCGATTCCCCCGAGGTGCTGCTGCGCGGCGTTCCCACCCGCGAGGTCGCGGGCAAGCGGGTGACCACCGTCTTCGACCTGCTGCTCGCGCAGTACGGGGTGGGCCGCGACGGCCTGCCCGGCGACTGGCCCACCGGCTACGACGATCCCGAGCGGCCGTACACCCCGGCCTGGCAGGAGCGGATCACCGGCGTCCCGGCGGTGCAGGCGGAGCGGATCGCGCGCGAGTTCGCCGACAATGCCGAGCGCTCCGGCGGGCGCTCCATGATCCTCATGGGCGCGGGCACCAACCACTGGTTCCACTCCGACCAGATCTACCGCTCGTTCTTCACCCTGACCCTGCTCACCGGCTGCCAGGGCGTGAACGGCGGCGGCTGGGCGCACTACGTCGGGCAGGAGAAGTGCCGCCCGGTGACCGGCTGGTCGACGCTGGCCTTCGGGCTGGACTGGCAGCGCCCGCCGCGGCAGATGCAGGGCACCGTCTTCTGGTACCTGAGCAACGACCAGTGGCGCTACGACCCCTTCACCGCCGAGAGCTTCGCCTCGCCGCTCGGCACCGGCCGCTTCGCCGGCCGCACCGCCGCGGACAATATCGCGCTCGCCACCCGCCTCGGCTGGATGCCGAGCTACCCCACCTTCGACCGCAACCCGCTCGACCTCGCCGACCAGGCCGCCGAGTCCGGCAAGCCCGCCGCCGAATACATCGTGGACGAGCTGAAGGCGGAGAACCTCCGTTTCGCCTGCGAGGACCCGGACGCCCCGGAGAACTTCCCGCGCTGCCTCACGGTGTGGCGGGCCAACCTGCTCGGCTCCTCCGGCAAGGGCAACGAGTACTTCCACCGGCACCTGCTCGGCACCGACTCCAACCTGCAGACCGACGACACCCCGGGCGTCCGCCCGCAGGAGCTGGTCTGGCGCGACGAGGCCGCCACCGGCAAACTCGACCTGCTGCTCTCGCTCGACTTCCGGATGACGAGCACCACGCTCTTCAGCGATATCGTGCTGCCCGCCGCCACCTGGTACGAGAAGCACGACCTCTCCTCCACCGACATGCACCCCTTCGTGCACGCCTTCTCCCCGGCCATCTCGCCGCCGTGGGAGGCGAAGACCGATTTCGAGGCGTTCCACCGGATCGCGCGCGGCTTCTCCTGGCTCGCGGAGAAGCACCTCGGGGTGCGCAAGGACATTGTCGCCGTCCCGCTGCAGCACGACTCCCCCGACGCGCTGGCCCAGGCCGGGGGCAGGGTCCTCGACTGGAAGGCGGGCGAGTGCGAGCCGATCCCCGGCCGCACCATGCCCAAGCTGGTCGAGGTGGAGCGCGACTACCCGCGGCTGGCGGAGAAGATGGCGGCGCTCGGCCCGCTGGTCGAGACGCTCGGCACCACGACCAAGGGCGTCACCACCTACCCCGAGCCGGAGGTCCGCTACCTGGCCGGGACCAACGGCACCATCGTCTCCGGCATCGCGCAGGGCAGGCCCTCGCTGGCCAAGGACACGCACGCCGCCGAGGCGATCCTGGCGCTCTCCGGCACCACCAACGGCCGGCTGGCGGTGGAGGGGTTCGAGGCGCTGGAGCGGCGCACCGGCACCGAGCTCGCCGACCTGGCCCGCGAGCACGAGGGCAAGCGGATCACCTTCGCCGACACCCAGGCGCGCCCGGTCCCGGTGATCACCTCGCCGGAGTGGTCGGGCAGCGAGACCGGCGGCCGGCGCTACTCACCGTTCACCATCAATACCGAGCGGCTCAAGCCCTGGCACACGCTCACCGGCAGGCAGCACTTCTACCTGGACCACGACTGGATGATCGAGCTCGGCGAGCAGCTCCCGGTCTTCCGGCCGCCGCTGGACATGTCCGCGCTCTTCGCCGAGCCCGGCATCGGCAGCGTCACCGAGCGCGGCGTCACCGTGCGCTACCTGACCCCGCACTCCAAGTGGTCCATCCACTCCGCCTACCAGGACAACCTGCACATGCTCACGCTGAGCCGGGGCGGGCAGAGCATCTGGATGTCGGAGAAGGACGCCGCCAAGATCGGAGTGGCGGACAACGACTGGATCGAGGCGGTGAACCGCAACGGCGTCGTGGTGGCGCGCGCCATCGTCAGCCACCGGATGCCGGAGGGCACCGTCTTCATGTACCACGCGCAGGACCGCGCGGTCGACGTCCCGCGGATCGAGGGCACCGGCGCCGCCGACTTCAAGGGCAAGGGGAAGCGCGGCGGTATCCACAACGCGCTCACCCGGATCATGATCAAACCCTCACACCTGATCGGCGGGTACGCGCAGCAGTCCTTCGCGCTGAACTACCACGGCCCGACCGGGAACCAGCGCGACGAGGTCACCACCATCCGCCGCCGCTCGCAGAAAGTCGAGTACTGATATGCGTGTCATGGCCCAGCTCGCCATGGTGATGAACCTGGACAAGTGCATCGGCTGCCACACCTGCAGCGTCACCTGCAAGCAGGCGTGGACCAACCGGGGCGGCACCGAGTACGTCTGGTTCAACAATGTGGAGACCCGCCCCGGCCAGGGGTACCCGCGGCAGTACCAGGACCAGGAGCGGTGGAAGGGTGGGTGGACGCTGAACAAGCGCGGCAAGCTCACCCTGAAATCCGGGTCCCGGCTGAAGCGGCTGCTGAACATCTTCGCCAACCCGGAGCTGCCCACCGTCTCGGACTACTACGAGCCGTGGAGCTACGACTACGACAACCTGCTCTCCTCGCCGCCGACCGACACCGTCCCGGTGGCCCGGCCGAAATCGCTGATCACCGGCGAGGACACCCAGGTCACCTGGGGCGCGAACTGGGACGACGACCTCGGCTCCGGGCCGGAGCAGGTGGGCCGCGACCCGCTGCTCGGCAAGCTCTCCGAGCAGGTCAAACTGGAGTTCGAGCAGACCTTCATGTTCTACCTGCCGCGCATCTGCGAGCACTGCCTGAACCCGTCCTGCGCGGCCTCCTGCCCCTCCGGTGCCATCTACAAGCGCGCCGAGGACGGGATCGTGCTGGTCGACCAGGACAAGTGCCGCGGCTGGCGGCAGTGCGTCACCGGCTGCCCGTACAAGAAGATCTACTTCAACCACAAGACCGGCAAGGCCGAGAAGTGCACGTTCTGCTACCCGCGGGTGGAGGTCGGGATTCCGACCGTGTGCTCGGAGACGTGTGTCGGGCGGCTGCGCTACATCGGCGTCATGCTCTACGACGCGGACAAGGTGGCCGAGGCGGCGGCGGTGACCGAGGTCGCCGACCTGTATCCGTCACAGCTCGGCGTGTTCCTGAACCCGCACGACCCGCGGGTGATCGCCGAGGCCGAGCGCGCCGGGATCTCGCCGGAGTGGATCCAGGCGGCGCAGGATTCGCCGGTCTACAAGCTGATCGTGGACTACCAGATTGCGCTGCCGCTGCATCCGGAGTACCGGACCATGCCGATGGTCTGGTACGTGCCGCCGCTCTCCCCCGTGGTCGACGTGCTGAGCGAGACCGGGCACGACGGTGAAGACGCGGGGAATCTCTTCGGCGCCATCGACGCGCTGCGCATTCCGGTGGAGTACCTGGCCGAGCTCTTCACCGCCGGGGAGATCGGGCCGGTGCGGGCCGCGCTGCAGCGGCTCGCCGGGATGCGCGCGTTCATGCGCTCGGTGAACCTGGGCCAGGAGCCGGATCTCACCATCGCGCCCTCGATCCGGCTGGAGCCGGAGGAGATCGAGGCCATGTACCGGCTGCTGGCCATCGCCAAGTACGAGCACCGGTATGTGATTCCGAGCGGGGCCGGGTCCGAGGCGCATCAGCTGGATTCGCTGGCTACCGGGTGCAGTTTGGATGTGGACGGCGGGCCGGGGATGACGGCGCTGGATCAGATGGTGGAGAAGTTCCATCTGACCGACTCGAATTCGGCGGCGCCGGAGCAGAAGTCGGGGCGGATCAACCTGCTGGACTGGGACGGGCGGAGTACCGACGGGCTGGTCCCGGTGAACGGCTCGGCGGGCGAGAGCGCGGGGCGTGGCAACGGCGCCGCGCCGGCGGGTGGCAACGGCGCCACCCGGTCCGGCGCCGCCTCCGCCGACGAGGCGGCCGTGCGATGAGCCTGCTCAAACTGCGCCGCCGCCCGGAGCCCGCCGTTCCGCTCCCCGAGCCGGATCGGCTGCTGGTCTGGCGGCTGGCCGCGCTGCTGCTCGACTATCCCGGCCGGGAGACGCTCGAGCTGCTCGATACGCTCTCGTCCGCCGTCGACCGGCTCCCCGCGCCGATCGGGCCGCTGCTGGCCGAGTTCGTCGGCTACCTGCGCGGCACCGACGAGATCTCGCTCGCCGCGACCTACGTCGAAACCTTCGACCTGCGCAAACGCGCCAGCCTGCACCTCACCTTCTACGCCTACGGCGACACCCGCAAACGCGGCATGGCGCTGCTCCGCTTCAAGCACGCCTACCAGCACGCCGGCGTCGAACTCGACGACCGCGAACTCCCCGACCACCTCCCGGTGCTGCTGGAATTCGCCGCCACCGTCGACCCCGTCGGCGGCGAACGCCTGCTCGGCGAGCACCTCCCCGTCATCGAACTCCTCCGCCTCTCCCTCGCCGACACCGGCTCCCCCTACGCCGCCGTCCTCGGCGCCGTCACCGCCACCCTCCCCCCGCTCACCACCGCCGACCGCCGCCGCATCGCCGAACTCGCCGCCCAGGGCCCGCCGGACGAGGACGTCGGCCTCGAGCCCTTCGCCATGGACCCCGACCTGTTCACCGCCGGAGAGGGGCGCCGATGAGCACCATCGTCTGGATGACGCTGCCCTACATCGCCTTCACGTCATTCCTGCTCGGCCACGTCTGGCGCTACCGCACCGACCAGTTCGGCTGGACCACCCGCTCCTCCCAGCTGCACGAGAGCCGTTTGCTGCGGCTCGGGTCGCCGCTCTTCCACTTCGGCATGCTCGGCGTCTTCGGCGGCCACGTGCTCGGCGTCCTCATCCCCCAGTCCTGGACCGACGCCATCGGCATTTCGCACCACACGTACCACGTGGTCGCGGTCGGCGCGGGCTCCGTCGCCGGCTTCGCCGTGATCGCCGGGATCGGCATCCTGCTCTACCGCCGCTTCACCGTCCCCGCCGTGCGCCGCGCCACCACCCGCTCCGACAAGGTGATGTATTTCCTGCTGGCCGGAGCTTTGATCACCGGGCTGCTCAATACCGTCGGCAGCAATCTGCTCTGGGGCACCTACAACTACCGCGAAACCGTCTCCCCCTGGTTCCGCAGTCTCTTCACCGTCGACCCGCAGCCGGAGTTGATGGTCGGGGTGCCGTGGACCTTCCAAGCGCACGGGCTGTTCGTCCTGGTCCTGGTCGCGATCTGGCCCTATACCCGGCTGGTGCACATGTTCAGCGCGCCGATCGGGTATCTCACACGGCCGTACATCGTCTACCGCAGCAAGGAGACGAACGCCGCCGATACGCGGCGGTACGCGCGGGCGTGGGAGTCGACGGCCCTGCCGCCCGGCAAGTGACGGGCTACGCCCGCTCCTTCGCCGCCGCGACCTCTCGCTCGATCGTCTCGAAGATGCCGATATCGGTCTTCTGCTGCCACTCCGGCAGTTGGTCCCACGGCGCGACATAGCCCGGCTTCGGCTCCGGTATGCGCGCGTAGATCTGACCGATCCAGCAGATGGCGACGAACTGCCCCTTGAGCTCGGGCGACAGCCGGGTGGCGGCACCGTCGGTCGCCTCGATGAACTCGGCCACCTGACGGTAAACCGTTGCCGCACTTGCCCGTTCCCAATCAGGAGTGTCTTCCCACGGCGTGATGTAACCGTCCTTCGGCGTGCCGGGGAAGTGCGTCGTGACGCCGCTGATCCACGCCTCGCGGAAGACCCGGCCGCCGTGCTCGAAGTCGGTGTTCAACGGTGCTCCTCGTCAGTTTCGGTGGGACACTGCCAGCGTAGTGATCTGCTGCTGGAGGTAGTCGACGTGCCGGTCTCCACGCAGTTCCGACAGTCGTTCACCCAACCGATCCAGCCTTCGGCCGATGTACCCCGAACGGGTGCGGCGGGCGATATCGACCGCAGCGCCGCCGAACCACGCCGTCTGTACCGGATCATCGCGCAGCGCTCCGGCTGCGGCGAGGTCGATCAGGACACCGGCTCGGCGACGTGGGGACAGCGGGCGATCGAGCAGTGGCCGGAGGAGGTGTTCGGCGCGTTCGGGGCGGTCCAGTTGGATCAGGCAACCGGCGTGTTCCTCCTCGATGCGCTCCCCGGAGAAGCGCAGCCAGCCGAGCGTAGGCGTCGCGCGAAGATCGAGGACGCCGCGTGCGGTGTCGAATGCCTGCTCACAGGCGTGAGCATCACCGAGACCGGCAAGTACCTGCGCTCGCACACTGGCCACCCAGTGCGTCGTCGGCAACGTCCGGTCGCCGCGCACCGCGATACTTGCCGCCCGATCCACGAGCGGCAAAGCCTCGCTGAACCGGCTGTCCATGATTCCGATGTAAGCATGCCGCGTCAGGGCACAGGCCCACAGGTCGTAGGCGCGAGCTCGGGCGGCGAAGGTGCCGGACAGGGCATAGCAGTGCGCCGCTTCGCTCAAATGGGTGCCATCCATCAGAATTTCGCCCGCGAGTTGGAGAACATCGGCGATCAGTTCGTGCTGGCGATCGCGGAAAGTCGCCGTTCGGGAGCCGCGGAGCCCTTCGATCAACAGGCCGAGCTGGCTGCGAACCGCGCCGAATACCGAAGCCTTCGTTTCGGACTCGCCGTAGAGCTGCCACAGCGCTCTGTTGCGGACGGCACACTCGTCCACTGTCGCGATATCCACGTGACCCGAGGCTGTGGCCCGGTCGACGCTGGTCGGCATCGCGAGCGTAGTCGTGGCGATGCTCGAGAGACGCAACAACTCGCGACGGTCCATGTCCGTGACCTCCGTGGGGGTCGTACCACCGGGAGAGGTGGGAAGACTCCTTTCCACAGTAGTGGCGACGGACTGTGCAGTTTGAACAGGTTTCGGACGCTTGGCGATCCCTGGTCGATGCCGATCCCGCCACGTCGCTTCTCCCTCGGCCAGGATCTGCTCAAACCTGGCCCGGTCGTCGTCCGAGGCTCGCGACTGGTAGGTCGTATCCAGAATCGCCTGGGTATTGGAGCGCGGCACAACCGCGCTCAAGCCACTGCGCCAGTTAGCGACAGTCGTCGTCTCCAGCCCGAGCAGTGCTGCGAAATCTCGCACCGATCGTCTCATCGCCTCTTGCAAAGCGGCTGCTTCGAACCCCGTCCATTCCCGCCCCCGCACCATCGCTCCACCCTACTGTTTTCAGCCCTGAACTGGGCGAATTCGTCCCCGACGCCAACGGTACCCGAACACCGGACGACTGCAAGCCCGACCGGCTGACGGCCAGAGTCGAATGCGGTACCCGGCACCGGGCTGACGCCTGAATCGTCTCCTCCGGCGCACCGGCCCGTCAGAGTGGCAGGCCGGTGGCGAAATGCCCCCGGTGCCGGGTACCGCCGACCATTTCGAATGTTCTGCCATGGAGGATCCGTGACCAGCAATTCGTCCGGCATGTATCCACTCACCGCAGCGATTCAGCACGAAGCACTGCGGACGCACAGTGCGCCGGACGGGGCCTTCAGCGTCGGGGAAGCGCACCGCGAAATGCAGGTGCACCGGGACTGCCGCCTGGATGAGTGTGCGCGGAAGGCTACCGCTTTTCAGACATTGATCGATGCAGGACGTGTGACGCCGGATTCCGCACGGCAGCCGCGCTGAGCGACGGGAGCTGTAGTAACTCCCGCTACCGCGCTGGCGATGGAGGCGGGTGTGAGCAGCACACGTCCCCGCTTTGTCCAGCTACCGCATCCCGGACGGGAGATCGCGCCTCGGCAGGATGCCGTTCCGTGGAATACCGGGTCGCACGGGCGCAAGTTCTTGCGCGGGGCCGGGGAGTTTCTGGCCGAAAGCGGTGAAGCCCGGCCGCAGCGCGGGGAACTCGCGTTCTGGGGTGAGTGGGAGTCGCCGTCGCGGATCGTTCAGCGGTGGCCGCGGGCGGGGCAGTTGCCGCGGGCGCTGCATGAGCCGTGCTGGACGCGGCCGATCCAGCCGTATCCGCGGCAGAACACGGATCCGTGGGTGTTCGGGGAGCGGATGATCTACAGCAATTGCAAGCAGAACACCAGGAAGGGGCCGACTGCGCTGCGGAGTTTGGATCCGGGTTCGGTGATCGTATTCGGCTCGGCGCTCGGGGGTGAGTTCTGCGTGGATACGGTGTTCGTGGTGGCGTCGGCGGAGCCGTGGACCCCGCTCGCGGTGGGGAAGCACGGGCTGGATGATGCGTTCCTGGCGGCGACGGCCGAGCCGCTCGGTGCACCTGTTGCCGGTACCGGCGGTGGTTGCGCGCCGTCGCCGAGGGCGGTGCTCACGCTGTATCGCGCTGCCACCTTCGACGAGCCGGTGAACGGCATGTACAGCTTTGTCCCGGCGCTGCCCGCGGACGCCGATGAGCCGCGGTTCGCCCGGCCTTCCCTGCGGATACCAGGTGCGATCAATCCGGCGAGCGCGCAGAGTCACCGGTGCGCGCCCGGTGTCGACTCACCCGCAGCGGTGTACGAGCTGTGGAGCGAGACGCGGCAGCAGGTCGTCGATCAGGACCTCGTCCTGGCCACGCACCTCGATATCCCAGCTCGGTGCGTGGCGCCGACGGCGGATGTCCCGCCGCGAAGAGGCACGGTGTGCTGATCAGCGGGCGCGCAGGAAACGGCCGGTGCGGACGGTGCCGAGACGCTCGGCGACAACGCCGTCCCCGAAGACGAACTCACCGTTCACCAGAACAGCGGTGATCGCCCGGTCATTGCGATTGACCATGCGGGAGAGCCCGTCGTAGGCGGGAATGGCGGCCTCGGCGTAGTCGTCCAGGGACGAATCCAACCCCTCCGGGTCGAGCACGACGAGATCAGCGCGGTCGCCAAGGCGCAGGTGGCCGGCGTCCAGCCCGTACCAGTCGGCGAGCTCGCCGGTCAGCCGGTGCACCGCGTGCTCGATGGTCATGAATGGCTTCCGGGCCTGGTGGACGCGGCGGAGGAAGCGCAGGCCGAAGTTGTAGAAGGCCATATTGCGCAGGTGCGCGCCGGCGTCGGAGAAGCCGAGCTGGACGCCGGGGTCGACGGAGATCCGGTTCAGGACGTCTTCGCGGTGGTTGGAGATGGTGGTGCGCCAGCGCAGTTTGCGGCCGTGCTCGACGACCAGGTCCAAATAGGCGTCGACCGGGTGCAGACCGCCGCGGTCGACGCCGACCTGGCCGAAGGTCTTGCCGATCACCGCAGAGTCCGGGCAGTCCACGATCTCGGCGTCGAAGAAGTCGCGGTGCCACACGCGGGGCCCGAACTTGCTGTCGTAGTCGGCCCGGAACCGGCGGCGGTACCCCTCGTCCTGGAGGAGAGAGCGCTGCTCCTCGATGCGGTCGGCGAGGTGCAGGGCGGCGGCGCCGGAGCCGAACTCCTCGAAGATCACCAGGTCGATGCCGTCGGCATACACCTCGAAGGGCACCGGGAGGTGCTGGAAGCGCAGGTTGCCGCCGAGCGCGTTGAAGAGCCGGGCGAGCAGCGGGAAGACGCGGATGATGAACGGGATGGCCTTCAGGTCGGCGGCGGCGAGCAGGCTGACCGGCAAAGGCTTGCGGAAGAGCCCGACGGTGCTGGCGGCCATGGTGACCAGGCTGTGCGGGCGGGCTACGTCCGGCCCGCCCTGGAGGGCGCGGCCGTAGCGGCGGAGCACGGAGTTCAGCCGGTGCCGTTCGCGGCTGCGGGCGTAGGTCGACGGCAGGGTGCGGGAGCGGCAGGTGTCGCCGTCGAGCTTGTCGAATTCGAGCTGTTGCGAGGACATGCCGACGAACCCGGCTTCGAGTGCGGCAACCAGCCTGCGCTCCATCTCGGCGAGTTCGGAAGCGCCGGGGCGGAAGGAACGGTCGGTGGCGCGGTCGAGGCCGAGCACATCCGCCCTGATGTCGGAGTGGCCGATGAAGGCGGCGATATTCGGGCCGAGCGGCAGCGCGTCCAGGTAGGCGGCGTACTCCGCGGCATCGCGCCACACCTGGTGCTTCTCCACGCCGTCGACCACGTGCTTGCGCGGGATCGCCTCCACGCGGGCGAAGAGATCCGCGGCGGTGGTGGCGTCGACGTGCACGGTGGAGAGCGAGCAGGAGCCGAGCAGCACGGTGGTGACGCCGTGCCGCACCGACTCGGCGAGCGCGGGCTGCTGCAGCACCTCGATGTCGTAGTGGGTGTGCACGTCGAGCATGCCGGGCAGCACCCAGCGGCCCTCGGCATCGATCACCCGCGGGCAGCCGGTCTCGTCCAGCGGGACGGTGGAGACGGTGGCGACCCGGCCGTCCACGATGCCGAGGTGCCGGACGGCCGAGGGCGCGCCGGTGCCGTCGAACCAGCGGCCGCCCTTGACGATGGTGTCGTACACGATGTCTTCTCTCTACAGTGCTAGATCGCGCCGGACGACCTTGCCGGTCGCGTTGCGCGGCAGTGCTTCCGGAGTCAGCCGCCAGTGCGCGGGAACCTTGAAGTAGGCGAGCCGCGCCGCGGCGAATTCCCGCAGTTCATCCGCGGTGACCGGGCCGGTGGTGACGACCAGCGCCGCCACCGCCTGGCCGAGGTCGGGGTCGGCGACGCCGAAGACCGCCGATTCGGCGACCGCGGGGTGCTCGTCCAGGACGTTCTCGATCTCGGTCGGGTACACGTTCTCGCCGCCGCGCAGGATCAGGTCGCTGCGCCGCCCGGCGAGGTAGAGCCTGCCGTCGCGGAGCGCGCCGAAGTCGCCGGTGCGCAGCCAGCGCTCGCCGTCGAGGGCGGCGGCGGTGGCGGCGGGGTCGTTCCAGTACTCGAGCATGACGTACGGGCTGCGCACGCAGATCTCGCCCTCGGTGCCCTCGGGCAGGTCGTTGCCCTCGGGGTCGCGGATGGCAACGCTCACCCCGATGATCGGGCTGCCCACCGTCTCCGGGAAGGCCGCCAGCTCCGGCGGCGTGGCCAGGGTGCCCGCGGTGCCCGCCTCGGTGAGGCCGTAGCTGGTGGCGAGCTGCACCGGCAGCGCCTCCCGCAGCCGCTGGTGCAGGGCGGGCGAGGAGGGCGCGGTGTTCAGCGAGAAGGCGCTGAGCGAGGAGAGGTCGTACTCGGCCAGGTCCCGCTCCAGCAGCCGGATCGCCATGGTCGGGACCGCGCCCCAGTGCGTGACCCGCTCGCGCTCGATGAGCCGCAGCACCCGGTCGGCGTCGAACTTGCTGTCCGGGAAGATCACCGCTGCGCCGGTGGCGATCCGCGGCACCACCAGGTTGTGCAGGCTGGCGATGTGGAAGAGCGGCGAGCTGAGCAGCCAGCGCTTGGCGCTCGGCCGCTCGGGGTCGAAGGCGAGCCCGGCGAAGGTGTCGGCCATGGCCTCGGTGAAGCGGTGGTACTCGGTGACGGCGAGCAGGTTGCGGTGCGTGTGCACGACGCCCTTGGGCCTGCCGCTGGTGCCGCTGGTGTAGAGGATGACGGCCGGGTCGTCCTCGGCCACCGGGGTCTCCGGCGCCGCGCCGGCGAACTCGGCGAGCAGCGCGGGGAGGTCGTGCTCGATGGTGAGCACGGGGATGGCGGTGCCGGTGATCCGCTCGGCCCGCGCGGCGTCGGCGATCACCACCGCCGGCGTGGAGTGGCCGAGCGCGTAGTCGATCTCGCGCGGCGCCCACCAGGCGTTGTACCCGGCGGCGATGGCGCCGAGGCTCTGCGCGGCCCAGAAGGCGATGACCCACTCCGGGGAGTTGGCCGCCAGGATGGCGATCCGATCGCCCTTGCCGACGCCGTACCGCGCGGCCAGCCCGGCGGCCAGCGCGCCGGCGGCGTCGGCGTGCTCGGTGTAGGTCCAGCGGCGCTCGGCGGTGACCAGGTAGTCGCGGTCGCCCCAGCCCCTCGAGTCGGTGAGCGCGGTGCCGAGCGAGCGGCGGCGGTTCACGAAAACCGGAAGCTCGGTGCCGAGCACCGGCTCCGTGGCGAGCGCGAACGGGCCGCCCGGCCCGGCGAGTTTCGCCGCCACCTGCGCAGCGAGCTGCCGCGGATCTGCCGCCATCGTCATCGGGACACTCTCCTGCCTCAGGGAACCAGTACCGCGCGGCCGCGGATCTGCCGTCTTGGTCATCGGGACACCCACCCGCCTCAGGGGACCAGCACCGCGCGGCCGCGGATCTCACCGCGCGCCAGCCGGTCGAACGCGATGCGGCCGTCGGCCAGCTCGAACCGCTCCACCGCCACCGACAGCCGCCCGGCCCGCGCCAGCGCGACCGAATCGATCAGGTCGGACTTGGTGCCGCCGTACGACTTCCGCACCGAGGCGCCCCACGGCCAGCCCGGCCCGCCGGACGGCCCCGCGGTCAGCTCCGGCGCGCCGCCGCCGAGCCCGACCATGCGGTACGCGCCGTTCGGCGCCACCGCCTGCACCGCGAGCGCGGCGGTGGCGTCGGTGCCGACGAAGTCGAAGACGGCCTCGGCGCCGCGGCCGTCGGTCAGCGCCAGGATCTCGGCGGCGGTCTCGGGGCCGGCGATCAGCCCGAGGTCGGCGCCGCACTCGGTGGCCAGCGCCAGCTTGTCCGGGCCGACGTCCACCGCGATCACCCGCACGGCGTCGACGGTTTTCAGGATCTGCACCGCGACGTGCCCGAGCCCGCCGATCCCGATGGTCACCGCGGTGGCGCCGGGGTACAGCTGCTCGCGGGCACCGCGCACGGCGTGGTACGAGGTGAGCGCGGCGTCGGCGAGCGGCGCGGCGGTGACGAAATCCAGGTCGCCGATCGGCACGAAGGAGCTCGCCGGGACCTTGATGTACTCGGCCATCCCGCCGTCCGGGCCGAGCCCGGGGCAGGGCGGCATGGCGGTGCGCCCGGCCGCCCGGCACACGTTCTCGTTGCCGCTCACGCACTCCCGGCACACCCCGCAGGACCAGCACAGGTAGATGAGCCCGCGCTCGCCATCGGCGATCCCGGTGACGGCGCTGCCCACCGCGGCGACGGTGCCCGCGATCTCGTGCCCCATGGTGAGCGGATTCGGCAGCGGGAATTCGAGTTCCAGCACGTAGAGGTCGGAGTGGCAGATGCCGACCGCGCCCACCCGGATCAGCAGCTCGGTGGGGCCGGGCTCCGGGATCGGCACCTCGCGCAGCTCCAGGGTGTTGGGCCCGGTGAGCTGCAGCGCCCGCATCGTCGAGGTATCGCCCACCACACGCTCCTGTCCGCGCCGGGCCCGACGTGACCTGGCACACAGGACGCTAGCAGTCGCTGGACACAGCGTCCAGTGAACGACGGAATGTCTATGATCGGACGATGCCCGCCCACACCGAGCCGCGGCGCACGCTGCGCGCGGAGCAGAAGTTGCGCACCAGGGAGCGCATTCTGGAGGCGGCGAGCGCGCTCTTCGTGCAGCGCGGCTACGGCGCCGTGCGGGTTGACGATGTCGCGGCCGCCGTCGGGTGCAGCCGCGCCACCTTCTACCTGCACTTCACCGGCAAGATGGCGGTGCTGCGCGAGCTCGGCGAGCGCACCGCGCTGCCGAACGCGCTGGCCTTCTGCGAGGACCTGGACCGGGTGCTGGAGACCGGCTCGCGCGCCGAGTTCGAGGACTGGATGCGCCGCGCCATCGACTGGTTCGAGCAGCACCGCGACCTGCTCTCGGCCTGGGACGAGGCGACGGCGCTGGAGCCGGAGTTCCGCGACCTCATGCGCGCCGGTTTCGCCGCGCTGCCGGAATCCATGACCGCCTACCTGGCGCGCTGGCCCGCCGAGCGCCGCGACGAGGCCAGGTTGCGGGTAGAGATGCTGGTGGCGCAGCTGGAGCGGTTCTTCACCCGCTGGGCGCTGCTCGGCACCATCGACGTCACCGCGGACCGGGCCGCCGCGGTGCTCGCCGACATCTGGTTCCCCGCGCTGCAGACGCCCTGATCAGCCCCGGTCGTGCGCGGCGCGCAGGGCGGCGATATCGATCTTGGACATGCCGCGCAGCGCGGTGGCGACGGCACCGGCGCGGGCGGGCTCCGGCGAGCCCATGAGCTCGGGCAGCTCGTCCGGGACGACCTGCCAGGAGAGCCCGAAGCGGTCGGTGAGCCAGCCGCACGGCCCCGGCGTGCCGCCGTCCGCGGTGAGCGCGGCCCAGAGCCGGTCGACCTCGGCCTGGCCGTGCACGCTCAGCTGCAGCGAGGCGGCGTCGGTGAGCGGGTGGCCCGGACCGCCGTTCATCAGGGTGACGGCGTGGCCGTCGAGGTCGAGCGTGACGATGAAGGCGCGGCCGTCCGGGCCGGGGGTGCTGCCGGTGACCCGGGAGTTCGGGATGGCGGCGGTGTAGAGCGCGGCGGCCTCGTCGGCGCCGGACTCGAGCCAGAGGAAGGTGGTGACGGTCATGGTGTCTCCTCGATCGGTGAACTGCTGTCACCCTGCGGTCGGAGCCGGTTCCCGGTTCTCGACACAGCTCGGGAAGAAGTTTCAGGCGCCGATCGCGGCGGCGATGACCGGCCAGGAGTTGCGCAGGTCGTCCTGCCAGTAGGGCCAGGCGTGGGTGCCGGTGCGCAGGTCGGTGGCGGCGGGGATGCCGAGCGCGGCGAGCCGGGCCAGGAACGGGCCGGTGCAGCCGCCGATCACCGTCTCCATGATGCCGCCGACGAGCGCGCGGTCCGGGTGCGCGAGCGAATCGTGCGCGCCGGGCAGGCCGTTGCCGGCGGAGACGTAGAGCGCGGTGCCGCGCAGCCGGTCGGCGTTGACGGTGGGGTCGTGCGCGGGCCAGGCCGGGTCGGCGGGGCCGCCCCACATGTTCGTGGCGTTCGCGCCGAAGACGCCGAGCTGGGAGTAGACCATGGCGCGGGCGGCTGCGTCGCTGGTGCGCGGGCAGCCGCTGAAGGCGCCGACGGCCTGGAAGCGGCCGGGGTGCTCGATGGCGAGGTTCAGCGCCGAGGTGGCGGACATGGAGACGCCGGCCACCGCCATCCGGTCGGTGCTGCCGAAGCGCTGCTGGAGCAGCGGCGGGAGCTCGGCGCCGAGGAAGGTGGACCAGCGGTTGCGGCCGAGCACCGGGTCGTCGGCCTGCCAGTCGGTGTAGTACGAGGCGCGGCCGCCCATGGGAACCACGACGGTGACCGGCTTCTCCGCGTAGAACTCGGCGACGTCGGTGCGGGTGGTCCAGGGGCCGCCGTCCTCGCCGCCGTCCACCGCGTTCAGCAGGTAGAGGACGGGGGTGCCCTGGCCCGCGTTCGAGACCCAGAGCGTGATCGGGCGGTCCATGGCGGCGGAGTGCACCACCACCTCGAGCTGCCTGCCGCCGAGTGGGCGCACATCCAGGATGCGCGCCGGGCCCGGGTCGGCGGTGGCGGTGGCCTGCGGGAGCAGGACCCCGGCGAGGGCCGTGAGCAGGACGAGCAGGGTCCGGCGGATCATGCCTGTAGTTTGCTCCTCCCGGTGTGCTCCCGTGCGGAACGCGCGGAAGCGTGTCCGATCAGGGGGGCAACCGGTCCCCGCTCAGCGGGCGTGCGCCAGCTCCCTGACCCCCGCGTGGTAGCGCGAGAGGATCAGCCGGACGACGGCCGGATGCACACCGATGGGCTCGGCGACGGCATCCGCCCCGGCATCGTGCAGCCGCTGGTGGAACAGCCCGTGCGCCAGCAGGTACGAGGCGACGACGACCCGCTCCGCGCCGGCGGCGCGCAGCTCGGCGACGACCTCGGGCACCCGGGGCGTCCCGGTGGCGACGTAGGCGATCCGCACCGGAACCCGCAGCTGCTCGGCGAGCAGCCCGGCCGCCCGCCGGACGTCACCGCGCGCCCTGGCATCCGACGACCCCGCCGCCGCCAGCACCACCGCGTCCCCGCGCCGCCACCCGGCCGCGCGCAGCCGCAGCACCATGACCCGGGCCAGCGCGGCATCCGGGCCCATGGCAGGCGTCACGGTGACGGCGCCGTGCCCGCTCTCCGCCACCTCGCGCGGCACGTCCTGGTAGACGTGGTACCCCGAGGCCAGAAATGCCGGAACCAGCACCGCTGCAGAGGAATCCAGATCCCGCAGCACCTCGGACGGTGAGGGCCCGAGCACGTCGACGAAGGCGGTGCGCACCCGCGGCGCCCCCGGCTCGGCGGCCACCGCCTCGGCCAGCGCCGCGATCATCTGCACACCCCTGGTACTGCGCGTCCCGTGCGCGACCAGCACCAGCGCGGGGGCGCTCACCAGGCCCCCACCACGCGACGCCCCGGCACCTGCCTGCCGCCGCGGAACGGCTGCACCGTGCCGGCGCCGCCCCCCGGCGTCACCACCGGCGGCGGCGGATTGTTGTCGATGCACTCGGCGGCGTCCAGGGCGAGCCGGTAGCCGCGCTTGACCACGGTCTGGATCGCCTTCGGGGTGCCGAGTCCGGCGCGCAGCCGGGCGATGGCGGTCTCCACCGCGTGCGTGTCGTCGCCGCCGCCGGGCAGCGCGGCCAGCAGGTCCTCCCTGGACACCACCCGCCCCGGCTGCCTGGCCAGCGAGCGCATGAGCGCCATCGGCGCGGGCGCCAGCTGGCGCACCTCGCCGTCCACCACCACGCAGGCGCCGCGCACGCTGATGTGGTGCCCGGCGGCGTGGATCCGGTTCGCCCTGCGCGGCAGCTCCTCGGCGACGTGCCTGGCCAGCGCGCCGAGCCGGGCCCGGGCGGGCTGGGTGGTCGGCACGCCGAGCTCCTCCAGCGGGGCCGCGGTGATCGGCCCGACGCAGGCGGCGAGCACCCGGCCGCGCAGCGCGTAGAGCAGCCCGTCCAGCAGCCCGGACTCCTTGGCGCGCATCAGCATCGAGGCCACCGCGGGCGCGCTGGTGAAGGTCACGCAGTCGATGCTGCCGGTGACGATGGACTCGATCAGGGTGTCCATCGGGCCGTGGTCGTCCGGCGGCACCCAGCGGTACACCGGCACCGGGACCACGTCGGCGCCCGCGCAGCGCAGCACCTCGCAGAAGTCGGGAACCGGCTCCCACTCGGTGGTGGCGCCGTGCAGCTGCACCGCGATCCGCACCCCCTCCACGCCCTCGGCGAGCAGGTGGTCGAGCACCTCGGCGGAGGATTCCGAGGCGGGCGACCACTCCTCGCGCAGCTCGGCGGCGCGGATGGCACCCTTGGCCTTGGGGCCGCGGGCCAGCATGCGCACGCCGGAGAAGGTCGCGCGCAGCTCCTCGGCCAGCCCCCAGCCCTCGGCCGCCTCCATCCAGCCGCGGAAGCCGATGCCGGTGGTGGCGACCACGAGCTGCGGCGGCTCGGCCATGAGCTGCCTGGTGACGCGCTCGAGCTCGGTGTCGTCGGCGAGCGGGATGATCCGGATGGCGGGCGCGGAGACGATGCCCGCTCCCCGCCGGACGAGCAGGGTGGCGAACTCCTCGGCGCGGCGCGCCGCGGTGATGCCGATGGTGAAGCCGGCTAGTGCGGCGCTCGGGTCGGGCGTCGTCATGGGCGTGGCCTCATCCATCCGTGGCGGTATCACCGACCGGCTTGTTCGAAATCGACACCAGCCCGTCGTCGACCCGCACCGCGTACACCGGCAGCGCTGCCGAATCATCATCCAGGCAGCGGCCGTCCACGAGGGAGAAGGCCTGCTTGAGCAGCGGTGACGCCACCACCGGCACGCCGCCGCGATCGCCGACGATCCCGCGCGACATCACCGCGGCGCGACCGAACGGGTCGATATTGCCGACGGCGTAGAGCACGCCGCCAGGCAGCAGGAACAGCGCCGCCTGGCGGCCGCCGCGCAGCAGGACCGCGACGCCGCGGCCGGGGGTCAGGTAGTCGAGGCGGCAGGCCTGTGTCCACCCGGTCGTCGTGGCCGGCGCGTAGCCGGGGGTGTCGATAACGGTCATCACTCTTCTCCTCGCCGAAGCCCTACCTATTGGTACCGGCGTCCTGTTTCAACGCGGTTAAACGGTCATTTCCCGGCGGTAGCGGCCACCGCGGGCATGCCGAGCAGCACCGGCACCTTGCGCTCGCCGCTGTCGTCGAAGGAGATGGTCGGGTCGGACTCCTCCGGCGCGTTCACGAACGAGACGAACCGGGAGAGCTTCTCCGGATCATCCAGCACCGCGGCCCATTCGTCGCGGTAGCCGTCCACGTGCTTGGCCATGGCCAGCTCCAGCTCCTCGGCGATGCCGAGGCTGTCCTCGCAGACCACCGAGCGCACGTAGTCGATGCCGCCCTCGAGTGATTCCTGCCACGGCGCGGTGCGCTGCAGCCGGTCCGCGGTGCGGACGTAGAACATCAGGTAGCGGTCGATGTAGCTGATCAGCGTGGCGTCGTCGAGGTCGCCGGCGAGCAGCACCGCGTGCTTGGGGGTGAGCCCGCCGTTGCCGCCGACGTAGAGGTTCCAGCCGTTCTCGGTGGCGATCACCCCGACGTCCTTGCCGCGCGCCTCGGCGCACTCCCGCGCGCAGCCGGAGACGGCCAGCTTGAGCTTGTGCGGCGAGCGCAGCCCGCGGTAGCGCTTCTCCAGCAGCACCGCCATGCCGACCGAGTCCTGCTGGCCGTACCGGCACCAGGTGGAGCCGACGCAGCTCTTCACGGTGCGCAGCGACTTGCCGTAGGCGTGCCCGGACTCCATGCCGGCGTCCACCAGCCGCTGCCAGATCAGCGGCAGCTGCTCGACCCGGGCGCCGAAGAGGTCGATCCGCTGCCCGCCGGTGACCTTGACGTACAGGTCGAACTCCTTCGCCACCTCGCCGATGGTGATGAGCTGCTCGGCGGTGACCTCGCCGCCCGGCATCCGCGGCACCACCGAGTAGGTGCCGTTCTTCTGCAGGTTGGCCAGGAAGTGGTCGTTGGTGTCCTGCAGCGCGGCCTGCTCGCCGTCCAGGATGTGCTCGCTGGAGGTGGAGGCCAGGATGGAGGCGACGGTCGGCTTGCAGATATCGCAGCCGGAGCCCCTGCCGTGCTTGGCGATCAGCCCGGAGAAGGTGCGGATGCCGGTCACCTGGACGATCTGGAAGAGCTCGGCGCGGGACTGCTCGAAGTGCTCGCAGAGCGCCTTCGACATGGCGACGCCGGACTGCTCCAGCAGCTTCTTGAGCATGGGCACGCAGCCGCCGCAGGAGGTGCCGGCGGAGGTGCAGCTCTTGATGCCGGGGATATCGCAGGCGCCATCGGCGATGGCGCCGCAGATGGCGCCCTTGGAGATGTTGTTGCAGGAGCAGATCTGCGCGTCGTCCGGCAGCGCGTCGGCGCCGAGCTCGGCGCCGGCCGGGGAGATGAGCGCGGCCGGCTCGGCGGGCAGCGGCCGCCCGACCAGCGGGCGCAGCGCCGCGTACTGCGAGGCGTCGCCGACCAGGATGCCGCCGAGCAGGGTCTTGGCGTCGTCGGAGACGACCAGCTTCGCGTAGGTGCCCTTGGCGGCGTCGTGCAGCACCACCGAGAGCGCGCCCTCGGTGCTCCCGTGCGCGTCGCCGAAGCTCGCGACGTCCACGCCGAGCAGCTTGAGCTTGGTGGAGAGGTCGGCGCCGGGGAACTCGCCGCCGCCGCCGAGCAGCCGGTCGGCCACGATCTCCGCGGTGGTGTAGCCGGGGGCGACCAGGCCGTAGCAGACCCCCTCGACCGCGGCGCACTCGCCGATGGCCCAGATGTGCGGGTCCGAGGTCTGCAGCCCGAGGTCGGTGACGATGCCGCCGCGCGGCCCGACCTCCAGCCCGGCGTCGCGGGCGATCTGGTCGCGGGGGCGGACACCGGCCGAGAAGACCAGCAGCCCGGCCTCGATCACGCTCTCGTCGCTCAGCGTGATCTTCAGCCTGTTCGCGGGGGTATCGCCGGTGGCCTCGATGGACGAGGTGCCGACGCCGGTGTGCACGTGCAGCCCGAGATCGCTGACCAGCCGCTCCAGCACCGCGCCGCCGCCCTCGTCGACCTGGGCGGGCATCAGCCGCTGGTTGTACTCGACGACGTGCGGGGTCATCCCGAGCATGCGCAGCGCGTTCGCCGCCTCCAGCCCGAGCAGCCCGCCGCCGACCACCACGCCGTGCGCGCCGGGCCCGGCGGCCTCGGCGGCGGCCCTGATGCCGTCCAGGTCGTCCAGGGTGCGGTAGACGAAGCATTCGGCGTTCTCGTGGCCCGGCACCGGCGGCACGAAGGGGTACGACCCGGTGGCGAGCACCAGCGCGTCGTAGGCCAGCACCTCGCCGGTCGTGGTGGTGACGGTGCGCGCGTCCCGGTCGACGGCCGCGGCGCCCTGGCCGAGCCGCAGCTCCACCAGGTCGTCCCCGGCGTACTCGTTACCGGGCAGCGCCAGCGCGGCGGTGTCCCAGCTGCCGATGTAGGAGGAGAGCCCGACCCGGTCGTAGGCGGGCAGCGCCTCCTCGCTGAGCACGATCACCCGCCAGGTGCCCTCGGTGTCCCTGGCGCGCAGTGCCTCGACGAAGCGGTGGCCGACCATGCCGTGACCGACGACCACGGCGGTGCGAATTGCTGTGGATGTCATGGGGAGTTCCTTCGGGTGGTTGGTGCGGGTCAGCGGGCGCGGACGGCGTCGGCCTCGGCTTCGAGGACCAGCGCCTCCGCCTCGACGACGATGTCGGTGGCGCCGGCGGGGCGGCGGACGAACACCAGCCAGGTGAGCGCGACACAGGCGACGTAGAAGCCGGTGAAGACCCAGAAGGCGGTGGTGGCCGAGCTGGTGGAGGCGTAGGAGGAGCGCAGCACCAGGTTGATCCCGACGCCGCCGAGCGCCCCGATGGCGCCGACGAAGCCGATCAGCGCGCCGGAGGTGTTCTGCGACCACGCCGCCCGCTCGGGCTCCGGCAGGCCGCGCCCCCTGGACTCCTCCTCGAACACCGACGGGATGAGCTTGGTGACCGAGCCGTTGCCGAGCCCGGAGAGCACGAAGAGCGCGATGAAGCCGATCACCAGCGCCGTCATGGTGCCGCCGGTCGGGACGCCGCCGTTGCCGTCACCGGCGGTGCTCGCCCCCGCCACCAGCAGCGCCGCCGCGGTCATCAGCACGAAGACCACCGCGGTCACCCGGCCACCGCCGACCCGGTCGGCCAGCTTGCCGCCGTAGGGCCTGGCCAGCGAGCCGAGCAGCGGGCCGAGGAAGGCGATCGAGGCGGCGTGCAGCGTGGCCTGGGCGGCGGTGTCGCCCCCGGCGCGGAAGCTCAGCTGCAGCACCTGGCCGAAAGCGAAGCCGTAGCCGATGAAGGAGCCGAAGGTGCCGATGTAGAGGAACGCGACGGCCCAGGAGCGGCGCACCTTGAGCGCGGTGAGCATGAAGCCCAGGTCGGCCTTCTGGTTCGCCAGGTTGTCCATGAAGAGCGCGGCACCGACCCCGGCCAGCGCGATCAGCACCAGGTAGACGGCGCAGATCACCGAGGCGTACTCGTTGCCGAGGGTCGCGATCACCGCCAGCCCGACCAGCTGGATCACCGGGACGCCGATATTGCCGCCGCCCGCGTTCAGCCCGAGCGCCCAGCCCTTGAGCCGCTGCGGGTAGAAGGCGTTGATGTTCGTCATGGAGGAGGCGAAGTTGCCGCCGCCGAGCCCGGCGAAGGCCGCCACCACCAGGAACGTGGTGTACGAGGTGCCGGGCTGATTCACGAAGTAGAGCGTGAGCAGCGTGGGGATCAGCAGCATGAGGGCGCTGAAGACCGTCCAGTTGCGGCCGCCGAAGCGGGCGGTGGCGACGGTGTAGGGGATGCGGAGGATCGCGCCCACCAGCGTCGGCACCGCGACCAGGAAGAACTTCCCGGCCGGGTCGATACCGAACTGCTCGGCGGGCATGAAGAGCACCATCACCGACCAGATGGACCAGACCGAGAACCCGACGTGCTCGGCGAAGACCGACCAGATCAGATTGCGCCGTGCGATGTCCTTGCCGCCTGCTTCCCAGGCCGCGACGTCCTCGGCATCCCACTCGGAGATGGTGTGCTTGCGCGTCGACGTGCTCAACGGGGCCTCCCTGTCTTGCGGATGGCCCAACGGTAGGTAACGGGTATTGCCGGAATGCTGCGCGAAATGACCGCCGGATCAACGGTTGCTCACCTGCCGGGCGCCCCGCGGGTGAGACCCGGAGCTTTGTTTCGGGCATGTGACGCAAGCGTTCTCGTCGCGTCACGAAGAGCCGAAACCGCAGGCTGCCGCCGGTGAGGTGTGACCTACAGCATGAACCGGGCGCGCTCCGGGCGCAACCGGATCACCAGCTGTCCTCGAGCATCCGCGGCTTGCAGGCCTGCCACGCGCCGAGCAGCATGATCACGGCCACCGCCGAGAGCAGCCCGAACCCGGCGGCCCAGCCCCCGGTCGCCGTGTGCAGCACGCCGAAGAGCAGCGGGCCCACGCAGGCCACCGCGTACCCGACGCCCTGCGCGAAGCCGGAGAGCGCGGCCGAGCCCGCCTGCGTGCGGGTGCGCAGGTTGATCAGGGTGAGCGCCATCGGGAAGGTGCTCGGGCCGAGGCCGAGGATCACCACCCACAGCACCGGCGCCGCCATCGGCGCGAAGTAGAGCCCGGCGAAGGCCACCCAGAAGCACACCGCGCAGCCGAAGACGATCGGGAACGGGTTCGCGAAGCGCGCCACCACCACCGGCGAGCCGAGCGCGGCGACCAGCCCGAGCAGCGAGAAGAGCGCCACCATGGTGCCGCCGAAGGCGGCGTCGGCGCCGGCGTCGGCGAGCACGGCGGGCAGCCAGGCGAAGATGGCGTAGGTGGAGAGCGAGGTCATGCCGAACATGACGGCCATGCCCCAGGCCACCGGCGAGCGCCAGACCCGGCCGCGCGCGGCGCCGGGCTCCGGCAGCGCGGTGACATCCTCCCGGTCCCGGCCGCGCCGGACGCGCAGCACCGCGAACCACGGCACCGCCGCCGCGAAGCCGGCCAGCGCCCAGACCCCGATCGAGATCCGCCAGCCCTGCGCCTCCGCCAGCGGCACCGCCACCAGCGCGGGCAGCACCGTTCCGAGCTGCACCATGGTGATGTAGAGCGCGCTCAGCACCGCCACCCGGTCCGGGAAGTACCGCTTGACCAGCGGCGGGATCACCACATTGCCGATTCCCATCCCGGCCAGCGCGAGCGCGGAGAAGACCAGCAGCGCGCCGGTGCCGGAGACGGTGGCGCGGATCAGCATCCCCGCGCCCGCGGCCAGCATGGCCACCAGCGCGGTGCGCTCCAGCCCGAGCGGCCGCACCAGCAGCGGCGCCAGCACGCCGGAGAGCGCGAAGGCCGCGGTGGGGATCATGCCGAAGACCCCGACCACGGCGGTGCCGTAGCCGATGTCGGCGCCGATCCGCTCGGCCAGGGGGCTGAACGCGGTGACCGCCACCCGGAGGGTGAAGGCGGACATCACAATGGCGGCGAATACCAGCAGGCGACCCTCCAGCAACGCGCGCCGACGCGCCGCAGGCTGCGTCGACGTGGATTCGGTCGCCGAGGGGTCGAGGGTGGCAGTCACCTGGGAATCATAGGATGACCCGATGATGTCGGGCAACCCGGTGTGAGCAGCGGTACCCTGTCGCTGTGCAACCCGTCCGGCGCACCAGCCTCATCGCCCAGGTGACCGAACAGCTGCGAGCCGAAATACGCTCCGGCCGTTGGGCCATCGGCTCGCGAATACCCACCGAACCCGAGCTCACCGAGCTCACCGGCACCGGCCGCAACACCGTGCGCGAGGCGGTGCAGGCGCTGGTGCACGCCGGCATGCTGGAGCGCAGGCAGGGCTCGGGCACCTACGTCATCGCCGCCTCCGAGGTCGGCGGCACGCTCGGCAAGTACTTCGCCGACGCCGAGGAGCGCGACGTGCTGGAGCTGCGCAAGGCGCTCGACACCACCGCCGCCGGGCTGGCCGCGCGCCGCCGCGACGACACCGACATCGAGAACCTGCTCCGGCTGCTCGCGGTGCGCAACGAGCAGAACTGGGACCACTACGACGCCGATTCGGTCGCGGCCGACGTCGAGCTGCACCGCGCCATCGTGGTCGCCAGCCACAATGCGGTGTACCTGGAGTTCTACGATTCGCTGCTGCCGACCATCGAGCGGGTGATCGCCGCGCGGGCGGTGAAGCAGCCCGCCGCGTACCAGGAGGAGCACACCGACCTGGTGCGGGCGGTGATCGACGGCGACCAGGAGCGCGCCGAGCGGGCCGCGCAGTGCTTCCTCGGCTCGCTCATCGCCGAGTACCCGGATCACTGAGGTAACCGAAGGGTCACCACCCGGTTGCCGCCGATGTGAGCGGGAATTGCCGCCCACGTCACCGGGGGCCACGGGGACGCAACAACGATTTCCTACCTTTTTCTGGACCGAGGTGTCGAGGGGAAGGAATCCGATGACAGCGGTGGCCGAATCCGGTACGCAGACAGAACCGTTCACCCATCAGAAGCGCGGCCGCTGGCTGGAGCGCTGGGAGCCGGACAATCCCCGGTTCTGGGAGTCCGGCGGCAAGCGCACGGCCAGGAAGAATCTGTCCTTCTCGGTCTTCGCGGAGAACCTGGGCTTCAGCGTCTGGGTGATCTGGGGCACCGTGGTGACCAGCATGGGCGCCGCCGGCTTCCCCTTCCTGGCCGGGCTCGGCAAGGGCGACCCCGTCGCGGTGAGCAACGCGCTGCTGCTCACCTCCACCCCGACCCTGGTCGGCGCGGCGCTGCGGATCCCGTACACCTTCGCCATCCCGCGCTTCGGCGGCCGCGCCTTCACCGCGTTCAGCGCGGCCATGCTGCTGATCCCGACGCTCGGGCTCGCCTGGTTCGTGAACCAGCCCGGCACCCCCATGTGGGTGTTCCTGGTGCTGGCCGCGCTGGCCGGGTTCGGCGGCGGCAACTTCTCCTCGTCGATGGCGAACATCTCGTTCTTCTTCCCCGAGGGCAAGAAGGGCGCGGCGCTCGGAATCAACGCCGCGGGCGGCAATCTCGGCGTCGCGCAGACCCAGCTGGTGCTGCCGCTGCTGATCACCCTCGGCACCCACCTGACCGCCAAGGACCCGGCCGGGTACCGCTTCGGCATCACGCTCTCGGTACTGATCTGGGTGCCGTTCATCCTGGTGGCGACGTTCGGCGCGCTGCGCTACATGGACAGCATCGCGACCGCGAGGTCGGACGGCCGCTCGTACAAGCTGGCGCTCACCAACCGGCACACCTGGGTGATGTCGTTCCTCTACATCGGCACCTTCGGCTCCTTCATCGGCTTCTCCTTCGCCTTCCCGACCCTGATCAAGGCCAACTTCCCGGACCTGGCGAAGATCGGCTGGATCACCACGCTGGGCAACCTGGCCTTCCTCGGCGCGCTGGTCGGCTCGTTCAGCAGGCCGTTCGGCGGCTGGGTCTCGGACAAGGTGGGCGGCGCGCGGATGACCGTCGCCGTGTTCGGCGGCATGGCGGTCGCGGTGGCGCTCATCATGGCGGCGCTGGAGCTGAAGAGCTTCCCGCTCTACCTGATCTCGTTCCTGCTGCTCTTCGTGTTCACCGGGATCGGCAACGGCTCCACCTACCGGATGATCCCCTCCATCTTCAGCGCCGAGGCCACGCGGCGAGCGAAGGCGAACGGCATGGACGCCGCGGAGGCGGCGGCATCGGCCCGGCGCCAGGCGGGCGCGGCGATCGGCGTCATCGGCGCGGTCGGCGCCTCCGGCGGGTACCTGCTGCAGCAGGCGCTGCGGCTGTCGAACATCAACTTCGGCAGCATGGCGCCCGCCTTCTGGGCCTACGCCCTCGCCTTCCTGGTGATGGCCGGGGTGACCTGGTGGTTCTACCTGCGCTCCTCGTTCGCGGTGAGCCGCGCGCCCTCCCTCGCCTACGCCAACGTCTGATCCCCGCACCCGCGAACGGCGCGCCGGAGCCCCCGGCGCGCCGTTCGCGCGTTCAGACCAGGAGCCGGACGACGTCGGCGGTGCGGGCGAGCCCGGGGAAGGCCTCGGCGCTGGAGCGCGGGTGCAGTGCGTGCACGGCGAGCCGGAAGATCACGGCCCGCAGCAGCATCTGCGGCCACTCGGGCAGCTCGCCCCAGCGGTCGAGCAGGCCGTCGTCGGCGCCGCCCCAGGAGAGCGCGTCCACCACGATCACCCCGGCGGCCCAGGCGGCGGGGCGCCAGTACGGGGTGATGTCGGTGAGGCCGGGGGCGCTGAGGCCGTTGAAGAGCACGGTGCCGAAGAGGTCGCCGTGCACCAGCTGCGCGGGGGTGCGCACCGGGCGGCGCAGCGTGGCCAGCTGGCCGAGCAGCTCCATGCTGTGCACGCCGTCCGGCGAGGTGGGCGGGGGCGCGCCCGCGCCGCGCAGGCTGCGCAGCGGGACGGCCTCCCAGGCCGCGCGGTCGGCGGCCACGAAGACGTCGACGTCGAGCCAGGGCGCCACCGGCGGCTGCACCAGGAAGCGCGGCCGCTCCAGACCGGCGGTGGCCTCGTGCAGCCGCAGCGAGACCGAGACCACCTCGTCGTGCCTCGGCTCCGGCACGCCGTCCAGGTAGTAGTCGGCGCGCCAGCCGGAGACCACGTAGCGGCCGTCGGTGGCGCGCACCGGGCGGGCCAGCCGCACCCCGTCCACCGCCAGCGTCTCGCGCACCCGCGCCGACCACGCGGCGCGGGCGTGGTCGGCCACCGGGCTGAGCACCACGTCGTCGAGCAACCAGCCGCCGTCCCAGTCCCCCAGCGACACCGGAGTCACCGACTGGAGACCGAAGGTGGCACGCACGTGATCGGGAGGTTCCACGGAGGTCACGGGCGGTACCGTAACTCCGCCGCCGGAGCCCCGGCGGATGCCGCGCCGCAGCGTGAGAGCGCTGTAGCACATCCGTAGCATCCGCCGCGGGCCGCGGCTCCGGCTAGTAGACGGGCAGGCTCTTGTCCACCTGCTTGGCCCAGGCGATCACGCCGCCCTGCAGGTGCGTGGCGTCGGCGAAGCCCGCCTGCTTGAGCGCGGCCAGCGCCTCCGCCGAGCGGATCCCGGTCTTGCAGTGCAGCACGATCGGGCGGTTCTGCGGCAGCTCGGCGAGCGCCTCGCCGGAGAGGATCCGGTCCTTGGGGATGAGCGTGGCCCCGTCGATGTGCACGATGTCCCACTCCACCGGCTCGCGCACGTCGATCAGCTCGACCTTGTTCTCCGCCAGCAGCGCCTCGAGCTCGCGCGCGGTGATGGTGGAGCCGGCGGCGGCCGCCTGGCCCTCGTCGGAGACGACGCCGCAGAAGGCGTCGTAGTCGATCAGCTCGGTGATCGGCTGCCGCTGCGGGTCGCGGCGCAGCTTGATGGTGCGGTAGTTCATGTCCAGTGCGTCGTAGACCATGAGCCGGCCGAGCAGCGGCTCGCCGATGCCGGTGAGCAGCTTGATCGCCTCGGTGACCATGACCGAGCCGATGGAGGCGCAGAGCACGCCGAGCACGCCGCCCTCGGCGCAGGAGGGCACCATGCCCGGCGGCGGGGCCTCCGGGTAGAGGTCGCGGTAGTTGATGCCGCGGCCGTCGGGGGCGTCCTCCCAGAAGACCGAGACCTGGCCCTCGAAGCGGTAGATCGAGCCCCAGACGTACGGCTTGCCCGCCAGCACCGCGGCGTCGTTCACCAGGTAGCGGGTGGCGAAGTTGTCGGTGCCGTCCACGATCAGGTCGTACTCGCGGAAGAGCTCGACGGCGTTCTCCGGCTCCAGCCGGATCTTGTGCAGCCGGACGTCGATCCCGGAGTTGATCTCCAGGATGGAGTCGCGCGCGCTGTCCGCCTTGGGCCGTCCGATGTCGGACTCGCCGTGGATGACCTGGCGCTGCAGGTTGGAGGCGTCCACCTCGTCGAACTCGACGATGCCGAGCGTGCCGACGCCGGCCGCGGCCAGGTAGAGCAGCGCCGGGGAGCCGAGCCCGCCCGCGCCGATCACCAGGACCTTCGCGTTCTTCAGCCGCTTCTGCCCGTCCACGCCCAGATCCGGGATGATCAGGTGGCGGCTGTAGCGGGCCACCTCGTCCCTGGTGAGCTCGGCGGCCGGTTCGACAAGTGGCGGCAGCGGCTTCGGTGATGACACGTCAAGGGCTCCTCGCGTCGATGGCCGGTGAATTTCTCCGTGCAACGCCGGTGACCGGCCGGTTCTTCCCGGCCATCGTCGCGCACCCGGAGCGTGCGTTCACCCCCGGGGGTACGGCCAGGGGTTGAAGCGGCAGCGCTTGCCGTCCATGGGAACCACCCCGCTCGGGTCCAGCGTGGCGATGGCGTTGTTGTCGGTGCCGAAGGTCTGCTGCATCATCACCGGCGCCAGCCCGCCGTCGGTCTCGCACGGCTGGTGCTGGTGGTAGCCGATGGCGTGGCCGATCTCGTGGTTCACCAGGTACTGCCGGTAGGAGCCGATATCGCCCTCGAAGGCGGGGGCGCCGCGCACCCAGCGCGCCTCGGAGAGCACCACCTGCTCGGAGTCGGCGTTGTAGCAGGACGAGTCGATGGGGATATCGAAGCCGCAGGCCTTCCTGGTGCTCGCCCTGGTACTCAGCGCCACCCTAAAATCGGCGTCGCCCCGGTCCACCCGGCGGAAGCCGAAGCGCGAATCGTGGCCCCAACTCTTGGGGTTGGCGAGCGTGGAGTCGACCATCGTGGCGACCGCCGCGTCCCCACCGTAGGCCGCGGTGTCCACCCCGTCCTCCACCTCGACGGTGTAGGTGAAGACGTACTGCGTGCCGTGGCCCACCTGCCCGGTGCCGCCCGGCACGACGCGCCAGGTGCCCGCGCCGACCTCGGTGAACGGCCCGCCGTCCGGCAGCGCGCCGGTGGGCAGGTCGGCCGGGAACTTTCCGTCGCCGGGCGGTGCGCCGATGATGCCGACGTCGTCGGCGCGCGGGCTCAGCGTGCCGAAGCCGGGCACCCCGTTCGCCACCACCGCGGGCGGCCCGCCGCCGCGCACCGCGTCCACCCCGACCAGCACGGTCACCATGAGCAGCACCGGCAGCGCGTAGGCGCGCCAGCCGTAGGTCGAGAGGAACCGCCGGACGGGCCCGCGGCGCGGCTCCGGTTCGTCTGCGAGCGGGCCGTCGGCGGCGGGATTCCAGCTCGCGGCGAGCGGCTGGCGGGAGCGATCCGGCGGGCTGTAGAGCACGGGCGGGGCCCCACCGGCCGCGACGGGAAGGCGGTCGAGCTCGGCGCCGGATGGTGGTTCCGGTCGGTCGGTCACGGAAGACAGACTCTCACAGCGGCCAGTCTGCCCCGAATCGCCGCATGCCGCAGCGGTGTTGGGCCGGTAATCACGGGCGGGCACGAGCGGCGGGCGACAATTGGTATCGTGCTTGGGATACCCGGTGCAAACCCCATTCTTGCCGGGGCGCCGACTGGGAGAGCCGAAATGACTGACCTCGTGGATCGGATGGCGCGTAACTCGTCGCCCGATCCCCAGCCCGCGGGCAACCGCGGTGCGACCGCGACCAAACGTGGCACCAGGCTGCCGCGCGATGAGCGCAGGCAGCAGCTACTCCAGGCCGCGAGTGAGGTCTTCGTGCTCCGTGGCTACCACGCCTCCGGGATGGACGAGATCTCGCAGTGCGCAGGAGTGAGCAAGCCGGTGCTGTACCAGCACTTCACCAGCAAACTCGAGCTGTACGTCGCCGTGCTGCAGAACTACGTCGACATGCTGGTCTCCAGCGTGCGCCAGGCGCTGCGCTCGACCACCGACAACCGGCAGCGGGTGCGGGCGGCGGTGCAGGCGTACTACGACTTCGTCGACAACGAGCAGCAGGGCTTTCGGCTGGTCTTCGAGTCCGACCTGACCAGCGAGCCGCAGGTGCAGCGCCGGGTCGAGCAGGCCACCGAGGCCTGCGTGGACGCCGTCTTCGACGTGGTGGCGCACGACTCCGGGCTCGACCCGTACCGGGCCCGCATCCTCGCGGTCGGGCTGGTCGGCGCCAGCCAGTTCACCGCGCGGTACTGGCTGGAGGCGGACCGGCCGATCCCCAAGGAGGAGGCGGTGGACACCACCGTCGCGCTGGCCTGGGGCGGGCTCTCGCACGTTCCGCTGCAGCACCCGCTCGAGCGGCCCTGACCCGACGACGAGGGCCCCGCACCGAATCGGTGCGGGGCCCTCGTCGTGGGCGATCGGTTCAGACCGCGGCGAAGCCGACCCGGCCCGCGGCGGAGGTGCCGATCTCGACGTAGGCGACCTTAGCGGACTGGATCAGGTACTTGCGGCCCTTCTCGTCGGTGAGCGCCAGCACCCCGTTGTCGCCGCCGAGCGCGCCGCTGACCAGGGACTCGACCTCGGCCGGGGTCTGCGAGCTGGCGATCACGAGCTCCCGCGGGCTATCCGAAATACCGATCTTGACCTCCACGGTCAACCTCCGAACCTAGAGTCCTGTGCTGTCGATCCCAGGCTAGTCGAGCACGTCACCGGGGCGGCACACGGCCGCTGTGCTGTCAGCGAACAGTTCAGGCGGGCTCCACCAGCTGGATCTCCAGCTCGATCTTGACCGTGCTGCTCAGGAAACCCGGCGCGGGCGCGCCGACGCCGAGCGCGGTGCGGTCGATGCTTCCGGTGGCGGAGAAGCCGGCGTGCAGCTTCTCGTCGCCGGGGAACTGCTGCACGCCGCCCCACTCCACCTCCAGCGTCACCGGGGTGCTCTTGTCGCCGAGCGTGGCCTCGCCCTCGACGGTGAAGCTCTCGGCGACGCGCACCGGGGCGGCGGCGCGGAAGGTCAGGGTCGGGCGGTTGGCGACGTCGAGGAAGTCGGCGGTGCGCACGTGCTCGTCGCGGGCCGGGTTGCCGGTGTCGAAGGAATCCAGCGCGATGGTGGCGCCGAGCGTGGCCAGCCCGGCCTCGTCGACGGCGAACTCGGTCTGGAAGGAGGTGAACCGGCCGCGCACCTTGGCGATGCCGAGGTGCCGGACGGTGAAGCCGACCGAGGAGTGGTTGGCGTCCAGGGTCCAGGCGCCGGGCTTCAGCAGGGTGTCGTTCGTGCTCGTGGTCATGGCTCCACGCTGCCCGTACCGGGCGGGGGTACCAAGGCCGCGGTTATCCTGGCCCCGGCAGGGCCAGGCTGGGGCTCCCCGGATTGGGCATCATGGAGCGATGTCAGGCAACAGGTTCGCCGAGTTCCTCGTCGCGCGCAGGGCCGAGCTGCGCCCCGCCGACGTCGGGCTGCCCGGCGCGGGCCGGCGCCGGACGCCCGGGCTGCGCCGCGAGGAGGTCGCCGTGCGCGCGGGGGTGAGCGTCGACTACCTGGCCCGGCTGGAGCAGGGGCGGGACAGCAATCCGTCGATCGCCATCGTGGACGCGCTCGCGAACGCACTGCTACTCGACGACGCGCAGCGGCACCACTTCGGAATGCTCGCGCTGACCGCGGGCCGGGAGGATCGCTGCCCCGGCGCGCACGCGCCCGCGCGGGTGGTGCCTGCGAGCGTCGAGGCGATCATCCGGGCGCTCGATCCGACGCCCGCCTTCGTGCTCGGCCGCGGGCTCACGGTACTCACCGGCAACCGGGGCTGGGAGGAGTTCGCCGCGCCGCTCGGCCTGCTCGACCACCCCGGCGACCTGGCCTACTGGGTCTTCCGGCACGAGGCCGCGCACCGGGTGCTGCGCAACCGGGCCGCCGTCGCGGAGGCGTTCACCGCCCAGCTCTACCGGGCGAGCATTCGCTGGCCGGCGGACCGGGAGCTGCGCGAACTCGTCGACGGTCTGCGGGGGATCCCCGAGTTCGCGCAGCGCTGGGCGCCGCGGCTGGCCGCCGAGCCCGCGCCGACCCCGCTGCGGCTGGAGCACCCCGCGCACGGCGCCGTGACGATCACCATGGAGACGCTGGAGACGCAGCGCGACCACACCGTCGTGGTGTGGCTGCCGGACCGCGCGCTCACCCGCGAGCCAGGGCTGCGCCTCGTGCACGGCGACCGCGCGGTCAACGAGTAGCGGCGAGGCCGCGCACCCGGGCCCGGCCCGCACCCGGCCGAGTACCGACCCGGCGACGCCCAGGACCGCGCGGTCCGGGACGGTCTCAGAGACCGAGCGCCTCCATGCGGGCGGCGTGCCCGGCCTGCATGCGCTCGATGAGCTTCGCCATGCCGTTCAGATCGCCGGTGGCGCTGAGCACGAGCTCGGTGAGCTCGTCCCGCTGCGCCATCACGTACTGCGCCTGGGTGATCGCCTCGCCGAGCAGCCTGCGCCCCCAGAGCGTGAGCCGATCGCGCTCGGAGCGGTTCTCCTGCACCGCGTTCCGCACCTCGTCGACGACGAACTGCGAGTGCCCGGTCTCGGCCAGCACATCGCGCACCACGGCGCCGACCTCGGTCGGCAGCGCACCCGCGATCTCGGTGTAGAAGTCGGCGGCGATCCCGTCGCCGACGTAGAACTTGACCATCGACTCCAGCCAGGTGGAGGGGTCGGTGGAGGCGTGGTAGTCGTCCAGGGCGCGGATGAAGGGGTCCATGGCCGCGTACACGTCGACGCCGCGCTCGGCGAGCGCCGCCTCCAGGGTGCGGAAGTGCCCCATCTCGGCCGCCGCCATCTTGGCCGCGAGCACCTTGCCGGAGAGCGTCGGGGAGAGCGCGGCCTCCTCGGCGAGCCGGTAGAAGGCGGAGATCTCACCGTAGGCGAGGACCGCGAAGAGATCGTTCACCCCGGGGTGCTCCGCGGCCACGGCCGGCTCGGACGAGGACACGTCGGCAGGCGACTCGACTCCCATGCGCACCAGACTAGCCCGCTACCCGACCGGCACGACCCCGCCCGGCACCGCGACCTGCTCGGCGAGGAATCCGTCCAGGTGCGACCAGGTGGTAGCCGAGGCATCCGGGCCGGTCAGGATGCCGAGATGGCTGCCGGGGGCGGTCTCGTACCGCACCGAGCGGGCGCCGGTCAGGGTGCGCAGCCCGGACCGCACCGCGCCCGCCGCGGTGATGGCGTCGCGCGGGCCGCCGATCAGCAGCACCGCCGCGGTGACGTCGGCCAGCGCGATCCGGCGCGCGCCCAGCCGGAGCACGCCGGACTCCAGGTCGCCGGCGAGCACGAAGCGGCGCCAGACCTGGTCCATGAAGCGGCCGGGGTAGCCGGCCATATCGGCGAGGAAACGATCGATGGTCTGCATCTTCGCCAGCGCCTCGGTGTTCGCCAGATTGCTCGCGACGAAGAACGGCCTGGTGAGCTCGCGGTCCCAGGCGGAGAGGCGGTAGGAGAGCCGGGTCAGCGGCGCGGGCACCCCGCCCGCGGCCCGGATCGCCGCCGAGGTGAGCTGCCCGCCGGTCGGCGCGGCCAGCAGCCGGAGCTGCGGCACGCCGAGCATGCGGCCGTAGTCGAGCGGCGAGCCGACCGCGGTGACCGAGCGGATCGGCAGCTCCGGGTGCGCGGCCGCGGTGAGCAGCGCGAGCGTGCCGCCGAGCGACCAGCAGACCAGGTCCACCGGCTCGCCGCCGCGCTCCGCCGAGGTGCGCAGCACCGACTCCGGCAGGATGCGGTCGATCCAGTCCTCCAGCCCCATCCGCCGGTCGGCGTACCCCACCGGCCCGTAGTCGACCAGGTACGGCGCCCGGCCGGTGCTGCCGAGGAACTCGACCACGCTCTGCCCCGGCCGCAGGTCGAAGCAGCTCGCCGGGGCGGCCAGCGGCGGCACCAGCAGCACCGCGGGGGCGTCGGCCGGGGCCGCGTGGTGGTAGCGGCGCAGCGTCAGGTGCGGCTCGACGTGCAGCACGTCGGAGGGGATCGGCTCGGGCGCCCCGACGCCGGAGCCGAGCGGGGTCAGCGCCAGCGCGTTGCGGGCGGCGCGGGTAACAGCGGCGACGATGCTCACCGCATCAATGTCGCACATCACGATACCGTCGGTACCGGGTAGTTGGGTTTCGTGCCGAGGATCACTCGCGCCGCAGCCCGACCGGGCTCACCGCCGGGACGATGCCGCGCTGCACCGCGTCGACCAACGGCGCCAGCGAGGTGGTGAGCTCGGTGGCGGCATCGCTCGGCAGCGCGGCCAGCGCGCCGTTCCAGGCCGCCTCGTCGGTGACCCGCTCGACCCGCTGCAGCAGCGCGGCGCCGCTGCCGGTGAGCGTCGGGCCGTCCGGCTCGCCGGAGACCAGCCCGGCGGCGCGCAGCTCGTCGACCGCGTCCGCCCACTCCCGCTCGCTGACGCCGCGCGCGGGCCGGATCACCGAGACCGGCACCTTGCCCGCCGCCGCCTGCAGCACCAGCGCCTGCCGCCCGGTGACGCCCGCCCCGACCAGCGCGGCCACGTGGCCGTCGCCGCGGTGCTCGCGCAGCGCGGTGGCCAGCTGCCAGAGCGCGGCGACCGGGTCGGCGGGCAGCGGCAGCGCCGCGTTGGCGGCGAAGAGCGGGCGGCCGGTGGGGTCGGCGGCGCGCTGCACCGGCGCGAGCAGCTCGACCGCGCGGGCGCACTCGGCGGCACCGGCGCCCGCACCGCGGAGCAGCGCGGTGGCGATCTCCGAGCGGGCGGCCAGGCAGGTTTCCGGGGTCGCGCGGGTCCAGGCGTCCGGCAGCGCCCTGACGACCATGTCGCGGTGGAATCCGGCGAAGGTGGCGAGCACCGCGGCGGGCGCGACGGCGCCGAGCGGCGCGGCCCGGAAGGCGAAGTAGGTCTGCCAGTAACCGCGCAGCCCGACGGCGGTGCCCGCCTCCTTCACCCCGGACCCGAAATACACCACATCGTGCAGCGGTTCGAGCGTCGTCCAGATTCGCCGGGCCGGATGAATTGCCATGAGCCGCAGCGTACGTGGGCGTTCGCCGAGGACAAACCGCCGGGCGATCGCAATTGTGCGAACCCGGCATTCCGAGCGCGGAACAATAGCACGCTACAATCATTGCGGACAACGGAAGTTTGCCGGGGCGACAACTCGGCGAAACACCACCCGAACTCGGGACTCCGTTGCCGGGAAATGTGCGCGCACCGAATCCGCGGCACCGCCGCGCCGCGCCGACGATCCCTCGAGCAGGCCCCCGTCCAGGGGCTGCCTGCCCCGATCGTCCGGCAGCGAGCCGAGCAGGTGTCGACCGAGGAGAAACGTGGTCGTCGCGGGCCGCCAGGCCCGGCACCTCGTGCGCGCTGATGCGATCGACGAGGAAAGGCACGAACCTGAGCAAGATCACTGTCGAACAGGAACCGGGGCTGGCGGATACGCTGCTGACCGCCGAACTGGATGCGACGCACGCCGCCCCGACATTCGCCGAATTGGGGGTTCGCGACGAAATCGTCCGCGCGCTCACCGAGATCGGAATCGAACGTACTTTCGCCATTCAGGAACTCACCCTGCCGCTGGCGCTCGCGGGCGAGGACCTGATCGGCCAGGCCCGCACCGGAATGGGCAAGACCTTCGGCTTCGGCGTCCCGCTGCTGAACCGGATCGCGAGCGCCGACGGCACCGCGCCGCTGGACGGCACCCCGCGGGCACTGGTCATCGTGCCCACCCGCGAGCTGTGCATCCAGGTCACCCAGGACCTGGAGAACGCGAGCAAGTACCTGCGCAACCACCAGGGCCCGCTGCGGGTCACCTCGATCTACGGCGGCCGCCCGTACGACTCGCAGATCGCCGCGCTGCGCTCCGGCGTCGACGTGGTGGTCGGCACCCCCGGCCGGTTGCAGGACCTGGCCGACCAGCAGCACCTGATCCTCGGCAAGGTCGGGGTGCTGGTGCTGGACGAGGCCGACGAGATGCTCGACCTCGGCTTCCTGCCGGACATCGAGCGGATCCTGACCATGGTCCCGGAGAAGCGGCAGACCATGCTCTTCTCGGCCACCATGCCGGGCCCGATCATCACGCTGGCCCGCACCTTCCTCACCCGGCCCACGCACATCAGGGCCGAGGAGCCGCACGACTCCGCCATCCACGAGCGCACCACGCAGTTCGTCTACCGGGCGCACGCGCTGGACAAGGCGGAGCTGGTCGCGCGGGTGCTGCAGGCGGAGAGCCGCGGCGCCACCATGATCTTCACCCGGACCAAGCGGACCGCGCAGAAGGTCGCCGACGATCTGGCCGAGCGCGGCTTCGCGGTCGGCGCGGTGCACGGCGACCTCGGGCAGATCGCGCGGGAGAAGGCGCTGGACCGGTTCCGCAACGGGAAGATCGACGTGCTGGTCGCCACCGACGTGGCGGCGCGCGGCATCGATATCGACGACGTCACGCACGTCCTCAACTACCAGTGCCCGGAGGACGAGAAGACCTACGTGCACCGGATCGGCCGCACCGGGCGGGCCGGGCGCACCGGCGTCGCCGTCACGCTCATCGACTGGGACGAGCTGAACCGCTGGGCCGCCATCGACAAGGCGCTCGGGCTCGGCATGCCGGAGCCGGTCGAGACCTACTCGCGCTCGCCGCACCTCTTCGCCGAGCTCGGCATTCCGGAGGGGGTCACCGGAACCCTGCGCAAGGCGCGGGTGGAGCGGGACGAGGACGCGGTCGTCGTCGAGCGGCCGGCGCGGGAGCCGCGCAGCAGGTCGCGGCGGCGGACGCGGGCCGGGCAGCCCGTCGACGGCGAGGCCGATGGCACCGCCGTTGCCGATGTCGATGCGGGTGATGCGCCCGCGCGCAAGCGGCGCCGCAGGCGGCGCGCCGGGGATGCGCCGGTCGCCGACGGGTCCGGCGTCGACGTCGCCGATACCCCCGCGGACGTGACGGCGCCCGCCGGCACCGCCGAGGCCGACGGCGACACGGAGTCCGATGACGCCGCCGACAAGCCCGCCCGCCGGCGCCGCAGGCGGCGCAAGCCGTCCGGCGAGACCGCCACCCCGGCCGAGGCCACCGCCGAAGCCTGAGTTCGCACCCGCCCGCCGGCGCACCATCACGGTGCGCCGGCGGTCGCGTCTCCGGAGCATCGACATCCGTCCGGCCGCTGCCGGGAACACCGAGTGCAACCCGCGCCGCACGCCCCGTCGCGCCGGACGCGACGAACCGCGCTCCGTCGCGCCGGGCGCGGCACAACCCCTGCGCTACGCTCGCTGGCGTGCTCGAACCCGAGCGGCGAACCCGCGCCGACCTCCTGACCGCCGCCGGGATCGCCGCGCTCGTGCTGCTCGCGACCCTGGTGGTCTGGGTGAACTCGGGCGCGCGGCAGACCGAATCGGCGACGGCGGCGACGACCGTCGCGCCCCCGCCCGCGGCGGGCACCGTCCCGGCCGCGCTGCGCGAGCTGTGGCAAGTGCCCGACCCGGTCTCGACCCGGGTCCTGGTCGCGGGCGCGGTGCTGATCACCGGCGAGGGCGGCACCGTCACCGGCCGCGACGCGACCTCCGGCGCCGAGCTCTGGCACTACCGCCGCGACCTCCCGCTCTGCGGCCTGGAGACCCAGTTCGGCACCGTCATCGCCACCTACCGCGACGACCGCGGCTGCAGCGAGACCACCATGCTCGCCGCCGACACCGGCGCCCGCCGCACCGCGCGCAGCAGCTACGCCGACGGCGCGATCCGGCTCACGGTGGACGGCACCTACACCCTCGCCACGGGCGACCGCAGGCTGGAGGTGTGGCGCTCCGACCTGGTGCGCACGCTGGAGTACGGCTACGTCGACGCCCCGGTGAACGTGAAGACCCAGCCGCGGCGCGACTGCGAGCTGCGCTCGGCGGCCTCCTCCGCGTCCCGGCTCGCGGTGCTGGAGCGCTGCCCCGGCGACGCCTCCGCCCGGCTCACCGTGCTCGATCCGGCGCCGAAGGACAACACCGTGCCCGAGGAGTTCGGCTCCCGGGTGCTCACCTCCCCCGGCGCGGACGCCCCCGGCGCCAGGGTGCTCGCGGTGACCGAGAACCGCATCCTGGTCGCGCTGCCCGGTGGTCCCGGCCCGGACGGCACCGTGGCCGCGCCCCGGCTGGAGGTCTACGACGGCACCGGCAACGGCGTCACCACGCATGAGCTCTCCGCGCCGCTCGCCGACTCCGCGGCGCTCACCCGGATCGGCTCGGCCGCGCTGCTCTTCACCGGCAACAGCGTGATCGCGCTGAACGTCACCTCGTTCGACCCGCTCTGGGTGGCGCCGGAGGCGATCGGCACGCCCGCGACCATGGCGGGCAGGCTGCTGCTGCCCGCGCCCGGCGCCGTCCTCGTCCTCGACCCGCTCACCGGCGAGGTGCTCGGCCGGATCCCGGTCGACCGCGGCGCGAGCACCGGCCCGGTGGCGCTCGCGGTGAGCGGCTCCACCGTGCTCGAGCTGCGCGACGGCCGGGTGCACGCCCTCGGCTGAGCACGGGGGGACATGATGGGAGCCATGTCCGCACTCGACGAGGCCAGGCTGGTCCTGCTCCGGCACGGCGAGACCCCGTGGTCGACGCTGCGCAAGCACACCGGCCGCACCGACCTGCCGCTGACCGCGCTCGGCGAGCACCAGGCCGCGGTCGCCGGCCCGGTGCTGGCCGGGCTCGCCCTGCGCGCCCCGCTCGTCCTGACCAGCCCGAGGCGGCGCGCCGTCCACACCGCCGAGCTGGCCGGGCTCACCCCGGACGGGGTGGACGCGGAGCTCGCCGAGTGGGACTACGGCGACTACGAGGGCCGCACCACCGAGGAGATCAGGGAGACCGTGCCGGACTGGACCATCTGGACCGGCGCGGTACCCGGCGGTGAATCGGCCGCGCAGGTCACCGCGCGCGCGGACGCGGTGCTGGACCGGATGCTTCCGGTGCTGGCCGGGCGTGACGTGGTGCTGGTCGGCCACGGCCACTTCTCCCGCGCGCTCATCGCGCGCTGGAACGAGTTCCCGATCGTCGAGGGGCGGCGCTTCTCCATGGTCACCGGCGGCGTCTCGGTGCTCGGCTTCGACCGCGACGTCCGCACCCTGCTCGCGCACAACCTGGCCGGCCCGGCCCCCGCACCCGAAGGAGCTCCCGAGTGATCCGCCGCGCAGTCCCCGCCGACATCCCCGCCATCGTCGGCCTCGTGCACGACCTCGCCGCGTACGAGAAGGCCGCCGACGAGTGCACGCTCACCGTCGAGCAGCTGCACGGCGCGCTCTTCGGCCCGGCCCCCGCGCTCTTCGCGCACGTGGCCGCGGAGCCGGACGGCCGGGTGGTCGGCAGCGCCATCTGGTTCCTGAACTTCTCCACCTGGGACGGCGTGCACGGCATCTACCTGGAGGATCTCTACGTCACCCCGGAGGCCCGCGGCAGCGGGTACGGCAAGGCCCTGCTCACCGCGCTCGCCGCCGAGGCGGTCGACAAGGGCTACAGCCGAGTGGCCTGGTCGGTGCTCACCTGGAACACCCCCTCGCTGGAGTTCTACCGCGCCCTCGGCGCCGTCCCCCAGGACGACTGGATCGGCTACCGCCTCGCCGGCACCGCCCTCACCGACCTCGCCGCCACCGCCGGCTGATGGACGCCGCCGCCGCGATCGCGCTGCAGGAGCGGCTGCGGCACGAGGTGGCGATCACCCCGCTCCCCACCGCCATCCGCACCGTCGCCGGGCTGGACTCCGCCTACACCGAGGCGGGCGCGGTGGCCGCCGCCGTCGTCGTCCTGGACGCGGCCACCCTCACCCCGGTCACCACGGCCGTCGCCCACGGCCACACCGATTTCCCCTACCTGCCCGGGCTGCTCGCGTTCCGCGAGCTCCCCACCGCGCTGCGCGCCCTGGAACAGCTCAGCACCCCGCCGGACGTGCTGGTCTGCGACGCGCACGGGCTGGCGCACCCGCGCCGCTTCGGCCTCGCCTGCCACCTCGGCGTGCTGACCGGGCTGCCCGCCGTCGGCGTCGCCAAGAACGCGTGGGGCGAGCACGCCGAGCCGGGCCGCGAGCGCGGCGCCGCCGCCGACGTCACGGTGGACGGCGAGGTGGTCGGCCGGGCGCTGCGCACGCGGGAGGGGGTCAAGCCGGTGTACGTCTCGGTCGGGCACCGCGCCGATCTGGACTCCGCCTGCGCGCTCGTGCTCGGCCTCACCCCGGCCTACCGGCTCCCGGAGACCACGCGGCGGGCCGATCGGCTGTGCCGGGACGCGCTGCGCGCCGGCGGCTGACTCAGGGCGCCTCGACCCCGTACTCCGCCGCCATCCAGCGATTCGTGCCCGGCGCGAAGAGCAGGACCAGGGCGCCGACCACGACCACCCCGAGCAGGGCGCCGTAGAACGGCTGGTGCGAGTCGGTGAGCAGCGACCAGGTGACCGGGAGCAGCAGCACCTGGGCGATCACCGCGATGGCGCGGCCCCAGCGCTGCCCGGCGAGCAGCGCGATCCCGGCGGCGAGCACCGCGCCGCCGAGGATGCCGAACCACGCGGCGGTGCCGTACCCGCTGGCCTGGCTCTGATCGTGGCCCTGCAACCCACGCACGACCAGCACGATCACCACCACCACCGCCACCGCGCCCTCCAGCGCCACCAGGGCCCCTGCCCCGCGCACCGAGTTCGGCGTCGCAGTGCGCGCACCCTGCCCGGAGACCTCGTTCTCGTCGCTGTCGACCACCCGCCCAGCCTAGCGAGGGCCGCCCCGGCGGCACTGGCGCGATCCGCCAACTAGGCTTCCGGTGTGCGGACGCTGCTCATCGTCAACCCCAACGCCACCTCCACCACCGCCGCGACCCGCGATCTGCTGGCGCACGCACTGGAGAGCCGGACCCAGCTGACCGTCGCGCACACCCAGCACCGCGGCCACGCGGCCGAGCTGGCGCAGTGGGCGTCGACGAACGAGATGGACCTGATCGTCGTGCACGGCGGCGACGGCACCGTCAACGAGACGATCAACGGCTTCCTGCCGCTGCCCGAGGTGGACGACGGCCAGGCCTGGCTGCCCCGGCTCGGCGTGATCCCGGGCGGCTCGGCCAATGTCTTCGCCCGCGCGCTCGGCATCTCGCCGGACCCGGTGACCGCGACCAACCAGCTGATCGGGCTGCTCGGCACCGGCTCCGACCGCCGGATCGGGCTCGGCCTCGCCGAGGACCGCTGGTTCACCTTCAGCGCCGGGGTCGGGCTGGACGCCGAGGTCTGCGCGGCGATCGACGCGAGCCGGGCCAGGGGCAGGGCCGCGACCCCGGCGCGGTACGTCCGCACCACCATCCGCGAGTTCTTCCGGGCGAAGCGCCGGGAACCGAAGGTCCGGCTGCACATCCCCGGCCACGCACCCATCGACGATGTGCATTACGCCTTCGTCACCAACACCACACCGTGGACCTATCTGGAGAGCACCCCGGTGCACACCAACCCCGGCACCAGGTTCGAGACCGGGCTCGGGCTCTTCGCGGTCCGCACCACCGCCGTCGCGCCCACCCTGATGCTCGCCGCGCAGCTCCTCAGACCGGCGGGAAACCCCAAGTCACGCAACCTTTTCCGGGACGACGACGTGAAGTCCGTCCGGGTCGAGGCGCGGGAGCCGATCGGGCTGCAAATCGATGGCGACTACCTCGGCCAGCGCACCGCGGTGGAGTTCACGGCGGTGCCGGACATGCTCGGCGTCATCGCCCCGCCGCCGCTCCCCCGGGTGTGATCCCGGCCAAACCCGCATGGTTGGGCTGCACAAACCGGGTATAGCGAGTACAAAGGACCGGGCAGGATCCCCGAGGGGTTTCTTCGCAGCGTGAGCTTCCACACGGTGCACCGCGGACCTATTGACATCTACGGTGTTCGTGAAAGCATTCACAAGCAACCGTGCGGAAACATTCGATACGCACAAGTGAACTGATCACCAACAAAGCACAGCGTCTTTCGGGGCGCCCATGACAAGGAGCAGAGGAATGGACTGGCGCCACAATGCCATCTGTCGCGACGAGGACCCCGAACTGTTCTTCCCGGTGGGTAACAGTGGTCCTGCGCTCGCGCAGATTGCTGATGCCAAGCTGGTCTGCGCTCGCTGCCCTGTCACTGCCGACTGCCTGTCCTGGGCCCTGAAGTCCGGGCAGGACGCCGGCGTGTGGGGTGGTATGAGCGAGGACGAGCGCCGGGCGCTGAAGCGTCGCAACGCCCGCACCCGAACCCGCACCGTCGTCTAGTTCTCGACGGCCGGCTGAACCCGAGCCCAGCCCGGCTCGGTGGATGCCACCGGCCCGGCACCCCCGTGGTGCCGGGCTTTCTTGCTTCCGCGGCCCGGTCGCCTAGCGCCCGGGACGCCTGCCGAGCGGCACCCGGAGCACCGCGTCGGTGCCGATGTCGGCGCCGGGGTGCAGCCCGATCGAGCCGCCCAGCTCGGCGGTCACCAGGGTGCGCACGATCTGCAGCCCGAGCCGGTCCGACGCCTCCAGGCTGAAGCCGGGCGGAAGGCCGCGGCCGTCGTCGCTGATGATCACATCCAGCCAGCGCGCGGAGCGCTCCGAGCGGATGGTGACGGTGCCGTTCTCGCCGGCGTCGAAGGCGTGCTCGATGGCGTTCTGCACCAGCTCGGTCAGCACCATGACCAGCGGCGTCGCCCGCTCGGCGGAGAAGACGCCGAGCGAACCGGCGCGCCGCACCTTGATCCGCGCGGTGTGCACGGTGGCCACGTCGGCCATGATCGGCAGCAGCCGGTCCACCACCTCGTCGAGATCGACCTCCTCGTCCACCGACATGGAGAGCATCTCGTGCACCGAGGCGATGGAGGTCACCCGGCGCACCGACTCGGTGAGCGCGACCTGCGCCTCGGGGTTCTCGGTGCGGCGGGCCTGCAGCCGCAGCAGCGCCGCCACGGTCTGCAGGTTGTTCTTCACCCGGTGGTGGATCTCCCGGATGGTCGCGTCCTTGCTGAGCAGCGCGCGGTCCCTGCGCTTGACCTCGGTGACGTCGCGCACCAGCACCGCGGCGCCGGCCAGCTCGCCGTGCGGGCGCAGCACCAGGGTGCGCAGCAGCACGGTCGCGCCGCGCGCCTCCACCTCCATCCGCCTGCCGGTGCGCCCGGCCAGCGCGGCCTGGATGTCGCCGACCACCTCCTGCGCGTCGAACGGGTCGGTGACCAGCGAGCGCGTGGTGATGGCGAGGTCCTGCCCGGCCAGATCGCTCTGCAGCCCCATCCGGTGGTAGGCCGAGAGCGCGTTCGGGCTGGCGTAGACGACGGTGCCGTCGGTGTCCAGCCGGATGAAGCCGTCGCCCGCGCGCGGGCTGGAGTGCGTTGCCGCGCGGTCCTCGGTGGTCGGGAAGGTGCCGTCGGCGATCATCTGGCACAGGTCGTCGGAGCAGGCCACGTAGGCGGTCTCCAGCGCGCTGCGGGCCCGCGAGCGCTGCTGGTCGGTGTCCCGGCTGAGCACCGCGATCACATCGTCGCCGCAGCGCACCGGGATGGCCTCGCGCACCGCGTGCGAGGGGTGCGGGTGGTAGACGCCCGCGGCCTCCACCTCGCTGTCCGCCCGGACGATCCGCCCGGTGCGCAGCGCCTCGAAGACCTGCGCGTGCTCGTCCCTGGAGGCGGCGGTGCCGACCCGGTCCTCGAGGTGCACGGTGGGCGCGGTGGTCGGGCGGCACTGGGCGACGCAGACGATGTCGGCGCCGTGGTCGATCGGGCCCGCGCCGACCCAGAGCAGCAGGTCGGCGAAGGAGAGGTCGGCCAGCAGCTGCCAGTCACCCACCACCCGCTGCAGGTGGTCGACGGCGAGGCCGGGGAGGTCGGTATGTTCCGCGAGCAGCTCGCTCAGAGTGGCCACGAACGCCCCGGATCAGGAGATGACGGCGATCAGATCGCCCTGCTGCAGGACCTGGCCCGGCTCGACCGCGATCGAGGTGACCTCGCCGTCCGACTCGGTGATCACCGGGATCTCCATCTTCATGGACTCCAGCAGCACGAGGGTCTGGTCGGTCCGCACCGTGTCACCCACCGCGACCTCGACGGTCAGCACCGTGGAGACCATCTCCGCCCGCACTTCCTCAGCCATGACACCCCGTCCTCGCATCGGCCCATCCGCTGCGGTTACAGCCAACCACACGTGGAAGAATGGCCGTGAATCAGTCAGAAGGGAGACTACCTATGGGTAAGCGCGGACGTAAGAAGCGCAGCCGCAAGGGGAACGCGGCCAATCACGGCAAGCGGCCCAATTCCTGAATCGCGGCCGGAACGCACGAGCGGCACGCTCCTCCACCGGAGGACGCGTGCCGCTCGTTTCTCGTCTCAGCCCTGGTCGGTGCTCTCGATCCGGGTGATCGTGACCGATCGCCTGATCTCCAGCGTCAGCCGGTCGCGCAGCGAGGCGGGCGCCCGGTCGCCGCCGCACTTGCGGCTGAGCAGGCTCTTGATCTTCTCCTCGATGCCGTACGCCTCGATGCACGGCGAGCAGTGCTCCATGTGGTGCTGCAGCCTGGCCCTGGTGGCGGCGTCGCACTCGCCGTCCAGCATGAGCCAGACGTCGGTGAGGACCGCGGTGCAGTCCAGCTCCAGGTCGGGTTCGGGCGTGCCCTCGTCCAGCTCGCTCACTGCCTGACCTCCTGCCGATCCGCCCGGTTGAACCCCCGCTCGCGCGCCACGTCGGCGAGCAACCCCTTGAGCTGCTTCCGCCCGCGGTGCAGCCGGGACATCACCGTACCGATCGGAGTGCCCATGATCTCGGCGATCTCCTTGTACGGGAAGCCCTCCACGTCGGCGTAGTACACCGCCATCCGGAACTCCTCGGGGAGTTCCTGCAGCGCCGCCTTGATGTCGTCGTCCGGCAGCGCGTCCAGCGCCTCCACCTCCGCCGAGCGCAGCCCGGTCGAGGTGTGCTCGGCCGTCGCCGCGAGCTGCCAGTCGGTGATCTCGTCGGTGGGGTACTGCGCGGGCTGCCGCTGCTTCTTGCGGTAGGAGTTGATGTAGGTGTTCGTCAGGATCCGGTAGAGCCAGGCACGCAGGTTGGTGCCCTCCTTGAAGGACTTGAAGCCCTGGAATGCCTTGACGTACGTCTCCTGCACCAGGTCCTCGGCGTCGGCCGGGTTCCTGGTCATCCGCAGCGCGGCGCCGTAGAGCTGGTCCAGCAGCGGCAGCGCGTCGCGCTCGAACCGCTCGGACCGCGCGTCGTCGCTCTCCTGTCCGGCGCCGCTGTCGTCCGCGGGGCCGGCTCCGGTGTCATCGTCGCTCGTCACACGAATCCCTTCGGTCGCCGTACCCGCCAAATCTACCGGCAGGTCCGAGGCGACCGGGAACCGCAGGTCATTCGGCGAAGCCGCGGCCCACGCCGGGCGTTCCTCGACCAGAACGGGCACCACTCCTCCTTCGGTTGGTTCGCTCTCACGGCGTGCAACGCCGCGAGCACCGCGCGGTGTTCCCGCTACCGTTGCGCACATGGCCGGAGCCTCCACCCCCGCGATCAAAGCCCTGACCGCCGCGCGCGTCGCGCACCGGGTGCACGCCTACGGCCACGATCCGCGCGCCGATTCCTACGGCACCGAGGCGGTCGACGCGCTCGCCGGCGAGCTCGGCATCGCCGCCGGGCAGGTCTTCAAGACCCTGGTGATCAGCCTGAACACCGGCGGGCTCGCGGTGGCCGTCGTCCCGGTGCCGCGCTCGCTCGCGCTCAAGGCGGCGGCCGCGGCGCTCGGCGCCGCCAAGGCGGTCATGGCGGATCCCGCCGCCGCGCAGCGCGCGACCGGCTATGTGCTCGGCGGCATCTCCCCGCTCGGTCAGCGCAAGCGGCTGCCGACCGTGATCGATGACTCCGCGCTCGGCTGGGACCGGGTGCTGTGCAGCGCCGGGCGCCGCGGGCTGGAGATCGAGCTCGCCCCGGCCGATCTGGTCCGGCTCACCGCGGCGAGCACGGCGGCGATCGCCGCCTGAGCGGCGCCGCGCCCGCCCGATCGCGCCGGACGACCACCGGCACCGCGCGGACCCGCGATTCCGCCGCCACGCTCTGGGTATACGTGATCCGTATCACCGCGTCCGCGCCGAACCGAGGAGTGACATGTCCGCGTCCCGCCTGCTCGCCGCCCTGTTCACCGCCACCGCACTGACCGGTCTGGCGGGCGCGCAAGCCACCGCCGCGCCCGCGGTGACCCCGGTTGCCGACTTCCCCTTCGACGGCAAGGGCGCGGACGACGCCCCGAACCCCGGCGACCGGGCCGCGGACTACGGCGGCAACCTCGCCGCCGAGCTCATCGACCTGCTCGCCGACGCCGCCAAGTGCGGGCTCGCCGTCGCCAACCCGGCGGTGCAGTGCCCGCTCTGACCCTCAGAGCAGGCTGATCTGCTCGGACCGCTCGCTCGGCCGCACCGGCGCGAGCAGCTCCGGCCCGTTGTTCCGCACGCTGTTCACCAGCGGCGACACCGGGCGCGGCACGATATCCGCGACCGTGGCCGCCGCCGGGGTGGCGAGCAGCTCGGCCGGGGCCGGGTGGTCCGGGTCCAGCCAGGCGTCCCAGTGCTCGCGCGGCATGGGCAGCGGCATCCGGTCGTGGATCCGGGTCAGCTCGCCGACCGCGTCGGTGGTGAGGATGGTGCAGGAGAGCAGCGGCGCGGAGTCCGGCACGGCGCGGTCCCGCCAGACCGACCACAGCCCGGCCATGTACAGCCGCTCCCCCTCGGCCGCGGCCATGAAGTACGGCTGCTTGACGGCCTTGCCCCTGCCTGCGCCCGGCTCGACCAGCCACTCGTACCAGCCGTCCATCGGCACCAGGCAGCGCCGCTTCTTGACCGCGTCCCGGAAGGACGGCGTGGTCGCGGCCTTGTCGGCCCGCGCGTTGAACAGCGGCTTCCCCTTGACCGGAACACCGGGCTCGGCGGCCTTCGCCCACAGCGGGATCAGCCCCCAGCGCATCCGGCGCACCCGCAGCCGCGGCTCGTCGTCGGGGTGCTCGTGGTCGTGTCTGCGCACCACCGTGAGCACCTGGGTGGTGGGGGCGACGTTGTAGTTGGGCGTGGTCTCCACCGCCTCGACCTCGTCGATGGCGTCCAGCTCCGCTGCCAACCGCCCTGGATCGGTCGTGGTCGCATATCGTCCGCACATGCCTCGATAGTCCCACCGCGAGCCGACGACGTCGGGGACAATCGACTACACCAGGGGTGACCTGGTGAGAAATATGGCCTAGCATTCTCTCAGCGGTGGTGACGCACGCCACCCTCACGCGCCGGTCGCGCACCGACCGGCCACCCCCAGTTACAAGGAGAGAACCCACCGTGACAACCACCGAGACCACCCCGGCCGCTCCCGAGACGGCGTTGAAATCGGTCGACCCGGCCACGGGTGAGGTCATCGCCACCTATCCGATCGCCGATGCGGACGCGGTGCGCGCGGCCGTCGCCAAGGCCCGCGCCGCCGCCCCCGCCTGGGGCGCGCTGAGCTTCGACGACCGCCGCAAGGCGCTGCTGCGCTGGTCCACCCGGCTGGTCACCGAGTCGGACGCGTTCACCGACCTGATCCACCGGGAGACCGGGAAGACGCACGACGACGCCTTCCTCGAGCTCATGCTCGCGCTGGAGCACATCGCCTGGGCCGCCAAGAACGCCAAGAAGGTGCTCGGCCCGAAGCGGATCGCCTCCGGCCCGCTGATGTCCAACTTCTCGGCGCGGCTGGAGTACCGCCCGCTCGGCGTGGTCGGCATCATCGGCCCCTGGAACTACCCGGTCTACACCCCGAACGGCTCGATCGCGTACGCGCTCGCCGCCGGGAACACCGTGGTGTTCAAGCCGAGCGAGTTCTCCACCGGCATCGGCAACTTCCTGGTCGAGGCGTTCCGCGCGGCCAACCCGGAGCTGCCGGACGGCGTCTTCGTCGGGATCAACGGCTTCGGCGCGACCGGCGCCGAGCTGGTCAAGGCCGATATCGACAAGATCGCCTTCACCGGCTCGACCGCGACCGGCAAGAAGATCATGGCGGTCGCCGCCGAGCGGCTCACCCCGGTGCTGCTGGAGTGCGGCGGCAAGGACGCGGTGATCGTCGCCGCGGACGCCGACATCAAGGCCGCCGCCGACGCGGTGGCCTTCGGCGCGGCCGGCAACAGCGGCCAGACCTGCGCCGGCGTCGAGCGGGTATACGTGGAGCGCTCGGTGCGCGAGCCCTTCGTCACCGAGCTCACCCGGATCCTGAAGGACGTCAAGCCGGGCTCCGGCGACGACGCCAACTACGGCCCGATGACCATGCCGAGCCAGATCGACATCGTGAAGCGGCACATCGACGCCGCGCTGGCCAGCGGCGGCAAGGCGGTGCTCGGCGGGCCGGAGTCGGTGAAGGGCGCCTTCATCGAGCCGGTGGTCTTCGTGGACGTGGACGAGTCCTCGGAGGCGGTGGTCGAGGAGACCTTCGGCCCCACCGTCACCGTGCGCACGGTGGACAGCGTGGACGAGGCGATCGAGCTGGCGAACAGCTCCAAGTACGGCCTCTCCTCCGCGGTCTTCTCGAAGAGCAGGGGGCTGGAGATCGCGCGCCGGCTGCGGGTCGGCGCCACCTCGGTGAACTCCGTGCTCGGCTTCGCCGCCATCCCGGGGCTGCCCTTCGGCGGCGTCGGGGATTCCGGCATCGGCCGGATCCACGGCGAGCCCGGGCTGAAGGAGTTCGCCCGGCCGCACTCGATCGCCATCCAGAAGTTCACCGTGCCCGGCATGGCGCTGCTCAGCTTCGGCCGCACCAAGTCGACCGTGAACCTGCTGCGCAAGGTCGTCCCGGTGCTGCACGGGCGCAACAAGTAAGGGGTCGGACCGCCCTTTCCGGGCGGGGGTGCGTGGCGTGACAACGGCGTCGGCCACGCACTCCATCCGCGGGCCGGAACCGTCGAGGGGCGGCTCCGGCCCGTACCGCGTTCACGAGCCGGCACTCACATGGGAGAAGATGGACCGGTGAGTCTCTGGCCAGCGCCCCAAGTCGATGTCCCCGTGCACGCGACCGTGACCCTGCCCGGATCGAAATCGATCACCAACCGGGCACTCGTCCTGGCCGCGCTCGCCGACGGCCCCTCCACCATCACCGGCGCGCTCCGCAGCCGGGACACCGACCTCATGATCGGGGCGCTGCGCGCGCTCGGCGCGGGCATCTCCGGCGACGGCGACACGCTGGTGGTCACCCCGGCCCCGCTGCACGCGGGCACCGTGGACTGCGGCCTCGCGGGCACGGTGATGCGGTTCCTGCCGCCGCTGGCCGCGCTGGCCACCGGCGAGGTGCACTTCGACGGCGACGCGCAGGCCAGGGTGCGCCCGCTGCGCACCATCCTGGACGCGCTGCGCGAGCTCGGCGCCGACATCACCGGTGACGCGCTGCCCTTCACCGTGCGCGGCGCGGGCGCGCTGCGCGGCGGCTCGGTGACCATCGACGCCTCCGGCTCCTCGCAGTTCGTCTCCGGGCTGCTGCTCTCCGCCGCCCGGTTCGAGCGGGGTATCACGGTGCACCACAGCGGCGCGGTGCTGCCCTCCATGCCGCACATCGAGATGACCGTGGAGATGCTGCGCCAGGCCGATGTCAAGGTGGAGGCGCCGGCGGATCCGCGCGCCCCGCAGACCTGGACCGTGCTGCCCGGCCCGATCCGCGCGCTGGACCGCGAGGTGGAGCCGGATCTCTCCAACGCCACCCCGTTCCTGGCGGCGGCCGCGGTGACCGGCGGCGAGGTGAGCATCCCGCACTGGCCGCGGCTCACCACCCAGCCCGGCGATGTCATCCGGGAGATCGTGGTCCGGATGGGCGGCGAGGCCGGGATCGTGGACGGCGTGCTCACCGTGCGGGGCCCGGAGCGGCTCGCGGGCATCGATATCGACCTGCACGACGTCGGCGAGCTGACGCCGACCGTGGCCGCGCTCGCCGCGCTCGCCGACTCGCCCTCCCGGCTGCGCGGCATCGCGCACCTGCGCGGGCACGAGACCGACCGGCTGGCCGCGCTCTCCACCGAGATCAACCGGCTCGGCGGCCGGGTCACCGAGACCGAGGACGGGCTGGAGATCGAGCCCGCCGAGCTGCACGGCGGCACCTGGCACTCCTACGCCGACCACCGGATGGCGACCGCGGGCGCGATCCTCGGGCTCCGGGTCGCGGATGTGCAGATCGAGGACATCGGCACCACCGCCAAGACGCTGCCCGACTTCGTCGCGCTCTGGGAGCGCATGCTCGACCCGGAACCGGCCGGACAGGGAGCCGCACGCTGAGCAAGCAGCGCCGCTCGGCCTCCGGGTACGACGAATCCGATGTCCGGATCCGGCCCGGCGGCCGGTCGCGCCCGCGCACCAAGACCCGCCCGCTGCACACTGACGCCGAGCAGGCCATGGTGGTCGCGGTGGACCGCGGGCGCTGGGGCTGCGTGCTCGCCGGCGACCCGGAGCGGCGCCTGGTCGCCATGCGGGCCAGGGAGCTCGGCCGCACCCCGATCGTCGTCGGCGACCTGGTGGACGTGGTCGGCGATCTCTCCGGCGCCCCGGACACCCTGGCCCGGATCGTCCGGGTGGCCGAGCGCGCCACCGTGCTGCGCCGCACCGCCGACGACACCGACCCGTTCGAACGGGTCGTCGTCGCCAATGCCGAGCAGCTCTTCATCGTGGTCGCGCTGGCCGACCCGCCGCCGCGCACCGGCTTCGTGGAGCGCACGATGGTCGCCGCCTTCGTCGGCGGGCTGCAGCCGGTGCTCTGCCTGACCAAGGACGACCTGGCCGCCGAGTCCGACTTCGCCACCGACTTCGCCGACCTGGACCTGATCATCGTGCACGGCGGCATCGAGGACCCGCTGGAGCCGGTGCTCGACCGGATCACCGGGCGGCTCACCGCCTTCATCGGGCACTCGGGGGTCGGCAAGTCCACGCTGGTCAACCGCCTGGTCCCGGATGCCTTCCGCGCCGTCGGCGCGGTGTCGGGGGTGGGCAAGGGCAAGCACACCTCCACCCAGTCGGTGGCGCTGCCGGTGCCGTCCGGCGGCTGGGTGATCGACACCCCCGGCGTGCGCTCCTTCGGCCTCGCGCACATCACTCCCGACGACGTGATCGCCGCCTTCAGCGATCTCGCCGACGCCATCGAGGACTGCCCCCGCGGCTGCACCCACCTCGGCCCGCCCGCCGACCCGGAGTGCGCGCTCGACGAGCTGCCGGGCAAGGAGCGGCGGGTATCCGCCATCCGCCGCCTGCTGGTGGCGCTGAACTCGAACGACCCCTGGTGACAACGGAAACGGCGGCGCCGCACGGGTGCGGCCGTAAACTCGGCTTGCACGACTCGGGGGAGGGAACGTCGATGGGCAGGAGCATGTCATGGCAACGCCGGAACCCGTGCCCCGCTATCCGGCCCCGACCATCGGCCGCTGGTTCGTGGATTGGGCCACCACCGAGGACGCCGGGGTCTCCAACCTCAAGCTGCAGAAACTGCTCTACTACGCGCAGGGGCACCACCTCGCCGAGTACGAGGCCCCGCTCTTCGCGGATCCGGTGCAGGCCTGGCGCTCCGGGCCGGTGGTCCCCGCGGTCTTCCGCGAGTTCGAGGGGTTCGGCGCGGGGTGGGTGGTGCTCGCCGAGGAGGACCCCTTCCACTGGGACGCCGTCGACGCCGACACCACCCGCTTCCTGACCAAGGTCTGGAACACCTACGGCGGCATCGCGGGCTGGAAGCTGCGCAATATGACCCAGGCCGAGCCGGCCTGGCAGGAGTTCGCCGACCAGGACGAGGGCAATGTGGAGATCCCGGTCGACGTGATCGCCAAGTACTTCCACGCCCGCCGCTAGAACTTGCAGACCGCCCGGCTTGTCGCGGGGCGGGAAAACCGACCGCACCGGCGCACCGGCGAGCCCCGACCACTCGCCGGTGCCGTCCCGAACAGTCGCTCCTCGGGCGCGTGAAACCGGTATTCCGGCAGCCTTTTCCATTACCGTTCGGACCGCCGCCACCGGGGTACCCACCCGGCGGCATTCCCAAGCACGCTGCTCTCCCGCTCGACAGAAAGCCGTCTCGAATGGCCGGATCGCCCGACCCGCTTCCCGCCGAGGACGCGAAGGAGGACCGCACCGGGCCGCTGCCCGAGCTCTACGGTTCACCCGCGTATCCGGCTGCGCCGCACCGCATGACCACCACCGCCGTACGGCCGTTCCACCCCGTCTACGGCGCCGTTCCGCAGGTTCCGCCCCTTCCCGGATAGCCATCGAACGCTCCCGAAAGGCCCCATGCGCACCTTCGTCACCGCCCTCGCCGCGACCACGCTGCTGCTCGGCGGCGGACCGGTCGCCCTCGCCGCGCCGCAGTCGAACATCGTGGGCACCGCCGGCCAGCGCAGCGCCGCGGACCGGCAGTTCCTGCGGGACAGCCACTACGACGAGGAGACCGGTGCGGTGCAGGACGCGGCGATCAAACTGGCGCACACCCAGTGCGACTACCTGAAGGCGGTCGGCAACTCCCCCTCCGAGCACATCTACCTGGCCGAGTCCGCGAGCGAGACCATCGAGTTCCCCTACCTCTTCGTCTACGCCGCCGTTGCCGCGTACTGCCCGGAGAACCGGGCCTGAAAACCGCTGTCGCTCCCGGCGATCGGTGGGCTACCGTCTTGGCGCCCGCCGACGCCGAGGAGCCCCCATGACCGCACCCGATCCGGCCGCCCTGCACCCGATGGCCGGGCAGCCCCGGGTGGTGCTGCTGAAACCGCTGGTCACCTCCCCGCTCATCGAGGTCGGGGAGTACTCGTACTACGACGACCCCGGTACCCCCACCGCCTTCGAGACCGCCAATGTGCTCTACCACTACGGCCCCGAGAAGCTGGTGATCGGCAAGTTCTGCGCGCTCGCCACCGGGGTGCGGTTCATCATGAACGGCGCCAACCACCGCATGGACGGGGTCAGCACCTTCCCCTTCCCCACCCTCGGCGGCAGCTGGGCCGAGCACATCGACCTGCTCACCGAGCTCCCCAACCGCGGTGACACCGTCCTCGGCAACGACGTCTGGCTCGGCTACGGCGTCACCGTCATGCCCGGGGTCCGGATCGGCCACGGCGCCATCGTCGCCGCGGGCTCCGTCGTCACCCGCGACATCCCCGACTACGCCGTCGCCGGTGGCAACCCGGCCCGCGTCCTCCGCAAGCGGTACACCGACAACGACATCGCCCGGCTGCTCGCGGTGGCGTGGTGGGATTGGCCGGTCGAGCACCTGAGTGCGCAGGTCCGGGTGCTCATGTCCGGCAGCGTGGACGATCTGGTCGCGGCAGCGCCGATAAACTAGGATCCAATCTCAGTTAGTTGGGATCTTAGTTTGGGGTGGCCCGCGCTCCGCCGCCGCATGCCGCCCGCGGGTGGCCTGGAAGACCAGGTAGGGACGTCCGGAGCGATCACAGAACTCCTGGACCAGCCGTGACTTCCCGACCCGAGGAGTTCACCGCGACCGTCGCGCAGTCGCCGCTCGGTGGGGCCGAGCTCGTCGCCGGCATTCGAGCCGGCGACTGGAATCAGGCACCGCGCTCCCTGGCCATCGCGCTTCCGGACGACACCCCCGCCATCGCGGTGATCGACGAGGTGCCCTGGCCGGTCGAACAGGATCCGGAGTTCGAGGGCGCCCTGCAGACGGTGTGGGACCGGCACCTCTCCGGGAAGCCGGTGCTGTTGCTGCTGGTCGGCAGCGACATCTCGGTGATGGAGGCGCTCGGCTCCCGGGACCGCCCGTTTGGGCCGCGCGACGAAGATGACGGTCGAGCCGCTGCACGTCGCGGACGTCCAGACCATGACCGGGCTCGCCGCCGCCGACGCCATCGACGCCACCCTCATCACCGGCTGCTTCCCCGAGATCGTGCGCTCCTGGCAACCGGAGCGGAGCCGCCTGGATTTCCTGCGCGACGTGGTCACCGACCCCCTGGCCCCGCTGCTCGTCGCCGGTGAGCTCTCGCTGCTCGGCGAGTTCCCGGAGGGGCAGCGAACACGCGCCGTACTGGAGGCGATCGGCAGCGGCGAACGCACCATCGCCGCCCGCTCCGGCGGGGCGGGCGCGCTGCCCGCGGGCACGCTGCACCCGATCCTGAACACCCTGCAGGCCAAGCGAATCGTCGGCACCGACCTGCCGCTCTCCACCAAGCCGGACACCAAGAACAAGCGATATCGGATCACCGACTCCTACCTCCGCTTCTGGCTGGCATTCCTGGAGCGCGGGCTGCCGATGATCGAGCGCGGGCGCGGCGACCTCGCGCTGAACCGGATCGAGCGCTCCTGGACCACCTGGCGCGGCCGGGCCATCGAACCCTTCGTCCGGAATCACTGCTGCGCCTCGCGCCGGATCGCTGGCCCGATCTGGAAGCCGTCGGCGGATGGTGGAACCGGCAGAACAACCCCGAGATCGACCTGGTCGGCGCCGATCGGGCACCGACCGCAGATACCGTGCATTTCGTCGGCTCGATCAAGTGGCTGGAGGACCGCCCCTTCGACCGGCACGACTACGACGCGCTCGCCCGCTCGCTCCCCGGCGTGCCCGGCATCGGCCGGGACACCGCCCTGGTCGCGGTCTCCCGTGTCGGGATGGCGGGCCGCCTGCCGATCGACGAGCACTGGGGGCCGGACGATCTCGTGCGCGCCTGGCGGTAGTAGATGCGCTCCGTACCCTGGGAAGCATGCGAAGCGTACTGTTCGACCAGGCCAATCTCGAGGTGCAGGCGCAGCAGCGGTTCTCGCTGCAGAACTCCCAGATGCTGCGGGTGGGGCTCGGCCCCGATGTGCTCGCGGTTAAGGGGGCGATGGTCGCCTACCAGGGCGACATCCGCTTCGACCACCAGGGCTCGGGGAGCGTCGGGAAGCTGCTCAAGCGGATGGTCACCAACGAGGACGTGCCGCTCATGCGGGTGTCCGGGCAGGGCGAGGTGTTCTTCGCCAACCAGGCCGGGCACGTCTTCCTCATCGACCTCACCGGCGACGCGCTCAGCGTCAACGGCACCAACCTGCTCGCCTTCGACGCCGCGCTGGAGTGGGACATCAACCGGGTCAAGGGAGCGGGGTTCTTCACCGGCGGGCTGTTCAACACCACCGTCTCCGGCACCGGCACCGTCGCACTCTGCGCGGTCGGCAAACCCGTTGTGCTGGACTGCAGTGCGCAGCCCACCTACGTGGACACCCAGGCCGCGGTGGCCTGGTCGGCGAATCTCGCGCCCAAAGTGGTCTCCAGCATGAACCTCAAGTCCATGCTGCGCGGCGGTAGTGGTGAGGCGTTCCAATACGCCTTCCACGGGCCGGGGTTCGTCGTGGTGCAGCCGTTCGAGTGGGAGCCGCCGAGCAGCACGGACACCAGCGGCTCACAATCCTGAGCCGCTGCTACTCCAGCCAGGAGCGCCGAGTGGGGTAATCGTCGAAATCGTCCGGCCAGTCCGAAGGCCCGACGGTATCCGCCGAGCGCCGGATCGGCCCGCGCTCGACCGGCGGTGTCGCTGACCACTGCCAGACGTAGCGCGGGGAGTTCTTCAACTCGGCGACTTCCGGCGGCACCGGCTGCGCGCGATACTCGATCTCCGACCAGCGACATTCGCCCGCGCGAACTCGCTCCGCGTAGGTCTGAAGTTCGGCGGAGGAAGAAGGCACATTCGCCACCGAGGCCATGAATGCGTCGTCGACGACGGTCGGCCCATCCAGGAGGGCCTGAATGTCGAGGTTCTCGAGTCGAATGCGCGACGTCTCCAGATCGGCCATCGCATTGCGCACCTCGCGGACCACGGCCTCGATCTCGGGGGCGAGATCGTCGTCTCGCGCTGTCACCCGTCCTCCCAGGGCCGCTGGCCGGTGCCGACCTGATAGTCGGTCTGCGGCCGGTCGAGGGTATCGCCGAGCTGACCGACCGATACCAGGTCTTTCGCCCTGGCCGCGTTCTTGCTGAACGGTTCGATGGTCTTCTCCAGGTGCTCTTCCGCCTTGTTCCGGGCCGTACCGAGCGGGTCGGAGACCACCTCGATCAACTTCACGACCTTGTCGCGCAGATTGACGATGTCCAGCACGAGGTTGACCGCTGTCCTGATGATGTCGTACAGCTTCTGGCCGATCTCGGCGATCTCCTTGGCGGTGCCGACCACCGGAATCTTGTTGGCGATGGTCTTGAGCGCGCCCCTGATACTGCTCAGGTCGAATCGTGATTCGAGCAGCTCCCAGAGTTTGGTGAGGATCGTCTTGACCGCGTTCCGGATCTTGTCCGCGACCTCGCCGAGAATGTCGGACACGATCCGGCCGACGGGACCCTCCCACTTCATCGCCGCGATCTGCCGTCGCGCCCAGTCCTCGTAGGCCAGCGCGGCGGCGCCATCCCACTCGGCCCCGGCCCTGGAGGTCGCCGCTTCCAGATTCTTACCGCACGCCTCCATCCCGTTGCCGGCGATCTTGTAGGCTTCGCCGACCCGGCGCACCTCGTTCCAGTTCCCCGGAATCGGTTTCAGCGCCTCGCCCAGCGGATCGATCTCCTTGCCCGCGAATCGCGTGATGGATTTGATCGACTCGTTCACATTCCCCAGTACGGGTGAGACCTCGGCGATCAGGGCGGCGGTGTCCTCCTTGTTCGCCTGCGGCACGTCGAGCTTGAACTCCTCCGGTTTCGCGTACTGCGCCGCGCCCTCGTAGGCGGACACGTACCCGTCCGCCTCCCGATCGGTCAGGACCGGCACCGGCTGATCGCGGTGGCCGAGGTTCACCTTGTTCGCATTCAGCGCCTCGTAGTTGCGCGCCTCCTGGTCGTGGTAGAGCCAGGCGGCCTTCTTCAGTTCACCCCCGGTCTGCGAGGTCAGCATCCCGATATCACCCATGCGCTTGAAGCTGGCGTCCGCGGCATTGCGGATGGGCGTCAGGAGTTCGTCGATGATCGGCCCGTGCAACCAATCCGCCGGCTTCCCGTGCTGCTGGATGAAGGTGGCGGCCGCGACGGCGTCGCTCCCGACGCTCGCCACCAGCACCCCCAATCCGGCGACTTCGGCAGGGGATGCCTTGAAACTCTCGGTCATCAGCACTCCTGGTCTCTCAGTGGTTCGAGCTTCGCAGCGAGCCGACAATGGCGTCGACCGCGTCGTCGCTCAGCGCGTCCGGTACGTCCAGCTTCTGCAGGACAACGAAGACCGCGACTTCGGCGGTCGCGTACGCCGCGGTGGCGACGACATGCAACCGCACCGCCGCCGCGTCGCAGTCCGCGCCCTTCGACACCTCGGTCAGCTCCGCGGTGTAGCGGACCGCCGAGCGGCTAGAGACCTCGGTCTGCACCGGGCCGGATACCGTTACCCGCGGCGCCCGCCCGGTGTCGTCGGTCAGGGCTCGCTCCATCCGGTCGATCTCCGACCGCGCCGCCGTCGCGGCGTCGGTCGCGTTCCGCCCCGTGATGCCGACCGCGGCTTTGTCGGAGCCGTCCAGCGCCGGGCAGTAGTCGTAGCCGTAATCGCTGACCGAGCCGTACGCGGTGATCAATTCGCCGTCGGAGGTCCACCCCATGGTCCGGTCGCTGCTCGGGCGCCATCCCCTTGACGAGGGCACCGTGTAGGTGAGTCCATAGCGGGTCGGGACGGGCTGCGGCGCACCCTGGCGAATGGCGGGCAACGGCGGCGGGAACTCGATCCGGGGAAGATCGGCAGGCGGTGGCGGTGGTGCGCTTCCGCGCAGCGACGGGGCTGTCCAGGGCGTGCCCGTGGCTCCGGAAGATTCATCCGAATCGGTATAGGGGTTGCCGACCCAGGTGGCGACCTGCAGGACCGCCACCGCCGCGACGAGCAGACCGGCGATCTTCACCAGCTGGACCGCGATACCGCCCCGGCGCAGCACATCGATGACCCGCATATTTCCCTCCCCCGCATGCGTACCCGAACGCTACGGAGCGGCCGCGAGACTTGTCAAAGCACGCCCGACCGTGCTCTACGCTGAGCGCGGGGGACTCACCGCCGCGGTCAGTTCTTGTCGACGACCACCGGGAGGTCGAGTTGATATCGCGATACACCGTGCCGATCGTCGCGCTGGGGCTGCTCGCCGGTGCCTGCGGACAGGACTCTCCGGCCGCCGACCCGTCGGCTACCCCGGTGCGCACCGGGAACCCCTCGATCGCAGTCTCCGTGCCCGCCGGGCCGGATCAGACCGGGGTGGCGGAGCAGGTCCGGCTCGACCCGTGCCTCGCCATCGGCGACGCGACGGTGACCGCCGCCGGCTTCGACCCGTCCACCCGGAGCCGCTCCGGCGACCTGGTCTCCGGTGACCTCGTAGTGATCGGCTGCAGTTTCCTGCGCTTCCAGGGCACCGGCGCGGCCGCGGTCCCGACCGGGACCGTGTGGATCAGTGTGCAGAACCGCGATGTCGACGACATCCGGGATTCGGCGGAGTACTCGATCTTCGCGACCGAGCAGCTCGCCGGGCGCGAAGCGGTGCTGTACACGGTGCCGCGACTGGATGGTGAGTGCAGCGCGGCATTCGCGGCGCCCGACGGCCGGGTGGAGATCAGCTTCCTCGCGAACTCGGCATCCGTCCCCGTCCCGCCGTCGTGCGACGGGATCAGGCCGATAGCAGCGGCTTTCGTAGCCGGGCTCGACCTGTGAACTGACCACCGAACGAGCGAGGGCGCCCACCCGGAAGTGGACGCCCTCGCTCGGAACGAAAGATCAGTGCCTGCGGCGGCTCTTCGGACCCCGCTTCCCGCGCGACTCGGTCCGCGCCGCCTCGCGCCGCTCCCGGCGGGAGCCGGAGTTGTCCCCGCCGTACTCCTCGTCGTCGGTGTGCACGGCGGTGCGGCCGCCCTCGTCGGGGCCGGAGTAGCTGAGGCCGCGGGGGCCGGAGTCGTCGATGCCCTTGGCGAGCAGGGCGGCGGGGGCGCCGGAAGGCGCCGCGTTGGCCGCGGCCTCCTGGGTGGGGAGCGGGCGGGGGGCGGGGGCGACGGCGCCGACCGGGGAGCGCAGGCCGGGGTCGACGGCGACGCCGGCGGGCTGCGGCTGCTGCACCTCGACCTGGAGGTTGAAGAGGAAGCCGACCGACTCCTCCTTCAGCCCCTCCAGCATGGCGGTGAACATGTCGAAGCCCTCGCGCTGGTACTCGACCAGCGGGTCGCGCTGGGCCATGGCGCGCAGCCCGATGCCCTCCTTGAGGTAATCCATCTCGTAGAGGTGCTCGCGCCACTTGCGGTCGAGCACGGAGAGCAGCACCTGGCGCTCCAGGTTGCGCATGGCGCCCTGGCCGGCCAGGCCGTCGATCTCCTCCTCGCGCTTGGCGTACGCCTCGTGCGCGTCGTCGAGCAGGATCTCCAGCAGCTCGTCGCGGCTCAGGTCACCGGCCTCGCCGACCTCGGTCTCGCCGGTCAGGTCCTTGTGGTTGAGCGCGATCGGGTACAGCGTCTTGAGCGCCGTCCACAGCTTCTCCAGATCCCAGTCCTCGACGTACCCCTCGGCGGTGGCGCCGTCCACGTAGGCGGTGACCACGTCGCTGATCATGCCCTGGACCTGGCCCTCCATGTCCTCGCCGCGGAGGATCCGGTTGCGCTCGCCGTAGATGATGGTGCGCTGCTGGTTCATCACCTCGTCGTACTTGAGCACGTTCTTGCGGATCTCGAAGTTCTGCTGCTCGACCTGGGTCTGCGCGCTCTTGATGGCCTTGGAGACCATCTTGGCCTCGATCGGCACATCGTCGGGCAGGTTCAGCCTGGTCATGATGGCTTCCAGGGCGGCGCCGTTGAAGCGCCGCATGAGCTCGTCGCCGAGCGACAGGTAGAACCGGGACTCGCCCGGGTCGCCCTGGCGGCCGGAGCGGCCGCGCAGCTGGTTGTCGATGCGCCGGGACTCGTGCCGCTCGGTGCCGAGCACGTAGAGCCCGCCGGCGTCGCGCACCGCCTCGGCGTCGGCCTCGGTCTGCGCCTTGACCTGCTCCAGGGCGGGCAGCCACGCGGCCTCGTACTGATCGGGGGTCTCGACCGGGTCCAGCCCCTCCTTGCGGAGCAGGATGTCGGCGATGATGTCGGGGTTGCCGCCGAGCACGATGTCGGTACCGCGGCCGGCCATATTGGTGGCGACGGTGACGGCGCCGGGGCGCCCGGCCTCGGCGATGATCGCGGCCTCGTTCTCGTGGAACTTGGCGTTCAGCACGCTGTGCGGGATGCCGCGCTTGGTGAACTGCTTGGAGAGGTACTCCGAGCGCTCCACGCTGGTGGTGCCGATCAGCACCGGCTGGCCGTTCTCGTGCCGCTCGGTGACGTCGTCGACCACGGCGGCGAACTTGGCCTCTTCGGTCTTGTAGATGAGGTCGGCCTGGTCCAGCCGGACCATCTGGCGGTTCGTCGGGATCGGCACCACGCCGAGGTTGTAGATCTGGTGCAGCTCGGCGGCCTCGGTCTCGGCGGTGCCGGTCATGCCGGAGAGCTTGTCGTAGAGCCGGAAGTAGTTCTGCAGCGTGATCGTCGCCAGGGTCTGGTTCTCCGGCTGGATCTCGACCTTCTCCTTGGCCTCGATCGCCTGGTGCATGCCCTCGTTGTAGCGGCGGCCGACCAGGATGCGGCCGGTGAACTCGTCGACGATGATGACCTCGCCGTCGCGGACGATGTAATCCTTGTCCCGGTTGTACAGCTCCTTGGCCTTGATGGCGTTGTTCAGGTAGCTGACCAGCGGGGAGTTCGCCGATTCGTACAGGTTGTCGATGCCGAGCTGATCCTCGACGAACTCGACGCCCGCCTCGTGCACGCCGATGGTGCGCTTCTTGATGTCGACCTCGTAGTGCAGGTCCTTCTTGAGCAGCGGGGCGATCCGCGCGAACTCGGCGTACCACTTGGAGGAGGCGTCGGCCGGGCCGGAGATGATGAGCGGGGTGCGCGCCTCGTCGATCAGGATGGAGTCGACCTCGTCGACCACGGCGAAGTTGTGCCCGCGCTGCACCAGGTCGTCCAGCGAGTGCGTCATGTTGTCGCGCAGGTAGTCGAAGCCGAACTCGTTGTTCGTGCCGTAGGTGATGTCCGCGGCGTAGGCGTGGCGGCGCTGCGCGGGGGTCATGCCGGAGAGGATGACGCCGACCTCGAGCCCGAGGAAGCGGTGCACGCGCCCCATCCACTCGGCGTCGCGCTTGGCCAGGTAGTCGTTCACCGTGACGACGTGCACGCCCGCGCCGGAGATGGCGTTCAGGTAGGCGGGGAGCACACAGGTGAGGGTCTTGCCCTCACCGGTCTTCATCTCGGCGATATTGCCGAGGTGCAGCGCCGCGCCACCCATGATCTGCACCTTGTAGTGCTTCTGGTTCAGCACCCGCCAGGAGGCCTCGCGCGCCACCGCGAACGCCTCGACCAGCAGGTCGTCCAGGTCCTCGCCGTCGGCGTAGCGCTCGCGGAACTCGTCGGTCTTGGCCCGCAGCTCGGTGTCGGTCAGCTCCTCGAGGTCGGAGCCGTACGCGGTGACCTGGTCGGCGACCTGGCCGAGCCGCTTCACGACGCGACCTTCACCAATCCGTAGCAACCTCGAAAGTGTCAGCGCAGGCACGGGTCTCGTCAGTCCTCTGGTCGGTGTGCGGGTGTCGTCGGCGTCCCGTCGTTCGGCCGGGCCGTCCGGCGCGGCGACCCGCGACGTCATCGGCACGTTTCATGGTAATGCGGCACCCATGGTAGGCGCCCCGGAGCGCCGACCCACCGGACCGCTCCGGCCCTACCGTACCCGCAGCGCGCAGAGCCGCCACCCGCCCCGGTGCGCCCGCAGGCAGGCCGCGACGGCGAAGACGCGGTCGCCGCGGCGGTACCGGCCGAACACCTCGACCCGGCCGCGCGCGCCCGGCGCGCAGCCGACCCGCTCCAGCACGGCGGCGCCGAGCCCGCGCTCCCTGCCGCCGGTGCGGGCGTACGTCTCCAGCGCGGCGACCACCTCCGGGTCGGCGATATCGCGCAGGTGCAGGGCGCGGCGGCGGCCGTCCAGCGTCTCCAGCACCGCGCGCAGCGCCCGCTCCGCGAAGCGCTTGGCGTCCCGCTCACCCCTGGAGCGCGGCCCCGGCCGCCCCGGCGCACATGGCGCCGCGCCGCCGCGACGCCGGGCGGGATCAGCCACCGCGCCGGACCCGGGCACCGGCCGGGCCACGCGCCCGGCGGTCACGGCCGCGCCATTCCCGGCCGCCGAGACCACCGCGCCACCCGGCGCCCCCTCCGGCGCGGTGGCGGGCCGCGGCACCCCGCGCGACCCTGCCTCCCCGTGCGGCGCGCACGACAGTGAAACTCTGCTCTCCATCCGGATTCCCCCTGTGCGAATCGAGTCCCCCGAGCTCGATGCGCGACATCCTGCCACGCACCCCCGACACGGTAAAGAAGACGCCGATCACACGGCGGACTCACCGGCTACGAGCCAAAACGCTGTCCTGCCCGCACAATGGGGCGGCAGACCAACGGAAAGGAGCAGCGGGCAGCGTGATCACCAGACTGACGGCGCAGGACGCGTCGTTCCACCGTCAGGAACAGAGCAGCAACCCCGTCTACATCGGTTCGCTGGCCATCGTGGAGGGCCCCCTCGACTACGACCGCCTGCTCGATCTGGTGGAGACCAGGCTGGCGATGGTGCCGCGGTACCGGCGCAAGGTGCGGGCGATCCCACTGGCGCTCGGCAGGCCGGTGTGGGTGGAGGACAGCGCCTTCGACCTGACCTACCACATCCGGCGCTCCGCGCTGCCCGCTCCCGGCCGCGAGGCGCAGCTGCACGACCTGGTGGCGCGGCTCGCCTCGCGCCCGCTGGACCTGGACCGCCCGCTCTGGGAGATGTACCTGATCGAGGGGCTCGCCGACGGCCGCGCCGCCGTCTTCACCAAGACGCACGCGGCGCTGGTGGACGGCGAGACGGCGCTGGAGATCGGGCACGTCATCCTGGACGAGGGCCCGGACCCGCGCGCCCTCGCCCCCGACTCCTGGCACCCGCCGCGCGAGCCCGGCGACGCCGAGCTGCTCGCCGGGGCGCTGAGCCACCTGGCGGCGCAGCCGCGGGAGGCGCTTGAGGTCGCGCGGGAGGCGGGCGCGGCGGCGTTCACCGTGCTCGGCGCGGCGAACCGGGCGGTGGACTCGGTGGTGTCGGCGGTGCGCACCGCCACCGCGGGCGCGCCGGACAGCCCGCTCAACGCCGGGATGACCCGCAACCGCCGGTTCGACGTGGTCCGCACCGAGCTGGCCGACTACCGCCGCATCCGGGCGCGCTTCGGCTGCTCGATCAACGACGCCATCCTGGCGGTGATCACCGGCGCGCTGCGCGCCTGGCTGCTCTCCAGGGATCAGGCCGTCACCGAGTCGGCGACGCTGCGCGCGATCGTGCCGATGTCGGTCTACCTGGACGATCCGCCCGGCGACACCGCGGGCGAGGTCTCCTCGTTCCTGGTCGACCTCCCGGTCGGCGAGCCGAACCCGGTGATGCGGCTCTCGCACATCACGCACGCCACCGCGGCGACCGGCGGCAGGCGCCGCGGGGTGCGCGCCCGCACCCTGGTGCACCTGGCCGGATTCGCCCCGGCGAGCCTGCATGCGATGAGCGTGCGGGCGGCGAGTACGTTCGCAGAACACACGTTCAATCTGGTGATCACCAACGCGCCTGGTCCGCAGTCCCCGATGTACATCGGCGGGGCGCGGATGCTGGAGATGTACCCGGTGTCGCCGCTGCTGCGCAATCAGGCACTGAGTCTCGGGCTCACCTCCTACGACGCGCGGGTCTGCTACGGGCTCAACGCCGATCGCGACGCGATGGCGGATCTCGGGGTGCTGGCCGCGTCGGTGCACGAGTCCCTGGAGGAGCTGCTCGGTGCCTGCGCCTGACGATCGCCCGCTGCGCGTCTACCTGCCCGCGACCATCGCGATGCTGCGCACCCTGGTCGAGGAGCGGGAGCTGCGCGCGGTCAGCGGGACCGCCTTCGCGGTCACCCCCGCGCTGCGCGAGGCGTACGCCTCCGGCGACGACGAGGAGCTGGCCGAGGTCGCCATGGGCGAGGCGGCGCGGGCCGCGCTGCGGCTGCTCGCCGCCGAGGCCGAGGATTCCGATACCCCGCCGATCCAGCGCCGCGCGGTGATCGCCGCCGACGTCACCGGCGCGACCCCGCGCCCGGACCTGGACGACGCGGTGGTCCGGCTGGCCGGGCCGGTGCCGTACGCGGCAATCGCCTCGGTGCACGTCGACCTGGCCGATGCCGAGGCGGACGTGGCCAAGGCCGTCGAGGTGATCGATGCCGCCGATCTGGGCGACCCGGACGCCGAGTTCACCCTGGGCGACGCGGAGGACCACCAGCTCGCCTGGTACGCCACCCAGGAGCTGCCCTTCCTGCTCGAGCTGCTCTGATCGGCGCGTTCGGGAGTAGTCACAACGCCGCGTCGGCCGTCTCCACAGGGCAACCTACGATGCCGTAACCTGGCGGCAGGACGGGCCCCGACGGGGCCCGCGGCAACCGAGGAGACGACCGGCGGCGATGGTGTTCGAGAATGTGCGGCAATGGCTGGAGGAGCCCGCGGCGGAGGTGGCCGACCGTGGTGGCCGTTTGAACGTACTGCGCGGCGCGGTCGCCCGGATCACCACACCGCTGCTCCCGGACGACTACCTGCACCTGGTGAACCCGCTGTGGTCGGCGCGCGAGCTGCGCGGCCGGGTGCTGGAGGTCCGCAGGGAGACCGCCGACTCGGCGACCCTGGTGATCAAGCCGGGCTGGGGCTTCGACTGGGCCTTCGAGCCGGGCCAGTACATCGGCATCGGCGTGCTGGTCGACGGCCGCTGGCACTGGCGCTCGTACTCGCTGACCTCCCCGCCGAACTGGTCCGACGACCCGGCCGGGCGCGGCAAGCGGCTGATCTCGATCGCGGTCAAGGCGATGCCGGAGGGGCTGCTCTCCAGCCACCTGGTGAACGGCGTGACCGCGGGCACCGTGGTGCGGCTGGCCGCGCCGCAGGGCGGGTTCGTGCTGCCGTCGCCGCCGCCGCCCAAGGTGCTCTTTCTCACCGCGGGCAGCGGGATCACCCCGGTGATGTCGATGCTGCGCGCGCTGGCCCGGCGCGATGTCTTCAGTGACGTGGTGCACGTGCACTCGGCGCGCACCGCCGAGGACGTGATGTTCCGCGCCGAGCTGACCGCGCTCGCCGAGCGGCACCCCGGCTTCACCTCGCACCTGCACCTCACCGGCGTGCACGGCAAGCTGGAGCTGACCGACCTGGACACCCTCTTCCCGGACTGGCGCGAGCGGCAGACCTGGGCCTGCGGCCCGGCCGCCATGCTCGACGACATCGAGAAGCACTGGGCGGCGGCAGGACTCGCGGGCAAGCTGAACGTCGAGCGGTTCGAGGTCGAGCGCTCCGCGGTCGGCGAGGGCGGCACCGTCACCTTCGCCAGGAGCGACCGCAGCACCGTGGCCGACGGCGCGACCAGCCTGCTGGAGGCGGGTGAGGCGGCGGGCGTGCGGATGCCGTTCGGCTGCCGCATGGGCATCTGCCAGACCTGCGTGCTCACCATCACCGCCGGGCACGCCCGCGATCTGCGCAACGGCGACGAGCGCCGCGAGGGCGACAAGGTACAGACCTGCGTCTCGGCCGCCGCGGGTGACTGCACGCTGGACGCCTGACCCCGGGTACCCTCGGCAGCAGAGCACAGCACGGAAAGGGAACCCGGTGGCCATCACCGATATCCGCGCGTTCGCGCACCTCACCGCCGCCGACATCGAGACCCTCGGAGACGAGCTCGATGCCATCCGGCGCTCGGTGGAGCTGTCCCGCGGTGAGCGCGACGCGAAGTACATCAGACACACGATCGCCGCACAGCGCGGGCTGGAATTCGCCGGCCGCGTCGCGCTCTTCGGCAGCCGGAACCGGTGGGCCTGGCTCACCGGCACCGCGCTGCTCTCGCTGGCGAAGATCATCGAGAACATGGAACTCGGGCACAACATCAGCCACGGGCAGTGGGACTGGATGAACGACCCGGAGATCCACTCGAGCACCTGGGAGTGGGATCAGACCGGGCCGTCGGCGCAGTGGCGGCGGGCGCACAACTACTCGCACCACACCTACACCAACGTGCTCGGCAAGGACGAGGACCTCGGCTTCGGCATCCTCCGGATGACCAGGGACGAGCCGTGGCGCCCGATCCACCTGGTGCAGCCCTTCGCCAACCTGGTGCTGGCCGCCACCTTCGAGTGGGGGATCGCGCTGCACGACTGGAATATCGACAAGGATCTCTCCGGGGTGCCGCGCAAGCAGCTCATGTCCGAGCCGAACGTGCTCTTCGCGCGGAAGATCACCCGGCAGGTGGCCAAGGACTTCGTGCTCTACCCCGCGCTCACCGGCCCGGCCTGGAAGAGCACGCTGAAGGCGAACGCCACCGCCAACCTGGTGCGCAACCTGTGGGCCTACGCGGTGATCTTCTGCGGCCACTTCCCGGACGGCGCGGAGAAGTTCACCATCGAGCAGCTCACCGGCGAGACCCGCGCCGAGTGGTACCTGCGGCAGATGCTCGGCAGCGCCAACTTCCGGGCCGGGCGGCCGATGGCCTTCCTCAGCGGCAACCTCTGCTATCAGATCGAGCACCACCTCTTCCCCGACCTGCCGAGCAACCGCTACGCGGAGATCGCGCAGCGGGTGCGCGAGCTGTGCGACAAGTACGACCTGCCCTACACCACCGGCTCGCTGGGCAGGCAGTACCTGCTCGCCTTTCGCACCATCCACAAGCTGGCGCTGCCGGACCGGCTGCTGCGGCGCACCGCGGACGACGCGCCGGAGACCTCGTCGGAGCGCAAGTTCGCCGGGATCGCGCTGCCCGCCCAGGTGGATCCGGCGACCGGGCAGCGCCGCGGATTGCGCTCCGCGATGCACGAGGCCAAGCTCGTGCTGCGGCAGAAGGCGGAGCACGAGAAGCAGGTGCTGCGCGAGGCCAGATCGACGCTGCAGGAGAAGGCCAGGCACGAGCAGGAGGTGCTGCGCGAGGCCCGGATCACCGTGCGCGACAGGGCCCGCGCCCGGGGCTGGCTGCGCCGGCCGACCGCGTGACCAAGACCACAGCGGGAGCAAAGAACTCGTAACCTACGGTCTCGTAACTTACGGTAGAGTAACCCGCATGGCTATTTCGGATGTCAAGGAGTACGCGCACCTCACGGAGGCCGATGTCGAGGCGCTCGGCGAGGAATTCGACGCGATCCGGCGTGACATCGAATCGTCGCGCGGCGCGGCCGACGCCCGGTACATCCGCAACGTCATCCGGTTCCAGCGCACCCTGGAGCTCGCGGGCCGCACGGCGCTCTTCGCGAGCCGGAAGCGGCCCGCGTGGCTCGCCGGCGTCGCCCTGCTCGGCACGGCCAAGATCATCGAGAACATGGAGATCGGCCACAACGTCATGCACGGCCAGTGGGACTGGATGAACGATCCGGAGATCCACTCCAGCTCCTGGGAGTGGGACAACACCGGCCCGGCCAAGCACTGGAAGCAGACGCACAACTTCCTGCACCACAAGTACACCAACGTGCTCGGCATGGACGACGACATCGGCTACGGCCTGCTGCGCGTCACCAGGGACCAGCGCTGGAAGCCGTTCAATCTCGGCAACCCGGTGTACAACCTGCTGCTGCAGCTCTTCTTCGAGTTCGGGGTCGCGGTGCAGCACCTGGAGCTGGGCAAGGTCGCGGCCGGGCGGTTCAAGGGCGATGCCGAGCGCGCGGAGTTCGAGCGCAAGCGCCAGGAGGTGCTGGTCAAGGTCGGCCGCCAGGTGGTCAAGGACTACGTGGTGTTCCCGGCGCTCACCGGCCCGGCCTGGAAGAGCACCCTGACCGCGAACCTGGCCGCCAATATGGTGCGCAATGTCTGGACCAACGCGGTGATCTTCTGCGGGCACTTCCCGGACGGCGCGGAGAAGTTCACCAAGGCCGATATCGACAGCGAGTCGAAGGGCCAGTGGTACCTGCGGCAGATGCTCGGCAGCGCCAACATCAGCGGCGGCCCGGTGATCCACTTCATGACCGGCAACCTGAGCCACCAGATCGAGCACCACCTCTTCCCCGACCTGCCGAGCAACCGCTACGCGCACATCGCGGTGCGGGTGCGCGAGCTGGCCGACAAGTACGACCTGCCGTACACCACCGGCTCGCTGCCGGTGCAGTACTTCAAGGCGTGGCGCACCATCCTCAAGCTCTCGCTGCCGAACAAGTACCTGCGGGCCACCGCCGACGACGCGCCGGAGACGGCGTCGGAGCGCAAGTTCGGCGGCAATGCCGTCCCGGTCATCGACCCGGAGACCGGGCGGCGGCGCGGGCTGCGCAGCGCGCTGACCGCGGGCAGGCGGCGGCTCAGCCGGCGCTGACCCCGGCTCGAACGGCCCCGCACCCATTCGGTGCGGGGCCGTTCGGCCGTCCGGGGTGCGGAAACCTGATTCACTGAGCGGGTGTGTGCCAACGATGTCCACCAGCACGCCCTGAGCGTCTACGAAGCCATCCGCCTGCGCCGCGACGTGCGCGCCGAGTTCACCGGGGTCCCGATCGACGACGACACCCTGTGGCGGCTGCTCGACGCCGCGCACCGGGCGCCGAGCGTCGGCAACTCGCAGCCGTGGGACTTCGTCGTGGTCCGGGAACCGGCGACGCTGGAGCGGTTCGCCGCGCACGTCGCGGAGAAGCGCCGCGAGTTCCGGGCGAGCCTGCCGCCGGAGCGGGCCGCCACCTTCGACCCGATCCGGATCGAGGGCATCCGGGAGAGCGGCACCGGGGTCGTGGTCAGCTACGACCACGCCCGCGGCGGGCCGAACGTGCTCGGCCGGGCCACGGTGCCGGAGACCGGGATCTTCTCCACCGTGCTCGCCATCCAGAACCTGTGGCTCGCGGCGACGGCCGAGCAGATCGGCGTCGGGTGGGTGTCGTTCTACGACGCCGACCACCTAGCCGAGCTGGTCGGGCTGCCGCCCGGGGTGCAGCCGGTGGCGTGGCTCTGCGTCGGGCCGGTGCGCGAGTTCCAGCGGGTGCCGGATCTGGAGCGGTTCGGCTGGCGCAGCGGGCGCACCCTGGAGCAGGCGGTGCACCGCGAGCGGTTCGGCGGTTAGACCCGCTCCAGCACGGCCGAGGCGCCGATGCCGCCGGCGGCGCAGATGCCGAGCAGCGCGGTCTCGGCGCCGGTGCGGGCGAGCTCGTTCGCCATGGTGGTGACCATGCGGGCGCCGGTGGCGCCGAACGGGTGGCCGAGCGAGACCGAGCCGCCGTGCACGTTCACCTTGGCGGGATCGACCTCGCCGACCGCGCTCGCCCGGTCCAGCCGGGTCTTGGCCCACTCGTCGCTGGCCAGCGCCGACAGCACGGAGAGCGTCTGGGCGGCGAACGCCTCGTGGATATCGACCAGGTCGACGTCGGCGAGCGCGAGCCCGGCCTTGTCGAGGGCCCGCGGCATGGAGATGGCCGGGCCGATCAGCACCTGGTCGGTGGGGTCGACGCTGACGTAGCTCCAGGAGCGGAAGGCGGCGAGCGGGGTCAGCCCGAGCGCGCGCGCCTTCTCCTCGCTCATGAGCAGCACCGCCGAGGCGCCGTCGGTGAGCGGGCTGGCATTGCCCGCGGTGACGGTGCCGTCGGCGGCGAAGACCGGCTTCAGCCGGGCCAGCTTCTCGACACTGGTGTCGCCGCGGACCAGGCCGTCCCGGGTGACGGTGCGGCCCTCCGGCGTGGTCACCGGCACCACCTCGGCGTCGAAGCGGCCGGAGGCGATGGCGGCCGCGGCCCGCTGGTGCGAGCGGACGGCGAACTCGTCCTGCGCGGCCCGGCCGATGCCGTGGATCCGCGCCATCTTCTCCGCCGACTCCCCCATCACCTCGCCGGTGGTGCGCTCGGCGATCTTGGGCCGGGTCGGCAGGACGTCGGTGAAGGGCGCCAGCTGCCGCACCGCGGCCAGGTAGTCCTTGGGCTTGGGCTTGCCGAGCGCGATCGGGGCGGCGGCGTGCACCACGTGCTGCGGCAGCTTGATCTCGGCATTGCTGGTGGAGTCGCTGCCACCGGCGATCATGATGTCGTACTCGCCGCGCTCGATGGCGGCGGCCGCGGTGGTCACCGCCTGCAGCCCGGAGGCGCAGGCCCTGGTGACGGTGTGCCCCTCACAGCCGGGATCGAAGCCGAGGTCGAGCGCGACCTCCCGCGCGATGTTCGGCGCTGCGCTCGGCAGGATCACCCCGCCCCAGACGATCGCCTGCACCAGCCGCTTGTCCAGCCCGGTGCGCTCGAGCAGCCCGCCGACGGCGGCATCCGCGAGCGCGATCGAATCGAGCCGGGTGAAATCGGTGAAGGCGCGGACGAAGGGGGTGCGGGCGCCTGCGACGACGACGGCACGGCGAGCGGTGGAGGCCATGGCCGTAACTTACCCTACGGTAAGGTCGGGCGGGCCGGATTGTCCCGGACACACCACCGGCCGGTGCGCTGCGCACCGGCCGGCTGGAGGCGGGGGACTCGATCAGGCCAGGCGGATCAGGCCGTAATCGAAGGCGTGCCTGCGGTAGACCACGGACGGCCGGTCGGTCTCCTTGTCGTGGAACAGGAAGAAGTCGTGGCCGACCAGCTCCATCTGGTACAGCGCGTCGTCGACCGTCATGGGCGCCGCGGAGTGCACCTTGGTGCGGACGATGTGGCCGGGGCCCTCGCTCTCGGCGGGCGCCCAGGGATCGGGCTCTGCCTCGGGGTGCGCGTGCGCGGCGCCGTTCCGCCCGAAGAGCGTCTCGTCGACCAGCTCGGCGGTGGCCTCGGCGACCGAGAGCGGCGTCTTCTCGCCGTAGTGCACCTTGCGCCGGTCCTTGGTGCGGCGCAGCCGGCTCTCCAGCTTGGCGGTCACCCCCTCGAAGGCGGCGTAGAAGCTGTCGGCGCAGGCCTCGGCCCGGACGATCGGGCCCTTGCCGCGCGCGGTGATCTCGACGCGCTGGCAGCTCTTGCGCTGCCTGCGGTTGCGTTCGTGGAACAGCTCGACATCGAAGAGGAAGATCGACGGGTCGAACCGTTCGAGCCGGGAAAGTTTGTCGGCGACGTAGATTCGGAAGTGGTCCGGCACTTCGACATTGCGACCTTTGACCACGATGTCGGCCCGGTTACCTCCTCCCTCCGCGGTGGTTTCCGGTTCGTCCAGCGTGCCGCCGCGCGGCATCGAAGGATCTGCGTCTTGGACTGAAGGACGTGAAGACGTCACGCGTACCTCCCGGATAGGGCCGCACCGTCGAAAATGGCGTGCGGCGGGATTGATCGTGCCGATCGGCTCTCCGCTCGGCACCGAATGTCCGAGGCCCCACCTCCAACTCCCGTGTCGGGTGTGTGTCCGCGACGCTAGTCCGCCCGCGACCGGTCCGCCACTGTTCACGCAAATTTTCCGTCGATCACGTTCCGCATGTCACCAGCACGTCATGAATGGGTATCCGGTAGCGTCCGGCGACCCGGACCGACTCGGCCGCGGTCGCGCCGGTGGTGAGGACATCGTCGACCAGGACGACCTGCGGATTCGCTGTCCCGGACAGCGTGGCGAGCACCTCCGGTCTGACCACGACCCGTGCTGCCAGATTGCGCCTGCGTTGCGCCGGAGTCAACCCGACCGAATCGCGCGTACCGTGCCGCGATCGCAACAGTGGCGCCATCCGGCAACCGGGCAGCCAACTCGCCGCCACCGCCGCCGTCCTGGCCACCGGATCGCCGCCGCGGCGCCGCGCGGCGGCGGCCCGGCCGGGCGCGGGGATCAGCAGCAGCGGGCGGCCGGGGGCGCGCAGCCGGTGCAGCCCGCGGGCCAGGGCGTAGCCGAGCGGCCCGGCCAGGTCGCGGCGGCCGCGCTCCTTGAGCGCCAGCACCGCGCGCCGCCCCGGCCCGGCGTACGGGCCGAGCGCCCAGCACGGCACCCCCGGATCGGTGCGCGGGCGCAGCCGGACGGGCGGGCCGTCCAGCGCGCTCGCGCAGGCGGGGCACCACGGCAGCCCGGGCAGGCCGCAGCCGCCGCATTCCACGGGCAGGATCAGCTCCAGCAGGGTCCGCATGGCCCGCAAGTCTGGCCGGAGCCACCGACACACCTCAGCCGGGCAGCACCGGGACCACGTTCTCGCCGGTCAAACCGGGCACCTCGCGCCAGAAGCCCTCGGTGGTGACCGGCTGGCCGTACTGTAGCTGCAGTACGGCGCGGGAGTCGGCGACGTACCAGGTGTCCAGCGCCGCGCTGACCACGCGCATGGGCGGGGTGAGGTTCTGCGAGGTCTGGGTGACCTGCTCGGAGCCGTCGATGGAGACCGTGACGACCGGGTCCACATTGCCCTCGCGGGCGATGATGATGGTGTCCCCGCTGAGCCAGCTCAGCGAGACCGCCCTGGTGCTGAGCCCGACGGCGAGCGGCTGCGGCGCGGTGAAGGCGTAGCGCCCGTCCGGGCGGCGCTCCACCACCGCGACGTACACCTTGCCGTCCGCGATCAGCGCGGCCCGCACCCCGCTGCCGGAGATCCGCAGCTCGGTGATGGGCAGCCGGGGCGAGAGCGCCGAGGTGACCGCAGTCAGCGCGGAGATGTCGACGTCCTGCTGGGAGACGGTGCCGGTGGCCCGGTCGGTGGCGGCCCTGACCACCCGCTCACCGTCCACGACGGCCCAGGCGGCGCTGCCGTCCGAGTTCCAGGACGGCCTGCTGATGGTGCCGCCCTCGGCGACCGGGAAGGCGTCGCCGCCGTAGCTGCCGACCATCAGGGTGGCGCGGCCGGCGTCGGCGGCCACCGCGGCGACCAGCTGGCCGTCCTCGGAGAGCGCGGCCGATTGCAGGTTGTTCACCCCGCCGAAGTACCCGGGCACCGGGGTGATGCCGGTCTCCCTGACCTGCACCAGCGTGCCGTTGCGCAGCGCGAAGAGCCCGATCTTGTTGCGCAGGTGCGCATCCGGGGTGTACTGCTCGATATCCGCGACCGACCAGCCGTTCGCGGCGAACCGGTCGTCCAGCGCCTTGCCGTCGGCGAGCAGCACGTACGGGCCGAGCACCTCGGCCGCCGAGAGCGTCGCGACCACCTGGGCGGCGAGCATCTCCTTGTCCCGCGGCGGCAGCGCGGCGGCACCGGCCAGGTCGATCCGGACCCCGCCGAGCCCCACCCCGACCTCCTCCGGGTCGCCGTTGGCTTTGGTGACCGCACCGCGCAGCGCCACCGGCGGCGCAACGACGGTGCGCACGTTCTCGGTGAGCGCGGGCTGCGGGCCGTCCAGCAGCAGGTCGAGCAGGCGCTGGGTGCGCTGCGCGGGCGGCACCGAGATCCAGCGCAGGTCCGGCACCAGCGAGGTGCCGTTGGGGTCGAGGAAGTAGAGCGCGTGCCGCTGGTAGGCCTTGGCGAAGGCGGCATTGTCCATGACGACGCCGTCCTGCAGGTCGTCGATCCGCCACTCGCCGCCGACCCTGGTCATCTCGATCTTGTTCTCCAGCATCGAGCCGTCCGAGGGGCGGTACGACCCGTCCGCGGAGAGCTCGCCGACCTTGCGCGCCCGGATCACGTAGGTCGCGGCGTCGCCGCCGCGCGATTCGCGCAGCGTGTCCGGCTTCTCCACGATCACGGTGCCCGCCGCGTCGTCCCAGCGGGTGGAGGCGGACGGGGTCAGGTACTGCCTGGCCGCCTCGTGCCGGTTCGCCGGGGTGGCGGTGGCCTGCAGGAAGTCGCGGAGCAGCAGGTCGGGGTCGCGGCCGGAGATGGGCGGCGGCGGACCGTCCGAGGTCGGTTCGCGGTCCAGCGTGCCGAGTGCCTGCGGGGCGGAGGACTCCGGCAGGCTGGCGCAGCCGGTGAGCAGCACCAGCGCGGCCACCAGCACACCGATCACGCCCCGGCGCACCGCGGCGGGGGACCAGGTACGCATCGTCATGACTGTACGTCCCGATCGTCGGGGTTCGGCCGGGCGGTGGGCACCGCGCCCCGCTGCAGGCTCGCGACGAACTCCTCGATCTCGTCCCGCGGCAGCCGGACGGTATCCGACTCGTCCGGTTCGGGCTCGGTGCGGATCGACACCTTGCGGGGCGCGTCCAGCGGCAGCGGGCTCGGGCCGAGCTTGCTGCCGCGGGCCATCGGCAGGGTGAGCCGGAAGCTGGCGCCGCTGCCGAGCTCGCCCCACGCCTCGAGCCGGCCCTCGTGCAGGTGCGCGTCCTCCTGGCTGATCGAGAGCCCGAGGCCGGTGCCGCCGGAGCGGCGCATGCGCGAGGGATCGGAGCGCCAGAAGCGGTTGAAGACCAGCTTCTCCTCGCCCGGCCGGAGCCCGATGCCCTGATCCCGGACGACGACGGCGAGCGCGTTGGCCTCCTGGTCGCCGCGCATCCGGATCAGCACCGGCTTGCCGTCGCCGTGGTCGATGGCATTGGCGAGCAGGTTGCGCAGCACCCGCTCGACGCGGCGCGGGTCCACCTCGGCGACCAGCGGGTCCTCCGGCAGGTCGGCGACGACCTCGACCCCGGCGTCCTTGGCCAGATGCCGCACGGTGGAGATGGCGGCCTTGGCGCACATCCGCACATCCAGCGACTCCACCTGCAGCTCGGCGACGCCGGCGTCGTGGCGGCTGATCTCGAGCAGGTCGTTGAGCAGCCCCTCGAACCGGTCCAGCTCGTTGACGAGCAGCTCGGCGCTGCGGGCCAGCGCGGGCGAGAGCTCGTCGCTGCTGCTGTGGATGAGGTCGGCGGCCATCCGCACGGTGGTGAGCGGGGTGCGCAGCTCGTGGCTGACGTCGGAGGTGAAGCCCTTCTGCAGGTTGCCGAACTCCTCCAGCTGGTTGATCTGGGTGGAGAGGCTCTCGGCCATCTCGTTGAACGCCTGCGCGAGCTTCGCCATGTCGTCCTCGCCGCGGACCAGCATGCGCTCCTTGAGCCGGCCGTCCGCGAAGCGCCCCGCGATCCGGGCGGCCGACCGGATGGGCAGCACCACCTGCCTGGTCACCAGCGCGGAGATGGCGGCGAGCAGGACGAGCAGCACGGCGCCGCCGACCAGCATGGCGCCGCGCATGAGCGCCAGGCTGCGCTCCTCGTTGACCAGCGGGAAGATCAGGTAGATCTCCAGGGTCGGGATCTCGGCGCTCGGGCTGCCGATCACCAGCGCGCGGCCGCGGTAGCCGTCCGGGTCGTCGACGGTGGCGAACTGGTAGCTGATCTGGCTGCGCTGCACGAAGCGGCGCAGCTCCTCCGGCACCTCCTGCACCGGCCCGGAGGTCATCTGCTGCGGCGGGGTGCCGCCGATGACGGTGAGCGCGGAGTCGAAGCTGCCCGCGACGCCGCCGGACTGCCCGGTGCCGCCGCGGTTGGAGAGCGAATCCCGCGCCTCGGCGAGCTGCTGCTGCTGGATGCCGTTGCCGTGCGCACCCGCCAGCTGGCTCTCCACCGTGTTCCTGGCGCGCTCCATCTCCTCGATGGCCGCGTTCAGCTTGGCGTCGAGCAGCCGGTCGGTGATCTGGCTGGTGAGCACGACGCCGAGCACCGTGATGACGATGAGCGAGAGGGTGAGGGTGGAGACGATGACGCGCAGCTGCAGCGATCGCCGCCACAGGTGGCCGAGTGCGACGCCCTGGCGCTGCGCCCACGCCGCGGCGATGCCGACCGCCGGGCGCAGACGCGCGATCAGGCGGTCGATCACGGCGGTCCGGCCTTGTACCCGACCCCGCGAACGGTCAGCACGATCTCCGGATTCTCCGGGTCCTTCTCGACTTTGGCGCGCAGCCGCTGCACGTGCACGTTGACCAGCCTGGTGTCGGCCGCGTGCCGGTAGCCCCAGACCTGTTCCAGCAGCACCTCGCGGGTGAAGACCTGGCGCGGCTTGCGGGCCAGCGCGACCAGCAGGTCGAACTCCAGCGGGGTGAGCGAGATCTGGGTGCCCTCCCTGGTGACCTTGTGCGCGGGCACGTCGATCACGATGTCGGCGATGGAGAGCTGCTCGGAGGGCTCGTCCTCGGTGCGGCGCAGCCGCGCCCGCACCCTGGCGACGAGCTCCTTGGGCTTGAAGGGCTTGACGATGTAGTCGTCGGCGCCGGATTCCAGGCCGAGTACCACGTCGACGGTGTCGGTCTTGGCGGTCAGCATGACGATCGGCACGCCGGAGTCGGCGCGCAGCACCCGGCACACGTCGATGCCGTTCATGCCGGGCAGCATGAGGTCGAGGAGCACGAGGTCCGGCCGGATCTCCCGCACCGCGGAGAGCGCCTGGGTACCGTCGCCGACCACGTGCGGGTCGAACCCCTCCCCGCGCAGGACGATGGTGAGCATCTCGGCGAGAGCCATATCGTCGTCGACGACCAGAATCTTCGGCTTCATGATTCCTATGTTGTCATCTCGGTGGCGGGCGACGGGCCGCCACGCCAACACTGGCGATTTCGCACCGTACCCGCCGCGCTATCGGCGCAGTACCGCGGCCAGCCGGTCGGTGACCGTGGCCGGATCGTCATCCGGGCGGTAGCGCCACCAGGGACCGGCCCAATCGCGTTCGGCCAGCTCACGGTACACCGCGCCGGTGCGCAGTTGCAGCTCGGCATCGCGCTCGTAGGCGTCGAGCGCGCGGCCGGGGTCCAGCTCGCCGCGGCGGCGGGCCCGCCGCGCCGCCAGCTCGGTCGGCACGTCGAGCAGAATCTGCAGGTCGGGGCTGGGCAACCCGAATCGGCCGTACTCCAGTTCCGCTGTCCAGGAGACGATATCGCCGTCCGCGGTCTGGCCGAGCCGGGCCGCGCTGTAGGCCGCGTTGGAGGCGACGTAGCGGTCGAGCACCACGTAATCGTGCTCGACGAGCAGCTTTTCCAGCTGGTCCCGCGCGCCCGCCCGGTCCAGCGCGAAGAGCAGCGCCATGCCGGAGACCGAGGCGGCCAGATCGCCGTGTTCGCCGCGCAGCGCCTCGGCCGCGAGGTCGGCGTGCACCGAGTGCCCGTAGCGCGGAAAGGCGAGCGTGGCGGTGCGCGCGCCGCGCGCGGCCAGATCGCTGACGATCCGGTCGGTGAGCGTGCGCTTGCCGGAGCCGTCCAGCCCTTCCAGCACGATGAGGGTGCCCATGCGCAGGGAGACTACGCGGGGCCCCGCCGGCTGCCCGGCGGGGCCCGGTGCGTCAGTACCGGTAGTGGTCCGGCTTGAACGGGCCCTCCACGTCCACGCCGATGTACTCGGCCTGGTCCTTGGTGAGCTTGGTCAGCGTGCCGCCGAGTGCCTCGACGTGGATCTTGGCGACCTTCTCGTCCAGGTGCTTGGGCAGCCGGTAGACCTCGTTGTCGTACTGCTCGGGCTTGGTCCACAGCTCGATCTGCGCGATGACCTGGTTGGAGAAGCTGTTCGACATCACGAACGACGGGTGCCCGGTCGCGTTACCCAGGTTCAGCAACCGGCCCTCGGACAGCACGATGATCGCCTTGCCCGACTCGAACGTCCACAGATCCACCTGCGGCTTGATGTTCAACCGATCCGCACCCGAACGCTCGAGGGCGGCCATATCGATCTCGTTGTCGAAGTGCCCGATATTGCCCAGGATCGCCTGGTCCTTCATCGCCTTCATGTGCTCGAGGGTGATGATGTCCTTGTTGCCCGTGGAGGTGATCACGATGTCGGCCTGGCCGATGGCCTGCTCCACGGTCACCACGTCGTAGCCGTCCATCAGCGCCTGCAACGCGTTGATCGGGTCGATCTCGGTTACCTGTACCCGCGCGCCCTGCCCGGCAAGCGATTCCGCGCACCCCTTGCCGACATCGCCGTACCCGCAGATCAGCACCTTCTTGCCACCGATCAGCACATCGGTGCCCCGGTTGATCCCGTCGATCAGCGAATGCCGGGTGCCGTACTTGTTGTCGAACTTCGACTTGGTCACCGAATCGTTGACGTTGATCGCCGGGAACACCAGCTCCCCCGCCGCCGCGAACTGATACAGCCGCAGCACGCCGGTCGTGGTCTCCTCGGTCACCCCGCGCACCGACTCCGCGATCGCCGACCACTTCCCGTTCTCGGACGCCAGCCGCTCCCGCAGCAGGTTCAAGAACACCTTGAACTCCGCGGAGTGGTCCTCGTCCTCGGGCGGGACGACACCGGCCTTCTCGAACTGCGCGCCACGCAGCACCAGCATGGTCGCGTCGCCGCCGTCGTCGAGGATCATGTTCGCCGGCTCACCCGGCCAGGTGAGCATCTGCTCCGCCGCCCACCAGTACTCCTCCAGGCTCTCGCCCTTCCAGGCGAAGACCGGGGTGCCCTTGGGCTCGTCCACCGTGCCGTGCGGGCCGACGACGACCGCCGCGGCGGCGTGGTCCTGGGTGGAGAAGATATTGCACGACGCCCACCGCACCTCCGCACCCAGCGAGGTCAAGGTCTCGATCAACACCGCGGTCTGCACCGTCATGTGCAGCGACCCGGAGATCCGCGCACCCTTGAGCGGCTGCACCTCCGCGTACTCACGGCGCAACGCCATCAACCCGGGCATCTCGTGCTCGGCCAGCCGGATCTCCTTCCGGCCGAACTCGGCCAGCGACAGATCCGCCACCTTGTAGTCGATGCCATTGCGGACATCGGCCGTCAAAGCGGTTTCAGCGGAAAGTTCGGAAGTCGTCATCTGCCTCTCCAGGGATTGGGCGGCGGTACCCGGCAAGGCTAGCCGCTCGGTCGTGGGCCGTGCCGAGGTGTCCCCCGGCTGCGGCGGCCGAACGCACCGAGCCGAATTCGGTGCGGCTCAGCCGAACGGAATCCCGCTCGGGAAGAGCGTGGACTCCGCCGTGATGGCGCCGTCGGGTTCGTCGGCGTACTCGCCGGCGCAGCCACCGGCGAGCGCGGAGCGCAGCTGCTCGAGTACCGCGGGCAGCACCGGTTCCAGCGAGTGGTCGATACCGCCGTTGCCGAGGGTCGGGAAGGGGGTGAGGCGGCATTGGCCGCCGTCGAGCCGGCCATCACTCCATTCGCGCTCGCTGCGAATGGCGTAGTAGGTGGTGGCGCCGGGGGTGTCGTCCCCGGCGTTGAGCTGCTCCATGAAGGGCGTGCCGGGGCACGCCTCGGGTGCGGCGGGCTGCCCGCAGGCGCCGGGCGAGCCGTACTGCGGTGCGCCGATCGCGACGTACCGCGCCACGGTGCCGATGCCGCCGAGTTCGCGCAGGTAGTACCGGCTGCTGAGCGCGCCGATGCTGTGCCCGACCAGGGTGATCGGCTGCCCCGGGTGCGCCGCGGCCACCGCCGCGACGGCGCCGTCGATGGCACCGGCGTCGGCGGCGATGTCGATGCCCTTCAGGTCGAGCACGACGGGTTCGTACCCGTCGGCCCGGAGTGCGGCCGCGAGCGGCTGGTACGGCAGCGCCCCGAGGTACTGGCCGGGCACGATTACCACGACCCCGCGGGCGGGCTCGGCGTGCCCGGCCCCGGCGGTACCGAACAGGGCGAGTGCGGCCGTGAGACCGACGAACAGGATCCGCTCGAGCATCTAGCGCAGCCTAACCTCACCCGGCCCGGCCGTGGAGTGCTAGGCGACGCTGCCGTACTGGGCGAGCAGCCGCTCCCGCTTGCCCGGTTGCAGGTTGGCCCTGGTGATGTCGCCCCGGTAGTGGGCGAGCACCCGGTGGTCCATGATGCGCCGCCAGAGCGGCGGGATCGCGGCGAACAGGATCATCGACGCGTACCCCGCGGGCAACTGCGGCGCCACCTCCGAGGTCCGCAACGTCTGATACCGCCGCCCCGGATTCGCATGATGATCACTGTGCCGCTGCAAATGGAACAGGAAGATATTCGTCACCAGACGATCACTGTTCCACGAATCCCGCGGCGAACACCGAGCCCACCGCCCATCGGGCTTGCGCTCCCGCAACAACCCGTAGTGCTCGACATAGTTCACCGTCTCCAGCAACACCGCACCGATCACCGCCTGCACCAGCAACCACGGCAACACCGCCACCCCGAACGCCAGCACCAGCCCACCGAACAACACCACCGTCATCGACCACGCCTGCAGGATGTGATTCTTCGGCGACCACCACCGCACACCGTTGCGCGCCAGCCGCTGCCGCTCGATCGTGATCGCCGACCGGAACCCACCCGAGACGCTGCGGGGCAGGAACGCATAGAGCGACTCCCCCAGCCGGGCACTGGCCGGATCCTCCGGCGTCGCCACCCGCACGTGGTGCCCGCGGTTGTGCTCGACGAAGAAATGCCCGTACCCGGACTGGGCCAGCGCCAGCTTGGCCAGCCACCGCTCCAGGTGCTCGACCCGGTGCCCCAGCTCGTGCGCGGCATTGATCCCGATCCCCGAGACCAGCCCCAGCGTCGTCGCGAGCCCGAACTTGTCGACCACGCTCAGCTCGGTCCCCGCCCACATCCAGCAGGCGATCAACAACCCGATCAGCTGAATCGGCAGGAACAGATACGTGCACCACCGGTAGTACCGGTCGGCCGACAACCGCTCGTAGTCCTCATCCCTGGGATTGGACCCGTCTTCCCCGACCAGCCAATCCAGGACCGGAATCGCGACCAGCACGATGAACGGCCCGATCCACCAGAACACCGCCCACCCCGTCTGGTACACCAGCTGCGAGGGCAGCAGGGCCGATGCGGGAGCGATCAACCCCAGAAACCACAGGTGCCGTTTCGAGTCTGGCGATGTGTCTGCCCTTTGCACCTTTGCTCCGCTACGTAAAGCCGTACTTTCTGTGTCATAGGAATAGTTCCAGATCACGCGCGCGTTACACCCCCCTTACAGACAAAAACGTGGCCACGAGCACAATGACAGCGGTCGGTATTTGTCGGGTTCCCCCAAGCGATCTCACGAACGAGGCTACCCCGTCCACAAAGCGGAGGCGAGGGGGGAGGCGGCGCCTGTGGACAACTCCGTCAGGAAGGGGCGCGGGCCGCGAGGATGGCCTCCACGTACGGGCCGAGCAGCAGGCTGAGCTCCGCGGGGGTGTCGCGGTCGGGCGTGGGCGGGGTGGGGATGTAGCTCATGGCGAGCCGCACCATGGCGTGCGCGAGCACCGCGGACTCCGCGGCCGATGCCGCGACCCAGCTGTGCTGGAATGCCGCGGCGAGCCGCTCCCCCGCGTGTTCCAGCAGCGGCCCGGCGTCCAGGGTGATGAGCCGGAGCAGGTCCAGCTTGACCTCGCCCGCCACCAGCGAGCGGACCAGCGGGTCGGCGGCGGCGTCGACCAGGAAGTTGGCGATGCCGTCGTGTATGGCGGCGCGGGCGTCGCCCACGTGCGCGGCGATGGCCGCCGCGACGTGGTCGACCAGGTCGTCGGCGAGGCGAAGCGCGTAGGCCTGGGAGAGGCCGGTGCGCGAGCCGAACTCGTTGTAGAGCGTCTGCCTGCTCACCCCGGCCCTGGTCGCGACGTCACCAAGGGTGATCTTGGACCAGTCGCGCTCGGTGAGCAGGCCGCGCACCGCGTCGAGCACCGAGGTGCGCAGCAGTTCCCGCGCGGCCTCCTGATACGACGGCCTGGATCCGGAGCGCGGCATACCCGCGACAGTGGCACGGGCGTGCGCCGCAGTCAAAATGTCACGACCGCTCGATCTCGACCATGAAGAAGTCGGCCTTGGCGGCGCCGCAGTCCGGGCAGCTCCAGTCGTCCGGGATGTCGTCCCAGCGGGTGCCGGGCGCGATGCCGTCGTCCGGCCAGCCCTTCGCCTCGTCGTACTCGAAACCGCACTGAATGCACTGGTAGAGCTTGTAGTCGGTCATGCCGGAGCCTCCTCGAAGTCGATTTTCTCGCGGACCCCGCAGTCCGGGCAGCACCAGTCGTCCGGTACCGCCGACCACGCCGTCCCCGCCGGAAAGCCCTCGTGCGGTTCGCCTTTCGCCTCGTCGTAGACGTACGCGCAGACGGGGCAGCGGTAGGCGCTCACGAGGCGGCGCCGTAGCGGGCGAGCACCTGCTCCCGCCGCGCGGGCAGGATATTGGCCCTGGTGACGTCGCCGTCGTAGTGCGCGAGCACCTTCGGGTCCATCACCCTGCGCCAGAGCGGCGGAACGTACGCGAGCAGGATCATGGTGGCGTAGCCGGCGGGCAGGTTGGGGGCGCCCTCCCAGCTGCGCAGGGTCTGGTAGCGGCGGGTCGGGTAGGCGTGGTGGTCGCTGTGCCGCTGCAGGTGGTACAGGAAGATATTGGTGACCAGGTGGTCGCTGTTCCAGCTGTGCGTCGGCGCGGCGCGCTCGTACCGGCCGCTCGGGGTGCGCTGCCGGAGCAGGCCGTAGTGCTCCAGGTAGTTCACCGCCTCCAGCAGGCTGAACCCGACCACGGCCTGCAGCAGCAGGTACGGCAGCAGCCCGATCCCGAAGATCGCGCAGAGCGCGCCGAAGAGCAGCACCGTCATGGCCCAGGCGCTCAGCACCTCGTTGTGGATCGACCACGGCCCGGAGCCGGTCCGCTCCAGCCGCGCCTTCTCCAGCCGCCAGGAGGAGGTGATCCCGCCCCACACGGTGCGCGGCCAGAAGCGGTAGAAGCTCTCGCCGAGCCGGGAGCTGGCCGGGTCCTCCGGCGTGGCCACCCGCACGTGGTGGCCCCTGTTGTGCTCGATATAGAAGTGGCCGTACCCGGACTGGGCCAGCGCGATCCGGGAGAGCCAGCGCTCCAGCTCCACCTTCTTGTGTCCGAGCTCGTGCGCGGTATTGATCCCGACGCCGCCGATGATGCCGACGGTGATCGCCAGCCCGATCCGGTCCACCGTCCACAGCCCGCCGTCGATGTGCAGCCAGGAGAGGTCGTCCGCGGTGATCAGGTAGCAGGCCAGGATCAGCGAGGCGTACTGCAGCGGCAGGTAGAGGTAGGTGAGGTAGCGGTAGTACCGATCGTTCTCCAGGTACTCCATGACCTCGTCCGGCGGGTTGTCGCCGTCCGGGCCGATGAAGACGTCGGCGATCGGGATCACCAGGTAGATCAGGATCGGCCCGAGCCAGAACGGCACGTGCGCGGCGCCGTCCCAGCCGAGCCGGCTGAAGAGGTAGATCGTCGGCAGCCCGATGAGGAACAGCCCCGCCGGGGCGAAGAGCCCCCAGAGCCAGTAGAGGCGCTTGGTGTCGCGCCAGGCGGGCGCCTCGATGGACGAGGGTTCGGCTTCGGTGGACATCGTCGTCTCCCATCCCGGATACACAGTGTGATGTGCGTTACCGCGTTAGGTTGACGATACCGCCGATCGTGTCGGCAATCTATACAAATCGAAGAATTTGTAAAATCAGCGCAGCAGCACGTCCGCGTCCGGCGGCAACGCATCCACACCCCACCAGCGCAGGTCGGCCGACTCGCTGCTGCGCACCGGGATCGCGCCCGGCGGCGCGGTGATCCGGAAGAGCAGGTCGAGGTGGCGCGTCGGCTGCCCGAGCGAGCAGGTGATGGGGTGCGCCTGGGCGCCGTAGAGCCCGGGCTCCAGGGTGAGGTCCGGGATGCTGGACTCCTCGACGGCCTCGCGCAGCGCCGCGTCGGCGACGGTCGCGTCCGGCTCCTCGCAGTGCCCGCCGAGCTGGATCCAGCGCCCGACCCGGGGATGCAGGGTGAGCAGCACCTCCCGGCCGTCGTGCGAGAAGACCACCGCGGATGCCGTCACGTGACCGGGCGCGTGCGCGCGCAGGCACCCCCGCGGCGCCGAGCCGAGGAAGGCCAGCATGGCCTCGCGCAGCGAGCGCTCCCCCGGCGCGGCCGGGGCCCACTCGGTGAGCAGCGCGGTGGCGGAGGCGTGCAGCGATTCCGCGCTCACAGCTCGACCAGGCCGTCGCCGGGCGGGCGCGGCGAGCGCGCGGTGAGCTCCTCCGCGGCGTGCCCGATGGCGATGGCGCCCAGCGGTTTCCACGCCGCGGGCAGCCCGAGCACGGCGCGGGTGGCGGCGGGGGCGAAGATGGTCGAGCCGATCCAGCAGCTGCCGAGCCCCTCGGCGGCCAGCGCGACCAGCAGCCCCTGCACCGCCGCGCCGACCGCGACGGTGAACATGGTGTCCTCGGCGGCGCGGCGGGTGGCGTCCGGGTAGTCGTGCGCGCCGTCCGGCACGCAGCACGGGATGACCACCTCGGGGGCGTCGAAGAGGATGCGGCCCCTGGCGATCCGGCGCTCCACGCGCTCCGGGTCGAGGCCGTCGCCGGTCAGGTCGGCGCGCCAGGCGGCGGCCAGCTCGGTGAGCAGCCGCTCGCGCAGCTCGGGGGTGCGCACCCAGACGAAGCGCACCGGGCGGGTGTGGTGCGGGGCGGGCGCGGTGAGCGCGACCCCGATGGCGGCGCGCACCCGCTCCGGCTCGACCGGCTCGGCGGTGAAGCTCCGCACCGAGCGGCGCAGCAGCACGGCCTCCCGGCGCCCCTTCTCGATCGCCTCGGCGGTGCCGAGCCAGAAGAGGTCCTCCTCGCCGCGGCGGATGAGGTCGGCGGCGGTGGAGCCGTCGTCGGCGACCGGGAGCCCGCGCACCACGGCCACCGGGACGCCACCGAGCTTGCCCTTCACCAGATCCGCCGCCGCGGCGAGTTCGTCCGCGACCGCGACCAGGGTCACCTGGAGCTCGTTGCCCTGGCCGTCGACGGCGCCCGCGTAGTCGTGCAGCACGCGCAGCCCGCTGGCGCCGATGGCGGCGTCGGTCTGGCCGTTGCGCCAGGCCCGGCCCATGGTGTCGGTGATCACCACCGCCACCCGGACGCCGAGCCGCTCGGCCAGGGCGCGGCGCAGGGCGGCGGCGCTGCCGTCCGGGTCGGCGGGGAGCAGCACCAGCTCGTCGCGCTCGACATTGGAGCCGTCGACGCCGGAGGCGGCCTGCACGATGCCGAGCTTGTTCTCGGTGATCAGGGTGCGGCCCTTGCGGGCGAGCACGCGCACGGCCTCCTGCGCCACCAGCGCGCGGCGCGCGGCGTCGCGCTCGTCGGGATCGCTGGGCGCGTGCGCGATCCGGCCCTCGGCCTTGGCGACGATCTTGCTGGTGACCACGAGGATGTCGCCGTCGGCGAGCCAGGGGGCCCGCTCGGCCAGGTGCGCGGCGACATCGTCACCGGGACGGAACTCGGGCAGGCCGATGATCGGCAGGATGCGCAGCTCGCCCGCGGCGTGATCGGGGAGCGGCGCGGCGGAGGCCGCGGGATCGCCCTGCGGCGCGCGGCCGCGGTCGCCCGCGGGCGCCGAGCCCGGCCGGCCGGGTGCGCGCTCCGGTTCGAGCGTCACGGCTTCACCCCCGCGAGATCCAGGGCATCCTTGACCATTTCCGCCGTCGCGGCCGGATCGGTCATGAGCAGCGGGACGCTGCGCACCTCGACGCCGTCGACCTCGGCGGAGTCGGTGCTGTGGATGAGCCAGCCGTCCAGGATGCCGGTGCCGGAGCGGGCGCCGTAGTGCCTGCCGACGGCCTCGGCGGTGGTCTCCACCCCGAGCACCGAGAGGCACTCGTCGGCCATGCCGCGCAGCGGCTTTCCGTCGATCACCGGCGAGAGCCCGATCACCGGCGCCGCGGTGGTGCGCAGCGCGCCGCGAATGCCGGGAACGGCAAGGATGGAACCGATGCTAACTACGGGGTTCGAGGGGGCCAGTAATACCGCATCGGCACCTTCTATGACTTCGATCACATTAGGTCCAGGTTTCGCCTCATCGGCCCCGATTGTGGCGAATCCATGGGTCCGGATGTTCGCGCGATAGCGAACCCACCACTCCTGGAAATGGATCGCGCGACGTTCGCCGGGGTTGTCCGCGTCGTCCACAACGACGTGGGTTTCGCAGCGATCATCGGTTGCCGGGAGAAGTTTCACCCCCGGTTGCCACCGATTGCAGAGCGCTTCGGTGACCGCTGACAGCGGATACCCGGCACGCAACATTTCACTGCGAATCAGGTGGGTGGCGATATCTCGATCACCGAGCCCGAACCAGTCCGGCTGCGCCCGATAAGCCGCCAGCTCCTCCTTCGCGTGCCAGGTCTCGCCGACCCGGCCCCAGCCGCGCTCCGTATCGATCCCGCCGCCCAGCGTGTACATGCAGGTATCCAGGTCGGGGCAGATGCGGAGGCCGTGCATCCAGACATCGTCGCCGACATTCACGATCGCCGAGATCTCGGCATCCGGCAGCAATTCCCGGACGCCCTGCAGGAAGCGCGCGCCACCGACTCCGCCGACCAGCACCGCGATCCGCCGCTCCGCGCCGGGCGCGACATCCGCTCGTTGTCCACTCACATCCGCAGAGCCTAGGCCCTGGCGCGATCGAGTACTCTCCACGGTATATTTGCTGCTCATTTGCTATTCCCCCGCGGGACCCCGCCGCTTAATGCGGTGCCGGATAGTAACGGAATAGCTTCATCGGCTTGACCACCGCTGGCACCGGCGTGTCTAATCACAAGCATGTCATTCCGGGTTCGCGCGAGAGATCAAGGCGCGAACAAGTTTTCGAACACCTGTTCGCATCGGGACGGCACGTTCGGGGATGTCCGCGGGACTACGTCGCGGGGTAGGGCCGTCGGTGGGCGCATCGGTCCGACGGAAAGAATCTTTCTGCGCTAACACACAGTGAGGAGGCGGAGCGATGGCCATTGAGCTGGACCCTTCGGGCATACCGGACGGCGTATCGCAAACCGATTCCACAGCAGGCGCAGCTCGTGGCGTCTGCGAAGACACCGGTAGTGGGCAGGACGAGGGCGGTGCCGAACCACCCCGGTTGAGCCTGATCATCACCGGCTTCGACGAGATGTTCGACTCGATCGAGGAGCAGTGGCAGGAGCGGGCGCTCTGCGCCCAGACCGATCCGGAGGCGTTCTTCCCCGAGAAGGGCGGCTCGACCCGCGAGGCGAAACGGATCTGCCTGGGCTGCGAGGTGCGCGACGAGTGCCTGGAGTACGCCCTGGCGCACGACGAGCGCTTCGGCATCTGGGGCGGGCTCTCCGAGCGGGAGCGGCGCCGGCTCAAGCGCGGCATCGTCTGACCGCCCACGCCGGCCCCGGCGCGGGAGCGTCCGGGTCCGGCGCGGGCGGCCGTGCCAGGCGACAGCCACGACGGCGGAGCGGCTAGGTTCGAGCCATGGCCCGTTCCCGTCACCGCCGCCCGCCGACCGCGAGGTCGGTGATCCGCCGCGGCCGCGGTCTGCGCGGTCCGGTGCTCCCCCCGACCGTGCCCGCGTGGCGCACCAGGGGGCAGAAGTTCGATCGGCTCGTGCTCGAGGCCTTCGCGCCGCTCGACTCGAAGTGGCACGACCGATTGACCAAACTCGACATCGCCGTCGACGATGTCCCGAAAATCCGCCCGCTGCACCCGGACTCGGTCACCTGGCCGGACGAGGTGGTGGCGGACGGCCCGGTTCCGCTCTCCCGGCTGGTGCCCGCGGGCATCGATCGGCACGGCACCGCGACCAGGGCACGGGTGGTGCTCTTCCGGAAGCCGCTGGAGTTGCGCGCGGGCGATCCGGACGATCTCGTGGATCTGCTGCGCGAGGTGCTCGTCCAGCAGATCGCCACCTATCTCGGGGTCGACCCCGATGTCATCGATCCGGCGGACGACGAGGAGGAGTAGCCCGTGGTACGCCTTTCCGCTGCCGGTGCGACGAATTACCCAGGCGTGTCTGTCCACATGACGGGGCCCGCGGGGTTACTCTCACATTCGTGATCCCCATGCGTCGCTGCGTCCGGCCCGGCTGCAAGAATCCAGCCGTCGCGACGCTGACGTTCGTCTACTCGGACTCGACCGCCGTGGTCGGGCCGCTGGCCGTGGTGGCGGAGCCGCACTCCTGGGATCTCTGTGAAACGCACGCCTCCCGGATCACCGCCCCCAAGGGCTGGGACATGGTCCGGCACGAGGGCGGCTTCAGCACCCCGGACGACGACGATCTGACCGCGCTCGCCGAGGCGGTCAGGGAGGCCGGGCTGCGGCGCAGGCCGCCGGAGCACGATCAGCGCGGGTACCGGGAGCACACGCCGCAGCCGCCGCGCCCCGGCCGCACCGGCCGCCGCGGGCACCTGCGGGTACTGCCCGACCCCCCGAACTGACCGCCGCGGCCACCGGGGGAGCCGTCGAGTCCGCGCGCCCCCGCCTACTAGGGTGTTCCCCATGACAGTGCCCCGCTCCGCCGACGCCGTGAACGCGGTGATCAAGGCCTACGACGTCCGCGGTGTCGTCGGCGAACAGATCGATGCCGCGTTCGTGCGCGAGGTCGGCGCCTCGTTCGCGCGGCTGATGCGCGGCGAGCGGGCGAACCGGGTCGTCATCGGGCACGACATGCGGGCCTCGTCACCGGAGCTCGCGGATGCCTTCGCCGACGGGGTGCGGGCGCAGGGCCTCGACGTGGTGCACATCGGGCTGGCCTCCACCGACCAGCTCTACTTCGCCAGCGGCGACCTGGACTGCCCCGGCGCCATGTTCACCGCCAGCCACAACCCGGCCCGCTACAACGGCATCAAGCTGTGCCGGGCGGGCGCCAAGCCGGTCGGGCAGGACACCGGGCTCGCCGGCATCGCGGCCGAGGTGGTCGCGGGGGTGCCGGAGTTCGAGGGGGCGCGGGGCGACGCGGTCCGCACCGACCTGCTCTCCGACTACGCCAAGTTCCTGCGCGGGCTGGTCGACCTGGACGGTTCCCGCCCGCTCACCGTCGCGGTGGACGCGGGCAACGGCATGGGCGGGCACACCGTGCCCGAGGTGCTCGGCGGGCTGCGGCAGCTGAGCATCGTGCCGCTCTACTTCGAGCTGGACGGCACCTTCCCGAACCACGAGGCCAACCCGCTCGACCCGGCCAACCTGGTGGACCTGCAGGAGCTGGTGCGGCGCAGCGGCGCCGACATCGGCCTCGCCTTCGACGGCGACGCCGACCGCTGCTTCGTGGTGGACGAGCGCGGCGAGCCGGTCTCGCCGTCGGCGATCACCGCGCTGGTCGCCGAGCGGGAGCTGGCCAAGGAGCCGGGCGCCACCATCATCCACAACCTGATCACCTCGCGGACCGTGCCGGAGCTCGTCGCCGAGCTCGGCGGCAACCCGGTGCGCACCAGGGTCGGGCACTCCTTCATCAAGCAGCAGATGGCCGAGACCGGCGCGGTCTTCGGCGGCGAGCACTCCGCGCACTACTACTTCCGCGACTTCTGGGGCGCCGACTCCGGCATGCTGGCCGCGCTGCACGTGCTGGCCGCGCTGGGCGAGCAGCAGCGCCCGGTCTCCGAGCTGATGGCCGCGTACACGAACTACGCCGCCTCCGGCGAGATCAACTCCACGGTGGCGGACGCCGCCGAGCGCACCGCGGCCGTGCTGGACGCCTTCGCCGCTCGCGCCCGGTCGGTGGACCGGCTGGACGGCGTGACCGTCGACCTGCCGGACAACGCCTGGTTCAATCTGCGCGCGTCGAATACCGAACCGCTGCTGCGGCTGAACGTCGAGGCCCGATCGGCGGCCGAAGTAGACGCACTCGTGACCGAGATCCTGAGCATCGTCCGCTCCTGACTGGAATAGTGGAATCACAGAGACCGCATTCGCCCGAGCCCTCGGTGTGGACGCCGGGGCGGCGGGTACGGACCGACCGATCACACCGCGATGAGGGGAGGTGGGACGCCCGATGATCGCTGGAACACCGGTGCTCGACCTCGACGATGCCGCGTCGATCGCAGCCGCCGACGGAGCCGGTCTGCTGCGCTCCGCCGCATCCGGCGGCGCCCAGGTGCGTGCCACCGCGGCGGCCGTCACCGAGCACGCGCTCGCCACACTGCCCAGCTCCGGCGCCCGCAGCCTGGTGATCGTGACCGGTTCCGGCCGGGCCGCGCGGGCCGCCGCGCTGCTGATCGCCGCGCTCGGGCCGCAGGCCGGGCTGCCGGTCGTCCCGGTCGCCACGCTGCCCCCCTGGGTCGGCGCGCTGGACGTGGTGCTGGTCGCCGGGGACGACGCGGGCGACCCGCGGTTGCTCGAGGCGGTGGACCGGGCCCAGCGGCGCGGCGCCGAGGTGGTGGTCGCCGCGCCGGTCGAGGGGCCGCTGGCCGCCGCGACGGGGGGCAGGGCCGCGCTGCTGGAGCCGCGGGTTCCGGTGCTCGACCACAATCGGCTGCTGCGGTACTTCGCCGCCGGGCTGGCCGTGCTGGCCGCCATCGATCCCGGCCGCGCCGGGGTCGCGGTGCCGGATCTGGACAAGCTCGCCGACATCCTGGACGCCGAGGCGCTGCGCGACGGCCCGGAGCACGAGGTCTTCCACAACCCGGCCAAGACGCTGGCCGCCCGGATGCGCCAGCATCGGGTGGTGTTCAGCGGCGACTCGCCGGCCACGGCGGCGCTCGCCGGGCACGCGGCCGAGGTGCTGCTGCAGGCGGCCGGGCAGATCGCGACGGCGGTGAACCTGGCCGAGGCGGTGGCCGCGCAGCCGCGGCTGGTCGCGGTGGCCGCCACCGCCGCGCCCGACTTCGACCCGCTCTTCCACGACGAGGAGCTGGACGGCCCGGCCCCGGTGGAGCGGGTGCGGATCTTCGTGCTCAGCGCCGACGCCGACCAGGCGGCGGCGGGCAGGCGGATCGCGCGCTTCGGCGGCGACGGCGCGGGCCCGGTCGACGCCGAGCTGGTGAACGCCGAGGTGGATCTGCTGCACAGCGGGCTCACCGACCCGGCCGCGCCGGCCACCCCGCCCGCCGACGCCGCGCCGTCGCCCGGCCGCGGCGGCGAGGTGGAGCAGCTGGCGGTGCTGGCGCTGCGGCTGGAGATGGCCGCGGCCTACCTCGGGCTGCTCGCCGCTCCCGGCGGCGGCGCGCCGGACCGGTACGACGGGGGACGCTTCTAGTGCACGAACTGGTGGGTGCGCTGCGCTCGTACGCCTGGGGGTCGCGCACCGCGCTCGCGGAGCTGTGCGGCAGGCCGGTGCCCTCGGCGCACCCGGAGGCCGAGCTGTGGTTCGGCGCGCACCCGGCCGACCCCGCGCACGTCGTGCTCGACGGCGCGGGCACGCGCTCCCTGCTCGACCTGGTAGCCGCCGATCCGGCGCGCGAACTCGGCTGGGCCGCGGCGCCGTTCGACGGCACGCTGCCCTTCCTGCTCAAGCTGCTCGCGGCCGAGGAGCCGCTCTCGCTGCAGGCGCACCCGAGCCGGGAGCAGGCGCGGGCGGGCTTCCGCCGGGAGAACGCCGCCGAGGTGGCGCTGGACTCGCCGCTGCGCAACTACCGGGACGACAACCACAAGCCGGAGCTGGTGGTCGCGCTGGAGCGGTTCGAGGCGCTGGCCGGGTTCCGCGAGCCGGCCCGCACCGTCGAGCTGCTGCGCGCGCTCGACGTCGGCGAGCTGGCGCACTACGCGGAGCTGCTCGCCGCGCAGCCGGACGCCTCCGGGCTGCGCATGCTCTTCACCACCTGGATCACGCTGCCGCACGGCGCGCTCGCCGGGCTGCTCCCCGCGGTGCTCGACGGCTGCGTGCGCTACCTCTCCGGCACCGGGCCGCGGCCGTTCGCCGCCGAGGCCAAGACCGCGCTGGAGCTGGCCGAGGCGTACCCGGGCGACGGCGGGGTGCTGGCCGCGCTGCTGCTGAACCGGATCACGCTGGAGCCGGGCCAGGGGCTCTTCCTCGCCGCCGGGAATCTGCACGCCTACCTGCGCGGGCTGGCCGTGGAGATCATGGCGAACTCGGACAATGTGCTGCGCGGCGGCCTCACCCCCAAGCACGTGGACGTTCCGGAGCTGCTGCGGGTGCTCGACTTCGAGCCGATCGAGCTGCCGGTGGTGCTGCCGGAGCCGGCGGGCGACGGCTCGGTGCGCTACCGCACCCCGGCGCCGGAGTTCGCGCTGCGCCGCTTCGACCTCACCGAGGGCGCCGCGCACGTGCCGCTCACGCACGCCGGGCCCGGCATCGTGCTCTGCACCGCGGGGCGGGTGCGGCTGCACGACCACACCGGCGCGCCGATCACCCTGGAGCGCGGCGGCGCGGCCTGGGTCTCCGCCGCCGACATCGACATTCGGGCGCAGGCGCTGGACGGCCCCGCCCAGGTGTTCTGCGCCTGCGTCGGCAGCACCGCGGGGCTCCGGGTCCCGGTCCGCCCGGAGGAGCGGGCGGGGCTGGCCTAGTCTGATCTCCGCGCGCAGCGCACCCGTGCCGGAGCGGCGCGGGTATCGCGGAGGGAAGGGGCCACGATGTCGGCTGGTGGTGGCAGGAAGGCGATCATCGCCGCGTTGGCGGCGAACGCGGGCATCGCCGTGGCGAAGTTCATCGGCGCGGCGATCACGGGATCGGCCTCCATGCTGGCGGAGGGCGTGCACTCGGTCGCCGACACGGCGAACCAGGGGCTGCTGCTGCTCGGGCAGAAGCGCGCCGCGCAGGAGGCCGACCGGCTGCACCCGTTCGGCTACGGCCGCAACCGGTACTTCTATTCGTTCGTCGTCGCGCTGGTGCTCTTCACGCTCGGCTCGGTGTACGCGATCTACGAGGGCATCCACAAGGTGCAGCACCCGGAGGAGCTGAACTCGCCGATCGTGGCGATCGTGATCCTGGTGATCGCGATCGCGCTGGAGTCCTTCAGCTTCCGCACCGCGATCAAGGAGTCCAGGCCGCTCAAGGGCTCGGCCAGCTGGTGGCGGTTCATCCGGAACTCGCGCAGCCCGGAGCTGCCGGTGGTGCTGCTGGAGGACACCGGCGCGCTGATCGGCCTTCTCTTCGCCTTCGCCGGCGTCGGGCTCACGGTGCTCACCGACGACCCGATCTGGGACGGCATCGGCACCCTCTTCATCGGCGCGCTGCTCGGCGTGATCGCCATCGTGCTCATCATCGAGATGCAGAGCCTGCTGATCGGCGAGGGCGCGACCCCGGAGGAGGACAGGGCGATCCGCGCCGGGCTGGTCGACGGCGAGCGCATCGACCGGGTGATCCACCTCAAGACCCAGTACCTGGGCCCGGAGGAGCTGCTGGTGGCGGCGAAGATCGCGATCACCCCCGGGCTGGACATCGAGGCCATCGCGGCCGCCATCGACGCGGCCGAGCAGCGGGTGCGGGCCGCGGTGCCCGCGGCCAGGGTGATCTACCTGGAGCCGGATCTCTACCGGACGCCCGCCCCCGCCTGATCGCCGAGCAGCGTGAGCGGGTCGGTATCGATGCCGAACCGCTCGCGCAGCGCGTGGCCCGCGGCGTGCATGCCGGACATCCCGTGCACGCCCGGGCCGGGCGGGGTCGAGGACGAGCAGAGGTACACCCCGGGCAGCGGGGTGCGGTACGGGTTCCAGCGCGGCGCCGGCCGGAAGGCGGTCTGCCACAGGTTCATCGCGCCCGCCGAGATGTCGCCGCCGATGTAGTTGGCATTGTGCGCGGGCAGCTGCGCGGCGGTGTAGACGTGCTTGTCCAGGATCAGGTCGCGGAAGCCGGGGGCGAAGCGGGAGACCTGGGCGATGATGTCCTCGCTGACGTCCCTGGTCGAGCCGTGCGGCACGTGCGCGTAGGTGTAGAAGGTGTGCTTGCCGGCGGGGGCGCGGGTGTCGTCCACCACGCCCGGCTGGATGGCGAGCACGTACGGGCGGGGGGCGTGGCGGCCCGCCGCGACCGCCTGCTCGGCCGCCATGGCCTCGGCCCTGGTCCCGACGACGTGCAGGGTGCCGGCGCGGTCGCAGCCCTCGGCCTGCCACGGCACCGGCCCGGAGAGCGCGAAATCCACCTTGCAGGCGGCGCCGCCGTAGCGGAAGCGGCGCAGCGTGGCGGCGTAGCGCTCGGGCAGCTCGGTGGTGGCGATCCGGAGCAGCTCGGCGGGGGCGGTGTCGAGCAGCACCGCCTTGGCGTCCGGGAAGTCGTGCAGCGAGTCGACCCGGTGGCCGGTGATCACCCGGCCGCCGAGCCGCTCCAGCTCGGCGATCATGGCGTTCGGGATGGCCTGGCTGCCGCCGCGCGGGATCACCCAGCCGCCCGCGTGCGCCAGCGTGCCGAGCAGCAGCGCCGCGCCGACCGCGGGCAGCTTGCGCGGCGGGGTGATGGCGTGCGTGGCGATACCGGTGAGCAGCGCGGGCGCCGCCGCCTCCCGGAACCGCACATTCCAGGCCGGGCTGCCCTGCTCCAGCATGCGCAGCCCGAAGCGGATCGTGGTGGCCCTGGCGATGGGCAGGTGCCGCATATCCGACATGGCCAGCTCGACCACCTCGGGCCAGCGCTCGACCAGCGGGGCGAAGAGGCGGCGCCAGGCCGGGCCGTCGGCCCCGAGCCCGGCCACCGTGCGGTCCAGGTCGCGCCAGGCCACCCCGGCGATGCCGCCGTCCAGCGGGTGCGCGTAGGAGACCTCGGGGGCGAGCAGCTCGACGCCGTGCGCGGCCAGGTCGAAGGCCTGGAAGAAGGGCGCGGCGAGCGCCATGGGGTGGGCGCCCGCGCAGACGTCGTGGTGGAAGCCGGGGAGCGTCAGCTCGGCGGTGCGGGAGCCGCCGCCCGCCGCCTCGTACGCCTCGTAGACATCGACCGAGAGTCCGGCCCTGGCCAGCACAACGGCGGCAGCGAGCCCGTTGGGCCCGGAGCCGACGACAACAACATCCGCCATAACTGAACGCTACCCACCACGCGGCCACACAACCCCGGACGTGCGGAAGGGAACCCCGCGGACGGGTTCCCTTCCGCGGGCCCTCAGGCCGTGACCAGCTTCTTCTCGGTGGAGGACGCCGGTGCCTGCTCGGCGGCGTCACCGTGCTCGTCGTCCAGCATGGTCCGCTCGTCGAAGGGGATCCTGCGGTCGAGCACCTCGCCCACCCTGACCTTGTCGATGGTGCCGGTCCAGGTGCCGATCAGCACGGTGGCGACGGCATTGCCGGAGAAGTTGGTGAGCGCCCGCGCCTCGGACATGAAGCGGTCGATGCCGACGATCAGCCCGACGCCGTCGAGCAGGTCGGGGCGGTGGCTCTGCAACCCGCCGGCCAGCGTCGCCAGCCCGGCGCCGGTGACCCCGGCCGCGCCCTTGGAGGCGACGATCATGAAGACCAGCAGCCCGAGCTGCTCGGCCAGGGTGAGCGGCTGGCCCATGGCGTCGGCGATGAAGATCGAGGCCATGGTCAGGTAGATGGCGGTGCCGTCCAGGTTGAAGGAGTAGCCGGTGGGCACGACCACGCCGACGGTGGTGCGCTCGACGCCGAGGTGGTCCAGCTTGGCGATCAGCCGCGGCAGCGCCGACTCCGAGGACGAGGTGGCCACGATGAGCAGGTACTCGCGGGCCAGGTAGCGGCAGAGCTTGAAGATGCTCACCCGGGAGACGCTCCACATCAGCACCCCGAGGATGCCGAAGACGAAGACCAGGCAGGTGAGGTAGAAGGCGATCATCAGGGTGCCGAGCTGCAGCACCGCGTCCAGCCCGGTGCGGCCGACCACGTTGGCGATGGCGCCGAAGGCGCCGATGGGGGCCAGCCACAGGATCATCGAGAGAATCCGGAAGACCAGCTTCTGGATGACGCCGATGCCGCGCAGCACCGGCTCGCCCGCGCTGCCCATGGCCTGCACCGCGAACCCGACCAGCAGCGCCACGAAGAGCGCCTGCAGCACGCTGCCGCCGGTGAGCGCGGAGAGCAGGCTGGTCGGGATGATGCCCTGGACGAACTCGACGGTGCCGCCGCCGGCGTGCGCCTGGTCGGCGTACTGCGCGCCCGCCCCGGCGTCCTGGCCGAGGTTCATGCCGCTGCCCGGGTCGAGCAGGTTGCCGACCACGAGGCCGATGCCGAGCGCCACCGTGGACATGGCGAGGAAGTAGCCGATGGCGAGCCCGCCGACCTTGCCGACGGTGGCCGCCTTCCGCACCGAGCCGATGCCGAGCACGATGGTGCAGAAGATGACCGGCGCGATCATCATCTTGATCAGGTTCACGAACATGGTGCCGAGCGGGCCGAGCGCCTTGCCCAGGTCCGGCGCGAGCCAGCCGACCAGGATGCCGCCGACGACCGCGATGATGACCGCGATGTAGAGCCAGTGCGTGCGGTCCCGGCGGGCCGGTGGGCCGTCCGTCGCCGGGACCGCGGGATGCGTGGTGTCGCTCATTGCCGATGTTCCTTCTGGTCGATGCCCCCGCGATGACGACCGATGCCGCCCGTGTGCTCAGGATGTTCCCCGCCAGTGACATGGGTCACTGTTTGGTGCATTACGTTCAGGTGGTGCGGTTCTACGGCGGACAACAACGAACCAAAGGAAACAGAAGCGGCTTCACCCTGGCCGGGCAGGCCTTCGTGCTGCAGCTCGCGGTGGTCGCGCTGATCGTGGCGGCGGGCGCGGTGCTCGCCGTGGTGGACGCCAGGCACGACAGCGACTCCGCCACCGCGCAGGAGGTGGTGGACGTCGCGGTGAGCCTGGCCCGCTCCCCCGGGCTGGTCGAGGCGGTGCGCTCGGAGAACCCGACGCTGCTGCTGCAGCCGGTCACCGAGCGCATCCGGCGCGAGACCGGAATGGACTTCATCGTGGTCATGGCGCCGAACCGGACCCGCTACACGCACACCGACCCGGAGCGGATCGGCCAGCCCTTCACCGGCACCATCGACCGCGCGCTGGCCGGGCAGACCTTCACCGAGACCTTCACCGGGACGCTCGGCCCCTCCATCCGCGCGGTCACGCCGGTGTACGACGGCGGCACCGTGGTCGCGCTGGTCTCGGCCGGGGTCACCAGGGCGCGGATCGGCGACGAGGTGGGCGCGCAGCTGAGCTCGATCCTGGCGGTCGCCATCGCCGGGCTGGCCACCGCGGCGGGCGGCTCCTTCCTGATCGGGCGCAGGCTGCGCAGGCAGACGCACGGCCTCGCCCCCGCCGAGCTGCGCGCCATGTACGAGCACCACGACGCGGTGCTGCACTCGGTGCACGAGGGGCTGGTGGTCTTCGACGCCGACGGCCGCGCCGACGTGGTGAACGACGAGGCGCGGCGGCTGCTCGACCTCCCCGCGGGGCCGGTCCGCCGCGACGACCTCCCGATCTCGCTGCGCCGCACCGGAAGCGGCGAGGTGCGCGACGAGACGCACGTCACCGAGGACCGGGTGCTGCTGGTCAACCAGGACGTGGTCACCTGGGAGGGCCGCCCGATCGGCACCGTCATGACCATCCGCGACCACACCGAACTGCGCACCGTGCTCGGCGAACTCGACTCGGTGCGCAACTTCGCGGAGTCGCTGCGCGCGCAGGCGCACGAGTCGGCGAATCGGCTGCACACCGTGGTCACCATGGTCGAACTCGGCCGCTACCGGGAGGCGGTGGAGTTCGCCACCGCCGAGCTGGAGCTCTCGCAGGCGCTGGTGGACCGGATGCTCACGGCCGTCGGCGATCCCGCGCTGGCCGCGCTGCTGCTCGGCAAGGTGAACCAGGCGGCGGAGCGCTCGGTGGAGCTGACGGTGAGCGACGAGACCGCGCTGGAGACGGTGCGGCCGCTCTCCGCGCACGAGGGGGTCACGCTCGTCGGCAACCTGGTGGACAATGCCATCGACGCGGCCGCCGCCTCCGCCGACCGCTGGGTGGAGGTGACGGTCGGGCGGCACGACGAGGCACTGGAGGTCCGGGTGGCGGACAGCGGCCCCGGCATGTCGGCGGAGCTCTTCGCGCGGGCCGCCGAGCGCGGGTACACCACCAAGAGCGACCACCACGGCATCGGTCTGGCCCTGGTGCATCGGGTGGTCTCGCGGCACGGTGGCACAATCCGGACCGACCGGGTACCCGAGAGCGCCGTGGTGGTGACGATTCCGCGAAAGGACGAGCCGGAGTGATCAGAGTTCTGATCGTCGAGGACGAACCGCTCATCGCCGAGGCGCACCGCGCCTACGTCGAGCGGCTCGCCGGGTTCACCGCCGTCCGGGTCGCGCACACCGCGCGCGAGGGGATGCGGGCCGTCGCCGAGGCGTCGGCGAACGACGCCCCCATCGACCTGGTGCTGATGGACATCGGGCTCCCCGACGCCAGCGGCCTCGACCTCGCCACCGCCATGGCCGGGCTGACCCCGCGCCCCGACGTCATCGCCATCACCTCGGCCCGCGACCTCACCATGGTGCGCACCGCCGTGGCCTCCGGCGTGGTCCTCTACCTGTTGAAACCTTTCACTTTCGCCGCCTTCCGGGACAAGCTGGAGCGCTACCGCGAATTCCGGCACGCCCTCCCCGAGGGGCAATCCGCCGCCACCCAGCAGGAGATCGACCGCGCCTTCGGCATCCTCCGCACCAGCGACCAGCGCGCCACCACCCCCAAGGGCTTCGCCCCCCAGACGCTGCGGGAGATCTCCGAGGCGGTCCGGACCACCCCCCAGGGCGTGACCGCCACCGAGACAGCCGCCACGGTTGGCGTCTCCCGGATCACGGCGTGGCGCTACCTCGAGAAGCTGGCCGACGACGGCCTGGTCGACCGCAAGTCCGACTACGGCCGCGCGGGCCGCCCCAAGAGCCGCTACATCTGGAAGGCGTGACCGTCAGACGTCGGTGCTGAACCGGATGCCGCCGTCGGGGATGACGACGCCCGGCCACACCCGAGCCCCGCGCAGCAGCTCACACCGGGCGCCCACGTGCGCGCCGTCGCCGATGACGCCGTCGCGGACGAGGGCACGCGGGCCGATGCGGGCGCCGAAGCCGATGATGGTGCGCTCGACGGTGGCCCCGGCCTCGATGACGGCGCCGTCGAAGACGATGGCGCCGTCCAGCCGGGCCCCGGCCCCGATCTCGGCGCCGCGGCCGACCACCGTGCCGCCGATGAGCAGCGCCCCCGGCGCGACCCCGGCCCCGGGATGCACCAGAGACTCTCCGCGCTGCCCCGGGAGGGCGGGCGAGGGCGCGATGCCGCGCACGAGGTCGGCGGAGCCGCGCACGAAGTCCTCCGGCGTGCCCATGTCCCGCCAGTACGACGAGTCGACGTGCCCCTGCACCCGCGCCCCCTCGGCGAGCAGCGCGGGGAAGACCTCGCGCTCGACCGAGACCGGCCGCCCCTCCGGGATCTTCTCGATGTACTCGCGCCGGAACACGTAGCACCCGGCATTGATCTGATCGGTCGGCGGATCCTGGGTCTTCTCCAGGAACGCCTGCACCCGGCCGTCGGCATCGGTGGGCACGCAGCCGAAGGCGCGCGGGTCGCTCACCCGGACCAGGTGCAGCGTGACGTCGGCGCCGGTGGTGTGGTGCGTGTCGAGCACCTCGCCCAGGTCGGTGCCGCCGAGCACGTCGCCGTTGAACACCATGACGGTGTCGGCGCGCAGCTTGGGCAGCACGTTCCTGATGCCGCCACCGGTGCCGAGCGGCTCGTTCTCGAAGACGTACTCGATCTCCAGCCCGAGCTCGGAGCCGTCGCCGAAGTGCTCCTCGAAGACCTCGGCCTTGAACGAGGTGCCGAGCACCACGTGCGTGATGCCGGCCGCCTTGATCCGGGCGAGCAGGTGCGTCAGGAACGGCAGCCCGGCCGTCGGCAGCATCGGCTTGGGCGCGGAGAGCGTCAGCGGCCGCAGCCGGGTGCCCTTTCCGCCGACCAGGATGACCGCGTCGGTACCTTCGTTGCCTGCCATCAGCTCCCCTGTCGAGAGTTCCTAGCGCTCGCGGCCTTGCGCGCGCAGCGCAGATCGAACCGCAATCCGGGAGCGGACCGCAAGTCCGGCGCGCAGGGCGAGCCGCAACGGCAGCTGCCACCAGTGCGGATGCCGGTCCGCCTGGAAGCGGTAGGCGCTGGCGTGGTGCGCGGGCAGCATGAGCTCGGGGTGCTTGCCCGCGGCGTGGCCCTTGGCATGCGTGACCTCGGCGGACGGCACGAAGACGTTGTGCCACCCGGCCTGGCCCATGCGGTCGCCGAAGTCGACGTCCTCCATGTACATGAAGTAGCGGGAGTCGAAGCCGGAGATGCTGTCGAAGGCGGCGCGCCGGACCAGCAGGCAGGAGCCGGAGAGCCAGCCGACGGTGCGCTCGGAGATCTCCTCGTTCTCCTGGCGGTACCGGCGGGTCCAGGGATTGCCCGGCCAGACGGCGCCGAGGATGGCGTGGCCCGCGCCGTCGGCGAGCCCGGGGACCCGGCGCGCGGAGGGGTAGACGCTGCCGTCCGGCTCGCGCACCATCGGCCCGAGCGCGCCCGCCCGCGGCCAGCGCTGCGCGGCGGCGAGCAGCTCGTCGATGGCGCCGGTGCCCCAGCGGATGTCCGGGTTGGCGATCACCACGAACTCGACCGAGGGGTCGATCTGGGCGACGGCCATGTTGATGGCGCCGCCGTAGCCGATATTGCCGCCGGTGCGGAGCAGCCGGACATGCGAGTTCGCCTCGGCGGCGAGTTCGGGGGCGCCGTCGGTGGAGCCGTTGTCGGCCAGGATGACCTGGGGCTTCTCCTCGGTCGCGGTGGCGAGGGTGGTGACGAAGTGCTCGAGGTGCTCGCCCGGTGAATAGGTCACCGTGACGACCACGAGCCCACCGGGGGCAGCGGATTCGGTTGCGCTCACGGCGGCCCAGCCTAGTCGCCGGTGCCCGCGGCCGCGCCCGCCCCGGCCCGCGCGAGCGCCGCGTGCAGCGCGACCTGCCATTCCCGCAGCGGAGTGAGCCGCGCCTCGGCCCAGGACCGGTTGCCGAGCACCGAATAGGCCGGGCGCCGAGCGGGTCTGGGGAAGGCGGCGGTATCCACCGGCCGCACCCGCTCCGGGTCGGCGCCCGCGGCGGCGAAGACCGCGCGGGCCAGCTCGTACCAGCTGGCCTGCCCGGCATTGGTGGCGTGCAGCAGCCGCGGCGCCTCCGGGCGCGCCGCCAGCTCCAGCAGCCCGGCGGCCAGGTCGGCGGCGAAAGTCGGGCTGCCGACCTGGTCGGCCACGACGTCGACGGTGTCGCGCTCGCGCTCCAGCCGGAGCATGGTGCTCACGAAGTCGGCGCCGCCGGCCGAGTACACCCAGGCGGTGCGGACCACGTGCGCCCGCGCGGCGCTCGCCAGCACGGCCCGCTCGCCCGCCAGCTTGGAGCGGCCGTAGACGGTGACCGGGTCGGGGGCGTCGGTGGTGTCGTACGGCACGGTGTCGCCGGAGGCCGAGCGGGTACCAGAGAACACGTAGTCGGTCGAGAGATGAACCAGCCTCGCCCCCGCACGGGCGCAGGCCGCGGCGAGCACCTCCGGTCCGGTGCCATTGGCCGCGAAGGCGGCCTCGGCGTCGGTCTCGGCGGCGTCCACCGCGGTGTAGGCGGCGCAGTTCAGCACGACGGCACCCGGCTCCAGCGCGGCCCGCACCGCGTCCGGATCCCGGATGTCCAGCTCGTGCCTGCTGTACCCGCGCGCGTGCGGGGCGAGCCGGAGCAGCTCGCGCCCGACCTGCCCGCTCGCCCCGGTCACGATCAGGGGGGTGCGGGCGGTGGCGGCTGCTTCCGTCGCGTCGGTCACGGCCGCCAGTCTGGCACGCCGGGCGGGCGTGGTTCGGCGGCGTCCCGGTCGCGGTTGGTTAGCCTGAGGTCTCTGACCGGGGCGCGAACGGCCGAGGCGCGGGGCGGGTCCGCCGTACGGGAGACTGCAGGTGGACGAGCACTGTGCTCGATTCGCAGAGAGGACGCACAGGTGCCGCAGCGCGGGTACGACGACCAGGAACCGGGCCGCGACCGGCGCGCACCCCGGCAGCGCACCCCGCGGCCCGGCTCCGAGCGGCGGCCGTGGCCGGAGCGGCAGCCACGCAACGAGCGCCGGACGCGCTCGGAGCGGCCCGAGCGAAAGCCGCGGGCGGAGCGGTCCGAGCGGCGGCGCAAGCCGGTCCAGCCGCCGGCGCCCGTCGTCGAGGAGAAGCCGCGGCCCGCCATCTTCGGCCCGGTGCGGGTGCTGGTGGCGCTGGTCGCGGTGGCCACCTTCGCGGTCACCGGCTACGGCTGGCACGGCGTCGACGCCCTGGTCTCCGATATCGAGCGGATCGACGACCTCTCGCTGGGCGGCGGCCGGGACGGCGCGGTCGACATTCTGCTGGTCGGGGTGGACAGCCGCACCGACGCGCACGGCGACCCGCTCTCCGACGACGAGCGCGCCATGCTGCACGCCGGCGACGAGGTGGGCACCAATACCGACACCATCGTGCTGATCCGGGTGCCGAACGACGGCAGCTCGGCGACCGCGATCTCGATCCCGCGCGATTCCTACGTCGACATCCCCGGCTTCGGCAAGGGCAAGATCAACTCGGCGTACGGCGCGACCAAGGAGACCGAGCGGCTGAAGCTGCTGAACCAGGGCGTCTCCGAGGCGGCCGCCGAGGAGCGCTCCACCCAGGCCGGGCGCAAGGCGCTGATCTCCTCGGTCGCCAACCTCACCGGCATCAGCGTCGACCACTACGCCGAGGTGAGCCTGCTCGGCTTCGTGCTGCTCACCGACGCGGTCGGCGGCGTCGACGTCTGCCTGACCAGTGCCGTCGACGAGTGGATGTCCGGCGCCGACTTCCCGGCGGGGCAGCAGAAGCTGAACGGCCCGCAGGCGCTCAGCTTCGTCCGGCAGCGGCACGACCTGCCGCGCGGCGACCTGGATCGGATCGTGCGCCAGCAGGTCTTCATGGCGCAGCTGGTGAGCCAGGTGCTGAGCGCGGGCACGCTCGGCAATCCGGGGCGGTTGCAGCAGCTCAGCGATGCCGTCGGCCGCACCGTGGTGCTGGACGAGGACTGGGACGTGCTCGCCTTCCTGCGCCAGCTGCGCGACCTCTCGGCCGGGCAGGTGCGGTTCGAGACCATCCCGGTGGCCGATCTGAACGGCACCACCGCGTACGGGGAGGCGGTGGTGAAGGTCGAGCCCAAGGCGGTGAAGAAGTACGTGGCCTCGCTCGTCGGCGAGCAGGGCGCGGGCGAGCCCGCGGTGCTGCCCTCCGCGGTCACGGTCGACGTCTACAACTCCTCCGGGGTGGCCGGGCTGGCCGGGCAGGTCTCGGAGGCGTTGACCGGCAAGGGGTTCCGCTCCGGCGCGATCGGCAACTGGACCGGGGAGACGGCGCTCGCCAGCGCGGTGGTCGCCGCCGACGAGGAGGACCCGAAGGCCGCGGCGGTGGCGGAGGCGCTCGGCGGGCTGCCGGTGCGCGCCGACGCGACGGTGCTGCCCGGTGCCGTCGGCGTGGTGCTGGCGAGCGACTATTCTGGTCCCGGCTCGTCCGCGGCCGGGGTGTTCGACTTCTCCGAGACGGCGGCCGCCACCGCGACGCCCGTCCCACCCGCCCCTCCGATCGCCGCAGGGAACACCGGACCGAAATGCGTGAATTGATGCGAGACGCCCTGACGCTCACCGAAGCCCTGCTCGACCCGGTGCTGGCCCGCGAGCCCGCCGCGCCGAGGGTCACCTGGTACGACGACGCCACCGGCGCCAGGATCGAGCTCTCCGGGCTGACGCTGGCCAACTGGGCGGCCAAGACCGCCAACCTGATTCGCGACGAGTTCGGCCTCGCGCCGGGCGCGCGGGTCGCGGTGCTGCTGCCCGCGCACTGGCAGACCGCGGCGGTGCTGCTCGGTTGCTGGTGGGCCGGGGTCGAGGTGGTGCTGCGCCCGGATCCGGACGCCGACCTGGCGCTGGTGACCGCGGCCCGGATCGACGAGGCCGGCGGCGTGCCCGAGGTGGCCGCGCTCTCGCTGGACGCGCTCGGCGCGCCGGTGCGCGACCTGCCGGTCGGGATCACCGATTTCGCCACCTCCGTGCGGGTGCACGGCGACCAGTTCCTGCCCGGCGGGCTCGGCACCGCGCTGGACGGGCTGACCGTCGCCGAGGTGCTGGCCGAGGCGCGCGGCTCCGCGCGCAGGCAGGGCTTCGCCGAGGGCGACCGGGTGCTCTCCAGTACGCCGTGGGGCACGCCCGCCGAGCTCATCGACGGTTTCCTCGCGGTGCTCGCCGCGGGGGCGTCGCTGGTGCAGGTGGTGAACCCGGACCCCGCGCAGCTCGAGCGGCGGGCCGAGGCCGAGCGGGTCACCGCCCGGCGCTGAGAGGCGTTCTCCGACCCCGGTAGGAGAACCGGCTCCGCCCCGGGCACGTTCCGCGCGCGGCCGGGTTCTCGTACGGTGGTGTTCACCACATCGAGGTGATTGCGAGGTCGCACCATGAAGCCCCAGTACTGGTTCCGGTGGCTGTCCGATCACGGGTTGCCGCGCTACGCGGTGCGCGCCGCCGCGAAGCAGGGCGACCGGTTCGCCGAGCTGATCGGCAGCCCCGCCGGGGTCAGCGACCCATATCAGCTGATCGAGCGGATGCGTGGCGACGGCCCGCTGCAGCGCACCCGGATCGCCTGGGCCAGCTTCGACCACGAGGTGGTGCGCGGCATCCTGCGCGACAGCCGGTTCGGCGTGCGCGACCCCGCGGGCGTCGCCACGCCGCGCGGGCTGCGCTGGATCACCGACGCGGCGCACGTGCCGGCCAATCCGGTGGAGCCGCCCTCCATGCTGGTGATCGACCCGCCGGAGCACACCCGCATGCGCAAGCCGGTGGCCTCGGCCTTCACTCCGCGCGCCGTGCGCAAGCTGGGCGAACGAGTGGAGACGGTGACCGTCGAGCTGTTGGACGGGCTGCCGGACGACGGCCGCGTCGACCTGATCGAGGGCTTCGCCTCCCGGGTGCCGATCGCCATCATCTCCGAGATGCTCGGCTTCCCCGACGCCGACCAGGACCGCTTCCTGCAGTGGGGCGACACCATGACGCCGCTGCTCGACATCGGCATCTCCTGGCGGGACTACCGGACCGCGCTCCGGGCCATGACGGTCATGGACGGCTACCTCTCCGAGCACATCGGCCGGCTCCGCGCCGAGCCCGGCGACGACATCCTGAGCACCCTGGTGAGCACGGGCGACCTGGACGACTACGCGCTCGCCGCCACCGCCAGCCTGCTCATGGGCGCCGGCTTCGAGACCACGGTGAACCTCATCGGCAACGGCGTGGTGCAGCTGGCGAAGCACCCCGAGCAGCTGGCCAGGCTGCGCGCCGAGCCGGAGCTGTGGCCGAACGCCATCGAGGAGATCCTGCGCATCGACCCGCCGGTGCAGACCACCGCGCGCACCGCGCTGGAGGACGTCGAGGTCGCCGGGGTGCGGCTGCCCGCTGGCTCCACCGTCGTGGTCTCGCTGGCCGGCGCCAACCGCGACCCGGCGGTCTTCACCGACCCGGACCGCTTCGACGTCGGCCGGGAGAACGCGCGCGAGCACCTGACCTTCAGCAACGGCATCCACGTCTGCCTCGGCGCCAGCCTGGCCCGGATGGAGGGCGTCTTCGCGCTGCGCTCGCTCTTCGAGCGCTTCCCCGACCTCGCGCTGGACGGCGCGCTCCAGCACCGGCAGCTCTTCACCCTGCACGGGTACCGGGCGCTGCCGGTGCGGCTGGGCAGGCGCGCGCCGCGCGCGGTGCCGCAGCCGGTCAGCTGAAGCCGACGGCCTGCGGCCCCCACGCGGTGTGCAGGTGGCCGTCCGGGTCGTCGACCATGCGGTCGATGGCGTCGATGAGCAGCGTCGGCCTGGTCTCCGGGCGGTAGGGCGGCCAGTGCTTGGAGCCGTCCAGGGCAGTGGGCACGCCGTGCTCGGCGAAGGCCGCCCAGCGCCGCATCATCCGGCCGGAGACCGCCAGCGCCGCGCGCCTGCCGCCGAGCCAGAAGGTCGGGTCGTGGTCGAAGGTGCCGAAATTGCCGAAGAGGTACGGCAGTTCGGTGGCGTGGCCCGCGCCGACCCGGGCCGCGCGCAGCATCGGGGTGGCGTGGTCGAAGCGGTAGACGAAGGTCGGCGAGTGCTGCGCGTGGCCGTCCGCCACCCAGCGCGCCGGCATCCGGAAGGCGGCGTCGGTGGAGATGGCGAGCGCGCCGCGCGCGGTCGCGATATCCGGGTAGGCGGCGGTGATCTCGGCCAGCCGCTCGGGGCCGAGCCCGGGGTGCGAGGCGGAGATATCGCGGAGCATGGCGTTCACCGCGTCCGGCGTCACCGGCATGATCGGCGAGCGGAAGAGCCGGAAGAGCGATGCCTCGTCCTTGTTGCTGCCGATCACCAGCGGCACCCGCAGCGATTCCCCGCTCGCGAAGCGCTCCACCGGGTAGCCGGGCAGCAGCTCGCCGTCGACCACCGGTGCGGCGGCCAGCCTGCCCGGCTCGGCCACCGGCACCTCGTCGAAGAGCACCCCCGCCACCTGGGCGAGCCGCTGGATGGGCAGCTCGGTGAGCTCGGCGGCGCGCTGCGCGGGTAGCTCGAGCAGGTCGAGGAAGCGGTGCGCCACCTTGGCCGCGCGCTCCTGCCCGAAGACCGTGGTGGCGGGCGGGCTCTGCGCGATGGCCTTGTGGAACAGCCCCTCCGCGCGCGGCGCGGTGAGCAGCGCGGTGACGCAGCCGCCGCCGGAGGACTCGCCGAAGAGCGTGACATTGCCCGGGTCGCCGCCGAACTCGGCGATGTTCTCCCGCACCCACTCCAGCGCGGCGATCTGGTCGTGCAGCCCCAGGTTCGGCACGAAGCCGGCGCCGAGCGCGGAGAGGTCGAGGAAGCCGAGCACGCCGACCCGGTAGTTCACCGTGACCACCACGACGTCGCCGGACTCGGCCAGCCTGCGGCCGTCGTAGATCTCCTGGGCGGCGGTGCCGAGGCAGTACGCGCCGCCGTGCAGCCAGACCATCACCGGGCGCGGCTCGGCGTCCCGGCGCGGGTGCCCCGGCGCGAAGACATTCAGCCAGAGGCAGTCCTCGCCCATGCGCAGCCCGCCCGCGACCGGGACCATGGTGCCCATGGTCTGCGGCGCCACATCGCCGACGGTGGTGCAGGGGCGCTCCCCCGCCCACGGCTCGGGCGGGCGCGGTGCGCGGAAGCGGTCGGGGCCGGTCACCGGTGCGCCGTAGGGGATGCCGCGCCACACCGCCACCGATCCGGAGGTGGTGCCGCGGACCAGGCCGTGGCTCGTGCGGACGACGGGCTCGGCGGGCGGATGGTCGCTGGCGTCGACGGCGGCCGCGTACTCCCGGCCGGTCTCGATCTCCATTGTCATGCTCTGTACCTCCTGACCTGCGCCGATCACCGAAAAGGCATGATCGTCCCTTCGAGGGTACGTCCGGAGGGGAGTTCCAAACGGTTACTCGCGCCACCCGTTACCCTTGCGCTATGCCGAGTTACCAGTTCCGCTGCCGCAGCTGCGGGGACACCTTCGAGGTCTCGCGCCCGATGGCGCGCTCCGGCGATCCGGCCGACTGCCCGGCCGGGCACGCCGATACGGTCAAGCTGCTCACCACCTTCGGGACCGTCGGCGCGCCGAGCGCGGCCGCGCCGATGCCCGCCGCGCCCAGTGGTGGCGGGTGCTGCGGCGGCGGGTGCTGCCGGTAGCGGGTCAGGAGTTCTTGTCGCGGTCCAGGTGGCCGAGATCACGGCCGGGGGCGACCCGGTCGCGCACCCGCTGCTTGAGCTGCGCCACGTCGGGGAAGCCGCCGTCGGCCTTGCGCTCCCAGATCTGCTCGGCGTCCACCGTGATCCGGAAGACGCCGCCGGTGCCCGGTACCAGCGCGACCTCGTCCAGGTCGGTGCCGAAGGTGTTCAGCAGCTCCTGCGCCATCCAGGCCGCGCGCAGCAGCCAGCGGCACTGGGTGCAGTATTCGATCGCCACACGCGCCATGCGGGCCGACGCTACCCGACCACGCCGTCCAGGTAGTGCCAGGCGCCGTCCACCCGCTCGAAGCGGCTGACCTCGCGCAGCACGTGGCTGCCTGCCGGATCGCGGTGGTGCGCCGCGAACTCCACCACGCCGTCCGGGTCGAAGGGGCCGCCGCGCTCGGTGCGCAGGATCTCCAGGAAGCGCCAGCGGATCTCCGGGTCGAGGTCGATCGAGTCCGGCCGGGTGCGCGGATGCCAGGAGCGCAGCAGGTAGCCGCTGTCGCCGACGGCGAAGGCGGTGTAGCGGGAGCGCATGAGCGCCTCCGCGGTCGCGGCCTTGCGTTCGCCCGCCAGCAGCGGGCCGCAGCACTCGTCGTAGGGTTCGCCGCGCCCGCACGGGCATCGCACCGCCATGCCGGTCATCGTCGCACGGCGAAGCCTCACGACCGCGCGGGCAGGTCCGGCGCCTCGTGCCCGCGCGGGGCACGCCCGGCGCCTCGTGCCCACGCGGGTACGCCCGGAGCCTCGCGCCCGCACCGGGTGGCCGGCCGCCACGGCCCGGCTCAGGTCAGCGCCGCGAGGGCCTCGGCGAACTCCTCCGCCTGCTCGCGCCAGCGCCGCAGCTCGGTGACGGAGGGGGCGAGTTCGTAGTCGTGGTGGTGCGCGGCACGGGAGAGCGCGGTCCAGACCGCCGCGATCCGGGCGGCCAGCTCCTGGCCCGCGTGCAGCCGCAGCGCGAGCAGCTGCGCCCGCATGGGGCAGCGGGCGAGCGCGGGTTCCCGGCGCGCCCACAGCTCGTCCACCGCCTGCTCGACGGCGAGCCGCAGGATCCACGAGGTGGCGCGGGACCAGACGCCGCCCGCGTCGGTCACGGTGCCCGCCAGCAGGTGGTCGGCGGCCTCGAAGCGTTCGGCGATCGTCGGCCGCGGGGCGCCGCGCTCGCGATTGCGCGCGCGCTGCCTGCTGCGGCGCGCGGGATCGCCGGTCATCGGCTCCGGGGCGGGCTCTGCCTGCGCCGCTGCGCCCCGGCATCGCCGCGCCCGCGCTGCTCGGCGGCCGGACGGCGCACGCCGTCGGCAGCACCCCCGCCCCGCTGCCCGGCGCCGCGCTCGCCCGGCCCGCCGGTACCGCCGTCGCGCTGCCCGTCCCCGCGCCGGTCCTGCTTCCGGAAGCCGCCGGGCGGCTCGGAACGCCCGCTCTCCGCGCGGTATCCGGCGCCGCCGTTCGGTGCCGCGGTGCGCCCCGGGGCGCGGTCGATACTGCCGTCGAGGTCGGCGGCGAGCCGGGCGATCAGCCGCTCGGTATCGGCGATGAGCGCGCGCATGCTCCGGCCGATCGGGACGTGCGCGCCCGCGGTGGCGTCGCGAAGCACCTCGACGGCCCAGCCGCCCTCGGTGGCGGCCAGGTGCGCGTTCAGGTCGTCGACCCTGCCGTCCACGCCCATGACGGCGAGCGCGACCATGGCCCGCGTGGTCTGCGCCGCCGAGACCCGGCGCTCCACCTCGTCGTGCGTCATCCCGGCCGCGAGCAGCGAGCGCCGCGCCCTGGCCAGCCCGGCCGCCTCCAGCGCGGAGCGGCAGCAGGTGGCGACCAGCTCGGTGGCGATGGCGGGCGGCAGCTGCCTGGTGTGCATGAGCGAGCGCGCGTCGGCGAGGTAGCGGCGCACCGGGTCGCTCACCGTGCGCACCTCCACCACCGAGCGCTCGCGGCGCTGCACCTCCAGCACCCTGGCGTCCAGCTGCATCCGGCGCACCGCCTCGGCCAGCCGCTCGTCGTGCGTGAAGACCACGACCTGCCTGCTCCGCGCGACCTCCGCGAGCACCGTGGCCAGCCCGTCCACCTTGGCCGGGTCCATGGCCTGCACCGGGTCGTCGATCAGCACGAAGCGGAACGGGCTGCGCTCGGCGGTGGCCCGCGGCAGGAAGAGCGAGAGCCCCAGCGCGTGCAGCTCGCCCTGGCTCATGACGCCGAGCGCGGCGCCGTCCACCTCGTCCACGGTGACGTCGAGCAGCACCCGGCGCGCGGTGCCCGCGCTGCCCTGGAGCCGGACCGCGCCCAGCTCCACATTGCTCTGCTGGCGCAGCGTCTGCCAGACCCAGCGCGCGGTCTCCTGCAGCGGCGCCATCCGCTCGTCGCGCAGGATCCCGGCGGCCGTCTTGAGCCACTCCTCGGCGCGCTTCACCGTGCGCAGCTCGGCGGCGTCCGCCTCGACCAGCCTGGCGCCGGTGAGCCAGGCGGTGAGCCGGGGCACCAGCGGGGCCCAGACCTCGTCCAGCCGCTCCAGCTCGGTGCGGGTGCCGCGGCGCACGTGCTCCAGCTCGTCCACCAGCCGGGTGTAGGCGGTGCGCACCCGCTCCGGCAGCGCCGGGTCGTCGTCGGCGCCGTCGTCGAAGCGCAGCGCGGCCCAGCGGGTCCAGGCCCCGACGACCGCGGCGGTGTCCACCGGGCGGCGGCCGGGCGCGACCAGCTCGGCGGGCACCGGCTGCGGCAGGCTGCGCAGCGCCGCGGCGGCCCGGCGCAGCTCGGCGCGGGCCTCGGCGAGCCCGGCCACCCTGGCCGCGAGCTCGCCGATGGTGCCGTCGGTGGCGGCGCGCCAGGCGGCGTCCAGCTGCCCGGCGCCGCAGAGCGGGCAGACGCAGTCCGCGTCCCCGGCGTGCGCGCGGGCCCGGCGCAGCAGCTCCAGGGTGCGCAGATCGGTCTCGGCGTTCCCGGTGGCGTACCGCGCGACCTCCGCGCCCGCGCGCTCCAGCCGCTGCACCGCCGCGCGCACCACCACCGGCGCGGGCACCGCCAGCCGGACCAGCCCGCGCAGCCCGGCCACATCGGCGGTGTCGTCGGCGCCGGTCAGCGCGGCCTCCACCGCGCCGACCTCGGGGTCGGGGGTGCGCAGCAGCGCGGCGAGCTCGACGGCGCGCGGGTCGGCGGTGCGCTCCAGCGCCCCCGCGAGCTCGGTGCGCAGCGCCCGCGAGGCCCGCGCGGCGCGCTCCAGCGTCAGCCTGCGGGCGCGGACGCGCTCCTGGGCGGCGGTCAGCTCGTCCAGCCCGAGCAGCCGGTGCAGCGCGTCGAAGAGGTCGCTCGGCCTGCCGTCGATGAGCGAGCCGAGCTCGCTGTAGGAGAGGAACGGGCGGTGCAGCGCGAGCAGCGCCGACCAGGTGTCGACGTCGAACGGCGCCGGGGCCGCGGTGCCGCGCTGCTCGGTCCACTCCGGCTCGGTGAGCTCGGCCTCGGCGGCCCAGGCGGCGCGCACCCGGATCTCGGCCGGGCTGCCCGCGGTGAGCAGGTCCAGCGCGATCCTGGTCTCGCCGGGGGCGTGCAGGTTGCGCCAGCCCTCGCGCCAGGCCGCGGAGCGCCCCTCCCAGCGCCGGTTGGCTCCGGTGAGCGCGAGCTCGGCGGCCTCGGCGAAGCTCGACTTGCCGCTGCCGTTGCGCCCGACCACCAGCGTCAGCCCCGGGCCGGGCGAGAGCCGCAGCACGCTCTCCCTGCCGATGCCGCGGAAACCGCGAACGGCGATGCCACGCAGGTAGATTCCGTCGTGCCGGGGAGCGTGCGCGGCGGCGGGTCGCTCGAGATCGTCGAGCGCGGTCCGGACGACGGCGACGACCTCGGGGTCGGCGGCGGGCCCGTCCTCCAGCAGGCGCGCGAGCGACCCCGTGGCGTCGTCCGTCTCGGTTCGCATCCCGCCCCCTCCCGCACGACCGGAATCGTGCCGAACGCTACCCGATGGCGGGAGCGGCGCTGCGCGGGGACGAACCTGCCCGCGCGGAGATGGAATTGGCCATCGAACGACGCGACCGCGCTCGATGTCCACCCCTCGCCAGCCCCGGCGGGCAGCTCGATGTGTCCGCACCCGGGCCGAGAAATACCGGGTGGTCCGGCACAGCCGAACAGGTCAGAATGCCAGAGTGGCCGCCCGGACGCAAGATCAGCGGAGCCGTGCGAAACCTGCTCGCGCGCAGCCCTTTCCGATAGCCGCGCGGTGGCCGGGGCGGCGGCCACATCGCCGCGGGCTAGTCTGTGCGTCCATGACGCGGGATGAACGTGGTGTGACCGCACCGAGTGCGGACTTCGCGGCCTGGTACAACGAGGTGGTCTTCAAGGCCGCGCTCGTCGACCGCGGCCCGGCGCGGGGCACCATGGTCATCCGACCGTACGGCTACCGCCTCTGGGAGCGGCTCCAGGAGGAGCTGGACCGCCGGATCAAAGACACCGGCCACGAGAACGCCTACTTCCCGCTGTTCATCCCGGAGAGCTTCCTGGCCCGCGAGGCCGAGCACGTCGACGGCTTCGCGCCGGAGCTGGCGGTGGTCACGCACGCGGGCGGCAAGGAGCTGGAGGAGCGGCTGGTGGTCCGGCCGACCTCGGAGACCATCGTCGGCGAGATGATGGCCAAGTGGATCACCTCGCACCGCGATCTGCCGCTGCTGCTGAACCAGTGGTCGAACGTGGTGCGCTGGGAGCTGCGGCCCCGGATGTTCCTGCGCACCACCGAGTTCCTGTGGCAGGAGGGGCACACCGCGCACGTCGACGAGGCCGACGCCAGGCGCGAGACGCTGCTCGCCTTCGGGCTGTACCGGGAGGTGGCGCGCGATCTCGCCGCCATGCCGGTGATCGCGGGCGAGAAGACTCCGGGCGAGCGCTTCGCGGGCGCCGTCGCCACCTACACCATCGAGGGCATGATGCGCGACGGCCGCGCACTGCAGGCGGGCACCTCGCACTACATGGGCACCAACTTCGCCGCCGCCTTCGGCATCCGCTACACCGGCGACGCGGGCCGGGAAGAGCTGTGCCACACCACCTCCTGGGGCATGAGCACCCGGATGATCGGCGGCATCGTGATGACCCACGGCGACGACAGGGGGCTGGTACTGCCGCCCCGGCTGGCGCCGTACCAGGTGGTCGTCGTGCCGGTCACGCGCGGCGGCAATGCCGAGGTCGAGCGGGCCGCCGACGAGCTTGCCGCCCGGCTGCGGGCCGCGGGCATCCGCACCCACGTGGATGCCAGGCCGCAGCTCAGCCCCGGTTTCAAGTACAACGAGTGGGAGCTGCGCGGCGTCCCGCTCCGGCTCGAGCTCGGCCCGCGCGATCTGGAGTCGGGGACCGCCGTGCTGGTCGAGCGGCTCGGCGGCAAGGGCAAGCGCGCGATGCCGATCGACGCGCTGCCAGGGGTGCTGCCCGGCGTGCTCGCCGAGTTCCAGGATTTCCTGCTGGCCAGGGCCACCGCCTTCCGGGACGAGCACACCCACGTGGTCGACGGCTGGGACGATTTCGCCGCCGCCGTCGGCACCGGCTGGGCGCTCGCGCTGCACTGCGGCGCGGCCGCCTGCGAGGACGAGATCAAGGCGCGGACCGCCGCCACCCCGCGCTGCGTGCCGCTCGAGGGCGAGCCCGCGAGCGGGGGCTGCGTGCGCTGCGGGGCGCCGTCGGCGTACGGCAAACGGGTGATATTCGGCCGCGCGTACTAGGCACCGCCGCCTGTCGGTGCACTGGTATAGAACTGCTTCCGACGACGCGATCGGCACCCGCCGATCGGCCGGATCGGGGGGATACCGATGAGCACGATCACGGGAGGCAGCCGCGTGGGCACGACGCCCTGGAGCGAGGAGCAGGTGGCCGCGGCGGCGCCGGACCAGAGCTCGCTCGCCGCCGCGCGGAGGCTCGGCGGCAAGCTGGGCGATACCGCCGCGCACGGCACCACGCTGGCCGGTACCTGCGCGGGCAGCGGGCGCACGCCGTACCGGGTGGTGGTGGATCTCGCGGGGCCTGCCTACCGCTGCTCCTGCCCCAGCCGCAAGTTCCCCTGCAAGCACGCGCTGGCGCTGCTGCTGGCCTGGTCGGCCGGGGAGGTGCCGGAGCGCGGAGAGCTGCCGCCCTTCGCCACCGAGTGGCTCGCCGCCCGCGCCGCGCGGGCCACCGCGACCCCCGCCCGCCCCGCCGCTCCGGAGGGCACCGAGCAGCGCAGGGCCCGGGTGGCGGCCGGGCTGGCCGAGCTGGAGGTCTGGCTCGCCGACCAGGTGCGCACCGGGCTGGCCAGGGCCGATCGGGTGCGCGGGTTCGAGGCCATCGCGGCCCGCATGGTGGACGCGCAGGCGCCCGCGGTGGCGTCCGCGCTGCGCAGGCTGCCCGCCGTCGCCGCGGGCCGCTCCGACTGGCCCCGGCTGGTGCTGCGCGAGTACGCCCGGCTGCAACTGCTCGCCACCGCGCACCGCGGGCTGGCGGAGCTGCCCGAGCCGCTGGCCGCGGGGGTCAGGGCGCACCTCGGCTACCCGATGGCCGCCGAGGTCGTGCGCTCCGGCCCCGCGGTGCGCGACGAGTGGATGGTGCTCGGCACCCGCGCGACCGTGGAGGAGCGGCTGCACACCCGGCGAACCTGGCTGCGCGGCAGGCGCTCCGGGCGCTGGGCCATGCTGGTCGAGCACAACTTCGGCAGCCAGGTGACGGCGAGCGCGGCGCCCCGGCTCGGCTTCATGGCCGAGGCGAGCCTGCACTACTACCCCGGCGCCGCGAACCCGCGGGTGCAGTGGGGCACCAGGCACGGCGCCGACACCCCGGTCACCTCGCTGCCGCTGCCCGACGGCGCCGGGCGGATCGACGCGGCGCTGCGCGGGTACGCCGCCGCGCTCGCCGACGACCCGTGGCTGCGGGCGCAGCCGGTGCTGCTCAACGCGGTGATCCCGGTGGCCGGCGCGAACGGCTGGTGGGTCGCCGAGCCGGACGGCACCGCGCTGCCGATCGCCCCCGGCGAGCAGCCGTGGCGGCTGCTCGCCCTCTCCGGCGGGCACCCGGTCGCGGTGATCGGCGACTGGACCGCGGAGGGGCTGGTGCCGGTCGCGGTCTTCGCGGCGGGCGAGCTGCACCCCGCGGACGAGCCGCTCGGCCCCGCGCTGCCCGCGCCGGAGCCGCCGCAGCCGGGGCCGGAGACCGCCGACCTGGTCTCGGTGGCGCTGCTCGGCACCGCCCAGCGCGGGCTCGACCCCACCCGGCTGCCCGCCCCGGTGGCCGGGGCCGTGGCGCGGATCGCCGACCCGGCCGCCGCGCTGCTCGCGGCAGCCGCGTTGCAGGACCTGCTCGACCGCGGCGGGGTCAGGGCGGGCAGCACCGCGCTGCCGGAGCCCGCCGCGGACGACGAGCGCCCGCTGCTGCCGCGCGCCGCCGCCGAACGGCTGTCGAAGCTGCTCGGCGGCCGCTCCCCCTTCCTGCCGGAGTGGTTCGCGGCGGCGGCCCCGCGCGATTTCCGCGCACCCGACGCGCTCGGCGTCCGGCTGCTGGAGTACGCCCGCACGCTGCCGGAGTACCGCGGCCCGCTGCTCCGACTGGCCGGGCCGCGTGGCCGCTGGCTGGCGGCGGCGCACCCGTCCTGGAACGACTTCCGGGTCTCGTCGGCCGAGGTCGCCGAGGTCTGGGCGTACGGGAAGCCGGCCGCGCGCCGGAACCTGCTGCGCGAGCTGCGCCGGGACGACCCGGCGCGGGCCCGTGAGCTGCTCGCGGGCAGCTGGGCCACCGAGTCGGGGGCGCAGGCCGCCGAGCTGCTCGCGGTCCTCGGCGTCGGGCTCGCCCCGGCCGACGAGGAGCTGCTGGAGACGGCGCTGGCCGGGCGCCGCGGCGACGTCCGGCGGACCGCGGCCGCGCTGCTGGCCCGGCTGCCCGGCTCGACCTTCACCGAGCGCATGCGGGAGCGCGCCGCGCGGTGGCTGCCGGTCCGCGGCGGCACCCGGCTGGAGCTAGCGCTGCCCGCGCAGCTGCCCCCCGACGCCACGCGGGACGGCCTCGCCGAGAGCGGCGCCGAGTTCGGCTACCGCTGGTCGGGCGGGCCCGACGACACCGCCGCGCTGCTGCGCAGGCTGGTGGCGGCCACCCCGCTGGCGCACTGGGAGCAGGCCTTCGGCTCCCCGGTGCGGGCGGTCGCCACCGTGCTCGACGACCGGTTCCGCAGGCCGCTCTTCGACGGCTGGATGGACGCCGCGCTCGCCGCGGGCGACGGGGCGTGGGCCGCGGCGCTCTTCGACGCCGGGGTCCCGACCGACCAGGCGCTGCTGCGCAGGCGCGAGCTCTTCGCGCTGCTGCCCGCGGCGGAGCGGAGCACCAGGCTGCTCCGGCTGGACGGCGCCTGGCTCTCCGAGCTGGAGGCGCTGCTCCCGGCCGTCGAGCACCCGTGGCCGGAGCAGGTGGCGCACCACGTCCTGCTACTGCTGCACGAGCGGGCCAGGACCGCCGCCCGCAGACCGGGCGCCTCCGGCGCCATGCCCACCGCGCACCGCTCACTGCTCGCCGCCGCGGCCGCGCACCTGCCCCCCGACGCCGCCCCGGTCGTCGCCGCCACCGCACACCGCTGCGACGACGCCGCGTGGGGCGATGCCTTCCAGCGGCTCGCCCGCGACCTGACCATCCGCTCGACCATGCTCGAGGAGCTGCAATGACCGCACCCACCACCGACACCGGGCTGCTCCGCCCGCACGCCGAACAGGCATACGCCGCCGAGCTGGCCGCGCTGGCCGCCGCCGACGACCGGCCGCGCCCGCCCTCCTGGGAGCTCTCGCCCGCAGCCGTGGTCACCTACCTGCTCGGCGGCGTGCTGCCGGACGGCACCGCGATCAGCCCCAAGTACATCGGCCCGCGCCGCCTGCTCGAGGTCGCGGTCTCGACACTCGCCACCGACCGCGCGCTGCTCCTGCTCGGCGTGCCCGGCACCGCCAAGACCTGGGTCTCCGAGCACCTCGCCGCCGCCGTCTCCGGCGACTCCACGCTGCTGGTGCAGGGCACCTCGGGCACCGCCGAGGAGGCCATCCGGTACGGCTGGAACTACGCCAGGCTGCTCGCCGAGGGGCCGAGCGAGGCCGCGCTGGTTCCCTCGCCGGTGATGACCGCCATGCGCAGCGGGAAGATCGCCCGGATCGAGGAGCTCACCCGCATCCCCTCGGACGTGCAGGACGCGCTGATCACGGTGCTCTCCGAGAAGACGCTGCCGGTGCCGGAGCTGGGCAGCGAGGTACAGGCGGCCAAGGGCTTCACCGTCATCGCCACCGCCAACGACCGGGACCGCGGCGTCAACGACCTCTCCTCCGCGCTGCGCCGCCGCTTCAACACCGTCGTGCTGCCGCTGCCCGCGGGCGAGGACGAGGAGGTCGCCATCGTGACCAGGCGGGTCGCCGAGCTCGGCGCGGCGCTGGAGCTGCCGCCGGTGCCGACGGCGGCCGAGGAGATCCGGCGGGTGGTGCGGGTGTTCCGGGAGCTGCGCGCCGGGGTCACCGCGGACGGGCGGACCAAGCTCAAGTCGCCCTCCGGGACGCTCTCCACCGCCGAGGCCATCTCGGTGCTCACCAATGGCATCGCGCTCTCCGCGCACTTCGGCGACGGGGTGCTGCGCGCCTCGGATATCGCCGGCGCGGTGCTCGGCTCGGTGATCAAGGATCCGGTGGCGGACGCGGTGGTGTGGACCGAGTACCTGGAGGCCGTGGTGCGGGAGCGGCCGGAGTGGGCCGACTTCTACCGCGCCTGCCGCGAGGTCTCCGGATGACCACCGCCGTGACCCGGGTGTTCGGCATCAGGCACCACGGGCCCGGGTCGGCGCGCTCGCTGCGCGCGGCGCTGGCCGAGTTCCGGCCGGACGTCATCCTGATCGAGGGGCCCGCCGACGCGGACCCGCTGGTCGGCTACGTCGGCGCCGATGGCATGGCGCCGCCGGTGGCGCTGCTCGCCTACGTGCCGGGCGAGCCCGCCCGCGCCGCCTTCTGGCCCTTCGCCGCCTTCTCCCCCGAGTGGCAGGCGCTGCGCTACGGCGCCGAGCACGACGTCCCCGTCCGCTTCTGCGACCTGCCCTCCACCCACGTGCTCGCCGCCCGCGAGCACGAACCCGCCGAGCACCGCGATCCGCTCGCCGAGCTCGCCGCCGCCGCGGGCTACGACGATGCCGAGCGCTGGTGGGACGCGGTCGTCGAGTCGGCCGCCGACTCCGGCGCCTTCGACGCCATCACCGAGGCCATGCGCGCCCTCCGCGAGCCCGCCCCACCCGGCGACCCAGCATCGAAGAGCGCGACCGCGGCCCCCGACGACAGCGCCCCCGCGGCAGCCCTTGCCGACACCCCGCCACCCAGCGACGGGGCGACGGCACCCGCCGGCCTTCCGGCGGCCGATGCGCATCCATCTGGGCCCGTCGATGCCGAGGCCGCGGGGCCGGGGGACGCCGCCCAGGCGCCGGGGGGCGGGGCGGAGCCCCGCGTCCTCACCGCGATCCCGGTGGACTCCACCACCCTGCGCCGCGAGGCGTACATGCGCCAGACCATGCGCAAGGCCCTGCGCCAGGGCGCCGAACGCCTGGCGGTGGTGTGCGGCGCCTGGCACGCCCCCGCCCTGGACGGCCCCCTCGGCCCGGCCGCCCCCGACTCCCGCCTGCTCACCGGCCTGCCGAAGGTCAAGACCGCGAGCACCTGGGTCCCGTGGACCCACTCCCGGCTCGCCACCGCCTCCGGCTACGGCGCGGGCATCACCTCGCCGGGCTGGTACCACCACCTCTTCACCGAGACCGAGCACCCGGTGGTGCGCTGGCTCACCCGGGTCGCGAATGTCCTGCGCGCCCACGACCTCCCGGTCTCCAGCGCACACGTGATCGAGGCGGCCCGGCTCGCCGAGACCCTGGCCGCGCTCCGCGCCCGCCCGCTGGCGGGGCTCTCCGAGGTCACCGAGGCGGTCCGCGCGGTCATGTGCGGCGGCGACGAGACGCTGGTCCGGCTGATCGCCGAGGAGCTGGTGATCGGCGAGGCGCTCGGTTCGGTCCCGGAGAACACCCCGACGGTCCCGCTCGCCGCCGACCTCACCGCCACCGCCCGCACGCTCCGGCTCAAGCAGGAGCCCACCGTCCGCACCCTCGACCTGGACCTGCGCAAGGAGCGCGAGCTGCGCCGCTCGCACCTGCTGCACCGGCTGCTCGTCCTCGGCATCGAGTGGGGCGTGCCCGCGCAGAGCCAGGTCCGCGGCACCGGCACCTTCCGGGAGACCTGGACCCTGTGCTGGGAGCCGGAGTACGCGCTCGCGGTGATCGAGGCCTCGCGCTGGGGCACCACCCTGCGTACCGCCGCCGAGGCCAGGATCCTGGATCACGTCGCGAACCCCGACATCACCCTCGCCGACCTGGCCACCGCGCTCGACACCGCGCTGCTCGCCGAGCTCGGCGCCGCCACCGACGGGCTGATCGCCCGGCTCGGCGCGGTCGCCGCGCTGGACCACGACGTCACGCACCTGCTCGGCGTCCTGCCCGGGCTGCTGCGCACGCTGCGCTACGGCGACGTGCGCGGCACCGATGTCAGCGCGCTCGGCCGGGTGGCCGACGGCCTCCTGGTCCGGATCTGTGCCGGGCTGCCCGGCGCCGTCACCGGGCTGGACACCGAGGCCGCCGAGAAGCTGCGCGACCAGATCGACGCCGCGAACGCCGCGCTGCGCACCGGCGCCGACGGCATCGAGCAGTGGCAGGCCGCGCTGCGCGTGGTCGCCGACCGCGACGATGTGCACGGCGCGCTGGCCGGGCGGGCGGTGCGGCTGCTCGCCGATGTCGGCGAGATCGACGACACCGAGTCCGCGCTGCGGCTCGGCGCGGCGCTCTCGGTCGGGCGCACCGCGCAGGCCAAGGCGGCCTGGATCGACGGCTTCCTCGGTGGGCGCGGGCTGCTGCTCGTGCACGACCGCGAGCTGCTGCGCCTGGTCGACGAGTGGGTGCGCGGCCTCGGCGACGAGCAGTTCACCGAGGTACTCCCGCTGCTCCGGCGCACCTTCGGCGCCTTCGAGCAGCCCGAGCGGCGGGCCATCGGCCGCGCCGTGCGCGGCGGCGCCCGAGCCGAGAGCGCGACCGCCGCCATCGATCTCGAGCGCGGCGAACTCGCCCTGACCGCCGCCCTGACCATCCTCGCGACGGCCCCGAGCCCCGCTCAACCCGCAGGAGCACCGGCATGAGCACGATCCCCCAGGTGCGCGGCCCCGCTGCCGCCCGCCCAGCCCGCACGACACCCGCCGGGCCGCGGCGCCTCCGCGGTACGCACGCCGACCCCGGCGCGCACAGCCCGCGCGGCACGGGGGCGTCCGCGTGAACGACGACGCGCACGCCCGCCGCTGGCGGCTCATGCTCGGCGCCGCCGCCGAATCCGAGCTCGGCACCCCGGGCGGGCAATCCGACCAGGCGATGGACCGCGCCCTCGCCGCGCTCTACGACTCGGGCGACCCGACCTCGGGCCCGCGCTCCGGCGGGCTCGGCGCCTCGGCGCCCCGGGTCGCGCGCTGGCTCGGCGATATCCGCACCTACTTCCCGACCAGCGTGGTCGAGATCATGCAGCGCGACGCGGTCGAGCGCCTCGACCTCACCCAGCTGCTGCTGGAGCCGGAGCTGCTGGAGGCGGTGGAGCCGGACGTGCACCTGGTCGGCACCCTGCTCAGCCTCAACGGGGTGATCCCGGAGACCACCCGCGCCACCGCGCGCACCGTGGTCGCCGCGGTGGTGAAGCAGATCGAGGAGCGGATCGCGGCGAAGACGGTCGCCGCCGTCTCCGGCGCGCTGAACCGGGCCGCCCGGATCGCCCGCCCCCGGCACCGGGACATCGACTGGGACCGCACCATCCGGGCCAACCTCGCGCACTACCTCCCCGAGCACCGGACGGTGGTGCCGCAGCGGCTCATCGGCTACGGCAGGCGCAGCCAGGCGGTGCACCGGGAGGTGGTGCTCGCCATCGATCAATCCGGTTCGATGGCGGCCAGCGTGGTGTACGCCTCGGTCTTCGGCGCGGTGCTCGCCTCCATGCGCTCGCTGCGCACCTCACTGGTGGTCTTCGACACCGAGGTGGTGGATCTGACCGAGCACCTGGACGACCCGGTCGACGTGCTCTTCGGCACCCAGCTCGGCGGGGGCACCGATATCAACCGGGCCATCGCCTACAGCCAGTCGCTGATCACCAAGCCGACGGACACGCTCTTCGTGCTCATCTCCGACCTGTACGAGGGCGGGGTGCGGGAGGAGATGCTGCGCCGGGTCCGCGCCATGACCGAGGCCGGGGTCCAGGTGCTCGTCCTGCTCGCGCTCTCCGACGAGGGCGCGCCCTCCTACGACCACGACAATGCCGCCGCGCTCGCGGCGCTCGGCGTCCCCGCCTTCGCCTGCACCCCCGACCACTTCCCCGACCTGCTCGCCGCCGCCCTCGACCGCAAGGACGTGAGCCGCTGGGCGGGCACCCCCCGCTGAGCCGCGCCGCGGCGAGCGCGGGCCGAAGCCCGCGCCACCCGCAACGGCCCAGCGGCGACTACGGCGACGTCACACGTCGGCGATCGCCGCGAGCGGCGGCGTGCGCGCCGCCCGCACCGCGGGCCAGAGCGCGGCCAGCACCCCGACCACGGCGGAGCCGACCAGCACCAGCACCAGCTGCCCCCACGGGACGGCGATCTGATCGAGCCCGAAATCGCGGAGCGTGCGCAGGAACCCGACCCCGAGCCCGAGCCCGAGCAGCAGCCCGACCACCGCGCCGAAGACCGCGATCAGCATGGACTCCAGGTAGATGGTGCGGCGCACCTGCGGCCGCAGCATGCCGACCGCGCGCAGCATCCCGATCTCCCTGCGCCGCTCCACCACCGAGAGCGCGAGCGTGTTCACGATGCCGAGCACCGCAATCACCACGGCCAGCGCGAGCAGCCCGTAGAGGATGGCGAGCATGGTGTCGATCTGCCGCCCCTGCTCCCCCTTGAACTCCTCGCGGTCCATCACCTGCACCACCACGAACTGCTCGGTGGCGCGCTCCAGCTCGGCGCGCAGCACGGCCGGGTCGGTGCCCGGTTTCGCCTGCACCAGCAGCACCACATTGGCCCGGAAGGCGACCGGCGTGGTCCGCTCGTAGAGCTGCGGGGAGAGGATGACCTCGCCGAGCAGCGGGCTGTTCCGGTAGACGCCCCGCACCGTGACCGGCAGCGCGGTCCCGTCCAGCCCGTTGATGGTGACCTGCTGGCCCGGGTTCCAGCCGCGCTCCTCGCGCTCCTTCTCGGAGACCAGGATGTCGCGCTCGCCGAGCGTGTCCGTGCCCGCCAGCAGGTTCACCCGCATGACCCGGTCGAACGCCCCCTCCGGGGAGGAGCCGGGCACCTGGTCGCCGTCGATCTTCACCACCGCGCCGCGGAACCCGACCACCTGCTCGGCGTCGGGCACCCCGTCGCGCACCGCGGCGGTGGCGCCGAGCGGCACCCCGATCTGCTGCGGCCCGGCCAGCACGAAGTCGGCGGTCACGTCCTTGTCCACCAGGCCGCCGATACTGGCCTTGGCGGAGGCGCCGAGCATGCCGATCGCGGTGACCAGCATGAGTCCGAGGGTGAGCGCGAAGGCCGTCGCCGCGGTCCGGCGCGGATTGCGCCGCGCGTTGTTCCGCGCCATGGCGCCGACCGCGCCGAACGGCCGCATGAGCACGCCGAGCGCCCCGACCACCGGCCGGGAGAGCGCGGGCGCGGCCAGCAGCACCGCCAGGATGAGCGCGAGCGCGCCGGCCCCGACCGTCGAGGCCGCGGTGCCGCCGGTGTACTGCGCGCCGATCACCACCAGCGCAGCCCCGGCGACGGCGAGCAGCGCGCCGGCGATGGTCCGGTTGCGCAGCGAGTCGCCGGAGGTGGCGAATTCGGCGCGCATGGCCTCCACCGGCGGCACCTTCGCCGCCCGCCGGGCGGGGGCGTAGGCGCTGATCACGGTGACCGCGAGCCCGAGCGCGAGCCCGATCAGCACGGTGCGCGGCCGCAACGTGAGCGACCCGGTGGGCAGCCCGACGTCGAAGGCGTTCAGCAGCGCGGAGAGCCCGAACGCCAGCCCTACGCCGCCGGCCAGCCCCAGCACGCTGCCGAGTACGCCGATGACCAGCGCCTCGGCCACCACCGAGCGCCCGACCTGCCCGCTGCTCGCGCCGACCGCGCGCAGCAGCGCCAGCTCGCGCAGCCGCTGCGCCACGATCATGGAGAAGGTGTTGTAGATGATGAAGGTGCCGACGATCAGCGCGATCGCGCCGAAGGCGAGCAGGAAGTAGTTGAGGAAGTTGAGCGCCTCGGAGACCTGCGCCTTCATGTCCTCGCGCACCTGGTCGCCGTTCTGCACCTTGTACTCGCCGCCGAATTCCAGCGCGAGCCGGTCGCGCAGCTCGTCCGCGGGCACCCCGGCCGCGGCGATATCGGCGTAGGCGACGTGCGTGCCGTCGGTGAACAGCTGCCTGGCCTGGTCCTCGGGGAACTGCAGCGCGATCAGCCCGCCGGTGCCGCCGGGCAGCTCGTAGACGCCGCTCAGGGTGACGTCGATCGGCTCGCCGCGGGACGGGATCAGCACCTTGGTGCGGTCGCCGACCTGGATCCCGGCGCGCTCGGCGCCGCCGGTGTTGATCGCGAACTCGCCGGGCCGGGTGGGTGGCCCGCCCTGGGTGAAGGCCAGCGGCTCGGCCACCGCGCGGTCGGCGGGCAGGGAGGACTCGCCGAAGCTGGGGGCGCCGCCGGTCTGCACGGCGGTCTTGCCGGTCGGGTCGAGCAGCACCACCGGGCCGTTCACGCCGGGCGCGACCGCGCGCACGTCGGGGCGGGCGGCGATCCGGTCGACCACGCTCTGCGGCAGCCCGACGGACTGCTGGTTCTTCGGGCTCACCCGCACGTCGACGCCCTTGGCCTGGCCGGCGAAGATGCCGTCGAAGGTGCGCTGCAGCGTGTCGGTGAAGACGAACGACCCGGCGATGAACGCCGTGCCGAGCACCACCGAGAGCAGCGTGAGCGCGAGCCGCACCTTGTGCGCGGCGAGATTGCGCAAGGCGACCTTGCGCATGGGGTTGCCCGACATCAGTTCTCCAGCGCCTTCATCCGGTCCAGCACCGAGTCGGCGGTCGGATCGCGGAGCTCGTCCACGATCCGGCCGTCGGCGAGGAAGACCACCCGGTCGGCGTAGGAGGCGGCACGCGGGTCGTGCGTGACGATCACGACGGTCTGGCCGAACTCGTCGACGGCGGCCCGCAGGATGGACAGCACCTCGCCGGAGGAGCGGGAGTCCAGGTTGCCGGTGGGCTCGTCGCCGAAGATGATGTCCGGTTTGCCGGCCAGCGCCCTGGCGCAGGCCACGCGCTGCTGCTGGCCGCCGGAGAGTTCGCTGGGGCGGTGCTCCAGCCGGTCCGCGAGGCCGAGCCTGCCGAGCACGGTGTCCAGCCAGCCGCGGTCCACCTCGCGGCCCGCGATGTCCAGCGGCAGCGTGATGTTCTCCAGCGCCGTCAGCGTCGGCACCAGGTTGAAGGCCTGGAAGACGAAGCCGATGCGGTCCCTGCGCAGCTTGGTCATCTCCGCGTCGGAGAGGTCGGTCAGGTCGGTGTCACCGATCCGGACCGTGCCGGAGCTGGCGGAATCCAGCCCGGCGAGGCAGTGCATGAGCGTGGACTTGCCGGACCCGGATGGCCCCATGATGGCGGTGAACTCGCCCCTGGCGAAATCCGCGGACACCCCGTCGAGCGCGGTGACCCTGGTGTCTCCGGCGCCGTAGACCTTGCTCAGGTCAACGGCGCGGGCCGCGACGGAGGTCGCGGTGCCCGGCTCGGTCGGTTCGGCGCTCACGGCGTGCGATGTCATGGCAACCAGTGTTCCCGCGTTCGCGCGCGCACGCCATCGGGGGTTTCCCGGAGCGGAGGGACCACCTCCGGGTGTATGCCGGGCAGCGGTATCGTCCGCCGGGATGGGTACGAGGATGGCGTTCGCCGCGGCGACGAGCATGGAGCTGGACCACGGGGTGGCCGATCCCGAGTGGCTGCGCGGTTCGGTGCGCGTCGGCTGCGACCTCGGAAGTCGCTGGGAAGCGGTGCAGTTCCTGCTGGACGCGGCCGGGGTCCCGGTGGACCTCAGGGTGGACGGCGACCCGCTGGACACCGGGCAGACGCTCGCCGCCTGGTACCCGGAGCTGGTCGCCGAGGCCGCCGCCGCGCTGTCCGGGGTGGCCCCGGAACTGGTTGCCCGGCACTACGATCCGGTGCGCATGGCGGAGGAGGGGATCGATCCCGCCGACCCCTCGGCACTCGCGGCGTGCGTCGCCGCGCTGACCCGGTTCTTCGCCGGCGCCGCGGAGCGCGGAACGGGCGCGGTGATGCTGCTCCGCGCGGAAGGGTAGCGGTCAGCCCGCTGCCCACACCGTCCGGGCTGCCGCTCATTACCCTGCCGGCGCACCGCCGCCCGCGGCCACGCGGCCCGGGCGGGAAGTCAGCCCGGCGCCGCCCAGGGGAAGGCGGTGGTGGTCGAGCGGGCGCCCTGGACGGTGCGGGAGCGGTTCGGTTCGCCGAGTTCGGTGAGCAGGGCGTCGGTGAGCTCGGCCAGCCCGGCGAGGGTGGCCCGGGTGAACCAGGACGGGCGGGTGGCGAAGAGGATGTCCTCGCTGGCGGTATTGCCGCCCGCGCCGGGGGCGAAGGGACAGCCGCCGAGGCCGCCGAGCGACCCGTCCACCACGGTGGCGCCGGCTCGGATCGCGGCCAGGGTGTTCGCGACGCCCATGCCCCAGGTGTCGTGGCCGTGGAAGACGATGCGGCGGTGCGGCGTGGTGCCGCGGACCGCGCCGACCAGGGCCGCGACCTCCATCGGGCCCGCCTGGCCGAGGGTGTCGGCGAGGACGATGTCGGCGGCGCCGTCGGTGCGCGGGTCGGCGGCGATGGCGAGCACCCGCTCCGGCGCGACCGGGCCGGTGAACGGGCAGGTGAAGCTGGTGGCCAGGGTGAGCTGAATGTCGCCGCCCGCTTGCTCGGCGAGGCGGACGGCGTCCGGCATGGCGGCGATGCTGGCCTCGGTGTCGCGGCCGATATTCGCGCGGTTGTGCTCGTCGGTGACGGAGAAGCAGTACTGGAAGTGCGTGATGCCCGCCTCGGCTGCCTTCTCCACGTGGCGGGGGGTGGCCACCCAGACCCAGCAGCGGGCGCGCTCCTCGGGGGTGAGCTCGGCGACGAGCTCCAGGGTATTGGCCATGGGCGGGACCAGGTCGCCCCTGGCGAGGGAGCCGATCTCCAGGGCGGGGACGCCGAGGGCGAGGAGGCTCCTGGCGATCTCCAGTTTCCGCTCCACCGGGAGGAGTTTCCCGGTGAGCTGGAGGCCGTCCCGCAGCGTGACGTCCCGGAGAACGATGTCGGTCATCCCGCCGAACCCGCCGCTTCGGCGATCTCGGCGGGGGTGAGGCCGAGCGCGGTGAGCACCTCGTGGGTGTGTTCGCCCAGGTCGGGGCCGACATTGCGGATGGGGAGCGATTTCCCGCCGATCACCGGGACGATCCCGGGGAAACCGACCTGCCTCGGCTCGGCTTCGCCGACGTCGACCGGGAAGTGCTGGATCATGTCGCGGGCCAGGTACTGCTCGTCGGTGACGATATCGGCGGCGGTGTAGATGGGGCCGCAGGGAATCCCCGCCGCCTCCAGGACGGCGAGCGCTTCCGGCCGGGAGCGCTGGATGGTCCATTCACCGATGGCGGCGTCCAGCCGCTCGCGGTGCCGCCAGCGGCCCGCGTTGTCCTGGAGCTCCGGGTCGGCGGCGAGGTCGAGCCGGTCGATGACCGTCATGTAGCGCTGGAAGATGGCGTCGCCGTTGCCGCCGATGATCACGCTGGTGCCGTCGGCGCACGGGTAGGCATTGCTCGGCGCGATGCCCTCCATGCGCCCGCCCACCCGCTGCCGGTTGATGCCGTAGGCGAGGTAGTCCGGCACCAGCGACTCCATCACCGAGAGAATCGCCTCGTTCAGCGCGACATCGATGATCCGCTGCTCGAGCGGGACCGCACCGCCGGTGCGCTCCCGCTGGAAGAGCGCCATGACGGTGCCGAAGGCGGCGTAGATCCCGGCGATCGAATCGCCGATCGACACCCCGACCCGCACCGGCGGCCGATCCGGATCCCCGACCAGCTCGCGCAGCCCGCCCACCGCCTCCGCCACCGCGGCGAAGCCGGGGCGCGCGGCGAGCGGCCCGGTCTGCCCGTAGGCGGAGATGCGGGTGAGCACCAGCTCCGGATTGGCCTCGTTCAGGATCTCCGGCCCGAGCCCCCACTTCTCCAGCATGCCGGGGCGGAAGTTCTCCAGCAGCACGTCGCACTCCCGGACCAGGGCGAGCACGGTGCGCCTGCCCGCCTCGGTGCGCAGGTCGAGGGTGATCGACTTCTTGTTCCGGTTCACCGTGCGGTAGAGCATCGAGGTATCGCCGCCGTAGAGCCGCCAGTTGCGCAGCTCGTCCCCGGCGCCCGGGCGCTCGACCTTGATCACCTCGGCGCCGAAGTCGCCGAGGATCCGGCCCGCCGTCGGCGCCGCGATGTAGTTGCCGAGTTCCAGGACGCGCACCCCGTCGAGCGGCCGGATGGTCATCCCACGTGCTCGCGCAGGTAGGCCAGGTCCTCGGCGAGGCCGTCGCCGGGGGTCTCCAGCACCACCGGGGCGCCCGCGGTGCGGCACACCTCGGCCAGCAGCTCCGGGTCGATGGTGCCGTCGGCGAAATTCGCGTGCCGGTCGGCGCCGGAGTCGAACTCGTCGCGGGAGGAGTTCAGGTGCACCAGGTCGATCCGGCCGGTGATGGCCTTGATCCGGTCGACGACGCCGACCAGCTCCTCACCGCCGGCCCAGGCGTGGCAGGTGTCGAGGCAGAAGCCCGCGCCGAACTCGCCGACCGCGTCCCAGAGCCGGGCGATGGAGTCGAAGTGCCTGGCCATGGCGTGGTTGCCGCCCGCGGTGTTCTCGATCAGGATCGGCACCGCGAAGCCGCCCTTCTCCTGCTGCCGCTCGAAGAGCTTGCGCCAATTGGTGATACCGGCCTCGATCTCGGCGTCCGAGCGCACATGCCCGCCGTGCACCACCAGCCCGAAGGCGCCCAGCTCGGCGGCGGCCTTCGCCTGCTGCGCCACCGCGTTGCGCGAGGGCATGCGCAGCCGGTTGTTCAGGCTGGCGACGTTGATCTGGTACGACGAGTGCACCACCACGTCGATCGGGCTGGCCCTGATCTCCTCGGCGCGCGGGTGCGGCTCCGGTTTGTCCCAGCTCTGCGGATCGATGACGAAAAGCTGAATCACCTCGGCGCCGAGTTTCTCACCGAAGCCGATCGGATCGCTGTCCAGGCGAACGTGTGCTCCAATGCGCATAGGACTCACCCTAACGACCGGCACCGACACGCGGGGCCGCCGAAAGCGATGTTGCGCGCCGAGGTGCCGGGGAGATAGATCGGTAGGACCAGGCGCGCGACCCGGAGAGGGGGGTGGAGTGACGGAAGTGCTGCAGAAGGGCGACACCTTCGCCGGCTACACCGTGCGGCGGGTGCTCGGGTTCGGCGGGATGGGCACGGTCTACCTGGCCAGGCACCCGCGGCTGCCCCGGCTCACCGCGCTCAAGCTGCTCGGCCGCGACCTCTACTCGGACACCGAGATCCGCAAGCGCTTCGAGCGCGAGGCGGATCTGGTGGCCCAGCTGGACCATCCCAATATCGTCACCGTCTACGACCGCGGCGCCGAGGACGATCAGCTCTGGATCTCCATGCAGTTCGTCGCCGGCGCCGACGCCTCCTGCGTCGACGTCGGCGTGCTGCCGCCCGCGCGGGCCGTGCGGATCATCGCCGACACCGCGGCCGCGCTGGACTTCGCGCACGTCAACGGGGTGCTGCACCGGGATGTGAAGCCGGCGAACATCCTGCTCGCCAAGGCGCCGATCGGGCAGCCGGAGCGGGTGCTGCTCACCGACTTCGGCATCGCCAGCGTGCGCGACGCCGACACCACGCTCGGCTCCGCCGGGTCGATCACCGCGACCCTCGCCTACGCCGCGCCGGAGCACCTGGCCGGGGACTCGCTCGACCACCGGGGAGATCAGTACTCGCTGGCCTGCACGCTGTTCTGGATGCTGACCGGCTCCGCGCCCTATCCGGGGGCGAACCCGGCCGCGGTGATCAACGGGCACCTGAACCTGCCGGTGCCGTCGGCGCGCACCGCGCGGCCGGATCTCTCCCCCGCCTTCGACGCGGTGATCATGCGGGCGCTGGCCAAGGAGCCGGGCGAGCGGTTCGACAGCTGCGCGGCGTTCGCGGCGGCGGCCAAGGCCGCGCTGGACGGGCCGCGCAGCGGGCCGCACCGGTCGATACAGCCGCAGGGCGGGCCGCCGACCGGCTACCCGGGGGCGCCGCCCTACCCGACCGGGCAGCCGTACCCCACCGCGCGGCCCGGGTACCCCACCTCGCAGCCGCGGCCGAACCCGCAGTGGCCGTATCCGGGCGCGCAGCAGCGGCCGCCCTATCCGCAGCAGCCGGCGCCGCAGCCCAATCCGCAGCGGCCGTATCCGGGGCCGCCCCGGCCCGGCAACCGGCCCCAGCAGGGGCCGTACCCCGGGCCGTCCTGGGGGCAGCCCCGCCCGGCGTCCGGCCCGAACCAGGGGCCGGGGCCGGGGCCGAACTACAGCCCCCAGCCGCCCTCCGGCGCCCACGCCCACCCCGGCCCCTTCGGGCCCACGGGCTACCCCGGTGCCCCCGCGCGCCCCGGGCCCCCGGGCGGGAGCCCCGGCTCCGGCACGCACGCACGCCCTCCCGCCCCCGGCGGGGGTTCTGGGGCGCCACGGGGTATCAACCCGGGCACCCCGCCGACCAACAACTCCGGGCCGCCGGGCGTCCAGCCACCGTCCGGCGCACACGCTCGTCCCGGTGCGCTCGGCGCCCAGCCGCCATCCGGCACCCATGCCCGTCCGGGTGCGCCAGGCACCCCGGCGCCGGGCGGGTCCCCCAGCCCGAACTCGGGCAACCCCGGCCAGCGCTCCGGCGCGCACCCGGTTGCGGGCCGTACGCCGAACCCGGGCGAGCACGAGCCGGTGCGCCCGGAGGACCCCACCGTCATCCCGGCACCACCCCCGCCCGCCGGCCCGGCGCCGCCGCGGCGCGGGCGCCCGGCGGCGATCGATCCGCCCGGCGGCCGGGTGCGTCCCGGCGGCGCCGGACCGGCGGGCGAAACCCCCGCGGGAGCGGGCTGAGATGCACCCCGGATCCCGCACCCGGCGCGGTTCGCCGAAGGCCGGGCGGCCGCGCGACTACTGCTATGGTTTCGATGTTTCCGCGCGCGGGCCGAGCCCGATCGCGCGTTCTCGTGCTGTACGCCTGTGCGCCGGTGGGTCCCGGTCCGCGGCGGGAGATGGAGCAGACAATGCTGGCCAACGGTGAGGTGTTCGCCGGCTACGTCATCGAACGGCAGCTCGGCCGCGGTGGCATGGGGTCGGTCTACCTGGCGAAGCATCCGCGGCTGCCGCGGATGACCGCGCTGAAGTTGCTGAACCGCGAGATGTTCTTCGACAAGGAGGTGCGGGCGCGGTTCGAGCGGGAGGCGGATCTGGTCGCCCGGCTGGACCACCCCAACATCGTCACGGTGTACGACCGCGGCATCGAGGAAGAGCAGCTCTGGATCTCCATGCAGTACATCGACGGCATCGATGCCGCCTCGGTGGACCCGCAGACGCTGCCCCCTGAGCGCGCGGTGCAGATCATCAAGGAGACCGCCGACGCGCTGGACTACGCGCACGGCATGGGCGTGCTGCACCGCGACGTGAAGCCGGCCAATATCCTGCTGGCCCGCTCCGGCGCGGGCCGCGGCGAGCGGGTGTACCTGACCGACTTCGGCATCGCCCGGCTCCGCGACGACACCGGCCACCTCACCCAGACCGGCACCTTCACCGCCACCCTGGCCTACGCCTCGCCGGAGCAGCTCACCGGCGCCACCCTCGACCACCGCTCCGACCAGTACTCGCTGGCCTGCACGCTGTTCTGGCTCTTCACCGGGAGCGGGCCGTTCGCGGCGACCAACCCGGCGCAGGTGATCCAGGGCCACCTGCAGTCCGCCCCGCCCGCGCTGAGCAGTGCCCGCCCCGGGCTCCCCTACGGCCTGGACGCCGTGCTGGCCAGGGCCATGGCCAAGCGGCCCGACGACCGCTTCGAATCCTGCTCCGCCTTCGCCGCCGCCGCGCAGCACGCGCTGAGCAACCCGAGCTCGCCGTCGCTGCCGCTGGCCGGTGGGCCGATCCCGAACCCGTCGAGCACCGGGCCGCGCCCGCTCACCGGGAACCAGTACACCGGCACCCCGATGACCGGCGCGCCGTACCCGACGCAGCACAACCCGTACTCCAGCGGCGCCGCCCCGCTCACCGCGGGCCCCACCATGGCGCCGCCGCTCACCGCGCAGAACCCGCAGCAGAGCAACCCCTACGTGCACCAGCAGCCGACCGGCTACGTCCCGACCCCGCCGCCACCGCCGCCGAACACCTTCGGGCAGTACGGCGCGGCGCAGCAGCAACCGCCGCGGAAGAACAACAGCACGCTCATCGTCGGCATCATCGTCGGCGTCGTGGTGCTGCTCGCGGCGGTGATCGGCATCGGCGTCGTCGCCAGCCAGAGCTCGTCGGACAATGGCGGCAGCAGCACGACCAGCGCCGCCGCCGGGCCGAAGATCACGCCGTCCGCGGACGCGATCTCCAAGGAGTTCCCGCGCATGGTGCCCGCCACCAGCGACGAGGAGACCGGCTACAACAACGCCACCTGCTGGGAGACCGACACCAGCTACACCCCGAGCCCGAACGACGGCGACCCGGATTTCGGCTCCTGGGCCTGGCAGTGGCGCTGCTACGGCGGCGGCGACAGCGACGATCCCTTCTACCGGATCTACGCCTACAACTCGGCCGCCGATGTGCAGTCGGTGGTGTCGAACCTGCCGACGAACACCAAGTCGACCGATACCAACGGCGGCAAGCAGTACACGAACTACAAGTACAGCGACAATGGGAACAAGATCATCACGGTGTTCAGCGGCGATCCCGACCGGAGCCAGTTCCTCATGTTCACCGATGGCTACGGCACGCCGGAGGAGGTGCTCAGCTGGTGGCGTTCGGCGCCGCTGAACTGATGCCATGCTGAGAACCGGTGAGGTATTCGCCGGGTACACCATCGAACGTCTGCTCGGCCGGGGCGGAATGGGTTCGGTGTACCTGGCCAGGCACCCGAGGCTGCCCCGGCTGACCGCGATGAAGCTGTTGAACCGGGAGCTCTTCGCGGACGCGGAGATCAGGGCCCGCTTCGAGCGCGAAGCCGATCTGGTGGCCCGGCTCGACCATTCCGGGATCGTGCCGGTGTACGACCGCGGGGTCGAGGACGAGCAGCTCTGGATCTCCATGCGCTACGTCGACGGGGTGGACGCGTCGTCGCTGGAGCCCGGCTCGCTGTCGCCGGCCCGCGCGGTGCGGATCGTCGCCGAGACGGCGGCGGCGCTGGACTACGCGCACGGCCGGGGTGTGCTGCACCGGGACGTCAAACCGGCGAACATCATGATCGAGCGGGTGAGCGACGGCGCCGAGGAGCGCGTCTTCCTCACCGACTTCGGGATCGCCCGGCTGCGCGACGACACCGGGCACCTGACCAGGACCGGCACCTTCACCGCCACGCTCGCCTACGCCTCGCCGGAGCAGCTCTCCGGTGCCGCGCTGGACCACCGCTCCGATCAGTACTCGTTGGCGGTGACGCTCTTCCGGCTGCTCACCGGCACGGTGCCGTTCGAGGCGAGCAATCCGGTCGCGGTGATCCACGGGCACCTCAACGACCCGCCGCCGCCGGTCAGCAGGTTGCGCCCCGGGCTGCCCGCCGCGCTCGACGCGGTGCTGCTGCGGGCCCTGGCGAAGCACCCCGGTGATCGCTTCGCGAACTGCGCCGAGTTCGCGGGCGCCGCGCGGGACGCGCTCGCCGGAGTCGCGAGCGGGCCGCACGCCGTCCCCGCGCCGGGAACCGGCAACGTGCCGCCCATGGCATCAGGATTCCCGGGCGGTCCGCCCGGAGCCGGGTACGGGATGCCCGGCGGTTCCGGTTACGGGACACCGGCGAGCGGGTACGGCAGCGCGGGCGGTCCACACGGCATGCCTGCGGGCGGATATGGCGTCGCGGACAGTCAATACGGCACGCCGGCGGGTGGCTACGGCAGCGCGGGCAGCCAATACGGCACGCCTGCGGGCGGGTACGGAGTCGCGGGCAGCGGCGAGTACCGCGCGCCCGACGGCGGTGGTCACGGGACGCCCGGCGGCCCGTCCACCCCTGCCCACCGGATGCACGCGGGACCGTATTCCGCTCCCGGCCACCCGATCCAGCACACCCCCGGCTACGCCGGACACGGCGGCCCCTTCCACGGCACCACGGGCAGCAAGCCCCCCGGCCGCTACCGCGGGCTCGCGGGCGCGGGCGTCGGCGCCCTGCTGGCCGCCGCCCTGGTCGCGGGCATCGCCTTCTTCGGCGCCGACCGCGGCTCGGACACCCCGGCCGCCGCCGCGACCCGAACCACCCAGCCGGCCCCCACCGGCGAACAGCCACAGGACATCACGGACGAGACCACCACCCGCCGCCTCACGACCACCACCACCGCGGAGAGCGACGAACCAGCCATGATCGAGGGCCTTGCCGCACTGCACGACAGCTTTCCGCGCATGGTCCCCGATGCCGACGAGGACGACATCGTCTTCTCCGACCCGGGCTGGAACGGCGCGACCTGCTTCGGCAAGGACCGCGCCGGCGGCTCGGGGCTGGACGCGACCGGGCCGGAATTCGGTGCCTGGACCGCCGTCTGGTACTGCTTCGGCGGCCAGAACAAGGCCAACTACGAGTTCTACGCCTACGCGAACCCGGCGGAGGCCGCCGCGGCCGTCGCGGCGCTGCCGCCGGGCTCGAAGCAGAGCGACACCAATGGCGGGCAGCCCTACAGCAATATCGTGCTCGACGACTTCTCGTCGCTGCGGCCGCGCATGGTGACGGAGTTCTCCGGCGACCCGAAGCGGTCCCGGTTCCTGATGCACAGCATCGGGTTCATCGCCACGCGTGCGGAATTCATGGACTGGTGGACCACCGCGCCATTGCGGTGATCGTTCAGGCTTCCGCTTCCCGGACGGCGCTGTCCGAGCGCAGCTTGAGCAGGATCAGCCCGGCCGTGCAGGCCAGGATGAGGCCGGCGACGGTGATCTCGACATGCAGTCCAGCGATGCCGAGTACCGCGCCGACGAGGCCGCCGACGAAGAACAGCCAGCCGAATCCACGCGCGAGCGTGGTGGCGAGGGTGCGTTCGCGGGTGGCCGTCGCGGAGGGCGGCACCGATTCCCCGGTGCCCGCCGTGCCGTCCGGATCGGCGGCTGCCGATTCGGTCGCGATGGATGTGGATTCGCCTGCGGCGGAGTCCGGTACCGCGGATATCGCGGTGACCGATTCGGCGCCGTTGGACGAGGCATCCAGCGGAATGGCCGAGTAAGCTCCCATCATCTACTCCTCGTTGACGCCGATCAGAGAACAATCCGACGCCGGAAGTCGCTGTGCGCGACGACCGTTCACGTCTCTCATGTGGTTACAGGCGTCTCACGCGTAACTTCGATCACGCTACGACCACACTCGGCTGTTCTACTACGACACGTGCCTTCGACACGCCGCCGATACCATTTCGATATCTGAAATGCTAGCTTTTACTTTTGTGTGTCCTCACCAGGGGTGCTGTTGCTCACCTGGCTCCGCCCACCGGGCTCGTTTAAGGTGAGGCCACCCGATTCCCCCACAGGAGCGTCACCGATGGAGAGCAGCAGAGCCCGGATCGCCGGTCCCGCCGTGGCCGCCGGCGCGGTCTCGGTGGGGCTGGTGCTGATCGGCATGTTCGGCATCGATCGCGAGGACACCTACGTCGCTCCGCCGCCGCTGAAGTCGGATCCGTACGCGGGCGCACCGGTGCGCGACGACGACGGCGAGTCCGGGAGCAGCGTCCCGCGGATCACCATCCCGCCCTCGCCCAGCTGGCAGATCGCCCCCGCCGGGCCGCCGCGCCGCCCGTTCGGGTACACGCTCGTCGTCGACCCCTCCGCCGACCCGTCCGGCGACCCGTCGGCCACCGAGTCCGCGACCAGGACGCCGACCACCCGCTCCCGCGAGGCGGAGCCGACGACCACCACCCGCACCCGCACGCTCACCCTGGAGCCGAGCAGCACGGCCGCCGAGGAGCAGCCGTCCTCGGAGCTGGTCGAGAACGAGCAATACGGCACCGAGGACGCGGAGTGATCAACGCCACGTGACGCCAACGGGCGGCGGGCCGGGTGGCCCGCCGCCCGCGCAGGGACGACGCTCTAGAGCTCGACCAGCGTGTACTCGCCCACCCGGTCGCCGAGCACCCGCAGGTGCTCCAGCGCGCCGCCGAGCGTCCGCTCGATGGCGGTGAGCCGCGCGACGTAGTGGCTCACCGGGTACTCGGTGGTGACGCCGATGCCGCCGTGCATCTGCACCGCCTCCTGCCCGATGTGCCGGGCCGAGCGGGCGATCCGCAGCCGCGCCCGCGACGCGATCACCGCGTCCTCCGCGCCGTCGGCCAGCGCGGCGGTCAGGTACAGGCTCATGCTGCGGGCCAGCTCCAGCGAGACGTACATGTTCGCGGCGCGCTGGGTCAGCGTCTGGAACTTCGACAGCGTGACCCCGAACTGCTTCCTGGTCCGCAGGTACTCGCTCGTCAGCCGCAGCGCCTCCTCCATCGCGCCGATGGCCTCGGCGCTCAGCGCGGCGTGCGCCCGCAGCTCGGCGGCCGCGATGGCCGCGCTCGCGTCGGTCGCGGTGCCGAGCAGCTCGGCCGGGGCATTGTCGAGCACCAGCTGGGCGCCGCGGCGCTCGTCGACGGTGCGGTACGGGGTGCGGGTCACGCCCTCGCCCGCCGGGTCGACCAGGAACAGCCCGATACCGCCCGCCGGCAGCGCCGCGCTGACCACGACCCGGTCCGCGATATCGCCGTGCGGCACCGGGTTCTTGGTGCCGGAGAGGCGGTAGCCGTCGCCGTCCGCGGTGGCCGCGGTGCCGATCTCGGTGTCCGGCCAGCGCGAGCCGGGCTCGCCGTGCGCGAAGGCGAGCAGCAGGCTGCCCGCCGCCACCTCGGGCAGGATCGCCTGCCGCTGCTCGGCGGTGCCGGCCAGGGTGATCAGCGCGCCGGGCACGATCACCGCGTCCAGCAGCGGCTCGGGGGCGAGCCTGCGGCCCACCTCCTCGAGCACCAGCATGGCCTCGACCGGCCCGGCCTCGACGCCGCCGTCCTCCTCGGTGAAGGTCAGCCCGAGCACGCCGAGCTCGGCCAGCCTGCTCCAGACGTCGCGGCTCCAGCCGAGCTCGGTCTCCACGACCTTCAGCCGGGACTCCGCGGTGTAGTTCTTGGCGAGCAGATCGCGCACGGTGTCGCGGAGCAGCGCCTGCTCTTCGGTGAGTTCGAAATCCATGGCTCGCCCCTCACAGTCCGAGGATCGTGGAGGCGATGATGGTGCGCTGCACCTCGCTGGAGCCTCCGTAGATGGTGGTCTTGCGGTAGTTCAGGTAGGCGGGGCCGCTGCGCTGCGCCCACTCGGGCGAGGCGATATCGGTGGCGCCGACCGGCAGCCCGTCCGGGCCGGCGACGTCGAGCAGCAGCTCGGTGACCTCCTGCTGCAGCTCCGAGCCGCGCAACTTGAGCACCGAGGAGGCCGGGTTCGGCTTGCCCTCCTCGGTCTGCGAGACCACGCGCAGCTGGGTCAGCTCCAGCGCGAGCAGCTCGTTCTCCAGCTCGGCGATCCGCGCGGCGAAGACCGGGTCGGTGAGCAGCGTGCCCGAGCCCGACCTGGTCTTGGACGCGTACTCCTTGGCCACCGCGAGCTTGACCTTGCTGCGGCCGACGCCGGTGATGCCGGTGCGCTCGTTGCCGAGCAGGAACTTGGCGTAGGTCCAGCCCTGGTTCTCCGCGCCGACCAGCTGGTCGGCGGGGACCCGGACGTTCTCGAAGAACACCTCGTTCACCTCGTGGCCGCCGTCGATCAGCTTGATCGGGCGGATGGTGACGCCGGGGCTCTTGACGTCGAAGAGCAGGAACGAGATGCCCGCCTGCTTCTTCGGCGCGCCGGGGTCGGTGCGGACGAGGCAGAAGATCCAGTCGGCGTGCTGGGCCAGGGTGGTCCAGATCTTCTGGCCGTTGACGATGTAGGAGTCGCCGTCGCGCACCGCGGTGGTGCGCAGCGAGGCGAGGTCGGAGCCGGCGTCCGGCTCGGAGAAGCCCTGGCACCACCAGATGTCGAGCGCGGCGGTCGGCGGCAGGAAGCGCTCCTTGATCTCCTGCGAGCCGAACTGCGCGATCACCGGGCCGACCATCTGCGCGTTGAAGGTGAGCGGCTCGGGGACCGAGGCCAGCTGCATCTCGTCCTGCCAGATGTGCCGCTGCATCGGGGTCCAGTCCTTGCCACCCCACTCGACGGGCCAGTTCGGCACCGCGAGGCCGTTGTCGTTCAGCAGCTTGTGCGTGGTCACGACGTCCTCGCGGGAGACCTCCCGGCCGTACTTGACCCGCTCGCGGATCTCCTCGGGGATCTGCGTCCGGTAGAACGCGCGCAGTTCGTCGCGGAAGGCAACCTCATCGGAGGACAGGGATATTTTCATACAAGGCTCCCGTTGTGTCTCGTTTCATCCGACTCGAACCCTACCCCCCGGTAATACACCGAGTCGATTGGATCACACGAGGTGCGGGCGATATCGCCGATTGCGGCCCGGAAGCGGCCCGGTGCGAACCCGGCCCACCTGGTACGTTGCTGGCGAACAGGGAGCCGCATCGAGGAGTGTTCGAGTGAAGCGCAAGTCCACCGCACGGATCGCCGCGACGGCGGCATCGCTCGGCCTGTCGCTCACCCTGGCCGCGGCGCTGGCCGGCGGCGCGGGCGCCGACACCGAGTCGACGGTGCGCGACCGGATCGCCGAGCTCACCGCCGCGGCGGGCGACGACGCGAGCGCCGCGGCGGGCGTCGGCGCGCTGCGCGACTACACCGAGCTGGTCGACGTGGCCGCGCTGCGCGATATCGCGGCCAACTTCACCCCGTTCGCCTACGCCGCGCCGACCTTCGGCTGCGGCAGCAACGGCCCGATCACCACGATCATCGCGGCCGGCGTCACCAACGGCACCCAGGCCGGCTCGGCCGGCGCCGACCTGCACCCCGGCCAGCTGCGGTTCACCGCCTCGCCCGCGCACTCGGGCGCGCCGCTCGCCTCCGGGCTCGTCGTCGCCTGGGTGAATGTGAACACCGGCGTCAGCGGGATGGATCCGCTGGACGACCGCACCGACCTGAACCTGCCCACGCTCTCCAAGACGGTGAACAGCGGTCCGGGCACGGTGCTCGCCTCGATGTGGGGAATCATCGACTACCCCGGCGCACACTGCGTGATGACGCCGACGGTCGGCACCTTCGTCGTGCCGGACGTGCCCGCTCCCCCCGCGCCCGCCCCGGCCCCGCAGCCGGTGCCGCCGCCGCCCGCCCCCGAGCCGGCGCCCGGCGCTCCGCTGCCGGAGCTCCCGGTCATCCCGCTGCCGACCTTCTGACCGAGGCTACTCGCCCGGTGTGATCCGCAGGATCGAGCCGCCCTCGGTGCTCGCCAGCAGCGTGCCCGGGCGGGCCGGGTCGGCGGCGAGCGCGGTCAGCGGCTGGGTGCCGAGCACCGCGCAGGCGGCGCCGGACGCCGGATCGATGCGGACCAGCCTGCCGGTGAGCGTGGCCGCGTACAGCGCGCCGCCGTGCCACACCAGGTCGTCCACGAAGTCGGGGAGCCCGCCATTCGTGAGCTCGGCGACGACGGTGTGCGCGGCCGGGTCGGCGAGCGGGGCACGGGAGACCCGGCCGAGGGCGTCGCCGTTGCTGGTCAGGTAGGCGGTGTCGCCGTCGACGGCGATGCCGTTGGCGGCCGGGGCGTCGATCGCCCACTCCGGGTCGAGCGTGCCGTCGGCCCGCAGCCGGACGACGCCGTTCGCGGTGGCGAGGTAGAGCCGCCCGTCCGGGCCGAAATCGGCGCCGTTGGGCATGGTCAGCCCGGCGACGACGACCTCGGGGACCGGGTCGGCGGCGGCCGGGTCGAGCCGGAGCACGCCGCCGCGGTCGCCCGCGGTCGGGGCGTCACCGAACACCACGTAGAGCAGGCCGTCCGGGCCGAGCCGCGGCGCGCCCGGGTACTCGACCGAGATGGTCGCGGTGAGCGCGCCGGTGGCGTCGTAGCGCTGCAGCTGCTGCCGCCAGAGCCGGGCGACCCACAGGTTCCCGGCGGCATCGACGGTCAGGTTCTCCGACCAGTCAAGCACCGGAACCCCCGCGGGCACCGCCACCTCCACCCGGGCCTGCGGGCAGCCCGGCGCCGCCTGCGCGGCGGGGACGGCCGGGGCGGCGGCCACCAGTACCGCGGCGAACAGGGGAAGCCGGACGGCGGTGCGGAACTTCACGAAGTGACCTCGGCTCGGGAGGGCCGGGCGGATTCGGTCCCCGGCGGCGCGGGCATGATCGTCGCATGCCCTACCTCACCGGCGCACGCGGCAGGCTGCACTACCGGCGCCGTCCGCTGGACGCGCCGCGCGCGGTGCTGGTGCTGCTGCCCGGCAGCGGCCAGCACAGCGGGCACTACCACCGGTTCGCCGCGCTGCTCGGCCGGGCGGAGATCGAAGCGTGGCTCTTCGACACCGCCGGGCAGGGGCTGAGCGAGGGTGATCCGGCGGCGCCCGGCACGCTCGCCGAGCTCACCGCCGACGCCGCGGCGCTGCTCGGGGCGGTGCGCGCCGAGCGGCCGGCGGAACCGCTTGTGCTGATGGGGCATTCGCTCGGCGCGGCGACCGCGCTCGGGCTGCTCGCCGGTGCCGCGCCCGCGCTGGACGGGCTGGTGCTCTGCGGCACGCCGCCGCGCGCGATCACCGGAGCGCCGCCGCCCGGATTGCCCGTTCTCGCCGTGCACGGCGTCGATGACCGGCGGACGCCGATCGATCCGGTCCGGGGCTGGACTGCGGGCCACGAGTCGGTACATTTGTGCGAGTACTCCGATGCCGGCCACGATCTGCTGCACGAGCCGGTACACGCGAAGGTCGGCGCGGACATCGCGGCGTGGGTACGGGATGTGGCGGAGGGGCGGCCGCATCCGGATCGATGACGGACGGCGCCGGCGCGACCGCGGCGCCCCGGGAAGGGGGCCGGCGAATGCGTTCCGGAATGGATGTCCTGCGCACGGCGGTGGACGACGGCGAGCTCTGGATCGACGGGGTCCTGGTCGCCGACGGCGCGCCGGAGCGCTGTGCGCAGCGCTACGAGCAGCTGGCCGATCGGGTGGACGAGCAGATCGCGGCGCTCGCCGCGGCGGGCACGCTGCCCGGCTTCGGCGGCCTCGCCTCCGGCGCGGCGCTGCGCGCGGGGTTCGAGGGCAAGGCCGAGGGCGCGGTCACCGCGCTCCGCGAATACGCCGCGGCCGCACGGGAACTCGCGAGCACGCTGCGCGCGGCGGGCGCGGCCTACGCCGCGGCCGATGCGACCGCGGCGCAGCGACTGGCGGTGCACCATGCGTGAGCTGCCCCGATCGGCCCAGCGCGGGGAGCACCTGCGCACCGACCCCGACTACGCGACCCGGGTCGAGACCTTCGACAACCTCTCGCACCGGGAGCTGCACGCCGCGGTGAGCCTGCTCGACCCGGCCGCGCTGAACGCGGGCGGCCAGCTCTGGCGCGGGTCCGCCGCCGGAGTGGCCGCCGCCGTCGAGGCCGCGGGCGCGGAGGTACGCGCCGCCATGGCCGACGGGTGGCGCGGGCCCGCCGCCGCGAACGCCGCTGCCGCGGTCGCGGCGTTCGAGCAGCGCGGGCGGGCGCTGGCCGAGGTCATGGGCGTCGTCGGCGAGCGGCTGGGCCGGGCCGGTGACGCCGCCGAGACGGTGCGCGCCGGGGTCGGGGCGCCCGCGGGCGGCGAGCCGGATCTGGCGGCTGCGCTGCTGGATCCGGGGAGCGCGGCGGCCAATGTGGCGGCGCAGAAGGCGGCGGAGACCGCCAGGCTCGACGTCGTCCGGGTGATGGAGGACGTCTACGCCGGCGCCTTCCTGCCCACCGGCAACGGGGTTCCGGCCTTCCCGGAGTTCGACGTGCCCGGCGGCGTCGGCGCGGTGTCGTCCGCCGAGGCCGAGGTGGGTGGCGTTACCGGTGGTGCGGTCGGGGCCGCGCCCGGCGCAACGCCGGTCGCGCTCGCCACCGATACCGGGGACGACAACGCCGACGCCGATACCGCTGCGGCGCCGGAGGAATCGGCGACGCCGGAGGCGGACCCCGCCGGCCCGGCGGAATCGGCCGGAAGCGAGTCCGTCCCCGGCCCCGTCGCCACGCAGGCGGCGGGCACCGCACCGGCGGGCACCATCCCCGCCTCGTTCACCGGGACCCCGCTGCCGCACACCGCCGTTCCGCACACCGCCGCCCCGCATCTCGCGGGCAGCACCGCGCCGGTCTCCACGACCGCGCCCGGCGTCATCCCGCCGACCGTGCCGGCCGACGATCGGAAGAAGCAGCAGGAGGAGCGGCGCACCGCGAAACCGCGCGAGTCCAACGGCACCGAGGCGGTCACCGGGCTCGGCGCGGGTGCCATGGGCGGGCTGCTCGGCGGCGCGCTGGCGGCGTCGGAGACGACCAGGCCCGGTCACGGCATCAGCGCGCACCTGCCGCCCCGGCCGCCCGCCGACGACCCCGACGACGACCTGCACTTTCCGGACGAGGAGCTCACCTACCTCGAGCCCGGCGACGACAACGGCAGGCTCATCGGCTCGCTCGAGCCGACCACGCCCCCGGTGCTCGGGGAGTGGTCCGAGCGCGAGTGAGGCGCACGCTGACGCCGGACCAGTTCGCGCTGGCCTGGAGCCGGACCGACGGGGACCGCATCCCGTACCCGCTCGCGGTGCGGCTCTCCGCCGCCGACAACGTGCAGCGCACCGCGCAGCTCCCCGCCCTGCACCGCTGGTGCGACGAGCACCTCGACGCCGACCTGGAGGCGGCGCTGCGCGTCCTCGCCCGCCCGGCCCTGCGCGCCGAGGTCTTCGGCTACGGACTCGCCGCGACGGCGGCCGGCCGTAGCGCCGAGGGAGTGGAACAGCGACCACGCGACCTCGATTCCGGACTCGGGCCGCCGATCCGGGTGCTCGGAGCCGTCGCCGGCGACATCGCGGTCGTCGCCGCGCAGGCACCGGGCTCCGCACCGGATCGCGGCGGCGACATCCGGATCTCGGTCGGCTCGGCCCGCACCTTCGCCGCGCGGGTGATCACCCCGCTCCCCCGCAACGGCGCGGGCACGCTGCCCCCGCTCACCGCCCCGCTGGCCCGAGTCACCGAGGACAGCCGGGACCTGGTGACCATGCCGGTCTCCGGCCCCTCGGTCCCCGCTCGCATCCGCCGACTGCTGCGCGCCCCGCGCGAGGGCATCGGCCAGATCGTGGTCTCGGTGCGCCGCGACGCCGGCGCGCTGGCTCCGTTCGGCGTGCTGTGCTGGATCGACGTCGCCGGCGACGGCCGCTACACGGTGCGCACCGGCGCCGAGGTGGAGATCACCCCGGTCACCGCGGAGAGCTTCGCCGGCCGGCTGCGCCCCATGCTCACCGCCGCGGGCCGGGTCACCCCGCGCGCGCTGTGGTGATCACCGCGCCCGCAGCACCGCGGTGACCTCCGCGTCGGCGAGCTGGTGGAAATCCTCGTAGGCGGTACCGACCCCGCCCAGGCTCTCCGGCACCAGCGGGCACACCACGTCGTCCGCCTCGGCGGCCGCCCGGCGCAGCGCCTCCGGCGACGAGACCGGCACCGCGACCAGCACCAGCGCGGGCTGCTGGCGGCGCAGCACCCGGCAGGCCGCCACCATGGTGGCCCCGGTCGCCATGCCGTCGTCCACCAGCACCACCACCCGGCCCGCCCGCGGCACGGCGGCCGCACCGGCCCGCCAGGTGGCCCTGCGCCGCTCCAGCTCGGCCCGCTCGGCCACCTCGACCCCGGCCAGCGCGACCTCGGTGAGCCCGGTGTGCGCGAGCACGTCGGCATTCAGCACCCGGGCGCCGTCCTCGCCGATCGCCCCCGCCGCCAGCTCCGGCTGCCAGGGCACCCCGAGCTTGCGCACCAGCAGGATGTCCAGCGCGCCCCCGACCACCTCCCGGACACCGGCCGCCACCGGCACGCCGCCGCGCGGCAGCCCGAGCAGCAGCGGACCGGGGGCTCCCGCCGCCGCGACGAGGCCCCACTCGGCCAGTTCGCTCCCGAGCACTCGACCGGCCGACGTCCGATCGGTGTAGATCATCGCCGTCGACGCTACTCCGGAACGCGCTCCACCACGGCGAATCGACGCAGCTCGAGGCTGGGATTGGCGCGCCGGACGGAGTCGAGCAGCTCGGCGTCGACGGCGGCGGTGAGCACGCCGGGGTCGGCGCCGAGCTCGGCCAGCACCGCGCCCGCCGGGTCGACGATCATCGAGGCGCCCGCACCGCGCGGCTCGGCCTGGTCGGCGGCGGCGACGTAGACGGTGTTCTCGATGGCCCGCGCGCGCAGCAGCGTCGTCCACTGGTCGACCTTGCCCGGCCCCGGAATCCACTGCGCGGGCAGCAGCAGCACCCGCGCACCGGCCGCGGCCACCCGCCGCGCGCCCTCGGGGAAGCGCAGGTCGAAGCAGGTCTGCAGCCCGAAGACGGTGTCGCCGACGGTGAACACCGGCGGCTCGGTGATCGCGCCCGGCTTCACCACCTCGGATTCGCGGTGCCCGAAGGCGTCGTAGAGGTGCACCTTGCGGTAGGTGGCGACGAGTTCGCCGCCGGGCGAGAGCACGACGAGGGTGTTGTGGATCCGCTCCGGCTCGTCCGGCACCTCCTCGACCATCCCGGCCACCAGGTGCACCCCGAACTCCCGCGCCAGCTCGCCGAGCCCGGTGACGAAGGGCCCGCCGAGCGGCTCGCGGACCGCGACCACCCGCTCGTCGAGCCTGGTCACCGCGTACATGGCGTACTCGGGGGCGAGCACGACGGCCGCGCCGCGCGCGGCGGCCTCGGCGACCGGCTCGCGCAGCGCGCGGAGGTTGGCGGCCGGATCGGTGGAGGGCGCGAACTGGACGACCGCGACGATCGGTGACGACATGTCCCCACGGTATGGCCCGGCTGCGGGTGAGACCACCGCCACGCAGTAAACTGCTGGTCAATGAGCATCAATGAGGTCGACACCGTTCCCGGCGACAACGGGGACCCCCGCGAAGGCGAGGGTTCGACCGGCGATTTCGCGACCGGCAGCCCGGTCACCGCGGCGACGCACGGTTCCACCGGCAGTACCGAGGGTAGCGACACCGCCGAGACCAGCGCCGATTCGCCCGCCGAGCCGGCCGCCGACGCCCCACCCACCTTCGCCGAACTCGGCATCGACGACCGGATTCTGCGCGCCATCGCCGATGTCGGCTACGAGTCGCCGTCGCCGATCCAGGCCGCGACCATCCCGCCGCTGCTGGACGGCGCCGACGTGGTCGGGCTCGCGCAGACCGGCACCGGCAAGACCGCCGCCTTCGCCATCCCGATCCTGATGGGGCTCGACCCCGCCGACCGGCAGCCGCGCGCGCTGGTCCTCGCGCCCACCCGCGAGCTGGCCATCCAGGTCGCCGAGGCCTTCGGCCGCTACGCCACGCACATGCCGGGGCTGCACGTGCTGCCCATCTACGGCGGGCAGAGCTACGGCGTGCAGCTCTCCGGGCTGCGCCGCGGCGCCCAGGTGGTGGTCGGCACCCCCGGCCGCGTCATCGACCACCTGGAGAAGGGCACGCTCGACCTCTCCGGGCTGCGCTACCTGGTGCTCGACGAGGCCGACGAGATGCTCAAGATGGGCTTCCAGGAGGACGTCGAGCGCATCCTCGCCGACACCCCGGACGAGAAGCAGGTCGCGCTCTTCTCCGCGACCATGCCCGGCGCCATCCGCAAGATCTCCAAGCAGTACCTGCACAATCCGGTGGAGATCACGGTCAAGGCCAAGACCTCGACCAACACCAACATCACCCAGCGCTGGGTGCAGGTCTCGCACCAGCGCAAGCTGGACGCGCTGACCCGGATCCTGGAGGTCGAGTCGTTCGAGGCGATGATCCTCTTCGTCCGCACCAAGCAGGCCACCGAGGAGCTCGCCGAGAAGCTGCGGGCCCGCGGCTTCTCCGCCGCCGCGATCAACGGTGATATCGCGCAGAACCAGCGCGAGCGCACCATCGGGCAGCTCAAGTCCGGCGCGCTCGACATCCTGGTCGCCACCGACGTCGCCGCCCGCGGCCTCGACGTCGACCGCATCTCGCACGTGGTGAACTACGACATCCCGCACGACACCGAGTCCTACGTGCACCGGATCGGCCGCACCGGCCGGGCCGGGCGCTCCGGCGAGGCGCTGCTCTTCGTGGCGCCGCGGGAGCGGCACCTGCTCAAGTCGATCGAGCGCGCCACCAGGCACCCGCTCATCGAGATGCAGCTGCCCAGCGTCGACGATGTGAACGCGCAGCGGGTCAGCAAGTTCGGCGACGCCATCACCGACAACCTCGCCTCGGAGAACCTGGCGCTCTTCCGCACCCTCGTCGAGGAGTACGAGCGCGAGCACAACACGCCGCTCATCGATATCGCGGCGGCGCTCGCGGTCGGCTCGCACGACGGCAAGAACTTCTTCATGCAGCCCGAGCCGGAGCCGGTCGAGCGCCCGCGCCGGGAGCGCCCCGAGCGGCAGCGCGGCTTCGACGACGAGGGCGGCGGCGGCCCCAGCCATCACCGCGGCACCGGCGCGGAGCTGGCGACCTACCGGATCAGCGTCGGCAAGCGGCACCGCGTGGTGCCCGGCGCGATCGTCGGCGCCATCGCCAACGAGGGCGGGCTGCGCCGCAGCGACTTCGGGCACATCAGCATCCGGCCGGACCACAGCCTGGTCGAGCTGCCCGCGAACCTGCCCGCCGAGACGCTGGAGGCGCTGCGCCGCACCAGGATCAGCGGCGTGCTGATCCAGCTGCAGCTGGACCACGGAGCGCCGCAGCACCGCTCGATACCGCGCGGGCCGCGCCGCGAGGGTCCCCGGCGCGCACCGGAGCGGCGCAAACCGCGGTCCTGATCCCCCGTTTCGCGCGGTGAGCACCGTAGTGTTGCCGTCGATTCGCCGACACCGGTGAGCCCGCGACGAGACAGGAGGGCCGCGTTTGCTCGTCATCGGTGACGTGGTCGTCGCCGCACCGGCCGACCTGATCGCTGCCGCGCGCTGCGAATTCGCGGTGCTGCGCGCCCTGGACGCCGAGATCGCTTCGCCGCGTGCGGATTCCGCGGCCGAGCGGGATCGGCTGCGAGCCGCGAACGAGCGCACGCTCGCCGCGCTGCGCCGCGGGGCGGCCGAGATCACCGATGCCGTGCTCTTCGACGGCCGCACCGCCGCCACGGCGGAGCGGCTGCTGCGCGCGGACCACCGGGTGCGCTACACCCCGGCCACCGCCGACGCCGCCGACCCGGTGCGCGCCGCGCTGGAGCTGGCGGCCTGCGCCGACCTGCTGAGCGCCGCGGGCGCGCTGCCCGCACCGGTGCTGCGGATCGGCGGCGCCGACTTCCCGCTCGGCTCCGCGCTCCCGGTCTACCTGGCGCGGCGGGAGCGGTTCGAGCACATCGTGGCCGAGCAGTCCGCCGAGCTGCTCCCGGTGCAGTGGGGCGACCCGCGCTACCTGGCCTGCGGGCGCTGCGCCGCCTGCCGGGCGGCGGCGCGCACCGCGCGGGACGTCGGGCTGGTGGCCGGGATCGACCCGGGCACCGCGGCGCTGCTGCGCGGGTCGGGGATCGGCACCGTCGACCGGCTGGCCCGCTCCACCGCCGAGCTGCCCGGGCTGCCGGTGCGCACCGCGACCGCGCTGCGCAGGCAGGCGCGGGCGCAGGTGCGCGCGGAGGCCGCCGGGCACCCGGTCGCCGACACCGCGGGAGCCGACGCGCTGGGGGCGCTGCCGCCGAGCGCGCCCGGCGATATCGGGATCGCGGTCGCGCCCGGCCCGGCGCTGCTGGTGGCGGGGCCGGAGCTCGCCCTGCGAATACCGTTCGGCGCCAGCGGCTTACGGCCGGTGCTGGAGCGGCTGCGGGCCGGGATCCCCGGTGCGCACCTCTACCACCACGGCGCCGAGGTGCGGGCGCTGCTGCACGCGCACCAGACCGGCCCCGGCGACGAGGAGCTGCTGGAGGAGCTCTTCGCCGCCGACGCCGTGGTCGACCTCGCACCCATCGTGCGCTCCACCCTGGTCCTCGCGGGCGAACCGGAACCGCCCCCCGAGCCGGTGCTGCCCGGCGTCAGGGCGCCGGTCTACCGCGTCGCCCAGGTCGCCGCCGCCCTGGACCGCCTGGCCTCCCCGGACGCCGCCGCGCCGCCGCTCGATCAACCCGAAGCCACCGGCCGAACCTCGGCCCCGGCTGCACCCGCCGCGGAGACCGACGCCGACCGCGTCCTGCGGATCCGCGCCGCGCTCCGCGCACTCGCGGACCGCTACGGCATCCCGCCCCGCCCCGCGCTCCCCCGCGCCCCCGACCCGGACGGCCCCTCCTCCCTGGAGGCGGCGCTGGCCGAGTTCGCCCGCGCCCGCGCCGACGCCGCGCACCCGGCGGCGCTGCTCGCCGACGCACTCGGCCACCACCGCAGGCAGCGCGGCCCGCTCTGGGACGCGCACCGCGCGCGCCGCGCCGACCCGGTGGCGGACTGGGCCGACGAGCCGGGCGTGCTCGTCGCCGAGTGGGGCACCGTCGACACCAAGTGGCACCGCCCCCCGCACGGCACCGGGTTGCGCCGCTACCTCACCCTCACCGGCCGCTTCGGCACCGGCGCCGGCAGCCACCTCGGCTCCACCGTCCCCGCGCCGGGCACCCCCGTGCACGCCTACTACGACCAGCCCGACCCCGCCGCCCCCGGGCTGCGCACGATCACCGCCGCGGTGGTGCTCGGCTGCTCCCCCGACACCGAGTTCGCCGACACCGTCCGGCTGGAGGAGGTGCTGCCCGAGGGCAGGGAGCCCTCCGACGCCCTGCCGATCGCGCTCGCCCCGCGGCCACCGCGCCCGGACCCCGCGGTCGACCGCGCCCTGGAGGAGCTCGCCGACACCGTCCTGGTCACCCTGCCGGACATGCCGGCGGGCGCCCCCTTCGACCTGCTGGCCCGCCGCCCGCCCCGGCTGCGCCGCGGTCTCAGGGGGCTGCCCCCCGTGCACGGCGACCACGCCGCCGCCATCACCGAGGCGGTGCGGATACTCGACGATTCGGTGCTCGCGGTGCAGGCGCCGTCGGGCACCGGCAAGGTCTCCACCATCGCCAGGGTGGTGGCCCGGCTGCTCACCAGGGACCGGCTCCGGATCGGGATCACCGCACCGGACGGCCACGGCACCGTCGAGCAGCTGCTGGACGCCGTCGTGCGCGCCGGGGTGCTGCCCGAGCTGGTGGCCAAGAAGGACGTGATCTCGGTGGCCCCGGAGTGGGCGGTGATCGACGGCGCCCGCTACCCGCGCTTCCTGGACACCGCGGTGAACGGCTGCGTCGTCGGCGGGCTGCCCGCCGACTTCGCCGACTCCGCGCAGGTGCCGCGCGGCGCGCTCGACCTGCTCATCGTGGCCGACGCGGGCCGCTGCGCCCCGGCCGACGCGCTGGCCGCCGCGGTCAGCGCCCGCTCCCTGCTGCTGCTCGGCGACCTGGAGCACGCCGGCCCGCCGCGCTCCGCGCTCGGGCTGCGGATCGGCCCGCACCGCACCGTCCCCGCCGCCACCGGCTACCTGCTGGATCGCACCTGGCGGCTGCACCCCGCCGTCTGCGGCCCGCTCTCCGCGCTCTGGTACGACGGGCGGCTCGGCGCCGCCGAGACGGTGACCGGCGGCCGCGCGCTGGACGTGGTGCCGCCCGGCATCGAGACCGTGCTCATCCCGCACCGCGGCCACAGCACCGTCTGCGAACCCGAGGCGCGGGAGGTGGTGCGGCGGGTCCGCACCCTGCTCACCGGCACCTGGACCAGCGGGGGAAGCGCCCGCAGGCTGCACCCGCACGACATCTTCGTGGTGGCGCCCTACGGCCCGCAGGTGGCGCTGATCCGCACCCTGCTGGAGCGCGCCCGGATCGACGACGTGCTGGTCGGCACGCCGGAGCGGTTCCGCGGCCGGGAGGCGGCGGTGGTGCTGGTCTCCGCCACCGTCTCGGCGCCGGTGGACGCCCCCGGCGCGGTGCGCGAGCTGGTGGCCACCCGGCTGCTGCGCGGTGCGCTCGGCCGCGCGCTGTGGCATGCCACCATCATCCGCTCGCCGCTGCTCACCGAGTACCTGCCCGCCGACCCGGCCGAACTGGCCGAACTCTCGGCGCTGCTGCGGCTGCGCTGAATTCGCCCGCACAATTCCAGCCGGAAGTTTGTGAGCAATACCAGCGGTCAACGGATAAATAGACCAAACGGTATGCGAACAATTGTCACCACGGCCGGACCTGATTCAGCCGAAGCACTTTCCCTCGCCGCGATAGGTCGGCACCTCGGTACGGCCGCCGTCGGCGTCGACGAGGAAGAGCCGGTCGAAGCGCTCGCACAGCTCGCCCGCCTTGGCGTGCCGGAACCAGACCCGATCGCCGAGCCGCAGCCCGCGCGCCCCGGCCAGCGGGGTCTGCACCTCGCCCGCGCCCTCCGCCCCGAGCAGCCGCAGCCGCCCCGGCCACACCGGCTTCGGCACCCGGGCGGCGCCGGCCGGGCCGGAGGCGATGTAGCCGCCCGCGAAGACCGTCGCGATCGACGGCGTCGGCCTGCGCAGCACCGGCAGCGCGAAGTAGAGCGCGGGGCGCGGGGTGAAGGAGCGGTAGTTGTCGAAGAGCGTCGGCACGTACAGCCCGGACCCGGCGGTCACCTCGGTGACCGCCGCGCTCCCCGCGCTGACCTCGACCGAGCCGGTGCCGCCCGCGTTCACGATCTCCAGCTCACCGGCGACCGCGCGCACCGCCTCCACCACTCGCGCCCGCCTGCCCGCGATCTCCGCGGCCGAGGCCCGCTTCACCAGCCGCACCGCGGGGTTGGCATCGGGCAGCCCGGCGATCTGCGCCTCGTAGGTCATCACCCCGACCACCGCGAAGCCCGCGCGCCGCGCGGCGTAGGCGAGATCCGCGGCCTGCTCCGGGGTGCGCAGCGGGGAGCGGCGCACGCCGAGGTGCAGCGGGCCGATCCGCAGCGAGGCGTCCACGTCGAGGCAGACCCGCAGCCCCGCCCGGCCGCCGGTGGCGGCGGCGATCAGCTCCAGGTGCGCGGGATCATCGATCATCAGGGTGACGGCGGCGCGGGCGGCGGCATCGGCGGCGAGCTCGGCCAGCGCCGCGCGATCCACCGTCGGGTAGCCGAGCAGCACATCCCCCGCACCCGCCCGGACCAGCCACAATGCCTCGCTGAGCGAGTAGGCCATAATGCCGCGGAAGCCCCCGGCGGCGGTGAGCCCGGCGCCGAGCACCTCCTCCAGCACCGCGCGGCAGCGGACGGATTTGCTCGCCACCCGGATGGGGGTGCCGCCGGCGCGGCGCACGAGGTCGGCGGCGTTGGCGCGCAGCCGGCTCAGATCGAGCGCGGCGAGCGGGGGGTCGAGATCGGCCGTCGCGGCATGCAGGCGGGCGATCGGCGGGGTCGCGGCCGCGGGCCGCGCGAGGTCGATGGCGGGCACCCGATAATCAGACCACCCATTTGGTCAAACGTCCAGCAAAGCGCCGATCAGCCCTCCGCGGCGCGCGCGGCGAGGCTGCTCACCAGGTCGTCCAGTACCACCAGCATGGTCTCGTCGTCGCAGTCGGCGAGCCAGCGCAGCACGGTGCCGTGCAGCACCGACACGGCGTACGCGGCCACTGCCTCCACCGGCTCGAGCCACTGCATGCCGGAGCGCTCCGCGCAGAGCTCGAGGAAGGCGACCATCTGCCGATCCATCTCGGCGAAGATCCCGGCCGCACCGCCGGCGGGCAGGCAGCCGGCGCCGTTCTCCCAGCGCAGCCGCAGCGACTGCAGCGTGCCCTCGTAGGCCTGCACGTGCTTCACCGGCGCACCCTTGACCAGCGGCCAGTACGCACTGATCCCGGCGTGCAGCAGCACCCGCAGACCGCGGACGCCGCCGTGATCGAGCGAAGCGGCAGCCTGCTCGACCGCTTCGCAGATCGTCGGCCGAAGCCGGGTCTTCACCATCTCTCCCCGTACGCTCAACAACGACTCCCTCGACAGAACTGGAGCACCGGAAACCGAACGCTCATCCCCGAAATTGCGAGACTCCCGGTCTATCATCCGGCAATGGTAAGTGCTTTCAGGGTTTGAGCCCAGCGCTCACCGGTTATTCCAGACTAAAAGAATGTTTTGTTATCCAACCGGAACGCCTTCGCAATCGACCATGCTCGCCACCATCCCCGCGGGGAGCATGCTCCTGACCGTCGGCGACCGACGGCCGACGTGGGCAGATCACTGGTACCGTCACGTCGAGGGTCCACTCTACGGCCGAATCCGGACCACGCTGTCCGGATGTGCGCGATGCCACAGACTACATCGATTCGTTGCAGAACGCGCACATCGGCCCGGACTCGCCGGTAACCGTTAGCCTGAGCAACGTGACCGTCTCGCCCTCCGCCGACCACCTGCGGCTCTCCGGCACCTTCAACTTCCGCGATGTGGGCGGGCTCCGCACCACCGGGGGCGGCACCGTCCGCCCCGGCGTGCTGCTGCGCTCCGCCGCGCTCACCAACCTCGACGCCAGGGGGCACGCGCTGCTCCGCGAACTGGACGTCACCGCGGTGCACGATCTGCGCGGCCTCCGTGAGATCGATCACCTCGGCGCCGACAGCGTCCCGGACGGCGTCCGGCTCGTCGTCACCCCCTTCGACTCCAGGATGGGCGAGGCGCCGCCGCACGACGCGCGGCAGTCCGACACCGCCCGCGCGCACATGCTCGAGGTCTACCGCCTCTTCCCGGCCATGCCGGAGGCGAACCTGGCCATCACCGAGCTGGCCCGCTCGATCGTGGACGGCACCGGCGCCACCCTCGTGCACTGCGCGGCGGGCAAGGACCGCACCGGCTGGGCGGTGGCCACACTGCTGCGCGCGGTCGGCGTCGCCGAGGACGAGGTGCTCGCCGACTACCTGCGCAGCAACGACGCGGTGCCCGCGCTGCGCGAGATGATCACCGCCGCGGTGGCCGACCGCGGGGCCGAGCAGGAGACCGAGATCTCCGCCGACCTGCTCGGGGTGCGCGCGGAGTACCTGGCCGTCGCCACCGACGGCGTGCGCGAGTTCCACGGCGACCCGGAGCGGTACTACGCCGCGCTCGGCCTCACCGGCGAGTTCCGCGACCGGCTGCGCGCCCGCCTGCTCGACTGAGCCGTCAGCGCGCGACGCCCCGCCGGACCAGCCCGTCCGGCTCGATGGTGACCAGGTCGCCGGTGTGGAACCAGGTCCCGGTGAAGCGGGCGGCGGTGGTCGCGGGGTCGTTCCAGTAGCGCCGGGTGACATTGGGCCCCCGGCACAGCAGCTCGCCGTGGCCCGCGTCCGCGCGCGGCCCCCAGAGCGCCAGCTCGGTGCCGCCGAACGGGAAGCCGAGCACGCTGCCCGCCGCCGGGATGCCGCGCTCCGCGGTGTCCTCCGCGGCCAGCCCGATCCCGCTGGTCTCCGTCGCCCCCCAGACCGACCACTGCCTGGCCGCCGGGAAGGCCGCGTGCAGGGCGTCGGCGAGCACGCCGGGCGCGGCGGCCCGGTCCGCCCGGTGCCCGGCCTTGCTGATCCGGGCGACGTGCTCGCGGCCGGCGCCGCCCGCGGTGAGCGCGGGCAGCAGCTCGGTGAAGATCCGCGGGGTGCCGGAGACCATGTCCACCTGCTCGGTCTCGATCGCCTCGGCCAGCCGCCCCCGGTCCGGCGCCAGCACCACCGTCCCGCCGACCGCGAAGGTGGGCAGCACCTGGTCCACGCAGCCGCTCGCGTGCGCCAGCGGCAGCAGCACCAGGTTGCGCAGCCCGTCGGTGGGCAGGTCGAGCGCGGCGACCACCGAGCGGATGGCGGAGAGCAGGTTCTCGTTGGTCAGCTCCACCCCGCGCGGGGCGGGCGAGCCGCTGGTGTAGCAGAGCAGGGCGAGGTCGTTGAGCGCCGCGCCGTCATCGATGAAGGCGGCGCCGTCCGGCATGCCGGACTCGGCGGAGTTCCTGATGCCGCCGGTGCCGAGCACGAAGTCCGCGCTGCTGTCGGCGATCACCCTGGCCGCCGCGGCGGCGGGCAGCGCCGCGTCCACCAGCACCGGCACGGCGCCGCTGAGCAGCGCGCCGAGGAAGGCCTGCACCCAGCGCGCGCCGCCGGGGAGGTGCACCGCCACCCGGTCGCCGTAGCCGATGCCGTGCTCCTGCAGCCCGCCCGCGATCCGGGAGGCGGAGTGCCAGAGCTCGCGGTAGGTGAGCCGCGGGCCACCGATCTCCACCACGGCCTCGCGCGCGGAGAAGGCGTGCGTCTGCAGGTCGAGCAGCTCGGTGAGCGCCGGGGTCAGGTTGCCGTAGCGGAGCACGCCGTCCGCGCCGCGCGCGAGCGGGTTGTCGCAGACTTGCGGCCCCGACAGCGGGAATTCGACGATGAGCTGCTGCGACATGGGTCCTCCGGTGCCTCTGCCGATCAGGCACCTCGACTATATGACCCACATCACAATTTCGTGGCGATAGCCGGAGAACGTGTCCGCCGCTCACGCTCCGGTGTAGGTCGCCTTCCCCGGCCCCTGCTCCAGGAAGCTGCGCACCGCGCCGCGCAGATCCGCGGTCGCGAAGAGCGCGCCGGAGACCTCCGGCGTCACCGAATCCGCGTGCGCGACACCGCCGGAGCGCCAGGCGCCGATGATCTCCCTGGTCGCGGCGTGCGCCCTGGTCGGGCCGTCGGCGAGCCGGGTGACGAGCGCCTGCGCCGCCGCCTCGACATCGTCGTGCACCGCGTTCACCACGCCCCACTCGGCCATGGTGGCGGCGTCGTAGAGATCGGCGGTCATGACGAACTCGCGGGCCCGGCCGGAGCCGGCGCGCTCGGCCAGCCGCTGCGGCCCGCCCATCGACGGGGTCAGCCCCACCACCGTCTCCACCAGCCCGAATCTCGCCTTCGGCGCGGCCAGGATGATGTCGCAGGCCAGCGCGATCTCGAAGGCCGCGGTGAGGGTGAGGCCGTGCGCGGCGAAGACCACCGGGCAGGGCAGCGCCTCGAGCGGCTGGATGATCGTCTCGAAGAGCGAACGCCAGAGCTGGGCGCCCTGCTCCACCGTCAGCCCGTCGAAGACGTGCACGTCGACCCCGCCGGAGACCACCTTGCCCTCGGCGCACAGCAGCACCGCGCGCGGCGGGCGGGCGGTGAGCTCCGCGATATTCGCCACCAGCGCGTCGAAGAGCGGCTGGTCGAAGAGGTTCAGCGGCGGGTTCGCCAGGGTCAGGGTCGCGATCTCGGCGCCGCCGTCGGTGCTGCGTCGTTCCAGGCGTGTCGGTTCGGTTCCGCTCATGTCGGATGAGCGTAGGCGGTCGGTTCACGGTCGGGCGTGCCAGACTGGGGCGCGTGACCACGTCGGCAGAGGATCGGTCCGGTACGCAGGGCAGTTACGTGGAGCCCGGCGAGTTCAAACGGGACACCAACTACATCACCACCAGGGTCACCGCGGACGGCCGCGACGGCTACCCCGTCGAGGCCGGGCGCTACCGCCTGATCGCGGCGCGGGCCTGCCCGTGGGCCAACCGCACGCTCATCGTGCGCAGGCTGCTCGGGCTGGAGGACGCGCTCTCGCTCGGGCTCTGCGGCCCCACCCACGACAAGCTGAGCTGGACCTTCGACCTGGACCCCGGCGGCGTCGACCCGGTGCTCGGCATCCCCCGGCTGCGCGACGCCTACCTGGCCCGCTTCCCCGACTACCCGCGCGGCATCACCGTGCCCGCCGTGGTGGAGATCGCCACCGGCCAGGTGGTCACCAACGACTACCCGCAGATCACCCTCGACTTCTCGACCGAGTGGACCGAGTTCCACCGGGAAGGCGCGCCCGACCTGTACCCCGCGCACCTGCGGGACGAGATCGACGAGGTCGCGCAGAAGAACTTCACCGAGGTGAACAACGGCGTGTACCGCTGCGGCTTCGCCGGCGACCAGGGCGCGTACGAGCGCGCCTACGCCCGGCTGTTCACCCGGCTGGACGAACTCACCGAGCGGCTCACCGCACAGCGCTACCTGGTCGGCGACACCATTACCGAGGCCGATGTCCGGCTCTTCACCACGCTGGCCCGCTTCGACCCGGTCTACCACGGCCATTTCAAGTGCAACCGGACCAAGCTGAGCGAGATGCCGGTGCTCTGGGCCTACGCCCGCGACCTCTTCCAGACCCCTGGATTCGGCGACACCATCGACTTCGGCCAGATCAAGACGCACTACTACGCGGTACACCGGGACATCAACCCCACCGGGGTGGTCCCGGTCGGCCCCGACCTGGCGAATTGGCACACCCCGCACGGCCGCGAGCAGCTCGGCGGGCGCCCGTTCGGCGACGGCACGCCGCCGCCCCCGCCGCGCGCAGGCGAAGAGGTTCCGGCCTTCGGCTGAGCGCGGAACTCCGCGGGCTGGGTACTTCGTTGTCGAGGGGAGCTGTGTCGGCACCGTGCCCTACAGTTCCAACCAGCCGAGCGGGACAGGAGGAGACGCCCATGATGTTCAAGGACGCCTTCGAGAAGACGGTGGTACAGCTGCTCGACACCGGTTCGCGGCTACAGGGCCCCGCGGTGGCCAAGTACGTGAGCCGGCTGCGGCGCGCCCACCCGGACGAGACCCCGGCGCAGATCATCCAGCGGCTGGAGAACCAGTACCTGATGGCCGTCACCGGCAGCGGCGGCGCGGTCGGCGCCACGGCCGCGGTGCCCGGCGTCGGCACGATGGCCGCGCTGGCCGCGGTGAGCGCGGAGACCACCTTCTTCATGGAGGCCTCCGCGGTGTACACGCTCGCGGTGGCCTCGGTGCACGGCATCACCCCGCAGGCGCAGGAGCAGCGCCGCGCGCTGGTGCTCGCGGTGGTGCTCGGCGAGAGCGGCATGGACATCGTGCAGAAGTCCATCGGACACTCGGCCAAGAACTGGGGCACCGCCTTCGCCAAGCAGATCCCCGGGCTGCACGCCATGAACGACTCGCTGCTCAAGCGCTTCGTCCTGCGCTTCATCACCAAGCGGGCCGCGCTCATGGCGGGCAAGGTGGTGCCCGCCGGCATCGGCGCGGTGATCGGCGGCCTCGGTAACCGCGCGCTCGGCAAGACCACGATCGAGAACTCGCGCAAGGCATTCGGCCCCGCGCCGGCGCACTGGCGGGATGCCCCGCTGGTGATCGACGCCGATCCGCTGCCCGCCATCGACCACGGCCGGGGTCAGCGCAAGTCGCCGCCGGCGCGCGCCGCCGGGCACCATCCGGCGCCCACCCGCAAGCCGCAGCCGCCGACGGCGCGATGACCGGAGGCATCGACGCCCGCCCCGCCGCGGGGGCGGGCGGCAACACCGCGCGCCGCACCGATCCGGGCGGCGTGGACGCGCTCGCGGTGCGCGGGCTCGCCGTCCGGTACGGCGCGACCACCGCGCTGGAGAACGTCGAATTCTCGGTGTCCCCCGGCACCGTGACCGCGGTGGCCGGGCCACCGGGGTCGGGCAAGTCCGCGCTGGCCCGGGTGCTGCTCGGGCTGCGGAAGCCGACGCACGGCTCGGTCGAGGCCTTCGGCGCCGCGCCCCGCACCCCGCACACCGTGAACGGCGTGCTCGTCCCGCGCGGGCTGCCCGCCAAGCGCCGGGTGCGTGACCACCTGCTCGCCTTCGCCGCCGCGGCCGACGTGCCGGACGAGCGCGCCGACGAGGTCGCCGCGCTGGCCGGGCTCGGCGACGAGACCCGCACCAGGATCGAGGTGCTCGGCATCGGCGAGCAGACCAGGCTCGCCATCGCCACCGCGCTGCTCCCCGACCCGCGGGTGCTGATCCTGGACGACCCGGTGGACGGGCTCGACCCCGCCGAGCGCGGCTGGCTCCTCGAGCTGCTGCGCCGCCACGCCGAGCGCGGCGGCGCCGCGGTGGTCACCGGCCGCAGCCTGGCCGCGCTGCTGCCCGCCGCCGACGCGCTGCTGCTGCTGGCCGGCGGCACCGCCGTCTACCAGGGCACCCCTGCCAAGCTGCGGCGCGGCTACCCGGACCGGTTGATCGTCGACGCCGCCACCCCGATCGCGCTCGCCACCCACCTCGCCGCGCGCGGCTACACCGACGCGGTGATCCGCCCGGACGGCCGGCTCGCGGTGGCCGAGGCCACCGAGGCGGTCATCAGGGAGGCCGCCGCGGCCGCCCAGGTGCGGATCGCCGCCGTCGTCCCCGACCCCATCCACCCGGACCGGGTGCTGGCCGCGCTCACCGACCGGGCCGCCGCCGCGCCGCGCACCCCCGGCGGCATCTCCGGCGTGCTCTCGCCCTTCGCCGGCCACGCCGCGGTCGGCGCCGGGCGCGTGGAACCGCCCGCGCCGTACGGTGTTTCCCGATGATCGATTACCTGCCGACCGAGCTCCTGCCCGCGCTGCGCGCCGAGCTCCGCAAGATCCTCGGCTTCCCCGGCATCGGCTGGGCCGCCGCCGTCGTGGCCGGCGCCGCGCTGATCGCCACGGTCGCCGCCGCGCTCACCGCGGGGCCGCTCGACCCCACCGGCGAGCCCGCCACCGGCGCCGCCTCGATCGGGCTGTACCCGGCCTTCGCGGTGGCCGCGCTGGCCGCCGCGGTGCTCGGCGTCTTCGTGACCGCGGGCGAGTACTGGAACGGCGGCATGCCGACCACCGTGCTCTTCACCCCGAACCGGGATCGGCTGGCCGCCGCCAAGCTGGCGCTGCCCGCCGCCGCCGGGCTCGCCGCCGCCGTTGTCACCGCGCTGATCGGGCTCGGCGTGCTGGTCGGGCTGGGCCGCGGCAAGGTCGACTTCGGGCTGAGCCTGGCCGCGGTCTTCGGCGGCGGGCTCTACTCGGCGGTCTGCTGGGCCGTGATCGGCGCCGGGCTCGGCCTGGCGCTGCGCAGCGTGGCCGCCGCGCTCGCGCTGCTGCTCGGCTGGCTGGTGCTGCTGGAGCCGCTGATCTGGCTGGTGGCGCAGGCCGCCGAGGCGCAGGGCGTGGTCGCGCTGCTGCCCGGCTCCGCCACCATCTCCATCGTCGCGGTCGGCGCCTTCCCGGAGAGCGGCTTCCTCGCCCCCACGCCCGCCGCCTACGTGGTGCTGCTGCTCTGGGCCGCCGCGCTCGGCGGTTTCGGCTGGTGGACGCTGCGCGAGGCCGAGCTCTAGGTTCTCCCCCGCCCCGCGGGGAATTCGCGTGTCGGTGCCGATCGTTACCGTCGGTGAAGTACCCGCGCACCCGAGGAGGCGGCCCACGAACACCGCGAAGACCGAGCCCGGCTGGATCCGCCGGCTCTGGACCCGATGTCTCGACCATCGCGCCACCGTCGCGGGCATCGCGGCGACCGTCCTGATCGGCGCGCTGGTCGAGATCGCCGCGCCGCTGCTCACCAAGCGCGCGGTGGATGCCGCCGGGGTCGGCGACACCGGGGTGATCGGCACCGTGGCGCTGCTGCTCGCCGCGCTCGCCGCCGGGCGCTTCGCCGCCGCCTTCGGCCGCAGGCTGCTCGCGGGCCGGCTCTCGCTCGACGTCCAGCACGGGCTCCGGCTCGATCTGCTCGGCTCGCTGCAGCGCCTGGACGGCGCCGGGCAGGATGCCATCCGCACCGGCCAGGTGGTGTCCCGCTCGATCACCGACCTGCAGCTGGTGCAGGGGCTGCTGGCCATGGTCCCGCTCTCCGGCATGGCGCTGGTGCAGTTCGTGCTCGCTGCCGCCGTCATGTTCTGGCTGGCGCCGCCGCTCGCGCTGATCGCGCTGCTCGTGGTCCCGGCCATCGCGATCGTCGTGTACCGGCTGCGGCCCCGGCTCTACGCCGCCACCTGGTCGGCGCAGCAGCGCGCCGCCGAGCTGGCCCAGCACGTGGAGGAGACGGTCACCGGCGTCCGGGTGGTGAAGGGCTTCGGGCAGGAGGCCAGGATGGTCGACCTGCTGGAGCGCCACGGCCGCTCGCTCTTCGCCGAGCGCATGCGCGCCGCCCGGCTGAACTCCCGCTTCGCCCCGACCGTCGCCGCGATCCCGCAGGTCGGGCTGGTTGCGGTGATCGGTTTCGGCGGGCTGCTCGCGCTGCGCGGCAGCATCGGCATCGGCACCTTCCTGGCCTTCGCCGCCTACGTCGCCACCATGACCTCCACCGCCCGCACCATGACCTCGGTGGTGATCATGGCCCAGCTCACCAGGGCCGCCGCCGAGCGAGTGAACCAGGTGATCGACACCGCGCCGACGCTCACCGACCCGCCCGCCCCGGCCACCCTGCCGGACGGCCCGCTCGGCGTCGAGATCGAGGACCTGACCTTCGGCTTCGGCCCGGACCGGCCGGTGCTGCGCCGCTTCGACCTCACCGTGCGCCCCGGCGAGACGGTCGCCATCATCGGCCCGGCCGGCTCCGGCAAGACCACGCTCTCGCTGCTGCTCCCGCGCTTCTTCGCGCCGGAGTCGGGGCGGATCCGGCTCACCGCGCCCGGCGCCGAGCCGGTCGACATCGCCGACCTGCGCGCCGCTGACCTGCGCAGCGCGGTCGGCGTGGTCTTCGACGACCCCTTCCTGTTCTCCGACACCATCGCGGCCAATATCGCGCTCGGCCACCCCGGCGCCACCGACAGCGAGATCCGGCACGCGGCCCGGCTGGCCGCCGCCGACGAGTTCATCGCCGAGCTTCCGGACGGCTACGACACCGTGGTCGGCGAACGCGGGCTCACGCTCTCCGGCGGGCAGCGGCAGCGCGTCGCGCTGGCCCGCGCGCTGCTCGCCCGGCCGCGCGTGCTGGTACTCGACGACGCCACCTCCGCCGTCGACGCCGTCACCGAGGCCGCCATCTTCGCCGCGCTGCCGGACCGCGGCGGCCGCACCACCATCGTCCTCGCGCACCGGGAATCCACGCTGGCGCACGCCGACCGGGTGATCCGCCTCCCCGCCCCGGAGCACGTCGCCCCCGAAGCCCTGCCCGAGCAGGCCACCGCTGCCGGAACCCGCCGCAACGGCGCCGGTTTCGCGGGCGCGGCGGCCGGGCTCGGCGAGACCCCCGAGCTGCGCCGCGCCCTGGACCGGCTGCCACCCGCCACCGAGCAGCCGGGCGCGGACGGGGAGCGGCTACGCGCCCCCGACCCCGGTTTCCGGCTGGCCCGGCTGCTGCGCCCGGTGCGCACGCTGGTGCTCACCGTCATGGGGCTGCTCGCGCTGGACGCGGCGCTCGGCATCGCCTTCCCGCCGCTGGTCCGCTACGCGCTGGACAGCGGCGTCGGCCGCGGCGACACCGGCGCGCTGGAGCGCGCCGCGCTCATCGGCGTCGCCCTGGTGGCGGCGGGCTGGCTGGTCGCCGCGGCGACGACGGTGCTCACCGCGCGCACCGGCGAGCGGGTACTCTTCGGGCTGCGCGTGCGCAGCTACGCGCACCTGCAGCGGCTCGGGCTGGACTACTACGAGCGCGAGCTCTCCGGCCGGATCATGACCAGGATGACCACCGACGTCGACGCGCTCTCCACCTTCCTGCAGACCGGCGTCGCGACCACACTGATCGGCGGGCTCACCCTGGTCGGCATCGCGGCCGCGCTGATCGTCATCGACCCGGTACTCGCCGCCGTGGTGCTGGCGACGCTGCCGCCGCTGATCCTGGCCACCGTGGTCTTCCGGCGCTTCTCCTCGACCGCCTACGCCGTCTCCCGGGAGCGGGTCTCCACCGTGAACGCCGACTTCCAGGAGAACGTGAGCGGGCTGCGCGCGGTGCAGGCCAACCGGCACGAGCCCCGCGCGGCCAGGCGCTTCGCCGAGTACTCGCGCGGCTACCGGGACAGCAGGCTGCGCGCGCAGACCGCCATCGCGCTCTACTTCGCCTTCGTGGTGGCCTGGGCCGATCTGGCGCTCGCCGCGGTGATCTACGTCGGGGCGCGGGAGGTGGCGGCGGGCACCGCCACCGCGGGCACGCTGGTCGCCTTCGTGCTGTACCTGCAGCTGCTCTTCGGCCCGGTCACCCAGCTCTCCCAGGTCTTCGACGGGTACCAGCAGGCGCGGGTCGGGCTGCGCCGGATCGGCGAGCTGCTGCGCACGCCCTCCTCGCTCGCCGCCGACCCGGTGGACGCGGTGCCGATCGAGGGCGGGCTGCGCGGGGCCGTCGCGCTGAGTGACGTGCGATTCCGCTACCCCGGCACCGACCGGTTCGCCCTGGACGGGGTCGAGCTGGACATCCCGGCGGGCTCCACGCTCGCCCTGGTCGGCCCGACCGGTGCGGGCAAGTCGACGGTGGTCAAGCTGCTGGCCCGGCTCTACGACCTCCCCCCGGACGGCGCGGGCGGTGCGGTCGAGGTCGACGGTGTCGATATCCGCGACTACCGGCTGGCCGAGTACCGCGCCCGGCTCGGCATCGTGCCGCAGGAGGCTCACCTCTTCGCCGGCGACGTGGCCAGCAACATTGCATTCGGGAAACCTTCCGCAACCGACGCGGAAATAGCGGACGCCGCGGCGGCGGTCGGCGCCGCCGACATGATCGCCGCGCTGCCGCACGGGATGCGCCAGCCGGTCGGCGAGCGCGGCCGCGGGCTCTCGGCCGGCCAGCGCCAGCTCATCGCGCTCGCCCGCGCCGAGCTGGTCCGCCCCGACCTGCTGCTGCTGGACGAGGCGACCTCCACGCTCGACCCCGCCGCCGAGGCATCGGTGCTGGCAGCGGCCACCTCACTGGCCCGCGGCCGGACCACGGTGGTGGTCGCGCACCGGCTCGCGACCGCCGCCAGAGCCGATCTGATCGCGGTGGTGGAATCCGGACGTATCACTCAGCTCGGTCCGCACGATGCCCTTGTAGGGGCCGATGGGCCCTATGCCCGCCTCTGGGCTGCCGCTCAGGGAACCGGGGGAATATTCTCGGTGGAGGACGAGTCGTCGACAACGAGGGCCGGGGCTGACCGGTAGTCGGTGAATCCACCGATTTGCTGCGGGGCCTATCCTCGAACAGGGCGCACCGGCGCGTATCCGCCGGTCCCCCGCCGGGCACGTCACAAACGTCGCAGCGCGAAGAACGAAATGAGGCGAACACCTGCTGTGAGCAGTTCAACTTCCCAGTTCGGACAGAACCAGTGGCTAGTCGACGAGATGTATCAGAAGTTCAAACAGGACCCATCATCGGTCGACGAGAGCTGGCACGAGTTCCTGGCGGACTACACCCCGGAAGTCAGCGCCGATTCCGAGCAGGCCGGCCCGGCCGCGAGCTCCGCCGGTTCCGCCTCGACCGGTAACGGGGCCGCCCGCTCCGGCGCCAACGGCTCGGCCCCGAAGGCGCAGCCCGCGCAGGCCAAGGCCACCCAGCCGAAGGCCGAGCCCGCCGCCGCGAAGGCCGAGCCCGCGAAGACTTCGGCGGCCAAGACGTCGCCCGCGAAGGCCGAGCCCGCGAAGACTCAGCCCGCCAAGGCCGAGCCCGCGAAGGCCGCCGCCAAGCCCGCGGCCGAAACCAAGCCCGCGGCGAAGGCGCAGCCCGCGCAGCAGGCGCGCACCCCCAAGACCACCCCCGCCCCGACCTCCAACGCGGCCCCCACCTCGGGCAAGCCCAAGCCGGAGAGCGCCGAGGACCAGTCCAAGGTGCTGCGCGGCGCGGCCGCCGCGGTCGCCAAGAACATGTCGGCCTCGCTGGCCATCCCGACCGCCACCAGCGTGCGGGCCATCCCGGCGAAGCTGATGATCGACAACCGCCTGGTCATCAATAACCACCTCGCCCGCACCAGGGGCGGCAAGATCTCCTTCACCCACCTGCTCGGCTACGCGATCGTGCAGGCGGTCAAGAAGTTCCCGAACATGAACCGGCACTTCGCCGAGGTGGACGGCAAGCCGAACGCGGTCACCCCCGCGCACACCAACCTCGGCCTCGCCATCGACCTGCCCGGCAAGGACGGCAACCGCTCGCTCGTCGTCGCCGCCATCAAGGGCACCGAGGAGTTCTCCTTCGGCCAGTTCCACACCGCCTACGAGGACATCGTGCGGCGCGCGCGGGACGGCAAGCTCACCGCCGAGGACTTCTCCGGCGTCACCATCTCGCTCACCAACCCCGGCACCATCGGCACCGTGCACTCGGTGCCGCGGCTGATGAACGGCCAGGGCGCCATCATCGGCGCCGGCGCCATGGAGTACCCGGCCGAGTTCCAGGGCATGGCCGACGAGCGCATCGCCGACCTCGGCGTCGGCAAGCTCATGACGCTGACCTCGACCTACGACCACCGCATCATCCAGGGCGCGGAGTCCGGCGATTTCCTGCGCACCATCCACCAGCTGCTGATCTCGGACGAGTTCTACGACGAGATCTTCCACGGCCTCGGCGTGCCGTACGAGCCGATCCGCTGGCGCAAGGACGTGCGCGAGCGCGGCGTCGACAAGAGCGCCCGGGTGCTCGAGATGATCGCCGCCTACCGCAACCGCGGCCACCTGATGGCCGACACCGACCCGCTGCGGCTGGTCAAGGACAAGTTCCGCAGCCACCCCGATCTGGATGTCACCCAGCACGGGTTGACGCTGTGGGATCTGGACCGCGAGTTCAATGTCGGCGGCTTCCACGGCCAGGAGCGGATGAAGCTGCGCGACGTGCTCTCCATCCTGCGCGACGCGTACTGCCGCCACGTCGGCGTCGAGTACACCCACATCCTGGAGACCGACCAGCTCCAGTGGATCCAGGACCGGGTCGAGCAGAAGCACGCGAAACCCACGGTCGCGCAGCAGAAGTACATCCTGAACCGGCTGAACGCGGCGGAGGCCTTCGAGACCTTCCTGCAGACCAAGTACGTCGGCCAGAAGCGCTTCTCGCTGGAGGGCGCCGAGGCCGTCATCCCGATGATGGACGCCGTCATCGACCAGTGCGCCGAGCACTCGCTGGACGAGGTCATCATCGGCATGCCGCACCGCGGCAGGCTGAACGTGCTGGCCAATATCGTCGGCAAGCCCTACTCGAAGATCTTCACCGAGTTCGAGGGCAATATGAACCCGGCGGGCACGCACGGGTCGGGCGACGTCAAGTACCACCTCGGCGCGCAGGGCACCTACCTGCAGATGTTCGGCGACAACGAGATCGAGGTCTCGCTCACCGCGAATCCCTCGCACCTGGAGGCGGTCGACCCGGTGCTGGAGGGGCTGGCCCGCGCCAAGCAGGACCTGCTGGACAAGGGCGACGGCCCCGAGGGCTTCTCGGTCATGCCGCTCATGCTGCACGGCGACGCGGCCTTCGCCGGCCAGGGCGTCGTCGCGGAGACGCTGAACCTCTCCGGGCTGCGCGGCTACCGCGTCGGCGGCACCATCCACATCGTGGTGAACAACCAGATCGGCTTCACCACCGCGCCGGAGAACAGCCGCTCCACCGAGTACTCCACCGATATCGCGAAGTTCATCGGCGCGCCGATCTTCCACGTCAACGGCGACGACCCGGAGGCCTGCGACTGGGTGGCCCGGCTCGCGGTCGACTTCCGGCAGAAGTTCCGCAAGGACGTCGTCATCGACATGGTCTGCTACCGGCGCCGTGGGCACAACGAGGGCGACGACCCCTCGATGACCCAGCCGTCGATGTACGACGTCATCGACACCAAGCGCTCGGTCCGCAAGGCCTACACCGAGAGCCTGATCGGCCGCGGCGACATCTCGCTCAAGGAGGCCGAGGACGCGCTGCGCGACTACCAGGGCCAGCTGGAGCGGGTGTTCAACGAGGTTCGCGAGCTGGAGAAGTTCCCGCCGGAGCCCAGCGAGTCGGTCGAGGACGACCAGAAGGTGCCCTCCACGGTGCAGACCGCGGTGGACAAGTCGGTGCTGCAGCGCATCGGCGACGCCTTCCTGAACGTGCCGGACGGCTTCAATGTGCACCCCAGGGTCAAGCCGGTGCTGGAGAAGCGCCGCGAGATGGCCTACGAGGGCAAGGTCGACTGGGCCTTCGCCGAGCTGCTCGCCTTCGGCACCCTGATCGACGAGGGCAAGGCGGTCCGGCTCACCGGCCAGGACTCCCGCCGCGGCACCTTCACCCAGCGGCACTCGGTCATCATCGACCGCAAGACCGCCGAGGAGTACACCCCGCTGCACAACATCGGCAGCGAGAACCCCGGCTGGTTCGCGGTGCACGACTCCGCGCTCAGCGAGTACGCCGCCGTCGGCTTCGAGTACGGCTACTCCCTCGGCAACCCGGAGGCGCTCGTCCTCTGGGAGGCGCAGTTCGGCGACTTCGTCAACGGCGCGCAGTCCATCATCGACGAGTTCATCTCCTCCGGTGAGGCCAAGTGGGGTCAGCTCTCCGACGTCGTGCTGCTGCTGCCGCACGGCCACGAGGGCCAGGGCCCCGACCACACCTCCGGCCGGATCGAGCGCTTCCTGCAGCTCTGCGCCGAGGGCTCGATGACGGTCGCCGTGCCCTCGACCCCGGCGAACTACTTCCACCTGCTGCGCAGGCACTCGCACGACGGCATCCGCCGCCCGCTCATCGTCTTCACCCCGAAGTCGATGCTGCGCAACAAGGCCGTGGTCTCGGACGTCAAGGACTTCACCGAGTCCAAGTTCCGCTCGGTCTTCGACGAGCCCGCCTACGAGACCGGCACCGGTGACCGCTCCAAGGTCAAGCGCGTGCTGCTCACCAGCGGCAAGCTCTACTACGAGCTGGCCGCCGAGAAGACCAAGCAGAAGCGCGAGGACGTCGCGATCGTCCGGGTCGAGCAGCTCTACCCGCTGCCCAAGTACCGGCTGAACGAGGCGCTCGACGGCTACCCCAACGCCACCGACCTGGCCTGGGTCCAGGAGGAGCCGGCCAACCAGGGCGCCTGGCCCTTCTTCGGCCTGAACCTCCCCGAGCTGCTCCCCGAGCGGTTCGGCCGGCTGCGCCGCATCTCGCGGCGGGCCATGTCGGCGCCGTCGTCGGGGTCGAGCAAGGTGCATGCCGTGGAGCAGGCGGAGATCATCGAAGAGGCGTTCGCGCCGACGAAGTAGTTGTTCCTCTTTCGGGCCGGGCGCTTTCGGGTGTCCGGCCCGAAGTCTTTCCGCCGAAGGACGGTATGTCGAGTACGAGTTCCGATGAGGTCCGCTTCCCGCTGGATGCCGAGGTCTTCGACGTCGTCCGCCGGCTCACGTTCGAACTGCCGAACGGCGATGTCGAGTCGTTGAGCAGTAGGGGCTGGACTCCCGAGGTGCTCACGTCGATCCGGGACTACCTGGGCAGCGCCGAGGCCCGCTTCCGCACCGGCTACGACGCGGAGGAGATCAGCACCGCGCTCGCGGCACTGACGGAGTCGGTCACCCGAGCACTCCCCGCGACGCGGAATCGCCTTGACTACCGATCGAGTGAGTTCGTCAACTTCCGCCACTACACGTTCGACGCCGACGGCCACCACGCCTACCGCTGGGTGAACTCGAAGCGGTATTCACTGCGCGAGCCCGGGTCGCGGGACGAGATACTGCGGGATCTGATCGCCACGACCGAATACCGGGACGGGTATATCGGGGGCGGCGTCGATCCCGACGGGCAGATCCACGGCCCGTACCAGCTCTCCGCGATCTCCCCCGACTCGTACCGCGAGGTCGGCCGGGACGAAGCGGAGGCAATCGTGCGGCGGTGGCTGGCAACGGCCGGAACCGTCCCCGCGGAGCTGCTGAACGCGCTGGAACCGGTCATCTTCGAGCCGATTCGCGCTGCGCACTCGATTCACGAGCTGAAGCGCCTCGGTGCTGCGGCGGTGTGCTCGTACGGCGAGATCCACCTCGAATTCCACGAACTCGTCCTTGTGGACGACACTTCGGTGCGGATGATCGTCGCCGCCGACGACTGACCGGCGGGTACTTTCCCCCGGGCGCTGCTCGCGGCAGCCGTAACCGCGGGCACCGGCACCGTCATGCGTCCGGACACCCCACGCCCGCGCGGCCGGATTCGAGCAGGCCGAGCTGCTCGACATCGAGCACAACCTGTTCCGCCGCTACCGGCTGCTACCGTCGATACCGTGAGCAACACCGGGGGAGAACAGGTCACCGTCGTACCCGAGAAGGTGCGCGAAGTCGGCCAATACGTCTACGACCTGGCCGAAACGCTGCGCGGCGCGCTGCAATCCGCCGCCCGCGACGTCGACCGCCTCACCACCGAGAGCTGGACCGGCGACGCCGCCACCGAATTCGCCACCGGCTGGACCGACGTCCGCGAGGGCGGCACCGCGATCATCGACGCGCTCGCCGTCCTCGCGGAGAAGCTCGGGGTCAGCGCCGCGAACTACGAGAAGCAGGAGTCGGATTCCACGACCCTGCTCAATATGTAGATGGGTTCGCAGTTCTCGGTCGACCTGGAAGAGCTCGACAATATCGTCACCCGGGTCTCCGCCCTCGCCACCTTCATCGCCGACAACCTCGACGAGGTCGACGACCGGGTAGCCACCCTCACCGGCACCGGCTGGGAGGGCGTCGCCGCCGCGGCCTACGCCGACGCGCACCGCCAGTGGTCCGCCGGTGCGCGCGAATTCGTCACCGGGCTGCGCGACATGAGCGACGCAGCGCGCACCATGCACACCCGCTACACCCGCGCCAACGACCTGAACCGGCGGATGGTCGGCGGCGGATGAGTCAGACCGTCGACTGGCAGGTGTACTACGACGCCGCGCAGAAGTGTCACGACCTGGCGGGCGAGATCCGGAAGGCGGATGCCCCGCTGCACGCGGTGCTGAAGAACGACTGCGCCGGAATGGCCGGCGACGCACCCGGCTGCAAGGAGTGGGCAGGTGCCTACGACCGCGTCGCCCACGACGCCCTCCAAACCTGCACCAATACCGCCGACGCGCTGACGAACCTCGGCTATGTATTGGCCGCCTTCGGCTACAACCACGGCATCGCGAACCGTAGCAATCCGGCACCGCCCCGCCCCGCCGTCGAGCAGGTCGATCTCTACCGGGTCTCCCTGCCGTCCGCCGTCGGCGACAACGGTCTCGGGACCAGCCGCGACGACAACGATAGCGAAGGAATCTTCGACCTCTTCGCCGACAAGATCGTCGAAGCATTCGGCAGATTGCCCAATGGCAGCATCCCCGAACTGGCGAAGGCGTCGACCGGCTGGCAAGGGTTCGCCGGACACACGACCATCGGCGGGGCCGCCGCTCAGGTAGCCACGATCCGGGCACTGTTCGACGGCATCACCGACCCGAATCTCGGGCCCATCCTGGACGGGCTCGACACGCTCGGAAACTCCACCGAACAACTCGCCTCCGCGTCGCTGATGATTTCCGAGCAGATCAGCGCGTATCACAGGGAAACCGAGGCGGTGCGCAACCAGATCTCCTCCGATGTGCAGGTCGCGGCCATCGCGCTCACCGCCACGGTGGTCGCGGCCGCGGCGACCGCGTTCTTCACCTTCGGCGCCAGTGCCGTCGCCGGCGCCGGTGGTGCGACCGCGCTCATCGCCAATACGGTGAACACGATCCGCACCGTCTATCAAACGAGCAATCTGATCAAGATCGTCGGCCTCGGCGCGGCAACGGCGACAGCGTTGGTCACGGTGCACGCCTTCAAGGACGTTCCGAGCCTGACCGAGGTCGGCACCGGCTTGGCCACGATCATCGGCATGCGGGTGTTCCTGGACGACGACGGGGATATCAACCCCGGCAGCCCGAGCGGCGCCTTCACGAGCGCCTCGATGACGACCAAGGTCGGAAAGATCGCCAACCACTACGGCGTTCCGCCGGCTCAGGTTCGCGATGCGATCCACGAGGTGAAGCGGTACGGCGACTGGCGTGGCGACGGCGGGAACAAGAACCCGGATGTGGTGGTCGATCTCGAGTCCGGCGAGGTGTATGTGAAGATGCCGAACGGCCAGCCGTCGGAGGACAGTATCGGCAATATCCGCGACTACCTGGAAGATTGATATGCCCAAGCGCTCGGCCATCGTCGAGTACGACGATCGTTGGATCATCAATCCGCTGCGTCATTGCGCATGCACCGGGATCGATCTGGAGGCGGGCGCAGCCGTGCTCCGCTTCGAGTCCGGATTCGTGCTGCGTACGTCGGCCGGCGCAGAGCTGTCGGCGCGATCGGTCTCCGGTGGCGCCGCCGATCGGCATCCCCTCGACTTCTGGAGCCGGGAAGATGCCGCACGAAACCTGTCGTCCGCAGTCGTCTCCCCGGTCTTCTTCAAGAAGGGCAGCCTCCGCCTGGGCTTCGCGAACGGCTGGAACGTCTTCGTCTCGCCGTCGAAACCGGACGTTCCCGCAGAGCTGTGGCACGAAGAGCGGCTGGTCTGGAGCCGCGCCGGTCTTGTCGACGAAGTGCCGTTCCCGGTCGTTCAGATCGACCGCTGGACGGGCGAGGAGATCACCGCGCCCCCGTGGCCGGAACGCCCGGCGGAGCTGGATCTGGGCAGTTCGGACGATATCAACGGCTGATGCACGCGATCGCGGAGGAGTGAGCGGAACTAACCCCCCACAACCTCCCCCCGCAACGCCTCCGCCAACCCCGGACTCAACGAAAAAGCAAACGCCACCAGCGAATCCACCAGCAACTCGATCAACTCCGCCCGCGAAACAGCGTCGGTGCGCAACCAGGTCAACGTCGTCTCCTCGACGAACGCGATCCACCCCCGCATCCCGAGCAGCAGCCGAGGCAGCTCCGCCTCGGTGATGTGCACCGGCGCCTGCTCCAGGATGATCCCGATGATGGCGTCGCGCGTGCGGTCGACCAGCGGCGCCAGCTCCGGGCTGGTGCTGGTGGGCCCGCGGAGCAGCGCCGCGTAGGAGGTGCGGTTCTCGCTGACGTAGTCGATGTAGCGCTCGATCGAATCCCGCAGTTTGGCGTAGATGCCGAGCCCGGGGTCGGGGGTGACGCGCTCCAGGAGCTCGGCGTTGGCGTGGTGCACGATCGCCAGGTGGAAGTCCTGCTTGGTCGGGAAGTAGTGGAAGAGCAGGCCGCGGGAGATCCCCGCCTGTTCGGCGATCTCGCTGACCGAGATGTCCTCGATGGCGCGCTCGCCGAGCATCCGGGCGCCGAGGGTGATGAGTTGCAGGCGCCGCTCGTCCGGGCTCAATCGGACACGTTTCGTGCTCTCCCCTTGGCTTCTGCTCTTCACGGGCCTCATCCTACTGACCGCTGCTCAATACTGTTGACTGCTGCTCAATAAACTCGTACTCTCGGTTACATGAGTCGCAAGGTTACAGACAAGGGTGTCGAGCGGCGACACGTGCGCACGATCGTCGTCGGCAGCGGGTTCGCCGGGCTCGGCCTCGCGATCAAGTTGAAGCAGCAGCGGCGCGACGACTACCTGGTGCTGGAGCGGGGCAGCGAGGTCGGCGGCACCTGGCGGGACAACACCTACCCGGGCGCCGCGTGCGACGTCCCCTCGCACCTGTACTCGTACTCCTTCGCGCTCAACCCGGAGTGGACGCGCTCGTTCTCCAAGCAGGGCGAGATCCAGCAGTACATCCGCGGCGTCGCCGAGAAGTACGGCGTGCTGGACAAGCACGTCTTCGACTGCGATGTCACCTCGGTGCGCTGGAACGCCGAGACCGCCCGCTGGGACATCGAGTCCAGCAGGGGCTCCTTCACCGCCGACACCGTGGTCTCCGCGGTCGGCGCGCTCTGCGAGCCCGCGCTCCCCGACATCAAGGGCATCAACGACTTCGAGGGCGAGATCTTCCACTCCGCCCGCTGGAACCACGATGCCGACCTGACCGGCAAGCGGGTCGCGATCATCGGCACCGGCGCCTCGGCCATCCAGATCGTGCCGACGATCGCCCCGAAGGTCGCGCACCTCGACGTCTACCAGCGCACCGCGCCCTGGCTGCTGCCGCGCTTCGACCGGCCGTACACCTCGCTGGAGAAGCTGGCCTTCAAGCACATCCCGGGCTTCCAGCGGCTCTCCAGGGCCGGCATCTACGCCGCCAGGGAGACCCAGGTGGTCGGGCTGGCCAAGTTCCCGGCGCTGATGAACATCTTCGAGTTGATCGCCCGCGCCAAGCTGCGCCGCGAGATCTCCGACCCGGCGCTGCGCGCGAAGGTCACCCCGAACTTCCGGATCGGCTGCAAGCGCATGCTGATCTCGAACGACTACTACCCGGCGCTGGACCGCGACAACGTCGACGTGATCACCGACGGCATCGCCGAGATCAAGGCGAACTCCATCGTCACCAGGGACGGCACCGAGCGCGAGATCGACGCGCTGATCGTGGCCACCGGCTTCCACGTGACGGATTCGCCGACCTACAACGCCATCGTCGGCCCGGACGGCCGCACCCTCTCCGAGGTCTTCGACCAGCAGGGCCAGCAGGCGTACAAGGGCGCCGCGATCGCGGGCTTCCCGAACCTGTTCTTCCTGGTCGGCCCGAATGTCGGGCTCGGCCACACCTCGATGGTCTACATGATCGAGTCGCAGATCGCCTACGTGGCCGACGCGCTGGGCGCGGTGGCCAGGCAGGGGCTGCGGACGGTCGAGGTGCGCCGGGACGCGCAGGACAGCTACAACGCCGAGCTGCAGCAGAAGCTCGCGGGCACGGTCTGGAACACCGGCGGCTGCGCCAGCTGGTACCTGGACAAACACGGCAACAACACCACGCTGTGGCCGGACTTCACCTTCCGCTTCCGCAGCCAGACCAAGAAGTTCGACGTCGCGGCCTACTCGACCACGAAAGCCGCGGCCGATCAGAAAGCAGTGGTACCGCAGTGAGCAGTAAAGACGCGTACTTCACCGGCAAGGTCTGTGTGATCACCGGCGCCGGCTCCGGCATCGGCCGGGCGCTGGCCGAGAACCTGGCCCGGCGCGGGGCCAGGCTCGCGCTCTCCGATATCGACACCGAGGGGCTGGCCGAGACGGTCCGGCTGTGCGAGGCGCTGGGCGCCGAGGTGAAGTCGGACCGGCTCGACGTCTCCGAGCGCGAGGCCGTGCTGCTCTACGCCGACGCCGTCAAGGCGCACTTCGGCGTGGTGCACCAGATCTACAACAACGCGGGCATCGCCTACCACGGCGACGTGCTGCACTCGGGGTTCAAGGACATCGAGCGCATCATGGACGTCGACTTCTGGGGCGTCGTGAACGGCACCAAGGCGTTCCTGCCGATGCTGCTGGAGTCCGGCGACGGCCACGTCGTGAATGTCTCCAGCCTGTTCGGGCTGATCGCGGTGCCGAGCCAGAGCGCCTACAACTCGGCCAAGTTCGCGGTGCGCGGCTTCACCGAGTCGCTGCGCCAGGAGATGCTGCTCGGCAAGCACCCGGTGCAGGTGACCTGCGTGCACCCGGGCGGCATCAAGACCGCGGTGGCCCGCAACGCCACCTACGCGGAGAACGTCGACGGGGCCAACGCCGCCTCGCTCTTCGACAAGAAGCTCGCCATGCACACCCCGGAGATGGCCGCCGAGACCATCACCGACGGGGTGCGCAGGGGCCACGGCCGGGTGCTGATCGGCTGGGAGGCCAAGCTGCTCGACCTGTTCGTGCGCATCACCGCCTCCGGCTACCAGCGGATCTCGGCCCGAGCGCAGCGCGGCGTCCTGCAGTGAGCACGCTGCGGGAACTGAACCTTCCGCTCCCGGTGGCGCGGGCGATCCTCACCCCGCTCTACTGGGCATCGCTGCACGCCAGGCTGCCGTTCCCGGTGCAGCGCAGGCTGCTGGACGCGTCCTCGCGGGTGCAGCTGCTGCCCGCGGGGACGGTGGTCAGGAAGATCCGGCTGGCCGGGCGGCCCGCCGAGCGGCTCACCGTCGGCACCACCCCGACCGGCACCGACGCGGGCGCAATTCTCTACCTGCACGGCGGCGGCTACGTGGTCGGCTCGCTGGCCACGCACCGCTCGCTCGGCGCCCGGCTGGCCCGCGCCGCCGAGTGCCCGGTGTACGCGCTGGACTACCGGCTGGCGCCGGAGCACCCGCTGCCCGCCGGGCTGGACGACGCCGAGGCCGCCTTCCTCGAGCTGGTCGAGAAGCACGGCTACCGCCCGGAGCGGATCGCGATCTCCGGCGACTCCGCGGGCGGCGGGCTGGCGCTCGCGCTGGCCCAGCGGCTCATCGCGAAGCACGGCATCACCCCGGGCGCGCTCGGGCTGATCGCGCCGTGGACCGACCCCAACGCGATCCCGGAGCGCAACCGCGACCTGGTGATCAGCAAGCCGTGGTCGCGGCTCTGCGCCGCCGCCTACCTGGGCGCCGCCGACTGCGGCGACATCGGCTACGCCCCGCTCACCGGCGTGCTCCGCGCCCTGCCGCCCACCTACGTCCAGGTGGACGAGAGCGAGCTGCTGCACCCGCAGTGCGTCGAGCTGGTCGAGGCGCTGCGCGGGGCCGGCGTGCCCGTGCGGTTCACCGAGACCCGCGGGCTCTGGCACGTGGCGCAGCTGCAGGCCGGGCTGGTGCGGCCCGCCGCCGCCGTATTGTCCGAGATGGCCGAATTCCTGCGCGACGCACTACACCCGGCCGACCTGCGGGAACTAGGATAGGACCAGCGGTTCCAGCAGTCCGGGCGTGCGGTTGCTCCCCTCGGCGCCGAAGCGGTGGCCGATCCCTCCTGCCCGTCCGGGGTGTCGTAGATTACTGGCGAGTAAACCCACGTGGAAGGGCACTGATGCGAGAGTTCGAAGTCCCGGCTTCGTACCGAATTCCGGACGACGCGAACAATTCCGACAACGTTTTCCGGCACGCCGAGCGGACGCCCGACGTGGTGGTCTTCAACGTCCCGAACGGCACCAACACCTGGCGTGACGTGACGGCCGCGGAGTTCGCGAAGACGGTCACCGGGGTGGCCAAGGGGCTGATCGCCTCCGGCGTCGAACTCGGCGACCGGGTCGCGATCATGGCCGCGACCCGCTACGAGTGGGCCGTGCTGGACTTCGCCATCTGGGCCGCGGGCGGCTGCACCGTCGCGATCTACGACAGCTCGGCCGCCGAGCAGGCCACCTGGATCCTGCAGGACTCCGCCACCAAGCTGCTGGTGATCGAGAACGACAAGCACCGCGCGGTGATCGACGAGATCGCCGACGGCGCGCTGCCCGACCTGCGCGAGACGCTGCAGATCGACGGCGGCGCCATCGACGAGCTGACCACCCGCGGCGCCGAGCTCGCGGACGAGGCGGTGCACGAGCGGCGCAAGCAGGTGAACGCGGCCTCGCCGGCCACCCTGATCTACACCTCGGGCACCACCGGCAGGCCCAAGGGCGTCATGCTCACGCACGCCAACCTCTACGCCGAGTCGCAGTCCGACCGGATCGCGCTCGGCAAGTACGTCACCGAGGGCAAGAAGACCCTCATGTTCCTGCCGCTGGCGCACGTCTTCGCCCGCGCCGTCGCGCTGGCCGCGTTCGACGCCAAGGTGGTCGTGGCGCACAGCGCGGACTGGACCACCCTGGTGGACCAGTTCGGCGCGTACCAGCCGCACTTCATCCTCTCGGTGCCGCGGGTTTTCGAGAAGGTGTTCAACAGCGCGAAGCAGAAGGCGCACGACGGCGGCAAGGGCAAGATCTTCGATGCCGCCGCGGCGACGGCCATCGAGTGGTCCGAGGCGCAGGAGAAGGGCGGCGCCGGGCTGGTGCTCAAGGCCAAGCACGCCGTCTTCGACAAGCTGGTCTACAGCAAGCTGCGGGCCGCGCTCGGCGGGCGCTGCGAGGCCGCGGTCTCCGGCGGCGGGCCGCTCGGCGCGCGGCTCGGGCACTTCTTCCGCGGCGTCGGCGTCACCATCTACGAGGGCTACGGGCTCACCGAGTCGACCGCGGCGGTCACCGTGAACACCCCCGAGCACCTGCGGGTCGGCTCGGTCGGGCGGCCCATCGAGGGGCACGCGGCGAAGATCGCCGAGGACGGCGAGCTGCTGGTCAAGGGCTCGGTCATCTTCGGCGGGTACTGGGGCAACTCGGAGGCCACCGAGGACGCCTTCGTCGACGGCTGGTTCAAGACCGGTGACCTCGGCGCCATCGACGGCGACGGCTTCGTCACCATCACCGGCCGGAAGAAGGAGATCATCGTCACCGCTGGTGGCAAGAACGTCTCCCCCGCCGTGCTGGAGGACTCGCTGCGCGCGCACCCGCTGATCAGCCAGGTCATGGTGGTCGGCGACAGCAAGCCGTTCATCGCCGCGCTGATCACGCTCGACCCGGAGGCGCTGCCCGGCTGGGCCGAGCGGAACGGGCTGCCCGCCGACACCTCGGTGGCCAAGCTCGCGGAGAACGCCGACCTGGTCGCCGAGATCGAGGCGGCGGTCGCGGAGACCAACCGGAAGGTCTCCAAGGCCGAGCAGATCAAGAAGATCAAGGTGCTCGACGTGGACTGGACCCAGGAGGGCGGGCAGCTCACGCCGAAGATGTCGCTCAAGCGGGCGGTCGTCATGAAGGAGTTCGCCACCGAGGTGGAGAAGATCTACTCCTGACCATTCTGTGAACAGCGCCGTCGCCGGGGTTCTCCGGCGGCGGCGTTCTTCGTTCGCGGCGTACGGTCGGGGCATGATTGCGCGGGCCGCCGCCGGTATCGCCGCCGGTGTAGTGACGCTGGGAACGGCGGAGTTGCTCGCCGGGGTGCTTCATCCGGCCGCTGCACCACTGCGGGTGCTCGGGGACGCGGTGATCGATTACTCGCCGCAGGGGTTGCGCGAGTGGGCCATCGAGACGTTCGGGACCGCCGACAAGGGGGTGCTCGTCGTCGCCATGCTGGTGGTGGCGGTGCTCGTCTCGGCGCTCGCCGGGGTGCTCGGGCGGGCCGGGGCCGTGATCTTCGCGGTCTTCGGGGTCACGGTGGCCGGGCTCGCTGTCGCCGCGGCGGGGGTATTCGCGGCGGTACCGACGGTGGCGGGGGTTGCCGCCGGGATCTGGGTGCTGCTGTGGGCGGACGGCGTCGCGGCCGAAAGCCGTCGCGGGAGTGCCGAGCCGGTGGAGGTCGACGGTGGCCGGGTGCGCGAATCGGCGGGCCGCGCGGTAGCGGGCGACGGTTCGGACGACCGCGCGGCGGTGGACGCGGAGCGCGGGGCGGATCGGCGGCGGGTGCTGCGCGGGCTCGCGCTGGCGACGGGGGCCGGGATCGCCGCGGGGCTGGCGGGGCGCGCGCTGGCCGCCTTCCGGACGGATGTCTCCGGTGAGCGCGCGGGCGTGACGCTGCCACCGCCGCGCGAACCGCTGCCGGATACGCCGTTCGGCGCCGACCTGCGCACCCCCGGCATCACCCCGTACCTGACCCCGAACGCCGACTTCTACCGGATCGACACCGCGCTGACCGTCCCGCAGGTGTCGATCGAGGACTGGTCGCTGCGCATCCACGGCATGGTGCGGCGCGAGATCGTCCTGCGCTGGGGCGATCTCGCGAGCCGCCAGGCGATCGAGCGGCTCACCACGCTGACCTGCGTCTCCAACGCGGTCGGCGGCGACCTGGTCGGCAATGCGCGCTGGCTCGGCTACCGGCTGGACGACCTGCTCGCCGAGGCCGAGCCGCTGCCCGGCGCCGACATGGTGCTCTCCCGCAGCGCCGACGGCTGGACCGCGGGGAGCCCGCTCGCCGCGCTCACCGACGGGCGGGACGCGCTGCTCGCCATCGGCATGAACGGCGAACCGCTGCCCGTGGCGCACGGGTACCCGGCCAGGTTGGTGGTGCCCGGGCTGTACGGATACGTCTCCGCCACGAAGTGGGTCACCGAGCTGGAGGTCACCCGCTTCGACCGCGCCACCGCCTACTGGACCAAGCTCGGCTGGGCCGCCGAGGGGCCGATCAAGACCGGGACCAGGATCGATACGCCCGCGGCGAGTGCCAGGCTGAAGCCGGGGCGGGTGCCGGTCGCCGGGGTGGCGTGGGCGCAGCATCGAGGGATCGCCGCGGTCGAGGTGCAGGTGGACGACGGGCCGTGGGAGCGGGCTCGGCTCGCCGCCGATGTGTCGGTGGATACCTGGCGGCAGTGGGTGTACGAGTGGAATGCCACTCCGGGGCCGCACACCCTGCGGGCGCGGGCGACCGACGGGGCCGGGGTCGTGCAGACCTCCGAGGTGGCGGCGGCCGTTCCCGACGGGGCCAGCGGGTATCCCGCGGTTTTCGTCCGGGTCGGGTGAGGAAAGGTTCTTTTACGCGGGGCTCCGCCCCGCACCCCGGCCGCGCGCGGCGGCCAGCGAGCACCGCTGCGCGGAGCCGACCCGCGGCGCACGCGCGATGCCGACCCGCGGCGGGGCGGGGCCACCGCGCCGGCCGCGCAGAACAGCGCCGCCGTTCGGGACGGCGGCGCTGCTGTGCGACCTAAGCGGCCGTGCCGGCCGGCTCCGCCTCCTTGACCGGTCCGGGACCGGCGGCACTGCGATCGTGCCGGACGAAGAGCGCGGAGGCGACGACGCCGATGAGCAGCACCCCGGCGGGAAGCAGGATCGACTCCGCGAGCGCGGTGCTGAACTTGTCCCGCACGAACTCGGGCACCGGCCCGCCCATCCCCTCGGCGGCCGGCCCGCCACCGAGCCCGGCCGCCGCGATCCGCGCGGAGATCAGCGCGGAGATGGCCGCGCTGCCGAGCACCGACCCCACCTGGCGGGTGGTGTTGTAGATCCCGGCGCCCGCGCCCGCCTGCTGCACCGGCAGGTTGTGCGTGGCGGTCGAGGCCAGCGGCGCCCAGATGCAGGCATTGGAGAACCCGGCCAGCACGCCGGCGACCATGAACAGGATCAGCGGGCTGTCCGGCGTCATGATCGCGGCGACCCAGAACAGCGCCACCGCGAAGAGCGAGAAGCCGATGGTCGGCACCACCCGCGGATGCAGCCGGTCGGAGAACCGCCCGATCACCGGGGCCAGGATGCCGGTCGCGATCGCCATCGGCGCGAAGATCAGCGCCGAGCGGGTCGGCGAGAGTTCGCGCACCGCCTGCAGGTAGAAGTAGGCGGGCACCATGAACGCCGTCACCGCCGCGCCCATGGCCGCGATCGCCAGGTTGGAGAAGGCGAAGTTGCGGTCCTTGAAGAGGCCGAGCGGCACCAGCGGCTCGCCGGTATTGCGCGACTGGTTCCAGAGGAAGAAGGCGAGCACCACCAGTCCGCCGCCGATCATGGTCCAGATCAGCCAGTCCCAGTCCCGGGTATTGCCCTCCTGGATCCCGAAGACCAGCAGGAACATGCCGATGGCGCTGAGCACGACGCCGGGGATGTCGAAGCGGTGCCGGTTGGTCGGCAGCGCGGGCACCAGCCAGACGGCCAGCGCGAAGGCGATGATGCCGACCGGCACGTTGACGAAGAAGATCCACTCCCAGCCGAGGCCGTCGACCAGCACCCCGCCCAGGATCGGGCCGACCAGCGTGGCCAGCCCGGCCACGCCGCCCCACAGCCCCATGGCGGCACCGCGCTTGTCCGGAGCGAAGGTGCGGGTGATGACGGCCATGGTCTGCGGCGTCATGAGCGCGGCGCCGATGCCCTGCGCGGCGCGCGCGGCGATCAGCATGCCGATGGTGCCGGAGAGGCCGCACCACAGCGAGGCCGCGGTGAAGACCGTGAGCCCGACCAGGTACAGGTTCTTGGGGCCGAAGCGGTCGCCGAGGCGGCCGGTGATGAGCAGCGGCACCGCGTAGGTGAGCAGGTAGGCGCTGGTCACCCAGATCACCGAGGTGATCTCGGCGTTCAGCTTCTCCATGATGGCCGGGTTGGCGACCGCGACGATCGTCATGTCCAGCAGGATCATGAAGAAGCCCACCACCATGGCAAGCAGCGCATGCCACGGATTGCGGGTTTCGGACATCAGGAGCTCCTCGTTCGGGGCGTCGCCCCCGGCTCGGCCGGGAGCGGTGGTGGGTCCGCGCGGGCCGCGGTGGCCCAGGCGTCGATGGGGACCGCGATCCGGCGGCCGGTGCCGGGGTCGAAGCGATCCCAGGCCAGGGTTCCGTCGTCGAGATCGCCGAGCAGGGCGTCCACCCAGCCGATCTCGGCCTCCCGCATGGTGCGCAGGTAGGTGAGCACCATCCAGTAGCGGCGCGGGAGGGCGTGCTCGCCCGCCCAGACGCCGAGTGCGCGGATCTCGTCGAGCTCGCTGCCGAGCTCCGCGCGGCGCTGCGCCAGCAGCTCCCGCACCTGCTCCTTCGGCAGGTTGTGGGCCTCCGCCAGCGCGAGCGGGAATTCGGGGTATTCGGCGGCGGGGGTGCGCAGCAGCTCGGCGACCCGGGCGCGCAGCGCCGCGCGACCGGCCGCGGTGATGCGGTAGGTGGTGCGCTCCGGGCGGCGGCCGTCGCGGTCGACGCCGTCGGCGCGGATGAGATCGCTGCCGGTGAGCCGGGCCACGGTGTGGTAGAGCGAGCCGGGGCGCACCTTGACCAACCGGTCCATGCCCCGCTCGAGCAGGGTCTGGTGCATGTCGTAGGGGTGCCGCGGGCGTTCGTCGAGGAGTGCGAGTACCGCGACGGCCAGTGGCGTCACGTTGCCTCGCGCTCCCATGGGGTTTCCTTCCGTGCCGAATACTCCAGGCGGAATATACGCCTGGGCAACGACAGGGAGCGATCGGTTATTTCCCGATTCAGAGCGCGTGCGCGTCCAGCCAGCTCCTGGCCAGGTCGGCGGGGTTCTCACCGGCCTCGGCGCGCTGCACCAGCGTGACCAGCTCGTCGGTGGTGAGCTCGCCCGCCACCTGGTTGAGGCGTTCGCGGCCGCGGTCGTCGAGGATGCCGTCGCGGAAGATCGGGACGACGTTCTCGGCGGGGAGGGTGCCCGCATCGGCGAGTGCGGTCAATCCGGCGGTGGTGTCGGCGGGGACCGGGCCGGCGAGGATGCCCGCCTGGATTCGGCCCTCCAGGAGAGCGGCGCGCAGGGCGGCGGGGTCGGCGAAGTGCTCGGTGGTGGCGAAGGCGCAGCCCGGGATGGTGTCCGGCGGGGCCGGGTCGAGCAGGCCGGGGGCCGGGGCGAGCCCGCCGGGGCGGTCGGCGCAGGCGGCGGTCACGGCCCCGCCTCGGCGGGCGGTCTCGGTGGTGACCAGGAGCCGCGGGCGCAGGTCGGTGCCGTCGGCGGGGTCGGAGATGACGAGGCCCTGCGGGAGGGAGCGGGCCAGCGCGGCGGTCGCGCTCTTCGCCGGATCGGCGGGAGTGCCGGGTGCGTCCTTGACCGGCGCATCGGGGGCGGGCGTGCCGTCGCCGGAGGCGGGCGCGCCGTCGCCGGGCGCGGGCGAGTTACCGGCGTTGAGCGCGGTGGCGTCGAAGAAGCGGGTGAGCGCGCCGGTGTGGTCGGCGAGCAGGTCGATCGAGCCGGAGTCGAGCGCGGCGAGCCGGGCGCCGCGATCACCGGGGGCGGGCGCGACCACCGCCGGAATCCCCCCGCGGGAGAGCGCACCGGCGTAGATCTCGGCGAGCACCGCCGACTCCGCGGTGTCCCCCGCGCCGACCGTCACCGCGGGCTCCGATGCCCCGTTCCCGCAGGACACGGCGGCGACGAGCGCGAAAAGCACCGGGATCAGCACCGGTCGGCGCAGCCACGCGGGCATCTCCATTCGGCGGTACCACCTCTCTCCAGCCGACGCGAACCCCGCCGAGCGGGCAGTATGGACTATCGGCAATGTACCCGGACACGAAGGACTCCCGTGGCACGCACGCTCCCGACTTCTGCCCACCGGATGCTCACCGCCGCGCTCGCCGTGACGGTGGCCGCCACGCTCGCGGCCTGCGGCGGCAACTCCGACCCGCTCTCCGGCGGCGGCAGCTGCGAAGGCGATGCCATCACCGTCGGCTCGGCCAACTTCCCGGAGTCCGAGACGGTCGCCGAGATCTACGCGGAGGCGCTGCGGGTCAACGGCTTCGAGGTCGACACCAAGCTCGCCATCGGCAGCCGCGAGGCCTACATCCCGGCGCTGCGCGACTGCTCGGTCTCGGTGCTGCCCGAGTACACCGGCAACCTGCTGCAGTACCTACAGCCCGACGCCACCGCCAGCACCCCGGCGGAGGTGGAGTCCGCGCTGGCGGGCGCGCTCGGCGACCAGCTCGCGCTCGGCACCCCCGCCCCCGGCCAGGATTCGGATGCCGTCGTGGTCACCCGGGCCACCGCCGACCGCTGGAACCTGCGCTCGATCGGCGACCTGGCTCCGCACTCGGCCGAGATCACCTTCGGCGCCCCCGCCGAATTCGCCGAGCGTCCCGGCGGGTTGCCCGGACTCGCCAAGAACTACGACGTCGATATCGCCGCCGACAAGTTCGTCCCGATCGCCGACGGCGGCGGCCCGGCCACCGTCGACGCCCTGGTCGACGGCCAGGTCACGGCGGCCAATATCTTCACCACCTCCCCGGCCATCGCGGAGAACAACCTGGTCGTCCTCGCGGACCCGAAGCAGAACTTCCCGGCGCAGAACGTGGTGCCGCTGCTGAACGCCGCCAAGAAGACGGACGCCCTCATCGCCGCGCTGAACGCGGTCTCGGCCAAGCTCACCACGCAGGAGCTGATCGAGCTGAACACCGCCGTCTCCGGTGACGCCAAGACCGAGCCGAAGGCCGCCGCGGCCGCCTGGCTCGCCGAGCAGGGGCTGAACCAGAAGGCGGGCGGCTGATCCGACCGTGTCCGACATCGAATTCAGCGACGTCAGCAAGACCTATCCGGATGGCACGCACGCGGTCTCGGGGCTGAACCTGGCCATCGAGTCCGGCTCGTTCACGGTCTTCGTCGGGCCCTCCGGCTGCGGCAAGACCACCTCCATGCGGATGATCAACCGGATGATCCGCCCCACCTCGGGCACGATCACCGTCGGCGGGGCGGATATCGCCGGGGTCGACCCGGTGCGGCTGCGCCGCGGCATCGGCTACGTCATCCAGGGCGGCGGGCTGCTCCCGCACCGCACGGTGCTCGACAATGTGGCGACCGTGCCGGTGCTGCGCGGCACCTCGCGCAAGCAGGCGCGCGCGGCGGCACTCGAGGTGCTGGACCGGGTGGGGCTGGATCGGCAGCTCGCGCAGCGCTATCCGGCGCAGCTCTCCGGCGGGCAGCAGCAGCGGGTCGGGGTGGCGCGGGCGCTCGCCGCCGACCCGCCCGTGCTGCTCATGGACGAGCCATTCAGCGCCGTCGACCCGGTGGTCAGGGCCGAGCTGCAGGCCGAGATGCGCCGATTGCAGGGCGAATTGCGGAAGACCATCGTCTTCGTCACGCACGATATCGACGAGGCCATCACGCTCGGCGACCGGATCGCGGTCTTCGGCCGCGGCGGCGTGCTACAGCAGTACGACGCGCCGCGCACCGTACTGGCCCAGCCCGCCACCGATTTCGTGGCCGGTTTCGTCGGGCGCGACCGCGGCTACCGCGGGCTCTCCTTCCGCAGCGCGGAGCGGGTGCCGCTGCGCGATCTCGCCACCGCCACCGAGGCCGAGGCGGCGACGCTGCGGCCGGGCCCCGGCGAGTGGGTGCTGATCACCGGCGCGGGCGGGGCGCCGGTCGGCTGGCTGGACGCGGGCGGCGCCGCCGGGTTACAGGCCGGGCGCGACCTGGCCGACAGCATGGCGGCGGGCGGCTCGCTCTTCGTGCTCGGCGGCGACCTGCGGCAGGCGCTGGACGCGGCGATCTCCTCGCCCGCCGGCATCGGCGTCGCGGTGGACGATTCCGGCGCGGTGCGCGGCGGGGTCGGCGCCGACGATGTGCTCGCCCTGCTGGCCGAGCAGCGCGCGGCCGAGGATTCCGCGCGCGCGGGGGCGTGAGCGCATGCGCTACCTCCTCGACAACGCCGGCCAGGTCTGGGGTTACACCAGGGAGCACCTGTACCTCGCGCTGGTCCCGCTGCTGGTCGGGCTGGTGATCGCGGTGCCGGTCGGCACGCTGGTGCGCCGGGTGCCGTGGCTGCGGCGGGTGACCGTGACGCTCTCCGGGCTGGTGTACACGGTGCCGTCGCTGGCGCTGTTCGTGATCATTCCGCCGATCGTCGGGATCGCCACCATCGACCCGCTGAACGTCATCATCGCGCTCACCCTCTACTCCACCGCGCTGCTGGTGATCGCGGTCCCCGCCGCGCTGGACTCGGTGCCCGCGGCGGTGCTCGACTCGGCCGACGCCGTCGGCTTCGGCCCGCTGCGCCGCACGCTCACCGTCGACCTGCCGCTGGCGCTTCCGGTCTTCGTCTCCACGCTGCGGGTGGTGGTGGTCACCAATATCGCCATGGTCTCGGTGGGCGCGCTGGTCGGCGTCGGCGGGCTCGGCAAGCTCTTCACCCAGGGCTACCAGCGGGACTACCCCGACGAGATCATCGCCGGGATCATCGTCACGCTGGTGCTGGCCCTGCTCTTCGACCGGCTGGTGTACCTGCTCGGCCGGGCCGCGACGCCCTGGGTCGCGAAGGGGGCGGCGTGAATCTCTTCCTGGACGCCTGGCAGTACTTCACCGACCCCGACAACTGGGGTGGCCCCGCCGGGATCGAGCAGCGGCTGCTGCAACACCTCTGGTACAGCGCGCTCGCCATCGGGCTCTCCGCGGTGGTCGCGGTGCCGCTCGGGCTCGCGGTCGGGCACTACCGGCGCGGGGCCGCCGCCCTCGTCGGCTTCGCCAACGCCATGCGCGCCCTGCCCACCCTCGGCCTGCTGACCTTCCTGGTGCTGCTCATGGGGTTGGGTCTCATCCCGCCGCTGCTCGCCCTGATCACCGTCGGCATTCCCCCGCTGCTCGCCGGGGCGTACGCCGGGATCGCCAATGTGAACCCCGAGGTGGTGGATGCCTCCCGCGCCATGGGGATGACGGAGTGGCAGGTGCTCTTCCGGGTCGAGGTGCCGAACTCGCTTCCGGTGCTGCTCACCGGGGTACGCGGGGCGACGTTGCAGGTGGTCGCCACCGCCACCATCGCGGCGTATGTGAATCTGGGCGGGTTGGGGCGGTACATCTTCGACGGGATCGGGCTGCATCGCTACGACCGGGTGTTGGTCGGCGCGATTCTGGTCGCGGTGCTGGCGATGGTGCTGGACGGGCTGCTCGCTTTGGCGGTGTGGGCCGGGGCGCCCGGGACTGGACGGCTCCGGCGCCGCGCCTCGAAAACAGACAGCTCTACTAGCCCAGACCCCCGCGCTGCTCGAAAATCGTAGAAATTGATGCGCTCCGCTTGTTAGAGTCGTCAGATGATCCTGCTGAGCTTCACGGTGCGCAACCACGGGAGCATTCGGGATGAGATCACGGTCGACCTCACCCGCCCGTCGTTGCGGACCCTCCAGCCCCGGGACGGCGACTGGAGCGCGGTGACATACCCGATCGCGGGGATCTACGGCGGTAACGCGACCGGCAAGTCCGCGGTGCTCGATGCGTTCCGGTACACGTTCGCCGCAATCGACCTGTCCGCCACGGCCTGGCAGGCATCGAAATCGATGCGCCGGGCGCCGTTCCGGCTCGACGGGACGGAGCGCACTGCATCGAGCACCTATGAACTCGATTTCGTCCACGATGGCCGCCGTCATCTGTATGGCTTCGAGGTGGACCACGACGGGATCGCACGCGAGTGGCTGCGCGACGTCCCCACCTCGCGGTGGCGTACTCTGCTGGACCGCGATCGTGCAGCCGGCACCGTGGCCTTCCACCCGAGCCTGCGCGCCAGGATCGAGGTGACCGGGCGGGAACTCGTGCTCAGCCGGTCCCTGCTGCTGCACGACTCACCCTTGTATTCCGTGGCGAATACCCTGGTCGCCGGCTTCGATTGTGTCCTGGTGAAGGACTCCCATCGCGAAGCGCGGCTGTCGAACATCGCGGATCTGCTGGCCGAGGGCAGCATCACCTTCGCCGATCTCGAGGCGCTGCTCCGAGTCGCCGACATCGGCGTCGTGCAGGTCGGCATCGAGGAGACCGAGATCCCCGAGCACATCCGTCAAGCGCTCAGCCGAATCCGGCACGAGCTGCGCGATGAGGAGGGCACCTCCGGCGAGGCGCCCGGTGACGACGAAGAGCCCGACCTGGACGACGACCAGCTCGCCCAGGTGGTGCGACACCTGACCTTCACCCACCGCGGCACCGCCGACGAGTGCCCGGCCTTCTCCATCCAGGACGAAAGCGACGGGACGATCGCCTGGCTCGCCATTGCCGTACCGGCGCTCGAGGCGCTCCGCAAGGGCGAGCTGCTCCTCATCGACGAGATCGACGCGAGCCTGCATCCCCACCTCCTCGAAGTCCTGCTGGGCGCATTCGCGGATCCCTCGGTCAACAGCAGGCAGGCTCAGCTCATCTTCACCAGCCACGAGTCCTACATTCTCTCGCCGCTGAGCGAGGTGAGGCTGGAGCCCGAACAGATCTGGTTCACGGACAAGAGCTACGAGGGGGTCACCGAGCTGACCTGCCTGGCCGATTTCCCGAAGCACCCCGACGCGAATGTGGCGCGGCGCTATCTCACCGGACGGTACGGCGGAACCCCGCGGCTGTCGCCGAGCGCCCTGGTCGCACTCGTCGACTCCGCGGCGCACTGAGGATGGCGGCGCGCAGACACGGGCGTACCGACAGGCCCAGGAGGCAGCCCGCCCGGCGAATTCTGGTGGTCACCGAGGGAACGCGGACAGAACCGCAGTACGTCGAAGGTTTGAACAGCTATCTGCGCAGCAGGGGCACAACTGCTGTCGTGAAATCGGTCCCCGTCGGCAAGGACCCGATGAAGGTGGTCCTGAAAGGCATAGAGCTTCGCGACAAGGCGGCCAGCGCTGGGAAGGATTACGACACCTGCGTCTGCCTGGTGGATGTCGACCAGCACGAGACATTGGCGGCGGCCTGCTGGCTTGCCACCCGCGAGTCGATCCTGCTGCTGGTCTCGAACCTCAAGTTCGAGGCCTGGCTACGGTGGCACGTCGAGGACAAGCACTCTGCGTTGACCACCTCGCAGCTCGACGAACTCGTTGCGAAGCTCGGGCTGGTCACGAAGAAGGTGCTCGCACCGGATTTCCCGTTCCACGCCGTGCACCAGGCATGCGAGGTCGCGCGCCGGGTGGACTCCGGCCTGGAGGCCGGGAGAATAGGACCCGATCCCTCCTCGGCGCTGCCGATCCTCGTGGATCTCATGCTCGGGCGATGAGTACTCGCCGTCAGTGGAACACCGAGGTGTCGTAGACGACCCGGATCCCCCACCAGGGGCAGGTCTCGGCCCTCGCCCCGACGACGTGCGCGCCGATGACCCCCGACTCGACCGGTGCCGGGTGCGGCCCGCCCGGGCACGCAACCCGCACGATGGTCGCGCCCCGGGCGACTACCGCGCCGCACAGCGACGCCGGTATCCATGGGCCGTGTTCGCACCCCTGCTGTTCGTATCGCATCGAACCCCCTCTGTTCTCGGACGGCGCCCACCTTCGCACCCGGGTGCGGCGCCGAACTGACAGTTCGGTGGGAGTTCTCCGGGCGCGCGGGGCAGTGCCGGGGTCGCGGGGCTTACCCTCGGAGGAGGGAGCGGATCATCTCCGAAGGGGGCCCTCGTGTCGGATAGCACCGTCGGCAAACGTATTGCGGCGCAACGCAAGATCGCCCGGTTCACGCAGGCGCAGCTGGGCCGGATCGCCGGGTACAGCACCAGCATGGTGAGCAAGGTGGAGCAGGGGCGGGAGGCGCCGTCGGACGGATTCGTCGCGGCGGTCGCGCGGGCGCTGGACACCGCGCCGGAGCGGCTCACCGGCGGTCCGCCGTGGGCGGCGATCGAGGAGGAGGGGCCGCTGGAGGGGATCGGGGAGTTGCGAGCGATCCTTGCCGAGGGCACGTACGTCACCGGGACCGAGCCGCCGCCGCTCGCCGATCTCGCCGCCGAGATGGCCGCCATCGAACTCGCCTACCGCAACGACCACGGTCGGGTCGCGTTGGCGCAGCTCCCGGGCACGCTGCGCCGTCTCTACGGCGCGCTGCACGCCGCGCCCGTCGGCCACCGGGCGCCGGTGTCGACGCTGCTCGCCGCCGCCTGGCACACCACCGAACGGCTGTGCAGGCGGTTCGGATTCCTGTCGCTGTCCCTGATCGCCCTGGACCGGCTGGACTCGGCATCGGCCGAAGCGGACGACCCGCTGTACGCGGCCCTGGCCAGGGGGCAACGTGCCCGGCTGCTCATGTACCACGACGGGAACGATCTGGGACTGCGGCTGATCGAGGAGAGCCTGGACATGATCGAGGGCTCCACCGTCGGCGCGAACACGGTCCGCGGGCACGCGCACCTGTGTGGCGCCGTGGTGGCCGCGCGCGGAATGCGTCCGGACACCGCCCGCGATCACCTCGAGCACGCGCGGGGCCTGGCCCGGCCCCTGTCCGGCGAGTCCGACCTGTACGGCACCCTCTTCGGCCCGGCCAATGTCGGCATCCACGCCTGCGCGGTGGCACTGGAATCCGGCGAGCCGGATCGCGCGGCACGGGAGGGCGCCGCGCTGGTACTCCCGCCCGGGATCGCGCCGCCGCGAGCGGGCCACCACTGGCAGGACGTGGCGCGGGCGAACCTGCTGGCCGGGCGGCCGGGCGACGCGCTCACCGCCCTGCGGCGGGCCAGGGAGGTGGCACCGCAGCAAACCCGGCTGCACCCCTCGGTGCGCGAGACCTACCTCGGCATCGTGGCGGCGGAGCGACGCCGCAGCGACAGCGTCGGCGCCTTCGGCGCCTGGCTGCGGATCACACCGTGAAAAACAGAACTCCCGCCCGAAGCACACGCCTCGAGCGGGAGTTCCAGCCGAGAAAAATCAGGCGACACCCTCGGCGCGCGCAGCGGCGGCGACCGCCTCGGCGACCGCGGGCGCGACCCGGGGGTCGAGCGGGCTGGGCACGATCTTCTCCGGCCCCAGCTCGTCGGCGACGACGCCGAGTATGGCGTTGGCGGCGGCGATCTTCATGCCCTCGGTGATCCGGCGCGCCCCCGCGTCCAGCGCGCCCTTGAAGACGCCGGGGAAGGCGAGGACGTTGTTGATCTGGTTCGGGAAGTCGCTGCGCCCGGTGGCCACGATCGCGGCGTACTTGCGCGCCACGTCGGGGTGGATCTCCGGGTCCGGGTTGGACATGGCGAAGACGATCGACTCCGGCGCCATCGAGGCGATGAGCTCCTCGGCGATGAGCCCGGCGGAGAGCCCGAGGAAGACGTCGGCGCCGGCCAGCGCCTCGGCGGCGCCGCCGTTCAGCCCGCGCGGGTTGGTGCGGCCGGCGAGCTCGGACTTGATGGCGTTCAGGTCGGTGCGCTCCCGGCTCACGATGCCCTTGGAGTCGAGCACGGTGACATCGGCGACGCCGGCCGCGAGCAGGATGTTGGTGCACGCGACGCCGGCCGCGCCCGCACCGGAGACGACCACCTCGAGGTCGGCGATGTCGCGGCCCTGGACCCGGGCGGCGCCGTTCAGCGCGGCGAGCACCACGATGGCGGTGCCGTGCTGGTCGTCGTGCATGACGGGGCAGTCGAGCGCCTCGATCACGCGCTGCTCGATCTCGAAGCAGCGCGGGGAGGAGATGTCCTCCAGGTTCACCGCGCCGAAGCTCGGGCGCAGCCGGATGAGGGTCTCGACGATCTCGTCGACGTCCTTGGTGTCCAGCACGATCGGAATGGAGTTCAGGTCGGCGAACTTCTTGAACAGCGCGGCCTTGCCCTCCATGACCGGCAGCGAGGCGCGCGGGCCGATATCGCCGAGGCCGAGCACCGCGGTGCCGTCGCTGACCACGACCACCAGCCGGTCGGTCCAGGTGTAGCGCTTGGCGAGCGCCTCGTCCTGCGCGATCGCGCGGCTCACCTGGGCGACCCCGGGGGTGTAGGCGATCGACAGGTCCCGCTGGGTCTCCAGCGGGGACGAGAGCTCCACGGAGAGCTTGCCGCCGAGGTGGCCGGCGAAGATTTCGTCGTGGGTGATCGCAGAAAGGCTGGCCGCGTCGTCGGCGCTGCGGTCCGCGGTGGCATTCGGTGCGTCAGTCACAGGTGACACGATTTCACTCCTGCTTGGTGCGTGGCTAGACCGGAAAACGGTTACCGCCGGGTATTCGGTATGAGGTGTCTCACGGGGCTCATCGATGCCGCTACCGGCCCTTTTCGGACTGGCTGTGATTTTCGTCACGCAGCAGCGGATACCGGCGAGTACCGGGCGGGCGGAACGAGAGCGCGGAGCCGGACGGGGTCATCCGGACCTGAGATCGATACTGATCCACGAGGTGCGACGGTACGTCGCGCGACGGGTCCAGCGGGATATCCGAGCCCGGCGGTGGCACAGGAGCGGAATCCGGCCCATTGTGCCAGCCGGTCTCCCGCACTGCCAAACCGGTACTCTCCGCGAAACCCACCCGTCGAGCGTAGGCCGCCGGAATTACCCCGAGGTGAGCAAAGGCTCGCCGTTCGCCGAACTCCCGCGGTGAGGGAGCACGCGGCCGTGTGGGCTCCCGCTGTGAGCCCTACTCTGACCCCGTGCGGATGGAGCTGCGGGATTTCGTGTCCCGGTGGGGTGAGCCGATCGACCCGGTCGCGGTGCCGGAGGACTACCTCGCCGAGTACGGCGAGCGGCTGCCCGGGCTCGCGCTCGCGCTGTGGCGGGAGCTCGGCTTCGCCGGGTTCGGCGCCGGGCTGCTGTGGAGCTGCGACCCGCACCGCTGGCAACCGATCGTCGACGCCTGGCTGGCGGGCGCCGCGCTGCCCGCCGGGTACGCCGGCGAAGCGATCCCGCTGCTCCGCACCGCCTACGGCAAGATCTACTGCTTCCTCCCCGGGCTCGGGCAGCGGCTGATCATCAACCCGGTGCTGTCGAAGGTCACGGTCCGGCGGCCGAACCCGATCGCCGGGCCGGCCGGGATCGACCGGGAGATGGACTCCGTGCTGCGGCACCCCCGGGGGACGTACCTGCTCGACGCCGACCCGCCGGAGTACGGCGACGACCCGCAGGAAGATCTCTTCGAGCGGATCACCGCCGGTTCGGGCCACCTCACGGCGTCGACCGTCTACAGCTTCGCGCCGCGCGTTCAGGAGGGCGGGACCATTCGCGCCGAGTACGCGACGGTGGTCGACGCGGCGGCGGAACTGCACGCGCTGCGCGCTCTCGGCCCCCCGCGAGTCGCGCACCTCTGACGGTTCTGCTGCTGCGCTACTCGGAGGTGGCTGCGGCGCGGGGTCACGGGTCGTTGAGGATTTCGCGGCCGCGCCGCGCGGGCATCGACGCAGGTGGTTGCCGCACTCGAAAGGTGCGGGTGGGCGTGGTTCAGGCCGAGGGTGGCAGCGCGGCGGTGCCGAGCGGCAGTTCGGCGGCGCGCGGACGCCCGGCTTCGCGGCGGGCATCGAGGCGGGCGACCTCGGAGCCGGCCAGCGGGTCCGTGCGCAACCAGACCGCGTCGAGCCCGCCGGTCCTAATGCGGGCGAGCCCGCGAGAATCGGCGCCGGGGTGATCGGTACGGCGGTGCAGCCCCCGGCTCTCGGCGCGGGCAAGCGCGGCATGCGCGCTCCAGCGCGCGGCGGCGAGCAGCGCGACGGCCTGGCGCGAGCGCAGCACCCCCGCGCCGGTCCCGCCGAGTTCGAAGCGGGCGGCGGGCCAGAGCGCGTCGAGCTCGGCGACGGTGTCGCGCAGCGTGCCCGCGCTGCGCCAGTAGCTGCGGCGCGGCGGGACGGTGTGCTCGCGCACCGAGCCGACCACCGCGCGCGGATCGAAGCGGCACACCGAGCGGAGCCCGGCGGGCACCGGCCCCGACCACTGCGGCTCCCGCACCGGAACCGGCCCGCCGACCCCGGCGAACAGCGCGGCCCCGGCACCGGCCCACGCCCCGGAGGCGATGGCCCACGCCCCGCCGTGCCCGCCACCGGCCCCGACCACTCCCTCGCGCGAGGTGACGTCGCCCGCGGCGAAGAGCCCGGGCACGGTGGTGGCGCCGTTACCGGCGGTCACCAGCCCGCCCGCGCCGAGCACGGTGCCGTGCAGCACCGGCCGCAGCGGCACCCGGCCCTGCTGGTCGAGCACCCGGTAGCGCAGCACCTGCCTGCGCGCGGCGGCGGCGAGCGCGGCGGTGCCCGCGAAGACGCCGCGCCCGCCGGCCAGCGCCTCGAAGAGTTCGGCGCCGGCGAACGGGAGTCCGGCGCGGTCGTGTAGCGCGGCACCGTGCAGCGGGGAGCCCGCGCCGAGCCCGAAGGGCGCACCGCCCATGGCCGGGACCAGGGCGTAGGCGCCCGCGAACTCCATGCCGGAGAGCTCGGCCCCCACCTCGGCGCCGAAGAGCAGCCCGTCGCCGGTGTCCACCTCGGTGCCGGGCGCGCCGGAGCCGAAGGCGCAGCCGCCGGTGGCGAGCACGACGGCCCGCGCACTCGCCGTCCACGGCCCGGGCCGGGCGCCGGTGCGCAGCCCGGTGGCCGCGCAGACCACGCCGTCGGCGTCGGTGAGCAGCCGCAGCGCGGGGTGGTTGTCCCGGATCACGACGCCGAGCGCGAGCGCGTAGCGGCGCAGCGCGCGCAGGTACATGACCCCGCTGACCCGCACCCGGGCTGGCAGCGGGCCGCCGGGCCCGGCCGGGTCGTCCTCGCCGGCGACGACGCGCGGCACCGGCGTCGCCCTGAGCCCGCGGTGCGCGAGCCGGGTGAGCCGCCGGTAGCTCTCGTCCAGCACGGCGTGGATCAGCGCGGCATCGCCGAGCCCGGCGCCGTGCGCGAGCGCGGCGCCGACCGCGCCGGCCCGCCCCGGCCCCGGCGGCACCGCCCAGAGCGCGGTGCTCCCGGCCGCGGTCGGGCCCGCGGCGCCGCAGCGCGCCTTGTCGGCGAGCACGACGCGGGCACCGGCCCTGGCCGCCGCGATCGCGGACCAGAGGCCGGCCGGTCCCCCGCCGAGGACGAGCACATCGGTCTCGAAGGCCTCCACGGAAAGCAATGTTCGGGCACAGTTCACCGCCCCGCAACCATTGGGACCAGCACCGAAGGGTGTGTCGTATCCGTACCGTGACCTGGGCTCCGGAAGCTATCCCCACCACTGCGTCCACAGCAACCACCCGGCTGCCGCGAATACCACCAGCGCGGCCCCGAACGCCGCCACGCCCCGCTTCCGATCAGCGAACACCTGCGCCGCCACGACGAGCACCGCGAGCCCGAGGTGCCAGGCCAGCGACTCCCCGCCGGGGCCGGGGAAACCGCGCCGCCCGGCCAGCACCGCGGCGCCGAGCACCACCAGCGCCAGCACCACCACCCCGGCCGCGACCGCGCCGCTCAGCCCGCGCAGCAGCCTCACGGCGCGATCACCTCGGCGCCGGTCGCCGCGGCCACCAGCTTCTCGAACTGCGCGGGCTCGGTGGTGCAGGCCCCGAGCGCGATGGTCTTGTTCGCGCCGTGGTAGTCCGAGGAGCCGGTGCAGAGCAGCCCGAGCTCGGCGGCGAGGTCGCGCAGCAGCGCGCGGTCGGCGGCGGGGTGGTCGGGGTGGTCGACCTCGAGCCCGCCGAGCCCGAGCCCGGCCAGGTCGCGGATCTCGTCGAGGGCGAGCAGCCTGCCCCTGGCCCGCGCCCTGGCGTGCGCGATCACGCTGACCCCGCCCGCGGCCGCGATCATCTCGACCGCGCGGTGCAGCGGGGTGTCGGCCTTCTCCTCGTAGTAGGGGCCGTCCGGCGCGAGCAGCTGCCGGAAGGCGGCGTCCACGGTGGGCACCACGCCCGCCTCGACCAGGGCGCGGGCCAGGTGCGGGCGCCCGGCCGCCGGGCCGGCCGCGGCCAGCACCGCCTCGGGGTCGATCGGCAGCCCGTCGGCCGCCATCCGCTCGGCCATGGCGCGCAGCCGCTGCACCCGCTCGCCGCGCAGCCGCTCGCGCTCGGCGGCGAAGCCGGGATCGGCGGGGTCGAAGAGGTAGGCCAGCAGGTGCGTGGCGACCGGGTAGCCGTCCTCCCCCAGCCCGACGCAGGACATCTCCATGCCGCGGACCAGGGTCAATCCCGGCGGCCGCGCCGCCTCCGCCGCGGCCCAGCCCGCGGTGGTGTCGTGGTCGGTGAGGGCGACGACGTCCAGTCCCGCGGCAGCGGCATTGCGCACCAGTTCGGCCGGGGAGTCGGTGCCGTCGGAGGCCGTGGAGTGGGTGTGGAGGTCGATGCGCACGCCGACCAGTCTTCCAGCGTGGGCCGTAGCATCGTCCGGTGCCTACCATTCCGCCGCTGCCGTTCCGCGGCCGCGGCACCGGGTCGTCGCCCGCCGTCCACCGGGTGCCGGTCCCGACCGCGCGCGCCATCGTCGACTGCGCCGTCTACGTGAACGGCGAGCGGCTGCCGGGCCGCTTCACCCACCAGACCGCGCTGGCCGAGGTGCGCAGCCGCGGCACCGGCTTCGTCTGGCTCGGGCTGCACGACCCGGACGAGGCCCAGATGCGCGATGTCGCCGCCGCCTACGGGCTGCACCAGCTGGCCGTGGAGATCGCCACCGAGCGGCACCAGCGGCCCAAGCTGGAGCGGTACGACGACACCCTGCTGCTGGTGCTGCGCACGGTCTCCTACGTCGAGCACGACCTGCACAGCGTGAGCGAGATCGTGGAGACCGGGCAGATCGTGGTCTTCACCGCGAAGGAGTTCGTGCTCGCGGTGCGCAGGGGCGAGCACTCCGGGCTGGTCGAGCTGCGCCGCACGCTGGAGGCGAGCCCGGCGCAGCTGGCGCTCGGCCCCGGCGCGGTGCTGCACGCCATCGCGGACAAGATCGTCGATTCCTACACCGCGGTGGCGCAGTCCATCGAGGAGGACATCGACGAGATGGAGGAGGAGGTCTTCACCCCGCGCAGCCGGGTCGGCATCGAGTCGATCTACCAGCTCAAGCGCGAGGTGGTGGAGCTGCGCCGCGCGGTGAACCCGCTGGCCGCGCCGCTCCAGCTGCTCAGCCGCAACGCCGACCTCCCGGTGCCGAAGGAGGTGCGGCGCTACCTGCGCGACGTCGCCGACAACCACACCTCGGTCGCCGAGCGGATCAACGACTTCGACGACGCGCTGAGCGCGCTGATCAGCGCCGCGCTGGCCAAGGTCGGGGTGCAGCAGAACACCGACATGCGCAAGATCTCGGCCTGGGTCGCCATCGCCGCGGTGCCGACCATGATCGCCGGGATCTACGGCATGAACTTCGACCACATGCCGGAGCTGCACCAGAGCTGGGGCTACCCGGCGGTGTGGGTGGTGATCGTGGTCAGCTGCAGCCTGCTCTACGTCAACTTCCACCGGAACGACTGGCTCTAGAGCTGGGCCACCCCGCGGTTCGGGTCGCGCACGTCGATCCCGGCCTCGGCCCACGCCTCGCGCAGCGCCTCGGCGCCGCGCAGCCGCACCCAGGCCGCCTCGGTGGCGGTCACCGGGGTCACCGTCAGGTAGCGCACCGGCTCGGCCGGCTCCTCCAGCTCGACCTCGGGGATATCGCTGGCGCCGAGCAGCACGGCGGTGAACGGGGCATCCCGCCAGATCGGCTCGCTCAGGTCGAGCAGCGCGTCGGCCTGCAGCACGACGCCCTCCACCGCGGGCGAGGCGGCGAGCACGCCGAGCGTGCGGGCCAGCCCGGCGGCGGCGCCGAGCCCGGCGTGCAGGGTGAGCGTGAGCTCGGCGCGCGGGCCGCGCAGCGGGTCGGCGAGCAGGTCGTTCGGGTCGCCCATGGGGTGCCGGGAGCCGCCGAGCGTGAGGTAGTGCACATAGTCACCGGAGACCAGCCGCAGGATCTCGATGGGCTCCAGGCCGAGAAAGGTCACCGAGGCCGAGTCCACCCCGGTGCGGTCCGTGCCGAAGTGCCCGAGCACGCCGGAGCGGACCCGTTCGATCACATCCATGCTCAGATCGCCAGCCGCGCCAGCATGTCCCTGGCCTGTTCGGCCGCCTTGGGATCACAGAGCACGTCGTAGCGCCCGGCCACCAGCTGCATGGTGGAGGCGAAGTCGCGCTGGCCGCGGGTGGCGGCGTAGGGAATCGAGGTGGAGATCACCCCGAACACGATGCCACCCAGCAGCCCGACCAGCAGCGGGCCGATGGCGCCGCCGGTGGTGAAGAGGCTGAGCAGCAGGCCGAGGAAGAGCCCGAGCCAGGCGCCGGAGACCACGCCGCCGCCGATCACCTTGCCCCAGTTCAGCCGGTAGAGCACCCGCTCGACCTGCATGAGGTCGACGCCGACGATGGTCACGTTCTGCACCGGGAACTGGTTGTCGGCCAGATAGTCCACGGCCCGCTGCGCCTCGGCGTAGGTCGGGTAGGAGCCGACCGGCCAGCCCGACGGCGGGGTGGGCAGGCCCTGCCCACCCCGGCCGGAATTCCCCAGGGGATTCGTCATGTCCCCATTGTGCTATTCCGCTGCGGCCCGCGGCGGGGTGAAACGCGTGGTTCGCGTCATTCCCGCGGCCCTGCCCTGCTCCGCGACGACCTGCGCCATCTTGGCGCTGGCCTCGTCGATCATCTCGTCGCCGAGCATGACGGCGCCGCGCGCGCCGCCGTCGGCCGAGGTGTGGAAGGCGTACGCCTCCAGGATCTCCTCGGCCTTGTCGTACTCGGCCTGGCGCGGGCTGAAGATCTCGTTGGCGGCCGCCACCTGGGTGGGGTGCAGCACCCACTTGCCGTCGAAGCCGAGCGCGGCGCTGCGCGCGGCGGCCCGCCGGAAGCCATCGAGATCGCGGATCTGCAGGTAGGGGCCGTCGATCGCCTGCAACCCGTGTGCGCGGGCGGCGAGCAGGATGGTCATCAGGATGTGGTGGTAGGCATCGCCCGGCTCGTACCCCTCCGGCTGCTCGCCGACGACGAGGGTGCGCATCCGGATGCTGGCCATGAAGTCGGCCGGGCCGAAGACCAGGGTCTGCACCCGCGGGCTCGCGGTGGCGATCTCGTCGATATTGCGCAGCCCGATGGCGTTCTCGATCTGCGGCTCGATCCCGATCCGCCCCGGCTCCAGCTGGTGCGCCTGCTCCAGCTGGGTGAGCAGCAGGTCGAGCGCGCGCACCTGCCCGCCGTCGGTGACCTTGGGCAGCAGGATGGCGTCGAGCTGCGAGCCCGCGCCCTCGACCACGGTGATCACGTCGGCGTAGGTCCACGGCGTGGTCCAGTCGTTCACCCGGACCACGCGCAGCTGCTCGCCCCAGCCGCCCTCGTTCAGCGCGGCCACGATGGTGGCCCGCGCCGCCGCCTTGGCGACCGGTGCGACGGCGTCCTCCAGGTCGAGGAAGACCTCGTCCACCGGGAGCCCCTTGGCCTTGGCGATCATCTTGGGATTGCTGCCGGGTACGGCGAGCACGGAACGGCGCGGCTTCATGAACCCTCTCCTGTCGTCGGCTCAGCTGCCGTGGCGCGACGCGGCGCCCGACCGGGGAACCTCTAGCCTGACAGGCATGGCAGCTACCAGGGTGTACGTCGCCCGGCTCGCCGGTCTGGCGGTGCTGGGACCGGACGGGGAGTCTATCGGCAGGGTGCGCGACGTGGTGGTCGCCGTCCGCTACGACCGGCAACAGCCCAGGGTGCACGGGCTGGTGGTGGAGCTGCCGACCCGGCGGCGGATCTTCGTCCCCATGCTCCGGGTGACCGCGATCGAGCCCGGCGTCGTCACGCTCAACACCGGGACGGTGAGCCTGCGCCGCTTCACCCAGCGCCCCGGCGAGCTGCTCGCCATCGCGCAGATCGTGGACTCCTCGGTCCGGGTGCACGACTCCGACCTGCCCGACCTCGACGACATCGACGTGCTCGTGGTCGACCTCGGGATCGAGCTCACCCGCACCAGGGACTGGCGGGTCACCCGGGTGGCGGTGCGCGGGCACCGCAGGCTGGGCAGGCGGCGCACCGTGCACGTGGTCGATTGGGTGCGGGTCACCGGCCTCACCCCGTACGAGATCGGCAGGCCGGGCCAGGACGTCACCCAGCTGCTGGAGCAGTTCGAGGGGTTGCGCGCGGCCGACGTCGCGCAGATGCTGCGCGAGCTCCCGGAGAAGCGCCGGGTGGAGGTGGCCGAGGCGCTGGACGACGAGCGCCTCGCCGACGTCGTCCAGGAGCTCTCCGACGACGACCAGGTGCGGCTGCTCGGCAAGCTCGAGGTGGGCCGGGCCGCGGACGTGCTGGAGGCCATGGACCCGGACGACGCCGCCGACCTGCTCGGCGAGCTGGAGACCGGCGAGCGGGAGTCGCTGCTCGCGCTCATGGACCCGCAGGAGTCCGAGCCGGTGCGCCGGTTGCTCCAGCACTCCCCGGACACCGCGGGCGGCCTCATGACCCCGAAGCCGGTGATCCTGACTCCGGCGACCACCGTCGCCGAGGCGCTGGCCCGGGTGCGCAACCCGGACCTCACCCCGGCGCTGGCCTCCATGGTCTTCGTGGTGCGGCCGCCGACCGCCACCCCCACCGGCCGCTACCTGGGCTGCGTGCACCTGCAGGCGCTGCTGCGCGAGCCGCCCGCGCACCTGATCGGCGGCATGCTCGACTCCGCGCTCTCGCCGCTGCTCCCCGATATGTCGCTCTCCGCGGTGACCAGGTACTTCGCCACCTACAACCTGGTCTGCGGCGCCGTCGTCGACGCGGAGAACCATCTGCTCGGCGCGGTGAGCGTGGACGACATCCTCGACCACCTGCTCCCGGAGGACTGGCGCGACCAGGAGGAACTACCGGAAGGGGTCGCGAGCAGTGACCGATGACAGCCTCGTCCGCACGGTCCCGAACGCGGGCGGCAGCAGGCCCCTCAGCTCGGACCGGCAGCGGCTGGAGACCCCGGCCGCCGGTGGCCGCTTCCGCATCGACTGGGACTCCGATGCGCTGGCCAGGGGCAGCGAGCGGATCGCGCGCTTCCTCGGCACCGGCCGCTACCTGGCGATCCAGACCCTGGTCGTGGTGGTCTGGGTGCTGCTCAATGTCTTCGTCATCGCGCTGCGCTGGGACCCGTACCCGTTCATCCTGCTCAACCTGGCCTTCTCCACCCAGGCGGCGTACGCCGCGCCGCTGATCCTGCTGGCGCAGAACCGGCAGGACAACCGCGACCGGGTCTCGCTGGAGGAGGACCGGCTGCGCGCCGCCCAGACCAAGGCCGACACCGAGTTCCTGGCCAGGGAGCTGGCCGCGCTGCGGATCGCCGTCGGCGAGGTCGCCACCCGGGACTACCTGCGCCGGGAGCTGGACGAGATGCGCGAGGTGCTCGACCGCATCGAGGCCGCCGCGGGCGGCCCATCGGACACCGCCGCCGCTTCCCGGCATCCGGGACGATCCGGGAAGCCGGTCAAAGCGAATCGCAAGAAGAGTGCCGCGCACGCGCCGGCGCCACCACCTGCCACGGAGGAGCACGTCGACGACGATCTCGGCAATCGCCCGACAACGTTCTGACCGGTGGGTAACCTGGATACCGTTGTCCAGAGCAGCTGAAGGGAAGGGGATGTCCCGGACAGTTGCTCCCATGACGATAGATTGGTGAGTGATCACGTGCGCAAATCTGCCCCGATCACGGTGTCACTACTGGTAGCAGCGGGTTTGGCGTCCGTCGGCTCCGGGTCGATGGTCTCGGCCCGCGATGTCGGCGACGCGGGCGAAGCGCTGCTGGTGGGGTCGACCGGCACCGGCACGAGCCCGGGCGCCGACCCGTCCCAGACACCGCAGTCCCGCATTGTCGGGTTGCTTCCGCTCGACAACAGCGGGATTGCCCGCGAATTGCGGGCGGTGGTGCCGCCCGCGGATGGTGCGGTTCCGGTGGGGGGTGGTCCGGTGTTGCGGAGTATCGCGTTGCCGTCGGGGTCGGGGTTGCTGGGTATTCCGGAGGTGGTGCTGGCGGCGTATCGGAATGCGGAGCTGGCGTTGGCGTCGGCGCAGCCGGGGTGTGGGGTGTCGTGGAGTCTTTTGGCGGGGATCGGGCGGATCGAGTCGGGTCATGCGGGGGGTGGGCGTACGGATGCGGCGGGGACGACGGTGACGCCGATCTTCGGTCCGGTGTTGGATGGGTCGTTGCCGGGTAACGAGGTGATCGCGGCGTCGGGTGGTGGGTTCGTGCGGGCGGTGGGGCCGATGCAGTTCCTGCCGTCGACGTGGGGGCATTACGCGGCGGATGG
>NZ_JBFAHY010000009.1:0-68411 GCF_040654395.1 Nocardia sp. NPDC050697
GCTCCGGCTCCGGCCCGAGCCAGTGCAGCGCGGTGATCGCCAGGAACCCGTGCGCGGCCGCCGGGGCCGTCGTGCCCGGCGCCGCCGGGGCGCTGCCGTCGGTCGCCGCCGGCGCGGCCTGCGCGGGGTCACCGATCGGCTGCGCGGTGGGTGCGGCGGAGACCGGCGCCGGACCGGTGTCGGCGGTGACCGGGGCGGGGGCGGAGGCGGAGGGCGTTCCGGTCCGCTCGCCGACCTCGTCGCCGGCGGCGCGGGTGCGCGCGGCCAGGTCCGCGTCGGTCTGCTCGTAGGTGTCGGCCGAGGCGCGCAGCGCGGCCGCGGTGTCGTCGTGCTCCCTGGCCAGGTTCTCCGCCGCCCGCTGCCTGGCGTCGTAGTAGCGGCCGAGCGCCTCGTAGACCGGTTGCGCGATCTTGCCGTAGGTGGGCAGGAAGTTCGCCAGCCATTCGGCGGGCGGCTTCCCCCACTCCCTGGTGTCCTGGGCGATCCGATCGTGCTGCGCGGCAAGCTGGCGCAACACCGCAGGGTCGATGTTCATGCTTTCCGGCATGCCTGCTCAGATCCTTTCCCGTACCGATCAACTCATTTTCAGCGATTCCCACCAGTGGGGATTCCGGCCCCGGCGGTGTAGGCCGGATGCCCGGTGACCTGGGCGTGGGTATAGATCGCGTCGCGCAGCCGCTGCCGGTCCGGCGGGCCGTCCAGGAGCAGCACCAGCTCGTCGCAGCGGCGCTGGAAGGCGAGGGCGCGCAGCGCCGCCCGCTCCGGCCCGGACCGCCCGTCCGCGGCCTCGGCGCGCAGCTCGCCGAGCGGAATCCGCGCGACGTCGGCGCGGCGGGCGGGGACGGCGGCGGCGATCAGGTCGTCGGCGTCGCGCAGCTCGGCCCACCAGGGCTCGGGCACCGGCCGCCGCTGCCGCAGCGCGGTCAGGATCCGCGCGCGCAGCGCGGGGGCGTCCAGCGCCTCCGGCGTGTGCCATCGCCTGCGGGCGACGCCGGTGTGCGCGTCCAGCGCCGCGCTCAGGCAGCGCGCCCCGAGCTCCGGCTCCGGGACCGCGGCGGCGCGGTCGAGCAGCGCGGGGGCGCCGGTCAGGCCGAGCCGGTCGGTGAGCCCGGGCCGCTCGGTGCCGAGGTCGAGCGCGGCCGCGGCGGGTACCTCGCCGGCCAGCGCCACCTCACCGAGCTGACCGCGCAGCACGGGCGCGATCCGCACCGACGAGGCGAGCGCCGAGAGCCGGGCCCCGGAGCGGCGGCCGAGCGCGAGCCCGAACTCGGCGAGCACCCGCGCCGGGTCGGCGATACCCTCCCAGGCGAACCCCTCCGCGATCTCCCACACCCACGGCGTAGAGACCTCGCGCGGCAGGTACAGCCCGGCGGGCAGCCAGCCGCGCCCCTCGTTCGAGGTGACGAAGGCGCTCACCCCCGACGGCCTGCGCAGCACCGCGACCGCCCAGGAGACGCCGAGCAGCTCCGGGGTGGCGGCGAGGATGCCGGCGAGCAGGGTGCGGGCCAGCACCAGGTCGCCGTCGACGCGCTCGCCGAGCACGAACGAGGGCTCGGCGGCGAAGAGCATGGCGGCGCCGACCGTTTCCCGGATGAGGTCGTCGCTGCCGGTGGAGTCGCGGGTGGAGCGGGTGCGCGGGACGGGCGGGAGTGGTCCGGGGGCGTTCGGGGGATGGCCGGCCGCCGAGACGCGGGGCGGCCCGAGGCCGCGGCTGTCCGCCGGAGCCGCGCCCGCGGACCGGCCCGCTTGACCGGACCCCTGCGCGGCGGTACCGGCCGCGGAACCGGCTGCACCGCTACCGGCCGCGCCGGAACCAGCCGCTCCTAGACCGGCCGCGCCGGAACCGGCTGCTCCGGACCCGAATGCGCCGGGGCCGAATGCGCCGGCCGCCGAGCCGGAACCGAGCGCGCCGGCGCGGCCCGGTCCGGCCACCGCGGGCCCGGCACCCGCCGCGCCGGACTGCCCGAGCACCGCAGGAAGCGCCGCGAAAGGCACCGCGCCGGAACCGGATTCGATACCGGACCGGGTGAGCTCGGTGGCCTCGGCACCGGGACCGCCCGCGAGGGTCGCGGGATCGAACCCCACCGCGCGCTCCCCCGGCCCGGACCGGGCGGCGGCCACGGCGGGCCCGCTCCGATCCGGTTCCGCTCCCCCGACGGGACCGGGATGGCCTTCGCCACCCGGCCGATCGGAGGGACCGGTCACCACCGGCGCGTACCCCGCTCCGCCCGGCACCGGCGCGCCAGGTGCCGGCGGGCCCGGCGCGGCCACGTCCGGCGCGCCCCCGGTCGGCTCGAACCCGTTCGGCATCACCGGAACCGGATCCCCGGTCACCACCGCGACCGGCACCTCCGGCACCTCCGCACCGGGCTCGGGCAGCGGAAACGCCACCGGCACCACCGGGTCGGCCCCCGGCGCAGGCGGCCCACCGTCCCGGCGACGCCGGGGCCCGCGCTGCCACGGCCCCCGCGGCCGGCCCCGCCGCGGCACCGCCCCCGGACTCCCCGGCACCCACGGCCCCGGCATGCCGAGCAGCTCCGCGATGACCTGCAACCCGGGGAACCCGGACGGCCCGGTCTCCCGCAGCGCGGCCCGCGCCACCTCCTCCACCTCGTCCCGCGCCTCGGCGATCAGCCCGGGAATGCGCGCCCGCAGCTCGTCCGCCGCCGCCTCGTCCTCGGCGGCGGCGGCACCGCGGTTCGCGGCGGCGATCCGCGCGGTGGCGCGGTCGACGATGTCCAGGATCCGGTTCTGCGTGCGGTACACCAGGTCGGCGAAGTCGCGCAGCACGGCGGCGGTGGCGAGCAGCGCGTCCGCGAAGGCCTGCGGCGTGCCGCGCTGGCGCAGCAGCTCGTCCTTGGCGCGCAGCAGCCCGGCGCTGGAGCGCACCCGCTCCTCGAAGGCGCGGCGGTGCTGCTCGGCCGCGCCGGGGTCGAGCCCGGCGGCGCCCGCCTCGGCGATGCGGGCCAGCGCGTTCCACTCCGCGGGCGCGACGGCGGGCCAGTCGCCGCCGACGATCGCGGTCCAGTGCGGGTTGCCGAGCTCCGGTTCCATCGAGGGGTCAGCCGGCTCCGGTCCCGCGCACCGACTCCCCGCCCGCGATATCGACGGCGCCGAGCGCCCGCGCGGTCTCGGTGATCTGCCGCAGCGTCAGCGCGGTGCGGCCGGCGTCGTTGCGCAGCGCGCCGTCGAAGGTCTCGACGATCCAGCCGAGCCGGTCGGTGAGCACCCGGTCGAGCGCCGAGCCGGGGCGCCGCGGCGGCTCCAGCTCCCCGGTGACCAGGGTGACCAGCTCGCCGACGGTGTCGATGGCGGCGGTGAATCCGGTGGCCGCCGCGATCACCTCGTCCGGGTCGTCGATATCGAGGTTCACGAACGCGCCCTGCCGAACTCGGCCGCCTCGAGTGCGCGGTACGACTCCTCGGTGGGCAGGTCGAAGGAGTCGACGGTGTAGGGCCGGGTGCCCTTGTACTCCATCTCGGCGCGCAGCCCGACCCGCGATTTCTCGTGCGCCAGCCGGGCCACCCGCAGGATCTCCGCGGCCAGCCAGGGCTCGCCGTTCTCCCCGGCGTCGTCGGCGAGGTGCATGCCGACCACCTCGCCGTCCCGGTCGCAGGCGACGCCGACGGTGTGCTCGGGGTTGAACACCTCGTAGACGGCGTGCTCCCAGTCGGGTTCGGCGGCCTCCGGTGCCTCCTCGTCGTCCCGGAACACCGGTTCGTCGGTCATGCGTCCTCCTCGGGTGATTCGTCCAGCTGCCGCGCGAGCTCGGCCCACGGCTCGTCCGCGACGCACAGCACGTGCCGTAGCCGCCAGAACCGGCTGCCCAGGTACATCTCGCCGGTGCCGTCGGGCTCCAGGTCGAGGTGGTCGGGGCCGTCGTCGGCGGGGTTGAAGGTGATGGCGGTGAGCGGCGGGCGGTCGTCGTCGATGTTCACCACGGTCGCGCCGCTGCCGGGGATGAAGCTCTGCCGCAGCCGCGGGCTGTCCGCCGTCGCCACCTCGGCGCTGTTGGTGGTGACCGTGACCTCCGGGTTCAGCATGAGCTGCAGCACCCAGGAGCGGGCGGCGAGGGCGGGCCGGTCGGCGTTGATGGCGAGCGCCAGGGTGGCGGCCAGATCCACCACCAGCACCTCCTCGGCGACGGTGACCCCGACGATCACCAGCCGCTGCGCCGAGCCGACCGGGTGCGGCAGGTCGTCGGCGGCCAGCGTGGTCACCTCGGCGCCCTCCTCACCGCTGGTCTCCGGGTGCGCGGCGACCCGGCCGGTGCGCACGTCGACGGTGAAGGCGCAGAAATTGCGCAGCGCCTGGTCGGCCACGGCCGCCAGCCGCACCAGCCCCTCCTCGTGCAGCCAGCGCACGGTGTCGGCGACGGTGACCTCGCCGAGCTCGGAGCCGACGGTCACGACGGCACCGGCGCGGCGGGCTCGGCGGTGTCGTCCATGATGGCGCGGTACTGACGCGCCGCGTCCGCGGAGCTCTCCCGGATCGCGGCCATGATCTCGGCGGCCAGCTCGGCGCCGGTGAACCGGGCGGTGGTGCCCGGCGCCAGGTACAGGTCGGTGAGGTGGCCCATGGCGTCGACCTCGGGGATCACCGCACCGCTCGGCGACGGCCTGCGCGCCCGGATGGCGTCGATCCGCTCCCGCATGTCGGCGATCCGGTGGCGCAGGTCGCGCGCGGCGTCCAGGGCCGCCTGGACGTCGGGGTGGATGCTGCTCATGCGGTACCTCCGGGGGGCGGTTGCTGGGTGGGCGGCGCCGGGGTCGGCGGCGTCACCGTCGGGGCGATGCTCGGCCGTTCGCCGATCACCGGGTCGGTGTGCGGGGTGTCGTCGACGTACATGAGCCGGTCCGGGTGCCAGGCCACCACCCGGTTGCGGTCGCCGCCCCCACCGCCCTGGCCGCCGCCCATCCCGGGCACCATCGGCATGTAGGGCATGTAGGGGCTGCCCGCGCGCGACCCGTTGGCCCCGGCCTGGGAGCCGCCGCCGAGCGGCTCGATCACCGAGGCGCGCGGGAGCCCGGCGGTGCTCGGCGCGGTTCCGGTGCCGCTCACCATGGGCATGGCGCCGACCGCGAACGCCGTGTCGGCCGGGATTCCGGCGTCGACGCCCGGGATGCCGCCGGGTCCGCCCGGCGCACCGGGGCCCGCGCCGGTGAAGCTCGGGATGCCGTAGTCGTCGGAGTAGTAGCCGTCGTCGGAGCCGTAGTCGTCGTAGCCGATGTCGTCGTAGTCGTCGGCGCCCTGGAGCCCGTCCATTCCGCTCATGGCGCTCATGAGCGCGGGCAGCATGGCGCTCATCATGCTCGAATCGCCCTGTCCCGACGCCTCGTCCGCTCCGGCGCCGGCCGCGGCCGCACCCGCGGCGACGGTGGACTCGACGGCGCCGGTGTAGCCGGTGATGGTCTCCGCCGAGCGCGCGTTCTGCTCTTGGAACTCGGCCAGCGCCAGCTCGGTCCCGACGGCGTCCTTCGAGCGCAGCGCGGTGAGCAGCTTGCGCCGCGCGGCCAGGATCTCCTGCGGCGTCGGGTGTTTCGCCTTGGCCAGCCGGAACGCGGTGCCGTAGCTGTCGATGCCGTCGGCGAGCGTGCCGAGCCGGGCGCCGAGCCCGGTGAGCCTGCCGTGCTGGGCGAGCAGCTCGGTGCTCGCCGCGGCGCCGACCGGGGTCCAGCCCTGCAGCGTGCCCGCGGCCGCCGTCAGCTCCGGGGCCGTGCCCGCCAGCAGGGTGGTGGCGAAATTGCGCACGGTGCCCGCGAATTCGGTCGCGCGGCCGGGGCCGGGGCCGGTGTGCAGGGCGCGGGCGAAGGTCAGCGGGTCGACGGTGGCCTCCGGCACGCCGCCGGCCGGGGGCGGCAGCCGCGGCGGCAGCGGCACGATCTCCGGCACCGGGTTGACGGCCCGCTCGCCGCCGCTGCCGCCGAGTGCCCGGCTGCCCGCGGCGTCGGTGGCGGTGTAATCCACCGCCGCGGCCCCGACCTGGCTCGCGGTGCGCTGGATCTCGCCGAGTACCCCGCCGAGTTCGTTGAAGAGCGCCGCGGCCTGGCCGTTCAGCCGCGGCACCGCCGTCGCCGAGATGGGGTCCGCGCCCGCGGGCACCACCCAGCCGCCCGGCACGTTCCCGCCCGCGGCGCGCGCCAGCGCGGCGAGCGCCGCCGCGGTGCGGACGAGCTCGTCGACATCGACATGCAGGACCATGGCTCCCTCCCTCAGACCACCGGCACCGCGACCGGGTCGCCCGCACCGACCGGCACCTGCTCGCCGCCGCGCGGCGCGGCGGCCCCGACCCCGGGCGGATGGGCGAAGCCGCCGAAATCGCCGAGCGGCCCGGTGGCATCGGCCAGCTCGGCCTGGAAGGGCCGCAGCTCACCCTGCACGACCACCTCGAGCGTGCCGCCCTCCTCGGCCGGGAAGACCACGGCGATCGCGGTGCGGTCGGCACCGGGCGCGGTGGCGCGCGCGCCATCCTGCGGCGGTGGCACATCGCCGCTCCCCGGGCCGCTGACGCTCGCGCCGAGCGGCGGTGCGCCGGTCGACATCTCGGCCTTCGGCGGCTCCATCGGCGCGGTGCCGGCCGGGCTCGCGGTCGAGACCCAGGTGGCGATATCGCCGGTCTGCATGGCGTACGGGTCGACCCGCTCCAGCGCCTTCACCTCGCTCCACTTCGCCGTGGTATTCGCGTAGGCCGCGTGCGCATCGGTGTGCTCCCTGTCCGCGAACGCCGCGTCCAGCGCCTCCGCGACAGCGGGCCAGACCCGCTGGTGCCTGCCGTCCGGGAAGTCGTAGGGCACCTTGCCGTCCTCGCCCGCGACCCGGGCCGGCGCCACCACTCCCGGCTGTCCCGGCGCGGTGTTCGGCGCGTGCACGGCCGGGTTGGCCTGCGGCGCCGGGGTCGCGCCCGGCGCGGCGGCCTGCGGTGCGGGCGCCGGGGTGGTGGGCGCGGTGATCGGCGGGGTCTGCACGGCGGGCGGCCGGTTCCCGCGGTCCGGGTCGCGGAGGTCGCGGCCGAGATCGCGGTCCTGGTCGGCGAAGTTCCTGGCCATGGCCTGCTGGGCGAGCATCGGGAGCAGCATCTCCAGGCCCGACCCCATCCCGAGGCCGGAGCCGATCGAGCCGCCCGGGTTCACCCCCGGCACCGTGCCGGGGGTGACGGGCGTGGCGGGGGCGGGCTGGTTCGCCGACTGCGCGGCCTGCACCGCGCGGTCGAGCGCATCGGCGGTGCGGCCGGAATCGGTGCCGCTGCCGGTGCCGGTGCCGGTGCCGTCGATGCCGGGCAGGGTGGAGCCGGGCAGGGTGGAGCCGTCGATGCCGGGCAGGCCGTAGTCGGTGGGCGAGGTGCCGGGCGCGACGGTCGACGTCCCGCCCTGCTCGCGCGAGCGCGCCAGCTCCTCCGCCAGTTTCCGGACGGCCTCGCTGTCGGTGACCTTCTCCGGATCGGGCACGCCGTCGGCGTTGGTGCCGGAGTCCCGCTGCCGCCCCGCGGTGTTGTCGCTGACGTCGGTCAGCGCCTTGGCGACGAGTTCGGAGAAGTTCCCGCCCGGATTCACCGCGACCAGCCGGTTCATGCCGTCGATGAGCCCCGCGATATTGGCCCGGCCGAGCTTGGTGATCTCGTCCTGGGTGGGGAGCACCGTGTTCAGGATGGTGTTCTGCATGGTGTCGAAGCGCCCGGCGGCCGCGTTCAGCCGGTCGACCACCTGCGGGTAGTTCGCCGGGATGGCGCCGGAGCCGGTCGTCGTCTCCAGCGGCGCGAAGCGCGGGATCACCTTCTCGTCCAGTGCCGTCTTCTTGCTGGGATCGCCGAAGAGCTCGTAGTTCTCGGAGAGCGCGGTGGCGACCGAGTCCCCGCTGCCGCCGTGCCACTGCGCCACCTCGGTGGGCAGCCCGGCGGGCTGCAGCAGGAAGCCGTCCCCGGTCGCCGTGTACATCGGGTCGGGGTCGAAGGGCGGCGTCGGGTACTGCGGAACGTGGTGGCCCACCCAGACGAACTCGATGGCGGGGTCCTGCCCCGGTTGCGCCGCCGCCTCCCGGCGGATATCCCACAGCGCCACGAAGGTGCCGGAGCCGAGCCCGACCCCGAGCGCCTTGAGCCACCCCGAGCCGAGGGACTGCGCGAGCCGGTCCCCGTGCTGGCCGAGGAGCCGTCTGGCCCCCGTCGGCTCCGGCACCGCGGCCCGGTCCGCGCGGGCCGTGCCGAGTGCCTTCTTCGCGTCCTGCCGCGCGGTCACCGCCGCCTTGTGCGCGGCCTCCGCCTGCTGCTCCGCTTTCTGCAGCTTCTTGCTGCCCGGCCGTCCCGCGGCGGCGGCCTTCGCCGCGTCGAGGTCGGCCTTCGCCTGCGTCGCGGCGGTGCGCGCGTCCGCGAGCTTCTCCGTGGCGTCCTTCACCTTGCGCTCGGCGGCGCCGACCTTGTCGAGCGCCGTCTTCGGGCCGCTCGCGACCCGCCCCACCCCCGCCTGGAGCAGCTTTCCGGCGCCGTAGCCGGCCGCGCCGCCCGCCGCACCGATCAGGAACCCCGACACCAGGTGGTCCCCGTCGCCGCTGACGAGCTGCCCGGCCGCACCGCCCGCGCCGCCCGCGAGCGCGGCCGCGCCGAGCATCTTGACGACGCCGCCGCTCCCTGGCAGGAACCGGTTGGCGACAGCGGTCACCCCGACGTCGACGACGAAGCCCCACTCCTCACCCCAGTCCGGCATCGCGCGCTCCTATCCCGAAATCGTGACCGGCACGGCGGCCTGCGGATCGACGGGTGCGGCGGTGGCGCCCGCGTCGGCGCCGGGCGGGCGGCGGAACCCGCCGAACACCCCGAACGCGCCGCCGTCGCGCTCCAGCACCTCGGTGAGCGGCCGCGGCTCGCCCGCCACGATCACCTCGGGCGGCGCGTTGTCGAACATGACCACGATGGCGGTCGACGCCGCCGCCGATGCCACCGCCGTCGCCGCGCCGTCGTCGGGCGGCAGCCACTGCGCGATATCGCCGGTGCGCAGGTCGGAGGGGTCGACGGGGAGCCCGGCGGGCTGTCCCGGCGGGGGCAGCGGGAGCGCGGTGCGCTGGTACGCCGCCCGCGCGTCGGTGCCGACGTGGTCGCTCACCGCGGCGGACAGCGCGTGCGCGACCACCTCCGGCACCATGACCGTGCGGCCGTCCCGGAAGACGAACTCCTGCAACCCGTTGCTGCCGGCCGGCGGGCCGGCGGCGGGGGGCGCCGTCGAAGCGGGCGCCGAGACCGTACGCGCGGCATTGGCCGGCTGCGCCGTCGTGCCGGTCGACGCGGGCTGCACGGTGCCCGGCCGCGGCGCGGCGGCCGTCTGGGTGGCGGGCCCGGCGGCGGTGGCCTTGGCCGGTGCCGGACCGGAGCCGCGCCGTTCCCGCTCCCGGTCGCCGCGGTTCGATCCCCGTCCCTGCTCGGCCGCGGCGCGCTGCAGCATGGCCTGCTGCAGCATCGGGTCGAGGCCGCCGGAGCCCATGGTCGACGTCGCGGCGGGCTGCTGCTGCGCGACCGGGACGGTGGCGGCCGGCGCGCTCGCCGAGCCCGGCGCGGCGGCGGCGGCCTTCGTCCCCGCGGTGGCGGCCGGGGCGGTGGTGCCCTGAGGTGCCGCGACGGCGCCGGGACTCCGGGGGTCCGCGGTGTCCTGCAGCAGGGGCGGGGATGTCTGCAGGTCGAGGGGCGGCACCGTGGTGACGGGCGGCGCGCCGGTGGTGGTTCCGGTGTTCGTCGTTGTGGGGCCGCCGGTCTCGTCCGTCCGGCCGGTGGGTGCGGTGGAATCGTCCGTCGTCGAACGGTTTTCGGTGTCGGTCTTGGGGTCGGCGCCGGTATCGGCCGGCGTGGCGGGTGGCTCGACCTCACCGGCCAGCTTGCGGAACGCCTCCGTCATCTCGCGCATGTCGGTCTCGGCCCGGTGGGTGACCGACTCGATGACCGTCATGACGTAGTTGTCCTCGGAGATCACCGGGCCGCCGGGCGGCGGCGGGACCGGCCGCAGCACCTTCTCCTGCACCAGCGAGTCGATGGTGGCGGTATCGGCCGGATGCACCTGCGCCATGGCGGTGAGCACCTCGACCTGGGATCCGACCATCTGCTGCCCGGCGGCGGCCTGCTCCCCCACCCGGCCGACGGCGGCGGCGACCTCGTTGTCGAAGGCCCGCATGCGCTCGTAGGTGGCCGCCAGCTGCTCGACGCGCTGCGCGTAGCGCGGCATGTTCGCCTCGGCCTCGGCGGTGATCGGGGGCACGGCCCAGGTCTTCGGCGGCGGTTCCTTCGGCTCGGTGCCGAAGCTCTCCCAGTTCGCGAGGTAGAGGTGCGGGAGATTGCGGTAGTGATCGGCGACCGTGCCGGAGAGCGAGAGCCCGTCGGGCAGCTTCGCCGGATCCGGCATCATGACCCGCGGCATCGCCTGCGGGAAGGTCGGGAGGCTGATGTCGATCAGCGGGATCGCGCCCTGCCCGGGCGGGACCAGGAGCGACATCCCGGCATTCATCAGCGGCGTGACCAGCGGCGTCGCCATCGTGGCGTAGAGCTTTCCCGGGGCGACGTGGGCACCGCCGATCGCGCGCGGGATGAACCCCTTGAAGAGCCCCTGCTCCATCAGCTGCGCGGGCGAGGCCAGCGCGAGCGACGCCTTGGCGCCGATGGCGCCCCGCGCCGCCGCGACGCCGACGCCGCCGCCGATCATGGTGAGCGCGCCGCCGATCGCGCCGGTGGTCGCCCCCTTCAGGACGGCGTCCATGTCCCAGCCGTTCTCCGCCCCGGCTATCAGCCCGCCGACCACCGCGCCGGCCAGCGCGGCCCCGACCGGGCCGCCCAGCGCGAAACCGGCGGTCGATGCCAGCCCGGTGGCAATGTCGCCCCACAGTGACACGGCGTTCGCCCTTTCGACTCGAGCACCATTGTCCGAGATTCCCACCGGTGGGAACGCGATCGGCACCGGCAGCGGCCAAGATTGAGGAACCGTGCCGCCGAGCCCACCGGCCGGGCGGCGAACGAGGAGGGAGCGCCGGATGAACCCCGTCTCGTTCCGGCGCGGGCGCCGGTGACCAGCGCCGGGCTCCGGCCTCCCGGCGAGGGCGCCGACGCCGAGGTGGCGGTGGCGGACGAGGCCGCGGCCGTCACGGTGACGCCGTGGTCGCCGCGGGGTGAGCGCCGGGCCGCGGTGCCGGTGCGGCCGCTCGCTCCGGCCGAGCCCCAGGTCACCCCGGTGGCCGCGGCGAATCCGCCGCCCGCGAACCAGTTCCCGGCGCTGGCCGGGATCACCGCCCCCTCGACGCTGCTGCGGCAGGCGGCGCCGACCGGCACCGCGCTCCCCCCGCCGCTCACCACCGTCGCGCCCCCCCTCACCGCCACCCCCTCCGGCATAGCGGTGGCACCGGACCGTCGACGCGCGGACGAAGACACCGAGGCCCCGGACGATTCCGCGGCCGCGAACCCGGTGTTCAACCTGCTCCCTACCCTCACCGACGCGCTCGCCAAGCTCGGCTCCGGCGGCGCCGCACCGGCCGCGAGCCCGGCCACCGTCGAAACACCCAGCAACGCGGCGGGCTTGAGCCCGCAGGCCGAGCGCGCGCTGCAACTGCTGAAGACGCTCGCCGCGGCATACGGCGACGGCGAGACCAGTAACCCCGAGGTCCTCGCCCTGCGCAGGGAGATCGGCCGCGCCCCCGGCACCGGCGGCGCCGCCACCACCGTCGCGGCCCGCCGCCTCTACCAGGCCAACTTCGCCAATGCCTACAACACCCTGGACAACCAGCTCGCCGGCTACATCACCCGCACCGGGGGCACCACCAAGGTCGACCGCGCCGCCATCCACAACCTGCTCCGCGAGGTCAATGTCGCCATCAACGAGCTCGGCCCGCAGGCCTACACCCGCCAGGGCCAGCAGCAGGTCCACAAGATCCTGACCGCAGCCCTGGTCAAAGCCAATGCCATCGCGGGCACTACGAGCGCGGGCAATACCGACACCGCCGTCTTCATCAACCAGCTCACCGGCCAGTACCTGAACAACATCGCGGGCAGGCGAACCCCGGACACCACCCCGGCCGCGGCCGCGCTGAGCGGGCTCCCCGGCGGCAAGGTCGGCGACTGGATCGCGCAGGCGGTGCAGATCCTGCGGGGCATGGGCTACGACGTCGGCAAGATCGACCCGGCCGCGCTGGCGATCATCGCGAAGCACGAATCGGGAAACAACCCGGGCGCGGTGAACAACTGGGACAGCAATGCCGCCAAGGGCATCCCGTCCAAGGGGCTCATGCAGACCATCGGCCCGACCTTCGACCGCTGGGCCGTCGACGGCCACCGCAATATCTTGAACCCGGTGGACAATATCGTCGCCGCCGCCAGGTACGCCATCAACCGTTACGGCTCGGTGAGCAATGTGCCCGGCGTGGTGGCGGTGCGGGCGGGCCGCAAGTACGTGGGGTACTGATGCCCGCGACCCGCCCGCCAAGGTTTCCCGGCCGCCCGCCCGATCCCACGGCCGGCCCCGACGATCCGGCCACCCCCCGATCCGGCCACCGGCCACCCGGCCCGGACGATCCGGCCGTTCCCCGGGCCACGACCGCCGCCCCGGAGCGGCCGCGCCGCGCGGCCACCGCCCGCAACCCCGGCCGCACCCCGCCCGCACCGCGTCCCGGCGCCCAGGCCGGTACGGCGCAGACCGCCGCCACCGCCCCCGCCGCGAGTACCCCCGCGAGCACCGGCACCCCGGCCCCGATCCGCACCGACGCCATAGCCGCACAGTCCGGCGCGAGCATGCCGATGGCGGCCGCCGCGCTCGGCACGCTGGCCATGATCGCCGCCCAGTACGGCCAGGGCACCCCGGTCGCGAGCACCGGCCAGCCGTACGCCCCGCCCCGGCTCGCCGACGGCCGCCCGACCGGCCCGCTCGCCGTCGACGGCGCGCTCGGCTCCCGCTACGCCGCCGACAGCCGGGGCACCGCGGACCGGGGCGCCGCCGCACAGTCCATGAACGCCGAGCTGAACCGCATCCTGGACGGCGCCGTCGACAACTCCGTGCGGGGCAGAGCCGCCATCGGCGCGATCATCGCCGAGGTCAACACCGCGCTCACCGCGCTCGGCAGCGTGGAGAACACCGCGGTCGGCAGGCAATTGGTGATCGGCACGCTCGGCAACGCCCTGCAGCGCGCCGGGTCGGTGCTCGGCCAGGGGCAGGCCGCGGCGGCGCTCACCGCCGACCGGATGGCCGGGCTGGCGGACCGGTATCTGCAGCAATCCGCGCCGCGCAAGCGCGCCACCCAGCGCCCGGTCACCGCGGGCGGCAGCGGCGCGCCGCCGCGCGGCAGGCCGAGCGGGCAGCAGGGGCAGTGGATCGACGAGGCCATGCGGGTGCTGCGGCAGCACGGCTACGACACCAGCCGGATCGACCCGGCCGCCATCGCGGCGATCATCCAGCACGAGTCCGGCGGCAATCCGCACGCCATCAACCTGTGGGACAGCAATGCCGCCGCCGGCATTCCGTCCAAGGGGCTCATGCAGACCATCGACCCCACCTTCGCCGCCTACGCGCTGCCCGGCCACGGCGATATCTGGAATCCGGTGGACAACATCATCGCCGGGACGCGGTACGCGATCGAGCGCTACGGCTCGGTGAGCAATGTGCCCGGGATCGTCGGGCTGCGCGACGGCAGCGGGTACGTCGGGTACTGAGCCTCAGGCCCAGCGCGCGGCGCGGTAGTTCTTCGGCAGCGGCACCTCGCCGATCGGGACGCCCGACCGGGAGGCCGCGTAACAGACGCCGTTGCCCGCGTACATGATGACGTGCCCCGGTTTGCCGTTCTCGAAGGAATCCGCCGGGAAGACGAGGTCGCCGGGTTGCAGCGGCCCGGTCACTCGGGGCAGCAGCCGGTACTGGTCCGCCGCCACCCGGGGGATGTTCACCCCGGCCGCCTTCGCCGCGTACTGCATGAGCCCCGAGCAGTCGAAGGAGTTCGGCCCCTCGTTGCCGAAGACGTAGGGCTTGCCGAACTGCGCGCGCGCCGTGTCCAGCGCGATCTTCACCTTGCCGCCCGCGGGTGCACCGGCGCCCGTGCTCGACGCCGGGGTCTTCTTGCCCGCGATGTTGTTCAGGTACTGGCCGGTGAGCTGGTTGATGAAGGCGGCGGTGTCGGTATTGCCCGCGTGCGTGTTCCCGGCGATGGCATTGGCCTTGACCAGGGCCGCGGTCAGGATCTTGTGGACCTGTTGCTGGCCCTGGCGGGTGTAGGCCTGCGGGCCGAGCTCGTTGATGGCGACATTGACCTCGCGGAGCAGGTTGTGGATGGCGGCGCGGTCGACCTTGCCGCTGCCCGCGGTACGGGTGATGTAGTTGGCGAGCTGGTTGTCCAGGGCGTTGTAGGCATGGGCGAAATTGGCCTGGTAGAGCTGCCGGGCCCGGACAGACTCGGCGCCGGAGCCGGAGCCGCCGATGAGCCCGAGTTCCTTCCGCAGGGCGAGCGTCTCGGGGTCCTTGGTGTCGCCGTCGCCGTAGGCGGCCACCAGTGATTTCAGGACGTCGAGCACCCGCTGGTCCTGCGGGCTCAACCCCGCCGCGGTGCTGCCGCCACCCGGCGCGGCCGTACTTCCGCTCGCCGGCGCGCTGCCGCTCGTCCCCGACGCGCCCCCACCGCCGCCGAGCAGGGCCTGGGCCAGGGTCGGGAGCATGCCGAGCGCCATGGTCCCCGCCATGGTCGCGGCGGGCAGCACGGCGGCGACGGTGTCGGCGTCCAGCGCGGGTGGCGGCTCCGCCGCCGGCGCCGGCGCGGCCCGCGGCGGTGCCGGAACGGGCGCCGCCGGAGCCGGAGCGGCCGCCGCGGGCAGCGCCCCGCCACCCGGCGCGAGCGGGCGCAGCGCCGGCGGCAGCAGCGCCGAGGGCACCGTGATCCCCGGCAGCCCCGGAATCGCGGTGCTGCCCGGCGAACTCGCCACCGGCACCACCGGCGCCACCGGCGCCGCCGCGCCCGGCGCGCCCATCGCGGGCACGGCGGGCAGCGCGGGCAGCCCCCGGCGCCCGCGCCCGGACCACGGCGTCGCCACCGCGCCGCTCTCCCCCGGCCCTTCCGCGGGCCCCTGCACCGGCTCCGCGCCGACCGCCTCCGCGATCGGCCACACCTCCGCGCTCGTCATCCCGCCCCGCTCAGCACGCGCTTCACCCGGACATCGGCGCCGGACGGCAGCTCCCGCCACACCGCCCGCCCGCTCTCCGGCTCGACCGTCACCAGCTGCCCGGGCCCCACCGCGACCCCCGCCCTGGCCGGGGCATTCCCCTGGAAATCCCAGAACACCAGGTCACCGGGGGAGACCGCGGAGCGGTGCACCCGCTGCCCGCACCCGCTCTGCGCGGCGATCGATTCCGGCAGCAGCACCGCACCGCCGGACTCCGGCCGCCCGCACACCGCGCTGCCCGCACCGGCCTCGGCCGCCACCTCCGCGCAGCGTCCGGCGGCCGCCGCGAGCGAGGCGCCGTAGATCACCGACCGGACCAGCCCGCCCGCGTCCCCGGCCCCGTCCACCCGGGCGAGCGCCAGCTCCCGCGCGCATCCGGCCGCGCGCCCGCTGTTGCCGTACCCCCACGGCTGCTCCTGATAGGGGGCGGTCCGCAGGGCCGCGACGCAGCTCCGCTCCCAGGCCGACATCGAGCCCGGCTCCGGCGGAATCGTCAGCTCGGCATAGGGATTGGTACTCGGCACCGCGGCACGGCCGGGCGAGGTGACCGCCGTCAGCGGCGGCGGCTCGGCGGCGCCACCGGACGGATCCGGCCCCACCGCGCTGTCGCACTGGTAGCGCAGGTCGGCCGCGGAGGTCGCGACCGGCCCCACCGCGACGACGAGCGCCACCGCGGGTAGCGCGAGCAGCACCGCGACCACAGCCCCGCCACCCCACCACGCCTTCCTTTTCGGGCGGTCCCGCCGCCGCGGCCGCGGCACCAGCCACGCGAGCATCAGCAATCGACCGAACATCGCGGCTCACCGCAGCCGTTCGGCGACCGGCGTGAGCGCGGCGCGCCACGCGGCCATATCCGGCCGGTGGGTTCCCGGCGGCGTGACCGTGTGCCAGGTTCCGCGCTCCACCCCCGAGCTCCACATGTCGGTGTCGGTCGCGGCGGTGATCACGCGCCTGGCCTCGCGCATGCGCTGCGGGTCGGAGATGTTCGCCATCATGGCGTCGACGGCCTCGGTGGTCAGCCGCGCGTGCTCGTTGCCGATCCACTTCATCATGCGGCCCGCGGCGTTCCGGTCGATGCTGCGCAGCGCGGCGGGCACGCTGGTGCGGTCGCCGTCGGCCACCTTCTTCAGCTCGTCCAGCTTCTTCGCGGTCGGGTTGCGCATGTAGTCGAGGACGTAGCGGCGCTGCGCGCCGGTGGCGGCGCCGCCGTCGAGGGTGACCCCGCCCGCGTGCGCGTTGCGCCAGCGGGTGGCGACCGCCTCCAGGGTGGCCAGGTGCGACACCATCTCGTCCGGGTCGCCATGGCCCGCGAGCAGCCGGTCGGCCGAGTGCCCCACGTTCTGCATGGCGGCGACGACGTGGCCGAGGTGCTTGTTGGCCAGCGTCTCGTCCTCGGCGTTGTCCTCCATCATTCCCCAGGAGCGGACCGCCCGCGCCATGATCTCGCGGTCGGCGAAGCCCGCGCCGGTGAGCGCGCCGTAGGCGCTGTCCAGCAGGCCGCCGGAGTTCCGCAGCCTGCGGATCGCCGCCGCGGCGCCGCGCGGGGTGTCGATGCCGCCGCCGTGCACCGCGCCGGCGCGCGCGGCGACGGCCAGCTGCTCGCGGCCGAGCTGGGCCTGCACCATCCAGCCGGTGGGGCCGCCGAGGCCGGGCGCGTTGTACATCCCCCACAGCGCCTGCTGCATCCCGCGCTCCGCGCGCGCCCGCGGCCGCAGCGGGTTCCTGGTCCCGGCCCACAGCCATTCCGTCACCGGGGAGCTGTTGATGGTGCTCACCGCGGCCAGTGTGTTGAGCAGCCCGAGCCCGCCGATCGAGCCGGCCGCGTGGCCGCCGGTCCCCATGGCACCACCGCCGCTCCCGGCGCGGCCGTTCTCCCCGCGCATGGCGTTGCCGATCCGGTCCACGATCCACTCGGTGCCGCCGGCGAGCCGCTTGTTCAGCGCGTTCAGCTCCACGATCAGCACCAGCCCGGCGCCGGCGCTGATCACCAGCACCGCCATCACCTGCCCGCCGGCCTGCTGGAACAGATTCCCGTAGAAGAGGCAGGCCGCGCCGAGCGCGATGGTGTTGACGACCATGGCCGCGGCGGCGATCAGCCCGTCCACGATGTTGTACACCAGGAACGATTGCGTCGGCCCGTACACGAAGCCGCCCGCCGCGAAGCCGAAGATCGAGTAGATGCCGTGCTTGAGCGTGCGCATCCCGGCGCGCAGAATCCGCCAGGCCAGCATCACCCCGAGCCCGCAGATGATCAGCGAGGTGACCAGCATGAGCAGCCCGGCGCCGATCTGCCCCGCCCCCGGGTTCGAGGCGGACCCGGCGGCGGTGGTGTCGCCGCAGCTCCGCAGCCCGTCCTTGACCCGGTCCTCGTCTCCGGCGAGCATCCCGGCGGTCCAGACCGCGCCGCAGGCGGGCCGGTCGTCGACCACGTGCCCGAAATTCCACACCTGCAGCGGGCGCCGCGCCAGGTTGTCGGCGAGCGTGGCCTGGATGGTCGCCACCAGCCGCATCGGGTTCACCTCGGTGCTGCCGTTCAGCCCGGCGGCCACGGTGATCCCCACGTCCCTGCCCTTGGCGAGCACCCCGTCCGCGGCGAGCGCGTCCTCCAGCGGGTGCGCCAGGAAGAACGGCCCGGCGATGGCGACCAGCACCATGGTGCAGACCTGCGCCACCGCCTTCGCCGATTGCCCGCGCACGATGAAGTACGCCACGAAGAACGCCCCGATCGCCGCCGCGGTGACCAGCATGATCGGGGTGGCGAGCTGCCCGCTCAGGTTGGTCGCCACTCCCTCCAGGGCGGAGCCGATCGAGGCGAGCCACTGGAAGCTGAGGGCGTAGCCGATGATCCAGATCGCGGTCGTCACGATCACCAGCCAGCCCGCGAACTCCAGGCTGATGATGGTCGAGAGCACGGTGTTGCCCGGGTTCAGCACGCCGCCGCGGTCGGTGACGAAGAGGTACTGGGCGAGCGGGACCCCGGCGGAGTCCCGGATCGCCATCCAGCTCAGCGCGCTGTTGACCGAGCCGGGGGTGCCCGGCGAGCCGCTGCCCGCCAGCGCCACGCCGCCGAGCGCGGCGGGCAGCACCACCGCGAGCGCGAGCACGGCGAGCAGCCGGGCGCTCCAGCGCCTGCGCCGGGTGGCGCCGACCCAGGCCCGCCCGCGCCGCCACCGCGCCACCGTCCGCCCGGCGGCCCCGCGCTCCGGCGTCACGGCACGGTCTGTCGCGCGGCGGTCGGGGTGCTGGTGATCGCGGCCGCCCGGTCCGGGCGGGCCGGGCCGAGCACCTTGCCGCGGCCGATCCGGTTCAGCGCGTCCCGCATGAACATCTCGCCGCGGCGCTCCTCCGGCACCTTGCGCCCGGCCCCGACCGGCGGCGACGTCTCCTCGCGCAGCACCTGCAGCAGGAACGGCGCCTCCTCCAGATCGACGCCGAGCCAGTCCAGGCTGTTGCGCGCCAGCACCTCGTCGCGCTGCCGGAAGACGAAGCGGTTCGGCACCAGATTGTGCGCCGCGCCGCGGAAGTCGGTGGCCGGGTCGTGCGAGGCGAGCCCGATCGCGGCCAGGTGCTTGCGGCCGTCCCTGCTGAAGTCGGAGGTGACGGCGGCCCCCACCTGGGTCTGCGTGAAGTGGTGCGCCTCGTCCCCGACCAGCAGCCCGAACCGCCCGTTGTCGCTGAGGAACGCCTCCCGCGCCGCCACCCCGACCAGCTCGTAGAGCGCGGTGCCGAGCCGCTTGGTCAGCGGCAGCCGCTGGTACAGGTGCGGGGTGGTGAGCTCCTCCGCGCTGGGCAGCGCCAGCTTGTGGCTGCGCACCACGGTGGCGGCGGCGTCCAGCCGCAGCGGCGGCAGCTCCGGGTCGAAGAGCACCGGCACCCGCTCCACGATGGTGCCGAGCCGGGCCGCCAGGTCCGCGTACTCCTCGCCGAGTTCGCCCTCGCCGCGCAGCCGCCGGACCGTGCGGTAGAGGTCGAGCATGCTCCGGATGCCGTGCTCGGCCATGCCCTTCACCGAGAGCAGCGCGCTGGCGGCGGCGCCGGGGCCCGAGGTGGGCGAGAGGTCCAGCAGCGGCAGGATGGAGTCGAGCGCGCGCTCGCCCGCGACCCGCGGGTCGAAGAGCCGCAGCGGATCCAGCGAGACGGCCGGGTCGGCGAGGTCGATCACCACCGCGTCGTCGATGGTGCCCGCGAAGTGCTCCCACTCCCCCACCTGGCTGCGATCGAGCGCGAGGAACTGCCCGCCCATGTCGTGCACCAGCACCGCCATCAGCTTCAGGAAGTACGACTTGCCGGAGCCGAGCTCGCCGGTCACCGCGAAGGAGGCGGAGAGATCGTGCAGCGCCGCCTCCATGATGCCGAAGTGGATCGGCTCGAAATTGCCGGAGAGCAGGTTCACCCCGATCACCGGCCCGGTGTCGTCGCCGACCTGGCTGGTGGTGAAGGGCACGAACCCCGCCCACATGTCGGAGGGCACGATGTGCGCGAAATCGTCGAAGGCGCGGCGCGGCGGGCTGCCGGGCACGAACATCGACCACAGGTCGACCTGGGCGCCGACCGGCGCCGTCAGCTCCACCTGGAACCGCTTGTACCGCCGCTTCAGCGCGTTCACCGCGTCCATGGTGACCTCGCGCGACGGCCCGCCCACCGCGATCACGGTGGTGAAGGAGATCTCCGACTCGCCGCTGTTCACCTCGAAGTGGGTGTTGTACTCGCCCAGCATCTGCGCCTTGGCGGCCAGCGTGTTCTGCGCGAACGAGACCTCCTGGTCGCGCTGGTCCATCTGGTCGCCGAGCCGCCGCAGGTTCAGCTCGTTGTTCTTGAGCACCTGGTCGGCGGGGCGGGTGGCGATCCGCATCGCCCAGTCCACGGTGACGTTCTCCATCGCCTCCAGCACGGTCAGGAACTCGCTGCCGCCCGGAAAGACCATGCCCGCGTACGGAAACGAGTGCGGGGTGAGCATGGCCTGGTAGGAGGGGCGGTACTCGAACTCCGGCTGCACCACCTTGATCACCGGGACGAAGGAGGGGCGCAGCCGCCGGTTGCCGTCGGTCCGCGCGCCCTCGTCCAGCGCCGCCGAGCGGAAGACCGCGGCGGTGGCGTCGTCCAGCAGCCCCGCCCTGGCCGGCGCCACCGGATCGCCCACCGCGCCGCGCGAGAGGTAGTGCTCCCACAGCCACTGGAAGAGCGAGGCGGGCACCGGCACCGGGTCGAACTCGCCGCCGATCCGGGAGAGGATCTCGCTCGCCTTCTCCGCGTAGCCGTCCAGCTCGGCCCGGGAGATCGCGGTGGCGTCGATGGTCGTGGTGCTGCCGCGCCAGACCCGGGCCAGCCCGGAGATGCCGGTATTGCCCGCCCCGACCGGGATGGAGAGCAGGTGGATCCGGGTGCGCGGCCCGATCGCCCGCATCCGCTCGAAGGAGGCCACCACCTCGTCGGCGTAGTCCTCGCAGGCGTCCAGGTCGACGCCCTCCACCATCTTGGTCAGCACGTCGAGGGTATTCAGCCTGGCCTGGATGCCGAGCAGCAGCGAGCCGTCCGGCAGGCTGCTGACCAGCGCGTGGTGTGCCAGCTTCACCTCGGCCTTGTCGCCGGCCCTGCGCAGCCCGTAGCCGAGCGGCTGCACGAAGTACGTCGCGGTCACCAGCCCGGAGTGGGTGAACTGGAGATTGCCCCTGACCGCCGCGGTCGGTTGCAGATCCCGGTCGAATGCCATCGCCTAGGCCCCCCGCGCGTCCGGGAGCAGCAGCACGATCGACTCCTCGATGAACGTGGTCTGCTCCGCCGAGTCCGTCCCGATCGGCATGCCGGAGGCCGAGACCGGCCTGCGCACCACCAGCAGCCTGCCGATCCACCAGATCCGTGAGGAGAGCCGCACCCCGGTGTAGGGCACCAGCCCGCTCGCGAAGACGACGAGCACCGTCACCGCGGTGCCGATCAGGAAGGTGACCGCCGGGTTCGCCGGCAGCGTCATGGTGCCGATGCCGGTGAGCAGCAGCCCGGCCATGCCGCCGCCGACCTGCGGCAGCGTGTAGGGCCCGAAGGGCAGCTTCTGCCCGTTCTGCGATTTCCCGATGACCGTCGGCACCCGCTTTATCGGGGTGAAGACCTTGACGACGTCACTCATGAACCGTAACCGACGGGGAAATTCGGCACGATGCTGTTGGAATCGATGCGGGCGTAATTGATGAGCGCGGGCAGCACCCAGAGCACGACACCGGCCAGCACCGCGGAGGCGCCGACGCCGATAACGCGGGTCGCGGCCAGTTTGGTCCGCGCGCTCTCCGCGATCAGAATTCCGATCGCGACGATCGCGATGACGATGAGCCCGGCCCATCGAACGAAATTCAGGACGATCACCAGAATGCTGGTCAAGCTGCTCATGGGAATATCTCTTCTCTGCTCAGTTCTGGGTCGGCGGCGGAATCTGCGCGGTCGTCGTCGCCGCTGCCGCCGACCCGGGCACCGGGTTCGCGGCGCCGGGTTCGCCGCCGGTGACGACGGTGAGCGGCTCGGTCAGCGCGGGGATCGGGTCGATCGAGGCCACCTGCCACTGCCCGCCGGTGCGCACCAGGGTGAGCGGGTAGACCAGGGTCGCCGCCGCCGCGCCGTCGACCTTCGGGTTCACCTGCACCGAGAGCCGGGCCCGCGCGCTCTCCGCGCCGCAGCTGCGGTCGTCGGAGTCCACCGCCGTCACCTCGGCCGCGCTGAACGGCGCCGGCTGCACCGCGGCGATCGCCGAGCCCGGCACGGTGTAGCGCGCGATATCGCCGCTCCCGGCCAGCATGGCGGCGAGGAAACCAGTCGCCACCTGGTGCAGCGGGGTCTCCTGGCCGCACGGCGCGCCGTACGCCAGGCTCAGGTCGGCGCCGCGCGCGGGCGGCTGCACCAGCGCGGGCGGCGCCAGCGCGCGCAGCCTGCCCGCCGCGGTCGAGACCGCGACCCGGTAGAACTGCCTCGGCTCGCCCTCCGCCGCGCCGGTCTTCGCGCCGTGCCGCACCGAGACCGTCACGCTCCACACGTCGAGCCCGCCGCCGGAGACCGTGCGCGCCACGTACACCACCGCGGGGTCGGTGACCGGCCTGCCGCTCGACGGCAGCGCGACATTCCCGACGGCGGCGTACTCGCTCAGCTTCTCCCGCTGCGCGGTATTCGCGGAGAGATAACTCACCACGAATTGCCCGGCGAACGAACCGGCCAATTGCGCGCGCCCGATCAGCGCCGCCGTGGAATCGTCGGAGGGCCCCGGCGGGGCCGGGGTGAAGAAATCGTGCAGCGCGTGCCCGCCGCCGAGCACGGCCAGCACCGCGAGAATCGCTACTATCGCATTGTCACGGCGGCGGCGGGCGGCCATCCGGCGGAGCAGAGCCTCCGAATCGCCCCGTTCGCGGACCGTGTTCCTCATGGGAAGAAATGGTAGAGCGAGCGGCTCGGCACACTCGTCCGTGCCGTTCCCAGGAATGGGAATCGCTCAGCAGGCGGAACTCCGGTCGCCCCCGGCGGCGAGCCAGTGGTGCAATTGCTCGTCGTACCCGATGGGGTGGTCGAAATCCGGCCGGGTGCGGACCGCCGGATCGCCCGCCATCCGGACCAGCTGGGCGATCGCCAGCCGGGTGCTGGAGCAGCCCGGGTACGGGTAGAGCAGCAGCGAGGTCGGGGTGTAGCCGCCCGCGTAGTTCAGCGTGCCGACGGTGACGCCCGCGCTCTCCCCGGTGCCGAGCCGCGCGCCGACCTCGGCGAGCCGGGCCCGGTCGGCCGGGTGGAACACGTCCACCGGGCGGAAGAGGTAGTCCCACCGGATCCACGGCGCCGGGTCGGTGAGCCAGTGCGAGATGCTCGGGAAGTCCAGGTGCAGCACCGCCAGGTGGGTGCCCGCCCTGCGGTGCGCCTCGCGCAGCCCGATGCGCTCCAGCGTCGGCGGCGCCGATGGCGCGTCCGGCACGGTGACGTCCTCGACCAGCAGCCAGGCGCCGCGGGTCCGCTCGTCGTCGCGGGAGCGAATCGTGAAGCGCCAGCGGCCGGGTCGCATGGCGCCGTGCGTGATGGCGGCGTCGAACTGGAGCCGCCCGCCCGCGCCGGGGTCGTAGAGCAGGTCGAGCACCTCGGCGTGCCGGTCGAAGGCGGCCGCCCGGTGGAAGAGCTCGGCCAGCGAGAGCCGGGGCACGTACTGTTCCGGCGAGCCGCCGGTCAACCTCGTGATGCCGACCGGCTGCTCGATGGTCTGGCTGTCCAGGTCCCAGACCGCGCCGACCGCCGCGGGCGGCTCCGGCGCGGGCGCGTCGTCGGGGCCCAGCCAGAGCCGGACCGCGTGCACGTCACCGGCCGGGCCGAAGACCGGCCGCAGCAGCAGCCGGAACCGCCCCGCCCCGGTCCGCACCGTCCTGGCCAGCTCCTGCGCCCCGGCCCGCGCGGCCCGAATGGCCTCGGCGACCTCGAGCGTGGTCAGCCCGTCGTACACGGCGGGCGTCTTCGACAGCAGCCGCTGCAGCACCCGCTGCCAGCTCGCGAAATCGCGGGGCGACTCCCCGACCGACGCCACCGACATGGTCTCCGGCGTCAACGTCTCGATCGTCACCCACGGAATCACGGGGCCAGTCCACATCGCACCCATTCAATGTACCGTTACTTAGCGGCGTGATCAACCGGTGCGTGAACCCCGTCCGACGTCGAGGCGACCGCGAGATGGCCGCCGGGGGCGGCGGCTACTCGGGCATGGCCAGGGCGAGCACCCCGGCGCCCGCCAGCAGCCCGAGCCCCGCGAGCGGCGACGGCACCACCCGCAGCCCGGAGACCGCGCTGAACCTGGCGTGCGTCGCGATCGCCTCGCCGAGCGGCTTCCAGAGCGCGGGGCCGACCTCGGCGACCCGGCCGCCCAGCACCACCAGGTCGAAGTCGAGCAGCGCCGCCGCCGAGACCAGCGCGCGCCCGGTCGCGGTGCCCGCGCGCCCGGCCGCCGCCGCCGGCACCTCGGCGCCGACCCGCGCCGCGTCGAGCAGCTCGGTGAGCGAGCCGCCGGTCCAGCCCTGGGCGCGCGCCCAGCGCAGCATCGACGCCCCGCCCGCGACCGCCTCCAGGCAGCCGCGGCCGCCGCAGCCGCAGCGGTCGTCGAAGCCGGGAACCAGCGCGTGCGCGAGGTGCCCGGCATTGCCGGTGCGGCCGACGACGGTGTACCCGCCGACCACCACGCCGGCCGCGACGTGCCCGGAGAGCGCGACCGTGAGCACGTCCAGCGTCTCCCTGGCGGCGCCGAAGTTGCGCTCCGCCATGGCGAGACACACGCCGTCCAGCCCCAGCCGCACCGCGGCCGCGGGGAACATGGCCTTCGCCGCCTCGACGATGCCGAAGCCGGCCCGCCACTCCGGCACCCCGCCGGGGGCGACCACGCCCGCCTTCATGTCGATGGGCCCGGGCGAGGCGATGCCGAGCGCGGTCACCTCCAGCCCCTCCGATGCCTCGAAGAGCAGGGAGCGGCAGTTCTCCCAGACGTTCCTGGCCGGCATGGGGATCCGGCGCACCGCGTCGGCGTTCACGTCCTCGGCGATCCGGACCGCCGCGAGCTCGGTGGAGCCGATCTCCAGCGCCAGCGTCGTCACAGCCCGTCCGTCCCGGTGGGCGCGAGCGGGCGGCCGAGCACGAAGTGCCTGCGCGGGGCGGGGAGCGCGGGCGCGGTGTCGCGCGGCCGCCGTCCGGTGCGGATGATCCGGACCGGGCGCTTGTGGTCGATGAGCGCGGGGCGGTGCGCGTCCAGGTTCTCGATCACCCGCCCGGAGTTGTCGTAGGCCACCCCGGCCCAGATCATGGCGCGGGGCGTGTCACCGCGGTCGATGAAGGTCTGGGCCAGTTGCGCGCAGCGCTCCGCGAGCGGGCAGCTCGCGCAGACCCGGACGGCGGCGCGCCAGCCCTCGGGGCCGCCGGCGTCCAGATCCCAGTCGGCGGGGCTCCCCGCGCACGGCGGACGCACGGCGTTCTTCGGGGCTGCGGTCGAAATATCAACCGGCGCGGGATGATTCGCGCCGGACGGACGAATTCGCGTAATGCTCATGGTCATCTCCGGAAGTACCGAGGGCGCACGACACACCGGTGCGTGCCCCATGGGATCGGACGATCATCGGGGCTGACGACAGTCCCCGGAAGGCCGGCCGCGAGAAGCCGACACCCCGAACGGTAACCCACCGTTGGCCCGGCGGCAAGACTTCATACCCCTGAATAACGGCACGTTGACTGAAGGGAGTATCGAGCGCTACGGTGTCCAGCGATACGCTATCGAACGGTCCATCAGACCGGTTGCCCCGTGAGGTTTCGTTGTGAACATGGCCGCAGAAACCGAATTCACCATCGACGAGCTCGCCAGGGCGGCCGATATCACCGTGCGCAGCGTGCGCGTGTACCACGAGCGCGGGCTGCTCCCCTCCCCCGACGTGCGCGGCCGGGTCGGCTACTACCGCCCGGACCACCTGGACCGCTTGCAGACCATCAGCAGGCTGCTCGGCCGCGGCATGAAGCTCGCCGGGATCAGGGAGCTGCTCGACGCCTGGGATCGCGGCGACGGCCTCGCCGACGTGCTCGGCGTCGGCCCCGAGGAGCCGGTGGTGACCGATCCGCAGAGCCTGGAGCTGGCCACCCGGCTGACCGGCTCCGGGCTGCTCACCCAGGACACCCTGGAGCTGGTGGAGCAGCTCCGCACCGACTGCGCGCAGCTCGCCGAGCGCTGCGCCGCCGAGCTGCGCGAACGGATGGCGGGCCGGGATCCGGCCGATGTCGACGCCGCCAGGCGCGCCGTCGGCCGCGCCGCCGCCGAGATGCTGGAGCACGCCTTCACCGATCCCGCGCCGCAGGCCACCTGAGCCACTTCGCGAACAGAACGAAAAGTACCCGGGCTTCCGGTGCGGGAAATTCCGCCGGAAGCTTAGATGTACGAAGTCAGTTCGGGTTCGCGGGAGGTCGAGTCGTTGCGCCAGGTCGGCCCCGCGGGCAGCGTCATCCGCGAGCGAGCGGCCGGGCGCGCCGCCGCGCCGAGCTTCACGCTGCTCGGCGAGGTCCGGGGCCGGCTCGGCGGGCGGGAACTCGAGCTCGGCAGCCCGCAGCGGCGGCTGGTGCTCGCCGTGCTGCTGCTGCACGAGGGCGGCCCGGTGGAGCTCGACGACCTGGTCGACGCGGTCTGGGGCGAGCACCCGCCCGGCCATGCGATCCAGGGCATCCGCAGCCACATCGCCAATCTCCGGCGGGCGCTCGAGCCCGAGCGCGCCGCGAGACAGCCCGCGGGGCTGCTGATCTCGGTCGGCCGGGCCTACGCGCTGCGGCTGCCGCCTGGCAGCGTGGACGCCACCCTGGCCCGCACCCTGGTGGAGCGGGCGCGCCGCAGCGAGCACGCCGGCGACCCGGCCGCCGCCCGCGAACAGCTCGCCGCCGCGCTCGCGCTCTGGCGCGGCTCGCCGCTGGCCGGGCTGCCCGGACCCTTCGCCGAGCGGCACCGCGAGCGGCTGGCCGAGCTCCGGCTGGCCGCGCAGGAGCGGCGGCTCGCGCTCGAGCTCGCCATCGGCCCCGCCGAGCCGCTGCTCCCCGAGATCGCCGCGCTCAGCGCCGAGCACCCGCTCCGCGAGGGGCTGCGCGGCCTGCACCTGACCGCGCTGCACCGGGCCGGCAGGCGCGCCGAGGCGCTCGCCGTGTACGCCCGCACCCGCAGCGAGCTGGTCGCCGAGCTCGGCGTCGAGCCCGGCGCCGACCTGACCCGGCTGCACCGCGAGCTGCTGCGCGACGAGCCGCCCCCCGCCGAGACCGCGGCCCCGGTCGTCCCCGCCCAGCTCCCCGCCGACCTGGTCGATTTCACCGGCCACGGTGAGGTGGTGACCCAGCTCGCCGCCCGGCTCCGCCGCCCCGACCCGCACGGCGTGCCCACCGTGGTGGTCAGCGGCATGGGCGGGGTCGGCAAGAGCAGCCTCGCCATCCACGTCGCGCACCGCGTCCGCGGCCACTTTCCGGACGGCCAGCTCTACGCCGACCTGCGCGGCGCGAGCGCCGCCCCCGCCCCGGCCGACGTGGTGCTCGGCGGCTTCCTGCGCGGCCTCGGCGTCCCCGAGGGCGAGCTGCCCGCCGCGGTGCAGGATCGGGCGGCGCTGCTGCGCAGCCTGCTCGCCACCCGCCGGGTGCTGGTCGTGCTCGACGATGCCCGCGACGTCGACCAGGTGCGCCCGCTGCTCCCCGGCAGCACCGGCACCGCCGTGCTGATCACCAGCCGGACCGCGCTGAGCGAGCTCTCCGGCGCGCACCCGCTCCGGCTGCCGGTGCTGCCGCGCGAGGACGCGCTGCGGCTGCTCGCGAAGATCGTCGGCCCGGAGCGGGTGGAGACCCAGCTCGCCGCGGCGCACCGCGCGGTGGAGGGCTGCGGTTTCCTGCCGCTCGCGGTGCGGATCGTCGGCGCCAGGCTGGCCGCCCGCCCCGGCTGGAGCGTGGCCAGGATCAGTGATCGCCTCGCCGACCAGCGCTCCCGCCTCGCGCTGCTGCACGTCGGCGAGCTGACCGTGGCGCGCGCCTTCCAGCTCGGCTACGACCAGCTGAATTCCGCGCAGGCCAGGGCTTTCCGGCTGCTCGCGCGGATCGGCATCCCGGAGATCCCGCTCCCGGTCTGCGCCGCCGTGCTGGACTGCACCCCGGAGCGGGCCGAGGAGATCTGCGAGGCGCTGGTCGACCTGAGCCTGCTCGACACCCCGCAGCCCGACCGCTACCGCTTCCACGACCTCATCCGGCTCTTCGCCCTGGAGCAGCCGGAGCCGGAGGGCGCCGCCGCCGTGCCGCGCGCGCTCGACCACTACGTGGCGACGCTGAACCGCCTGCACGGTGTCTTCCAGAGCAGCGCCGTCCGCGACTGCCTGCTGCCCGCCACGGCGACCGGCAGCCCGATCGCCGACAACGAGGCCGGCCAGGCCTGGCTCGACCTCGAGCGGGCCAACCTGATCGCGCTGCTGCGCGCCGCGGCCGACGCGGGCGTGGTCCGGGTGGCCGCCGATATCGCCTGGGCCCTGGTCAGCCTCTCCGACCTCGGCACCAACCCCGGTGAGACGCTGCGCGCCCTGGAAGCCGTACTCCGCGTGGCGGAGTCGCACGGCGACCGCCCCGCGCAGGCCAGGCTGCTCGCCGCCGCGGGCGGGTTGCAGACCGTCGGCCTCGGCCAGTTCCTCGCGGCCGTCCCGCGGCTGCGCCGCGCCCGCACCCTCGCCGAGGCGGAGGGCAACGGCAGGCTCCGCGCCTGGGCTGAGGTGTACCTCACCCTCGTCGACTGGCACCTCGCCCCCGCCGCCGAACTGCCGGACCGGGTGTCCGCCGCCGTCGCCTCCTTCGACGGCACCGGTGCCCCCTGGGCCGATGGCATCCTGCGGGTAGCCGCCGCGCAGGCGTACCTCGCCACCGGCGCCCACGAACCGGCGCGGCAGCAGGCCGAGGCCGCCCTGCTGCTGGCGGCCGATGCCGGTTTCCGCGAGATAGAGGCCTTCGCCATGCAGGAGGTCGGCGCCGCGCTCTCCGAGGCGGGCGACCACGCCCGCGCCCTCGAATACTGCACCGCCGCCCTGCGCCAGGCCCGGCGGCACGGCCCCCGCCTCCAGCAGGGCTGGGCCCTCACCCCCCTCGCCCGCGCGAACCTCAACGCCGGGAACCTGGAGGCAGCCGAGGCCCAGGCCGCCGAGGCGGTCCGCATCCTCACCGGCTGCGCCGACATGTTCAACCGCGGCCGCGCCCTCGTCGTCCACGGCCGCGCCCTCGCCGCCCTGCACCGCACCGACGAAGCGGCCGCCGTCTTCCTCCGCGCCTGCCGCTTCTACACCCGAATCCGCAGACCGGACACCGTGAATCAGCTCCGCGAGCTCCTGCTCACCGAGTTCGGCATGCCCCCCGGCACCGACTTCTCCGGCACCCTTACCCGGCGCCAACCCAGCACCAACGAGCACTGAGAAACTACCCGGATGCGCCCCCGCCCAGCCCCCCGTCTCCGGCACGAGGGAGCCGGGCTGCCCGAACCGGGCGAATCCCCCGAATCGCCTGCGTGCTGCGCGAATTCGGGACGTCGCGCACCGTCGCGCACTAGTGTCCGTTGTACACCTGTTGACTGGTTTCCCGGTGTCGGTCGATCAGTGGATACCGGTCCGAAAGGCAACCCGATCATGGTTCACGACGTCCACCCGAGCACCGAGGCGGCGCCGCACCCGCTCGACTGTCCCGCTCGTTCCGGCCTCCTGACGCCGTACCTCGATGCCTGGGCGGCCAACGACGCCGACGCGCTCGCGCGCTGCTACACCGAGGGGGCGGTCGCCACGCTGCCCGGCATCGTTCTCGCCGGGCGTGCGGCTATTCGTGCGGAGATGTCGATCGTTTTCGCGCGGGGGTTGCGGGGGAGCCGGTCGGTGGTCGATTCGGAGAACGTCCGGTATCTGGGGGCGCACTGCGATGTCGCACTGGTGACCGGTCGAAGCAATCTGGTTTTCGCGAGCACGCTGCCGCATCCGGATGCCTGGGCTCAGGACACGTGGACGCTCACCCTGCGCGAGGGGCGCTGGTTGATCGACGCCCATCACAGCTCCCTGCCGGAACTCGGCTGAATCGCTCGTCTCAGAACGTTCCGCCCCCGGCGTGCACCGCCTGCCCGGTGACCCAGCGGCCCGCGTCGGAGGCGAGGAACGCGACGATGTCGGCGATGTCAGCGGGTTCGGCGAGCCTGCCGAGCGGGATCTCGGCGGCGATCGCGGCGAGCCGGTCGGGCGGCACCGTGGCCTCGACCTTCTCGGTTCGCGTCGGCCCGGGGCGGACGCTGTTCACGGTGATCCGGCGCTCCGCCAATTCGGCCGCCAGGACCCGGACGAGCTGGTCGCCCGCCGCCTTGCTCGCGGCGTACAGCCCCGAAGCCGCCCGCGGCACCACCGCCGCCCCGCTGGAGATGACGATGATCCGGCCGCCGTCGACCACGGCCCCCGCGGCGGCGCGCAGCGTCGCGAAGGTGGCTCGGACGTTGGTGTCGAGCACCCGGTCGTAGTCGGCGTCGGTGGCATCGGCCAGCACCGTGAAGCCGGTGATGGCCGCGCTGTGCACCACGACATCCGGGTCGCCGTACCGCTGCCGCGCGTGGTCGAAGAGCCGCTGCACCTGCTCGGGCACAGCGACATCGGCCCGGACGGCGCTCGCGCGGCCGCCCGCCGCGCGGATACGGTCGACGACCGCCTCGGCCGCCTCGACTCCGGAGCGGTAGTTGACGACGACGGCGGCGCCGCCGGTGCCGAGGCGCTCGGCGACGGCGCGGCCGATGCCGCGGGCGGCGCCGGTGACGATGACGATCGGGGTGTGCGACACGGTGGTCTCCTCGTGGCTGTCCGGGAAAGCTGCTACCACGTCGACGCTAGGACCCGGCCGTGGCCCGAACCATGGTGGAATATGCCCGAAACATGTCCGATCGGATCACCCGGGGAGGGTGATGGATATCCTGAGCGACGCGGTGGCGGGCCTGACAACCGCCCCGGCCCTCTCCGTGCTGACCCGCGCCCGCGCGCCGTGGGGGCTGCGGTTCGGCGGCAGGCAGGGCTTCGGTCTCCATGTGGTCGTGGCCGGTGAGTGCCTGCTGCTGCCCAGCGGGGGCGATCCGCGCACGCTGCGAGCGGGCGATGTCCTGCTGATGCCGAGCGGGGTGCCGCACATCCTCGCGGACGCCCGCGACACCGAACCGCGCGATCTGGTCGTGGACGGCCGGATCGGCTCGATCACGATCGGCGGTGCGGGAGCACCCGCCGTCGTCGTCTCGGGGGCGTATCGGCTGGAGCAGGTTTCGCGGCACCCACTGCTCGCCGAGCTTCCCGCGGTGGTCCACCTCTCGGGCCGTTCGCACCACGACCGGCTGCATGCCGCGGTCGACCTGCTCGGTGCGGAGATCCAGACCCGCGCCCCCGGAGCCGAGGCCATCGTGTCCGCCCTGGTGGACGCACTGCTGATCTACGTGCTGCGGTCCTGGTACGAGGGGAAGCCCACGGGATGGGCCGTGGCGATCGGCGATGAGGCGATCGGGCAGAGCCTGCACCGGATGCACTCCCAGCCGGGCGAAGCGTGGACCGTCGACCGTCTGGCGGGCGAGCTCGGTCTCGCACGAGCCACCTTCACGCGCCGCTTCACCCGATTGGTCGGCGAGCCGCCGCTGACCTACCTCACCCGGTGGCGAATGATCACCGCGGCGCGGCTGCTGCGCCGGGGCCGGGCTCCGCTCGCGACCATCGCCAGGCAGGTGGGGTACACCTCCGAATTCGCCTTCGCCAAGGCGTTCAAACGGCAGTACGGGCTCGCGCCGGGCGCCTACCGGCGCGCGAACCGGGACCGTTCCACCGATGCCGACGCCCACCACAGCTCCCCGCCCGAGCTCGCCTGATTCCATCTCGTGCACGCTCAGCGGCCAGGCCGGCCCGGCAACTCGGGGCCTCGGTGCTCAGCCGCCGCGAGCGCTGTTCAAACGCTCCACAGCGGCAGGCAGTGACAGCACCGGTACCTGCCGCGCGCCGACGGTGACCGCGGTGCCGACAGCCTTGGACAGCGGGGGAACAATGATCAGGCGCTCACCGTCACCGGCCCGGTCATTCACCAACCGTGCGGCAGCCTGTTCGAGGAATTTCGATTCTCGCTTCAGCGTGAATACCGGCACGACACGGTGCTCGACGTCGGGGTTTCGACTCCGCACCCGCAAGTCGCGCCATTTCGACGACTCCGAATACACGCGTTTCACGAGCCAGCCTTTCGCTTCGAGCACCGTGATCGACAGTTTCTCGAGGATCGACGCGCGCACACTCCCGATGAAGTCGTCGGCACCTTCCAGAATTACCGTGCGCTCGGCCGGCGACAACTCGCGGAACTGCGGTTCCTGCAATCCGATGATCGCGTACGCGAGGTGAGCCTGCTCCTCGGTCAAGAGCTTGTCGTAGGCGAGGCTCCCGATCGTGACGAACGCGGGAATATTGTGCTTCGCACTCGGATCGAGCGCCAGCATGTGCTTGGCGACGTAGGTGAGCTTGGACTCGAGCCGCATCTTCAGGGCCAGCAGGGTCTTGGAGCGCTCTCCGGAATCATCGCCCTCCGCCACGGATTCCCGTGCGACTTCGAATAATTCGAACGACGCTCCGCCGAATCCGAAGGACTTCACCCGTCGAAGCAGATGTGCCGGGAATTGCTTCGGCGCGATAGCGGCGACCGCCGAGCACAAGGCGACGATACCGGCCACCGCGACGGCAACAGCTTGAACCGGAGTCAACCGGTCCAGAGCCAGGAGCACTGCCAGCACCCCGCCACCGATTGCGGCGAGTCCCAGCGCGAGCCTGCGCACCAACATGTCAGGGACACGAACGCACCTGGCCACCTCGCTCCTCACTGTCGGCGATTCAGTCACGATTCTGAACGCACGAAAGGAAGCGAAGATATCCCCTGTTCGACGGACAATCCGGCCGACTCCCCGACCAGGGCAAAAAAAGTGGTCCCAGCTGGTTTCGAACCAGCGACCTTCCGCGTGTGAGGCGGACGCTCTCCCGCTGAGCTATGGGACCGGGATTCGTTCGACCGCGAGCGGCGGAACGAGTTGGAACATTAGCACGGGCTCCCCGCGCGGCACCAAATCGCGGCCCGACCTGGGGAAATCCGGCCACCCAGTCCAGAGTGCGCACCATTGCAGCGCTGGCAAGCCGTCTACCAGCGGATTTGTACCTTGTAGCGCGGGTGGGCTAATGTTCTGTCTCGCACCACGGAGGGCCGAAACGCCGCCGAGGTGGCGAAATGCGGATGTAGCGCAGCTGGTAGCGCATCACCTTGCCAAGGTGAGGGTCGCGGGTTCGAATCCCGTCATCCGCTCGAGAGGTAGGGCCAGGTAGCGAAAGTTACCGTCCCCCTTGCGCGGTGGAGTGGCCGAGTGGTGAGGCAACGGCCTGCAAAGCCGTGCACACGGGTTCGATTCCCGTCTCCACCTCGCGCGATTAGCTCAGCGGGAGAGCGCTTCCCTGACACGGAAGAGGTCACTGGTTCAATCCCAGTATCGCGCACCACCAGATCGGCCCCGGTCCTCGGACCGGGGCCGATCTGCGTTACTCCTCCGCGGGGGCGGTGAGCTGGGGCGTGCCGTCGAGCAGCCCGACGATGCTCTCGCGGACCTCGACCAGCCCCTCCAGGACGCCGTTGGCGAGGTCGATCCCATCCTCCACCTGGGTGAGGAACAGGATGATGCCGGCCATGGCGGCGGCCGCGCGCTTGGCCAGCGAGGGGCGGCGGCTCATGGTGCTGACGCCGGTGCCGAGCAGCTGGCCGGCGGCGGTGACGACCGGCTCGCCGCCGAACAGCTCCACATTGTCGAGCAGCCATTCGATGTGGGCGACCTGGTGCCGGATCTGGGTGGCCAGGGTCTCCGGCAGGGTGGTCTCGTTCAGCAGGTCGCGCCACGCGTGCAGGGATTCGCGGAGCCGCTCCAGCGCGGCCCGGTCGACGGCGGCGCCGACCTCGCGGTCCTGCAGGTCGAAGATGTCGCCGACGCTCTCCAGCAGGCCGAGCACCGGGGTCTCGATCAGGTCCGATGGCGGGACCTCCGGGTTCTGCCAGTGCTCGCGCGGCACCACCACGTCGTACCAGGCGGGCAGGTACTGCAGGCTGCGGTTGCGGGCGCGGTCGCCCTCGGGCAGCCCGAGCAGCCGCTGGTGCACGGCGGTGAAGAGCCGCACCACCTCGCAGTGCCGCTGGATGAACTCGTGCGAGCCGATCGGCGCCGCCAGCGCCGCCGACCAGCTCTTGGCGATCGTGCTCTCCCTGGAGCGCACCACGCGATTCAAGATCTCGTACAGCGCGGACGCGGGGTTGTCCACCGCGATCATCCTGCCCCCTCCGGACTTTCGGGCTCGCCCGAGCCGCCCATGCTACGCGCGCGCGGGTCACGGATAGGGGATCGTGACGGCCTCGATCCCGCTGCCGATCGGGGAGCCGTTGCCCGCCGTGGTGAAGGTGAGCTCGCCGCTGCACCCGGGCACCCGGTGGCCGCTGTTGATATTGCCGAACGCCACCGCCACGTTCCCGCGCGGCGGGATCCGGCCCTCGCTGGCCATCCGGATCGCGAGCGTGCCGGTGAACACCGCGTCGTGCGCGAGGCAGGTGTAGGCGTCGGCGTCGTCGGCGAGGAAGCCCTCGGCGGCGAGCGCGTGCAGGAACGGGTCGTACCCGGGTGGCCGGTCGTCGCCGCCGAGCGGCCAGGTGTGCGGGTCGGTGACGCCGCCGTAGACGAGGGTGAGGCCGCCGTCGCGCAGCCGCTGCTGCTGGGTGCGGTCGACGGCGGTGAGCGCGGCGGCGCCGGTCATGACGAGCAGCGCGCGGTCCCGGCAGGCCCGGGCCGAGAGCGCCTCGATGAAGGCGGGCAGATCGGTGACCCGGCCCGCGAACAGCACCACGTCAGCGCCGGATTGACAGATATTGATCGTGGGGGTGGCGAACATCTGCGGCCACACCTTCTCGGTCGGAATGCCCGCGCCGACGAACCCCTGCTCGGGGCGGTTGCCGATCCACGGCCCGAGCTGGGCGGCGAAGGCCTCCTTCAGCGAACCGGCGAAGAGATCGCCGCGGCGGTCCGAGTTCTGGTCCCAGACCACGATCGCGCGGCTCGCCGGGCGGTTCGCGGCCAGGTACCCGGCCAGCGTGGAGACGTAATCGCCCGAGGTGGGCGAGGTGCGGATGAGGCCGGGCAGGTCCCGGCTGTTGAACTCCTCGGCGGAGGTGATGGCGCCGATCATCGGCATCTCGGCGCGCGCGAGTTCGGCCGCGGCGGCGCGGGTGTGGTCCAGGCTGGTGCCGAGCAGGACGGTGGCGACGAGCCGCGGCTCCGGGCGGTCGGCCCTGGCGACGAGCTCGCGCACCGGCGTCTGCCAGCGGTCCTGGTAGCTGCCGGTATTGGCGAGCACCAGCCGCACCGGCGGGCGCGGATCGCGGACCAGGGCGGAGGTGTTGACCCGCTGCTGGGCCACCGCGGCGCCGATCAGCATGCGGCGCACCTGGTCGGGGTCGAGCTGGCCGGGGCTGCCGGCGTCGGCGAGGTGGCTGAGCGGGCCGAGCAGCGCGATCTCGACGGCATCGCCCTCGACCGCGCGGTTCTGCTCGGCGATCCGGTCGACGATCTCGGCGACCGACGGGTCGAGGCCGGGGAAGGTGCCGTCGGCGACGCCGACGCATTCGCCGCTCTCCAGGGTCAGACCGGCGGCGGCGCAGCTGTTCTCGTCCGGCCACACCGCGACCACGACGGCTGCGGTGACCAGCACCAGCACCGCCGCTCCGAGCGCGAGCAGGCGCCCGCCGTTCGAGCGGGGCGGCTCCGGCTCGGGCACGATCACCACGCCGCTGTTCTCGACGGCCTTGGCCGCGTCCCACCAGCCGAGCCAGCGCCGGAGGTCGGCCCGGAGCGCGGCCTCCGGCATGTCCGGCTGCAGCTCCCGCAGGCAGGCGACGACCACCGGTTCGACCAGGCCGTCCCAGTCCGGCACGCTCGCGCCCCTGGTGGCGAGCAGCAGTTCGGCATCCGAGACCGGCACCACGGCCTGCAACCTGGCCCAGGTGACGAAGGCATCGCGGATCAGCCGATGCAACCGGCCCTTGAAAATCGCAATGGCATCGCCCGCGGTCATCGCGCCCTCCCCCGCCCACAAGGTACCCGCCAACCATGCCCCGGCGTGCAGCGGCGAATCAAGGGGGGCGGCGGGCGAATACGGTGCGCGGGACGATCAGCCGGTGCCGCTCGCGTCCACGGTGACGAAATCCCAGGGCGCGAGCGGACCGGCGAGGGTGAGCTCGACCCGGTCGTCCCACTGCCCGGCGAGGCAGCGGGCGGCCTCGATCAGGTCGTCGTGCCGGTCTCGGCGCTGCAGCACGGCGATATCGACGGCGTCGCTCTCCGCGGTGAGCTGCCGCACGGCGAGCTGCTCGGCCAGCGGGTGCAGCACGGCCAGCGCGGCGTCGGTGTCGGCGCGGCGCATGGCGGCCAGCGCGGCCAGGGTGGTGCCCGGCGCGCCCTCCGCGGCCGCCCGGACCACGGGTTCATCGGCGGCGATCTCGGCGCGCACCCGGTCGGTGCGGTAGCGGCCGTGCAGCAGGTACTCGGCGTAGCCGGTGAGATCGTCCAGGGTGGCGCGCAGCTGCTCCTCGTGCGGGGCGAGCAGGGTGCGCTCGACCTCCGCGCTGTCGCGCAGCGCGGCGCCGAAGCGCACCGGGATCACCGGGCCCGCGGCGGCGGCGCCGTCCACCACCCGGACGTAGGCGCGCAGGTCGCCGGGGTCGCCGAGCGGGCGCTCGGAGACCTCACTGACCAGCGCGGCGACCGCGCCGTGGCGCACGGTGCGGACGGGGGCGGGCGGATCGCCGATGCCGTCCAGCCGCGGCTCCAGCTCGGCGGGCACGATTCCGTACACGAGTAGCGCGGTGCTCATGCCGGGCGGCTACCCGACGCGCCGTCCGCCATGCGCGGCGGCGGGGGCTGTCGGTGGCTGCGTCTAGGCTGTGGCCGGTCGAGGCGAGGTGAGGTGCGGGTGGCGGTGCACGCGGAGGAGTGGGGCGAGACCGATATCGCCGGGGCCATCGGGCTCGACCACGAGGAGATGGCCGAGGTCGTCGCCGCGCTCGTCGCCGCGCACGCGGAGCGCAGCGCGCGCGAGGCGGAGATCGTCGCGCTCCGGCTCGGCGTCGGGGCGGCGCCGCCCGCCACGCTCAGCCGGATCGCCGCCAGGCAGGACATCTCCCGGGATCGGGCCAGGCAGCTGCACACCAGGGCGGTCGGGCACATGCTGCGCGCGCATCCGCCCGGCGGCGCGGCCTTCGCGGCCTTCGCCAGGAACTACCCGCCGGGCACCCCGGACCAGCGGCTGGTCCGCACGCTGCTGGCCGAGATCTACGCCACCGACGCCGACCTCGCCGCCAATGAACTCGCCTACCTGCGGCTGCGGCTCGCCGGGCACCCGCCGGAGGACGCGCGGCGGATCGCGGGCTTCGTCATGCAGCGGATCCTCGGCTGGCGGAAGAAGACCCGGCGGCTGCTGGCCGGGCTGCACGAACCGGACCCGGTGCGCGGGAGCGTGCTCGGCGGGGTCGAGTGGGCGGACGGCGGGAAACCCGCGCCGCTGCCCGCCCGCTCCGCCCGCCCGGACGCCGACGACGACGGGCGCGGGCGCTTCTACCTGGACAGCGTGGGGCGCGAGGTCGCCTTCGACTCCGGGCTGCGGGCCCGGCTGCTCCGGCTGCTCGACGCCGATCCGGCGGTGCGGACCTTCCAGGAGGATCCGGTCGCGGTCGAGCTCGAGGGGGTGGCGCTGTATCCGGGGGTGGCGGTGCGCGGGGTGGACGGGCGGATCGCGCTCGTCGACGTGCAGCCGCTGAGCCGGGTGGCGCTGCACCCCAACCGGGTGCGGGCGCGGGTGCTGCGGGCGTGGGCGCACCGGAACGGGTGGGGGTGGCTGGTGTGGACCGGGAGCGAGATCGGGGTGGGTGAGCTGGCAGCGCGGGCGGTGCGCGCGCCGGAGGCGCTGGTCGAACGGTTGCGGGCGGGGCCGGTGGGGTGGGCCGGGTTCGCGGAGACCGCGGGTGAGCTGGAGCTGCTCGACCTGGCCGCGCTGGTCGTGCGCGAGGGCTGGCGCTGGGAGCGGGCGCCGTTCCGGCTCAGCGCGCAGGCCGACCAGCTCCCCGGCCCGGACTGACGAGGCCGAGCGCTCAGCGCACCACCACGGCGGCGGCGATGAAGGTGACGATGAGCATCATGGCGCAGCAGGTGATGAGCTGCCAGTGGTTCACCGTCTGGCTCACCGTCTTCAGCTGGGCGCGCAGGCTGTCGGTGCGCCGGATGTGGTCGGCGATGGTGCGCTGGGCGCGCGCGAGCTCGTCGGCGCGCTCCTCCTGCGTCTCCTCGGCCCGCTCCAGCCGGGTGTGCAGCTTGACGATCTGCTTCTGCTTGTCCCGCACCGTCTGCCTGGAGACCGCCAGTGCGGTGCGCTGATCGACCAGTTCCCGGCGCTGGCGGGCGATGATCGCCGCCTGCGTCCTGGTGTGGTGCTCCCAGTCGCTCACCGTCGCCCACCCTCCCGTCGAGATGTCCCGATAACCCCACACGATGTCGCCGTCGACCCAGCCCGCCAGGAAGTCGCGCAGCTCGTACGGCTCCTGCCTGGCCGCGACCACGGCCGAGCAGGCGGTGTCGAACATGCCGCTCTCGATCTCGTAGTCGCAGGCGGGCGGGGCGAAGTCGCGGATGCCGAGCGCGGGCAGGTGCGCCACCCAGAAGCCGGGCGGGCAGAGCCACAGCACACCGGCCAGCCCGGCATCGCGCAGCCGCTGGGTGTGCTGCAGCGCGAGCGTGCAGTCCAGCGGGCCGCTGCGCACCTCGATCGCGAAGCGGCGCTCGCCGATCCGCCAGTACACGTCCACCGGGACGCCGTCGACGCGGTGGCCGACCTCGGCCTCGTCCGCGCCGAGCGCGAGCAGCCTGCCGCGCAGCCAGTACTTGAAGCGCTCCAGATTCCACTGGTTGCGGGTGCAGTCCGGGCAGCGGCAGCCGTACCCGAGCCGCTCGCCGGCGGCGCGGCGCGGGCCGTTGGAGATGCCGAGCTCGGCCAGCAGCGCGCGCCGTCCACAGGACGGCGCTTCCACCCGCTGCTCGCTGCGCACCACTTCGACCACACCCCTAAGCCTGCGATCCACGCGGGCAGGGCCACCCGCGCTCACTACCAGGGTGCTCCCTCGAGGGTGCATCCCGCCACTCCCCTCCGCACCCGCGGCCGGGCGCGCCGCGGCCGCGGCGGGATGATCAATGTTGTACCGCAAGGGATTCGAACCGGCACGGTACGGCACGCCGGGGGGATCCGGGCGAGAACGGTATTCCGCTCTGGGTACGGTACTCGGGAAACGCACTGCTACAGCGGGTTTCGGCGTTCCGCCGGAGCGCGGAGGCGGAGTTTGCTTCGCCTGCCGAACGGCATCGTAACCACACCGTTAGAATCTCCCCGGCCGCGCGCTCAGCCGGACCGATCGGGGAAGAAGGTAGTGGATGGAGCACGTCGAGGACGGCGCCGAGTCGATCGGCGCGATGCTGTCCGATATCGCGGAGTCCCTCCGGGAGGTGAGCCGGAAGCTGGACCTGGTCGCCGCCCGCGTCGATGTGCCGCTGCCCGTTCCGGTTCCCGCCGACGACCGTGATGTCGCGACGCGGCTCGCCACGATCGAGGCGTGGGCCTTCCGCACCGATCGGGATGTCGCCGATCTGGGGCGGCGGCTGGACACGCTGCAGAGCGTCGCCGACGCGCCCGGCACCGGGCGGCGGCACGCGGCCGAGCCGGGGCCGGGCGCGGCGGCGGAGGCGCCGTCCGGCGGGCGTCGGGCCGCCGAGGACGGCGCCGGGTTCCGGGTAGCGGAAGCGGCGCGGCCGGGACGCCGGGCCGCGGACGAGAGCGCCGGGCATCGCGCGGCCGATGCGGACGACCCCGCCTCCCGTCCCGGTGCCGCACCCACCGGGCGGCGGCGCGTGGAGGACCTCGACACCGGCGCCGTCGGGCAGCAGGCGACAGAGCCGACGAGGCGGGGGCGGCGTGCGGCCGCCGATGCGGAGGCGGGCGAGCAGGCGGGCCCGCCCGCCCGCCTCGGCAGGCGCGCCGCGGAGGACAGCACCCCGCTTCCCGGCGAGACGTCGGGGCCGGGCGCCGAGCGGCCGGTCGAGGAGGGCCGGAGCGCGGTGCCCCCACGACGGCGCGCGGCCGAGCGCGATCCGCTCCGGGCCGAACTCGGCTCCGGCGCCCGCGATGACTCGGACAACACCGAGGGGCTCGGGCGACGCTTCGCCGACGAGGGCCCCGCGATGAACGGACAGGCGCCCGCGACCGGACGGCGCTCCGCGGACCGGAACGGCAGCGCCGAGGTGGGCCCCCATCCGGCGAGCGCCCACCTGCCCGAGTCGAACGGGGCAGCCCCGGCGCCCGCGCCCGAGGCACCGCGGCGCCGCGCGGCGGAGCACGATGAACCGGCCCGCGCGGCGGAGGACACTGCCGAGGGCCACCGGACCGCCGCGGACTCCGCGACCGAGCGTCCCGCGAGCGCGTACGGCCCGAGCGCACGGGGCCCGCAACCCGGCGCGACCCCCGAGCTACCCGCGGAGACCGCCGCCCCGCGGGTCCCCCGCCCCCGCTACGCGGCGGGCTCGTCCCGGCAGCGCATCGCGGAGGCCCGCGCGGAGTCCGCGAGCAGGCTCTCGGCGGAGCAGGGCGAGACCGGCACGGCGGACCGGGAAGCTCGGCCGGCCCCGGCGGACCAGGGGGTACGGCCCGCCCCGGTGCGGCGGGTGGAGAACCCGGCCGAGACGGCCGTCTCGGCCCGGCTCTCCGGCGACCCGGGCGGCACCCCCGCCGTGCACAGCCTGCCCGCCCGGCTCGCCACCCCGGACGAGCCCGAGCCGTCCACCGACGACGAACCCGCGGGCCCCAACCTGCGCGCGGCGGTCGAGGCCCGCCGCGCCTCCGGCCGCCTGCCGCAGCGTGGAACGGCCCCCTCCCCGACCCCGCCGGGCGCCACCCCGAACCAAACCACGCCCTCCCCGGAGCGCACCGAGCTCACCCGCCCGGACGAACCGGAGCGGTGGAGCGGCCCGCGCCGCAACGGCAGCTCGCTCGGGCTCGGCGAGACCGTCGCCGCCGCCTACGACCAGGGCCTGCGCGACGGCTTCACGGGCCAGCAGGACGGCTACCGGCAGGCGCCGGCCGCCGGCTACCCGCTGGACGAGACCGGCGACGACTTCGCCCCGTTCGCGGACCGGCAGACCCCGGACGCGCACACCGAGCAGGTCGGCCGCCCCGGCCTCACCTCGGGCGCGGCCGAGCGCCCCGGCTCCGCCGAGCCCGCCGTCGACCGCTCCGCCTACGCCGACTTCGGCAACGGCTTCACCGGCGCGACCGCCGAGGAGACCGCGCACGCCGACAAGGTGCAGGCCATGCTGGACGAGCTCAAGCGCACCGCCGCCGCCATGCCGTTCGGCCCGCCGACCGGGGAGCCGGACCCGCGGTAGTCAGGCGATGCGCTCGGCGGCGTCGTGCGCGGCGCCGGTGATCGCCTTGGCGACGGCCCCGCGCAGCCGCCGCGGCCTGGCCTCGGGCACCTGCTGCGCCCGCAGCAGCCGCTCGACCAGGTCGCGCAGCCAGCGGTGCCCCTCGTCGGCGGTGTGCCTGGGATGCCAGGCCAGGCCGATCGGCACCTCGGGCAGCGGCAGCGGGATCTCGAAGGCGCGCAGCCCGAGCGGGCCGAGCAGCGAGGTCACCGCGGCGGCGGGGGCCGGGCAGACCGCGTCGCCGCCGCGCACCGCGAGCAGCGCGGTGGTGAGGTCGGGGACGGTGCCGATCACCCGGCGGGTGCGGCCGTGCAGCGCGAGCCGGTCGTCGATGGCGCCGCGCACCCGGCCCTGCCTGCTCACGCTCAGGTGCGCGGCGGCGGCGTAGGCGGCGACCGTCACCGGCTCGGTGACCAGCGGGTGGTCGGCGGCCGCGACCCCGATCAGCCGGTCGCCGTAGAGCCGCCGCAGCACCGTCTCCGGGTCGCTGCGCTCGATCACCCCGGCCTGCAGGTCGGTGCGGCCGTCGCGGAGCGCGCGCGGATCGTCCTCCGCGCTCGCCACCAGGTTCAGCGTGACGCCGGGCGCCTCGCGGCGGACCGCGGCCAGCAGCGGGCCGGTGAGCTCCGGCCGGACCTCGTCGCCCGCGCGCACCGCGAAGCCGCGGCGCAGCGTGCCCGCGTCGAAGGCCGGGCGCGGCGTCAGCAGCCCGCGCCCCTGCTCGACCAGCCCGTGCACCTGGTGCCGCAGCTCCAGCGCGCGCGGGGTGGGGACGAGGGCGCGGCCGGAGCGGACGAGCAGCGGATCGCCGAGCACCTGCCGCAGCCGCGCCAGGGTGCGGCTCATGGCGGGTACCGAGGTCTGCATCCGCTCGGCGGCCAGCGTGACGCTGTTGGTCTCCAGCAGCGCGTCCAGGGCCACCAGCAGGTTCATGTCCAGCCGGTCCACTCTCGAATTATCCCCGTATCCCGGCCGCTACCGGCGCGTTGCCACGCCGGTCGTTACCCGTCAGTGTTGAACGGCGGCCACCTGGTCGACCGGGCGCGGCTGGGTGTTCAGCTCCGGCTTGGGCGCGCCGATGACCTTCAGGTCGTCCGGGGTGACCGGGCGGAACCACTGGGCGAAGCGCAGCCGCGCCGGGAACTCCGCGTGCAGGTCGGCGAGGAGCTCGTCGATGTGGTGCACGCCGAACGGCCCGGCCTCGGTGCCGTGCGTGCCGCCGCCGGTGCGCTCGGCGAGCCAGCTCAGCCGCTCGTCCAGCGCCTCGCCCATGGCGGTGGGGCCGGGCAGGTCGAGGCGGTGGGTGAGCAGCGCGGCGGTCCAGTGCGCGCCGGCCTCGGCGGCGAGCGCGCTGAGCGCCGAGCCGCCGTACCCGGCGAAGCTCAGCCGCGGCACGGTGGGCGGCAGGATCTGCCGGTAGAGCCGGAAGTTGCCCGCGTCGTCGGTGAGCTGGCGCTGCACGAACGGCGTCAGGAATGGCACCCGCTGCTGGTACCCGGTGGCGCAGATGACCAGGTCGGCGGGGATGGTCTGGCCGTCCGAGAGGTGCGCGACCGGCACCTTCTCGGCGCCGAGCGCCTCGATCACGGTATCCCGCACCACGGTGAGCCGCCCGGCCCAGACCTGCTCGGTGAAGCCGTCGACGGCGAGGTCGACGGTGCCGTGCGCGACGGTGCCGAAGGGCTCCTCCGGCACCAGCTCCAGCTCGCGCAGGTGCAGGCTGCGAATGGTGCGCTCCTGGATGAGGTCCAGGTTGCTGTCGCGCACCGAGCGGCCGGGGCCGTTCAGGAACTTCTCCGGGCGGCGCTGCCGCTGGTAGCCGAAGTGGCTTTCGCCGAAGCGGCTCTGCAGCAGCCGCTCGGCGTCCAGGAAGCGGCCCGCCCGGCGCGCCAGCTTCCAGCGCAGCCTGCGGGCGACGACGGTGGTGGAGGCGGCGACGTGGCTGACCGCCTCGGCGATCTCGCAGGCGGCGGTGCCGTAGCCGACCACGACGACGTTCCGGCCGCGCGCCGCCGCCAGGTCGGAGAGCAGCGAGCTGTGCCCCATCTGGCCGCCCGCGCGGGCGAAGTCGGCGCTGCCGGTGAACTCGGGCACCCGGGGGTCGGAGTGCACGCCGTTGGCGATGATCAGGTGGTCACAGGAGGTGCGGTGCACGCCGGTGCCGTCGCGCACCTCGAGCAGCCAGCCGCTGTCCACCGGGTCGGCCGCGACCACCTCGGTGTTCAGCCGCAGCGCGTGCCCCAGGTCGAAGCGGCGCACGTAGCTCTCCAGGTAGGACTGCATCTGTGCGCCGTCGAGGCGGTCCGGGAAGTCGTCGGGCATCGGAAGGTCGGAGAACCGGTACGTACGGCTGCTGCTCTGGGCACGCAACCCGGGGTAACGGCGAGTAGCGCTCCACACGCCACCGACATCCGGCGCCCGATCGAAGACCTCGACCGGAAAACCCTCCTGTCTCAGCACTTTCGCGCAGGCCAAACCCGCTATTCCGGCGCCGACGATCGCGACACGGCTCCTGCTGGTCATGCGGCAGAGACTACCGGCTCGCCCGGACCCGCACGGCGCGGCGGCCAGGAAAGCGAGATCGGACAATCCCGCCACCCGTGATTCACTGGACGGATGAGTGAAACGACGCTCGTCGTCGGCCCCGCCGGGCTGTGGGACGCGGAGGCGCTCGGCGCCGTCGCCGCGGCCACGTTTGCGCTGGCCTGCCCGCCGGGGACCACCCCGGAGGACGTCGAGGGCTTCCTCGCCGCGATGCTCTCCGCGGAGCGTTTCGGCGAGTACCTCGGCGACCCGGACCGGATCGTGCTGCGCGCCGCCGAGGACGGCGAGATCGTCGGCTACGCCATGCTGCACGTCGGCACGCCGGAGGATCCGGCCATCGCGCGCGCGGTCGAGCTGGACGCCCCGGCCGAGCTGAGCAAGATGTACGTGCTGCCCGGCAGGCACGGCAGCGGCGTCGCCGACGCGCTCATGCGGGCCGCGCTCGAGCACGCCGCCGCGGCGGGCGCGGACGGGATCTGGCTCGGCGTGAACCAGCACAACGAGCGCGCGCAGCGCTTCTACGCCCGCAGCGGGTTCGAGCGCTGCGGCACCAAGACCTTCCGGGTGGGGGCGCAGCTGCACGACGACTACGTCATGCGGCTGCGCTTCTAGCGGCCCGGCTGCTCGGACACGGACGCGCCGCGCGGGGAGGTCACCGCCGCGATCCGCTCACCCCGCCTCGACCCGTTCGGCGGCCAGGAAATCGACCAGCGCCCGGTGGAACTCCGGCGCGGTGACGGCCATCAGGTGGTCACCGGGGACGGTGATCAAGCGGGCGTCCGGGAGCGCGGCGGCCAGCCGCTCGGGCTCCGCGGCGAGCGGGTCGGTGTCACCGGCGAGGACGAGCACGGGGAGCGTGAGGTCGGCGAGGTCGCCGATGGGGCGCTCGTCGAGCCCGGTCATGACCGCGGCCATGGCGGCCCGGTCGGCGCGCACGGCATCGGCGAGCAGCCGGAAGGGCCGGGCCCGGAGGGTGGCACCGCTGCCGTCGCCGTCCATGGCGGCGCGCAGGTCGTCGGCGGCGACCACCCGGCGGTCGACGCCGCCGCAGTCGACCACGCCGGAGCCGACGCCGCCGATGGCCAGCCGGCGCACCCGCGGGTCGTCCCCGGCCACCAGCAGCGAGACCACCGCGCCCATGGAGTAGCCGACCTGGTCGAATTGCTCGCCGCCGAGCTCGTCGTAGAGCGCGCGGACGTCGCGGGCCATGGCCTGCCAGGAGTAGGCGGCGGGCTCGTGCGGCTTGGCCGAGCGGCCGTGGCCGCGGGCGTCCAGCGAGACCACGGGGCGGCCGGTCGCGCGCAGCGCGTTCACCACGCCGGTGCCCATCCAGTTGGCGTTGGTGTCGGCGACGACGCCGTGCTGCAGCACGATCGGGATGCCGTCGCCCTCCCAGACGCGATAGCTGAGTTCCAGGCCGTCCCAGGTGCTGAAGGTGGTCATGCCCGCGATGGTAGGCGGACCCGGGTCAGCTGGTCGGCACCTCGAAGCGGGAGAGCGCGAGCAGGCGGGAAATGGCGCGCAGGTACTTCTTGCGGTAGCCGCCCTCCAGCATGTCGGCGGCGAAGATCTGGTCCAGCTTGGCGCCGGAGACGGTGACCGGGGTGCCCGCGTCGTAGAGCCGGTCGGCCAGCACCACCACGCGCAGCGCGACGGCCTGGTCGGTCACCGGGGCGACGTTCTCCAGGAAGACCGCGGAGACCCCGGCGATCAGCGCGCCGTACTTGGAGGGGTGCAGGGTGGCGAGGTGCGCGAGCAGCGCGTCGAACTCGTCCAGGGTGGCGTCCGGGGTGGCGGCGGCGCGCTCGCGCAGTGCCTCGGGGGTGCTCGGCTCGGGGGCGGGCGGCAGGTCGCGGTGCCGGTAGTCGGGGCCGTCCACCCGGACCGCCTCGAAGATCGAGCCGAGCTTCTTGATCTCGCGCAGGAAGTCCTGGGCGGCGAAGCGGCCCTCGCCGAGCTGGCCGGGCAGCGTATTGGAGGTGGCGGCGATCGAGACGCCGGCCGCGGAGAGCTCGGTGAGCAGCCGGGAGACCAGCATGGTGTCGCCGGGGTCGTCGAGCTCGAACTCGTCGATGCAGAGCACGCTGTTGCCGGAGAGCCGCTCGACGGTGGTGGCGAAGCCGAGCGCGCCGACCAGGTTGGTCACCTCGCCGAAGGTGCCGAAGGATTTCGGCGCGGGCGCGCTGTGGAAGACCGAGGCGAGCAGGTGCGTCTTGCCGACGCCGAAGCCGCCGTCCAGATACAGCCCGGCGCCGCTCACCTGCTTCTTCTTGCCGAAGAGCGATTTCTTGCTCGCCGCCTTGGTGATCCGCGCGACCTCGCCCGCGAACTCCTCCGCCTTGCGCACCGCGGCGGCCTGGCTGGGCTCGTTCGGGTCCGGGATGTAGGAGGAGAAACTCACCTCGTCGAACATGGGCGGCGGCACCATCTGGGCGACGAGCTGGTCGGCCGGGACCTCCGGGTGGCGGTCGACGAGGCGTGCTGGCATGGACGAAGCCTAGAGATGTGGTGTGAGCTGTCCCTATGCAGCGTACGCACAATGCGATCCAGCTCACAGCGCTCGACGACGACGAGCTGGCGCAGCTCTACGCCTACCCCCGCCAGCTGGACGCGCCGTGGGTGCGGGCGAACTTCGTCTCCAGTATCGACGGCGCCGCGACCAGCGGCGGAGTCTCCGGCGGGCTCGGCACCCCGGCCGATCGCCGGGTCTTCGGGACCCTGCGCGAGCTGGCCGATGTGGTGCTGGTCGGCGCGGGCACGGTGCGGGCGGAGAACTACGGCGGCGCGGCCACCGATCCGGAGCGGCGGCGGGCGCTGGCCGCGCTCGGCTACGGTGGCGCCGCCGACGGCGCGCCACCGCCGATCGCGGTGGTGACGGCGAGCGCGTCGCTGGATCCGGAGTCGCGGCTGCTCACCGACACCGATGTGCCGCCGATCGTGCTCACCACCGCCTCGGCGCCCCCGGACCGGGTGGCGGCGCTGATCGCGGCCGGGGCGACGGTGGTCGAGGTGGGGACCAACGCCATCACCCCGCGCGGGCTGCTGGACGCGCTGGCCGGGCTCGGGCTGTACCGGGTGCTCTGCGAGGGCGGGCCGCACCTGGTCGGCGAGCTGATCGACGCGGACGTGCTGGACGAGCTGTGCCTGACGACCGCGCCGGTCCTGGTCGGCGGAGCGGGCGGGCGAATCGCGCTGTCCCCCCACGAATCCGCGCACCCCATGGTGCGCAGACACGTGCTGCTCGACGACGACGGAACCGTGCTCACCCGGTGGGCCCGCCGCTGACCCCGGGCGCCGGAATCGCGCCGCACGCCGACCCGTCCGAGGTCACGGCCGGTTCGGCGGACGCGGCGTCGCTACCCCGGCCCGCCGCCCGCACCCCGGCCCTGCCGACGCCACGCCGGGGGCGAGCCCCCTGCGGGCCCGCCGGTGAAACCCCGTTCGTGAAAGAACCGCCGGTATGCGGCAGGCTGTACCGCATGCGCTGGACCCGGGCCGCCGTGCTTGCCACCTCCCTGACGTTCGTGCTCGCCGGTTGCGGTGCGGGGCCGTCGGATCGGCCGGGCGTCGCCGTCGAGCACCCGGTGGCGCCCGGCGGCGGGGCCGGTACCTCCGCCGCGCCGCCCGCCCCGCCGCGGGCCGGGAAGCCGGTCACCGATCTGGCCTGGTCGGACTGCACCCGCGGCACCTTCGACCAGCTCGGCCTCGGCGCCCCGCCGAACGGCGTCATCCTGGAGTGCGCCGAGTACTCCACCCCGATCGACACCGCGGGCACCGTGATCGGCAACTTCCGCAACGGCGCGGTGCGCGCCCGGCTGCCGCAGACCCCGGCGGACGCGGCGCCGCTGGTCCTCACCTCCGGCGCCGACCGCGCCTCCTCGGCCACGCTCGCCGGGATGGCGGCCGGGCCGCCGAACGGCATCCTGGCCACCCGCCCGATCGTCGCGGTGGACCGGCGCGGCATCGGCACCTCGCAGCCGGTGGACTGCCTGCCGCCCGAGGTGCGCCAGGGCTTCGCCGACAATGCCCAGTTCGCCGCGCTCGGCGACGCCGCCGCCCAGGCGGAGGCGCTGGTCGAGTTCAGCCAGGACGGCACCATCGCCTGCCGGGACTTCCTGCAGCCCTACGAGAACACCTTCGACGCCGGCCACGCCGCCGACGACATCGAGCAGCTGCGCAAGGAGTGGCAGGTCGACCACATCGACCTGCTCGGCACCGGCAACGGCGCCGAGGTCGCGATCGGCTACGCCCGCAAGTTCGGCGACCACCTCGCCCGGCTGGTGCTCGACTCCCCCACCAGCCTCGGCGCCGACGCCACCACCGTGGCCGAGCAGCGCACGCAGGGCGCGGAGGCCGCGCTCACCGCCTTCGCGCAGCGCTGCGCCGCGCTCGGCTGCGCGCTCGGCCCCGACCCGAGGGCCGCGATCACCGACCTGGTGAACCGGGCCGCGGCGGGCCAGCTCGGCGATCTCTCCGCGAACGCCGTCACCACCGCGCTCACCGGCTTCCTCGGCAGCCCGCGCGCCGACCAGCCCGACCGGGTGCCGGAGCTGGCCGACGCGCTCGCCGCCGCCGGGCGCGGCAACCGCGGCCCGCTGCTCGCGCTCGTCCAGCGGCAGTCGGCGGCCATCGCCAACGACGGCGAGTTCGTGAACCGCTGCGCCGACGTCCACCAGCCGCCGTCGCAGAGCCGGGCCGCCGAGCTCGCCGGGGACTGGGCCGGCAAATATCCGGTGTTCGGCCGGACGGCCGCGCTGGGGCTGCTCACCTGCTCCGCCTGGCCGGTCGGCTCGCCCACCCCGCCGATCGCCGACTTCGCGCTCCCGGTGCTGGTGCTGGACGGTGCCGCCGACCCGGTGGCGGGCGGCGTCGGGCAGGCCGCGGTGACCGGCGCGCTGGCCGGTGCGGGCGCCCGCACCGCGGTGCTGCGCTGGCAGGGCTGGGGGCATCCGGTGACCGCGCACTCCGGCTGCGGGCAGCGCGCGGTGGTGGAGTACCTGAACGAGGCCCGGCTGCCGCAGGACGGCTCGGCCTGCCCCGCCTGACCCGGGCGTAAGCCGCCGCCGGGCCGGTCCCGGCAACCACCGCGGCCGGGTTCCGGTGTACCGTGCCCGGGTGCTCCTTCGACAGCTCGAGCCACGCACGGCTCGCACCACCGCCGAGGTGATCCGGTTCGCCCTGTGGCCGCTGGCGGTCATGACGGTGCTGCACCGGGTCTTCATCAAGGCTGTCAACGGATTCGTCACCGACGACTACCGGCCGGTGTACAACGCGTCGTTCCAGTTTCTCAACGGCAACCCCGTTTACACGGCCAACTTCGACTCCGTCGATCCGCACTACCTGTACCCGCCGAGCGGCACGCTGCTGATCGCCCCGATCGCCATCATCGACTACGAGAAGTCGCGCTGGCTGTTCATCCTGCTGAACGCGGTCGCGATCCTGATCGCCTGGTACCTGCTGCTCAAGCTCTTCCGCTACACCGTGAACTCGGTGGCCGCGCCGGCGCTGCTGCTGGCCATGTTCGCCTCCGAGACCGTGATCAACACGCTGGTCTTCACCAATGTGAACGGCTGCCTGCTCCTCGGCGAGCTGGTCTTCCTGCACCTGCTGCTCGCCCGCCGCGACCTCTGGGCGGGCGCGGTGCTCGGCTTGACGATCGCGGTGAAACCGACGCTCGCGCCGCTGCTGCTGATAGCCGCGGCGCGCGGGCAGTGGAAGGTCTTCCTCACCGGCTGCGGCGTCCCGCTGGCGCTGACCGCCGCGGCCTGGCCGCTCATGGTGGACCCGGAGCGGTTCTTCACCCGGGTCACGCCGTACCTCATGGAGACCCGCGACTACTTCAACAGCGCGATCTCCGGCAATGCCGCCTACTACGGGTTGCCGCCGTGGCTCACGCTGAGTATCCGGATCGTCATGGCGCTGATCGTGCTCGGCTCGCTCTGGCTGCTCTACCGGTACTACCGCGAGGACGAGCTGTTCTTCGTCTGCACCGCCTCCGGCGTGCTGCTCACCGCGGAGTTCCTGCTCACCTCGCTGGGCCAGATGTACTACTCGATGATGCTCTTCCCGTTCCTCATGACGGTGGTGCTGCGCAACTCGGTGCTGCGCAACTGGCCGGCCTGGCTCGCCATCTTCGGCTTCCTGAGCTACGACAAGTGGCTCTCGGACCGCTGGCAGGACGTCGGGCGCAACCTGGAGTACCTGCGCATCACCTTCGGCTGGGGGCTGCTGCTGCTCGTCGTGTTCTGCGTGCTCGGCGACCGGTACCTGGCGGCGCGCGCCGCCGGGACGCTGGACAAGGGGCTCGACCAGGACTGGATGCGCACCGCGCCGGATCCGCGCGGGCCGGTCGAGGATGCTGAGCCCGCCGGCGCCGCGCCGAAGCCGGCAGCCGGGATCCCCGCCGCGAACGGCTCCGCCGCCACGGCCGAGCCCACTCCCCCCACCGCCGAGGTGCCCGCGGGCCATCGCCCCTGACCGCCGGAGGCGCGCCGAGCGGCACGCGATTAACCTCGAAGCATGACCGATGCCGAGACGTCGCTACCTGCTCCGCGTATCCAGCTCACCCCGCAGGAGTGGCGGAGCAAGCTGAACCCCGCCGAATTCGCGGTGCTCCGCGAGGCCGCCACCGAGCGGCCCTTCGTCGGCGAGTACACCGACACCAAGACCGAGGGCGTCTACTCCTGCCGCGCCTGCGGCACCGAACTCTTCCGCAGCACCGAGAAGTTCGACTCGCACTGCGGCTGGCCCTCGTTCTTCGACCCGGCCGATTCGGACGCCGTGATCCTGCGCGCCGACGACACGCTCGGCATGCGCCGGGTCGAAGTGCTGTGCGCGACCTGCCACAGCCACCTCGGCCACGTGTTCGAGGGCGAGGGATACAACACGCCCACCGACAAGCGCTACTGCATCAACTCCATCGCCCTGACGCTGCACCCCTCGGACAGCAGCGGCCCGGCACGCTGAATCGACGCGGCGCCGACCGAAGGGTACCGAGCGGTCCGCGTGCCGCGCATGCCCCGGAAACCCTGGGCACCGGGACTGGGACGCGGGGTCAGGGCAGCGACGCGACCAGTGCGTCCAGCTCGACCCGGGGGCCGGTGTAGAAAGGGATCTCCTCGCGGACGTGCAGCCGGGCCTCGGTGGCGCGCAGGTCGCGCATGAGGTCGACGATGCGGTGCAGCTCGGGGGCCTCGAAGGCGAGGATCCACTCGTAGTCGCCGAGCGCGAAGGAGCTGACGGTGTTGGCGCGCACGTCGGCGTAGCCGCGGGCCTGCTTGCCGTGGTCGGCGAGCATCTTGCGGCGCTCCTCGTCCGGGAGCAGGTACCACTCGTAGGAGCGCACGAACGGGTAGACGCAGATGTAGGCGCCGGGCTCCTCCCCGGCCAGGAAGGCCGGGATGTGGCTCTTGTTGAACTCGGCCGGGCGGTGCAGCGCGACATTGCTCCACACCGGGGTGCTGGCCTTGCCCAGCTCGGTGGTGCGGCGGAAGTCGGCGTAGACGGCCTGCAGGTCCTCGACCCGCTCGGCGTGCGTCCAGAGCATGAAATCGGCGTCGGCGCGCAGGCCGGAGACGTCGTAGATGCCGCGGAGCACCACCTCGCGGTCGTCCAGGCCCTCGAAGAAGGCGGTGGCCTGCTTCAGGGCGGCCTCGCGGTCGTCTCCCAGGACGCCGGGGCGCACCTGGAACACGGAGAACATCAGGTACCTGACGGTGGCGTTGAGGGCCTGGTAATCGAGTCGTGCCATGGGTCCATGGTGCCACTCCGGCCGGGCCCGGCGGTACGGGCGGGTGGGGTGAGGCCGGGGGCGACGTAGCGGCGGATCAGCTCGCGTTCGGCGTCCTCGTCCGGCAGCGGCCAGTGCGCCAGGGACATGACCACCCGCACCACCCAGTGCGCGGCGCCCGGCTCCTCGTCGGTGATGCCGGTGAGCTCCGCCGCCAGCCGGCCGAGCAGCGGCGAGGCGTGCATGTCGCCGAGGCCGAGCGCGTTGGCGTCGAGCAGCATCGGCCGCAGCGGACTGGCCCGGATCTCCGCGAGCGCGACGCTGATCGCGGTGACCACCCGATCGGCGCCGCCCAGCCCCGCGACGGCTGCGCGGACGGTCTCGACGATGCCGGCGGCGAGCCGCAGCAGCACGGCGTCGCGGATCTGCGCCTTGCCGCCCGCGTACCGATAGATGGTGGCGCGGGAGCAGTGCACCCGGGCGGCGAGGGTTTCGATATCGAGGCCGTCGATGCCGCGGGCGATGATCAGCTCCGCGGCCGCGGCGTGGATGCGCTCGGCCGCCGCCGCCCGCCTGCTGTCGCCGACCACCCAGTCGTCCCGGACCACCGCCCACCTCCGTTCGGTACCGCGCTCGCGAGAATTCTCGAATCCGAGACGTCACCCGCTCCGCGTCTCACGATTCTCGCAGGCGGCGGCGGCCATCGTGAGACGCTGCCCGCAGCGGCCGGTGGCGCCTCGATTTCAGCTTTTCCGCAGGTCGTTGACGCGGCGGGCGGCCGCGGATCACGGTGGAGCGATGACCCCGCCCGACGATGGCCTCGGCCTCGCGCTCTTCGAGGAGCGCTATATCCAGGACCCGTACCCGCTCTACGCACGCATGCACCGGGCGGGCCCGGTGCACCGGATCGCGGACTCCGGTTTCTACGCGGTGAGCGGGTGGGACGCGGTCGGCGAGGCGATCGCCCGCCGCGACGTCTTCTCCTCCAACCTGACCGCCACGATGATGTCCGGGCCGGACGGGGCGGTCACCGCGTTCCCGGTCGGCGAACTCGGCGGCCCCACCCAGGCGCTGGCGACCGCGGACGCCCCGGCGCACCCGGTGCATCGCCGCACGCTGCTTCCGCATCTGGCCGCCACGCGGGTGGCGGCCTGCGAACCGTTCATCACCGAGACCGCCGAGCGGCTCTGGCGCCGCGGCACCCGCGGCGACGGCATCGAGTGGATGTCCGCGCTGGCCGGCGCCCTGCCGATGATGGTCGTCGCCCGCATCATCGGCGTGCCGGACGACGACGTCGCCGCCCTGACCCGCTGGGGGTACGCCGCGACCCAGGTGGTCGAGGGGCTGGTGGACGCGGAGCGGATGCGGGAGGCCGTCGCCGCCGTCCTGGAACTCGCCGCCTACGTCACCGACCGGTTCCGCGAGGCCGCCGCAGCGCCGCGGCCCGACCTGCTCGGCGATCTCGCCACGGCCTGCGCCGCGGGCGAACTGGACGACCCGGTGGCGCTGGCCATCATGATCACGCTGTTCAGCGCCGGTGGCGAATCCACCGCCTCGCTGCTCGGCACCGCGGCCTGGATTCTGGCCACCCGGCCGGACCTGCAGCGGCAGCTCCGGGAGCGGCCGGAGCTGCTCGGTGCCTTCATCGAGGAGACGCTGCGCTACGAACCGCCGTTCCGCGGTCATTACCGGCACGTGGTCGCCGACACCGAGCTGAGCGGGGTGCCGCTGCGGGCGGGGTCGCGGCTCTTCCTGCTGTGGGGCGCGGCCAACCGGGACCCCGCGCACTTCGCCGACCCGGGCGAATTCCGGCTCGACCGGCCCGCGGCGAAGAACCACCTGAGCTTCGGCCGGGGGCCGCACTTCTGCGTCGGCGCGGCGCTGGCCCGGCTGGAGGCGCGGATCGTGCTCGGCGCCCTGCTGGCGCGCACCACCTCGTTCCGCGCCGCCGACACCGGCGCGTGGCTGCCGAGCCTGCTGGTCCGCCGCCTGCGCCACCTGCGGCTGAGTGTCGAGTGACCGGCTAGACCAGGACGGCGGCCGCGCGCCGCGCGGCGGCGGTACCCGCGGCGACGCAGGCCGGGACGCCGACGCCGTGCAGGTAGGCGCCCGCGACCGCGAGGCCGGGAAGGCCGGCGATCCCGGACTCCAGCACGGCGATCCGCTCGGTGTGGCGGGGGGCGTACTGGGCGAGCCCGCCGGGCCAGCGCTGCACGGCGAACTGCTCCACCTCGACCGCCACCCCGGTGACGACCCGCAGGTCCTCGACGGCGGCGGTGACGAGCTCCCCGTCGGTCCAGGAGAGCGGTCCGGGGTCGCCGAATCGGCCGAAGGAGGCGCGGACCAGCGCGCCGCCGCGCGCGGCGAGGTGCGGCCACTTCCGGCTGGAGAGGGTGAACGCCTTGGCGCGCAGCCCTTCGCCGGTGGCGATCAGCACGCCGGAGTTCTCCGGCAGCGGGGTGTCACCGGGCAGTGCGAGAGCGACCACGACGGACGAGGACAGCTCGATCGCCCCGGCGGCGGCGCTCGCCTCGGGGGCGACGGCGGCGAGGAGCCGCGCGGTGACCGGCGCGGGGGTCGCGAGGACGACGGCGTCCACCTCGCCGATGGGGTCGAGCGCCCATCCGTGCTCGGTGCGGGCCAGCGAACGCACCGCGGCGCCGGTGCGAATATCGGCCCCCGCCCGCGCGGCCAGGGCGTCCAGCAGCACCCGGTACCCGTCCCGCAGGCCGCCGAAGACCGGCGCGGTGGAGGGCGGCGGCAGCACGGACTTCACCGCCGCGGTGAGGCTCGCGGCCCCCCTGTCCAGCGCGGCCGCCAGGGTGGGCAGCGCCGCGCGCACCCCGATGGACCGGGAACTCCCCGCGTACACCCCGCCGAGCAGCGGGTCCACCGACCGCTCCGCCACCTGCGCCCCGAACCGCTCGGCCACCAGCGAGTACACGTCGATATCGCCGCCGACGGCCCACTCCAGCGGCCGCTCCGGCTCGGACGCGACCCACTCCAGCGCCGCCGCGTCCACGAGCCCGTGCAGGGTCTCCACGTCGGACGGAATCCCCATCAGCGTCCGCTCGGGCAGCGCGTGCGCGCGCCCACCGGCCCACACCAGCGGCCGCAGCCCGGACGGCGTCACCAGCTGGTCCGCCAGCCCGAGCTCGCCGAGCAGCGCGGGCACCTCCGGCCGCCGCCCGACGAACGCCTCCGCCCCGAGATCGACCGGCCCGCCGCCCAATTCACCGGTGTGCAGCACGCCGCCCGCGCGCGGGCTCGCCTCGAGCACGGTGATCCGCGCCTCCGGGCCGAGCAGCCCGCGCAGCCGGTAGGCCGCCACCAGCCCACTGATGCCGCCACCGGCCACCGCGATCCTCATGGCCTCGACGGTACTCAGAGTTCGTGCACCAGCTGTACCAGCGCGGTGAGCACGCCCGGGTCGGTGTCCGGCAGCACGCCGTGGCCGAGGTTGAAGATGTGCCCGGTGGCGCCGAGCGCCCTGGCGGCGTCGGCCTCGTCCAGGATCCGCCTGGTCTGCGCGGCGGCGGCGTCGTACCCGGCGAAGAGCACGGCCGGGTCCAAATTGCCCTGCAGCCCCTTGCCGGGGCCGACCCGGCGCGCCGCCTCGTCCAGCGGCACCCGCCAGTCCACCCCGACCACGTCGGCGCCTGCCTCGCCCATGGCGCCGAGCAGCTCGCCGGTGCCGACGCCGAAGTGGATGCGCGGCAGCCCGCTCTCGGCCAGCTCGGCGAAGACCCGCTCGGAGTGCGGCAGCACGTAGCGGCGGTAGTCGGCGGCGGAGAGCGCGCCCGCCCAGGAGTCGAAGAGCTGCAGCGCGTCCACCCCGGCCTCGATCTGCGCGCGCAGGAAGGCGATGGTGACGTCGGTGAGCAGCCCGAGCAGCGCGTGCCAGGTCTCCGGGTCGGCGTACATCATCGCCTTGGTGCGCTCGTGGTGCTTGGAGGGCCCGCCCTCCACCAGGTAGGAGGCGAGCGTGAAGGGCGCGCCGGCGAAGCCGATCAGCGGGGTGTCGCCGAGCGCGGCGGTGAGCAGCCGGACGCCCTCGCTCACCGCGCCCACCTCCTCCGGCCGCAGCCGCGGCAACGCCCGCACGTCGGCGACGGTGCGCACCGGCTGCGCGACGACCGGGCCGACGCCGGGCACGATATCCAGGTCGATACCGGCCGCCTTGAGCGGAACCACGATGTCGGAGAAGAGGATCGCGGCGTCGACGCCGTGCCTGCGCACCGGCTGCATGGTGATCTCGCAGACCAGTTCCGGGTCGAAGCAGGACTCGAGCATGCCGATGCCCTTGCGCAGCTCCCGGTACTCGGGCAGCGAGCGGCCGGCCTGGCGCATGAACCAGACGGGTCTGCGGCTCGGCTCGGCGCCGGTCGCGGCGGCCAGGAAGGGGGCATCGGACAACCGGCGGCGGGTGTGCGTACTCATCACCGCCATCGTAGGCGGCGCGCCTCCGCCCGCGGTGAAACGTCACCGTCTACCGTCGGTCGGTGTGACACCGCTCGACTTCCGCGAGGGCGCCGCACCGGCCGACGAGCCACACGGCGAACCCGCTTCCTTTCGCGCCGCGGTCGAGGCGATGGGGTCCGCAACCGTGCATCCTCGGATCGAACTGGCGCCCATTCGCCCGCCGCAGCGGCTGGCGCCGTACTCCTACGCGCTCGGCGCCGAGGTGACGCACCCCGACGCCGCCGCCGTCCCCACCGACTCCGAGGGCGACGCCTTCGGCAGGCTGATCCTGCTGCACGACCCGGAGGGCGACGAGACCTGGCACGGGACGTTCCGGCTGGTGGCCTACATCCAGGCCGATATCGACGCCTCGCTCGCCACCGACCCGCTGCTCCCCGAGGTGGCCTGGAGCTGGCTGGTGGACGCGCTGGAATCCCGGCCCGATCCCTTCACCGCGCTCGGCGGCACCGTGACGAGCACCAGCTCGGTGCGGTACGGCGATATCGCCGGGCCGCCGCGGGCGCACCAGCTGGAGCTGCGCGCCTCCTGGACCGCGGTCACCGCCGAGATGCGCGGCCACGTGGAGGCCTTCTGCGAGGTACTGGCCTACTCCGCGGGGCTGCCACCGGCGGGGATCACGAGTTTGCCACCGCAGCCGCACATCGATCACGAACGGACCTGACCGCCACGTATTGTTCTGGGCTATGCCGGTAGCCGACGACAGCCCCGCGGAGCCTCTGCTCGCCCCCGCCGACGGCATGCCGCCCGTGCTCGGTACCCCCGCCGAGGTCGCGGCGGCGGCCGCCCGGCTCGCCGCGGGCAGCGGCCCGCTGGCCGTCGACGCCGAGCGCGCCTCCGGTTTCCGGTATTCCGCGCGGGCCTACCTGATCCAGTTGCGCCGGGCCGGGGCGGGCACGGTGCTGATCGACCCGATCCCGGTGACCGACGCGCTCGGGCCGCTCGCCGACGCGATCAACGGCCTGGAGTGGGTGCTGCACTCGGCGGACCAGGATCTGCCCGGCCTCGCCGACCTCGGGCTGCACCCGGACCGGCTCTTCGACACCGAATTGGGCGGGCGGCTGGCCGGTTTCGAGCGGGTCGGGCTGGCGGCCATGGTGGAGAACCTGCTCGGGCGGGTGCTGCGCAAGGGGCACGGGGCCGCCGACTGGTCCACCCGGCCGCTGCCCGAGGAGTGGCTGAACTACGCCGCGCTCGACGTGGAGCTGCTGCTGGAGCTGCGGGACGCGGTCGCGGTGGAGCTGGAGGCGCAGGGCAAGGGCGAGTTCGCCGCGCAGGAGTTCGAGCACGTCCGGCTGAGCAAGCCGGCGCCGCTGCGGCCGGATCGGTGGCGGCGCACCTCCGGCATCCACACGCTGCGGCGGGCCAGACAGCTGGCCATCGTCCGGGAGCTGTGGGTGACCAGGGACGAGCTGGCGCGCGGCCGGGATGTGGCGCCCTCGCGGATTCTGCCGGATTCGGCGATCGTCGCGGCGGCCGCCGCCGATCCGAAGACCATCGCGCAGCTGCGGACCCTGCCGGTGTTCGGGGGGCCGCGGCAGCGCCGGTACTCGCGGGAGTGGCTGGGGGCCGTGGACCGGGCCAGGGCGCTCGCCGACGGCGAGCTGCCGCCCACCGCGCAGCCGTACGACGGGCCGCCGCCGGTCAATCGGTGGGAGCGGCGGGATCCGGTCGCGGCGGCGCGGTTGACCCGGGCGCGGGCGGCCATGGCGGAGCTGTCCGAGGAGCACTCGATTCCGGTCGAGAACCTGCTGTCGCCGGAGCTGGTCCGGCGGCTGTGCTGGGACGGAATCTCGTCCTACGAGGAGTCCCCGTCCCTGCACGACGCGGTCGACGCCTTCCTGGCCGCCGGTGCGGCCCGTGCCTGGCAGCGCGAACTGGCCGTCCCCCGGCTGGTGGCCGCGCTCCCCGTGCCCGCCGCGGACTGACCGGGTCAGGTCGCGGAGAGCCAGCCGGTGATGCGGCGCGCGATGTCGGGGGCGGTGAGGCCGAGCTCGGCGTGCACCTGACCGCGGGAGGCGTGGTCCAGGAACTCCTGCGGGACGCCGATATCGCGGGTCGGCACGTCGAGGGCGGCGGTGCGGAGCCGGGCGGAGACGGTGGAGCCGATGCCGCCGTGCAGGCCACCGTCCTCCAGCGTCACGACCAGGCGGTAGTTCTCGGCCAGCTTCACGACGGTGTCGGAGACCGGAAGCACCCAGCGCGGGTCGACGACGGTCACCGACCACCCCTCGGCGTGCAGGAGTTCGGCCGCCTCCAGCGCGGTGCCCGCGAAGGCGCCGACAGCGAGCAGCAGGACGTCGCCGCGCGCGGTGCGGGCGGACCCGGCCTCCGGGTCGGCGAGCCGGAGCACGTCCAGCCCCTCCACCCGCTCGACGGCCGGGATATCATCACCCACACTGCCCTTGGGGAAGCGCAGCGCGGTCGGCCCGTCGGCGATGGCGAGCGCCTCGGCGAGCTCCTCGCGCAGCGTCGCGGCATCGCGCGGCGCCGCCACCCGGATGCCGGGGACGATGCCGAGCACGGAGAGATCCCACATGCCGTTGTGGCTGGCACCGTCGGTGCCGGTGATCCCGGCCCGGTCCAGCACCAGCGTCACCGGCTGCTTCAGCAGCGCGACATCCATGAGCAGCTGGTCGAAGGCCCGGTTCAGGAAGGTCGAGTAGATCGCCACCACCGGGTGCATCCCGCCGAGCGCCAGCCCGGCCGCCGAGGCCATGGCGTGCTGCTCGGCGATCCCGACGTCGAACATGCGGTCCGGGAAGCGCTCGCCGAAGGCGGCGAGCCCGGTCGGCCCCGGCATGGCCGCGGTGATCGCCACCACATCACTCCGCCGCTCGGCGTGCGCGATCAGCTCCTCGGAGAAGACCGAGGTCCAGCCCTGCGCCTTCGGGCCGCCGAGCGCCTCGCCGGTGAGCGGGTCGATCGGGTCGCAGGCGTGCATCTGATCGGCCAGGTGGTTCTCCGCGGGGGCGTACCCGCGGCCCTTCTGGGTGACCGCGTGCACCACCACCGGCCCGCCGAAGTCCTTGGCGCGGCGCAGCGCCGCCTCCATCGCCACCACGTCGTGGCCGTCCACCGGGCCCACGTACTTGAGGCCGAGATCGCCGAAGAGCTCCTGCGGGCTCACCGCGTCCTTGATGCCCGCCTTCACCGCGTGCACCATCGAGTAGGCCGAATCCCCCACCCGCGGAATGCTCTTGATCAGCCGCTTGCCCGCGTCCAGCGCGTGCTCGTAGGCGGGCTGGGTGCGCAGCGCGGTGAGCCGCTCGGCCAGGCCGCCGATGGTCGGCGCGTAGGAGCGGCCGTTGTCGTTCACCACGATCACCACCGGCCGGTCCTGCGCGCCGGCGATATTGTTCAGCGCCTCCCAGCACATGCCGCCGGTGAGCGCGCCGTCGCCGACCACCGCGACCACGTGCCGCTCCTGCCCGCTCAGCGCGAACGCCTTGGCCAGGCCGTCGGCGTAGGAGAGCGCGGCGGAGGCGTGCGAGGACTCCACCCAGTCGTGCGGGCTCTCGGCGCGGCTCGGGTACCCGGAGAGCCCGCCCTGCTTGCGCAGCGTCTCGAAGCCCGCCCTGCGGCCGGTCAGGATCTTGTGCACGTAGGCCTGGTGCCCGGTGTCGAAGATCAGCGGGTCGGACGGCGAGTCGAAGACCCGGTGCAGCGCGATGGTGAGCTCCACCACGCCGAGGTTCGGCCCGAGGTGGCCCCCGGTCGCCGCCACCTTCTCGACCAGGAACTCACGGATCTCGGCCGCGAGCTCGCGCAGCTGCGGCACCGTGAGCCCGCCGAGGTCTGCGGGCGTCTCGACCCGGGAAAGCACTCCCACCTGACTTCGCTCCCTCCGGACAACCCAGTGATTCGGAACAGTCTACGGACGCCGCCGTACGGGGCGAACCGGCGACCGCGGGGCGCGAACGGGGCTGGGCGCCGCGCGGTGCGTTTCGGTTCACGGTACCCGCTCACCGGCACCCGCCGCCGTGCCGTGAGAATCACAGCGACGGCGACCACGGCGAGGGGAGCGAGCAGTGAGCGGGAAGAAGCACGGCGGCGCGGGGACGATCACGGTGACCGGGCACGGCACCGCGCGCAGCGTGCCGGACGTCATGCGGGTGGACATCGCGGTGGAGACCCGCGCGGACACCGTGGCGGTGGCCTACGGCCGGGCGGGCGAGCGGATCGCGGCGGTCACCGCCGCGCTGCGCGGGCACGGGGTGCGCGCCGCCGATATCGGCACCAGCCGGCTCTCGGTGCGCACCGAGACCACCTGGCAGCAGGAGCGCGGCTCGCAGATCGTCGGCTACGTGGCGGACGCGGCGCTGGCGGTCTCGCTGCGCGAGCTCGGCGACGACGCCGACCCCGGCCCGGCCGCGATCATCGCGGCCGCGGTCGAGGCGGGTGGCGACGACGTCCGGCTCGGCGGGCTCACCTTCGGGCTCTCGGACCCGGAGGCGGCGCTGGTCACCGCCCGCGACGCGGCCTGGGAGAACGCGCTGGCCAAGGCGCGGCGCTACGCCGAGAAGGCCGGGCGCGCACTGGGTCCCGTGCGCGATATCGCGGAGGGCTCCGGCGGGGTCGCGCCGGTGCCGCAGCTGAAGATGGTCTCGGCGGCGGTCGGTGGGGCCGAGTCCGGTTCGGTGCCGGTGGAGCTGGGCGAGAGCGAGATCAGTGCCCACCTCCGGGTCACCTGGGAGCTGGCGGAGCCCAGGGCCCCACGCGACGCGGACTGACCCGGCGCCGACCGGCTCGGCGGGCGGCGCTCAGCGCTCCAGCAGGGCGAGGCACTCGACGTGGTGCGTGCCGGGGAAGGCGTCGACCGCGCGCAGCTCGGTGAGCTCGTACCCGGCCTCGCGGTACAGCCCGAGGTCGCGGGCGAAGGCGGCGGGGTCGCAGCCGATGTGCACGATCCGGGCCGGGCCCGCGGCGGTGAGCGGCGCGATCACGTCGCGGCCCGCGCCCGTTCGCGGCGGGTCGAGGACGACGACGTCGGGCCGCGGCGGCCGGGCGGCGAACCACTGCTCGACGCGCAGCACCTCCAGGTCGACCCAGGGCAGGTCGGCCAGCGCGGCCTGGCCTGCGGTGACGGCGCCGGACGCGGACTCCACCGCGTGCACCGCACCCCCCTCGCCCACCCGCTCGGCCAGCCGCGCCGCGAAGACCCCGGCCCCGCTGTACAGATCCCACGCCCGCTGCCCGGGCTCCAGCCCGGACCACTCGGCGACCCGGTCGGAGTAGAAACCGGGCGCATCGCGGTGCGCCTGCCAGAAGGCGGTGGCGGGCAGCTCCCAGCGCCGCTCCCCGACGAGCTGCACGGCCGTCCCGTCACCGTGCAGCAACCGGCTGGCGCGTGGCGCGTGCACGGCGCTCCGCCGGGCCGCGGCATCGCGCCGCGACTGCTCGGCCCGCCGTCTGCGCGGCACCGGCGCGGGCGGTGCGAGCTCGACCACGTGCCTGTTCCCCGTGGAGTCCACGGCGACGACCAGATCGGCCCCCGGGGTGAATCGCTCCTGCTCCAGCGAATCGACGGCACCCGCGACCGGCTGCGGGCAGCGCAGGTCGGGCACGACGGCCGAGCTCCGGTACCCGTGCACCCCGGCGCGCCCGGCGTCGTCGACCACCAGCCGGACCCTGGTCCGCCACCCCCCGGTCTCGTCCGGCGGCCCGAGCGGCTCCACGGTGATCTCCCGCTCGATCCGCGCGATCCGCCGCAACTGCTCGGCGACCACACTCGCCTTGAGCTGCCGCTGCAGCGCCGGAGCGGCGTGCGTGTAGTCGCAGCACCCGGCACCACCGGGCCCGGAGACCGGGCAGCCGGCCGGAACCCGCCCCGCGGCGGCCTCCACGATCTCGACCGCGTCGGCCCTGGCGAAGGAGCCGCCGCGATCCTCGGTCACCCTGGCCCGCACCAGCTCCCCGGGCAGCCCGTGCCGGACGAAGACCACCCGCCCCTCGTGCCTGCCGACGCAGAACCCGCCGTGCCCGGGTGCCCCGAGCCGCACCTCGAATTCGTCCCCGACGCTCACGGGCGGTCCTCGTAGCCGCGCCGCACCGCGCCCGGCGCGTTCACCACGCCCTGCTTCCTGGCCTTGGCCGAGGAGCTGAGCTGCCACGGCACGCTGGTCACCATGACGCCGGGCTCGAAGAGCAGCCTGCCCTTGAGCCGCAGCGCGGACTGGTTGTGCAGCACCTGCTCCCACCAGTGGCCGACCACGTACTCCGGGATGAAGACCGTCACCACGTCGCGCGGGGCGTCCTTGCGCACCCGCTTCACGTAGTCGAGCACCGGCTTGGTGATCTCCCGGTAGGGCGATTCGACCACCTTGAGCGGCACCGCCATATCGCTGCGCTCCCACTCGCGCACCAGCTTGCGGGTGTCGGCGTCGTCCACGTTCACGGTCACCGCCTCCAGCGTATCGGGCCGGGTGGCGCGGGCGAAGGCGAGCGCGCGGCGGGTGGGCAGGTGCAGCGTGGAGACCAGCACGATGGCGTGCGCGCGGCTGGGCAGCACCCCGTCCCATTCGGTCTCGGCGAGTTCGCGGGCGACCGAGTCGTAGTGCTTCCGGATCAGCTTCATCACCACGAAGATGGCGATCATGAGGCCGATGGCGATGTAGGCGCCGGCGAAGAACTTGGTGATCAGCACGATCACCAGCACGGCGCCGGTGGCGGAGAGGCCGATGGCGTTGATCACCCGGGAGCGCTTCATCCGCCTGCGGTGCTCGGGGTCGTTCTCGGTGCGCAGCAGCCGGGTCCAGTGCCGCAGCATGCCGGTCTGGCTGAGCACGAACGAGACGAAGACGCCGACGATGTAGAGCTGGATGAGCTTGGTGACCTCGGCCCCGAAGAGCACCACGAAGGCGATGGCGGCCCCGGAGAGGAAGAGGATGCCGTTGCTGAACGCCAGCCGGTCACCGCGGGTGTGCAGCTGCCTGGGCAGGTAGCGGTCCTGGGCGAGGATCGAGCCGAGCACCGGGAAGCCGTTGAAGGCGGTGTTCGCGGCGAGCACCAGGATCAGCGCGGTGACGATGGTGATGAAGAAGAAGCCGACCGGGAACCCGGCGAACACCGTCTCGGCGAGCTGGGCGATCAGCGTCTTCTGGTGGTAGCCGGCGGGCGCGCCGATCAGGTGCTCGGGGTTGTGCGCGTAGACCACGCCGATCCGCTCGGCCAGCAGGATGATGCCCATGAGCAGCACCACCGCGATGCTGCCGAGCAGCAGCAGCGTGGTCGCGGCATTGCGCGACTTGGGCTTCCGGAAGGCCGGGACGCCGTTGCTGATCGCCTCGACGCCGGTGAGCGCGGCGCAGCCGGAGGAGAAGGCGCGCGCGATCAGGAAGGCGAAGGCGATGCCGTAGAGGTGCTCCTCCTCGGCGTCCAGCCCGAACCCGGCCGACTCCGCGCGCAGGTCGTCGCCGAGCACGTACACCTGGAACAGCCCCCAGCCGAGCATGACGAACATGCCGGCGATGAAGGCGTAGGTCGGCACCGCGAAGGCCGTCCCCGACTCCCGGACCCCGCGCAGGTTCACCGCGGTGAGCAGCGCGATGGCGACCACCGCGAAGAGCACCTTGTGCGTGGCCACGAAGGGGATGGCGGAGCCGATATTGGAGGCGGCCGACGAGATCGAGACCGCGACGGTGAGCACGTAGTCGACCAGCAGCGCGCTGCCGACGGTGAGCCCGGCGTTCGGGCCCAGGTTGGTGGTGGCCACCTCGTAGTCGCCGCCGCCGGAGGGGTAGGCGTGCACGTTCTGCCGGTAGCTGGCGACCACGACCGTCATCACCGCGGCGACGGCCAGCCCGACCCAGGGCGCGTACAGGTACGCGGAGATCCCGGCGGCGGAGAGCACCAGGAAGATCTCCTCCGGCGCGTAGGCCACCGATGACATGGCGTCGGAGGCGAAGACCGGCAGCGCGATCCGCTTGGGGAGCAGGGTGTGACCGAGCGAATCACTGCGGAACGGCCTGCCCAGCAGCACGCGCTTGGCGGCCGTCGTCAACTTGGACACCGGAGGGAGCATAGAGTGCCATCCGGTCTGCCGCCCGCCCGACCGGGGCGTTTCCGAATGGAGGTGATCCCCGGTACGCCGGTGTTTGCCGGGGGGCCGCGCGGGGAAACGTGCCGGGAGGACAGTACGGGCGGTACGGTTCGGATGCCGGATCAGCCGCGGACCGGGCGCCACGGTTCAGGAACGAGGTTGTGGTGTACGTAGTGATCATGGGGTGCGGGCGGGTCGGCTCCTCGCTGGCGCGCGCGCTGATCCGGGTCGGGCACGAGGTCACGGTGATCGACCGCGATCCCAGCTCGTTCCTGCGCCTCGGCACCGACTTCCCCGGCAGGCAGGTGGTCGGCGTCGGCTTCGACCGGGATGTGCTGACCAGGGCCGGGATCGAGCGCGCCGACGCCTTCGCCGCCGTCTCCTCCGGCGACAACTCCAACATCATCTCGGCGCGGGTGGCGCGCGAGATGTTCGGCGTGGAGCGGGTCGTCGCCCGGATCTACGACGCCAAGCGCGCCGCCGTCTACGAGCGGCTCGGCATCCCGACCATCGCCACCGTCCCGTGGACCACCGACCGCTTCCTGCGCACCCTGATCGCCGACACCAGCACCACCACCTGGCGCGACCCCACCGGGACGGTGGCCGTCACCCAGCTGGCGCTGCACGAGGAGTGGTTCGGCCGCACCGTGCGCGACCTGGAGAGCGCCATCGGCGTGCGGGTGGCGTTCGTGCTGCGCTTCGGCCGCGGGCTGCTGCCGGACACCAAGACCATCGTGCAGGCCGACGACGTCGTCTACGTGGCGGTGCCGTCCGGCAGCGTCGGCGAGGCCGTCGCCATGGCCGCCAAGCCCCCCGCGAGCGAGGACTGAGTATGAAGGTCGCCATTGCCGGAGCCGGCGCCGTCGGCCGCTCCATCGCGCGCGAACTGCTGCGCGGCGGGCACCGGGTGATGCTGCTGGAGCGCGAGCTGTCGCACCTCGACGAGGAGGCCATCCCGGACGCCATCTGGGTGCACGCCGACGCCTGCGAGCTCTCCCTGCTGGAGGAGGCGGGGATGGAGACCTACGAGGTGGTCATCGCCGCGACCGGCGACGACAAGGTGAACCTGGTGCACAGCCTGCTGGCCAAGACCGAGTTCGGGGTGAGCCGGGTGGTGGCGCGGGTGAACGATCCGCGCAACGAGTGGCTCTTCGATTCGTCCTGGGGGGTGGATGTCGCCGTCTCCACCCCGCGGCTGCTGGCCTCGCTGGTCGAGGAGGCCGTCTCGGTGGGTGACCTGGTGCGGCTGATGACGCTGCGGCAGGGGCAGGCGAACCTGGTGGAGATCACGCTGCCGAACGACACCGCGCTGGCCGGCAAGCCGGTGCGCTCGCTGCGGCTGCCGCGCGACACCGCGCTGGTGACGATCCTGCGCGGGGGCCGGGTCATCGTGCCGCAGGCCGACGATCCCTTCGAGGGCGACGACGAGCTGCTGTTCGTGGCCTCGGTGGAGGCCGAGGAGGATCTCCGGGTCGCCCTCGCCGACCACGGCATCCGTCCCTGAGCCGGGGCCGGCCCGCTCAGGCGGCGGTCTGCAGCTCGGCGGTCGCCAGCTCCTTGCGCAGCTTGTTCAGCGCGCGGTGCTGCATGACCCGGACCACGCCGGGGCTGGTGCCGATCGCCTCGGCGGTCTCCGCCGCGCTCCAGCCGAGCACGATCCGCATGACCAGCACCTGGCGGTGCGCGGGGGCGAGCACCTTCATGAGCTCGCGGGTCTCGGTGCGGCGCTCGGAGGCCAGCGCCCACTCCTCCGGGCCCGCGGCCGAGCAGGCGGTGTCCGGCAGGTCGGCGGTCGGGTAGGCGGTCAGCTGGCCGCGGCGGAAGGCGTCGGCGACCTTGTTGGCGGCGATGCCGTAGACGAAGGCCAGGAAGGACTTGCCCTGGTCGCGGTAGCGCGGGACGGCGTTCACGGTGGCGATCAGGATCTCCTGCACCACATCGTCGGCGGTCACCTGCAGGTGGCCGCTGTTGCCGAGCCGGGCCAGACAGTAGCGGCGGACCAGCGGCTGCACGATGCGCAGGATGTCGGCGACGGCCCGCTGGTCGCCGGCGGCGGCGGGGCCGATCAGCGCGTCCAGCTCGGCCGCGATGCGGCGGCTCTCGGAGTTGACCGCGGTGGCGGCCTTGGCGGGACGGCTCGAAGAGGTCCGGGTGGAGTGAATCGCGGTGGTGTGCTCGGTGGCCATTGCTCCGAGGTCCTTTCTCGCCGTTTCGTATTCGGTGACGAGAAAATCGTCCGTCGGAACGGAGCTCGGAAACAGGTACCCCAGGGTGGGGAACACCCCCACCTCCCGGTGGTCCGGGCACCCCCTAGCGGGCGGCGTGCCGCCCGGTGGCCGCGGCGGACTTGACCGGGGCGTGCCCGGCCCGGCGCACCGCCCACACCGTGACCACCAGCGCGACCGCGGTGAGCGGCCAGCCCATCCCGATCCGGGCGACCGCGAGCCAGCCGGTCCGGTCGGTGTCGTACAGCTCGGACTGCACCAGGTAGCGGGCGCCGAAGACCAGCACCCAGGCCAGCGTGGCGAGGTCGTAGAGCCGGACGACGGCCGGGTTCTCCCGCCAGGCCGAGCCGTGGCCGTTCAGCACGCCCCAGATCACCCCGACCAGCGGCCGGCGCACCAGGATCGAGACCAGGAAGATCCCGGCGTAGACCAGGCTGGTGTAGATGCCGAACAGGAAGTAGCCCTTGGCCTCGCCCACCCGGTAGGCGATGAAGGCGCAGATGCCGACGCCGATGAAGCCGGAGATCGCGGGCTGGATCGGGCTGCGCCGCACCAGCCGCCAGACCAGGATCGCGGCGGCCACCCCGAGCGCCGCCCAGACCGCGGCGGTGAGCCCCCACAGCGTGTTCACCGGTACGAAGACCACGACCGGGAGGGTGGAGTAGATCAGGCCGCTGATGCCGCCGAGTTGTTCCAGGACGGTCTGTTCGGAGCGCTCCGCCCGCGTTTCGGGCTCGGCGGCGGGCTCGTCCCTGGTCCCGGTGTCGTCACTGGTCGGCATACGTCAGCTGTTCCCACGCAGTTCGTAGTAGGGGTTGAAGATCACCTTGCGGCCGTCGCGCTCGCCGACCCGGCCGCGGACCAGGATCTTGCGGCCCGGCTCGATGCCGGGGATCCGCTTGCGCCCGATCCACACCAGGGTGATGGCGTCGGTGCCGTCGAACAGCTCCGCCTCGATGGCCGCGCCCGCGGCCTTGGAGCAGGCTTCGACGCTGCGCAGCCTGCCGAGCATGGAGACCTCCTCGCCGCGGCGGCACTCGGAGGCGCGACACGCTCCCGAGGCATCCGCCGACTCGGCCAGCTCCTCGGCGTCCAGGTGGTCGATATCCGCGGTGAGCCGGCGGCCGAGGCGTCGGAAGTATCCCGAGGCAGCGGATGACATGGCACGCTCTCCTGGCATTCGCGGCGTGGGTCACACGCCGTCGTGGTGGTCCTCGCGCCGGCCGGTTCCGGCCGCACACCGCCACTGTAGAGGGCGGCGAGATGCCCCGCTACGCTCGGCCCGATGTTGTTCTCCCCCGAACCGGCCGTGGTGGTGGCCCTGCCCGGGACCGGCTCCGATTCGGCCTTCGCGCAGCGCGCCTTCGGTGCCGCCTGTGCCGCTCGTGACCTGCGGATTCTACCGGTGCAGCCGGATCCGGGTGCGGTCGTGGAGAGCTGCCTCGCGGCGCTGGATTCCGCCGCGGCGCAGTATGGGCGGGTGGTCGCGGCGGGGATCTCGCTCGGGGCGGCGATCGCGGTCGAGTGGGGGTGTGCGAATCCCGGGCTCGCGGCCGGGGTGGTCGCGGGGTTGCCCGCCTGGACCGGGGGGAGGGACGGTGAGTGTCCGGCGGCGCTGAGTGCGCGGGTCACCGCGGAGCTGGTGCGGGCCGAGGGGCTGGCGGAGACCATCGCGCGGATGCGGGCGAGCAGCCCCGCCTGGCTCGCCGAGACGCTGACCCGGTCCTGGCGCGGGTACGGGGCCGCGCTGCCCGACGTGCTGCTCGAAGCGGCGCGCTACCCGTGGCCCGCCGAGGCGCGGTTGCGGTCGCTCACCGTCCCGACCGTCGTGGTCGGGGCCGTCGACGACCCCGTCCACCCCTTCCCCGTCGCCGAGCAGTGGGCGGCGCTCATCCCCGGTGCGGTCCTGCACAAGATGACGCTCGCCGAATTCGGCGCCGACCCCGCCCTCCTCGGCCACCTCGCCCTGGGAACCCCCTGACCCCTACCGAGTAGATCGCCCGCTCCGCGCTCGACTGCTTCGCGCACCTGGGTCTCGGTGCGAGACGCCCGTCGAGCACGAAGCACGCGAGCTGCCCGAGCGGAGAGCGAGCGAGTCAGCCAAGCGCGGAGCGGGCGACATTGCCGAGCGCGAAGCGGGCGACACA
>NZ_JBFAHY010000009.1:68507-318027 GCF_040654395.1 Nocardia sp. NPDC050697
CACAGCCGAGCGCGAAGCGGGCGACACAGCCGAGCGCGAAGCGGGCGACACAGCCGAGCGCGAAGCGGGCGACACAGCCGAGCGCGAAGCGGGCGACACAGCCGAGCGCGAAGCGGGCGACACAGCCGAGCGCGAAGCGGGCGAGATAGTCCGGCGTGGAGGACGACGTCCGCTACCGCGCGGCAGACCCCGGGTCCGGGGATCAGTTGCGGTTGAGCTGTTGCATGGCCGACCCCTCGGCCCCCCGCCGCGGCTGATCCGGCACCGGCTGCGGAACAACAGGCCGCGGCGCAGCGGCAGCCGCAGCCGCGGCCTGAGCCGCGGCAGCCTGCGCCTGCGCCGCCTCCATCTGCTGCTGGTGCACCGCCGCCAACTGCTCGGCCAGATCCTTGGGCAGCACGACCGGCAGCGGATCCCGGACCGGAAGGGGCTCGGTACCCCGGCGAACAACGGTCTCGCTCATGATCGCGCGGGCCGCGCGAACGAGAGGCCCGTCCTCGGCGACCGCCCCGGTCGGCCCGGCGGCCACGAGCCGCACCATCCAGCGATACCCGTCGACGCCGATGAACCGCAGATCGGCCCCCTCGGTGACGGCGACCAGCTCCCGCCCCCACGGCCCGGTCTCGGTCGAGACCTGCGCCCCGTCCTTGCGCAGCGACTCGGCCAGGTCGGCGGCGACGGTGCGCCACTGCCCGGACGTCTTGGGCGCCGCGTAGGCGGCGACGGTGAGCCGCCCGTGCTCGGTGGCCAGGTGCACCGCCTGCGGCGTGCCGTCCCCGGCCATCTCCACCTGCAGCTGCCCGCCCGGCGGCACCGGGATGATCACCGAGCCGAGGTCGAGCCGCTGGCCGGCGATGGCCTCGAGCTCCGCGGTGACGTCGGCGTAGTCGTATGGCCCGCGCGGCTGCTCCCCGGCGGCGCGGGGTACGGGCACCTCGTCCTCGGGCGCGTCGTCGGCCGCGCTGTGCTCGGACCGCCGCGGCGCCGCGTCCGCGGCCTCGTCCCCGGCCCGCCCCGGCCCGCCGGCGCGCCTGCGCCTGCCGCCGCGCCGCGGCTCCGGCTCGGGCGCCGGCGCGGCGGCGGCCTGCACCGGGAGGTCGTCGGTGTCGTAGTCGTCCTCGAACGGCTGGAACCCCGGGTCGCCCGGGTACAGCACCGGGATGGGGTGCTCGTCGGTGTCGTACTCGTCACCGAAGTCGTCGTCGTAGTCGCCGTGCTCCCCGGCCCGGCCGCTGCCCTTCTTCCCCCGTCCGAAGATTCCCATCACGCCTCCTCGGCGAGGCTCGCGTGCCCGCCGCTCGATCCGTAGCCCCCCGCGCCCCGCGCGGTCTCGTCCAGCGTCTCGACCTCGACGAAATCGACCAGCTCCACCCGCTGCACCAGCAGCTGCGCGATCCGGTCGCCGCGGCGCAGCTCGATGGCGGTGCGCGGATCGTGGTTGATCAGGCAGACCTTGATCTCGCCGCGGTATCCGGCGTCGATGGTGCCCGGTGTGTTCACCACCGAGAGCCCGGTCTTCGCCGCCAGCCCGGAGCGCGGATGCACCAGCCCGACCGTCCCTCGCGGCAGCGCGACCGCGATGCCGGTGCCGACCAGCACCCGCTCCCCCGGCTCCAGCACCACGTCCTCGGTGGTGCACAGATCGACGCCCGCGTCACCGGCGTGCGCGCGGGCGGGGAGCGGGATGCCGGGATCTGTCCGCAGCAGGGGTATCGGTGACAGTGCACTCACGGTGGACGAGCCTACGCGCAGGCGAGGCGGCTTCGTCGCCTAGTGTTGAGTCGTGTCCGACCTGCCCGATCCCGTGAGCAACTCCGCGAACCCGGGTGCCGACCGGCGCGCTTCCGCCGCGGCGCCCGCCCCGGCAACGGCGCGCCCGGCGCCCGCCTACCGGGAGCGGCTGTGGGTGCCGCTGTGGTGGTGGCCGATCGCCTTCGGGGTGGCGGCGCTGCTGGCCGCGGAGATCCACATGGGGGCGCAGGGCGTGCGGGCGTGGCTGCCCTACGCGGCGCTGGCCCCGATTCCGGTGTGGGTGCTGCTGTGGTTCGGCAGGCACCGCGTCGAGGTCGCCGCCGACGAGCGGGGCAACCCGGAGCTGCGGGTCGACCGGGCACACCTCCCGGTCGAATTCGTCGCCCGTGCGGCGATCGTCCCCCCCGCCGCGAAGAGCGCGGCGCTCGGCCGTCAGCTGGACCCGGCCGCGTACGTGCAGCACCGCCCGTGGATCCGGCCGATGCTGCTGCTTGTGCTCGACGACCCGGACGACCCCACGCCGTACTGGCTGATCAGTACGCGCAGGCCCGAACGGGTGCTCGCCGCGCTCGGGGTGCCGAGCGCGAACGGTTGACAGCGCCCGGGTAGCCGGGCGCCGGTCGCCTGCGGTAACTCAGGCGGCGCAGTCCATGCAGATCATCTGGTTGCCCTTCTCGCTGGCGAGCCTGCTCCGATGGTGCACGAGGAAACAGCTGGAGCAGGTGAACTCGTCGGCCTGCTTGGGAATGACCCGAACGCTCAGCACTTCCTCGGACAGGTCCGCGCCGGGAAGTTCGAACGACTCCGCGGTATCGGATTCGTCGATATCCACGACGGCGGACTGCGCCTCGTTGCGACGAGCCTTCAGCTCCTCCAGCGAATCCTCCGACACGTCGTCGGATTCGGTGCGCCTCGGTGCGTCATAGTCGGTTGCCATGTCGTCTTCCCCTCGTCCTTACTCCGTATATCCCGGATCGGCGTGGTCACACCGCTCCCTACCGGGAAACGACCTGATCCGCACCGCCCCGCCGGTGGCACACATCACACGGCCACCGGCTCTCCACCAGGGGTGGATCCGGAGATCCACGCCCGACGGCGCTTGGTGAACGCGGGACATGCCCTGCTTGTTCCCGCGACCGATCACGCCATTCCACCTGGGTGATTCGATCTGGGCCGCCAGACAATAGCGGACCACGGGGGGAAAAGCGCAACCGAAACACACTCGCCGCGCAAACGACCTTTCACCGACATCAGGCGACCGCTCGTCGCGCGCCGCGCGGCCGCTCCGTTACGCGCGGCGGTGCGCCGCCGTGACATTTCGTAGAGTGTCCCCGTGGTTTCACTGATCACCGAAGGACGCGCATCCGACCGCAGCGGTCGGCCCTTCATCCGCCGGCGCATCGAACCGTGGCTCATCCTCGTCGGCGTCCTGGCGTTGGTGTCGACGGTGATCTGGATCAAGGCTCTCACCATGGAGGACACCGACACGGCCGCGATGAGCTGCAACTCCCCCAGCCCCGCCATCGACCAGGGCGCCACCGCGCAGCCCGTCGCGCTCGGCCAGCGGGTCGGCGCCGGCCGGCTCGACGAGGTGGAGCCGGCGCCCCTGCAGAGCACCAAGGTGCGCGTGCTGAACGCCAACAACCAGCGCGGCCAGGCCGCGCACGTCGCCGCCCAGCTCGGCGATCTCGGCTTCGCCGGCGCGCCGGGCCAGCCGGTCGGCAACGACGCCGTCTACGTCAACGGCGATCTGGAGTGCACCGGGCAGATCCGGTTCGGGGTGAACGGCCGCCCGGCCGCCGCCTCGGTGCAGCTGGTGGTGCCGTGCGCCGAGCTGATCGAGGACCAGCGCGGCGACGACAGCGTCGACCTGGTGCTCGGCTCGCTCTTCCGGGACATCCGGCCGAGCACCGACGCCGAGGAGGTGCTGCGCTCGCTCAAGAACCCGGCCCCCGGCGGCGCCGCGCTGGACGTCGGGCTGCTGGAGGCCGCCCGCAAGGCACAGTGCTGAGCTCCCCGCTCGCCACGCGGTAGCGGCTCAGGGCTGCGGGATGGGCGCGGCCCCTCCGGTGCGCTCGAAGAGCGCGAGCAGCTCGTCCGCGATCCCGGGGGCGGCGGCCAGCACCAGGTCGCCCGCCTCGCCGCGCGCGGTGGCGGGGGGCAGCACCAGCCGCGCCCCCGCCTCCGCGGCCACCAGGGCCCCTGCCGCCCAGTCCCAGGTGTTCAGCCCGTGCTCGTAGAAGGCATCCAGCCGCCCCGCGCCGACCAGGCAGAGATCCAGCGCGGCGGCGCCGAGCCTGCGGATGTCGCGCACCGCGGGCAGCAGCCGCGCCACCAGCGCGGCCTGCTCGGTCCGGCGCCCGGTGCCGTAGGCGAAGCCGGTGGCGACCAGCGCCATCGACGCCTCCCGCACCGGGGTGCAGCGCAGGTGCTCGACGGTGCCGTCGGCGTCCACGCGCAGCGCCCCGAGCCCGCGCGCCGCGCTGTAGGTGGCGGAGCGTGCCACGTCGACCACCGCGCCCGCCACCGAGCGGCCGTTCCGTACGGCGGCCACCGAGACGGCGTAGCCGGGCAGGCCGTAGAGGAAGTTCACGGTGCCGTCGATCGGGTCGACGACCCAGCAGATCCGGTCGCCCGCCGCGGCGAGATCGCCGCCGCCCTCCTCGCCGACCACCAGATCGTGCGGGCGCTGCTCGGCCAGCAGGGCGCGCACCAGCTCCTCGGTCTCGGTGTCGACCACCGTCACCGGGTCGGTCGGGGTGCTCTTGGCCTGCACCGCGCCGTCGGCGACCACCCCGGCCGGGCCGAAGACCTCGGGGCGCCGGGCGCGCACGTGCGCGGCCGCGCTCTCGGCCAGGTCGACCGCGATCCGGCGCAGGTCGGCGGGGTCGGTGGTGGTGGCGTCGAGCGCGGCGGGGTCGGTGGCGGTGTCGAGCGGGGCGGGGTGCGGTGCTGACGTGGGATGCGACACGCCACCATGCCATCACAGATCCGAGCCGGGCGCGCGAGGGCGGTCGGCGATCATGATCCGGGCTGCCCGACTACCCTTGTCGTGCACGACACAGCGCCGTCGTCGGGCAACCCGACCGGCAACGGCACCGGGACCTGTGCGGCGCGATGTGGACCACGACCACGGCACAGGAACGAGGGGTTGAGAGATGTCCGCTCGGGGGCACGCATTCGGGATCGACATCGGCGGCAGCGGTGTCAAGGGCGCGGTGGTGAACCTGGACACCGGTGAGCTCGCCCAGGAGCGCATCAAGATCGCGACGCCGCAGCCCTCCACCCCGCGGGCGGTCGCGGAGACCGTGGCCGAGCTGGTGGCGAAGGCAGACTGGGACGGCCCGGTCGGCATCACGCTGCCCGCCGTGGTGCTGGACGGCGTCGCGCGCACCGCGGCCAATATCGACCGCGGCTGGATCGGCACCGACGCCCGCGCGCTCTTCTCCGATGCGCTCGGCGGCAGGCCGGTGACCGTGCTCAACGACGCCGACGCGGCGGGGCTGGCCGAGGACCGCTACGGCGCGGCCAGGGAGTACTCCGGCTCGGTCCTGCTGCTCACCTTCGGCACCGGGATCGGCTCCGCGCTGATCTACCACGGCGCGCTGGTGCCGAATACCGAGCTGGGCCACATGGAGGTCGGCGGGATGGAGACCGAGCACCGCGCCGCCGCCTCGGTGAAGGAGCGCAGGGAGCTGAGCTTCGAGCAGTGGGCGGCCGAGGTGAGCACGGTGCTGATCGCGCTGGAGAACCTGTTCTGGCCGAAGGTGATCGTGGCGGGCGGCGGCATCAGCCGGGACAGCGACCGGTGGATTCCGCTGCTGACCAACCGGACTCCGGTGATTCCGGCGCATCTCAGGAACACCGCGGGCATCGTCGGCGCCGCCATGGCGGTACACGACGGCATCACGCCCTGAGGAAGAACGGCGCCACCTGGGCGCGGGCCGCGAATCTGCCCGTCGTGGGCATGGGTACCCTGGTTCGATCGTTACAATGGAACGTGTCCGGCGGAAAGCCGCCAACCCCCACCCGGCACACCGGCCCCCGCCGGTGCGAGCCGGCAGCCGGCGCTCCGCCGGCGCCACCCGACAGACCGCTCCGCCGGATCACTCTGGCGTGACGCCGCACGAGACCGTCACGAAAGGGCGTACGTGGTAGCCACGAATACCCGTCAGACCGCCGACTCGGCCGACGCCGACTCCGCGGAAGCCACCGCCGCGCGGCCGGTCCGCAAGGCACCGGTGAAGAAGGCGCCCGCGAAGAAGGTCGCCGCCAAGAAGGCGCCCGCCAAGAAGGCCGCCGCCGCCAAGGGCGTCGCCAAGAAGGCGCCCGCGAAGAAGGCGAGCACCAAGCGGGCGGGGCCGGACGGCGAGCCGGGCGGCGACGAGGGCGCCGACGAGGAGGGCATCGAACTCGAGCAGCTCGAGGATCTCGAGGTCTCCGAGGACGATCTCGCCGAGGACGGCGAGGAGTCCGAGGAGCTGGTCGAGGAGGCCGGCGAGACCGCCGAGGCCGAGGAGGGCGCGGCCGCCGAGCCGACCCCCGCCGAGAAGGCCTCCGGCGATTTCGTCTGGGACGAGGAGGAGTCCGAGGCGCTGCGCCAGGCGCGCAAGGACGCCGAGCTCACCGCCTCCGCCGACTCGGTGCGCGCCTACCTCAAGCAGATCGGCAAGGTCGCGCTGCTGAACGCGGAGGAGGAGGTCGAGCTCGCCAAGCGGATCGAGGCCGGGCTCTACGCCGCGGAGAAGATGCGCGAGTTCGCCGACTCCGGCGAGAAGCTGCCGGTGGCCACCCGCCGCGACTTCAACTGGATCATCCGCGACGGCAACCGGGCCAAGAACCACCTGCTCGAGGCCAACCTGCGGCTCGTCGTCTCGCTCGCCAAGCGCTACACCGGCCGCGGCATGGCCTTCCTGGACCTGATCCAGGAGGGCAACCTCGGCCTCATCCGCGCGGTGGAGAAGTTCGATTACACCAAGGGCTACAAGTTCTCCACGTACGCCACCTGGTGGATCCGGCAGGCCATCACCCGCGCCATGGCCGACCAGGCCCGCACCATCCGCATCCCGGTGCACATGGTCGAGGTCATCAACAAGCTCGGCCGCATCCAGCGCGAGCTGCTCCAGGACCTGGGCCGCGAGCCCACCCCGGAGGAGCTGGCCAAGGAGATGGACATCACCCCGGAGAAGGTGCTGGAGATCCAGCAGTACGCCAGGGAGCCCATCTCGCTCGACCAGACCATCGGCGACGAGGGCGACAGCCAGCTCGGTGACTTCATCGAGGATTCCGAGGCGGTCGTCGCCGTCGACGCGGTGAGCTTCACCCTGCTGCAGGACCAGCTGCAGTCGGTGCTGGAGACGCTCTCCGAGCGCGAGGCGGGCGTGGTCCGGCTGCGCTTCGGCCTCACCGACGGGCAGCCGCGCACCCTGGACGAGATCGGCCAGGTCTACGGCGTCACCCGCGAGCGGATCCGGCAGATCGAGTCCAAGACCATGAGCAAGCTGCGGCACCCCAGCCGGTCGCAGGTGCTCAGGGACTACCTGGACTAGGCACGGTTACCGGGAGGGCCCCACGGTGTACGCCGTGGGGCCCTCCCGCGTTCTCAGCCCAGCTCGGCCCGGTCCGCGGCGCCGAGCGGCAGCGAATCGTCCTTGAGGTCGACGCCGGAGCGGCCGAGCGCGCGGGCGCCCTCGATCAGCGCGGCGACGACGCGGGCGGCGCGCTCGTAGCCGAGGCCGTCGGGCGGGTGGATGTTGGAGAGGCAGTTGCGTTCGGCGTCGGTGCGGCCGGGGCGCGGGTGGTGGGTGAGGTAGATGCCGAGGCTGTCGGCGACCGAGAGCCCGGGGCGCTCGCCGATCAGCAGCACCAGGGTGGTGACGCCGAGCGCGGCGCCGATGTGGTCGCCGAGCGCGACCCTGGCCTGGGTGGCGAGCACCGGCGGGGCGGTGCTGAGCGCGGCGGGCAGCGCCGCGGTCAGGGCGGCGAGGGTGGCGGGGCCGTGCTCGGCGACGGCGCGGGCGGAGAGGCCGTCGGCGAGCACGAAGCCGACGTCGGCGGCGGCTTTCTCCGGCAGCTCGAAGCCGGGGCGGCGGCCGAGGTCGGGGCGGCGCAGGTACTCGTCGCGGTCGCGGGCGCGGCTGGTGACCACGGTGGCCGCGCCGAGCCCGCGGTCGGCGAGATCGGCGGCGACGGCCTCGGTGTCGAGCGCGGCGTGCACGGCGTCGCGGGCGGCGGCGTGCGCGGCGCGGAACTCCAGCACCCGCTCGGTCGGCAGCGCGTCCCCGGCCCGGCCGAGCCCGATCCGCGCCCGGGTGCTCCGGCGCAGCGACGCCCAGAAGTCGGCGGGGTCGCTCATCGCCCGGCCGCCAGCGCGCGCAGCGGCGAGGCGGCCGCGTCCACCGGGAGGATGCGGCCGCCCGCGTCGATCATGCCGAGCCCGCGCAGCCACCGCTCGAACTCCGGCGCGGGGCGCAGCCCGAGCACCCGCCTGGCGTACAGCACGTCGTGGAAGCTCAGGCTCTGGTAGCCGAGCATGACGTCGTCGGCGCCGGGCACCGCGATCACGAAGGCGGTGCCCGCCGCGCCGAGCAGGGTGAGCAGCGTGTCCATGTCGTCCTGGTCGGCCTCGGCGTGGTTGGTGTAGCAGACGTCGACGCCCATGGGCAGCCCGAGCAGCTTGCCGCAGAAGTGGTCCTCCAGCCCGGCCCGGACGATCTGCTTGCCGTCGTACAGGTACTCCGGCCCGATGAACCCGACCACGGTGTTCACCAGCAGCGGCTCCAGCTCCCGCGCGACGGCGTAGGCGCGCGCCTCCAGGGTCTGCTGGTCGACCGGGCGGTCGCCGGTGCCGAGGTGCGCGCCCGCGGAGAGCGCCGAGCCCTGCCCGGTCTCCAGGTACATGACGTTCGCGCCCGCGGTGCCCCGGTGCAGCGCGCGCGCCGCCTCCGCGCCCTCGCGCAGCAGCGCCAGGTTCACCCCGAAGCTCCTGTTGGCGCCCTCGGTTCCGGCGACCGACTGGAACACCAGGTCCACCGGCGCGCCGCTCTCGATGAGCCGGAGCGTGGTGGTGACGTGCGCGAGCACGCAGGACTGCACGGGGATGTCGAAGCGGGTGCGCACGTCGTCGAGCAGCCGGAGCAGCTCGCCGGCGGCGTGCGGGGAGTCGGTGGCCGGGTTGATGCCGATCACCGCGTCGCCGCAGCCGAGCAGCAGCCCGTCCAGCACGGCGGCGGCGATGCCGCGCGGGTCGTCGGTGGGGTGGTTGGGTTGCAGCCGGGTGGCGAGCGTGCCGGGCGTGCCGATGGTGGTGCGGAAGGCGCTGGTCACCCGGGCGGCGGCGGCCACCGCGATGAGGTCCTGGTTGCGCATGAGCTTCGAGACCGCGGCGACCATCTCCGGGGTGAGGCCGGGGGCGAGGGCGGTCAGGGTGGCGGCGGCGTCGCCGGTGGCGGCCACGGTGAGCAGGTGGTCGCGGAGCTCGCCGACGGTCTGCGCGGCGATCGGGGCGAAGGCGGCGCGGTCGTGCCGCTCCAGGATGAGCCGGGTCACCTCGTCGGTCTCGCCGGGCACGACCTGGTCGTCCAGGAAGGTGGTGAGCGGGACGTCGGCGAGCGCCCACTGCGCGGCGGCGCGCTCGGCGTCGGATTCGGCGGCGCAGCCGGCGAGCTCGTCCCCGCTGCGCCGCGGCGACGCCTTGGCCAGCAGCTCGACCAGCCCCTCGAAGCGGTAGCCGGTGCCGCGCAGCGGCTGGCTGAAGGTCGTCACGGGTCGCTCCCTCCTCCCGGCCCGCGCCGGGGTGGCCCCGATTCTCGGCCGCCGGTGTTGCCGCGGCGTTACGGCTCAGCGTCGGCGGCAGACCACCGCGACGATCCGGTCGCCGAGCGATTCCGCGACGTAGAAGTGGTCGCCGCCGGCCGCGGTCGCCGCCCTGGCGATCTCCTCGACCGCGCGGTGGATATCGGTGTGGCCGTACCGGTTCAGGGTCAGCTCGACGGTGCCGATGGCCTCGTACCCGGAGAGATCGGCCCGCTGGATCTCGACTGCGCTCGTCCGCCGCATTCCGTCAGGGTAGACCGGGCATCGGCGTGCGCGAGCCGATTCGGAGCGCGCTTCCGGCAGACTGAGCCGGTGCCCGACTCGCCCCCCGCACCGTGGTTGCGCACCCTGGACGCCGCCGACTGCGTCCGGGCGGTCACCGGCTGGCTGCGGGCGCCCGGGCTGCTCCGCCGGATCGGGCCCGCGGTGCGCGCGCACTTCGCGGCGACCCCGGCCAGCACCGCCTACGTCTTCACGCTGCTGGTGACCTGGTGGACGCTGCGCGGGCTGAGCCCGCAGGCCGAGCGGGCGCTGATCCTCTCCGCCTCGACCAACCTGCACAACATGCGGGAGAACCCGATCCAGGTGCTGGTGGCGTCGGCGTTCTGGACCGAGGGCGGCTTCCCGTACTGGGTCATCCCGCAGTTCCTGGTGGTGACGGCGTTCGCCGAGCGCAGGCTCGGGTCGGCGCGCTGGATCGCGCTCTTCGCCATCGGCCACGTCGGGGCGACGCTGCTCACCGTCACCGCCATCTCCTACGGCATCGACCACGGCATCATCCCGTACCGGGTGGCGGTCGCGGCCGATGTCGGCAGCAGCTACGGGGCGACGGCGATCATGGCCGCGATGTCGTTCCTCTTCCGCGGCGGGCTGCGGCTGGTCTGGGCCGGGACGTTGGTGGCGGTGCTCGCGGCGGCCTACTGGATCGGGCCCACCTTCACCGACTACGGGCACCTGTGCGCGGCCGGGATCGGCCTGATCGCGGGCGCGGCGGGGAGCACGTTCCAGCGCAGGCGCGCCCGGCGCGCGGGGCAACCCGTGGAGTGAGCCACACGGCGCTGCCGTCCGGACACCGGCTCGGCGCTCGCGCCCTGCTCGCCGACGGGCGGGACGGCAGCGGGCGGACTCTCAACTCAGGCACCGACGGCGGTGGGCGGGCCGCGGTGCAGCAGCGCGTACGCGGGCTCGGCGAACCGGGCCGCGACCGGCCCGATGACCGCCATGAGCAGCACGTAGGCCGAGGCCAGCGCGGCCAGCTCGGTCGCGGCGGTGCCGATGCCGATGGCGAGCCCGGCGATCACCACGGAGAACTCGCCGCGCGCCACCAGCGCCGCCCCCGCCCTGGCCCGCCCCGGCGGCCGGATGCCCTGCCTGCCCGCCGCCCACCACCCGGTGGCCACCTTGGTCGCGGTGCTGACCGCGGCCAGCGCGACCGCCCAGCCGAGCACCGGCGGGATCGCCGCCGGGTCGGTGTTCAGCCCGAAGGCCACGAAGAAGATCGCGGCGAAGAGGTCGCGCAGCGGTTCGAGCAGCTTCGCCGCCTGCCGCGCGGTCGCCCCGGAGATGGCGATGCCGAGCAGGAACGCCCCGACCGCCGCCGAGACGTGCAGCGCGGAGGCCACCCCGGCCACCAGCAGCGCCGCGCCGAGCAGCTCGAGCAGGAAGACCTCGCGGTCGTCGCTGGCCAGCAGCGCCGAGACCTGGCGCCCGTAGCGCAGCGCGAGCAGCAGCACCACGGTGACGCAGGCCAGCGCGGTGCCGAGCGCGCGCAAGCCGCTGAGCACGCTCAGCCCGGCCAGCACGGTGGTGAGGATCGGCAGGTACACCGCCATCGCCAGGTCCTCGAAGACCAGGATGGAGAGCACCACCGGGGTCTCCCGGTTGCCGAGCCGGCCCAGGTCGGCGAGGACCTTGGCGGCGATCCCGGAGGACGAGATGTAGGTGACCCCGGCCATGGTGATGGCCCCGGTGGCGCCCCAGCCGAGCAGCAGCGCCACCACCGCCCCCGGCGTGGCATTGGCCACCAGATCCACCAGCCCGGCGGGCCAGGAGCGGCGCAGCCCGGTGACGAGCTCGGGCGCGGTGTACTCCAGCCCGAGCAGGAGCAGCAGCAGCACCACGCCGATCTCGGCGGCCAGGTGGCCGAACTCGTTGGCCGCGCCCAGCTCCGCGAACCCGCCCTGCCCGAAGGCGAGCCCGCCGAGCAGGTAGAGCGGGATCGGCGACATCCCGGCCCGCCCCGCGAGCCTGCCGAGCAGGCCGAGGACGAACAGCACCGCACCGAGCTCGAGCAACGCGAGCGCGGTGCCGTCCACGGGTCAGCCGTGGGTGAGAATCTTCGCGGCCGCGTCGAGACCCTCGGGCGTTCCGACGACCACGAGCAGATCGTCGGCACCGAAGGTGAAATCCGGGCCGGGTGAGGGGTAGACCTGCCCGGCCCGCATCACGGCGACGATCGACGCCTTGGTGCGGGTGCGCATGCCGGTCTCCCCCAGGGTGCGGCCCTCGTAGGGCGAGTCCGCCTTGATCGGCAGCTGCCTGGTCAGGATGCCGGGCATATCGCGGTGGTCCTCGCGCAGCTGGGCGACCAGCTGCGGGGCACCGAGCAGGTTGGCCAGCACCGCCGCCTCGTCCGCCGAGAGCGGGATCTCGGCCGCGCAGGCGTCCGGGTCGTCCAGCTTGGAGACGATCAGGTCGATGCCGCCGTCGCGGTGGTCGACCACCCCGATCCGGCGGCCGGAGCGGGCCTGGAAATCCTTGCGCACCCCGATCCCGGGCAGTGCAGTGACATCGACGTTCACGGGCTCCAGCGTAGACCTGCCCCTCGCGCTCCGCCGTCCGTACCGTCCGGCTCGTCCGTTCGGCGGATTCCGCGCGAACACCGCTGTGCTGAGATGGAAGCCGGGAGCACGACCCGATCCGGACGGAGTGGCTGGTGCGGCTGCACAGAGCGGGCGACGGCGCGCGGACGCGCACGACCGTCCGGCAGCGCTGGGAGGCGATGACGCCGGGGACGCGGGACACCGCCGTCGCGGTGACCACCTGCCTGATCGGCACCGCGCTGCTCGTCTCCGGGCTCTACCCCTTCACCCCCGCGGCCACCGAGGCGCCGCTGGCCTGGCGCTTCGGGCTGGTGCTGCTGCTCTGCGCGGCCTCGCTGCTGCGCCGGCGGGCGCCGATCGCCGCGCTGCTCGTCGGGCTGCTCCCGCTCGGCATCGACCTCGCGCTCGGCCCGACCATCCCGGTCTGGCTCATCTACTCGGATCTGATCTACGCGGCGGTGCTGTACGCGCGGCGGGAGCGGGCCTGGGGCGTCATCGTGGTCTTCGGCGGGCTGGCGCTGCTGCTCATCACGGTGACCGCTGCGGTGAGCGGGGAGCTGCGCCCCACGGCGGTCGCGGCCACCATCGCCTTCGCCTTCGTCGCGACACCGGTCTGGTGGGGTTCCTCGGTGCGCCAGCACCAGGAGATCGCGGACGCCGCGCGGGCCAGGGCGGCGGCGCAGCACCGGGTGGCGGAGCTGGACCGCGCCGCCGCCGTGGCCGACGAGCGCCGCACCATGGCCCGCGACCTGCACGACGTGATCGCCGGGCAGCTCTCCGCCATCGCCATCCAGTCCGAGGCGGCGCTCGGCATGCTGGCCAGGGGCCCGGCCGACCCGGCGCTGGCGGGCATCGTCGGCTCGATCCGGGAGCACAGCGTCGGCGCGCTGGCGGAGATGCGCACCATGATCGGGCTGCTCGGCCGGGAGGACGGCGGCGCCGACGACCGGGCCGCCCCCGGCGGCCTCGGCCAGCTGCCCCGGCTGGTGGACACCGCCCGCGCCGCCGGGCTCGCGGTCACCCTCGACGACCGCCGCGGGGCGGCCGCGCTGCCCGCCGCGGTGGACCAGGCCGCCTTCCGCATCGCGCAGGAGGCGCTGACCAACGCCATGAAGCACGCCGCCGCGGAGCCGGTGCGGATCGAGCTGGACGCCGATCCGGCGGCGCTGCGGCTGCTGGTCCGCAACCCGCTGCCGCGCGCCGTCCCGGAACCCGCCGGGACCACCCCGCGCGGCCTGCTCAATATGCGCGAGCGCGCCACCGCGCTCGGCGGCAGCTTCGGCGCCGGGCCCGGCGCCCGCGGCTGGGAGGTGCGCGCCGAGCTGCCGCTGCGCACCGTCGAGACGGCACCCGCGGTGCCGGGAAGCGGAAGGTGAGCATATGGCGACACGGCTGCTGATCGCCGACGACCACGGCGCGATCCGAGCCGGGCTGCGGATGATCCTGGATGCCGAGCCGGACCTGGAGGTGGTCGGCGAGGCCGCGGACGGCGAGGTCGCGGTGGCCCAGGCTCGCGCGCTGCGCCCGGACGTGGTGCTCATGGACATCCGGATGCCGGGCACCGACGGGATCGGCGCCACCGAGCGGATCACCGCCGACGGCAGCGCCCGGGTGCTCGTGCTGACCACCTTCGACCTGGACGACTACGTCTTCGGCGCACTGCGCGCGGGGGCGGCCGGGTTCGTGCTGAAGTCGGTCTCCGGCGCGGCGCTGGTGCAGGCGGTGCGCGCGGTGGCGGCCGGGGACGGGGTACTCGCCCCCGAGGTCACCCGCAGCGTCATGGCGGCGGCCGCGCGCGGCGGCGCGGCCCCGGCCGGGCCACCCGGGCTGGCCGACCTCACCGAGCGGGAGCGCGATGTCCTCGCCTGCCTCGGCGAGGGGCTGTCGAACGCGCAGATCGCGGGCCGGCTGTTCATCGGCGAGACCACGGTGAAGACGCACGTCTCCCGGGTGCTGACCAAGCTCGGGGTGCGCTCCCGGGTGCAGGCCGCGATCGTCGCGCGCGGCGCCCCCTAGCGGGCCAGCGGGGCGAAGACCCCCGCCGCGTCCGGCCGGTACTCGTCGATGGCGGTGACCGCGCCCGCGGGCAGCGGGCCGTAGAGGTGCGGGAAGAGCATGGACTCCGGATCCGTGGGTACCCCGGGCTCCCACTTCACCGGGGCGCCGAGCCGGGCCGGGTCGATCCGGAGCAGGACGAGATCCCGTCGGCCGGTGAACAATCGGTTGGCGGGCAGGTGCGCCTGCTGCGGGGTCGACAGGTGCACGAACCCGGCCACCTCCAGCGAGGCCGGACGGAGCTCCCCCGAGCGCCGCGCTTCCAGCCATTCCGCCAGCGTGCAGATGTGAACCAGGGTGTGAGTGTCATAGGTCACGGGTAGTCTCCCGATAGACAACTGGATCGGACTGTTCGAGTACGGGATTCACGTGCTTTCGACGCGGAGCAGGGATGTTCGCCCACGGCGGAAAGCCCAGGTCGTGTTATCGAAAACACATCGGATACTCACCGGGAACAAATCCCGGGCCCCGAACGTCTGTCAGAGTAGTCATACCCCTGCTGGGAAGTAGCGGATGTGAGCCCGCGGAGTGACCACGGGCCCGACACCAGGTGAACGGACTGTGTGCCGGAAGCCAGGACGGAGGAGTCATGCCAGGAACCCTGACCAGCACCCCACTGACCGCGGTCGACCGCTGCGACCGGTGCGGGGCGGCTGCCCGAGTGCGTGCCGTTCTGCCCGCGGGTGGAGAGTTGCTCTTCTGCCAGCACCACGCGAACGAACACATGGAGCGCCTGCGTGAGCTCGAAGCCGTGATCGACACGGATTCCGCTCCCGCTCTGTAGACCCCCGTCCTCGCGTCCGACACAACAGCATCGAACAACAGAATCCGCGACAGCGGGCGATCCGATCGGATCGCCCGCTGTTTCGGTTCCCGGGTCAGTTTCCCGGCTTTCCGCTCAGCAGGATTCCATCGATCAGCACGCCGAGGCCGTACTCGAAGTCGCCCTCCGGGTCGCCCGGCGCCTGGTACCGCTCGCCCACCGCCGCCCCGACCCGCGCCGCCGTCGGGAACTCGCGCTCCGGCAGCACCGCGGCCAGCAGCGGGCCGTGCGCCGCCCACCAGGCCGCGTCGTCCCCCGCCCGGCGGGCGGCCACCGCGGTCCCGGCATTGCCGGTGGCGAACTCGGTCAGGACCCTGACCGCGCGATCCATCACGACATCGTCCAGGCCCAGCCCGGTCAGCGCGGCCAGCTGCCGGTCGTAGCGGCGCAACCGGCCGGGTCCGAGCACCAGCCGCCACGGCGAGACCTCCAGCAGCCACGGGTGCGCGAGCAGCTCGGCCCGCACCTGCCGGGCCACCGCCGCCAGCCGTTCCCGCGGGGCGCCGCCCGGCAGGGGGCCGTCCGCGGCCGCCAGCTCGTCCACCATGGCAGCGATGAGCTCGTCCTTGCCCGGCACGTAGGTGTAGAGGCTCATGGGCCGCAGGCCGAGCTCGGTGGCGACCGCGCGGATGGAGACCCCGGCCAGGCCGTCCCGGTCGGCCAGCGCCACGGCGGCGGCGAGCACGGCGTCCACGTTCACCGTGCGGCCGGGGCCGCGGGTGGGCGGCCGCGGTGGCAGGTGCCGCCGCCAGAGCAGGGCTATGAGCCGCTCGGCGCGCTCGTCGGCGGTCGGCTCGGGCACGGCTCCCCCTCCCGGGAACAAATCCCGTACGGTGTACGTTGTCGGTTTCCCGTACACCTTACGCTGTTCTTCGAAAGGGGCCCCGCCCTGTCCACACTGCAGGCCACCTACCTCCCGGACCGTCACCTCGTCGCGCTCTGGACCTGGTCCGGCGGCCCCGGCGCGGCGCCGCCGGGGCCGGGGGAACGGGAGACGCTGCCGCTGGTGCTGCCCGGCCCGGACGGGCTCGCGGTCACCGAGGTGGCGTGCGCGCTGCTCACCCCGGCCGAGTTCACCTCCGACCCGCGCACCGGCGCGCCGTCGCACGCGGCCTGGGCCGCCGCGCTCGCCGATCCGGCCGCCGCGCCCGCGCTGCCGCCCGCGGCGCACGCCGTGCCGAACGCCACCGGCACCGCGGTGCTCGCCCCGGAGCGCGCGCTGGGCGTCGCCAGGGCGACCGGGGCGCTCGCCGAGCGGCTGGCGGGCAGGGTGCGCGCCGAGCTGCGGCCCTACCAGGCGCGCGGCATCGGCTGGCTGCACGAGACGGTCGCCGCGCACGGCGGCGCGGTACTCGCGGACGAGATGGGGCTCGGCAAGACCGTGCAGGCCATCGGCTTCCTGGCCGACCGGGCGTCCGGGCCGAACCTGGTGGTGGCGCCGACCTCGCTGGTGGGCAACTGGATTCACGAGATCACCCGCTTCGCCCCGGAGCTGACGGCGCGGGCGTGGCGCGGCGGCGCACCGGCGGCCGAGCCGGGCACGGTACTGGTCACCGGCTACCCGACGCTGCGGCTGCACCACCGCGCGCTGGCCGGATTCCACTGGGAGACAGTCGTCTTCGACGAGGCGCAGGCGCTCAAGAACCCGCGCACCCAGGTCGCGGTGGCGGCCCGCGGGCTGGACGCCGCCGCCCGGGTCGCGCTCACCGGCACCCCGGTGGAGAACGACCTGGACGAGCTCTGGGCGCTGCTGCACCTGGTGGCGCCGCGGCTCTTCACGCACCGCAGCCAGTTCCGGCGCCGCTTCGCCCGGCCCATCGCCGAGGGCGACACCGGCGCGGCGGCCCGGCTGCGGGACGCGCTGGAGCCGGTGCTGCTGGCCAGGCGCAAATCCCAGGTGGCCGCCGGGCTGCCCGCCAAGATCCACACCGACCTGCTCTGCGACCTCACCGCCGAGCAGGCCGCGCTCTACGACCGGGTGCTGGACGAGGCCGAGGACACCGGCTTCGGCACCGGGCTGCAGCGGCACGGCCGGGTGCTGGCGGCGCTCACCGCGCTGAAGCAGGTCTGCGACCATCCGGGGCTGCTGACCGGCGACCTGACCGAGATCGCCGGCCGCTCCGGCAAGATCGACCTCTGCACCGACATCGTCGCCGCCAACCTCGCCAACGCCGCCCCGACCCTGCTCTTCACCCAGTACCGAGGCGCGGGCGAGCTGCTGGTCCGGCACTTCGCGGAGACCTTCGGGCTCACCGTCCCCTTCCTGCACGGCGGCCTCGACCGCGCCGCGCGGGCCGAGATCGTCCGCGGTTTCCAGCAGCCCGACGGCCCGCCGGTGCTGGTGCTGAGCCTGCGCGCGGCGGGCACCGGGCTCACCCTGACCCGCGCCGCCGACGTCATCCACGTGGACCGCTGGTGGAACCCGGCGGTCGAGGCGCAGGCCACCGACCGGGTGCACCGGATCGGGCAGACCCGCACCGTCACCGTCACCACGCTCACCACCGCGACCACGGTGGAGGAGCACATCGCCCGGCTGCACGACCGCAAGGCCGCGCTCACCGACCTCGGCGACAGCGCCGGGATCGCGGCGCTGGCCCGGCTGGACGACGCCGGGCTGATGGAGATCCTGCGCCGCTCGCGGGGTGAGATCTGATGCCGGAGAACGAGTTCGGCTACACCCGATGGGGCATGGACTGGGTGCGGCTCGCCGAGCCGCTGCGCAGCACCCGCCCGGAGCCGCTGCTGCCGCGCGCCCGCAGCATCGCCCGCAACAGCGGGGTGCGCACGGTGATCGAGGGCAGGTCGGTGCGGGCGACCATCCAGCGCGGCGGACAGGCGTCGGTGACGCACCTCGAGGTCGCGGCGCCCGGCCCGGCCGCGGTGGCGGCGGTGGCCGGGCTGGTCCCCGACCCGGCGCTGCTCGGCGACGACGCTCACGCGGCGCTGCGCGCGGCCGGGATCGACCCGGCGCCGGTGCTCGCCGCCACCGACTGCTCCTGCTCCGCGCGGCGCGAGCGCTGCGTGCACCTGCTCGCGCTCTGTTACGAGGTGGCGCGGCAGGTCGATGCCGAGCCGGCGCTCGCCCTGCGCCTCGGCGGGCTGCTCGACCCCGCGGGCGCCGCGCCCGACGCCCCCGACGCGGCCCCGCGCCGCTGGATTCCCTTGGACGCCATGGATGCCGCGGGCTGGTTCGACACCCCGCGGTGAGCCGCCGCAGGAATTCGCCCCGGCCGGTGACGCACCGGCTCGGCGGTCCAAACCCTCGGGGCGTGGCGGGCCCCGCGCCACCGCGCCCCGAGCCCCGAGTCACCGCGACCGGGCGACCGGACCACCGCGCAGCCGCGCCACCGCTCCGCCGTGCCACCCGCCGGGTACCGGCAGTCTCCCGCGGGCCCGGCGCGCGACGTCACCGGCGGCGCAGCGCCGCGATCCGCTCGTGCAGCTGATCGGCGCTGGCCAGCGCGGTGGGCGGGCCTCCGCATTCGCGGCGCAGCTCGCCGTGGATCACCCCGTGCGGCTTGCCGGTGCGGTGGTGGTGCATGGCGACCAGGCTGTTGAGCTCGCGGCGCAGCTCGCCGAGCGCGCCCGCGGTGGCGACCCGGTCGGCGGCCGCGGCGGCCTGCGGCGCGGGCTCGGGGATCGCGGGGGCGGCGGCGGAGCGCTCGGCCACCTGCTTGGACTGCCGCTCGCGCAGCAGCGCGCGCATCTGCTCGGCGTCGAGCAGCCCGGGGATGCCGAGGTAGTCGGCCTCCTCCGCGCTGCCGGTGAAGGTGGCGGTGCCGAACGAGGAGCCGTCGTAGATCACCTGGTCCAGCTCCGCGTCGGCGGCCAGCGCGACGAACGGCTTCTCCTCCTCGCCGGGCTCGTCCTGCTGCTTGTTGGCCTGCTCCAGCAGCGCGTCCTCGAGCCCTTCGGCCTGCCGGTGCGGCTTGCCGATGACGTGGTCGCGCTGCAGCTCGAGCTGGGCGGCGAGATCGAGCAGCACCGGCACCGATGGCAGGAAGACGCTGGCCGTCTCGCCCGGCTGCCTGGCGCGCACGAAGCGCCCGATGGCCTGCGCGAAGTACAGCGGGGTGGAGGCGCTGGTGGCGTAGACGCCGACCGCGAGCCGGGGCACGTCGACGCCCTCGGAGACCATGCGCACCGCCACCATCCACGGCTCGTCGCTGGCGGCGAAGCTGCCGATCCGGGCCGAGGAGGTCGGGTCGTCGGAGAGCACCAGCGCGGGCCTGCGGCCGGAGATGTGCTCCAGCAGCTCGGCGTAGTCGCGGGCGCGCTCCTGGTCGGTGGCGATCACCAGCCCGCCCGCGTCCGGCATGCCGGAGGCGCGCAGCTGGCGCAGCCTGGTGTCGGCGGCCTGCAGCACCTTGGACATCCAGTCGCCCGCCGGGTCCAGCGCGGTGCGCCAGGCGCGCGCGGTGTGCTCGGCGTTCAGCGGCTCGCCGAGCCGGGCGCTGTACTCCTCGCCCGCGCTGTCCCGCCAGTGCGCCTCGCCGCTGTAGGCCAGGAAGACCACCGGGCGCACGACGCCGTCGGCCAGCGCGTCGGCGTAGCCGTAGGAGTGGTCGGCGCGGGAGCGGTCGAAGCCCGACTCGTCCGGCTCGTAGACGATGAACGGGATCTTGCTGTCGTCGCTGCGGAACGGGGTGCCGGTGAGCGCCAGCCTGCGGGTGGCGTCGCCGAACGCCTCGGCGACCGCCTCGCCCCAGCTCTTGGCGTCGCCGGCGTGGTGCACCTCGTCCAGGATCACCAGCGTGCGCTTGTTCTCGGTGCGCACCCGGTGCTTGAACGGGTGCGCGGCCACCTGGGCGTAGGTCACCACGACGCCGTGGTAGTCGCCGGAGGTGCCGCCGGTGGTGTTGGAGAAGCGCGAGTCCAGCGCGATCCCGGAGCGGGCCGCGGCCTGCGCCCATTGGTGCTTGAGGTGCTCGGTCGGCGCGACCACGGTGATCTGGTCGACGGTACGGTCGGCGAGCAGCTCGGCCGCCACCCGCAGCGCGAAGGTGGTCTTGCCCGCACCCGGCGTCGCCACCGCGAGGAAATCGCGCGGCTTGCCCGCCAAGTACTTGGTCAGCGCGCGCCGCTGCCAGGCCCGGAGCGCGCCCGCCCCGCCCGGTGCCCCGGACGCCGTCGCTCCGGCCGTTGTCGCGGCACCACCTGACAAGGTCACGTCGTAGACCCTAACGGCCGCTCGCGGCGTGTCGCCAAACCGACGCGACGGCGGGCGATATCCGTCACAGCCGCCGGCCGCACCCCGGATTCCTCGCCCGGATGCCGCGCCGGTCCGGTGCGCGAGCGACCGGTGAGTAATGCTGTAAGGACCATGACCGACACCCCGCCCGCCGGCTCCGGCGCACCCTCGGCAACCGGGCAGCAGCCCCGCGCGGGCGCCGGGCCGCTGCGCGCGCGGCTGCGGCACGCCGGGAAGCAGGCGCTGCGGCTGATCGTGCGCACCGCGGTCAAGAGCTGGGACGGGTCGATCTTCGCCAAGTCGGCGGCGGCGGCCTTCTGGCAGACGCTCTCGCTGGCCCCGCTGCTGCTCGGGGTGCTCGGCAGCCTCGGCTACGTCGGCGGCTGGTTCGGCCCGGACACGGTGGAGATCGTGGAGGGCAAGATCATCGCCTTCAGCCGGGACCTGTTCAGCCCGGCGGTGGTGGAGGAGCTGATCGAGCCGACGGTGCAGGACGTGCTCGGCCGCGGCCGCGGCGCGGTGGTGTCCTTCGGCTTCGTGCTCTCGCTCTGGGCCGGGTCGTCGGCGATGGCGACCTTCGTCGACGCCATCGTGGAGGCGCACGACCAGCACGAGGCAAGGCACCCGGTCTGGCAGCGGATCTTCGCGCTGCTGCTCTACCTGCTGTTCCTGGTGGCGGCGGTCTTCATCCTGCCGCTGGTGGCGCTGGGCCCGGTGATCATCGGGCGGGCGCTGCCGGACGGCTGGCGCGAGCCGGGGCTGCGGCTGCTCGACGGCTTCTACTACCCGGGCGTCGGGCTGCTGCTGATCATCGGGCTGACCACGCTCTACAAGCTGGCGCTGCACCGCTCGCTGCCCTGGCTGCGGCTCCTCGGCGGCGCCCTGGTGGCCGGTGTCTTCTTCATGGCGGCGAGCGAGATCCTGCGCCGGTACCTGGCCTGGATCACCGCCTCGGGGGTGAGCTACGGCGCACTCGCGACGCCGATCGCGTTCCTGCTCTTCACGTTCTTCCTCGGCTTCGCGGTGATCCTCGGCGCCGAGTTCAACGCGGCCGTGCAGGAGCTGTGGCCCGCGCGCGGGTCGCGGCTGGACCGGACCAAGGAGTGGCTGGCGCACCGGGTGCTCGGGGATTCCATCGTGCAGCGCCCGCGTCCCGTCGAGCGCACCGGCGCCCCGAAGCCCGGACGGCGCGGCGATGGCACGACGCAGGGCCGGCCCGCGAAGTCGGACCCGCCGCCGAACGAGGCATCATCCGCGCGGGCGGACGCGGCGCAGCCGACGCGGCGGGGCGAGGCACTTTCGGCGCAGCCGGAGGCGGCATCGTCCGCGCAGCCGGAGGCGGCATCGTCCGCGCAGCCGGAGGCGGCATCGCCCGCGCCACCGGACGAGGTGTCATCCGCGCGGCAGGGCGAGGCGACAGCCCCGACGCGGCAGGACGATGCGGCGGCGCTCCCGCCCGCAGGCCCGAACGGGGGCGAGCGGCCTGCGGAGATCGCACCCGGGCACGCCGAACCGACCGGCGCCTGATCGCACCGGCCGCGGGACCGAAGGGCTCAGTCGCCCTTGCGCAGCTGCTCGTAGACCTTCTTGCAGTCCGGGCAGACCGGCGAGCCGGGCTTGGCGGAGCGCGTCACCGGGAACACCTCACCGCACAGCGCGACCACGTGCGTGCCCATCACCGCGCTCTCGGCGATCTTGTTCTTCTTCACGTAGTGGAAGAACTTGGGGGTGTCGTCGGCGGTCGTCTCGTCGGTGGTGGTGTCCGGCCGCACCAGGGTGTCAGTACTCACGCCCTCCATGATGCCGCACATCCGCCACCCCCGGCCGATGCGCTCGGCGCCGAACGGTGGAACACTCGAACACATGCACCAGCACGGCGACCCCCGAGACGCCGACGAGCGCCACCCCCGGCAGCCCGCCACCGACGCCGACGCGGGATCCGAGAAGAAACGATCGCGCGGCTTCTTCACCGCGGGCGCGGACCACCCGGTGCTGATCACCGAGGCCGCGCCCTCGCTGGAGGACCAGCACCGGGCGCGGGTGCGGCGGTACACCGTGATCATGGCGTTCCGGATCCCGTGCCTGCTCGGCGCCGCGCTGGCCTACTCGCTGTGGAGCAATGCGCTGATCTCGCTGCTGATCATCGCGGTCTCCATCCCGCTGCCCTGGATCGCGGTGCTCATCGCCAACGACCGCCCGCCGCGCACCAAGGACGAGCCGAGCCGCTGGGATCGCCCGCGCCCCGCGCTGGAATCACGGCCGCACCGCGCCGTCGAGTGACGGCGCGGCCGGACGCGCGATGAAGATCGACAGCACCGCGGCCAGCCCGCACAGCCCGCCCGCCAGGTACCAGGCCAGCGTGTAGCCGCCCTGCAGGTCACGGACCACCCCCGCACCGGTGGCCGCGACCGCCGCGCCGACCTGGTGCGAGGCGAAGACCCAGCCGAAGGCCACCGGCCCGTCGGCGCCGAAGATCTCCCGGCAGAGCGCGACCGTCGGCGGCACGGTGGCGATCCAGTCCAGCCCGTAGAAGATCACGAAGACCCACATGCTCGGCTCGGTCCGCGGCGCGAAGAGGTGCGGCAGGATCAGCAGCGAGAGCCCGCGCAGGCTGTAGTACCCCACCAGCAGCAGCCGCGGATCCACCAGGTCGGTGAGCCAGCCGGAGCAGATCGTGCCGACCACGTCGAATACCCCGACCAGCGCGAGCAGCCCGGCCGCGGTGGTCACCGGCATGCCGTGGTCGTGCGCCGCGGTGACGAAGTGCGTGCCGACCAGCCCATTGGTCGAGGCGCCGCAGATGGCGAAGCCACCGGCGAGCAGCCAGAAGCCGGGCGTCCGCACCGCCCGCCGCAGCACCGTGAGCGCCCGCAGCGCGCCGCCCGCGACCGCCACCCTGGTGCCCGCCGTGCTGCCCTCGGGGGCGCCGTAGGCGAGCCGCCCGACATCGCTCGGGTAGTCCCGCACGAAGAGCAGCACCAGCGGGACGACGGCCAGCGCGACGGCGGCCACCACCAGCGCGGGCAGCCGCCAGCCGTGCCGGTCGGCCAGCCCGGCGATGAGCGGCAGGAAGACCAGCTGCCCGGTCGCGCCGGCGGCGGTGAGCACCCCGGTGACCAGCCCTCGATGCCGGACGAACCAGCGCGAGGTGATGGTCGCGACGAACGGCATGGACATCGAGCCCACCCCGACCCCGACCAGCAACCCCCAGGTCGCCACCAGCTGCCACGGCTGGGTCAGGAACACCGTGAACCCGCTGCCGAGCGCCACCAGCGCCAGCGCGCAGGCGACCACCAGCCGAATGCCGAAGCGGTCCATGAGCGCCGCCGCGAACGGCGAGATCAGCCCGTAGAGCAGCAGGTTCAGCGAGACCGCGGTCCCGATGGTTCCGTGCGACCAGCCGAACTCGTCGTGCAGCGGATCCAGCAGCACGCCGGGCACCGAGCGGAAGGCGGCCGCGCCGATCAGCGCGACGAAACCGACGGCGGCCACCGTCCACGCGGGGTGCGGCCACCGGCCCGCGGCATCCGGGCGGCGGGCGGTACGCAGTGAGGTCACCGGCAGATCCTGCCGGAGCCGGGGCGCCCCCGCGAGTGGCAGTTCTGCCAGGTTCCGCTGAGATCCTGCCAGGCTCGACAGCGGCTGCGCCGCCGCTCTATCGTCGGAGCGAATCGAGGCGAGGAGCGGCGAATGATCCAGTGGGTCTGGGCTTTTCTCGACCGTCCGGTCGACGGGTTCGACGAATCGGCCCGGTTCTGGGCGACGGTCACCGGCACCACAGTGTCGGCGAAGCGGGGCGCGGTCTCCGAGTTCGTGACGCTGGAGCCCGCCTCCGGCCCCGGCACCGTGAAGATGCAGGCGGTACCGGAGGGCGGCCGCGTGCACCTCGACCTGGACGTCGCCGATGTGCCGGGCGGGCGCGAGACCGCCACCCGGCTCGGCGCCGAGCTGGTGCTCGACCACCCGGACTACGCCGTCTTCCGCTCCCCCGCCGGGCTCACCTTCTGCCTCACCCCCGACGGCCGCGCCGAGCCGGGCGAGCGCCCCGCGGTGCCGGGCCCGGACGGTGTCAGCACCCGGCTGGACCAGGTCTGCCTGGATATCGGGGCGAGCGATATCGAGCGCGAGACCGAGTTCTGGCGCAGGCTCACCGGGCTGCCCTACCGGGTCGGCCGCCGCCCCGAGTTCGCGCTGCTGCGCGGCAGGCCCGGGCTCGGCTACGACCTGCTGCTGCAGCGGCTGGACGAGGACCGGCCCGCGAGCGCGCACCTCGACTTCGCCACCTCCGACCCGGCGGCCGCCGCCGAGTACCACACCGGGCTCGGCGCCCGGGTGGTCGAGCGCTTCGAGCACTGGATCGTGATGGCCGACCCCGACGGCCACCCCTACTGCCTCACCGCCCGCGACCCGAACGGAGTCTGAGCACCGGCGATGGCAGAGTAGCGGCGTGCCCGACGCCCCTGACTCCCTCGCCGTTCGCACCGACACCCCGCTGGTCGCGCTCTGCCCCGGCCTGCGCACCGCGCTCGAGCGGGCCGGCTACGACGCCGACACCCTGCTCGCGGTGCTCGGGGCCGACGCGCACGCCGCGCTGAGCCGCTCCGAGCCGGTCCCGGTGCGCCGCGCCGCCCGCGCCGCGGGCGACCTCGGCACGCTGATCGCGCTCTTCCTGCTGCACGACGACGTGCCCGCTCCCGCGGCGGCCACCGCGCTGGCCCCGGTCGAGCTCGCCGACGCCGTCGCCGCCGGGCTGCTCGAGCGGGACGGCGACGCCGTGCGCGCCGCGCTCGACCTGCGCCCGCTGGACGCCGGGGCGGGCACCCGCTGGATCATCTCCGACCTGGACGACTCCATGCGCCGCCGCGCCCTCACCGCGGAGCACGTGCTCGGCGTCGGCCACGCCTCGCTCTCGCTGCTCCGCGCCACCCCCGTCGACCCGACCGGCACCGTGCTCGACCTCGGCACCGGCTGCGGCGTGCAGGCCGTGCACGCCGCCTCCTACGCCGCCGCCGTCACCGCCACCGACGTCAACCCGCGCGCGCTCGCGCTGGCCGCCGCCACCTGCGCGCTGAACGGCCTCGAGGTCGAGCTGCTCGCCGGCTCCTGGTTCGAGCCGGTGGCCGGGCGGCGCTTCGACCGGATCGTGGCCAACCCGCCCTTCGTGGTCGGGCCCGCCCGGGTCGAGCACACCTACCGCGACTCCGGGCTGGCCCTGGACGGCGCCAGCGAGCTGGTGATCTCCACCGCGCCGGAGCTGCTCGCGCCCGGCGGCACCGCGGCGCTGCTCGCCGCCTGGGTGCACCGCGCGGACGAGGACTGGCGGGCCAGGGTGGCCTCCTGGCTGCCCACGCACGGTATCGACGCCTGGGTGGTGCAGCGCGACGTCGCCGACCCCGCGCTCTACGTCGGCACCTGGCTGCGCGATGCCGGGCTCGACCCGCGCGAGCCTGCGGCGCAGCGCCGCGCGGAGAGCTGGCTGGACGTCTTCGAGGCCGAGGGCGTCACCGGGATCGGCTTCGGCTTCGTCTACCTGCGCGCCATCGACGGCCCGACCGAGTTGCTGGCCGAGGACCTCACGCACGGCTTCGACGACCCGCTCGGCCCGGAGGCCACCGCCTACTTCGAGCGCTCGGCCTGGCTGCGCGCCGTCGCCGCGGACCCCGCGGTGGCCTGGAACGCGCGCTTCCGTGTCCCTGACGCCACCGCGCTGGAACGCGTCGCCCTCCCCGGCCCCGAGGGCTGGGAACCGCTGGTCGCGCGCGTGCACCGGGGTGAAGGGCCGCGCTGGCAGCACGAGCTGGACGAGGCGGGGATCGCCCTGCTCGCGGGAATGCGCCCGGACGGCCTGGCGTTGTCCGAGCTGACGGAATTGCTCGCCCTCGCGCACGGCCCCGGCGAGACCACGCCCGAGTTCGCGAACGCGGTGCTGACCCTGGTGACCGGGCTGGTCCGGCACGGCTTGGTGGTGCCCGCGTAGCCACGCACAGGCGTTCGCGGCGGCGGGCCCTTCTCAGGAACTTCTCAGCCGAAGGTGATGGAAAGCGCAGGCCAGGGCCTGTTTACCCGGGCGGTCCCCGGGAACTTTCTCACTGTCGGTTCCGTTGATCCGAGTGAGACACCACCGACAGGAGGCAAGTCATGACAAGCCCCGCCACGACTCGTGTGCGCCCCAGCGATGCCGATATCGACGCCCAGAGCCCGGCCGCCGACCTGGTCCGTGTGTACCTGAACGGAATCGGCCGGACGGCGCTGCTCACGGCGGCCGACGAGGTGGAGCTGGCGAAGCGCATCGAGGCGGGTCTGTACGCGCAGAACCTGCTGGAGACCGGCAAGCGGCTCTCCGCCACGCGCAAGCGTGACCTGGCGGTCGTCGTCCGCGAGGGCCAGGCGGCCCGCTCGCACCTGCTCGAAGCCAACCTGCGCCTGGTGGTCTCCCTCGCCAAGCGCTACACCGGCCGCGGCATGCCGCTGCTCGACCTCATCCAGGAGGGCAACCTCGGGCTGATCCGCGCGATGGAGAAGTTCGACTACGCCAAGGGCTTCAAGTTCTCGACCTACGCCACCTGGTGGATCCGGCAGGCCATCACCCGCGGCATGGCCGACCAGAGCCGCACCATCCGGCTCCCCGTGCACCTCGTGGAGCAGGTCAACAAGCTGGCCAGGATCAAGCGCGAGCTGCACCAGCAGCTGGGCCGCGAGGCCACCGACGCCGAGCTCGCCACCGAGTCCGGCATCCCGGTGGAGAAGATCGCCGACCTGCTCGACCACAGCCGCGACCCGGTGAGCCTGGACATGCCCGTCGGCAACGACGAGGAGGCCCCGCTCGGTGACTTCATCGAGGATTCCGAGGCCACCTCGGCCGAGTCGGCGGTGATCGCCGGGCTGCTGCACCACGACGTGCGCAGCGTGCTCGCCACCCTGGACGAGCGCGAGCAGCAGGTCATCCGGCTGCGCTTCGGCCTGGACGACGGCCAGCCGCGCACCCTCGACCAGATCGGCAAGCTCTTCGGGCTCTCCCGCGAGCGGGTGCGCCAGATCGAGCGCGAGGTCATGACCAAGCTGCGCAAGGGCGAGCGGGCCGACCGGCTCCGCGCCTACGCCAGCTGATCCCGCACCGCACACCGACGTTCTGGGCCGATCCCTCCGATCGGCCCAGCGTGCCCTCCGGGGCCGGTTACTACTGGTCGACCTGCACGTCGTAGTTCACCGTGTCGCCCTCGACGCTGGTGACCGTGACGGTCAGGCCGAGGGTGTCGCCGCCCGCGGTCAGCGTGCAGCGCATGGTGGTGCCGACGCTGCCTTTCAGATCGCCCGGGCAGTCGATGGAATCCGGGGTCTGCCCGACCTCCTCGGCCAGCGTCTGCGACACCGACTTCTCCAGGTCGGCCTCGTCGATCTTCGGATCGCCGCCGATCGACACCGAACAGGCCGAGAGCGCACACCCCAGCACGAACAGGGTGGCGGCGCCGGCGAGCCGGGCCGTCCGCCCGCGCGTACGCGGGGCGGTACGAACAGACGGGTCGGTCTTCATAGTGGTCATCGGGGTTCCCTCTCCGGTCAGACGCAGTGATCGCGACAAGATCGCCGCACCCGGGCTGGTTGTTAACCCCTGACCCGTGCGACGAAGATTGTCCGGCAAGATCGCCCGGCGCGGAGCGTTTTCCGATGTCGATCATCCGATGGACACCGCGATGCCGGATGTTCGCTCCGTACCCCGTCCGGTCAGGCCAACCGGCGCGGGCCGATATCGAACCGGCTCGGCTCCGGGCCGAAGCGCGCCCTGGCGTACAGGATCGACGCCGCCCGCGGCGCGGCCAGCACCGGATCGAAGGAGATCTCGCGCAGCTCCGGCAGGTCGTCGAAGAGCGCCGAGATGCGCTGCGCCAGCTCGACCAGCGCCGCCTTGTCCACCCGCGGGCTGGCCGGCGTGCCGGAGAGCAGCGGCGCGGCCCGCGGCGCGTCGATGAGCGCGGCCGCCTCGTCCTCGGTGAGCGGCAACGCCCGGTACGCGCGGTCGCCGAGCAGCTCGATGATGAGCCCGGAGAGCCCGAACTCCAGCACCGAGCCGAACGACGGGTCATCGGTGACCCGCAGCACGCACCCCACCCCCTTGGTCGCCATCTTCTGCACGTGCAGCACCGGGTCGCCGCAGAGCCGCACCAGGTCCGCGTAGGCCTGGCGCACCGCCTCCGGCCGCCACAGATCCAGCCGCACCCCGCTCAGGTCGGCGCGCCGCCGCCACAGCTCGCCGGTCGCCTTGGCCGCCACCGGGTAGCCGAGCTCCTCGGCCGCCGCCACCGCCTCGTCCGCGCTGCGCACCTCGCGGAACTCCACCACCTCGATGCCGTAGCAGCCGAGCAGCCGCACCGCCTCCAGGTCGGTGAGCCAGCGCCCCTCCGGCGCCCCGGCCTGCCAGCCGCGCAGCAGTTCCGCGGCCCGCTCGGCGTCGATGCCGGGCGGGCGCACCACCGCCGAGACCGGGCGGGTGCGCCAGTCCGCGTAGCGCCGCACCCGGGCCAGCGCCCTGGCCGCGCGCTCCGGATCCGGGTAGGAGGGGATGGAGCCGAGCGCCGGGATGCCGCCGTCGCCGCGGTTCGCGAGCAGGTTCGGCAGCCCCTCCTCGGCCATGAAGGTGGTGAGCAGCGGTTTCTTCGCCTCCGGGACCGCGGCGGCGGCCGAGCGGATGGCATCGGCGAAACCGGCCATGGGCAGCGGCACCGGCGGGGCGAAGACCGCGATCACCGCATCCACCTCGGCGCTGCGCAGCGCCGCCACCACCGCGTCGAAGTAGTCACCCGGCGTGGCCTGCGGGCCGAGGTCCACCGGCTCCTGCTGGTCCTCGTGGTCCACCCAGCGCTCGGTGGGCCGGGGCCGCCGGGGCCGGGTGCGGCGGTGCTCGGCGGGGCGCTGCACGCGCAGCCCCTCGCCCCTGGCGGCATCCACCGCCAGCCAGTTCAGCGCGGCGCTGTTGCCGACCACGGCGACCCGTGGCCCGGCGGGCAGCGGCTGGTAGGCGAGCAGCGCGGCGCAGTCGAAGAGCTCGGAGATGGTGTCCACCTGCACGATCCCGGCCTGCCCGAACAGGTCCCGCACGATGGAGCGGTCCATGTCGCCCTCGGGGGTGGCGCGGGCCGCGAGCCTGCCGCTGCTCACCGCGACGATCGGCTTGTGCCTGGCCACCCGGCGCGCGATCCGGTTGAACTTGCGCGGGTTGCCGAAGCTCTCCAGGTAGAGCAGCACCACATCGGTGCCGGGGTCGGTGTCCCAGTACTGCAGCAGGTCGTTGCCGGAGAGGTCGGCGCGGTTGCCCGCGGAGACGAAGGTGGAGAGCCCGAGGTTGCGCGCGGCGGCCTGGCCCAGGATGGCGACGCCGAGCGGGCCGGACTGGCAGAAGAACCCGATCCGGCCGGGGTGCGGCAGCAGCGGGGCCAGCGTCGCGTTCATCGCTACCGCCGGGTCGGTATTGGCGATACCGAGCGCGCTCGGCCCCACCACCCGCATGCCGTGGCCGCGGGCCTCGGCCACCAGGTGCCGCTCGGCGGCGACGCCGTCCTCCCCGGTCTCGCCGAACCCGGCGGTCAGCACCACCAGCCCCTTCACCCGCTTGGCGAGGCAGTCGTCGAGCACCGAGTCGATGGCGGCGGCCGGCACCGCGACCACCGCGAGGTCGACCTCGTCCGGGATGTCGCGCACGGTCGGGTAGGCGTGCACGCCGCGCACCGAGCGCCGATTCGGATTCACCGGGTACACCGGCCCCTGGAACACCCCGGCCAGCAGGTTGGCGAGCACCACGCCGCCGACCCGCCCGGTGCCCGGCGTCGCGCCGATCACCGCGATCGAGCGCGGGGCGAGCAGGTTGCCGACGCTGCGCGCCTCGGAGGCGCGCTCCCGCGCGTCGCGCACCGAGAGCAGCGCCTCGGTCGGGTCGATGGCGAACTCCAGGTGCAGCACCGAACCGTCCCGCGACCGCTCCACCTGATATCCCGCATCCCGGAAGACCGTGACCATGACGGTGTTCTCGGCCAGCACCTCGGCGACGAAGGTGGCGATGTCGTTCTCCGCGGCCGCCCCGGCGAGATGCTCCAGCAGCACCGAGCCGAGACCGCGGCCCTGGTGCTCGTCGGCCACCACGAAGGCCACCTCGGCGGCGCGCGCGCCCGCCCGCTCCAGCAGCTCGTACCGGCCGACCGCGATGATCGCCTCACCCAGCTCGCAGACCAGCCCCACCCGGTCGCGGTGGTCCACGTGCGTCGAGCGGTACAGATCCTTGGGCGAGATCCGCGGGTAGGGGCCGAAGTAGCGCAGGTACCGGCTGCGCTCGGAGAGCCTGCCGTGGAACTCCTGCAGCCGCTCCGCGTCGTCCGGGGTGATCGGCCGCACCCGCACCACGCCGCCGTCCGAGGCGAGCACGTCGGCGAACCAGTGCTGCGGCGGCGGGGGCGGCACCGCGGGCGTGCCGGGCTCGTCGGGGTACGGCTCAGTCACGGGGATCCTCCGGGTCCAGGCCGAGCAGCCCGAAGGCGGCGCGGCGGGTGGCGAGCACCGCGGTGTCGACGGCGCGGCGGGCCCGGTCGGCTCCGGCGTCGCCGGTGTCGACGGCGCCTCCCGGCCCGTCCCACGGCTGGTACGCGGTGTCGCCGCCCTCCCCCATGACCGTGGGCGGCTCCACCCGCGGCGCGACTACCCGTGCCCGCTCCCGCCACGCCTCCGGCAGCGGCGTCTCCGGCGGCAGCGGCCGGTCCAGCGCGGTGGCGAGCAGCTGGGTCCAGGCTCGGGGCACCACCCGGACCAGCCCGTACCCGCCGCCGCCGACCGCGAGCCAGCGGCCGTCGGCGTACCGGTCGGCGAGTTCCCGCATGGCCAGGAAGGCCGCCGTCTGCCCGTCGACGGTGAGCTCCAGATCGGCCAGCGGATCCTCGCGGTGCGTGTCCACCCCGCACTGGCTGATCAGGATCTGCGGCCGGAAGGCGGCCAGCGCGCCCGGCACCACGGCGTGGAAGCCGCGCAGCCAGGCCGCGTCCCTCGTCCCCGGCAGCAGCGCCAGGTTCAGCGCGGTGCCCTCGGCGGGCCCGGCGCCGACCTCGTCCGGCCAGCCGGTGCTCGGCCACAGCGTGGCCGGGTGCTGGTGGATGGAGACGGTCAGCACCCGCGGGTCACCGTAGAAGGCGCGCTGCACCCCGTCGCCGTGGTGTACGTCCACGTCGACGTAGGCGATCCGGTCGAAGCCGTGGTCGAGCAGCCAGGAAATGGCGACCGCGGCGTCGTTGTAGATACAGAAACCGGCCGCCGAGTTCGCCATCGCGTGGTGCATTCCGCCGCCGATGCTCACCGCCCTGCGGGTGCGCCCCTCGGCGATCTCCCTGGCCGCCGCGAGCGTGCCGCCGACGATCACCGACGCGGCGTCGTGCATTCCGGGAAATATCGGATTGTCGTCCGAGCCGAGCCCGAACAGCGGCGCCGCGGGACGATTCCCCGGCGGCCCGGATTCCGGCACGGCGTGTCGCACCGCGTCGATGTACTCCGGGGTGTGCACCCGCAGCAGCTCCGGCATTCCGGCGGGCTCCGGGCGCACCGTCTCGACCCCGGCGAGCAGCCCGAGTTCCCGGGCCAGCGCCATGGTGAGGTCGAGCCGCGCCGGCTTCATCGGGTGCTCCGGCGTCCAGGTGTACTCCAGGAATCGATCACTCCAGACGACCGTCGCGGAGGGCTCCATCGATTCAGTGGCCACGCTCGCAACGCTAGCGGGAAGCACGGAACACCGCGAAGCGTTGACATGCAGTAGAAATACACAGGAGTGCGTTTCCAGTGGCGTGGCCGTTCCCGGGTAGAATTCGTGTTGACGAAGGGGTGACTGGTGAAGGATCTGGTCGATACGACGGAGATGTATCTCCGTACGATTTACGACCTGGAGGAAGAGGGCGTCGTACCCCTGCGCGCCCGCATCGCGGAGCGGCTGGAACAGAGCGGCCCCACCGTCAGCCAGACGGTGGCCCGGATGGAGCGTGACGGGCTGCTGCTGGTGGCCGGCGACCGGCATCTGGAACTCACCGAGAAGGGCCGCGGCATGGCGGTCGCGGTCATGCGCAAGCACCGCCTCGCCGAGCGCCTGCTGGTCGACATCATCGGGCTGGACTGGCAGAACGTGCACGCCGAGGCCTGTCGCTGGGAGCACGTCATGAGCGAGGACGTGGAGCGCAGGCTGGTCGAGGTGCTCAACAACCCGACCACCTCGCCGTACGGCAACCCGATCCCCGGGCTGGACGAGCTCGGCGTGATTCCGGTGCACTCCGGCGACGAGCATCTGATCCGGCTCTCCGAGCTGGTGCCCGGCCAGGTGCACGCGGTCGTGGTGCGCCGCCTGGCCGAGCACATCCAGACCGACCCGGACGTCATCGGCAACCTGCGCGAGGCCGGTGTGGTGCCGGATGCGAGGGTCTCCGTGGAGAACCGCCCCGGCTCGGTGCTGATCACGGTGCCCGGCCATCAGGGCTTCGAACTGTCCGACGAGATGGCGCACGCCATCCAGGTGAGACTGGTCTGATACGTGAAACTTCTGGTCACGGGTGGCGCGGGCTACGTCGGCGGTGTCTGCGCGCAGGTCCTGCTGGAGCGCGGCCACCAGGTAGTCGTGGTGGACGATCTGTCCACCGGCAATGCCGAGGGCGTGCCCGCCGGCGCCCGCTTCGTGGAGGGCGACATCGCCACCGCGGGCGTGGAGCTGATCGGCTCGGAGAACTTCGACGGCGTGCTGCACTTCGCGGCGCAGTCGCTGGTGGGCGAGTCGGTGCAGCAGCCGGAGAAGTACTGGCACGGCAATGTGGTGAAGACGCTGACGCTGCTGGAGGCGCTGCGGCGCAGCGGAACCGGGCGGCTCGTCTTCTCCTCGACGGCGGCGGTGTACGGCGAGCCGGAGCAGGTGCCGATCACCGAGGAGGCCCCGGCCCGGCCGACGAACCCGTACGGCGCCTCGAAGCTCGCCATCGACCACGCCATCACCTCCTACGCGGTGGCGCACGGCCTGGCCGCCACCAGCCTGCGGTACTTCAACGTGGCGGGCGCCTACGGCGGCCTCGGCGAGAACCGCGTGGTGGAAACCCATCTCATCCCCCTCGTGCTCCAGGTCGCGGCCGGGCACCGGGAGTCGATCGCGGTGTACGGCACCGACTGGCCGACCCCGGACGGCACCGCTGTCCGCGACTACATCCACATCCGTGATCTCGCCGACGCGCACCTGCTCGCGCTCACCAGCTCGGAGCCGGGCACGCACCGGATCTACAACCTGGGCAGCGGCACCGGCTTCTCGGTGCGCGAGGTGATCGCGGCCGTGCGCCGGGTGACCGGGCTGGAGATCGCCGCGGTCGACGCGCCCCGGCGCGCGGGCGACCCGGCCACCCTCGTGGCGGCGAGCGAGCGCGCCATCCGCGAGCTGGGCTGGCGGCCCGAGCACAACGACCTCGACGAGATCGTCGCCGACGCCTGGGAATTCCTGCGCGGTCTCGGCTCGCGCGCGCACTCGGCCCCGGCCTCCGCCACCTCCTGACGCACTCCGCCACCGGTCATCGCCGCGGCCCCAGGTCGAGGCCGAGATCGGTGGCGGACTCGTATCCGCACAGCACCAGCCTGCGCAGCCGCGCCGGGCGCATCCCCGAGCGCAGCGAGGTCTCCAGCAGCACCGCCATCGGGTGGCCGGGCAGCGCGTCCAGCGCGACATCGAGCGCGATGCCGGCGAACGGGCCGTCGCCGCGCAGGTAGGCGCTGTAGCCGAGCAGCGCGGCGGCCTCGGCCCGGTCGGCGCCGGTGAGCGCGCGGGTGAGCAGCAGCCAGAGCCGCTCGGCGGCGCCCGCGTGCGGGCCCGCCGCGAGGGCGAACATGATGTCGCGCACCGGGCGGTCGCGCAGCGCGACCGCGATCCGGGCCAGCTCGCGCGGCTGCGGCTCCGCGCCGGACTCCAGCACCGAGACCTGCCACAGCACGAATTCGGCGGTGCGCCTGCTGTATTCGACCGGAGCGCCGCGGCGCACGGCGTCGGCGTAGTCGGCGCGGGTCGCCGCCGCGACGACCTCGAGTTCGCGCTCGACGGCGGCCGCCAGCTCCGGTGCGGCGGCCACCATGTCGGTGAGTTCGGTGCGGGAGCCGCGCAGCGGCAGCCCGGACAGCACATGGCCGAAGGCGACCGGGGAATCCGCCGGGTCGGGGAGCGTGCCGGCGGCGGCCGGATCGAGCAGGTTCCGCCACGGGGCGCCGGCGGTGAAGCCGGGCAGCGAGTAGGCGGCGCCGAGCACGAGCCCGGCCGCGCCGAGGTGCTCGGCCAGTTCGGCGACCAGCGCGCTCCCCCGCTCCGGCTGCCCGCGCTCGTCGACGACGACAGCGACGATCTGCTCGACCGGCCCCGGCCCCTGGAGATCGGCGACGCACTCGGCGACGGCATCGGCGGGCAGCGCGGCCCCGCGCTCGGTCTCCAGGTCGAACCGCACCACCGCGTCCACCCTGGCCGTGCCCCGCGGCACCGGCGGCCCGCCGCCCGGCGCGCGCAGCACCACGATCACCAGCGAGCGCTCCGGCGGGAAGCCGACCATGGCGGGCATCGAGGCCAGCAGCGCGCCGGGCTCGCCCAGGTAGACGGTGGGCGCGTCGAACGGCGGTTCGTCGCCGTCGCCGCAGTGCGACGCGGTCCGCGGCCCGCGCGGCGGCCCGGTGCGGTGCGGCCGGGCGGCCGAGCCGGCGCCCGCCGGGCGCGGCCGAGCCGAATCGGCGCCGACTACCGCGGGGGCGGCTCCCGCCGGGCGCGTCCGCGCCGGATCGGCGGCGGCCCCAGCTGGGCCGCGCAGATTCCGCACGTGCGAATCTTCGCCGAGTGGCCCCCGCGCCGCGGGGTGAGCACCACCCGGCCGCCGTGGCCGGGCGGGCGGCGGAGCCTCGCCGACGGGTTCGGGCGGGCCGGGCAGGGAGTGCGCTGGAATGGACATGCGGCCACTGTGCCCGCCCACTCACCCCGGAAGCCCGGCCCTGACCTGCGGCAAGAGAAACCCTGGGGACAACCGCCCCCCTGGGGACAACTCAGTGCTCGCGCACCCGCTCGACCGCGGTCTCGAAGAGCTCCTGCACCGGCCCCGGCTCCGGCTCGGAGCCGCCGAACACCATGCCGGTCACGGTGATGCGCACATCCCCCACCTGCCCGATCACGGTGCGCATGGTCTGGGTGAGCGCGGCGCCGCCGCGATCCGGCAGCACCGTGCGGAGCAGCGCGAGCGCGTCGTCGGGGGCGGGGCCGGCGGCGGGCGGGTCGTCGAGCAGGTCGGTGACCACGGTGGCGCCCGCGCCCGCGCGCAGCACCCGGATGCTGCCGCAGTCGTCGAGCCGGGTGCGCAGCCGGGCCAGCGGCTGATCGGTGCGGCTCAGCTCCACGGTCAGGCTGGCCCTCGACTCCTCGTCGGTGCCGACCGCGACGGCCGTCGTCCCCGGTGCGGCGCGCGCGGCGGGCGGGGTGCAGCGGGCCGGCTCGACGGTCGCGCCCGGCCCGACCCCGTCCAGATCGCCCGCCGCCTGCACCGCGGCCTCCGCGGGCAGCCGCACCGCCGGGTACCCGGCGGGGAAGGACTCCGGCGCGGGCACCAGCTCGGTCAGCTCCGCGCCGACCGGCGCGCCGATCGTGGTCTGCTCGGCCGAGCCCGGCGAACCGGGCAGCACGGCCCCGCAGCCGGCCAGCAGCACCGCCACGGCCGACAGCCAGCAGGCGGGCGGGAGGCGGTGCCGAGGCAGCGGGACGGGGGTCACACCCCCCACTCTGCAACACCCGACCGGCGTGCCGCGGCCTGCCACGCCGCGAAACGAAGGTGAGGAACGGGTGTCCCCGGGTACTCCGGCAGCAGTTCAGGGAATCCCCGGCACCATCCGGGCGTTGACCGGAGCGGGTGCGCGACGACCGGGAACGGCCCGGTACGCGGCACGAGTTCCATGAGCGACAATGGAACAGGGTTCGCAGCACGACAGGCGGGCGTGTGAGCCGGAGAGTTCCCCCGCCCCGGGTGTGGCGGATCGCGCAGGAAGGAGTACGCGATGGACAACGAGTCGCGGATGTACGAACTGGAGTTTCCCGCTCCGCAGTTGTCGGCGCCCGACGGCTCGGGGCCGGTCCTGGTGCACGGGCTGGAGGGTTTCACCGACGCCGGCCACGCCGTCCGGCTGGCCACCACGCACCTGCGGGAGAGCCTGGAGAGCGAGCTGGTGGCCTCCTTCGACGTGGACGAGCTGCTCGACTACCGCTCCCGCCGCCCGCTCATGACCTTCAAGACCGACCACTTCGCCGACTACGCCGAGCCGGAGCTGAACCTGTGGGCGCTGCGCGACACCGCCGGCACCCCGTTCCTGCTGCTCGCCGGGATGGAGCCGGATCTGCGGTGGGAGAAGTTCACCACCGCGGTGCGGCTGCTGGCCGAGCAGCTCGGGGTGCGCCGCACGGTCGGGCTGAGCGCCATTCCGATGGCGATCCCGCACACCCGCCCGCTCGGCGTCACCGCGCACTCCTCGGACCGCTCGCTGATCGGTGACCACCAGCGCTGGCCCGGCGAGCTGCAGGTGCCGGGCAGCGCCTCCTCGCTGCTGGAGTACCGGATGGGGCAGCACGGCTACGAGTCGGTCGGGTTCAGCGTGCACGTGCCGCACTACCTGTCGCAGACCGCCTACCCGGAGGCCGCGCAGACGCTGCTGGAGAACGTCGCCGACAATGCCGGGCTGACCTTCCCGCTGGCCGCGCTCGGCGAGGCCGGGGCCCGGGTCCGCGAGCAGGTGAACGAGCACATCGCCGGCAACCCCGAGGTGGAGACGGTGGTGCAGGCGCTGGAGCGACAGTACGACAGCTTCGTCACCGCCCAGGAGCGGCAGTCCAGCCTGCTGGTCGGCGAGGGCGAGCTGCCCAGCGGCGACGAGCTCGGCGCCGAGTTCGAGCGGTTCCTGGCCGAGCAGACCGGCACCGACGACGAGGACGATCCCGGCACCCGCTGAGCGCGAGGACCGCGGGCCCGCGCCGGAGCCCCCGGTGCGTAGGGTGGTCGGAGTGGATCTGACCGAGCTGCTCGACATTCCGGGCACCGACGCCGACGCGCTCTACGAGTCGTTCGGCGCCTGGGCCGCCGAGCGCGGCACGGCGCTGTATCCGGCGCAGGACGAGGCGCTGCTGGAGCTGGCCTCCGGCTCGAACGTCATCCTGGCCACCCCCACCGGGTCGGGCAAGTCGCTGGTCGCCGTCGGCGCGCACCTCTTCGCGCTCACCCGCGGGGTGCGCAGCTACTACACCGCACCGATCAAGGCGCTGGTGAGCGAGAAGTTCTTCGCGCTCTGCGAGCTGTTCGGCGCGGAGCGGGTCGGGATGGTCACCGGCGACGCCGCGGTGAACGCCGACGCCCCGATCATCTGCGCCACCGCCGAGATCCTGGCCAACCTGGCGCTGCGCGAGGGCGCGGCGGCCGAGGTGGGCCAGGTGGTGATGGACGAGTTCCACTTCTACGCCGACCCCGATCGCGGCTGGGCCTGGCAGGTACCGCTGCTGGAGCTGCCCGGCGCGCAGTTCCTGCTGATGTCGGCGACGCTCGGCGAGGTCGGCTTCTTCGCCGACGACCTGCGCCGCCGCACCGGCAACGCCACCGCCGTGGTGAGCGGCACCGAACGCCCGGTGCCGCTCACCTTCTCCTACGCCCGCACGCCGATCACCGAGACGCTGGAGGAGCTGGTCACCACGCACCAGGCCCCGGTCTACGTCGTGCACTTCACCCAGGCCGCCGCGCTGGAGCGGGCGCAGGCGCTGACCAGCGTGAATTTCGCCACCAGGGCGGAGAAGGACGCGATCGCCGCCGCCATCGGGAACTTCCGCTTCGCCGCCGGCTTCGGCCGCACCCTCTCCCGGCTCATCCGGCACGGCATCGGCGTGCACCACGCCGGAATGCTGCCCAAGTACCGCAGGCTGGTGGAGCGGCTGGCCCAGGACGGGCTGCTCAAGGTGGTCTGCGGCACCGACACGCTCGGCGTCGGGATCAACGTCCCGATCCGCACCGTGCTGCTCACCGGGCTGACCAAGTACGACGGCACCCGCACCCGGCGGCTCAAGGCCAGGGAGTTCCACCAGATCGCGGGCCGCGCCGGGCGCGCCGGCTTCGACACCATGGGCACCGTGGTGGTGCAGGCCCCCGAGCACGAGGTGGAGAACACCCGGCTGCTCGCCAAGGCGGGCGACGACCCCAAGAAGCAGCGCAAGGTACAGCGGCGCAAGCCGCCCGAGGGGTTCGTCTCCTGGAGCGAGGAGACCTTCCTGCGCCTGGTGGACGCGCAGCCCGAGCCCATGGTCTCGCGCTTCCGGGTGACGAACTCGCTGCTGCTCAATGTGATCGCGCGGCCGGGGAACTGCTTCGCCGCCATGCGGCACCTGCTGGAGGACAACCACGAGCCGCGCCCGGCGCAGCGCAGGCACATGCTGCGGGCCATCCGGCTGTACCGCGCGCTGCGCGACGCCGGGGTGGTGCAGCAGCTGGACGAGCCGGATCGGTACGGCCGGATGGCCCGGCTCACGGTGGACCTGCAGCGCGATTTCGCCCTCGACCAGCCGCTCTCACCCTTCGCGCTCGCCGCGCTCGAGCTGCTCGACCGGAACGCGCCGAGCTACACGCTGGACGTGGTCTCGCTGATCGAATCCACGCTGGAGGACCCCAGGCAGCTGCTCATGGCGCAGCAGCACAAGGCCAGGGGCGCGGCGGTGGCCGAGATGAAGGCCGACGGCATCGAGTACGAGGAGCGCATGGAGCTGCTCGAGGAGGTCACCTGGCCCAAGCCGCTGGCCGAGCTGATCGAGCCCGCCTTCGAGACCTACCGCGCCGGGCACCCGTGGGTCTCCGAGTTCGCGCCCGCGCCGAAGTCCGTGGTGCGGGACATGATCGAGCGCGCCATGACCTTCGCCGAGCTGATCTCGCACTACGAGCTGGCCCGCTCCGAGGGCGTGGTGCTGCGCTACCTGGCCGACGCCTACCGCGCGCTGCGCCGCACCGTGCCGGAGGCGGCCCGCACCGAGGAGCTCGACGACCTCACCGAGTGGCTCGGCGAGCTGGTGCGACAGGTGGATTCGAGCCTGCTGGACGAGTGGGAGCAGCTCACCGCGCCGGGCGCCGAGGCCGATCAGCAGCAGCTGGCCTACGGCGCGGAGTCGGTGCGGCCGATCACGGCCAACGAGCGCGCCTTCCGGGTGCTGGTCCGCAACGCGCTGTTCCGCCGGGTGGAGCTGGCCGCGCTGCAGCGCTGGGAAGCGCTCGCCGAGCTGGGCGCGGAGCCGGACTGGGCGACCGAGCTGGCGCCGTACTTCGCGGAGTACGGCGAGATCGGCACCGGGCCGGATGCCCGTGGCCCGCAGCTCTTCCTGGTCGAGCAGCGCCCCGAGTTCTGGCACGTCAGGCAGGTCCTGGCCGACCCGGCGGGCGACCACGGCTGGGCGATCGAGGCCGTCGTGGACCTGGCCGAGTCCGACGCCGCCGGCGAGGTGGTCTTCGACGAGGTCACGGTGGCCGCGGGGTGATCGGCGGCGTGACCTCGCCGTGCCTCGTCCTGTACCCGGTGCGCGTCACGGCGGCCTACCGCGCGCTGGGTGCGGCGCTGCCGGGAGCGCGAATCCGCTACGCGGTCAAGGCGACCCCGGTCCCCGAGGTGCTGCTGACGCTGGCCGCCGCCGGCGCGGAGTTCGACGTGGCCAGCCCGGGCGAGATCGAGCTCTGCCTCGGGCTCGGGATCGCGCCGGAGCTGCTCTGCTACGGCAATACGGTGAAGAAGGCGGCGCAGATCGCGCAGGCATACGCGCGCGGGGTGCGCCGCTACGCCTTCGACACCGCCGAGGATCTGCACCGGATCGCCGCGCACGCACCGGGTTCCGAAGTGGAGTGCCGGTTCCTGCCCGCGACGCCGCCCTCGCGCACCCCCTTCGGCAGCAAGTTCGGCTGCGCCCCCGACGAGGTGGCGCCGCTGCTGACCGAGGCCCGCGAGCTGGGGCTCGACCCCGCGGGGCCGTACTTCCACGTGGGCTCGCAGCAGACCGACCCCGCCGCCTGGCGCATCGGGCTGGAACAGGCGGGCCGGATCGCGGACAAGCTCGCGGCCGGCGGCATCCCGGTGCGCAGCGTCAATATCGGCGGCGGGCTGCCGATCTCGTACGCCGACCCCGCGCCCGCGCTCGCCGAGCTCGGGGCGGTGATCACCGCGGCGGCCCGCGACCACCTGCCGCCGGGCACCGCGCTGGTGGTCGAGCCCGGCCGGGCGCTGACCGGGGCCGCGGGCGAGCTGCACTGCGAGGTGGTGGCGGTGCGGATCGCCCCGGACGGGCGGCGCTGGGTGTACCTCGACGTCGGCCGGTACAGCGGGCTGGCCGAGACGGAGAACGAGTACATCGTGTACCGGATCGCCACCGATCGGGACGGCGATCCGGTCGCCGAGGCGGTGCTGGCCGGGCCGACCTGTGACGGCGACGATGTACTGTATCAATGCACGCGCGTCCTGCTCCCGGTCACACTGCGAGCGGGCGATCGCGTCCGAATCCTCGACACCGGCGCCTACACGGCGAGCTACGCATCGGTGTCCTTCAACGGTTTTCCGCCCCTGACGGTGCATGTCGCGGGCGCTGAGCGAGAGTGGGTGCAATCATGACGGCGGAGTTCACCGGCAGGCACGTGCTGGCCGAGTTCGGTGGCGTCGATCCCGTGCTCTGCGACGATCCCGAACGCCTGGAGGCCGCGCTGCGCGCGGCGCTGGCCGAGGCGGGCGCGACCGTCTGCGACGTGGTGCGGCGCAAGTTCGAGCCGCAGGGCGCGACGGTGCTCGCGCTGCTCGCGGAGTCGCACGCCTCGCTGCACACCTACCCGGAGTCCGGCGACATCTTCGTCGACGTCTTCACCTGCGGCAGCCTCGGCGCGGGGGCGGAGTACGCGGTGGAGCTGCTGCGCAAGGCGCTCGACCCGGCCGAGGTGCGGATGTCGACCGTGCCGCGCGGGCGCGCCGGGCAGCGGATCGAGGAGCCGCTCGCGCCGGGGCTGACCCGGGTGTGGGAGCTCTCCGAGATCGTCGTCGATACGCACACCCCCTACCAGCACATGGTGATCGCCCGGACCGAGCAGGGCATCTCGCTCTTCTCCGACGACGACCGGCAGTCCACCGAGGCGGCCCAGCTCACCTACCACGAGGCCATGATGGTGCCGGCCTTCGTGCTGGCCGAGAAGCTGGACACGGTGCTGATCATCGGCTCCGGCGAGGGCGTGGCCAGCCAGATGGCGGTGGCGGCGGGGGTGACCAGGGTGGACCACGTCGACATCGACCGGCTCGAGGTCGAGCTGTGCGCGCGGCACCTGCCCTACGGCTACACCCCGGAGGAGCTGGCGGCGGCGGAGCGCGGCGACGGCCCGATCACCGTGCACTACGCCGACGGCTGGGACTTCCTGGCCCGGGCCGCCGCGGCGGGCACCCGCTACGACATCATCGTCATCGACCTCCCCGACGAGCGGCCGGAGGAGGCGCAGCACAACCGGCTCTACGAGGCCGAGTTCCTGACCCGCTGCCGGGAGCGGCTCGCCCCCGGCGGCGTCCTCTCCGCGCAGGCCGGCTGTGCGACGCTGTGGCGCAACGAGACCCTGAAGCGGTCCTGGCAGCGCTTCCACGACCACTTCGGCACCGTGGTGCACTACGGCAGCGACGAGCACGAGTGGTCGTTCCTGTTCGGCCTGGTCGACCGGATCGGCGACCCGGTGCCCGGCATGATCGACCGGCTCACCACGCTGCCCTACCGGGCGAGCACCGTCGACGCGCGGGCGCTCTGGCGGGGCACCATCGAGCCGCGCTCGCTGCGGGGCTGAGCCGCTCAGCGCGGGCGGTACTCGCGGATGAGCGCGGCGAGCCGCTCGTAGTCGTCGCGGCGGCCGGTGGAGGAGCGGAACACCAGCCCGATGGTCCGGCCGGGCGCCGGCGTGGCGAAGCGCGCGGTGTCCAGGGTGCCGCGCGCGGTCTCCGCGGCCACCGCGGACTCCGGGATGAGCGTCACGCCGAGGCCGCCCGCCACGCACTGCACCACGGTGGCCAGCGACGCCGCCCTGGTGTCGCCGACCGAGCCGGGGTGCGCGTCCGCGGTGCGGCACAGCTCGAGGGTCTGGTCGCGCAGGCAGTGGCCCTCGTCGAGCAGCAGCAGCGGCAGTGCGTCGAGCGCGGCGGGCGGCAGGTCGGCGCGGCCGCCCAGCTCGTGCCCCGGCGGGGTGACCAGCACGAATTCCTCGGAGTAGAGCTCGATCTCGCGGACGCCGGGCGCCTCGGTGGGCAGCGCGAGCAGCGCGACGTCGAGCACGCCGGTGCGCAGCCCGTCCAGCAGCCGGGCGGTCTGATCCTCGACCACCTGCGGCCGCAGCCCCGGCATGTGCTCGCGCAGCCGGGGCAGCAGCGCGGGCAGCAGGTACGGCGCGACGGTGGGGATGATGCCGAGCCGCAGCGTGCCGCCGAGGCCGTCGCCGGTGGCCGAGGCGAGGAAGCGATCCGCCGCCTCCAGCGTCGCGCGGGCCTGCGGCAGCAGCCGCAGCCCGGCCCCGGTGACCAGCACCCGGCGTGTGCTGCGCTCGATCAGCTGCAACCCCAGGCCGTGCTCCAGCGCGGCCAGTGCCTGCGACAACGTGGGTTGACTCACACCGAGCCGGGCAGCGGCCGTGCCGAAGTGGCGGTACTCCGCGACCGCCACGAACGCACGCAGCTGTGACAGGGTGGGCTGATAAGTCTGATCAGACACGCCTATCAGTGTAGTGCGACCCATCACCTTTACCTTTAACTGGCAGCGCGGCAAGATCATCGGTGAGCTTTTCCCCGTCGAACAACCACCGAGGAGACCAAGAATGGCCCTGCTGACCATCGGCGACCAGTTCCCGGCGTACAACCTCACCGCCGTCATCGGCGGTGACCTGTCGAAGGTCGACGCTCAGCAGCCCGACGACTACTTCACTCAGGTGACCAGCGACGACCACGCCGGCAAGTGGCGCATCGTCTTCTTCTGGCCCAAGGACTTCACCTTCGTGTGCCCCACCGAGATCGCCGCCTTCGGCAGGCTGAACGAGGAGTTCGCCGACCGCGACGCGCAGGTGCTCGGCGCCTCGGTGGACAACGAGTTCGTGCACTTCCAGTGGCGGGCCCAGCACGAGGACCTCAAGACCCTGCCCTTCCCGATCCTCTCCGACCTCAAGCGCGAGCTGGCCACCGCGACCGGCGTGCTGAACGCCGACGGCGTCGCCGACCGCGCCACCTTCATCGTCGACCCGAACAACGAGATCCAGTTCGTCTCGGTCACCGCGGGTTCCGTCGGCCGGAACGTGGACGAGGTGCTGCGCGTGCTGGACGCGCTGCAATCCGACGAGCTGTGCGCCTGCAACTGGAAGAAGGGCGACCCGACCATCGACGCCGGCGAGCTGCTCTCCGCCAGCGTCTGACCGTCACCCGCCCCCGAACTACGAAAGAGGAGCTCTCGCATGAGCATTGAGAACCTGAAGAGCGCCCTGCCCGAGTACGCCAAGGACCTCAAGCTCAACCTGTCGTCCATCACCCGCAGCACCGTGCTCTCCGAGCAGCAGCTCTGGGGCACCCTGCTGGCGGCGGCGGCCGCGACCCGGTCCGCCACCACCCTGCGCGAGATCGCCGAGGAGGCCGCCGACACGCTGTCGGCCGAGGCGTACAACGCCGCGCTCGGCGCCGCCTCGATCATGGGGATGAACAACGTCTTCTACCGCGGCAGGGCGTTCCTCGGCGGCAAGTACGACGACCTGCGGGCCGGGCTGCGCATGCAGATCATCGGCAACCCCGGCGTCGCCAAGGCCGATTTCGAGCTGTGGTCGTTCGCGGTCTCCTCGATCAACGGCTGCCAGCACTGCCTGGAGGCGCACGAGCACACCCTGCGCGAGGAGGGCGTCTCCCGCGAGGTGATCTTCGAATCGCTGCGCGCGGCGGCCATCGTCGCCGGTGTCGGCCAAGCCGTGCAGTCGACCGAGGCGCTCGCCACCGCGGCGGTCTGACCTCCCGCTCTCCGGGCCCCGTCCACCGCGTGGACGGGGCCCGTTCGCGTGCGCGGCGCGGGTAGGCTGGCCCGCCATGGGCATCCGAGTGGAAGTGGTCCGCGTGTTCACCGACGCGAACGGCCGGTTCGGCAACCGGCTCGGCATCGCCCGCGCGGCCGAGGTCCCCGAGCCCGAGCGGCAGGAGCTGGCCCGGCGCGCCGGATACAGCGAGACGGTGGTGGTGGCCGAGCCGGTCGACGGCATCGCCCCGCTGCGGATCTACACCCCCGCCGTCGAGCTGCCCTTCGCCGGGCACCCCTCGGTCGGCACCGCCTGGTGGTTCCTGCACCGCGGCACCCCGGTCACCGCCCTGCGGGTGCCGGCGGGCACGGTCGCGGTGGAGAGCGCCGACGGCCTCACCTGGATCACCGCGCGAGCCGACTGGACGCCGGACTTCGTCTTCCACCGCTACTCGACCGCCGACGAGGTCACCGCGCTGGACCCGGCCGGCTTCCCCGGCGGGCCGCACTACGCGTGGGCCTGGAGCGACGAGCATCGCGGCAGCATCCGCAGCCGGATGTTCGGCCCGACCATGGGCATCACCGAGGACGAGGCGACCGGCGCCGCCGCGGTGGCGATCACCGCGCAGCTGCGCCGCGGGCTGCACATCACCCAGGGCGCGGGGTCGCACCTGTTCACCCAGTGGGATTCGGACGGCTGGGTCCGGCTCGGCGGCCGGGTCGCCGAGGACACCGTCGCCGAGCTCTGATCAGCTCCGCGCCCTCGGGTGCCTGAGCTCGCCGATCCCGGCCACCGCGGCCGCGAGCAGCACGAACACCACCGCCAGCAGCACCAGCCCGAGCGTCAGCGAGATGTACCCCTGCTGGCGCGGGTCCAGGAACGGGTACGGGTACCAATCCACCGCGGGCCCGCGCACCAGCGTGTAGACCGCGTACGCCGCGGGGTACGCCAGCCAGGCGCCGATCAGCCCGGGAGTGATCCCGAGCCGGCGCGGCACCAGGATCCAGTCGGCCAGCAGCACCAGCGGCAGGATGCGGTGCAGCACGTCGTTGATCCAGCGGTCGGTGAGCGAGACGTCGATATTGGCCAGCAGCACCGCGTACACCACGCCGGTGATCACCAGGTAGAGCGTGGCGGCGCCGCGCAGCAGCTGCCAGCGCCTGCCGTCCGGGTCGAGCACGCCGCCGACCAGCAGCACCAGCACGCCGATGACATTGGACTGGATGGTGAAGTAGCTGAAGAAGTTCCCGATCGAGAACTCCGGCACATCCAGGTTGCGCAGCGGGATCCAGAGCAGCGCCAGCACCCCGAGCGCGCCGAAGGCGACCCGGGCCGCGCGGATCCACCCGGCCGTGCCCGCAGCTGTCATGCGCCGATGATCGCACGCGCCCTGGCCCGCGGCGAACCACCGGCTAACCCTCAGCGCGCCGGGCCGGCGGCCGCCCCGGTGCTGTGCCGCTGGTCACCGGAGCGAAACGCAGGCGCGGGAACAGCACCGCCTTCGCTAGGCTGGTGACCGCAATGAGCAGTTCAACCGCCACCGGACGCCGCGAGCTCCGCACCCGCCTGGCGAACCTCTCGCTTCGCGACGAATACCGGCTGCGCCGCAGGCTGGATCGGGCCAAGGGCCCCGAGACGGCCGCGCTGGAGGCCGAGATCACCGCCGCCGAACAGCGGATCGAGGCGCGCCGCGCCGCCGTGCCCGCGATCCGGTACCCCGAGCAGCTGCCGGTCACCGCCCGGCGAGACGACATCGCCGCCGCCATCGCCGCCAACCAGGTGGTGATCGTGGCGGGCGAGACCGGCTCCGGCAAGACCACCCAGATCCCGAAGATCTGCCTGGAGCTGGGGCGCGGCATCCGCGGCACCATCGGGCACACCCAGCCGCGCCGGCTCGCCGCCCGCACCGTGGCCGAGCGGATCGCCGAGGAGCTCGGCACCGAACTCGGCGACGTCGTCGGCTACACCGTGCGCTTCACCGACCAGGCCTCGGACCGCACGCTGGTGAAGCTCATGACCGACGGCATCCTGCTGGCCGAGATCCAGCGCGACCGGATGCTGCGGCGCTACGACACGATCATCATCGACGAGGCGCACGAGCGCAGCCTCAATATCGACTTCCTGCTCGGCTACCTGGCCCAGCTGCTGCCGCGGCGCCCCGATCTCAAGATCGTGATCACCTCGGCGACCATCGACCCGGAGCTGTTCGCCCGGCACTTCGCCGCGCCCGGCGGCACCCCGGCGCCGATCGTGGAGGTGTCGGGGCGGTCGTACCCGGTGGAGATCCGGTACCGGCCGCTCGCGCTGGAGCTGCCGTCCGCGCGCGACGAGGACGACGACGAGGAATCCACCGTGGTCGACCGCGACCCGGTGGACGCCATCGGCGACGCGGTGCGCGAGCTCTTCGCCGAGGGCGACGGCGACGTGCTGGTCTTCCTCTCCGGCGAGCGCGAGATCCGCGACACCGCCGACGCGCTGCGCGAGCTGAAGCTGCCGCGCACCGAGATCCTGCCGCTCTACGCCCGGCTCTCCGCCGCCGAGCAGCACCGGGTCTTCGCCCCGCACGCCGGGCGGCGCGTCGTGCTCGCCACCAATGTCGCCGAGACCTCGCTGACCGTGCCCGGCATCCGGTACGTCATCGACCCCGGCACCGCGCGGATCTCCCGCTATTCCATGCGCACCAAGGTGCAGCGGCTGCCGATCGAGCCGGTCTCGCAGGCGTCGGCGCGGCAGCGCTCCGGGCGCTGCGGGCGCGTCGCCGACGGCATCGCCATCCGGCTCTACAGCGAGGACGACTTCGAGTCCAGGCCCGCCTTCACCGAGCCGGAGATCCTGCGCACCAACCTCGCCGCGGTCATCCTGCAGATGACCGCGCTCGGGCTCGGCGACATCGAGAGCTTCCCGTTCCTGCAGGCGCCGGATCGGCGTGCCATCCGCGACGGCATCGCGCTGCTGCAGGAGCTCGGCGCGCTCGGCGCCGCGGGCACCGACGCCGAGGCGGCGGTGCGCACCGAGGCGCAGCGGCTCGCGCTCACCGCCGTCGGGCGGGAGATGGCGCAGTTGCCGGTGGATCCGCGGATGGCGCGCATGCTGGTCGAGGCGCAGCGCACCGGGTGCCTGGCCGAGGTGCTGGTGATCGTGGCGGCGCTCTCCATCCAGGACGTGCGGGAGCGGCCGGTGGAGCAGCAGCAGGCGGCGGATGCCAAACACGCGAGGTTCGTGGTGGAGGGCTCCGACTTCCTCGCCTTCCTGAAGCTCTGGGACCACCTCGGGGAGCAGCGGAGGTCGCTCAGCGGCAATCAGTTCCGCCGCATGTGCCGCGAGGATTTCCTGCACTACCTGCGGATTCGGGAGTGGCAGGATCTGCACGGGCAGTTGCGGACCATTACACGGGGGTTGGGGTGGGGTGTCTCGGGCGAGGGTCCGGCCGAGGGCGCCGGGTCCGGGCGGCGCGGTCGCGGTCGCGCCGACGACGCGCGCGGAGGTACGGCACAAGCCGCCCGCTCCCGCGCAGGCGCTCCCGCCGATGACTCGCACGCCTCTGCGGCTGCGGCGGACGGCGCGTCGGGAGCCGGCGGCTCCCGCAGCTCCCGCCGCCGTGGCGGCCGACCGGCACGCACGCCGGAACCGGCTGCGGGCACCGCCGCGCAGGACGGCGAGACCACCTACGACGCGACCTCGATCCACCAGGCCCTGCTGGCGGGCATGCTCAGCCACCTCGGCGTCCGCGAAGCCGAATCCCGCGAGTTCCTCGGCGCCCGCAACGCCAAGTTCATGATCTTCCCCGGCTCCGCCCTCGCCAAGAAACCCCCGCGCTGGGTGATGGCCGCCGAACTGGTGGAGACCTCCCGCCTGTGGGGCCGGATGGCCGCCAAGGTGGAGCCGGAGTGGGCCGAGCGCCTCGCGGGCGACCTGGTCAAACGCACCTACTCCGAGCCGCACTGGTCCGCCAAGCGCGGCGCCGCGCAGGCGTACGAACGGGTCACCCTGTACGGCCTGCCGCTGGTCCCGCGCCGCGCCGTCGATTTCGGCCGCATCGACCCCGAGGTCTCCCGCGAACTCCTCATCCGGCACGCCCTGGTGCAGGGTGAGTGGCAGACCGGGCACGAGTTCTTCCACCGCAACCGCGCCCTGCTGGAGGACGTCGCCGACCTGGAGCACCGGGCCCGCCGCCGCGACATCCTGGTCGACGACGAGGTGCTGTTCCAGTTCTACGACGAGCGGCTGCCCGCCGACATCGTCTCGGTGCGGCACTTCGACACCTGGTGGCGCACCGCCCGCAAGGCCGACCCCGCGCTGCTCGATTTCGACACCGCGACCGTGGTGAACCAGGGCGTCGCCGCGCTGGACCCCACCGATTTCCCGGACACCTGGCGGCAGGGCGAGCTCACCTTCCCGCTGACCTACCAGTTCGAACCGGGCACCGAGGAGGACGGGCTGACCGTCCGGATCCCGGTGGAGCAGCTGGCGCACGTGCGCCCGGTCGGCTTCGACTGGCTGGTGCCCGGCATGCGCGCCGAACTCGCCACCGCCCTGATCAAGACCCTGCCGAAGTCGCTGCGGCGCAGCGTCGTCCCCGCCCCCGACTTCGCCGCCGCAGCCCTGGCCGCGCTCACCCCGCGCGCCGAACCCCTGACCACCGGGCTCGCCCGCGAGCTCTCCCGGCTCGGCTCGGTCACCGTCACCCCCCGCGACCTGGACACCGCCGCGCTCCCCCCGCACCTGCGCGCCACCTTCGCCGCGCTCGACCGTTCGGGCCGCGTGCTGGATCGGGACAAGAGCCTGAGCGCCTTGAAATCCCGGCTCGCCGAGGATGTCTCGCGCTCGGTGGCGAAGGCGACCGCGGGCGCGGAGCGCGCCCCGGCCGCGGTGTGGACCTCGGAGTCGCTCGGCACCCTGCCGCCGACGGTGCGCCGCGAGGTCGCGGGCCAGACCGTCACCGGGTATCCGGCGCTGGTGCCGGAGCCGGACGGTGTCGCGGTGCGGGTGCTGAGCTCACCCGCCGAGCAGGCCGCCGCCATGCGCGCGGGCACCCGCGCGCTGCTGCTGGCCGCGCTGCCCGGCAGCACCAAGGCGGTCACGTCCGGGCTCGCCCCCGCGGACCGCCTGGCGCTGGGCCGCAACCCCTACGGTTCGCTGGACGCCCTCGTCGAGGACTGCCGCGCCGCGGCCGCCGACGAGTTGCTCGCCGCCGAGGGCGGCCCGGTCCGGGACCCGAAGGAGTTCGAGGCCCTGGTGGCCCGGGTACGCCCGCGCTTCACCGGCACCGTCGCCGCGATCGTCCGCCTGGTCGCCCCGGTGCTCGCCGCCGCCACCGAGCTGGAGGGCGCGCTCGCCGACACCACCGAGCGCGATATCGCCGACGACGTCCGGCGCCAGCTGGCCGAGCTGGTCTTCCCCGGCTTCGTCTCCGACCACGGCCCCGCCCGCCTCCGCGAACTCCCCCGCTACCTGCGCGCCGCCACCGCCCGCCTGCACGCCCTGCCCGGCTCCGCCGTCCGCGACCGTCAGGCCATGGACCAGCTCGACCGCGTCCTCACCGCCTACGACCGCCTCCTCACCACGCTCCCCGCCCCCCGCCGCACCTCCCGTGCCGTCACCGATATCTGGTGGATGATCGAGGAGCTCCGCGTCAGCCTCTTCGCCCAGAAGCTCGGCACGCCCTACCCCGTCTCCGCCAAGCGGATCGAGAAGGCGATCGCGAGTATCCGCGGTTAGCCGCGGCCACCGTTCGGCGGACAGCCCCTGCCCGCGGCGGCTCCGCCGCGAACGGGACGCGGGAGTTCGCGGCGGCGCAGAGCGGCGACCGCTTCCGAGCCGGGTCAGTCGGCGGCGGCGACGGCGCGGGCCGCGCGCATCTGGGTGATCTCGCGTTCGAAGTCGGCGGCGGAGGTGAAGGAGCGGTAGACGGAGGCGAAGCGGAGGTAGGCGACCTCGTCGAGGTCGCGCAGCGGGCCGAGGATGGCAAGGCCGACCTCGTGGCTCGGCACCTCGGGAGATCCCTTGGCGCGCACCGCGTCCTCGACCTTCTGGGCGAGCAGGTTCAGGGCGTCGTCGTCGACTTCGCGGCCCTGGCAGGCGCGGCGGACGCCGCGGATGACCTTCTCGCGGCTGAACGGCTCGGTGACGCCGCTGCGTTTGACGACCGAGAGGATGGCGGTCTCGACGGTCGTGAAGCGCCTGCCGCACTGCGGGCAGGAGCGGCGGCGGCGGATGGCCGTGCCTTCCTCCGCCTCACGGGAGTCGACGACCCGGGAGTCGGGGTGCCTGCAGTACGGGCAATGCATCCGGGAGTCCTTCGTCCAGGCGGGTGCTCGCGGCCGGGCCGGGTTGGGAGCGCGCTGTCGCGACCCGGCGAGCACATGTGCCGGGCGCGTCCGCCGCGACACGGGGTGAACCGGCGCCACCCGGCGCGTTCACCGCTATCACTGGCAGGATACCCGGCCGGGCGCGCCGTGGGTGGGCTCCACCCCTGCTCGGCACCGGATACCGCACCGCTCACCCCCCGATCCGCCACTGGCCGGAGAGGTCGGCGAGCAGTTCGGGCAGCCGGGCGACCAGCCTGCCGCGGGACAGCTTGGCCGGGAACGGCTCGGCCAGCACCCCGGCGGCGAGCCCGGTGTCCCGCTTCAGATCGATGTGCCTGAGCACCAGGTCCTCGGTGATGTAGCGCCAGCGATCGGCCCGGTCGGCCCAGTTGAAGCCGGGCAGCGGGGTGCGCAGCACCAGGTCGCCGGCGCGCACGGTGGCGGGGGCGAAGGTGCCGGGCGCGCGCACGCCGGGGACCGCGGGCTTGGCCGCGACGGTGCTGACGTAGGTGAGCACCCGGCCGATGCCGTCCCTGGCGGCGGCGGTGGCGTCCCACTGGTCCGCGACGATGACGTTCTGTTCACGATCGGTCATCCGGTAGAGCGCGTCGATCTGGCCGGCGGTGCCGCCGGTGGCGATCCCGGCCCAGGCGGCGCGCATGGTCGCATCGATCGCCCCGGCCGCGGCCAGTTCGTCGATCCCGGCCATGCCGCGGGCCAGGTACACCTCGTGCTGCGGCACCAGGTCGATGAAGATGTGCTTCTGCATGGCCATCAGCCGGCTCTGGTACCAGCCGATGTCGCCGGCGGTGAGCCGCGGGCCGAGCGCGGCGAGCGCCCTGATGTCCGCCGGGGTGTCCTCGACCAGCTCCGGCGGGGTGCGCTCCAGCAGGTCGGCGACGGCGGTGCCGAGCGCGTGCAGCCCGGGCAGGTCGATGATCCGGCCCGCGTCGTCCATGTCGAAGAACCCGGAGGCGAAGGAGCCGCCGGCCAGCCCGGCCAGCCCGGCCCACCAGAACTCCGGGTGCGCGCCGGCCAGCCGCAGGTAGTTCACGTAGACCAGGTTGAAGGTGTGCGCGTTCACCGCGGGGCCGCGCTGCGGATCCCAGCCCGCGAGGTCGATGCGCGCATTGCCCGCGGCGACCACGAGCCAGTACTGCCGGAGCAGCGCGGTGTAGCGACGGGCAGGCACCCCGGCGGCGCGGGCCTGGTCCAGCGCGGCGCCGAGCACCGCCGGGTCGGACGGCAGCCCGGGGTGCACGCCGCCCGCGCGCTCGCCGTCCGCGTCCACCACCGGCAGGTCGAGGTAGCCGGCGTACAGCGGCGCCGCCCGGACCGGGGCGAATGCGCCGGGCAGTACCAGCAGGCAGGCGAGCAGAACGGCACGGCAGAGCAGTCCGAACGCGGGAAACTCGGTGCGGGAGCGCGTCATTGCGGATCCGCCTCTCGGTCGCGGCACCGGGTGCTCGGGAGGTGTGTGCCGCGACGATAGCAACCGGTTCCAGTTCGCGAGCAAGGTTCCGGCGAATCGCGTTACGCGCCCGGCACACTCCCCCCGGAGACCGCGACCGCCGCTGCGGCGCCCGGCATCCCGGGCTCGGGGGAGGGCGCGGAGCGCCACTGCGCGAGCAGCAGTATCCCGACCACGATCAGCGCGGTGACGAGCGCGGTGACGGCCAGCGTGGCCAGCCCGGCCCGCGCCTGCTCGACCCGGCGCAGCGGGTGCGCGCCGCGCGGCCGCGGCGGCAGCGGCCGGTGGTCGGCGACCGCACCGCGGCGCGGCCGCCCGTCGGCGGGGCGGCGCTCGTCGATCCGGCGCGGGCGCCGCCCGGCGGGGGCGGGGGCGGGGGCGCCGCGGCGCGCGACCGGCCCGGCGCGGCGGCCGGCGGGCGCCTGGCAGCCCCCGGCCCGGCCCGGCCCGGCCTGCCCGGAATCTTCCGTGCTCCTGTCGAATTCGAGCGCTGTGCTCATCGGAATTCCTCCGTGTACCGGCACCGCCGGTCGAGTTGCTGACTGTGGCTCGTCAGGGCCGTCGGGGCGACGGCGATGTTGCGCTGCTGCAACTGCCGGAACCGGCTCCGGCGTGCGGTTTCGCCGCCGCCGCTCGAACCGGTTCGCTCACATGTTCGAGAGAACGTATGTTCGATTTCTACCACGCGGAGCGGGTGCGCGCCAGCCGCGACACGGACTCGCGTCGAACAGATGTTTGATACTCGGCCCGCGGCAGTCTAGGTTTGGAGCAACACCCGGGCGCGAGGCCCGGAACGGACGCCCCGGGCGGCATCCGGGCGGGGCGCGGACAGGAAGGCGGGTTGCGGTGGGCCACAGGGACGACACGGGTGACGAGGGCGGTCCCGGTACCGATACCCGCGGCACCGACACGATCGGTGCCGAGAGTAACGGGGCGGGAGCGGATCTCACCGTGCGTCAGCGCCGGGTGCTCGACGTCATCCGGTCGTCGGTGAGCGAGCGCGGGTATCCGCCCAGCATCCGGGAGATCGGCGACGCGGTGGGGCTCACCTCCACCTCGTCGGTGGCGCACCAGCTGCGCGCCCTGGAGCGCAAGGGCTACCTCCGGCGCGATCCGAACCGCCCGCGCGCGGTCGACGTGCGCGGGCTGGACGAGGCCGTGCGCGCGGTGACGAGCCTGCCCGCGAGCGGCGCGGTCGACACCGACGAGGTGCCGGAGAGCGCCACCCCGACCCCGGCCTTCGTCCCGGTGCTGGGCCGGATCGCCGCCGGTGGCCCGATCCTGGCCGAGCAGGCGGTGGAGGATGTCTTCCCGCTGCCCAAGGAGCTGGTCGGCGAGGGCTCGCTGTTCCTGCTCAAGGTGGTCGGCCAGTCCATGGTCGACGCGGCGATCTGCGACGGCGACTGGGTGGTGGTGCGGCAGCAGAACGTCGCCGACAACGGCGATATCGTCGCCGCCATGCTGGACGGCGAGGCCACGGTGAAGACGTTCAAGCGCACCGGCACCGATGTCTGGCTGCTGCCGCACAACCCGCACTTCGAGCCGATCGCGGGCAACGACGCGCAGATCCTGGGCAAGGTCGTCACCGTCATCCGCAAGATCTGAGCCGTGCCGGGGCCCGCCGAGCCCCTCGGTCCGGCGCCGCGCGGTACAGCGGCGCCGGACCGGGTCTGGTACGCGGCCTACGGCTCGAACATGCACGCCGACCGGATCCGCTGCTACCTCGCGGGCGGGATCCCCGCGGGCTCCGCGCACCGGTACCCCGGCTGCCGGGAGCCGCGGGATCCGGAGCGCTCGGTTCCGGTGTGGCTGCCGGGCACGCTGTACTTTGCCACCGAATCGCTGGTCTGGACCGGGGGCCGGGCCTTCTACGACCCGGACGGCGACGGCACCGTTGCCGCCAGGGCGCACCTGGTGACCGCCGGGCAATTCGCCGACCTGGTGGCGCAGGAGATGTACCGCCCGCCCGGCACCGACCTCGACCTGGCCGCGGTACTCGGCGCGGGCCGGTACGCCATCGGGCCGGGAAGGTACGAGACGCTGGTCTGCGCGGGCACGCTGACCGGGCTGCCGGTGCTCACCTGCACCGCCCCCGCCGGGTACCGGGAGCTGCCGGGGAATCCGCCCTCGGCGGCCTACCTCCGGCACCTCGGCGCCGGGCTGGCCGAGGCGCACGGCTGGCCGCCGGAGCGAGCCGCCCGCTACCTCGCGGCCGCGCCCGGCGCGCACGGCCACTGGACCGCCGCCGCGGTGGAAGCGGTGCTGCGCGGGCATGATCCCGCGCCGCCCGGGTAGTGCGGCCGCATGAACCGGACACGTCCCCTCGCCCTGGTCACCGGAGCCTCCCGCGGCATCGGACTGGAGATCGCACGGCAGTTCGCCGGCCACGGCTACGACCTGGTGCTCGCCGCCGAGGACGCCGCCATCGAGGACGCCGCCGCCGAGCTCGGCCGGGACGGCTACGCCGTCCGCGCCGTCCAGGTCGACCTGCGCACCGCCGACGGCGTCCAGCGGCTCTACTCCGCCGCCACCGAGGACGAGCGCCCGCTCGACGCCGTCGCGCTCAACGCGGGCATCGGGATCGGCGGCGACTTCGTCGACACCGACCTGGACGTCGAGCTCGACATCATCGCGCTGAACATCCGCTCCACCGTGCACCTCTCGAAGCTCGTCCTCGGCGACATGGTCCGCCGGGACAGCGGCAAGCTGCTCTTCACCTCGTCGGTGCTGTCGATGATGCCCGGCGCCAAGCAGGCGGTCTACGCCGCCTCGAAGTCGTTCATCCAGTCCTTCGCGCAGGCGCTGCGCAACGAGGTGCACGACACCGGGGTGACCGTCACCGCGCTGCTGCCCGGCCCCACCGACACCGACTTCTTCCGGCGCGCGGGCATGCTCGACACCGTCATCGGCCGCGGCCCCAAGGAGGATCCGGCGCTCGTGGCCGAGCAGGGCGTGGACGCGCTGCTGCGGGGCGAGCAGAAGGTGGTCGGCGGCTCCTTCGGCACCAAGGCCATGGCGGTCGTCGACCACGTGCTCCCGGACGCCGTCAAGGCCACCGCGAACCGGGTGCTGTCGGCCGCGCTGCCGAGCAGGCACTGACGCCGTGCCCGCGCTGAATCGCGTCGTCGGGACGCGGCTGCTCTACTTCTTCATTCTCGGCGACGTGCTCGGCGCCGGGGTGTACGTGCTGATCGGCACCATCGCGGGCCGGACGGGCGGCGCGGTCTGGCTGCCGCTGCTGGTCGCGCTCGGGCTGGCCTGCCTGACCGCGGGCTCCTACGCCGAGCTCGCCACCAAGTACCCGCGTGCGGGCGGCTCCGCGCACTACACCACGCTCGCCTTCGGCCCGGCCGCCGGTTCGCTGGTCGGGTTCTGCATGCTCGCCGCCGGGGTGGTCTCGGTCGCGGCGCTGGCCCGCGGCTTCGCCTCCGACTACCTCGCCGAACTCGTCACGCTGCCCACCGCGGCGGTGGTCGTGGTCTTCCTGCTGCTGCTGGCGGCGCTGAACATCCGCGGCGTGCGGGAATCGCTCGGCGCCAATGCGGTCGCCACCCTGATCGAGCTGAGCGGGTTGCTGCTCGTCATCGGGCTCGGCGCCTGGATCCTGCTGCGCGGCGACGCCGACCCGGGGCGGCTCACCGCGCTCGGCACCGCCGAACACGGTGCGGCCGGGGCGATCCTGGCCGGCGCGGTGCTCGCCTACTACTCCTTCGTCGGCTTCGAGACCTCGGTGAACCTGGCCGAGGAGGTCGCCGAGCCGCGCCGCAGCTACCCGAGGGCGCTCTTCGGCGCGCTGCTCACCGCGGGCGCGGTCTACGTGCTGCTCGGGGTGCTCACCTCGGCGGCGGTGCCGACCGAGGTGCTGGCCGAATCGTCGGGGCCGCTGCTGGAGGTGGTGCGGATCGCCGGTGGCGTGCCGGAGCGGCTGTTCGCGGTGATCGCCCTGGTGGCGGTGGCGAACGGCGCGCTGCTCACCGGGATCATGGGGTCCCGGCTGGCCTACGGCATGGCCCGGGACGGGCTGCTGCCCGGCGCGCTGGGGCGGGTGCTGCCGCGGCGCCGGACGCCGTGGGTGGCCGTGCTGGTCACCACCGCCGCGTCGGTGCTGCTCGCGCTCACCGGCGAGATCGACGCCCTCGCCGAAACCCTGGTGCTGCTGCTGCTCGTGGTCTTCGGCGGGGTGAACGCGGCCGCCATCGCGCTGCGCCGGGACCCGGGCGACGGCGACTATTTCCGGGTGCCGATCGCCGTTCCGATCCTCGGCCTCGCCTCCTGCCTGCTGCTCGCCACGCAGGTGACGGCGGCGGTGTGGCTGCGCGGGCTCGTGCTCATCGGCATCGGGGTGCTGCTCGCCGTGGTCAACGAGGTGCGGCGGCGGCGCGGCGCCGATCAGGCGTCGAAGAGCAGGTAGAGCCCGGTGAAGGTGAAGCCGACCATGACCAGCATGAGCGCCAGCTGGCCGGTGGCCCGGTGCGCCTTCGGCAGCACCCGCAGGCTGCGGTCGTGCGCGGCGGCGACGCCGAGAACGTGGCCGGTGACCACCGCGAGCACCTTGATCGTGCCGAGCACCGCCGGATGGCTGGAGAGCAGGTAGGCGACCTCGCGGTCGGCGAGCCCGAGCAGGTTCCAGCCCCGGTCGAAGGGGTCGGCGAAGAGGATCGCGGTGGCCTGGCCCTTCTCCAGAAGGAAGGTCAGGTAGTGGGCCACGATGTAGCCGGCCACGATCGGGGTCAGGCTGTGCGCCAGCGTGCCGGGCAGCAGGCGGCGCTCGGCCGGCGTGACGCCGCCGGTCGCCCGCGCGGCGCCCCAGAAGAGCACCGCCACGGTCAGCACGAAGCCGAGCAGCGCCGCGGTCTTCAGCAGCATCGGCTGGCCGGAGTCGACGAGCTGCCGCCGCCAGACCGGGAACTGGGAGAAGCTGTCGAAGGCGGTGGAGCCGAGCAGCACCGCCGCCACCGCCACCGAGCCGGGCAGCACCGGCGTCCCGGCGAGGTTCGCCAGCGGCGCGCGGAGTACCAGCTCGCCGGTCCCGGCGCGCCTGCCGATCGGGCTGAGCCGCCCGAGCAGCGCGCTGTACACCTCGAACGGGTCGGCGTGCGCGGCCCAGGCGGTGCCGAAGACGACCAGCCCGGCCAAGGTGATCAGCAGGTAGAGGCCGAGCCAGGTCGCCACCGCCGCGACCGCGCCCGGGTCCGGCGCGGCCAGCTCCAGCCAGACGAAGGAGAAGAGCCCGAGCACCGCGGGCCATATCCCGAGCCGCTCCGGGTACGTCAGGAAGCCGCGCTCGGGCGGCCGCCGCAGCACCGCGCAGAGCGCCCGGTGCAGCGCCCGCGCCGGGGAGAGCACCTTCCACACCGGCCCGGCCAGCAGCGAGAGCACCGCCACCGCGACCCACAGGTACACGTAGAGCACACCGGGCACGGGGTTGCGCGCCGGATCGGCCGAGCCGAGCAGCGCGACCGCCGCGACCAGCGCCGTCGCCGCCACGCCCAGCACCCCGAGCGCCGCGCGGGTCCACCGGGAATCGGCGAGCGCCCGCAGCGCCGCGGGCAGCGGGCGGCCCGGCGAGTCCGGGTCGAGCCGCGGCTCGCGCCAGGCGAAGAGCAGCACCGCGAAGGAGAAGGTGAGGGCCCAGGCGGCGCCGATCAGGGCGTAGGTGAGCGGGATCGGGAGATCCGTCGCGCCGCCGAGCCCGTGGGCGAGCAGCGTCATCGAACCAGGACGGTCGCCACCGTGCGGCCGGCGTCGTGCAGCTCGATCTCCACCCGGCCCGGCACGGCGACGGTGAAGGAGAAGCGCTGCCCGGCGGCGGGTTCCACCTCGAAGGTGTGGTCGGGGTCGGCGTGCACGTGCAGCTCGTCGGCGGTGTCGCTGTCCACGACGAGTTCGATGGGCTGGCCGACGGCGGCCTCGACCCTGGCGTCGTCCGGGGTCACCGTGCCGCCCGCCAGCCGCACCGCGATGACCACCGCCTGCTGCCCGGCCTGCGGCTGCGCGGTCGCCGAACCCGGCGCCGAACTCTGGTGGGCCGCACCGTGGTCGGCGTGCCCGCCCTCCTCGGCGCTCGCGCAGCCCGCGGTGAGCAGCCCGGCCAGCAGCACGAGGGCACAGCCCCGGCGCACGTTCCTCACGTGTCGTTCTCCTCGGTCGATTCGGTGTCGTCGTCGCCCGCCCTGCGGTCGCGGACCGCGATGAACACGACGACGCCGACGAGGGCGAAGGCGGGCAGGAAGGCCGGGATGGCGAGCAGCAGCGAGTGATCCGCCAGCACATCCACGCCGTCGTACCCCGCGACGGCCGCGGTGGTCATGCCGAGGCCACCGGCTCCGCCGGCGCGCTGCGGGTGGTGTGCGGGTAGCGGTCGTTGATCCGGCCCGCGCCCCAGGAGAGCGCCGCGACCAGGATCAGGCTGCACGCCAGCACCACCAGCGAGGCCGCGCCGAACAGCCAGGACGGGTAGTCGAAGCTGCGCTCCCGCTGCAGCACCGTGATCTCCGGGACGAACGGCCGGGTGAAGGTGTTCAGCGCGGGCACCTCCTCGGCATTGATGCCGGGGTCGGCGGGCATGAAGACCGGCAGCGCGGTGTGCATGCGGCCGTCCTGTACCCGCAGCACCGTCTTCCAGCTGCCGGAGACCGGCACCGGCGCGGTGGAGACGTAGTGCCCGGCCTCGACCCGCTCCAGCCGGTCCACCACCAGGCCGCGGCCGGGGCTCTCGCTGCCGACGCCGCCCTGCCAGCCCAGGATCTCGAGCCACTCCGGATCGTCGGAGACCAGGTCGGCCGGGGTCAGCCGGACGTCGGCGAAGACCATGCGCTCGCCGTTCTGCTGCGGCGCCTCGGTGAGCGTGACGGTGGCGGTGGCGTTCTCCGGCACGGTGTGCGCGAGGCCGTTGGCGACGGCGGCGCCGACGATCAGCACGGCCGCTACCACCAGGGTGCGGCGCACCGCGGGCCGCGGCAGCGGCTCACCGCGCAGCACGGTGCCGAGCATGCCGCCGATCACGCCGCCCGCCACACCGACCGGCACCGACATGGCAAGCAGCTCGGGCCAGATCGAGGCGGGCCACGGATTCACGAACATGGCGTCGACCCACAGCGACTCCAGCCACAGCCCGACGGTGGCGGCGGCCAGGCCGCAGAGCGCGCCCCACAGTACCGGCCTGCGCACCAGCGGCAGCAGCGCGAGCACCTCGACCACCAGCGCGATACCGAGGTACAGCGGGAAGACATTGCGCGGGGCGTCGATGATCGGCCCGCCCACCAGCAGCGCCACGATGGTGCGGACCACCACCGCGAAGCCGACCACGACGAGCGTGCTGAACCGGCCGAGCACGAGCCGCGCGGCGACCAGGCTGACGGTAGCGGCGGCGACGATCAGCATGGGCTGGAACACCATCCGGAACTGCTGCACACCGAAGTCGAACTCCACCTGGAAGACCGAGAGCCCGATCAGCAGCCCGCCGAAGGCGAAGGAGCGCAGCAGCCACATCCGCCTGCTGTCCGGCTCGTCCGGGCGCGGGCGGTTGTGCCTGCCCTCGAACTCCAGCAGCAGCACGCCGATCAGGGAGAGCCCCGCACCGCCGATGAGCATGAGGTGGGTGGGGCCCCAGAGCGTGACATCCTGACCGAAAATGCGATGCCAGACATCGTCCAGCGGAAAGCCGATGAGCGCGTAGAGCCCGGCGCCGGCCAGCAGGATGCCGCCCACCGGGGCGTACCAGGTGCGGGTGATCCGCACCGCGGCCGGGCCCGGCTTCTCGTCCAGCGGCAGCACGATCGCGGCCATCCCCGCCATGAAGAGGAAGAACAGCCCGACCAGGATGAAGTAGTGCGCGGGGTTGGCCAGCGGCCCCGCGTCCCTGCCCTTGCCGACGTGCAGGCTGACATCCCAGATGAAGCCGAGCAGCGCGGTCAGGATGGTGGCCAGGAAGAGCGCCAGCGGCAGCGCCACCCAGCCGGGCTGGTTGAAGTAGGTGCCGAGGCGATCGGCGACCGCCTGCAACCAGGTGATCCGGCGGTTCCGGTGCAGGTAACCGATCCACAGCAGGACCAGGGCGAGCACTCCGGCGGCGCCGGTCATGATCAGAACCTGATCGAGCGCCGCACCCCCACCTTCCCCTCCGGTCTGGGCGAACACTGACAAATCGGGCGCGGCGCTCGGCACGGCAGACCTCCAGTCGTTGAGACCTGTACTAAGTGTGACGAAAAGTAGCACGAACCGGGCCACACAGGTATGGCCCGGTCCAGCGAGAGATACCCAGCGGAAGCCGGGTCATTCTCGCATTCCGCGGTGGGCGTCACCCCGATCCGGGCGCCCACTCAGCGGGCGGGCACCGGCTCCCGCGCGGGGACGGCGTGGCGGGCGAAGAGCCCCGCCCAGAGCGCGATTCCGAGGAGCGTGGTCGCGGCGCCGAGCGCGCAGATCAGCGGCCAGCCACCGGCTTGGTAGGCGAGGCCCGCCGCCGTCGAGCCCGCCACGCCCCCGGCGAAGTAGGTGACCATGTAGGCCGTGGTCAGCCTGCTGCGCACGGCGGGGTCGAGGGCATAGACGGCGTTCTGGTTGGCCAGCTGCACACCCTGGATGCCGAAGTCGAAGACCAGCAGCGCCACGATCAGCACCAGCACCTGCTGCCCGCCCCAGGCCAGCAGCGCCCAACCGGCGAGAACGGTCAGCCAGACCCCGGTGGTCACCGCGCGCAGGTTGCCGCGATCGGCCAGCCTCCCCACCACCGGGGCGCCGAGCGCGCCCGCCGCGCCGGCCAGGCCGAAGAGCCCGATCACGAACTCCGGGTAGTGGTAGGGGCTGCCGTGCGCGCCGGAGAGCAGGAAGGCGAGCGCGGTCCAGACGGCGGAGAAGCAGGCCATGCTGAGGAAGCCGAGAATCATCCGGTGCCGCAGCACCGGGTGCCTGCGGATCAGCGCGAGCACCGACCCCAGCACCTCGCGGTAGCGCTCACCGTCCGCCGCGCGGCCGCTCGCGGGGGCGAGCCGGTACACCGCGAGGGCGGTGGCGAGCTGCAGCCCGGCCGCGACCAGCAGCACCGCGCGCCACCCCGCGACCTCGGCGACGGCCCCGGCCAGCACCCGGGAGAGCAGGATGCCGAGCAGCAGCCCGCTCATCACCGCGCCGACCACCTCGCCGCGGCGCTCCGGCTCGGCCAGCGCCGAGGCCCACGGCACCACGACCTGCGCCGCCGACGCCGTCACCCCGGTGGCGAAGACGCTCGCCAGCAGCAGCGGGAAGATCGGGGTGAACGCCGAGACCAGCAGTGCCAGCACCGAGGCCGCGAGCAGCGCGGGCACCATCCGCCTGCGCTCCAGGAAGTCGCCGAGCGGCACCAGCAGCGCCAGCCCGCAGAGGTATCCGATCTGCGCCGTGCTCACCAGCAGCGCGGCGGTGGCGGTGGAGACGGCCAGGTCGGCGGCGACCTCGTGCAGCAGCGGCTGCAGGTAGTAGAGGCAGCCCGCGGAGGAGCCGGCGGCGAGGGCGAACACGAGCACGACGGCCCGGGTGGCGGTGGCGGTGGTCATGGACCGAGCATGCGCCGGTATACCGATCGACAAAAGCGATAGCTGTCGATGGCGCCATCGACAGCGGAGATATCATCGGCCGATGGAGCTGCGGCAGATCGAGTGCTTCCTGGCCTGCCGGGAGCACGGCTCGTTCACCGCGGCGGCGCGGTCGCTGAACATGGTGCAGTCGGCGGTCTCGGCGAGTGTGGCGAAGCTGGAGCGCGAGCTCGGCGCCCGGCTCTTCGACCGCACCCCGCGCGCGCTGGTGCTCACCGAGGCGGGCGCGGCGGTGGTGGAGCCGGCCCGGGCCATGCTGCGGGCGCGGCGGGCGATCGGAGACGGGGTGGCGGCGGCGCGCGGCGAGGTGCGCGGCGAGGTGGTGCTCGGCAACCTGCTGAACATCCACCTGATCGACCTGGCCGGGGTGCTGGCCGGGCTGCACCGGCGGTATCCGGCGGTGACGGTGCGGATGCGGCAGAGCACGGCGGGCGCGGCGGGCAACCTGGCCGGGCTGCGCGACGGCAGCCTGGATCTGGCGCTGCTGGCCGGGCTGCCCGCCGAGCCGTCCGGGGTGACCTGGTATCCGCTGGCCGAGGAGAGCGTGGTGCTCTGCGCCGCCCCGGAGCATCCGCTGGCGGGGCGGCCGTTCCGCCCGGACGAGCTGGACGGGGAGCGGTTCATCGACTTCCCGCCCGGCTGGGGTACCAGGGCGGTGGCCGACGCGGTGCTGCCGCGCCGGCGTCCGGTGATCGAGGTGGCCGAGCAGGCCTTCGCGCTGGAGCTGGCGGCCAAGGGGTTCGGCGTGGTGCTGGTGCCCCGGTCGGTGGCGGCCGGGGCACCCGGCATCCGCTTCGGCGAGCGGGCCGGCGCGCCGATCCCGTGGCGGCTGGCGGTGGGGCACGCCGCCGGGCGCACCCCGACCAATGCCGCGCGGACCGTGCTCCGCGCCCTGCTCGGGCCCTGAGCCTCAGCCCTGCCGCGGCCGCCGCACCGCGAGCCCGAAGAGCCCGGCCAGCACCGCGAATCCGGCGATCACGATCCAGGCCCGGTGGAAGACCTCCAGCGCCCGCTCCGGCCCGCCGGGGGTGCCGAGCAGCGCGACCAGCACCGCGACGCCGACCGCGAGCCCGACCTGCCTGGCCGTGCTGAGCACCGCCGATCCGGTGGCGAAGCGCTCCGGCGGCAGCCCGCCGGTGCCGACGGCGAACGAGGTCGGCATGACCAGCCCCACCCCGATGCCGGTGACGAGCATGCCGCCGAGCAGCCCGCCCGCGTAGTCCGGGTGCAGCGTGACGGCCTGCGACCACCAGAGCGTCCCGGCCCCGAACACCACGCCACCGGCCACCAGCACCGGGCCGGGGCCGACCCGGCCGATCAGCCGCCCGGCCAGCACCGCCACGATCGGCACCAGCAACGGCCCCGGGGCGATGGCGAGCCCGGTGCGCAGCGCCGACCACCCCCACACGGTCTGCGCCCAGAGCACCGCGGAGAGCAGCATGCCGCCGAAGGCGATATTGAAGAACACGGCATTGCCGGTCATGAGCGCGAAGTTCGGGGCGCGCAGCAACGCGGGGGCCACGATCGGGCTGTGGTGCCGCGCGGAGGAGACCACGAAGCCGATGCCGCAGAGCAGCGCCAGCGCGAAGGCGCCGAGCACGCCCGGCGAGCCCCACCCCCACTCCGGCCCCTGCACCAGGCCGAGCACCAGCCCGGCGACCGCCAGCGCGGCGAGCACCGCGCCGCGCAGGTCGGGCAGCGGGCCGCCGTCGCCCGGCACGGCCGGGAGCACCCGCACCCCGGCCAGCAGCGCCGCCAGCCCGAGCGGCACGTTCACCAGGAACACCCAGCGCCAGTCGGCCTGCACCAGCAGGCCGCCGAGCACCGGCCCGAGCGCGGCGCCGACTCCGCCGAAGGCGACCCAGAGCCGCACCGCCATCGGGCGTCGCTCCGGCGGGCTGGCCGCGAGTACCAGCCCGAGCGAGGCCGGGGTGAGCACGGCGGCCCCGGCGGCCTGCAGGACGCGGAAGCCGACCAGGGACTCCACGTTCCAGGCGGTCGCGCAGAGCGCCGAGCCGAGCACGAAGAGCCCGAGCCCGAGCAGGAAGGTGGTGCGGATGCCGCTCCGGTCGCCGAGCCGCCCCGCTGGCACCAGCAGCGCGGCGAAGACGATGGCGTAGGCGTTCAGCACCCAGGAGAGCTCGGCGATCGGCACCCCGGCGAAGTCGGCGGCGATATCGGAGAGCGCGACATTGACGATGAACAGGTCGAGGCTGGAGAGCAGCACGCCCGCGTTCACCACGAGGAGAACCAGGCGCAGATCGGTGGCGGCGCGCGGCGCCGCGGTCACGGAGGTCACGGCGCGCCTCAGCCCAGCACGCGGCGGGTCTGCCGAGCGGTGGCGAGCAGCCGCCCGTCCCTGGCCCGGATCTCGGTGTCGTCCACCGACCAGCCGCCGCCGGTGGAGGCGTTCACCGTGCGGACCAGCACCGGTTGCGGCGGAGCCGGTTCGGCGTGCAGGTGCAGCGAGAGCGCGACGGTCGGCGCGGCGACCGGGGCGCGGAGTACCGGGAAGAGCGCGGGCGGCAGCGCGTCGGCGAGGATCGCCAGCGCGGCGGCATCGATCGGCAGCGCGGCCGCGAGGCGGAGCGTGACCCAGGCGCAGAGCTCGCGCTCCGCCGCTCCGGTCAGCGGCAGCACCGCGGTCGCCGGGCGGATCTCGAAGTGCGCGCCGGCCGGGACGATCTCGGGCGGCAGCGCGAACTCCGCGCACTCCTCCGGCGCGGGCACCGCCGGTGCCGCGGCCCCGGCGTACGCGGGCACCTCGCTCGGCACCGCGCGCCCCAGCGTCACGGCGGCCGCCGCGACCGCGACCCCGCCCTGCTCGGCCCGCACATCCACCACGGCGGTATTCCGCCCGACGGCGGTCACCGCCGCCGCGAACTCCATCGGACCGATCGCCGGACGGCCGAGGAACCGCAGGTCGACCGCGCGCACCGGGAGCGGCTCGGCGGCGGCGCGCCCGGCCACCTCGACGAGCAGCGCCGCGACGACACCGCCGTGCGGCCCGCTCCACCCCTGCCAGGTCGCGTCGATCCGCGCGGTATGGCGTCCGCCCCCGGTCGCGGTCAGATCGAAGACCCCGGCCAGCCCCGGGGTAGTGAGTTGCGTCATGCAACGTACTCTAGGGGGCGTGAGTTCTTTCACGCAACCGACTACCCTGGCGGCATGCGCAGAACGAGCTTCGCCGACATGAACTGCTCCCTGGCCCAGTGCCTGGAGGTGGTGGGCGAGTGGTGGACGTTGCTGATCGTGCGCGACGCCCTCTTCGGCGTCACCCGCTTCGACGACTTCCGCAGCCGGCTCGGGATCGCCCGCAATGTGCTCACCCAGCGGCTGGAGCACCTGGTCGAGCACGGCATCCTGGCCCGCGAGCCGTACCAGGAGAATCCGGTGCGGTACGACTACCGGCTCACCGAGAAGGGCCGCTCGCTCTGGCTGGTGGTGACCGCCATGCGGCAGTGGGGCGACGAGTGGGCGGCCCCCGGCGGCCCGCCGATCCAGTTGCAGCACCAGACCTGCGGGCACCGGATGACGGTCGAACCGGTGTGCTCGGAGTGCGGCGAGCCGGTGCACCGCGGCGAGCTGCGCGCGCAGCTCGGCCCCGGCGCCAGGGACGATTCGCTGCTGCCCGGCCGGCGGTAGCGGCTCGATTGCCGCGATGCGGACGTACCAGACATATCCCCGGCGGCGGGCGCGACCCGGATTCCGTGATCGCGTCATCGAAGTCGGGCCGCGGGAGTTTCAGCGGGGGTGACCGGTCGGCCACAGTGTGCGTGAGTTCCACGCCCTGGAGGACGCATGTGTTCTGCCATTCTCGACCTCGGCGCCGAGCCGGTCGATCCCGACGCCTACATCCGGGCCCTGATGCGCTGGCATTTCGACCCGGAGAGCGGTAGCCCGTACTGGCTGCGCCGGGCGCGCACCCTCGATTTCGATCCGCGCACCGATATCCGCACCTTCGACGACCTCACCCGATTCCCCAATGTGGTGGACGAATTCCGGGACATCGCGGTGTCCGAGCTGATTCCGCGCGGGCTCACCGGCGCGGACCGGGAGATCGCCGGGATCTTCGAGAGCGGCGGCACCACCGGGCTGCCGAAGCGCTTCGTCATGTTCGAGCCGTGGATGGAGTTCGCGCTCGGCTGGGACGAATTCCACTACGCCGGGCTCGGCACGGTGAACACGCTCGCCATCGCGCCGAGCGGCCCGCACATGTTCGGCGAGTTCGCGACCCGCCGCGCGCGCAGGCACGACGGCCTGAAGTTCACCATCGACCTGGATCCGCGCTGGATCAAGCAGCTGCTCGCCCGTGGCGCCACCGAGGAGGCGGAGCGCTACGCCGGACACCTGATCGACCAGGTGGGGCACATTCTCGGCACGCAGCCGGTCGGCATCCTGATCACCACCCCGCCGCTGCTGGAGCGGGTGGCCCGGCGGCCGGAGCTGGTGGACGCCATCCGCGCGCAGGTGAAATTCATCTGCTGGAGCGGCGCGCACATGGACGCCGACACCCGCGATATCTTCCGGACCGAGATCTTCCCGGGTATCCCGCTGAAGGGGCTGTACGGCAGCACGACCATTCTCGGCATGTCCAGGGAGCGCGACGAGGACCATCCGGACGGGCTGCCGATATTCGACGCCCCGAGCCCGTATATCGCCTTCCGGGTGGTGGATCCGGCCACCGGGCGGGATGTGGAATACGGCGAGCGCGGGCAGGTGGTGATGAACCACCTCACCAAATACGCCCTGCTGCCGAACAATACCGAGCGCGATACGGCGCTGAAACTCCCGCCGCTGCCCGGCGCGCTCGGCTGTGCCGTCGCGGATGTGGGACCGGTCAGGACATTCGGCGATCGCGCCGTGATCGAAGGGGTGTACTGATGGAGGTCCGGATCGACGCGCTCGGCCCGGCCGGCGCCTACCGCGCCCGCGAGCGGCTGCCGCTGACCGCGCTCTCCGGCGCGGTGGTCGGCGAGATCAGCCAGGTGCCGCCGCTCTACGTGCGCCGCACGCTGACCGCCATGCGCGCCGCCACCGTGCTCCCGGTGCCGGAGCGGCTGGCCGCGCTGGACAAGGCGGCCGAGCTCTTCCTGCACGGCACGGTGGCCGGGCTGGACCCGCACGAGTACGCCCGGCTGGTCTCCACGGTCTCCGGGGTGCCGCTCGCGGTGGTGCGGCAGTCGGTGCAGTGGGTGGCGGAGGTGCTGTGCGCCCAGCGCGAGACCCGCACGCTCGCCATGCCGCTCGGCGCGGTGGACGGGTGGGACGCCGAGCGCACGCGCACCGGCTCCGCGGTCTGGACCCGCCGCGGCGACCTGTTCGCGGTGCACGCCGCGGGCAACACCCCCGCGGTGCACGGCCTCTGGCCGGAGGCGCTCGCGCTCGGCTACAAGGTGGCGGTGCGGCCGTCCACCCGCGAACCCTTCACCCCGTTCCGGCTGATCAGCGCGCTCCGCGAGGCCGGCTTCCCGCCGGACACGGTGACCCTGCTTCCCACCGGCTACGCCGCCGCGGACGTGATCATCGCGGAGTCCGACTACGCCATCGTCTACGGCGGGCAGGACGTGGTGGACAAGTACGGCGGCAACCCGCGGGTGCTCACCCAGGGGCCGGGGCGCTCCAAGATCCTGATCACCGCGGAGGTGGACTGGCGGCCCCGGATCGAGCTGATCGCGGGCTCGGTGAGCCACCTCGGCGGCACTGCCTGCACCTGCGCGACCGCCGTGCTGGTCGAGGGCGATCCGGAGCCGGTGGCGGCGGCGCTGGCCGCGGCGCTCGACGCCATTCCGAGCCTGCCCGCCGACCACCCGGACGCCATTCTCACCGTGCAGCCCACCGAGTCGGCGCGCGCCATGGACCGGTACCTGCGCGAGGTCGCCGGGGACGCGCGGGCGCTGCTCGGCGGCGACACCATCGTGGACGAGCTGCCCTCCGGCGGCGCGGTGCTGCGGCCCGCCGTGCACCTGGTGCCGGACGGCACCGACCCGCGGCTCGGGGTGGAGCTCGGCTTCCCGTGCGTGTGGGTCGGGCGGTGGCGGCCGGAGGACGGCGTCGGCCCGTTGCGGAATTCGCTGGTGCTCACCGCCGTGACCACCCGCCGCGACCTCATCGACCGGCTGCTCGACGAGCCCACCATCACCAACCTGTACCTCGGCGACAACCCGACGACCTGGCTCCGCCCCGGCGTCCCGCACGACGGCTACCTGGGCGAACACCTCATGCGGAGCAAGGGCATGATCCGCTCGGCGCCCTGACCGGCGACCCGGTGCGCGGCCCCGCGCACCGGTACCGCAGGATCGGAAGCATGGCTACCGACCTCCCCACCGTGGCGCAGATCCGCGAGATCCCGGCCACGCTCACCGCGGACGTGACCGAGCGCGAGATCGACGCCAACGGCCACATGAACGTCGTGTACTACCTGCGGCACGGCATCGTGGCCGCGGACCTGCTGCTGCAGACGGCGGGGCTGGACGACCGCTACCGCGCCGAGCGCAGGCTCGGGCTCTTCACCACCGAGCACCACCTGCGCTACCACAGCGAGCTGCGGCAGGGCGACGCGCTGGCGGTGCACGCCCGGGTGCTGGAGCGCAGCGCCAAGGCGGTGCACATGATGGCCTTCCTGGTGGACCAGGGCCGCGACCGGCTCGCCAACACGCTGGAGATCCTGCTGGTGCACGTGGATCTGGAGCAGCGCCGCTCGGCCCCCATCCCCGATGACCTGGCCGCCGCGCTGGACGACATGATCGCGGCCTCCGGGAAACTGGAGTGGCCGGCGCCGGTCACCGGGGTGATGGGGATCCGTCAGCCCTCCTGAGCGGCCGGCTCCTCCTTCGGCTCTTCCGCCGGTGCCGGTTTCGGCAGCAGCGCGTAGGCGAGGCAGACCACGGCGAAGAAGAGGTAGCCGAGCGCGACCTGGGGTGCGGCCGCCCAGGCCACCTCGGGGGCGTGGATCAGCCCGATCCAGCTGAGCAGCGCGCCCACCGCCGCCGCGATCGCGGCGGCGTGGAACCGCTTGTCCAGCACGAAGGTCACCAGCGCGCCGAGCACCAGCCCGGCCAGCACCGCGCCCTCGCCGAGGATCTGCAGCCCGTGGTAGACGACGCCCGCCTGGCCGAGCGCCTCCTCCCCCACCTTCTCGGCGCTGGTGCCCGCGGCGCTCAACGCGTTGTCGATCAGCCCGACCGCCCACTCCGCCAGGTTCGGCAGCAGCGCCGCGACCACCGCGACGGCGTGCAGCCGCGGCACCGCCTGGAAGGCCTGGGCGCCGATGAGCAGCCCGATGTAGAGCAGGATCGGCACGATCGCCGGGATCGGCAGGATGGTGGCGAGCACGCCGAAGAGGCCGAGCAGGCACATCACGCCGATGGCCGCGCCCGCCGCGAGCGAGTAGCCGGTGCGGCCGCCCGCGTCCTTCCAGCCGGGGTGGCCGATGTAGACCGCGGGCGGGAACGGCGAGCCGAATCCGGCGCCGAGCACCGCGCCGAAGCCGTCGGCGAGCAGCACGCTGCGCAGGTTGTAGTTGTCGCCCGCGGCGGCGGCGCTCTCCACATTGCTCATGGCCTCGGTGAAGTTGTAGACACCGAGCGGGATGGCGGTGGCGAGCAGCGGGGCCAGGTCGCCGAGGCCGTCGAAGAGCAGGTCGAGCCGCAGGTCCGGCAGGCCGAGCGCGATATCGCCGACCGCCGCCGAGACGTCCGGTGCGGACATGTACCCGCCGATCCAGCCGATGGCGGTGCCGACCAGCAGCGCCACCAGCCCGACCGGGACATTGCCCGGCAGCTTCACATCGGTGAAGAAGCCGATCAGGATGATGGCGAGCACCGGGAGCCCGATCCACGCCACCTCCCACATCTGCGCGGCGGGGCGCATGGCGATGAAGGTGATGGAGATGCCGGCCAGGGTGCCGAGCATGGCCGCGCGCGGGGTGATCTTGCGGATGAACGGCCCGACGAAGGCGCCGATCATCACGATGACGCCGATCATGAAGGCCCAGGCCAGCCCGGCCGACCAGGCCCGCAGGGCATCGCCGGTCCGCAGGTAGATGGGGAGCATGACGACGAAGACCACGATGAACATGTGCGGCACGCTCGGCCCGTACGGCAGCGCGGTCACGGTGTCGCGCTGCTCGCGCCGGGCCAGCCTGCGCGCCAGCACCATGTAGTAGAGGTTGCCGAGCACCAGCGCGACGCCGAGCGCGGGCAGCACGGTGCCGAGCACATCGCCGCTCGGGATCTTCACCACCGCGATGGAGAGCGTGGTGAGCGTGAGGACATTGACCAGGATATTGAAGGCCAGCCCGAAGAAGGCATTGGTGTCGCCCCTGGTCCACCACGGAAGCTTCTGCGGCGGAGCGGGTTCGGCCTGCTCGGCCGGTTTCGTGTCGAGCGTCATCGCGGAATCCTGTTCACCGGGCCGGGCTTGCAGCGGGGGCGAGCGCGTCGAGCACGGCCGCCGAGCCGGCGACCCAGCCGAAGATGCCGCCCTGCGCGGCGATCATGGCCAGCCCGACCCGCTGGAATTCGGGGAAGTACGAGCCGACGCAGTCGGCGACGACCAGGCACTCGTAGCCGCGGTCGTTCGCCTCGCGCACGGTGGTGTGCACGCACACCTCGGTGGTGACGCCGGTGACGAGCAGCGAGGTGATGCCGAGACGTTCGAGGACCGCGCCGAGCTCGGTCGCGTAGAACGCGCCCTTGCCCGGCTTGTCGATCACCACCTCGCCGTCGATCGGCGCCAGCTCGTCCACGATGTCGTGGCCGTACTCACCGCGGATCAGGATGCGGCCGAAGGCGCCGGGGTCGCCGATGCGCTGGGACGGGGTGCCGCGCCGGATTTTCGCGGGCGGGCAGTCGGAGAGGTCGGGCAGGTGCCCCTCCCTGGTGTGGATCACCGGCAGCCCGGCCGCCCGCGCCGCGGCCATGAGCCGGGCCAGCGGCGGGATCACGCCGCGCAGTTGCTCCACGTCGTTGCCGAGGCTCGCGCCGAATCCGCCGGGTAGCAGGAAGTCCCGCTGCATGTCGATCACCAGGAGCGCGGTGCGGCCGGGGTCGAAGGTGAACTGGTCCGGCTGCGCCGGCACGTGACGGGATGTCATGGCGGTGTCCTTCCGCGCCGAGCTTCGGCACCCGTCGATTGTGAAAAGGGTGTGTAACTCCGGATGTGCCCGGATGTATCCGCTGTGTTAGATGATGGGAAAATTGGAACAGGTTTCACTTTCGGAGGAGAGCAGCGTGGATATCGCAACCCTGGGCGAGCTGGTGATGACCGGGTTCCGGAGGCTCGGCTTCATCCGGTACGCCGGAATCGAGGGGGTCGAGTTCGCCGAGGGCCGCAATGTCGTCGGCATGACGCCGGGCCCGGAGCACCTCAACCACAATGGCGACGTGCACGCGGCGGTGCTGTTCGGGCTGGCGGAGACGGCGGCCATGGGCGCGGCGGTCTCCGGCATCGCGGCGCACATGGGTGAGTCGTTCGTCGTCGCCCGGGATGGCCGGATCGAGTACCTGGCCAGGGCCAAGGGTGAAGCCGGGCCATTCGTGGCGAGCGCGGAGCTGCCAGCCAGCACACTGGAGACGGTGCGGGCCGAGGCCGCGGCGCGCAGGCCGGTGGAGTTCACCGTGCCGGTGCGGATCACCGGCCGGGACGACACCGCGGTCGCCACCGCCACGTTCACCGCCGTCATCCGGCCCAAGCGGAGCTGACCCGGCGAATACTGGAAGATACTGGACTTCACTGGAAGTTCTGATTACAGTCCCGCAGTGTGCCGGACAATGCCGAGCAACTCGAGGATCGCATCGCCGAACTGCGCGCCGCGGTTCGGCGGGCGGTGGCGGCGGGTGATCGTGCCACGGCCCGGCAACTGCGCGCGGAGCTGCGCCGCGCGGAGAACGACTGGGACGATGCCGTGCTCGGGCTGCAGCCGGGCGCGGAGCCGGTCCGCGAGGTCGTCCCGGCGGTCCCGGTGCGCGAGCACGTGCACCGGGCGCTCACCCTGCTCGGCGCCCCCGCCGCGCCGAAACTGGTGCTCGCGGTGCACGACGCGTTCTTCTCCGGCGATCTGGTGGCCGCCCGGCTCACCAGCCTGCGCCGCGACGAGGAGCGCTCCTTCCGGGCCGCGCCGCTGGCCCGGCCCTACTACATCTGCTCGGCGCTCAACGCCGACCTGCTCGCCCCCGCGCGCGGCCTGCTCGCGGTGAGCACCTGGCCCACCGAACGGCGCGTGGTCGGGCCGCTCAGCCCGCGCGTCGATCTGCTGACCGCGACCATCCGGCTCGCCGAGCACCTCGCCGCGCTGCCCGAGCCGGGCCCGGACGCGCGGCGCGTGGTGTGGAAGCTCGCCGTCTCGGTGCCCGGGGTGCGCGGCGCCCCCGACGCCATCGACCTCGAGCGGGTCGTCGAGTCCGCGGGCCGGGAACTGGCCGTGCACCGCGCCGACGACGCCGCGCACCGGCTGCGCGCCGCCGAGCGGGCGAGCGCGCAACTCGACGACACGGCACAGCTGTTCGGCGTCCGCCTCGCTGTGACCGGCACGCGACGAAAGGAGGCCGGGTGACCACTCCGCTCCCGGCACGCTTGGACCGGCTCCGCGGCACCGCGACCGCGTGCAGGCACAATGCCCGCACCATCGCGGCGCTCACCGCGAACCCCGGCTGCGCGCGGCGCGCCCTGCTCGACGCCGCCGCCGTCGACAAGACCGTGATCGCCAGGGAACTCGGCTTCCCGCCCCGCTTCGGGCAGTCCCAGTTCGCCATCACCAGGGGCAATGCCTTCGAGGCCATGGTGAAGGCGAACGGCTGCGCCGAGCTGCTCGCGCTGCTCCGCACCGAGCTGGAGCTCAGCGTTCCCGAGGTCGAGTACTACGACCTCGCCTCGGTCGGCGACAACACCGCGAACGCGGTCCGCTACCGGCGCACCAGGCAGCTCTTCGACCACGCCGTCGTCACCGGCGAGGGCACGCTCTTCGACCACCCGCTGCTGCGCCTCGACATCGCCGGTGCCACCGCGTACCTGGAGCCCGACGTGGTCGCGCTGCGGCTCGGCGGCCAGTTCCACGTGGTGGAGATCAAGTCCTTCCCGGTGGTCGACGGCCAGGCCGACCCGGCGCAGGTGGCCGCGGCGGCCAGGCAGTCCGCGGTGTACGTGATCGCGCTGCGCGAGCTCATCGCCGACCTCGGCGAGGACCCGGACGCGCTGGTCTCGCACAACGGCATCCTGGTGTGCACCAACGACTTCAGCAACCGCCCCACCGCCGCCCTGGTCGACCTGCGCAAGCAGATCGCGGTGGTGGGCCGCCAGCTCTCCCGGCTCACCTCGATCGAGGAGCTGCTGGACGAGCTGCCCGACGGCGTCAGCTTCGAGCCGGGGCCGGAGCTCGCCCGCACCGTCGCCGGGATCGACGCCCGCTACACCCCCGAGTGCATGGCCAGCTGCGAGCTGGCCTTCGCCTGCCGCGCCGAGGCCAGGCAGGAGGGCACGGTGGACGTGCTCGGCCGCGGCGTCTGCGACGACCTCGGCGGGCTGGAGGACATGACCACCGTGCTCGGCTTCGCCGACGGCTCGATCGAGCCCCCCGCCGAATTCGACGACATCGCCCGGCTGCTCCGGCAGGCGCGGCGGATGCGGCTGGAGATCGCCGGGTGAGCGTGCTGACCGCGCTGGCCCGGCTGGAGGCGGTGCGCGCCGGGCGCGCGCAGCCGATCGCCGGGGTCTGCCACACGCACCTGGCCCGGCGGCCGCTGGTGCTGGTCCCGCTGAAGCTCGCGGGCGAGGCCGCGGCGCCGCTGGCGCTGCTGGCGGGCACCGCGGCCGACGAGCCGCGGCTGCTCGTGGTGCCGCAGCCGCGCGACCGGGTGCTGCGGCTGCGCTTCGTCGCGCAGCTCGCCGAGATCGTGCTGCCCTACGTCACCGAGCACACCGTCGAGGTGGAGGAGAAGACCACCAAGGCGGGCGAGACCTACACCCGCTGCCTGGACGCCCCGCAGCTGTGGACGCCGAACACCGGCGGCATCGACTTCCTGCGGCTGCTCGGGCGCTCGGTGCGGTTCCACAGCCCCGAGGGCGAGAACCCGGTGCCGCCGGAGGTTCCGCTGCTCGGCCGCTGGCTCACCTGGTTCTGCGACCGCGCCGAGCACCCCGGCTCGGCGGTGCTGCTGCCGATGACCTCGGTGCTCGCCGCGCACTGGGCCAGCGGCCAGTCCGCGCTGGAGGACGCGAATCTCGCGGCGCTGCTCGGCTGGATCGCGCCGCCGCCGGGGCGCTCCGGCGCCGAGGCCGCCGCCCGCGCCGAGGACCCGCTCGCCGTGCCGCCCGCGGGCCCGGCCACCGACCCCGGCTTCGACAACGAGGAGCTGGCCCCGCTCATCACCGGCTACGACGAGGCGCCCGCCGGCCCGGCCAAGGTCACCGCGGAGCAGCGGCTGCGCCGCGCCCTGCTGCGTCAGCTGGAGCCGACCTGGCAGCTGCTCTGGCAGGGGCTGAACCTGCTGCGCGCGCTGCCGCAGGGCGCGCACGTCCCCGGCCGCTGGAACGACGATATCGGGGCGTTCAGCTACTTCCTCGGCACGGTGCCGGAGGGGGTGCCGCAGCCGCGCCGCGACTCCGCGGTCTCGGCGGTGCGCAGGCTGCTCGACCGGGAGCGCGCGCTGGAGCGGTACGAGGCCGAGCGCGCCTTCGACGACCCGCGGCTCATGCTGGAGCACCGGCTGGCGGGCGCGGCCTTCCACGGCACCGTGGCCGAGGCCGATCCCACCCGGGTCACCGTGCCGGCGGGCAAGAGCAAGAAGGTGCTGCGGCCGAGCCTGCGGGTGCGGACCAGCGACCCGTTCGTGCCGGTGCCCGGCGAGAAACTCTGCAATATCGGCTACCCCAAGCAGTCCGGGGAGGTGCTCGAGGCCGACGGCGACACCGTGCTGCTCGAGCTCTCCGGCGGCATGGGGCGCAAGCTGGTCCCGGAGCCGGGCACCGTGCCCGGCGTCGGCGCCGCGGTCGGCTTCGCCCGCTTCTCCCCCGCCGGGTCGTCCCGGCCCACCTCGCTGCCGAGCCGGGAGGAGACGCCGTGGACGCACGGCGGGCCGCCCCCGGAGTGGCTGCCCACCGCGGAGACCTTCGAGGAACTGTGACCGAGAACCTGTCCGCGGCGGCGGAGGCCGCCGTCACCGGCATCCTCGCCGACCTGGCCGGCGGCACCAACCGGGCCGTCGTGGTGGACTCGCCGCCCGGCGCGGGCAAGTCCACGCTCGTGGTGCGCGCGGCCAGGCAGCTCGCCGAGTCCGGCCGCCCGCACATGATCGTGGCGCAGACCAACGAGCAGGTCGACGACCTCATCGAGCGGCTCGCCACCGCCGACCCCGCGCTCGCCATCGGCCGGGTGTCGAGCCAGAGCTACGTCGAGTCGGCGCGCGTCCAGCACCCGAACGTGGTGTGCAGGCAGAAGATCGCCGACCTGGAGGACCGCACGGTGCTCATCGGCACCGCGGCCAAGTGGGCCACCATCGACGACGGCCGCTGGGAGCACGCCATCATCGACGAGGCGTACCAGATGCGCTCGGACATGCTGCTGCGCATCGCCAACCGCTTCGAGCGCGGGCTCTTCGTCGGCGACCCCGGCCAGCTCGACCCCTTCGCCACCGTGGACACCGGGCGCTGGGCCGGGCTCGGCTGGGACCCGACCACCAGCGCGGTCGCGGTCATGCTCACCAACAACCCGGAGATCCGGCCGCACACGCTGCCGGTCTCCTGGCGGCTCTCGGCGGCGGCCGCGCCGGTGGTGTCGGCGGCGTTCTACCCGTTCACCCCGTTCCGGGCCGGGACCGGCAGCGCGGACCGGCGGCTGGAGTTCGCCGCGCGCGGGCTGCGCACCCCGGTCGACCTGGTGCTGGACGAGGCCGCGGAGCACGGCTGGGGCTGGTACGAGCTGCCGCGGCGACACACCCTGCGCACCGACAGCGAGGCGGTGCGCGCGGTCGCCGAGATCACCCGCCGGGTGCTGGAGCGGGCCGCCACCGCGCACTCCGAGCAGGGCTCGCGGCCGGTCACCGCGGAGCGGGTGGCGATCGGCACCGCGCACCGCGACCAGGCCGAGGCGGTGCGCAACGCGCTGCGCGGCGGGGTCGCCGACGGGGTCACCGTGGACACCGCGAACCGGCTGCAGGGGCGCGAGTACGACATCACCGTGGTCCTGCACCCGCTCTCCGGCCGCCGCGACGCCGGCGCCTTCCACCTGGAGGCCGGGCGGCTCTGCGTGCTCGCCTCCCGGCACCGGCACGCCTGCGTCATGGTGGGGCGGGCCGGGATTCCCGAACTCCTCGACTCGCACCCGTCCGCGGAGCCGGTGCACCTGGGGGTGCCGGTCAAGTTCCCGGACGGGTGGGAGGCGAATCACGCGGTGCTGAACCACCTCGCGAAGCACCGGGTGCGCGCGGGCGGGTAGTCGCCGCCCGCGCGGCCGGGCGCGGAGTGCGAGCCGCCCTCAGTGCTCGGCGGGCGCCGCGAACGTGGCGGCGAGGGCGCGCGGAACCGCCTCCGGCGCACCGGCGTAGGCCAGGTACCCGTCCGGGCGGACCAGGTACGCGGCGTCCGCGTCGGCGTAGGTGCGGGCGAAATCGCCCGCGCTGTCGCGGATCACCGGCAGCACGGTGTCGACCGGCGTCTCCGGCCCCGCCACCAGGTACACGTCGAGCTGCCCGCGCGTCACCCGGCGGGCGTCTTCCACCACCCGCTCGAGCGCGGCGAACCAGTCCGGCCCCCGCTCCCCGCCGGTGTACAGCAGCAGCGTGTGATCGGCCCCGGCGAGCAGCGAGAAGAGCCGGATCGGGAACTGCACCAGCTCCCGGGTGAGCCCCGCCGCGTCCGGCGCGCGCTGCCCGGCCGCGACCCCGCCCAGGGTGGAGAGCAGCACGATCGGGCTGTCCCGGTAATCGAGCAGCAACTGCGCCTCGCGCCGCAGCATCCGCTCCGGATCGTCCGCCCCGGCCCCGATCCCCTCCCTGGCGTGCCGCACCGTGCGCCCCACCACCTCCTCCCCGACCGGCCTGCGCTCGGCGTCGTAGCTGCCGAGCAGCTCCGGCCCGGCCACCCCGGCGACGGCGAGCGCCAGCTTCCAGCCCAGGTTGTGCGCGTCCTGGATGCCGGTGTTCATCCCCTGCGCCCCGGTCGGCGGGTGGATGTGCGCGGCGTCGCCCGCCACGAAGACCCGGCCGGTGCCGTAGCTGTCCACGATGCGGTGGCTGATCCGGAACACCGAGGACCAGCGCAGGTTCCGCGCGGTCGCGGGCTCCGGGGCGAGCCGGTCCAGCACCGCCTGGATGTGGTGCAGCTCCGGCGCCCGGTCACCCTCCATGCCGTGCGCGACGCCATCGGTCGCCGGGACGGCGAGCTCCTCCGGCGCCAGCATGGAGACCCGGTACCGGCGGTGCCCCGGCAGCGGAATGCAGACCAGCACGTCGGCGCCGCGGGTCGAGCGCACGCCGTAGCCGGGCGGCGCGCTCCACTCCAGTTCCACGTCGCCGAGCATGTACTGCTCGGCGAAGGCCGCGCCCTCGAAGGTCAGCCCGAGCCCCTTGCGCACCACGCTGTGCGCGCCGTCCGCGCCGACCAGGTACCCGGCGCGCACCGTCTCCGCGCCGCCGGGCCCGCGCAGCACCGCGGTGACGCCGCCGTCGTCCGGCGCGAAGGAGACCAGCGCGGTCCGGTACTCGACCCGGACCCCGCAGCGCACCAGCCGGGCGCCGAGCACGCGCTCGGTCTCGTACTGCGGGAGCGCCGCGAAGCCGTACGGAATGTCCGGCGGGGGTTCGAGATCGAGCCGCGCCACCTCGGCGCCGTCGGCGTACACCAGCTGCCCGCGCATGCGCACCGCGGCATCGAGGATCTCCCGCAGCACCCCCATCCCCTCGAACACCTCGAGCGTGCGCGGCTGCACCCCGACCGCCTTGGCGAAGCGGGGCCGCTCGGCGAGCTGCTCCACCACCCGGCAGCGCACCCCGCGCCGCGCCAGCTCCACCGCCGCGGCCAGCCCCACCGGCCCCGCGCCCACGACGAGCACATCCGCATCCGTCATCCGGCGAGTCTAGATTCCCCGCCCACCCCGCAGCACACTTTGAGCAAACTGACCCCGGCTAGGGTGGCGCTGTGCCGGCCTGGCTGAACCGCGTCAACCGCGCCCACCCGTGGAGCCACAACGACCACTACCTCGGCTGGGTCGTGCGCCGGGTCGAGGCCGCGGGCGCCCGCGATGTCCTCGACATCGGCTGCGGCACCGGCAATCTCGTCGCCCGGCTGCGCGAGCGCCACACCGTGACCGGGCTGGAGCGCGATCCGGAGACCGCGGCCACAGCCGCCGCCCGCTTCCGCGCCGACCCCGCCGTGCGCATCCTGCCGCTCGCCTTCGCCGACCGCGACCCGGACACCCGCTGGGACGCCATCACCCTGGTCGCGGTCCTGCACCACCTCCCGCTCGCCCCCACCCTGCGCGCCCTGCGCGCGAGCCTCGCCCCCGGCGGCAGGCTCGTCGTGGTCGGCTGCCACCGCGACACCACCGCCGACCTGCTCGCCCGGCTCCCCGCGGTCCTGCTCAACCCCGTCATCGGGCTGCTGAAGCACCCCGCCCGCGCCACCGGGCCGCCCCCGCACATGCGGGCCCCGGTGGCCGAGCCGCGGGAGACGCTGGCCGAGATCCGGGCGGCGGCCGCCAGGGAGTTGCCGGGCGCGCGAATCCGGCGCCGGCTCTTCTGGCGCTACACCCTGGTCTGGGACCACCGCGTTTGAGGACGCGGCCGAGGGCTAAGCCTGCGGACACGGGCGGCACCCGCCGACACCCGATACGGAGGTCTCCCCCATGCCAGGATCGAGGATGGTGCCCGCGCTGCTGGCGCCCGCCGCCGGAGTGACCGCCCTGGTGGCGTTCACCGTCGCGCTGCTGCCCCTGACGGTGCAGGCCGCCGAGCCGCCCTGCGGCCTGGACGGCGCCGCCTACCAGGGCGTCACCTACCGGGTGGCGACCGCGGCCGAGCCGACCGGCGAACTCACCCTCGACCCGGAGACCGCCGCGCTGCACACCGGCACCGACGCCCTGCGCGGCACCTGGACCACGGTCGCCGCGGGCGACGCCGGGTTCGGGCTGCGGCTGCGGCTCGACACCGACCAGCACGGCAACCCGGCCGGTTCGGCGCTCGACCTGCGGGTCACCGGCTGCCGGGCGGACGGCCGGGTGACCGCGCTCGCCGGCGACCAGACGCTGCCGGACGGCACCGTTCGCCCGGTCAGCGCCGAAGCCGCCGAGAGCTGACCGTGAATCCCGCGCGCCGCCGGGTACCCCTCCGCTGATCGCGCCGGCGACGGGCCGGCGAGCGAACGAAAGAGGCGAACGGCGTGCTGCAGAAGTTCCTGGACAAGGGTGTCGTCACGGTGCTGGACCGGGCGGCGGAGGTGCAGGCGCCGCTGGTGGCCCGCTACGCCGGCTTCGTGCGCGGCAGGCACCCGGAGGAATCGCCGGACGAGCTGGTGCGCCGGCTGGAGAAGCACTACCTGATCACGGTGACGGCCAGCGGCGTCGCGGCCGGGCTGAGCGCGGCGGTGCCCGGGGTCGGCACGCTGATCGGGCTGGCCGCCGCGGGCGCCGACACGGTGCTGTTCCTGGAGGCGTCGACGGTCTTCGTGGTCGGCGCCAAGGAGGTGTCGGAGCGCTCCACCGGCACCGTGCGCGGGCCGCTGGTCTCGGCGGTGATCCTGGGCGGCGCGGGCGCCAAGGCGCTCGGCACCGCGGGCCGCTCGGCCAAGCAGTGGGACACCGCGCTGGCCAATCGGCTGCCGGTGATCTCCAAGATGCAAGAGGGGCCGGTGAAGCGCTTCGTGGTGCAGTTCCTGGTCAAGCGCGGCGCGCTGGCGTTCGGCAAGGTGATCCCGGCCGGGATCGGCGCGGTGATCGGCGGCGTCGGCAACAACGCGCTGGCCCGCGAGGTCATCCGCAACCTGCACCACGCGCAGCGCGAGCCCGCGCTAGTGCTCGACGGTGCGCGCGAGAATGCCGAGGGTGGCGCGTAGCGCGGACTCCGGGATCACCGGGAAGATGCCGCGCTCCCGGTACTTCTCCGCGATCTTGCTCCAGTCGTAGTACGAGGTGACCAGGGTGCCGATCTCGCTCGGCTCCAGCCGGTAGCCGTAGCGGTGCTCGATCGGCGGCTGAATCTGGCCGGAGATGGTCCACTCGAGGTGCGCGTCCGGCTCGAACTCGGTGATGATCACCGTGACGTCGTACTTGCCCATCGGGTAGTCGTTGAGCGATTCCCGGTCCATGTGCACCACGAAGCGGTCGCCCGCCGCGCGCACCGGCTCGCCCTGCGCGGATTGCAGCATGCCGGAGCTGTCGATGGCCACGTGGCCGTCGGGGGAGCACAGCAGGGCGAAGATCTGGCCGGGGGCGGCGGCGATCTGCCGCCGCACCTCGAAGCGTTCGTCGGTCATGGGTTCAGCTTGGCACGGGAGGCTCGGCGGCGGGCTCCGGCCGCGGCCGCCGCCACATCCGGTACCCGCGGTGCGCCGCGTACACGCCGAGCACGGCGGTGACGCACCAGACCCCGATCGCGGTGTAGGCGAGCGGCGCCGAGAACTCGCCGATCGAGGCGCCGAGCGCGGTGTAGACGAAGGCGCGCGGCGCGGAGCCGATGAACGACCCGGCCACCATCTGCCACAGCGGGACGCCGAAGGCGCCGAACACGTACGAGGCCATGGCGTCGGAGATGCCGGGGACGAAGCGCTGCCCGACCACCGCCCACAGCCCGCCGCGCGCGATCTGCGCGTCGATCCGGTCCGACCGCTCGGCCCCGATCAGCCCGCGCGCGCTCGCCCGCCCCGCGCGCCTGCCGAGCAGGCTGGTGATCATCGCCGTGCCGACGGCGGAGAAGAGCGTCACGACGGTGCCGACCAGTGGCCCGAAGAGCAGCCCGCTGGTGGCGGCGAGCAGCGTGCCGGGCACGAAGACCGCGGCGAGCAGCGCCGAGACCGGCACGAAGACCAGCGGCGCCAGTGGCCCGGCGGCCCGGATCAGCTCGCGCACCTCGTCGATATCGATCACCCGCCGCACCGCGACCAGGTAGAAGAGCACCGCGAGGAAGAGGACGAGGATGCCGAGCCGCACGGCGGCGCGGCGGCGGCTCGGGGCCGGGAACTGCTCGGTCATGATGTCGTCGATCCTGCCCGAAACCGGACGGTCCGACGACCCGGGGCCCGCGACCCCGTCGGCCTCCGGGTGCGGAGCCACGCGTACCGGCGTGCCCGGTCGCGCCGACAGACCCCCGCGCGGGGTCCCCCCGTGCCCACCGCGCACCGGCTACCGTGGGCGGATGCTCGATCACCTCGCCCTGCAGTGCGCCGACCCGGATCGAGCCGCCGCCTTCTACACCCGGGTCTTCGCCGCGCTCGGCGTGCGCGAGGCCATGCGCGTCGACCGCCCGGAGGGCGCCGTCGTGGGGCTCGGCGGCCCGGACGGCTTCCCGCACCTCTGGCTCGGCCCGCGCGTCGACCCCGGTCACCGCCCGGTGCACCTCGCGCTCACCGCCGGCTCCCGCGACGCCGTGCACCGGGTGCACGAGGCCGCCGTCGCCGACGGCGCCGAGATCCTGCACGAGCCCCGGCTCTGGCCGGAGTACCACCCCGGCTACTACGCCGTCTTCCTGCGCGACCCGGACGGCAACAATGTCGAGGCGGTGCACCACCACTTCGGCGCCTGAACGCGGACGCCCCCGTCCCGGCGGCGGGACAGGGGCGAACGGGGCAACGAATCAGGACAGCTTGAGCGACCGCCCGATGATCTCCTTCATGATCTCGGTGGTCCCGCCGTAGATCGTCTGGATGCGCGCGTCCATGTAGGCGCGGGCGATCGGGTACTCCTTCATGTAGCCGTACCCGCCGTGCAGCTGGAGGCAGCGGTTGATCAGGTCGAGCTGCTCCTCGGTGCTCCACCACTTGGCCATGGCGGCGTCCTCGGCGGAGAGCTTGCCGTCGTTCAGGTCCTGGACGAAGCGGTCGACCAGGACGCGCACCGCGGTGGTCTTGGTGGCCAGCTCGGCCAGCACGAAGCGGGTGTTCTGCAGGGCGCCGATCGGCTTGCCGAACGCCTTGCGGTCGCGCACGTACTGGATGGTCATCTCCAGGCACGCCTCCATGGCGCCCGCGGCCATGACGGCGATGGAGAGCCGCTCCTGCGGCAGGTTCTGCATGAGGTGGATGAAGCCCATGCCCTCGGTGCCGAGCAGGTTCTTGCCCGGCACCCGGACGTCGGTGAAGCTGAGCTCCGCGGTGTCCTGCGCCTTGAGCCCGATCTTGTCCAGGTTGCGGCCGCGCTCGAAGCCGGGCATGCCGCGCTCCACCACGAGGAGGCTGAAGCCCATGGCGCCCTTGGCCGGGTCGGTCTGCGCGACCACGATCACGATGTCGGCGTTGATGCCGTTGGTGATGAAGGTCTTGGCGCCGTTCAGGATCCAGTCGTCGCCGTCCTTGACCGCCTTGGTCTTGATGCCCTGCAGATCGGAGCCGGTGCCCGGCTCGGTCATGGCGATCGCGGTGATGATCTCGCCGGAACAGAAGCCGGGCAGCCAGCGCTGCTTCTGCTCCTCGTTCGCCAGCTCCAGCAGGTAGGGCGCGATGACGTCGTTGTGCAGCCCGAAGCCGAGGCCGCTGTACTGGCCGCGCACGGCTTCCTCGGTGACCACCGCGTTGTAGCGGAAGTCCTTCACCCCGCCGCCGCCGTACTCCTCCGGCACCGCCATGCCGAGGAAGCCCTGCTTGCCCGCCTCCAGCCAGACGTCGCGGTCGACGAGGCCCTGCTCCTCCCACTTCGCGTGGTTCGGCGCGACGTGCTGATCGAGAAACTTGCGGAACGACTCCCGGAACAGATCGTGCTCGGGTTCGAACAGTGTGCGCTCCACGCCTACCTCCTTGTGCGGCACCGGCCGGGCCACCCCGGCGGTCGTTGCCTCACACGGTACCCGCAATGAGAATGGCTGTTCACTTCACACCGGAAATCGATACCGTCACCTGCCCCGCGACCGGGCCGGGTGGGGAGTATCCGCAATTCTCGGCAAACCTCGGCGGCGGGCACGGCAGTACCCGGTACCGCGGTGCTCGCCCGCGCTCAGAGCCGGCGGAGCAACCCCTTGACCCGGCCGGTCAGGCTGCGCCCGGAATCCCGCTCGCGCTCGGCGAAGAGGAAGCGCAGCTCCTCCTCCAGCCCCTTGCGCACCACCCCGGCGAGCTCGGTGGCGGCGGCCGCCAGGTCGGGGGCGCCGCGCCAGGGCGCCGGGTCGATGGGCGCGCCCGCGGCGAAGTAGAACCGCTCCGGGCGCGGGACGACGGTGGGGCCGATGCCGCGCACCACCGGCGGGATCAGCCCGGCGGGCAACCCCAGCGCCCGCGCGGCCCAGCGCACCGGGCGCATGACGGGGTGGTCGGCGTCGAGCACGATGTCGAAGGCGTCGTCGATGCCGATCATGGCGACCGGGACGATCGGCGCGCCCGCCTCGATGGCCATCCGCGCGAAGCCGGTGCGGCCGTCCCACTGCAGCCTGTACTTCTCGTTCTTCCGCTTGGCCGCCTCCCGGCTGCCGCCGGGGAAGACGATCACCGCCTCCCCCCTGGCGAGCAGCGCCAGGCAGTTCGCCCGCGTCCCCCGGACGACGCCGTAGCGGTGCAGCACGTGCCGCACGCCGGGCACCGCCATGAGCACGTTCTCCGCGAGGCCGCGGATGAGCCTGCCGCGGCGGCGCAGCACCTCGGGCAGCAACAGCGGGGCGTCGATGCCGCCGAGCAGGTTGTGGTTACCGACCAGCAGCACCGGGCCGTCGGCCGGGATGTTCTCCAGGCCGTAGAAGCGCGGGCTGGACCACGCCCGCAGCGGCGCGAGCACCGCGTCCAGCAGCCGCAACTCGACACCGCTCGGCGAAACCCGGAGCGGCGCACCGTCGGTGAGCCTGCCGGAGGCGGTGGCGCCGGAACGCGGCGCTGCCGGTACGGCCCCGCCCGAACGGTGCTGCGACATGGGGTGTCCTCCTGCTGGGCGATGCGACGAGGCTCAGCCTAATCACACCGGCAGCATCCCGGCTACCCCAACTCCGGTACCCGAATCCGCTGCGCCGCAGCGGGAGTGCGGGTCGCTAGCGCTGCTCCGGCGCGGATCCGGCGAACGGGGTCAAGGCCGCGGCGAGCGCGTGCGGCACCCGGGCCCGCACGCGGGTGCCGCCCTCCTCGTGCTCGGTGGCCAGGATCCGGCCCTCGGCGTGCACCCGGGCCAGCAGATCGCCCCTGGTGTAGGGCAGCAGCACGGTGACGTCGACGTCCAGCCCGCCGAGCAGGGTGGCGACCCGCTCGCGCAGCTCGGCCACCCCGGCGCCGGTGGCGGCGGAGACGAAGACGGCGTCCGGCAGCTGGGCCCGCAGCCGGGCCAGCGCCAGCTCGTCCACCGCGTCGATCTTGTTGACCACCAGCAGCTCCGGCGGCGCCGGGACCCCGGAGTCCTTGACCACGTCGGTGATCACCTCGCGCACCGCCTCGATCTGCCCGGCGGGCAGCGGATCCGAGCCGTCCACCACGTGCAGCAGCAGGTCGGCGGCGGTGACCTCCTCCAGGGTGGAGCGGAACGCCTCCACCAGCTGGGTCGGCAGGTGCCGGACGAACCCGACGGTGTCGGTGACCACGATCTCGCGGCCGTCGTCCAGCGCGGCCCGCCGGGTGGTGGGATCCAGGGTGGCGAAGAGCGCGTCCTGCACCAGGATTCCGGCGTCGGTGAGCGCGTTCATCAGGCTGGACTTGCCCGCGTTGGTGTAGCCGACGATGGCGACGGCGGGCACCCCGCCGTTCACCCGCCTGGCCCGCATGGTGTCGCGCGCGGTCTTCATCTCGCGGATCTGCCTGCGCAGCTTGGCCATCCGCTCGCGGATCCGGCGGCGATCGGTCTCGATCTTGGTCTCACCGGGGCCGCGCAGCCCGACGCCGCCGTTGCTGCCCGCCCGGCCGCCCGCCTGCCGGGACATGGACTCGCCCCAGCCGCGCAGCCGCGGCAGCATGTACTCCATCTGCGCCAGCGTGACCTGCGCCTTGCCCTCCCTGGAGGTGGCGTGCTGGGCGAAGATGTCGAGGATCAGCGCGGTCCGGTCGACCACCTTGACCTTGGCCACCTTCTCCAGCGCGGTCAGCTGCGCCGGGGTCAGCTCGCCGTCGCAGATCACCGTGTCGGCGCCGGTCTCCAGCACCACCGCGCGCAGCTCCTCGGCCTTGCCGGAGCCGATATAGGTGGCCGGGTCCGGGCGGTCGCGGCGCTGGATGAGCGCCTGCAGCACCTGCGAGCCCGCGGTCTCGGCGAGCGCGGCCAGCTCGGCCATGGAGGCGTCGGCGGCCGCGGCGGTGCCCTCGGTCCAGACCCCGACCAGCACGACGCGCTCCAGGCGCAGCTGCCGGTACTCGACCTCGGTGATGTCGGTGAGCTCGGTGGAGAGCCCGGCCACGCGGCGCAGCGAGCTGCGCTCGTCGAGCTGCAGCTCGCCGACGGTCGGGTCGGCGGACCAGCCGGAGCGGGCCATGCGCTCGGCATGCCGGGTGAGGGTGTCGTCGGCGGTGGTATCGGTATCGGCTTCGGCATCGGCGGGGTCGATGTCGAAGGCGTCCTCGAACGTCACCGGGAGCGGGAACCTGTCAGATTTTTTCATACGCCATCCATGCTGCCACTTTGCGGCGACCGGTGCATCGTGATATTCGCCGGGCGGGTCAGTGCGCGAGCCACCACTCGCCCGCGAGCCGGCCGTGCGCGAGCAGCACCGACGGGCCGCGCAGCCACGCCTGCCCGCCGGCGAGCCGGACCGAGACGGCGCCGCCGGGCACCCGCACCCGGACCTCGCCCGCGTCCTCGGCGATCCGGAACCCCTCCCGGTGCAGCACCGCGGCGGCGGCCGCGACGGTGCCGGTGCCGCAGGAGCGGGTCTCGCCGACGCCGCGCTCGTAGACCCGCATGTCGACGGCGGGTTCGGCGTCGGCCGGGAGCGGGGTGACGAACTCGATGTTCACGCCCTGCGGGAAGAGGTCGGGGTCGTAGCCGGGGGGCACGGTGAGGTCGAGTTTGGCCAGGTCGTCGCCGGAGAGGTCGGCGGCGACGCAGGCCAGGTGCGGGTTGCCGACGTCGATGCCGATGCCGGGGTAGGCCCAGCCCGCCAGCGAGGCGGTGGACGGGCCCAGCTCGCGGACCGGCCCCATCGCCACGGTGACCTCGCCGTCGACCGGATCCCCGCGGTGCACGGTCACCGGCTTGCCGCCCGCCCTGCTGCCCACCACGTAGTCGGTGCGCGGCTCCCAGCCCGCCGCGGCCAGGTAGTGCGCGAACACCCGCACCCCGTTGCCGCACATCTCCGCGATCGAGCCGTCCGCATTGCGGTAGTCCATGAACCAGTCGTCGCTCGCCACGCCCTCGGGCAGTGCCGCCAGCACGCCCGCGTCCAGCAGTTTCCCGGCCTTGGCGACCCGCAACACCCCGTCGGCCCCGATGCCCGCGCGGCGATCGCACAGCGCGGCGACCTTGGACGCGCTCAGGTCGAGCGCCGCCTCCGGATCCGGAAGCACGACGAAATCGTTCTCGGTGCCGTGCCCCTTGCTGAACTCGACCGCGTCCAACCTTCAAGCTCCTGTGTTTGTTTGTCCGCTGGCGCGGACGGGGTTCGCGGCCCTTCGGGGTCCCGCGATCGGGCGTCCGAGACTCGCGGCTTTGCCGCATTGCTTCGGACGCCCGATCGCGGGACGGGCCGCGAACCCGGGGGGGGTGGCCATGGTGGTTATGGCTTGTTGTAGGGACCGTAGTCGTCGTGGTGCTGTCTGGCTATTTCGTACAGGGTGATCGTGGCGGTGGCGGCGGCGCCGAGGGTGTCGGCGGCGCCGGGGATGGTGAGGGGGTCGGTGTCGGGCCAGGTGCCGCGGTCGTCGCCGACGACTATGACGGTCGCCTGGTCGAACGGGTACTCGTCGACGGGTGTTCCGGGTGCGCCGGGGAGCACGACGCGGGTGGGGATGCCGCGCCGGCGCTGGCGCTCGGCGAAGGCGAGGACCTGGGCGGCGCCGCCGGCGCGGAAGACCGGGACGGCGAAGAGCGAGCCGGTGGAGGCGCGCACGGTGCGCGGGTCGTGGTGGTCGGCGCCGGGGCCGGTGATCACCACCCCGGCCGCGCCGAAGGCGTCGGCGGTGCGGATGAGCGCGCCGAGCACCTCCGGGGAGTCGGGGCGGTCGGCGACCAGCACCGTCGGCGGCGCCCCGCCGGGCACACCCGGCGCGAAGGCGTCCAGCTCGCCGGGGCGCGCGACCGCGACCGCGACCAGCTCGGGCACGCCGTCGCCGAGTTCGGCCATGAGCTCGGGCACCAGCCCGACGCGGGGCACCCCGCTGGTGTCGAGCACCTCGCGCGCCCAGCCGGAGAGCTCCGGCCCGCCGAGCCGGTAGACCAGCGTCTCCAGCGGCCAGTCGCAGGCCAGCGCGCGGGTGATCGGCCGCACGCCGTGCACCAGGAAGCGCCCGTCGCGCAGCCGCTTGCCGCGATTCGTCAGGTACCCCTGCCACGCCTGGACCGAGGCCGTGCGCGGCCGCGCTGATCGGCTCACTGCGCTGAAGGTTCCTTTCCCGTGCCTGCCGGTTCGCCCGCCGCGTGCGCGGCCACCGCGGCGAGCGCGGCCTCGGCCAGCGCCGGGTCGGCGCCGTCCAGCCAGTGCACCCGGGGGTCGCGGCGGAACCACGAGCGCTGCCTGCGCACGTACCGCCTGGTACCGATCAGCGTGCGCTCGACCGCGTGGTTCAGGTCGTATTCGTCGTCGAGGTGGGCGAGGACTTGTGCGTATCCGATGGCCCTGCGCGCCGTCACCCCGTCCCGCAGCCCGCGCCCGAGCAGCCCGCGCACCTCGTCCACCAGCCCCGCCGCGAACATGTGCGCGGTGCGCCGCTCGATCCTGGCGTCCAGCTCGGCGGTCGCCCGGTCCACCCCGAGCAGCAGCGTGTTCCAGCGCGGGGCGCCGATCACCGGCGCCGACGCAGCGAACGGGCGCCCGGTCAGCTCGACCACCTCCAGCGCGCGCACCATGCGCCTGCCGTCGGTGGGCAGGATCGTGCCGGCCGCCACCGGGTCGGCCGCGCGCAGCGCCGCGTGCACCGCGGCCGGCCCCTGCTCCGCCAGGACCCGCTCCCACCTGGCCCGCACCGCCGGGTCGGTGGCCGGGAACTGCCACTGGTCGAGCAGCGCCTGCACGTACATCATGGAGCCGCCCACGATCACCGGGGTGCGCCCGCGCGCCCGGATCGCCTCGATATCGGCGGCGGCCGCGGCCTGGTAGGCGGCGACCGTGGCGGTCGCGGTGACCTCGAGGACGTCGAGCTGGTGGTGCGGGATGCCGCGGCGCTCGGCGGGCGGCAGCTTGGCCGTCCCGATGTCCATCCCCCGATACAGCTGCATGGCGTCGATGTTCACGATCTCGCCGCCCAGCCGCTCGGCCAGGACCAGCCCGAGCTCGGACTTCCCGGTGGCGGTGGGGCCGATCACCGCCACCGGTGTGCTCACGCGGGCCGCCACAGCCCGGCGTGGTACCCGACCCCGAACGGCGCGTCCTGGTAGCGGGTCTCCGCCGCCACCCCGTCGTCGCGGGCGAAGAGCCCGGCCAGCGCCTGGTAGGGGGCGCGGCCGCGGAGCACCAGCCGCGCGCTCAGCTCCTCGTCGAGATCGAGCAGCGCCGCGCGGTCGCCGGTCGCCAGCGCGGTGTCCAGCCGCTGCTGCACGGCGGGGGCGCGGTCGTCCAGGTAGCCGGGGGCCGCGGTGGTGAGGGTGGCGGCCCCGTCGGCGACCACCAGGACCCCGCGCGGCTCCGGCGCGGCGTCGAGTTCGGCGCGCAGCCGGGCGCCGAAGGCCGCCGCGTCGCGCGCCGAGGTCTCCTCGGGCAACAGCCGGACCTCGACGTTCACCCCGGGGGCGACCGCGCCCCTCGCCCAGCCCGCGATCAGCACCGGCAGCGCCAGCCCGGGGTCGGGCTCGCCCGCGGCATCCGGGCCGAGCGCCACCCGGACGTCGACGCCGTATCCGAGGAAGGTGCCCGTTGTGTCCGGACCGTACTGCCCCTGCCCGGTGCCGAGCACCGTCCAGGTGGCTGCCTCCGCCGCCAGCTCGGCCAGCACCCCGAGCACCGCCGCGCGCAGCGCCGTCCGGGGATCGCCGGCCCCGGCGCCGCGCAGCCCGGCGCCGATCCCGCGGGCGTCGCCGGTAGCGCCACCGGGAAGTTGCTCGACGGCCCGAGCCGGATCGGGCACGCCGGATTCCGCCGCACCACCGCACAACTCGGGAACGAGGACGGGTGGCGCGGGCATCAGGGCCGCGACAGAGAACACCCGACAACGGTAGCCGCCGGTTGCCCGGGGGGTGCCGCGGGTTCGAGTGTCTCTGCCGCAAAACGGCAGGGGATTGATAGTGTTCGGGGAGCGACAACCCAGGTCACCACGGGTCGGGCGACCTGGTGGTCCCCTTCGCGGGGGCGTGGATCGAATGGTCTCGAGGGCTCGCACCGGGTTGAATGGGGTGAGCCAGGGCGTAATCAGGCAGCCGTGACGCGCGGCAGGGACGAGGAGCAATGACCGACACCAACGGAACCGCCGACGCCAGCCGCCCCGCGCAGGTACCGCGCCCGTCCGGTGTGCCCAAGCCCGGCGGTGCGGGCACCCGTCCCAAGCCGCACGCCGTCAAGCCCGCTCCCGGCCCCGCCGCCCAGCAGCATCCGCACCCCGTCGTCGTCCCGACGGTCAGCGACCCGAGCAAGTGGGGCCGCGTCGACGAGGACGGCACCGCCTGGGTGAAGACCGCCGACGGCGAACGGCAGATCGGCTCCTGGCAGGCCGGTGACGCCACCGAGGGGCTGGCGCACTTCGGCCGCCGCTTCGACGACCTGGCCACCGAGGTCGCGTTGCTGGAGGCCAGGCTCGCGGCGGGCGCCGACGCCCGCAAGACCAGGGCCGCCGCCGTCGCGCTGGCCGAATCGCTGCCGAACGCCGCCGTCATCGGCGATATCGACGGCCTCGCCGCCCGGCTCGCCGCCATCGCCGAGCACTCCGAGGAAGCCGCCGCGCACGCCCGCGAGGAGAAGGAGCGGGCCCGCCACGAGCACACCGAGCGCAAGGAGGCGCTGGCCGCCGAGGCGGAGAAGATCGCCGCCGAGTCCACCCAGTGGAAGGCCGCGGGCGATCGGCTGCGCGAGATCCTGGACGAGTGGAAGACCATCCGCGGCGTCGACCGCAAGGTGGACGACGCGCTGTGGCGCCGCTACTCCAAGGCGCGGGAATCCTTCAACCGCCGCCGCGGCGCGCACTTCGCCGAGCTGGATCGCGAGCGCGCCACCGCCAAGACCCGCAAGGAGGAGCTGTGCGTGCAGGCCGAGGCGCTCTCCGGCTCCACCGACTGGGTCGGCACCGCCGCCGTCTTCCGTGACCTGCTGACCGAGTGGAAAGCCGCCGGCCGGGCGCCGCGCGAAGCCGACGAGGCGCTGTGGCGCCGGTTCAAGAGCGCGCAGGACGTCTTCTTCGCGGCCCGCAACTCCGCCGCCTCCGAGCGGGACGCGGAGTTCGAGGAGAACGCCGCCGCCAAGGAGGAGCTGCTCCGCACGCACGCGCACATCGACCCGGGCACCGACCTCGAGGCCGCCCGCGCCGCCCTGCGCGACCTGCAGGAGAAGTGGGACGCGCTGGGCAAGGTGCCGCGCGAGCGCATGCAGGACCTGGAGGGCAAGCTGCGCGCCATCGAGAAGAAGGTGCGCGAGGCGGCCGACGTCCAGTGGCGGCGCAGCGATCCGGAGGCGGTCGCCCGGGCCGCGCAGTTCCGCGAGCGGGTGCAGCAGTTCGAGGAGCAGGCCGCCAAGGCGCAGGCCGCGGGGAAGCACCGCGATGCCGAGCGCGCGCTCGAGCAGGCCAAGCAGTGGCGCGAGTGGGCCGACGCGGCCGAAGGCGCCGTCAGCAACCTCTGACCGGGGTCGGGCGCACGCCGCGGGCGGAGCTCCTCAGCTCTCGCCGAAGCGCTTGCGGCGCTCTTCCTCCTCCGCGGCGGCGGCGACGGCGCGCCGCTGCTCCTCGGCGGCGAGGTGCACGGCGGTCCGGCTCCAGACCACCTTCACCCAGTGGAAGGTGAGCACGACGGCGGCGATGGTGCCGAGGATGAGCCCGATCCCGGGCCCCGCGCCGATGTAGTTGTTCAGCCCGGGCGTCTGCCGGTGCCAGATGGCGAAGACGCCGAAGACGCTGGCGACCGCCGACCCGGCGAGCGCGACCCAGGCCAGCGCCCAGCGCCTGGTCATCAGCGCCAGCAGCGAGAAGCCGATCCCGAAGACCGTCACGAACCAGACGAAGACCCGGGAGGGCAGCCCGATGTGCTCGATCCGCGCCGCGTCGGTGCCGAGCAGCACGTCGAAGCCGCGCGCCGCCCCGGCGTGCGCGAGCACCAGCGAGATCAGCAGCGCGAACACCGCGACCGCCACCACCAGCGCACGGGCCCCCGGGTCGATCTCCCCCGCGACCCGCCGCTCCACGGCGTCGATCTCGGCGCGCATCTGTTCCAGGTTCTCGACGGGGTTCACGTCGTCTCCTTCTCGGCCCGGCTCGTCGCCGGGATCGGCCGGACCGGTCACGTGCCGCACCCGGTGGCGCAGCCGCTGCTCACCGGCGGCGCCGCCGCGGGCGCGCCGATGCTCGGCAGCCCGAGCCCGATCCCGATGGGCGCGGTCTTCGGGGTGATCCCGCGCTCGTGCGCGTCCCCCGCCCTGGTCCGGCGGTGGTCGATGATCGGCGAGTCGGCGATCAGGTGGTGCGGCGCGGCGCCCGTCACCGTGACGGTCACCAGGTCGCCCGGGCGGATGCCGTCGAACTCGGGGCGGAAGTGCACCAGCCTGCCGTCCCTGGCCCGGCCGCTCATCCTGGCGGTGGCGGCGTTCTTCTTTCCCGCGCCGTCGGCGACCAGCAGCTCCACCTCGGCGCCGACCAGCTCCCGATTCCCGGCCAGCGAGATCTCCTCCTGCAGCGCGATCAGCCGCTCGTACCGCGCCTGCACCACGGCCTTGGGCAGCTGCTCCGGCAGCTCGGCGGCGGGAGTGCCGGGCCGCTTGGAGTACTGGAAGGTGTACGCGCTGGTGAACCGGGCCCGCCGGACGACCTCGAGGGTCTGCTCGAAATCCTCCTCGGTCTCGCCGGGGAAGCCGACGATGATGTCGGTGGTGATCGCGGCGTGCGGCATGGCGGCCCGCACCTTGTCGATGATGCCGAGGTAGCGCGCCTGCCGGTAGGAGCGGCGCATGGCCTTGAGCACCCGGTCCGAGCCGGACTGCAGCGGCATGTGCAGTTGCGGACAGATATTCGGGGTGGCCGCCATCGCCTCGATGACGTCGTCGGTGAACTCCGCCGGGTGCGGCGAGGTGAAACGTACCCGCTCCAGACCCTCGATGCCGCCGCAGGCGCGCAACAGCTTGGCGAACGCGCCGCGGTCGCGCGGCTCGGTGGGATCGGCGAACGAGGCGCCGTAGGCATTGACATTCTGCCCGAGCAGCGTCACCTCCAGCACGCCCTGGTCGACCAGCGCCTGCACCTCGGCGAGCACATCGCCGGGGCGCCGGTCCACCTCCTTGCCGCGCAGCGCGGGGACGATGCAGAAGGTGCAGGTGTTGTTGCAGCCGACCGAGATGGAGACCCAGCCGGCGTAGGCCGACTCGCGCTTGGCGGGCAGCGTGGACGGGAACGCCTCCAGCGAGTCCAGGATCTCCACCTGGGCCTCGGCATTGTGCCTGGCGCGCTCCAGCAGCACCGGCAGCGAGCCGATGTTGTGCGTGCCGAAGACCACGTCCACCCAGGGCGCCCGGCGCACCACGGCGTCCCGGTCCTTCTGCGCCAGGCAGCCGCCGACCGCGATCTGCATGCCGGGCCGGTCCGCCTTCACCGGCGCGAGGTGCCCGAGCGTGCCGTAGAGCTTGTTGTCCGCGTTCTCGCGCACCGCGCAGGTGTTGAAGACCACCAGATCGGGCTGCGCCCCCGGCACCGCCCGGACGTACCCGGCCTCCTCGAGCAACCCGGAGAGCCGCTCGGAGTCGTGCACGTTCATCTGGCAGCCGAAGGTGCGCACCTCGTAGCTGCGGCCGGCGCCGGCCTCCGCGGCCGGGAGCACCGCCGTCCGTCCCATCGAATCCACGCGCCCAGCCTACGGGGGCCACCAGGGGTGGGCAGACGAGGGTACCGCCAGGTTACGGCGGTATGTCGAATCGGCGCGGCGCGGCGGTGTGTCCCGGAAAGCGGGGCAAAACCCGGTTTTCCCTTTAAGGTCAGTGACCATGACCGACGACGCCGCCGCACCCGGGGCCACCGGGGACACCCCCGCCGCTGCGCCGGCGGGCGCTCCGCCGATGATCGCGATGCGCAAGGTGGACAAGCACTTCGGCGCGCTGCATGTGCTCCGCGACATCAACCTGGAGGTGCCGCGCGGGCAGGTGGTGATCGTGCTCGGGCCGTCGGGCTCCGGCAAGTCCACGCTCTGCCGCACCATCAACCGGCTGGAGCCGATCGACTCCGGCGAGATCGCGGTGGACGGCGTCCCGCTGCCCGCCGAGGGCAGGGCGCTGGCCGCGCTGCGCGCCGATGTCGGCATGGTCTTCCAGTCGTTCAACCTGTTCGCGCACAAGACCATCATCGAGAACGTCATGCTGGCGCCGCAGAAGGTGCGCAAGCTGAAGAAGGACGAGGCGCGCAAGCAGGCGCTGGCGCTGCTGGAGCGGGTCGGCATCGCCGACCAGGCGGAGAAGTACCCCGCGCAGCTCTCCGGCGGCCAGCAGCAGCGCGTCGCCATCGCCCGCGCTCTCGCGATGAACCCCAAGGTCATGCTGTTCGACGAGCCCACCTCCGCGCTGGACCCGGAGATGGTCAACGAGGTGCTCGAGGTGATGGTCTCGCTGGCCAAGGAGGGGATGACCATGCTCGTGGTGACCCACGAGATGGGCTTCGCCCGGCGCGCGGGCGACCGGGTGCTCTTCATGGCGGACGGCCAGGTCGTCGAGGACGCGGAGCCCGAGGCGTTCTTCACCGCCCCGAAATCGGACCGGGCCAAGGACTTCCTGGGCAAGATCCTGAGCCACTAGGAAAGAGAGAAGGAACTCGATGAGGATCAACCGCGCGTTGCGCGCCGGGATCGGTGCGGTCGCTCTGGCGCTGGCCGTGGCGAGCACGGCCGCCTGTGGGGGCGGCTCCGACAAGTCCGCCACCGAGAATGCCAAGGACGGCAAGCTCACCATCGGCATCAAGTTCGACCAGCCCGGCCTGGGGCTGCGCAACAAGGACGGCTCCTACAGCGGGTTCGACGTCGAGGTCGCCAAGTACGTGGCGGGCAAGCTCGGCGTGCAGCCGGATCAGATCACCTTCAAGGAGGCCCCCTCCGCCCAGCGCGAGACGCTGATCGAGAACGGGCAGGTCGACCTGGTCGTCGCCACCTACTCGATCAACGACAAGCGCAAGGAGAAGGTCGACTTCGCCGGGCCGTACTTCGTGGCCGGGCAGTCGCTGCTGGTCAAGGCGGACAACACCACCATCACCGGGCCGGAGTCGCTGACCGGCGGCAAGAAGCTCTGCTCGGTCAAGGGCTCGACCCCGGCGCAGAACGTCAAGGACAAGTACGCCAACGACGTGCAGCTGCAGGAGTACGACACCTACTCGCTCTGCGTCGAGGCGCTGCGCAGCGGCTCGGTGGACGCGGTGACCACCGACGACATCATCCTGGCCGGCTTCGCGGCGCAGTCGCCGGGCCAGCTCAAGGTGGTCGGCAAGCCGTTCACCACGGAGAACTACGGCATCGGGTTGAAGAAGGGCGATCAGGAGACCCGCGACGCGGTGAACGACGCCATCGAGGCGATGATCGCCGACGGCTCCTGGGCCGCCGCGCTGAACCAGACCTTCGGCGCCACCGGGTACCAGATCCCGGCGCCGCCCACGGTGAACCGCTACTGACCCGCTCGGCGAGGGCGGCCCGGACTGCCGGGCCGCCCTCGCCGGTCTTTCCCCGTCCACCCTCGATCGCAAGGGACGCGCGCTCGTGTTCGATCTGATCTCGCGGTACGACGACCAGATACTGGACGCCTTCTGGGTGACCATCCAGCTGACCGTGCTTTCCTCCGTCGGCGCGCTGGTGCTCGGCACGATCGTGGCCGGGCTGCGGGTCTCGCCGGTGCCGATCGCGCGCGGCGTCGGCACCGCCTACGTGACGCTGATCCGCAATACCCCGCTCACGCTGATCATCGTCTTCTGCTCGCTCGGGCTGTACTCCACCATGGGGCTCACGCTCGGCGGCCAGACGCTGAACGCCATCAACTTCCGCTGGGCCATCGTCGGGCTGAGCGTGTACACCGCCGCCTTCGTCTGCGAGTCGCTGCGCTCCGGCATCAACACGGTGCCGCTCGGGCAGTCCGAGGCGGGGCGCTCGCTCGGGCTCGGCTTCGCGCAGAACCTGCGGCTGATCGTGCTGCCGCAGGCCTTCCGCGCGGTGGTCGCGCCGCTGGGCAGCGTGCTGATCGCGCTCACCAAGAACTCCACCATCGCCTCCGCGATCGGCGTCGCCGAGGCGGCCGCGCTGATGGCGACCATGAACGAGACCGAGGCCGACCTGCTGGCGATCGGCGCGATCTTCGCGCTCGGCTTCGTGATCCTGACCCTGCCCACCGGCCTCTTCTTCGGCTGGCTGGCCAAGCGATTCGAGGTGGCCCGATGAGCGGCGCGTCTTCGGTCCTCTTCGACGCGCCCGGCCCGAAGGCCCGGCTGCGCAACCACCTCTACACGGCGCTCGTGGTGGTGCTGGTGGCCGCCGGGCTGTGGGTGGCGATCTCCGCCTTCGCGGACAAGGGCCAGTTCGCGGCGGACAAGTGGACGCCGTTCCTGGAAGCCTCGGTGTGGGAGACCTACCTGCTGCCCGGCCTGCGCGGCACCATCGTCGCGGCGCTGCTCTCCATCGTGCTGGCGCTGGTGCTCGGCATGATCTTCGGCATCCTGCGGCTCTCCGAGCACCGGCCGGTGCGCTGGTTCGCCAGCGTGGTGGTGGAGCTGTCGCGGGCCATCCCGGTGCTGATCCTGATGATCTTCCTGTTCGCCGTCTTCGCCGAGTACGACCTGTTCAAGTCGGAGGATCTGGCGCTCGCCGCGGTGGTCACCGCGCTCACCATCTACAACGGGTCGGTGATCGCGGAGATCGTGCGGGCCGGGATCCGCTCGCTGCCCCGCGGGCAGACCGAGGCGGCGGTGGCGCTCGGGCTGCGCAAGAACCAGCTCATGCGGCTGATCCTGCTGCCGCAGGCGATCACCGCCATGCTGCCCGCGCTGATCTCGCAGATGGTGGTGGCGCTCAAGGACTCCGCGCTCGGCTACCAGATCACCTACGTCGAGATCGTGCGCTCCGGGCAGCAGCTCGGTTCGGCGGAGAGCAACACCATTCCCGCGCTCATGGTGGTGGCGCTGGTCATGATCCTGCTGAACAGCCTGCTCACCTTCGTCGCGACCCGGGTGGAGCGGCGGTTGCGCACGCGCAAGCGCAAGGGCACCGCGGTGCTCGCCGCGGACTCGGTGGTCACCGATGCCGCACCGGGCGTGGATATCGCCAAGAAGTGACGCTCGGCCGCCGTGGCCGGGCGGCGGCCACCGGCCCGGGGCAGGTGGCGTCCGGAAGCGCCTTTGCGCAGAATCGTGCTGTGCCCCTTCTGGATTCGTCCCCGGTCGAGCTGACCCTGTTCGACGGCCCGCAGCCCACCCTGCGCGACGCCGACCTCACACTGCGGCCGTGGACCACGGCCGATGCGGCCGCGGTGTACGCCGCGTTCACCGACCCCGCGATCATGCGGTGGCATCGCCGCCGCGCCGATTCGGTGGCGGAGACCGAGGGGTGGATCCGCGACTGGCGCGCCACCTGGCCCGCCCGCACCGCCGCCAACTGGGCCGCCGTCACCGACGGCGCGGTCACCGGCCGGGTCTCGCTCACCGGCTTCGACTTCCGCTCCGGCAATGCGGCCGTCGCCTACTGGACCCTCCCCGCCGCCCGCGGCCGCGGTCTCGCCCCGCGCGGGGTCCGGGCAGCCGTGTCGTGGGCGTTCGCCGTCGGCTTCCATCGCCTGGAACTCACCCACTCGGTACGCAACGCCGCCTCCTGCCGCACCGCGGCGAAGTCCGGTTTCCCCCTGGAGAGCACGCAGCGCGAGGCCGGGTTGCACGCCGACGGCTGGCACGACATGCATCTGCACGCCCTGGTGACGCCGGAACGAGTGCGGCACTAGACCGGCTCGGCCCCGATCGGTGCGCTTCGAGCCCCTGGCCCCGCGCTGTACGCCCCTCCTCGGTCAGGCGCGCGCTCGGTCGGTGGCCGACACGCCGACGGGCACACCCCCGACCCGGCCCAGGTCAGGTATCGACAGGCTCGGCACCTCCGCTGTACCCGGCGGCATCGAGCTCGGCGCGAACCACCGGAAAGGCAACCGACGCCGGATAACCGCGGCGAGCGAGCATCCCGGACAACCGCCGAAGCGCCGTATCCCGATCCACACTCGCGGGCAGGCTCCGCAACTTCCGCCGCACCAGCTCGGCCGCCCGCTCCTGCTCGTCGTCCCCGCTGATTCCGTCGAGCGCGGCCGCCGCCGTCTCCGGCGCGACCCCCTTGCGCCGCAGCTCCTGGGCGAGCGCCGCCCGCCCCTTCCCTGAGAAGGTGTGCCTGGACTGCACCCACTGCTCGGCGAAGGCGGCATCGTCGACCAGCCCGACCTCGGCGAGCCGGTCGACCGCGGCCGCCGTCACCTCGGCGTCGAATCCCTTGACGGAGAGCCGCTGCACCAGCTCGGCGCGGCTGCGTGCGCGGACGGCGAGCAGGCGAAGACAGGCTTCCTTCGCCTGCTCGACCGTCCCACCCTGCGGGTCACCCCCCTGCGCCGCGCGGCCGGAGCCGGACGGCGCGGGTTCCTCCCGCCCGGGCCCGGCCGCCACCGGACCCGCCCGCCGACGGCCGGCACCACCGCGGCCGTCCGGCGGAAGATCGTTCCCCCCGGAGCTGTTCTCCAGTTCCCGCAACCGCCGCCGGACCTCGTCCACCGGATCGGGCCCGGCGCGGCGGTCGCGAACGGGCTCAGAAATCGGCGGGCACCTCGGCGCCCTCGGCCGCCGTCACGTCGGCGCCGATGCCGAGCTTCTCCTTGATCTTCTTCTCGATCTCGTCGCGCACGTCGATGTTCTCCAGCAGGAACTTCCTGGCGTTCTCCTTGCCCTGGCCCAGCTGGTCGCCCTCGTAGGTGTACCAGGAGCCGGACTTGCGGATGAAGCCGTGCTCGACGCCCATGTCGATGAGCGAGCCCTCCTTGGAGATGCCCTGGCCGTAGAGGATGTCGAACTCGGCCTGCTTGAACGGCGGCGAGACCTTGTTCTTCACGACCTTGACGCGGGTGCGGTTGCCCACCGCGTCGCTGCCGTCCTTGAGCGTCTCGATGCGGCGCACGTCGAGCCGGACCGAGGCGTAGAACTTGAGCGCCTTGCCGCCGGTGGTGGTCTCCGGCGAGCCGAACATGACGCCGATCTTCTCGCGCAGCTGGTTGATGAAGATGGCGGTGGTGCCGGAGTTGTTGAGCGCGCCGGTCATCTTGCGCAGCGCCTGGCTCATCAGCCGGGCCTGCAGCCCGACGTGGCTGTCGCCCATCTCGCCCTCGATCTCGGCGCGCGGGACCAGGGCGGCCACCGAGTCGATGACGATGATGTCGATGGCGCCGGAGCGCACCAGCATGTCGGCGATCTCCAGCGCCTGCTCGCCGGTGTCCGGCTGGGAGACCAGCAGCGCGTCGGTGTCGACGCCGAGCTTCTTGGCGTACTCCGGATCCAGCGCGTGCTCCGCGTCGATGAACGCGGCCACGCCGCCGGCGGCCTGGGCATTGGCCACCGCGTGCAGCGCGACCGTGGTCTTACCCGACGACTCCGGGCCGTAGACCTCGATGACCCGGCCGCGGGGCAGCCCGCCGATGCCGAGCGCGACGTCGAGCGCGATGGAGCCGGTCGGGATCACCGAGATGGGCTGCCGCGCCTCCTCGCCGAGCCGCATGACCGCGCCCTTGCCGAAGCTCTTCTCGACCTGGGCGAGCGCGAGCTCCAGCGCCTTGTCGCGGTCGTAAGCCTGTGGTGCCATGTCGATCCCCTTCACTCGGGAAGCTGATGTGTGGGCGCTCCGGCTCGGAGGGAGAAGGAGCGCTTCCTCGTGGTTGGCGCCCACACTAGAGCGCGGCACCGACAAGTTCTGGCGCTCAGCCTAGACGAACAGGTGTTCGAGTCAAGCCGCCCCGCCGACGGGGGTTCACCACCGCACCCGGGGCACGTCGAACTCGGCGCAGAGCGCGCGCCAGACCTCGCGGGGATCGACCCCCGCCTCGATGGCCTGCGCCCCGGTCCGCCCGCCGAGCGCGAGGATGACGTGGTCGGCGAGCAGTGTGTCGCCCCTGGCCACACCGAATTCGGTGTGCAGGAGTTCGGAGAATTCGGTCAACCGCACCGTGCCGAAGATACCGGGCCCGCCCGGCGACCGGGGCCGCGGCTCAGCGCACCGCGGCCCGTCGCAGCACCCGATGACACACCTCGACCGGGTCGGCGACCTCGGCGATCCCCGCCGCGGCGGCCGCGGCGGCGGCGGTGTAGCCGGGCTGCTCCAGCACCCGCAGCACCGCGGTGCGCACGGCGGCGGCGGTGAGCGGCCGGATCAGCAGCGAGCCGCCCTGCCTGGCCGCGCGGTTGGCCAGCTCCCACTGGTCGCCGCCGCCGGGCACGGTGACCACCGGGACCCCGGCGAGCAGGCTCTTGGCCAGCAGCCCGTGCCCGCCGCCACCGACCACGACGGCGGCTTGCCGGAGCAGCACGTCCTGCCTGCCCAGCCCGGCGCGCACCCAGGCCGGGAGCCCGGGCGGCGGGGTGTCGAGCATGGAGACGGCGACCCGCACCCCGGCGCCGTCCAGCGCCTCGACCACGGTCTCCACCATGCCGGCGACCCCGGTGTGCGCGGTCGACGGCGCCACCACGACCAGCGGCTCGGCGCCGGGCGGCGGCTCCAGCACGGCGTCGGTCGGCTCCCAGAGCAGCGGCCCGACCAGGTGCGTGTGCTCCGGCCAGTCCGGGCGCGGCACCTCCAGCGCGGGCAGGGTGGCGATCAGCCGGGCGGCGGGGCCGGGGTCGGCGCCGGGCAGCCCGACCCCGACGCGGGCGGCGGCGCGCTGCCGGTGGCCTGCCTTGATGTCGCGGGCGGTGAGCGCGCGCAGCACGGTGTCCCTGGCCCGGCCGCGCACCCCGGTACCGGGGGCGAGGCCGCTGCCGATCGGCGGCAACCCCCTCGAGGGCAGGTAGAGCGGGTGCGGCGAGAGCTCGGCCCAGGGCACGCCGAGCCGCTCGGCGGCCATCCCGCCACCGGCGGTGAGCACGTCGGAGACGATCAGGTCGGGGCGGAGCGCGCCGAGCTCGGGCAGGTTCTCGGTGGAGATGTGCGCGGCGCGCTCGTGGATCCGGCTGCCTGCGTCGGCGTCGTCGTCCGTGGCGCGCGGCGCCAGCCCCTCGAGCCGGCGCACCTCGATCCCGGCGGCCAGCGCGGTGTCGAACCAGCGCGCGCCGGTGAAGAGCACCGGTTCGTCCCCGGCGGCGCGGAGGCGCGCGCACAGGGCCAGCGCGGGGAAGGCATGTCCTGGGTCGGGTCCGGCCACGACGGCTACGCGCATCCGCCCACCCTGCCACACCGGTCAGTCGCGGAAGTGATAGAGCGTGAAGCCGACCGCCCGCGCGGCCGGGAAGCCGGCGCGCGGCCCGGTACCCATCTCGACGATCTCCGCGACCTGCTCCTCCACCGGCCGCTCCGGGGCGAGTACCTCCAGGTAGCGCCGGTGCGCGGCGAGCGAGGCGTGGGCCAGCGGGATGACCTCGGTGACGTCGACGGCGTGGTCGCCGCCGGGTTCGAAGACGGCGGCCCAGCGCGCGCTCCACGGCGGCAGCTCGGCCAGCTCGGGGAAGATCCACTCGTTGCCCGCGTCGGCGATGGCGTCCAGCGCCGCCCGGCCGGTGGCCCGGTGGTCGGCGCTGTTCGGGTAGCCGGGCGCCCAGACCGGGCCGAAGTGCATGAGCACCACCAGCTCGGGGCGGTGCCGGCGGATGGCGGCGGCCAGGTCGCGGCGGAGCGCGAGGCCCTCCTCGATCCGGCCGTCCGGATAGCCGAGGAACTCCACCTCGCGCACCCCGACCTCGGCGGCCGCGGCCCGCTCCTCACGCTCGCGCAGCGGCCCCGCCTCGGCGGGCGGCACCCCGGCCATCCCGGCCTCGCCGCTGGTGACCAGCAGGTACCGCAGGTCCTTGCCCTGGCCGGTCCAGCGGGCGACCGCGGCCGCCGCCCCGTACTCGATGTCGTCGGGGTGGGCCGCGATCACCAGCCCGCGCCGCCAGTCCTCCGGAAGCTGCCGCATACCCGCGAAGCTACAGCTTGCTGATGGTGTTGTCGCTGTTCTCGGTCACCGCCTTGTACAGCAAATACAGCCCGCCGATGATCACGGCCAGCACCAGGAGCGGGAACAGCCCCTTCAGCAGCGCCCCGATGATCGCCACCGCGATCCACGCCAGCACCACCACTCCGATGATCTTCCACACCATTGCCATCTCTCCTTCGGTTCGTCCTGCTTCGAGCATGGCAGCCGAACGGCGGTGAAACAGCAGGTGAAAGCTGATATCAGGGTAGATTTCGGGGTGTCCACGGACCCGGTTCCCGGCGGTATCCGCACGTACCCTGACGGGGTGGCCCTCTCGCGTCGGCAGTTCTCGCGGTTCGGCGGCGCCGCCCTGGCGGCGGTGCTCGCCGGTACCGCGGCGGCGAGCAGCGCCCGGTTCCCCGCGCCGCGCCGGCTCGGCGACCCGTTCTCGCTCGGGGTGGCCTCCGGCGACCCGACGCCGGACGGCTTCGTGCTCTGGACCCGGCTCGCCCCCGACCCCACCGCCCCCGACGGCCTGGCGGGCACCCCGCTGGCCCCGGTGAGCGTGGACTACGAGGTGGCGCACGACGAGCGGTTCCGCGCCGTCGTCGCGCGCGGCACGGCGGTGGCCACCCGCGATCTCGGGCACAGCGTGCACCCGGAGATCAGCGGGCTGGAGCCGGATCGCTGGTACTACTACCGCTTCCGCGCCGGATCGGCGATCTCGCCGGTCGGCCGCACCCGCACCGCGCCCGCGCTGGGGCAGCGGCTGGACCGCATGCGCTTCGCCTTCGCCTCCTGCCAGTCCTGGACCTCCGGCTACTTCACCGCCTACGACCACCTGAGCCGGGAGGACCTGGACCTGGTGGTGCACCTCGGCGACTACATCTACGAGATGGGCTGGATCCGCGGCCGCGCGGGCCAGGACGTCTGGGAGCCGCAGTTCGAGGGCGAGGCCGTCGACCTGCGCGGCTACCGGCTGCGCTACGCCCAGGCGAAGGCCGAGGCGCCGCTGCGAGCCGCGCACGCGGCGTTCCCGTGGCTGGTCACCATGGACGACCACGAGGTCGACAACAACTGGGCCGGTGATTCGCCGGGGCTCGGCGTCACCGTGCAGGGCCTCCGGCCGCTCTTCCTGAAGCGGCGGGCCGCCGCCTTCCAGGCCATGTACGAGCACCAGCCACTGCGGCTCGCGCAGCTGCCGCGGGGGCCGTCGATGCTGCTGCACCGGCGCTACCGCTTCGGCGACCTCGCCGACTTCACCATGCTCGACACCAGGCAGTACCGCACCGCGCAGGCCTGCGGCGACGGCAATGTGGTGCGCGGCTGCGACGAGCGGTCGAACCCCGAGCGCACCATACTCGGCGCGGGGCAGCGGAAGTGGCTGCTGGACGGGCTGGCGAACTCGCCCGCGCGCTGGCAGGTGCTCGGCAACCAGGTCGGGATGAGCCGCACCGACATGGACCCGGGTCCGGAGGTGGCGCTGGCCACCGACCCGTGGGACGGCTACCTCGCCGACCGGGCCGCCGTGCTCGGCGCCGCCGCCCGGCTCGGCGGCCGGAACATGGTGGTGATCACCGGCGACCGGCACGAGAACCACGCCGCCGACCTGCGCCGGGACCACGGCGACCCGGACTCCCCCGTGGTCTCGGCCGAGTTCACCGGCACCTCGATAACCAGCGGCGGCGACGGTTCGGACATGACGCCGCGCGGGCGCACCATGCTCGACGCCAACCCGGACATCCGGTTCTTCAACGGGCAGCGCGGGTACGTCCGGGTGGAGCTCGACCACGAGCTGTGGCGCACCGACTTCCGGGTGCTGCCGTACGTGCGCAGGCAGGGTGCGCCGATCAGCACCAGGGCCAGCTACGTGGTGGAGGACGGCGTGCCCGGCGTGCGGGAGGCGGTGCGGCCGGAGCCGCCGCGCGGCGCCGACGCGGGCGGGGGCCGGAGCGGGAGCGCCGAGGCGGCGCCGACCCGCTGATCAGAGCGGGAGCGCGGGCCACCACTGCCGGTACAGGTCGTCGCCGGTGTGGAAGTCCCAGTTGGCGTCGATGACGACCCAGGCGCGGGCCGGGTCGTCGAACTCGACCGTGAGCAGGCCGGTATTGCCGCCCGGGTAGTGGCTCCAGCGGACCCGGCCGGTGCCGGAGGGGCGGGTCCACGGTTCCTCGCGGGTGGTGGCGTTCTCGATCCTGGTGGTGAAGTCGCTGTCCCGGCGTGGGTCGTTCGGGCGGTAGGACCAGACGGAGTACGCGACGCCGTCGTCCTGGGTGCACTCCAGGGCGGGGGCGCCGCCGTTGTTCAGGACGTTCATGCTGGTGCAGCGGGCGCCGCGGTAGCCGGTGGCGGTGGGGTCCGGCGGGAGGAGGCCGGGGAAGAGGGCGACGAGTTCGGCGTCGCGGCCCCAGGCGGGGTTCGCCGGGCGCGTCGTCGGCGGTGCTGTGGTCGATGTCGTGCGGACGGGTTCGGCCGGGGTGCCGGTGCCGGTGACGGTCGAGGGATTGGCGGCGAGGGTGACGGCGGTGCCCACCGCGAGCACCGCCAGGAGCGCCGCGGCGGCGCGGAACCAGGTGGTGGACAGGAAGTTCGGCCGCCGGTGCGCGCCGCCGGGCACCGTGGGCGGCGGGAAGCCGGTCGGTGGGGAGGCGGAGACGAAACCCGAGCCGGCGGACGGCACCGAGCCCGGGTCGCCGGATTGGGGCACGCCCGGATTGCCGGGCGCCGGCGTACCCGGAATGCCGGGCGACGGCGTGCCCGCGGCGCAGCCCGGGTTGCCGGGGTGGGGCGGGCGCGGGGCGGGGGTCGGCTCGTCCGGTTGCGGGCGGATCAGGGTGGGGCCACCGGGGGTGGCGGGGATGCGGGTGCCCGCGAGCGGCGAAACCGCCTGCGAGACGACGGCGTCGAGGGCGGCGCGCGCGGCGGCGGCGAAGGAGCGGCAGTCGGGAAAGCGCTGCTCCCGATCCTTCGCCATGGCGGTCGCCACCACCGCGTCCAACCCGACCGGCAGCCCGGGCACCACCGCGGACGGCCGCGGCGGCGGCTCCATGAGGTGCGCGCCGAGCACCGCGGCGGGGGTGCTGCGGGTGAACGGCAGCGCGCCGGTGAGCATCTGGAACAGCGTGGCGCCGAGCGCGTAGATATCGGCGCGATGGTCGAGCGGATCACCCCGGATCTGCTCCGGCGCCACGTACCCGAGCGTGGCGACCAGCGCCCCCGCCGCGGTGAGCCCGCTGTCGTCGGTGCGGCTGCGCGCGATCCCGAAGTCGGTGACGAAGACGTGGTCCGCCCCGTCGTCATCGGCGACCAGCAGGTTGGCCGGTTTCACGTCGCGGTGCAGCAGCCCGCGCCGGTGCGCCGAGTCCAGCCCGGCGGCGGCCTGGGTGAGGAGCTGCACCGCCCGCCGCGGGTCCAGCCTGCCGCCGCCCGCGCGGATGAGCTCGGCGACGTCCGGCCCGGCGACGTAGCGCATGGACATCCAGAGCAGCTCGTCCTCGGTGCCGCGGTCGTAGATCTCCACGATGTTGGGGTGGTCGAGCTGCACCGCCAGCTCGGCCTCGCGCCGGAACCTGGCGCGGAACTCCGGGTCGGCGCCCGCCACCGGGTCGAGCACCTTGAGCGCCACCGAGCGCGGCAGCCTGGGGTGCCTGGCCAGGTAGACGGTGCCCATACCGCCCGCGCCGAGGGTGCGTTCGATGCGGTGCCCGGCGAACACCGTGCCCGGGGTCAGGGTCATGGGCGGCTCTCCTCAGAGCGGGGCGCCGGCGAACCAGCGGTCGTAGACGTCCCGGCCGCCGCGGCCGCCGGAGGCGCCGACCGTGCAGAAGCTGCGGTCCGGGTCGTCGAAGGCGATGTCGAGCAGGCCGAAGCCGGCCGTGCTGTCGGTGGCGTAGCGGACGCTGCCGGTGCCGCTCGGCCTGGTCCAGCGCTCCTCGTGCGGGTCGGCGTAGCCGAGCGTCTCCCGGCGGTAGGTGACCGGGCGGCGGCTCGGGTCGCAGCGGATATTGACGCTGATGCCGTCGTCCGCCTCGGACGGGCAGTGCAGCCAGGCGCCGCGGTCGTCGTTCAGCGCGCAGCGCATGCCGAGGTAGCCGGTGCCCGCCGGGTCGGCCGGGACCAGGCCGGGGAAGGCGTCGGCGATGTAGGCCGCATTGCCCCACGCCGCCGTTGGCGCCGAGGTCGTCGACGGACGGGTGGTCGTCGGCGCGTTCGTTGTGGTCGCCGCGGGTGCGGCGGTGCCGGTGAGGTCGGGGCGGGTCAGGACCACAAGCGTGGTGGCGGCCACGACGCCGAGCACCACCAGCGCACCTGCCAGGACCGGCCAGCGGAGCCGGCGGGCAGGTGCGCCACCCGAAGGGGGCGGCGCACTCGCGAAGGCGGGCGCACCCGGCGCTCCTGGCACGAGATACCCGCTCGCACCGACCTCGCCCTTCGCCACAGAGTTCCCGGCGGAGTTACCCGGACCTCCCGCCACGGAATGCTCCTGCGAGACACCGGGCGGGGCCACACGCCTAGCGCCACCCGCGTTGGCTGAACCGGTACCGCCGAACGGCCCCGCCACCGGGTAGCCGGGCGGTGTGAGCATCCCCGCGGCCGGCACACCACCGGTCCCCGTGAGGCCGTCCGACGCCCCCTCGGCACCGAGCACGAGCAGCGCGGCCTCCGCGAGGGCCCCACAACTGCCGAACCGCTCCCCCGGCTCCTTCGCCATCGCCTTGACGATCACCGCGTCCACCGCGGGCGGCAGCGCGGGGTTCAGCGCGGAGGCGCGCGGCGGCGGCTCGAAGAGCTGCGCCGCCATGGCGGCCGCGGGCGGCAGCGCGCCGAACGGCTTGCTTCCGGTGAGCAACTCGAAGAGCGTGCACCCGAGCGAGTACACGTCGGCGCGCCGGTCGACCGGCCCGCCGGTGAGCAGCTCCGGCGCGGCGTAGGCGACGGTGGCGAGCACCGAGCCGGTACCGGTCAGCGAGGTGGGTGCGTCCAGCGGCCGGGCGATGCCGAAGTCGGTGAGCCGGACGACGTCGTTCCCCTCGTCGTCGGCGGCGACCATGATGTTGGCCGGTTTGACGTCCCGGTGCAGCAGGTCGCGCCGGTGCGCGGCATCGAGCCCGCGCGCGGCGGCCGCGACGATCCGCGCGGCGCGCAGGGGCGGCAGCTCGGCGGGCCCGCGCCGGATCAGCTCGGCGGCGTCCACCCCGTCCACGTACCGCATGGCGATCCAGAGCACCGCGCCCTCGGCGCCTCGGTCGTAGACGGCCACCACATTCGGGTGCTCCAGCCGCGCGGCCAGATCGGCCTCGCGTTCGAACCTGGCCCGGAACTCCGGATCGGCCCCGAGCCCGGGATCGAGGACCTTCAGCGCGTCCCGCCGCGGCAGCCGCGGATGCTGCGCGAGGTACACCGCGCCCATCCCACCGGCCCCCAGCCGGCGCAGCACACGGTAACCGGCGAATATCTCGCCAGGGCGCAGCACCACGAGACGACCTCCTCCCTACGCTGGAGGATACCTACTTCCCGCCGCGCGGCGAGCTCAGGAGCGAGCGGGATGCGCCGTCCGGTAGGCCGCGACGACCTCGTCCGGCACGCGGCCGCGGGAGGAGATGTCGAAGCCGTTCTCCCTGGCCCAGCGCCGGATGGCGGTGGCGTCCTCGCCCGCCCGCCCGGCGGCGCCCTGCTCCCCGGCGCGCCTGCGGCGGCCGCCGACCCGGCGCGCGTGCCGCACCCACTCCTCGAGTTCGGCGCGCAGGCGCTCGGCGTTCGCCGACGACAGGTCGATCTCGTAGGTGACTCCGTCGAGACCGAACACGATGGTCTCGTCGGCCGCCGACTCCCCGTCGAAATCGTCGACCGTCGTCACGACCACCCGCTGCGCCATAGTTTCCCTGTCCTTCTGCCAGAACCGTTCGGAGACAGCACATTACACACCCCTGCCGCTCCGCGCCCGGCACCTGCGCGGTTCCCGCGCGTCGCCGGTCGCCGCACCGCCATCCTACGGTCGCCGAACGGACACCGCGCGTTGTGCTTTCGCGGCGGCTCCGGGCGGGTGCTACCGGCCGTGCGGCGGAAGCGGCGCGCGGCCGTCGTCGGCGAGCTCGGTGAGCGCCTGTGCCCAGCCGTCGAGGCGGTCGGCGGCGTGCCTGAGGTCGGCGACGATAACGTCGAAGTTGTAGTGCACCACACCGGTTTCCGGCACCGCGAGCAGCCCGCCCGCGGCGGCGACCAGCTGCTCGTACTCCGCCACCCCGGCGTCCAGCCTGGCGACGGCGGCGCGGACGGTGTCGCGCAGCGAGCCCGCGGTCGCGGGGTTGGCCTGGCCGATGGCGTCGACGGCCTGCTCCATGGCCTGGACGTCGGTGATCAGCGCGGCGAGCGCGGCGGCGCCGGAGGCCGCGGTCTCGCGCAGGTCGGCGAGCTCGTCCAGGGGAAGCCTGCCGGTGCGCGCGATCTGGGTGACGAGCGCGTGCAGTGCCCGCTCGGCCCGGTCCAGCCTGCCTGCCGCGGTGCGGGCGGCGGAGCGCAGCGGCGGCAGTTTGCGCGGCTGGTAGGCGGCCTGCGGCAGGGGCAGCTGGCGCAGCCGCAGGTAGCGCCGCGCGCTGATCGCGCCGCCGGTGACCAGCGCGACCGCGCCGCCGCCGAGCACGACCACGGCCCAGACCGGCGCGGAGAGCACCACCAGCCCGACCGCGCCGACGGTGGTGAGCCCGCCCGCGGTGCCGAGCCGCAGGCTGGTGCGCCGGGCCCGGCGCCGCCTGCGCAGCTCGCGTTCCCGCGGATCGGCCCAGCGCCGCACCGCCACCAGGGCATTCTCCCCGATGTCCCGCAGCGCGGCCGCGGTGGGCGCCGGAACATGCTGCACGGCGGTGGGTTTCGCGCGGCCGAGCCGGGTCCAGCCGGGCTCGGGCTGCTGGCGGCTCATCGGGCGGGCCTCCCCTTCTCGGTTCTCACCGCACCGGCCGGGCCGGTGCGCACTCACTGCTGGGCGGTCTGCCCCTTGTTCAGGTCGGCCTGCTGCACGGCCGGGTTGGGCTGCGGCTGCCCCTGGCCGACGGCCGGGGTGCCGCCGCCCGCGGGCAGCGACTCGCCGCGCATGGAGGCGCGGATCTGCTCCAGCTTGCTGTGCCCGGCCATCTGCACGCTGGCCTGCTGCACCTCGAGCATCCGGCCCTGCACCGAGTTCTGGGCCAGCTCGGCGGCGCCGAGCGCGTTGGCGTAGCGGCGCTCGATCTTCTCCCGCACCGCGTCCAGGCTGGGGGTGCTGCCCGGCGCGGAGAGCGTGGAGTCCATCTGCTGCAGCGAGGCCGAGACCTGCTCCTGCATCTTGGCCTGCTCCAGCTGGCTGAGCAGCTTGGTGCGCTCGGCGACCTTCTGCTGCAGCAGCATCGCGTTCTGCTCGACCGCCTTCTTGGCCTGCGCGGCCGCCTGCAGCGACTGGTCGTGCAGCACCTTGAGATCCTCCACCGACTGCTCGGCGGTGACCAGCTGGGCGGCGAACGCCTCGGCGGCGTTGGTGTACTGCACGCCCTTCTCGGTGTCGCCCGCGGCGATGGCCTGGTCGGCGAGGAGCACGGCCTGCCGCGCGTTGGCGTTCAGCTTCTCGACCTCGTCGAGCTGCCGGTTCAGCTTCATCTCCAGCTGGCGCTGGTTGCCGATCACCGACGCGGCCTGCTGCGAGAGCGCCTGGTGCTGCCGCTGGGCCTCCTCGATCGCCTGCTGAATCTGGACCTTGGGGTCGGCGTGCTCCTCGATCTTGGAGTCGAAGAGGGCCATCAGGTACTTCCAGGCCTTCGCGAACGGATTAGCCATCGATTGATCCCGCCTCCATCTGACGCGCCACGTCACGACGCGGCTGCGGTGCGCGACCGTCACGCACCCGTTGTCGGTTTCTATCCTCCACCATGTGGCACCCGGATCCACCGAGGCCGGGCCCCCCGAATCTAGTCGCTGACCACTCGCCCGCGCAGCGTGCGCCGCCGGTCACCAGCTGTTCACCAGGGCGCGGGTGTCGCCGCGCGGGGCCGGGATCACGATCCTGGTCTCCACCGGGAGCGGGCGGCCCGCGCCGGGCGTCATCACCACGCTGCCGGGCACGATCGCGCCGGCCGGGAGATCGGCGGCGTCGGGTGCGCCGACCGCGTCCGGCCCGGTGCCGATTCCGACCGGGACCGGGACCGCCTCGCCGTCCGGCTCGGGCGTTCCGAGCGGCTGCGGCGTGAACCGACTGGGCACGTCGGCCGGCCCGGCCGACATGGTGGCTCCGGCCGGGGCTGCCGCCGCCTCCGAGCCGACGCCGTGCTCGGCGGCCGTATCGGCGCGACCGCTCGCGTCGGTGAAACCGGCCGTCTCGGCGCCCCGCTCCGGCGCCGCCTCGGCCCGCTCCGCGGGGGCCACGGCCAGCACCGGCTCCAGCTCACCGAGCGGCCCGAACCCGTCGGCGTCGGCCATGATCGTGCTCACGTCCCAGAGCACCCGGGAGAGCGGCACGTCCAGCGCCGAGCAGATGGCGGCCAGCAGTTCGCTGGAGGCCTCCTTGCGCCCGCGCTCCACCTCGGAGAGGTAGCCGAGGCTGACCCGGGCCGAGCCGGACACTTCGCGCAGGGTGCGGTGCTGCGCGAGCCGCGCACGCCGCAGACTGTCCCCGATGGCCTCTCGCAGCAGCGTCATCTCGCACTCCTCTTCCTCGCACACCGGCCGCCGCCCATCCGCCCGGCGCCACAGCGCGACCGGACCTCCGGCGCAACCCGTTCTCCAGCACAACGCGCCGCGGCGCCGATCGGTTCCCGCTCCTCCTCCGGGTTCACCCGGATTTCACGGCGCGGATCCGCCCGCCGCGGCTCCGGGTTGTCCCGGGTCACCGCTGGTTTCCCGGGGTCCGGTGTCAGGGCCGCTCGGCGGCCTCGACCGTGCGCAGCAACTCCTCGACCGCCGCGCGCGTCGCACCGAGTCTGATGGTCCACCGGTCACCGGCGAGTTTCAACCGCTGGGTGCTGGTGTGCCCGGGTCCGGCGATCGCGAGGAAGACGGTGCCGACCGGTTGCCCGCCCTGCGGGTCCGGCCCGGCCACCCCGGTGAGGCCGACGCCCCAGTCCGCGCCGCAGCGGGTGCGGGCGCCGACCGCGAGCTGCTCGGCGGTGCCCGCGGCGACCGGGCCGAGCCCGGCGAGCAGCTCGGCGTCGACCCCGGCCAGGGTGTGCTTGAGGTCGGTGGCGTAGACCACGAGCCCGCCGCGCAGTACGGTGCTCGCCCCCGGCACCCCGGCCAGGGCGGCGGTGAAGAGCCCCGCGGTCAGCGATTCGGCGGCGGCGACGGTCTGCCCGGCGCCGCGCAGCGCGGCCACCAGCTCGGCGGCGCCGGCGCCCGCCAGCGGGTCGGTCACGATTCCCTGGCCCGCCCCGGGCCGGCCAGCCAGACCCGGGCCGCTTGGCCGACGTAGTCCAGCCCGGTGGCGACGGTGAGCAGCACCGCCACGTACATCAGCACCATCCCCGCGGTCTCGAAGGCACCGCTCAGCGGCAGCAGCAGCACCCCGATGGCCAGCGTCTGCACCAGCGTCTTGAGCTTGCCGCCGCGCCCGGCCGGGATCACCCCGCGCCGGACGACGACCAGCCGGAGCAGCGTGATGCCGATCTCCCTGGCGCAGATCACGATGGTGATCCACCAGGCCAGGTCGCCGAGCACGGAGAGCCCGATGAGCGCGGCGCCGACCAGCGCCTTGTCCGCGATCGGGTCGGCGAGCTTGCCGAAATCGGTGACCAGGCCGTACTTGCGCGCCAGCTGCCCGTCGAAGCGGTCGGTGATGGCGGCGACCGCGAACAGCACGGTGGCGCCGATGCGCCAGGCGGTGTCGTGGCCGCCCGCGGCGAAGAGCGCCAGCACGAACAGCGGGACGATCGCGATCCGCAGCATGGTGAGGATGTTCGCGATGTTCATCAGCGGCACCGCGGGCTCGTGCGGCACGTGGCCCTCCTGCGGCGCGCGCTGATAGCCGGGGCCGACGACGGGGCCGCTCCACCCCCGGTCGATCTCCTCGGGCTGCGCGCTCACGACAGCCCCCGGCCCGCGGATCGCGCACGGCGATACCGGGGCGAGAAGGGTCGGATGCGCGGCACAGCCTCAGCCTATCGGTAACCGGCCCCGCTACTGTTCACCCCATGACTTCTCGGGCACCACTCGGTGCTTCCACCAGCGACGCGAACTCCGTCGCGCCCCCCGGCGCGCCCGCTTCCGCCGTGGTGGTGCGCCGAGCCCGCACCGCGGACGTGCCGGGGATCAAGGAGCTCATCGACGTCTACGCGGGCCGCATCCTGCTGGAGAAGAACCTGGTGACGCTGTACGAGGCGGTCCAGGAGTTCTGGGTGGCGGAGCTGGACGGCCGGCTCGTCGGCTGCGGCGCGCTGCACGTGCTGTGGGCGGATCTCGGGGAGGTGCGCACGGTGGCGGTGCACCCGAGCGTGAAGGGGCACGGTGTGGGCAAGCTCATCGTGCGCCGGCTGGTGGAGGTGGCGCGGGAGCTGGGGCTGCGGCGGGTGTTCGTGCTCACCTTCGAGGTGCCGTTCTTCGCCGGGCACGGGTTCGTGGAGATCCACGGCACGCCGGTGACCGCCGAGGTGTACGCGGAGATGTGCCGCTCCTACGACACCGGTGTGGCCGAGTTCCTGGACCTGAGCTACGTGAAGCCGAACACGCTCGGCAATACTCGGATGCTGCTGACCCTGGATTGAGAGGATCGTCGCGTGCCGACCTTCGCCGTGCACTACACCTACTCCGCGGGCACCGTGCCCGGGCGCGATGTTCATCGCGCGGAGCATCGGAACTGGTTGGGGTCGCTGGTCGACGCCGGGACGCTGCTCACCAGTGGACCGTATTCCGATGGGTCCGGTGCCCTGCTCCTCTTCCGCACCTCGTCGGAAGCGGAGCTTCTCGAGCTGCTCGGGCGTGATCCGTTCGCGCGCGAGGAGTTGATCGATGCGGTTCGCGTCGCCGAGTGGTTGCCGGTGCTCGGGGCGTTCTCGGACTGAAGCTCGCGTCCGACGCCCTCTCGGGTCTGCGACCCGGCCGGGGCGTCTCGAAGGGTGAAGCGGGGGGCGGCACACCTGGCGGTGTGCCGCCCCCCGCGCCCCCGGATGGGGTGGACCGGCGCGTCCCCGGGCGGGGTAGACCGCCGCGTTCGCCTGCAGCGGGGTCTCCCGCACCGAGGTGCTGCTTCGGCGGCCGCCTCGGACGTGCCGCTTCCGCTCGGACCTCGGCGTGCTACTTCGGCTGTTCGGCCGGGTCGGGTGTTTCCGCGCGCGGCTTCGCGGAGCCGCGGGTGCGGAGGAGGCTGGCCACCGTGGCGATCACCAGGATGCCAATGATCACCGAGAGCGAGAGGGGGGTGGAGATCTCCGGGACCGCGACGTGCTCACCACCGTTGATGAACGGCAGCGTGTTCTCGTGCAGCGCGTGCAGCACCAGCTTGACGCCGATGAACGCCAGGATGGCGGCGAGGCCGTAGGAGAGGTAGACGAGGCGGTCCAGCAGCCCGCCGATCAGGAAGTACAGCTGGCGCAGCCCCATGAGGGCGAAGGCGTTGGCGGTGAAGACCAGGTACGGCTGCTCGGTGAGGCCGTAGATGGCCGGGATCGAGTCGAGCGCGAAGAGCAGATCGGCGAAGCCGATGGCGAGCAGCGCCAGCAGCATCGGGGTGACCACCCGCTTGCCGTCGATCCGGGCGAACAGCTTGTCGCCGTGGTAGTCGTCGGTGGTCGGCACCAGTTTCTTGGTGATCCGGACGATCGCGGAGTCCCGCTTCTCCTCCGCCTCCACCTCGTGCCCGCTCTCCTTGAGCAGCTTCACGGCGGTGTAGATCAGGAACGCCCCGAACAGGTAGAACACCCAGCTGAAGGCGCTGATCGCGGCCGCGCCGACGGCGATGAAGCCGCCGCGCATCACCAGCGCGAGCACGATGCCGATGAGCAGCACCTTCTGCTGGTACTTCCGCGGCACCGCGAAGGTGCTCATGATGATCAGGAAGACGAACAGGTTGTCCACCGAGAGCGCCTTCTCGGTGACGAAGCCCGCGTAGTACTCACCGGCGTAGGTGCCGCCCCACTGCCAGGCGACGAAGCCGCCGAAGAGCAGCGCGATCCCGATGTAGACGGCGGACCAGAAGCCCGATTCCTTGAAGCTCGGTTCGTGCGGGGTGCGCACGTGCGCGAAGAAGTCGAAGACGAACAATCCCAGGATCACCACGATGGTGATCACCCATACGAGTCCGGTCACCTGCATGCGCGGGTCCTGTCGACGGCTGCTTTCATGGCACCCAGCATGCCCGAATTGTCCGAGGTTTGCCGCAGCGGGGCGGAACCGGGTGGTTCGTCACACCGGACGCTACACCTCACTCCGCGTCGGCCGGCTCCGGATCACCCCCGCGGATGGCGAACAGCACGCCGTCCAGCTCGTCCGGTTTGATCAGCACGTCCCTGGCCTTGGAGCCCTCGCTGGGCCCGACGACGCCGCGGGTCTCCATGAGATCCATCAGCCTGCCCGCCTTGGCGAAGCCGACCCGCAGCTTGCGCTGCAGCATGGAGGTGGAGCCGAACTGCGAAGTGACCACCAGCTCCACGGCCTGCAGCAGCACGTCCAGGTCGTCGCCGATATCGGGGTCGACGTCCTTCTTCTCGCCCGCCTTCGCCGCGGTGACGCCCTCGGTGTACTCCGGCTCGGCCTGGTTCTTGGTGAACTCGACGACGCCGTAGATCTCCTCGTCGGAGATGTAGGCGCCCTGCAGCCGGGTCGGCTTGCCCGCGCCCATGGGCAGGAAGAGCCCGTCGCCCATGCCGATCAGCTTCTCCGCGCCCGGCTGGTCCAGGATGACGCGCGAGTCGGTGAGCGAGGAGGTCGCGAAGGCCAGCCGGGACGGCACATTGGTCTTGATCAGGCCGGTGACCACGTCCACCGAGGGGCGCTGGGTGGCCAGCACCAGGTGGATGCCGGCCGCGCGCGCCTTCTGGGTGATCCGGACGATGGCGTCCTCGACGTCGCGCGGGGCGGTCATCATCAGGTCGGCGAGCTCGTCCACGATGGCCAGGATGTAGGGGTACGGCCGGTACACCCGCTCGCTGCCGAGCGGGGTGGTGATGGCGCCGGACTTCACCTTGCGGTTGAAGTCGTCGATGTGCCGCACCTTGCTGGCCTGCATGTCCTGGTAGCGCTGCTCCATCTCCTCGACCAGCCAGGCCAGCGCGGCGGCGGCCTTCTTGGGCTGGGTGATGATCGGCGTGATCAGGTGCGGGATGCCCTCGTAGGGGGTGAGCTCGACCATCTTGGGGTCGATCAGGATGAGCCGCACCTCGTCCGGGGTGGCCCGCTGCAGCAGCGAGACCAGCATGGAGTTCACGAAGCTCGACTTGCCGGAGCCGGTGGAGCCGGCGACGAGCAGGTGCGGCATCTTGGCCAGGTTCGCCGAGACGAACTCGCCCTCGATGTTCTTGCCCAGCCCGATCACCAGCGGGTGGTGATCGTTGCGGGTGGAGCCGGCCTTGAGCACGTCGGCCAGCCGGACCAGCTCGCGGTCGGAGTTCGGCACCTCGATGCCGACCGCGGACTTGCCCGGGATCGGCGCGAGCAGCCGCACGTTCTCGGTCGCCACCGCGTACGCGATGTTCCTGGCCAGCGCGGTGATCTTCTCGACCTTCACGCCGGGGCCCAGCTCCACCTCGTACCGGGTGACCGTCGGGCCGCGGACGAAGCCGGTGACCGCCGCGTCGATCTTGAACTGCACCAGCACCTCGGTGATCGCCTCGATCATCGACTCATTGGCGGCGCTGCGCTTCTTCGGCGGGTCGCCGTCGGTGAGCAGGGAGAGCGGGGGCAGCGTGTAGTCGCCCTCGATCACCCGGTCGGTGACGAACTCCGGCTCGGGGGGCGGCGGCGGGGTCTGGTCGACCGGCGCCGGGGTGGCGCGCCTGCGCGGCTTCGGGGCGGGTTCCGGCTCCGGGGCGGGCGGCGGCTCGATCGGCTTGGCATCGCGCAGCGGGGGCTCGCCGAGCAGCTCGGTGGAGGCGCCGGAGCCGGGGAACTCGTCGGTCGGGTAGTTCTCGGCCGGGGTGCGGCCGCGGCGGCGGCGCGGGCGCGCGGGCGGGTCGTCGTAGCCGGGCGGGTCGAGCGTGCCGTAGCCGGTGTCGAAGGGGTGCGCGGCGTCGTAGTCGGCGTACTCGTCGCCGCCGGACTGGGTGCCGAACCAGCGGCGCAGCACGTCGGGCACCTCGCGCACCGTGATGCCGGTGAGCAGCAGCACGCCGAAGGCGACGCAGAGCACCAGGATCGGGGCGGCGAGCCACGGGGTGAGCCCCTGGCCGAGCGGGCCGCCTGCCACGAAGCCGAGGAAACCGGCGGCGCGGGAGCGGCCGTGCGCGTCGGTGGGGGCGCCCGCGGCGAGGTGCCAGAGGCCGAGGAAGGGCAGCCCCACCATGAGCCCGCCGAGGACGAGGCGGGGGCGGATCTCCGGGCGCGGCTCGGTGCGCATGAGGATCACCGCGACCGCCGCCGCGGCGAACGGGACCGCGGCCGAGGCGGAGCCGCCCACCGCGCGGATCACCGTCTCCACCCAGCGGCCGACCGGGCCGCCCGCGGAGAGCCAGACGGCGGCGGCCACCACCGCCGCGAAGGCGAGCAGCCCCAGCGCGATGCCGTCGCGCCGGTGGCCGTGGTCGATATCGCCCGCCCTGCTCACCGTGCGGGTGGCGGCGCCGACGCCGCGCGCCAGCATGGACCAGCCGCCGGTGATCGCGCGGGTGAACACGGCGAGCGGAGCGGTGTTCGACCTGGCCCCCGCCGGACGCCGGGCCGGGCGGCGGACCGCACCGGTCCGCGCGGTGGCGCCGGCCCGCGCGGTGGCGCCCGCCCGCGGCGCACTCCGGGTTCTCGGGGCGGGCGCGCCGGCCCGCGGCACCCCGGAAGCGGCGGGCGCGGAACCGCTTCGGGGAGCCCTCCCCCGCGCCGTTCCCGCGCGCGGCCGAGCCGACGTGGTGCTGCGGGGCTTACCTGCCATGGCCCCAGGCTAGCCCCAAATGCCCCGCGGAAACCATCCGCAACACTGTTCCCGCGCGTCTCGCGGGCCGGTCACGGGGTTGTTCGCGGGCTACAGGGAGCGGTCCAGGGCGAGGACCAGGCGAACCGACTCTTCCGGGCCGGAGGTCTCGATCCGCACCTTGTCCCGCCCGAAGGCGTGCAGCAGCAGCTCGGCGGGGGCGCCGAGCAGCACGACCGGCTCGCCGGAGCCCGAGCCGATCCGCGCCTCGTCCCCGTCCGGGGTGCGCAGCACGATCGGCACCGGCGACTTCCGGTACGCCATCTTCCCCATGCGCCGCACGGTCTTCCAGAGCTGCCGCTGCTCGCCGGCGGGCAGCTCGCGCGGCTCCCACACCTCGCCCCCGCGCCGGACGTCCTCGTGGTGCACGAAGTACTCCGCGAGGTTGGCGACGGCGTCGATCGGCTTGAGCGGCGACCACCACGGCGGCCCGGTCCGCACCACCTCGAGCAGCTCGGGGAACGGCCGCGCGGCGGCGCGCGCCTGCACCTTCTCCAACCGCGGCGCCAGCGCCTTGATCATGATCCCGGGCGCGGCGTCCGGCCTGCGCTCCCGCACCACCAGGTGCGCGGCGAGATCGCGGACGGTCCAGCTCCCGCAGAGCGTCGGTGCGTCCGGACCGGCGGCCGCCATCGTCGCCACGAGTTCGCGGCGTTCCTTCTGTGCCATGCTCACCCTGCCGAAGATACCCAGCGCGCGCCGCACTGTGTATTTTGTTGCTTCGGTCCATCGGGTCGTGGATCTTCCGGACAGAAGGGCAACTCCCCCGTGAAAAAGTTCGTCTCCGGCGTCGCCGTCGCCGCCGCGGTCGGTTCCGCGCTGACACTCGGCGCCCCCTCCGCGCAGGCCGCGCGCTCCTACTACGGCGCCATCGCGCTCTCCCCCTCGACCGGGCTGATCGGTTACTCGTACGACTACGCCGACGTCGATCAGGCCACGGCCAAGGCGCTGAGCAGCTGCGGCGCCGCGGATTGCGAGTCGCTGGTGTGGTTCGCCAATGGCTGCGGCGCCGTCGCCTACTCCGAGCGCACCTCCACCTGGAGCTGGGCCTACGGCGCCTCGCGCCGCTCGGCGCAGTCGCTGGCGCTCAACGAGAACTACTCCGACGCCACCATCGTGCACTGGAACTGCACCTCCAACCACAGCAACTGACGGGGGAACACTGTGAAGCACCCTTTCCGCACCGCCGCCGCGGTGCTCCTGACCACGGCCGCCTGCACCCTCGCGGTCGGCTGCAGCAGCTCCACGGACGACAAGTCCGGCGATAGCACCGTCGCCACCGCCACCCGCGACGCCGACGCCGGCGACGCGCAGGGCGGCAGCGACATCGGCAGCAAGCAGACCGGCTCCGCGCCGACCTCGGCGGCCGCGCCGGTGCTGGCCAAGCCGACGGTCGCCGAGCTGAACGACCGGCTCACCAAGGCCTTCGACCCCGCGGTGCCGAACGCCGAGAAGATCAGCTGGATCCAGAACGCCGAGCAGGATCCCTACCTGGTGCAGAACCTGGTGGCCGCGGCCGAGCGGGAGAACGTCACCGTGAAGGTGACGAACGTGCAGGAGCCGGCCGGCGGCAAGGTGAAGGCCGACGCCGACGTCACGATCGGCGGCACCCCGGTGCAGAACGCCTTCATCGAGTTCGTCTCCGAGGGCGGGCAGTGGAAGGTCTCGAACACCTTCGCCTGCAATGTGGTGAAGAGCGCGAAGATCGAATCGGCCGCCTGCGAGGGCTGAGCCGGGGTACGACAGAGCCCGCCGGAGATCACTCCGGCGGGCTCTCGTCGTCTCGCGGGATCAGACCCCGATCACGGTGGGGATGATCATCGGGCGGCGCCGGTAGACATCGGCCACCCAGCGCCCGACCACCCGGCGCACGCTCTGCGCGATCCGGTGCGTGTCGGTGACGCCCTCGCCGGCCAGCCGCAGCAGCTCCGCCTCCACCAGCTGGGCGGCGTCGGCGAGCGCGCTCGGGTCGTCGGAGAAGCCGCGGCCGCTGAGCTCCGGCGGGCTGACCGCCTTGCCGGTGTCCTGATCGATGGCGACGGTGATCGAGATGAAGCCGCCCTCGCCGAGCACCAGCCGGTCCGAGAGCGTGGACTCGCCGACGTCGCCGACCGAGAGGCCGTCCACGTAGACGTGGCCGACCGGCACCCGGCCGACGATGGAGGCGATGCCGTCCACCAGGTCGACCACGACGCCGTCCTCGGCCAGCACCACCCGCTCCTCGGGCACGCCGGTCGCCACCGCCAGCGCGGCATTGGCGCGCAGGTGCCGCCACTCGCCGTGCACCGGCATGGCATTGGTCGGCCGCACCGCGTTGTACAGGTAGAGCAGCTCGCCCGCCGACGCGTGGCCGGAGACGTGCACCTTCGCGTTCTGCTGGGTGATCACCGTCGCGCCGAGCCGGGCCAAGCCGTTCACCACGGTGAAGACCGAGTTCTCGTTGCCCGGGATGAGCGAGGAGGCCAGCACCACCAGGTCGTCGGCGCGCACGTTGATCTGCCGGTGGTCGCCGCGGGCCATCCGGGAGAGCGCCGAGAGCGGCTCGCCCTGGGAGCCGGTGGAGATCAGCACCAGGCGGTCACCGGGCAGGCTCGCGGCGCCGTCCATGGTGATCTCGACACCGGACGGCACCGTCAGGTAGCCCAGCTCCTGCGCGATCTGCATATTGCGGACCATCGAGCGGCCGACGAAGCAGACCCGGCGGCCGTAGCGCTGGGCCACATCCACAACCTGCTGGATCCGGTGCACGTGGCTGGCGAACGAGGCCACGATCACCCGGCCGCGGGCCTTGCCGATGACGGTGTCGAGCACGCCGCCGATCTCGCGCTCCGGGGTGACGAAGCCGGGCACCTCGGCATTGGTGGAGTCGACCAGGAAGAGGTCGACGCCCTCGTCGCCGAGCCGGGAGAAGCCGGCCAGGTCGGTGAGCCGGTTGTCCAGCGGGAGCTGGTCCAACTTGATGTCGCCGGTGTGCAGCACCACGCCGGCCGGAGTGCGGATGGCGACCGCGAGCGCGTCCGGGATGGAGTGGTTGACCGCGAAGAACTCGCAGCCGAACGGGCCGTGCGTGGTGTGCTGGCCCTCGGTGACCTCGACCAGCTTCGGGTGCAGCCGGTGCTCGCGGCACTTCGCCGCGACCAGCGCGAGGGTGAAGCGGGAGCCGACCACCGGGATGTCCTGGCGCAGCCGGAGCAGGAAGGGCACGGCGCCGATGTGGTCCTCGTGGCCGTGCGTGAGCACCACCGCGACGATGTCGTCCATCCGGTCCTCGATGGGCCGGAAGTCGGGCAGGATCAGGTCGACGCCGGGCTGCTGGTCCTCCGGGAAGAGCACGCCGCAGTCGACGATGAGCAGCTTGCCGCCGAACTCGAAGACGGTCATGTTGCGGCCGATCTCGCCGATGCCGCCGAGCGCGAAGACGCGCAGGCCGTTGCGCGGGGCCTTGGGCGGGGTGCCGAGCCGGTCCTGCGGGGCCAGCACGGGCTGGTCCTGCGCCGGCTCCGAGCGGCGCCCGGACTGCCTGCCGCGGTTGTTGTTGCGGCGATTGCCCTGGCGGCCGCTCGACTGCTCGGCACCGCCGTCGCGGCCCGAACGGTCTGTCCGCTCGGCGGTCACCGCGACGGTCTCTTCCGTGGCGGCGCGGCCAGAATCCGTACCGGTTTCGCTCGCGGCGGCTCCGGTCTCGCCCGTGGCGGCGCGACTGGTCGCGGCACCTTCCGCTACGACCGCCGCCGCATCGGCGGCGGCGTCGATCTCCGGAGCGGCGCTCTCGGCGACCGGCCGCTCACTCGCCGGGAGCGGCGGGCCCGCGGTGCGGCTGGCGGAACGTCTCCGTGGTCGGCTCATACAAGTACCCCCGCGGCCCGCAGATCGCCGGCCAGCTCGTCGAGTTGGGCGGTGGAGGGCATGAGCTGCGGCAACCGCGGCTCGCCCACATCCACGCCGAGCAAGCGCAGCCCGCCCTTGGTCATTGCCACGCCGCCGAGGCGCGCCATGGCATTGTTCAGCCCGATCAGATCGGCATTGAGCTGCCGGGCCCGCTCCACGTCACCGGCCGTGTAGGCGGTGAGCAGGTCGCGCAGCCGCTCCGGCACCAGGTGCCCGATAACGCTGATGAAGCCGGTCGCGCCCACCGAAAGCCAGGGCAGGTTGAGCGCGTCGTCGCCGGAGTACCAGGCCAGCCCGGTCTCCGCGATCAGCCCGGCGCCCATGTTCAGATCGCCCTTGGCGTCTTTCAGCGCGACGATCCGCGGATGCTCGGCCAACACCCGGATGGTGTCCGAGGCAATCGGCACCACCGAGCGCGGCGGGATGTCGTACAGCGTGACCGGCAGGTCGGTGGCGTCGGCGACCGCGGTGAAATGCGCGACCAGCCCCTCCTGGGAGGGGCGCGAGTAGTACGGCGTGACGACCAGCAACCCGTGGGCGCCCGCCCGCTGCGCATTGCGCGCCAGGTGGATCGAGTGCGCGGTGTCGTAGGTGCCCGCGCCCGCGATCACGGTGGCGCGCTCGCCGACGGCGTCGACGACGGCGCGCAGCAGATCGGCCTTCTCGGACTCGGTGGTGGTCGGCGACTCGCCGGTGGTGCCGGAGACGGCGAGCAGGTCGACGCCGCGGTCCACCAGGTGGGCCGCCAGCGCGACACCCGCGTCGACGTCCAGCTTCCCCTCGGGCGTGAAAGGGGTCACCATGGCGACGCCGACCGAGCCGGACGCCCGGAGCGGGGTGGGCGTCGTTTCACCGTTCCTCATGGTGAGAAAGGCTACCCGGTCGTGCTTGTCCGCTCGACACCCTCGTCCGGGCGCCGGTGTGCCGCACCCGCGCGAACCGGCCGCACCCCTCGCACTGACACCATACCGACATCGAGTGGCGTCACGGATTTCTTGCCATGACATCACGGAGACGCCATGCTGGTGTCATGAATCTCGACAGCTACACCGCCCGCCTCCGCGCCGACCTGGTCGCCGCGGCCGCGCTCGGCGACGAGAAGACCCGCGCCACCGCCGAGGCGCTGGCCACCGCCGTGGAGAGCTCCGCGCGGCTGATGCTGCTGGCCGCGCTCTCGGACCTCGCCGCCGAGGTGAGCACCGCGCTCGGCGACCGCACGGTGCACGTCTCGGTCCGGGGCGCGGACGCCGCGGTCGATGTGCGCCCGGTCGCCAAGGAGGGCGCCGATACCCCGCCCACCTTCGAGGAGATGACCGGCGATATCAGCCGGGTCACGCTGCGGCTGGTGGAGCAGCTGAAGTCGCGCGCCGAGGAGGCCGCGGCGCAGAGCGGGCAGTCGCTCAACTCCTGGCTCTCGCACGCCGTCAGCAATACCCTGCGCGACCAGATGCGGGGCTACGGCGGCGGTTACGGCCCGAGCTCCAAGCCGGAGCCGCGCGGCGACGCCTGAGCCAGCTCCGGCATGAGATCCCCGCGGTCGCCGAGCACCACGTCGTCCAGCTCCAGCCAGTCGGCCATCTCGCGCAGCGCCTCGGCCAGCGCGGCCGCGGTGTAGGGGGTGGCGTGGCCGGGCTCGGCGAAGGCGGCGGGGACGAGCAGCCGCCCGGCCGCGCGCTCGGCGCGTAGATCGACCCGGCCCACCAGCTGCCCGTCCAGCAGGAACGGGAAGACGTAGTAGCCGTGCACGCGCTTGGGCTCGGGGGTGTAGATCTCGATCCGGTAGTGGAAGCCGAACACCCGCTCGGTGCGGGGGCGGCAGAAGACCAGCGGGTCGAAGGGGCAGAGCAGCGCGGCGCCGGAGATCCGGCGCGGCGCCGGGGCGCCCGCGCGCAGGTAGCCGGGGCGATCCCAGCCCTCGACGGCGACCGGGATGAGCTCGCCGGCGTCGACCAGCTCGGCGATGGCCGGTTCGGTCTGCTTGCGCTGCATGCGGTAGTAGTCGCGCAGGTCGGGCTCGGTGGCGACGCCGAGCGCGGTGGCGGCCCGGCGCACCAGCTCGCGCACCGCCTCCTCCTGCGGCACCGCCCTGGCGTGCAGCTCCGACGGGATCACCCGCTCGGCCAGGTCGTAGTAGCGGGTGAAGCCGGTGCGGTGGCTCACCGAGACGGTGCCCGCCGCGAAGAGCTGCTCGCAGATGGTCTTGGTGTCGGTGAGATCCCACCAGGAGCCGCGCGGGCGCGGCTTGTCCAGCTCCAGGTGCTTCTCGACCTCCGCGGCGTTGGCCGGGCCCACCTCGGTGAGCACGTCCACGATGTCGGCGCCGAGGGTCGGGTTGCGCTCCAGCACCCGGCGCATCCCGGCCCAGCGACCGTGCTCGTACTGCGTCATCCGCCAGCGGAAGAGCGGCCAGTCCTCGACCGGGATCAGCGCGGCCTCGTGCGCCCAGTACTCCACCAGCCGGCGCGGGGTGCGCGCCCGGTGCCGCCAGGCCGCGTCGTCCAGCAGTGAGCGGTCGTAGCCGCCGATCCGGCTGAAGACCGGCGCGTAGTGCGCGCGCACCACCGCCGAGACCGAATCGATCTGCAGCAGCTGGGTTCTGGCCAGTACGTCGAGGACCGTCCTGCGGGTGGTGACAGCGGGCCTGCGCCGCCCGAACCCCTGGGCCGCCAGCGCCGTCCGGCGCGCGACGGCCGCACTCATCGTCCGCATGCTGCGCAGGATGCCACGGGGGTCCGACAGGTCAGGTGGAGACCCGGACGTCGCCGGCGGCGTCGATCTCGATCCGCCGGTCCCCCGCGCCCGCGGCGGCGAGCACGGTGGCCAGTACCCGGCGGCCCATGGGCAGCACCCGCACGGTGACGGTGCCGTCTGTGGCGGCGTCCAGCTCCTTCGCGGCGGCGTCCACCACCCGCTCGCGCACCCACCGCGGCACCCCGGCGAAGCCGCCGTCGTCCAGCAGCACCACCTCGACCCCGCGCGCGCGGGCGCCGCGCGCGGCGGCGCTCAGCTCGTCGGTGACCAGCTGCGGGGCACGCAGCCCGTCCCTGAGCTCGGCCTCCAGCAGCCTGCACTCCTCGCGGTCCCTGCCGTTCAGGTCGGCGCCCGCGGCGATCCGCTCCAGCATGGGCCGGGCCAGCCGGTCCAGCCGGGCGAGCTGGCGGTCCCGCTCGCCGTTCTCCGCGGCCAGGGTGGCCTCGGCGGCGGCCCGCAGCGTCGCCTCCTCGCGCAGCGTGCGCAGCGAGCGCTGGGTGGGCCGCATGACGGCGGCGAAGAGCGAGACCCCGGCCACGGTGCCGATCGGCACGATGGTGCCGACGAAGGCGCCGCCGGTCATCCCCTCGGCCGCGGCCAGCACCGCGATCACCCCCGCGGTGGCCGCCACCCCGATCCAGGCGGCGCCGAGCCGGCCGCGCAGCACCAGCAGGGCGAGCACGTAGGAGGCGGCGAAGGCGGTCGAGACCTGCGGCGCGTCGCCGCGCTCCGGCAGCCCGGTCATGGTGAGCACCGCCGCGATCGGGGCGGCGAGCACCACCAGCGCGGTCGCGCTGGCCGGGAGCGGGTCGACCGGGATGACCAGCACCAGCAGCCCGGCCGCGGCCAGCGCGAGCAGCGCGAGCAGCGCGGGGATCGGCGGCGATCCGGCGAAGTTGCGCACCATATAGAGCACGATGATGGCCTCGAAGCCGACCAGGAAGAGCCAGGCGGCGCCGTCGCGCAGCCCGAGCAGGTCGCGCAGCGCGAAATCGGTGTCCCGGTCAGCCATCGTCGCCCCACACCAGCGTCACCGTGGTGCCCTCGCCGCGGTGTGATTCCACGAATCCCGCGCCGCCGGGGAGCCTGCTCATCCGGCCGAGGATGCTGACCGCGACGCCGAGCCGGTCCGGCGGCACCGCGCGGAGGTCGAAACCGGCGCCGTCGTCGCGCAGCACCACGCGGATACCGCCCGCGCCGATCGTCACGGTGACGGTGCGGCGGACGGCGCGGCCGGGCACGGCGGCGTGCCGCAGGCTGTTCCGCGCCGCCTCGGTGAGCGCGGCGGCCAGCGTCACCGCGGCCTCCAGCGGCATGTCCAGGTCGCCGCCCGCCCCCGGGCGCTGCGCGCCGAACTCGATCTCCGGGTTCACCTCGTGCACCGCGGAGCGCAGGAAGCCGATGGCGGACTGCGCGTCCAGCCGGTCCGGCGCGATGCCGCCGCCGCGCACCGCGTCCAGCTGCGCGATCGTGCGCTGGGCCTGCTTGTGCAGCACGCTCGGCTCGGTGCAGCCGCCGCGCGAGGCGTCGAGCAGGGTGGAGAGCACCGCGTCGTGGATGAGCGCGGCGAAGCGGGCGCGCTCCCGCTCCCTGGCCGCCGCCCCGGCCACCGCGGCCGCGCGCCTGCCCTCCAGCGCCGACTCCCGGTCCACCCGGGCCGCCGCCGCCCGCGCGTAGATGACGCACCAGGCGAAGAGCGCGGCCAGCCCGCCCGACCTCGCCACCGCGCTGACGAAGGCCGCCGCCGTGACCTCCGGCAGCACCGCGGCATTGGCCGCCGAGACCAGCACGCAGCTGAGCACCAGGTACCCGACGGCGAAGGCGAGCCGCCAGGAGAGCGCCGCGGCCAGCACCCCGAGCACCAGTACCCGGTACAGCCAGATCTGCTCCGAGCCCGACGCCAGCACCGGGTAGGTGCTCGGCACCATGAGCGCGGCCAGCAGGAAGCTCACCGCCGCGGCGGCGGCCGTGCGCTGGATCGCCCTGCGGTTCATCCCCACCGAGATCACCGCGAGCACCGGGAAGAGCCCGAAGGCCAGCACCACGGTGAGCAGCACCCGGCCCGGGTCGGCGCCGCGGCTCTGGTCCGCGATCTCCGGCAGCTCCACCAGCCCGACGATCACCCCGGCGATACCGACACTCAGCCCGAGCCGGCGCAGGATGCGGTCGGCGGCGGGCTCGGCGGCCGGGCCCGCCGCGATGGAGAGCAGCCCGCGCACCCAGCGGCCCGCGGGGACCCGGACGGATTCGACGGGGGCGACGGCGCCCGCGGTCATGCCCTGCTGTTGCGCTCGGGCATCGGGAGCCAACCGTCCTCCACCGCGCGCTTGTACAGGTCGGTCTTGGTCGGCGCCGGGCGCCCGGCGTCGGCGTACTTCTGCCGGATCCGGCCCAGGTAGTCGTTGACGGTCTGCTCGGAGAGGCCGGTCAGCCGGGCCACCCGGGAGGCCTTCTCGCCGGAGGCGTACAGCATCAGCACCTCCTCCTGGCGCGGGCTCAGCCCGACATCGGAGAGCTGCGGATCGCCGTCGATGGCGGCGGCCCAGTCGGTGGTCACCACCTGTTCGCCGGAGGCCGCGCGGCGCACCGCCGCCACCACCGTCGGCACATCCTCCGACTTGCGCACCACGCCGAGCACCCCCGCCCGCGCCGCCGACCGCACCAGGAACGCATTGTCGGCGCCGGTGAACACCAGCACCTCGATCCCGCGCCCGCGCAGCGCGCGCACATTGTCCTCCGGCACCGAGCCGTCGGCGAGCCGCAGATCCAGCACGGCCAAGTCGAGATCAGCTGTGGCGGCGAGCAGTTCGGCGACGGTGCCCGCGGTGTGCACCAGATCGAGGTCGGGTTCGGGGGCCAGCATCGCGGCCAGGCCGATCGCCACCGATTCGTGGTCCTCCACCAGCCCGATCCGCCGGGCCGGTGCGCCGTCCTCGCCCCAGGTCACCTCGGTACTCCCCTCTTTGGCCGTCGTGTGCGGCACGTGCAGGAAGTATGCCGGGTGCGGGGGGTGCAGTCAGCCCACCAGAATCGGGGGCGCGGTCATCCCATCAGTTGCGCGGCGAGGGTGCCGCCGAGTTCCCAGCACTGTTCGAGGTCGGCCTTGGACGGCTTGCCCGAAACGACGACGTGCTCGGCAGCTTTGACCCAGCCGAGGCCGGTGGTGATCGCGTCGATGGCGCGCACCGCGCCCTCGGTGCCCTCGTTCCCGTGCAGGTAGAGGCCGAAGGGGCGGCCGCGGGTGGTGTCGAGGGCCTGGTAGTAGACGGTGTCGAAGGCGTGCTTGAGGGCGCCGCTCATGTAGCCGAGGTTGGCGGGGGTGCCGAGGAGGTAGCCGTCGGCCTCCAGGACATCGAGGGGCGCGACTGAGAGCGCGGGGCGGCGGACGACCTCGACGCCCTCGATCTCGGGATCGGTGGCCCCGCGCAGCACCGCCTCGAACATCTCGTGCGTGTGCGGCGAGGGGGTGTGGTGGATGATCAGCAGGCGGGGCACGGGGTCACCGGTCCAGGCGTTCCAGGGCGACGGCGCGGCGCATGACCTCCCGGGCGCGGGAGCGGTCCCCGGCCAGGTCGTAGGCGCGGGCCAGGCGGTAGGAGGAGCGCCAGTTGTCGGGGTCGGCTTCCCATTCAGTCTTGACCTGCGCGAAGAGCGCGTCGGCGGCGGCGGTCTCGACGCGGCCGGAGGGGCGGCGCGGCAGATCGGCGGTGTCGAGTTCGCGGCCCTCGGCGTGCATGCGGCGCGCCAGGTGCTGGTGCGCCAGCGCGGCGCGCAGGGTGGCGACCACGATCCAGACGCCGATGATCGGCAGGATCAGCACCCCGGCGCCGATCGCGACGGCCGCCGCCTCGCCGGAGGTGAGCAGCTCGAGCGCGATCCGGCCGAGCAACAGGAAGTAGAAGCCGAGCGCCAGCACCAGGGCGGCGATGAAGGCGACCCGCTTCAGCACCTCGCGGGCGGGGGCGGATTCGGTCACAGATCCAGCAGCGGGTCGAGCCCGACGGTGAGGCCGGGGCGGGCGGCGATACTCCGGACGCCGAGCAGCACGCCGGGGGCGAAGGAGTCGCGGTCGATGGAGTCGTGCCGGATGGTCAGCGTCTCGCCCTGGGTGCCGAAGAGCACCTCCTGGTGCGCCACCAGCCCGGCGAGCCGCACCGAGTGCACCCGCACCCCGTCGACGTCGGCGCCGCGCGCGCCCGCCAGCTCGGTGCTGGTGGCGTCGGGGCTGCGGCCGGCCCCGGCCTTCGCCCTGGCCTCGGCGATCAGCCGGGCGGTGCGGTAGGCGGTGCCGGAGGGCGCGTCCGCCTTGTTCGGGTGGTGCAGCTCCACCACCTCGACCGAGTCGAAGAAGCGCGCCGCCTGTTCGGCGAAGCGCATGGAGAGCACCGCGCCGATGGCGAAGTTGGGGGCGATCAGCACGCCGGTCGCGGGGCTCTCCGCCAGCCAGCCGCGCACCTCGGCGAGCCTGGCGTCATCGAAGCCGGTGGTGCCGACCACGGCGTGGATCCCGTGCTGCACCAGGAACTTCAGGTTGCCCATGACGACGTCGGGGTGCGTGAAGTCCACGACGACCTCGGTGTTCGCCTCGGTGAGGGCGGTCAGCGCGTCGTCCTTGTCGACGGTGGCGACCAGCTCCAGGTCGTCCGCCGCGTCCACCGCGGCGCAGATGGCCTGGCCGACCTTTCCCTGCGCACCGAGTACTCCGACCCGAATGGTCACCGCTTCTCCTCTCGTCCCGAACGTGGTGAGCCTAGCCGCCGAACACGATCACCTGACGCAGCGCGTTCCCGGCGGCCAGCTCGTCCATGGCGGCATTGATCTGCTCCAGCCCGATCCGGGCGGAGACCAGCCGCTCCACCGGCAGCCTGCCCGCGCGCCACAGCCGCACGTACTCGGGGATGTCCCTGGCGGGCACCGCGGAGCCCAGGTAGCTGCCGACGATCGAGCGGCCCTGCGCCACCAGCGCCAGCGGCGAGATGCTCGCGCGGGCGTCCGGGGCGGGCAGCCCGACGGTGACGGTGGTGCCGCCGGGCGCGGTGGCGGCGACCGCGGTCTCGAAGGCGCGGATATTGCCCGCGGCCTCCACCACCACCTCGGCCTGCACGCCCCGCTCGGCGACCTCGGCGGGGGTGAGCGCGGTGGCCGCGCCGAGCTCGCGGGCCAGCGCGAGCTTCTCCGGCACGGTGTCGACGGCGATCACCGCGCCGACCCCGAGCGAGACCGCGACCAGCACCGCCGCCATGCCGACGCCGCCGAGCCCGACCACCATGATCCGGTCGCCCTGCGCGGGCGGCGCCGAGTTGAGCAGCGCGCCGCCGCCGGTCAGCACCGCGCAGCCGAGCACCGCGGCGACCTCGGGCGGGACGTCGTCGTCGACCGGCACCACCGAGCGGCGGTCCACCACGGCGTGCGTGGCGAAGGCGGAGACGCCGAGGTGGTGGTGCACCTCGGCGCCGTCGCGGCGCAGCCGGCGGCCGCCGTTGAGCAGCTCGCCCGCATTGTTGGCGGCGCTGCCGGGTATGCACGGCGTGCGGCCCTCGCTGGCACAGCCCGCGCACTCGCCGCAGCGCGGCAGGAAGGTCATGACGACGCGCTGCCCGACGGCGATATCCGGCTCGCCGGGGCCGACGGCCTCGACCCGGCCCGCGGCCTCGTGCCCGAGCAGCATGGGCACCGGGCGCACCCGGTTGCCGTCGACCACGGAGAGATCCGAGTGGCACAGCCCCGCCGCCTCGATCCGGACCAGCAGCTCGCCCGGCCCCGGCTCGGCCAGCTCCAGCTCGGAGATGGTGAGCGGCGCCGAGTCGGCGAACGGGGCGGGCGCGGCGATGCGCTCCAGGACGGCTCCACGGATCCTCATGGCGCCGACGCTACTCCGCGCCCCGACGCCGCAGCCCGAGCCCGGCGGCGACCAGGCAGGCTACGGCGGCAGCGGAGACGAACCACGGGAAGACCGTGCTCAGCCCCCAGGTATTGGCGGCCCACCCGGCGAGCACCGTCGGCAGCGCCATGGCGGTGTAGGCGAGCAGGTAGTACGCCGACATGGTCTCGCCGCGCTTGTGCTGCGGCACCACATTCGACAGGTGCCGCAGCGAGCCACCGAAGCCGAGCCCGAAGGTCGCGCCGAGGAACACCCCGGCCAGCAGCACCGCGACCCAGCTGTGCGTGGCCAGCGCCGGGATCAGCGCGAGCAGCGCGAAGGCCATGCCGATATCGCCGATCACGGCGGCCCGCCGGGCCGGGACGCGGGTGGCGAAGAGCTGCACCAGCGCCGCGGCGAGCGCCGTCGCGGCCACCACCGCGCCGCCGAAGACCAGGTTGTGGATGCCGGTCTGGCGCGCGGCCAGCGAGGGGTAGAGCGAGAGCAGCACGCCGAGCACCGACCAGGCCGCCATCACGCCGATCGCGGAGAACCAGAAGTCGCCGCGGATCTCGGCGGGCACCGACGGCCTGGCGATCCGGATCCGCCCCGCCACCCGGGCCGCGTGCGGCTCGCGCAGCGCGATCACCCCGGCCGCGATGGCCAGGCAGACCACGCTGATCACCACGTACGGCGTGCGCAGCGGGTGCGGCGCGTACTGGGCGAGCAGCGCCGAGCCGAGGATCGTCACCGCCATCCCGACATTGAACGCCACCCCGCTCAGCTGCCCGGAGCGCGCGCCGCGGTGCGGCCGCAGGTCGAGCAGCGCGGCCGCGCCCGCCACCACGGTGGCGCCGACCGCCGTGCCGTGCAGCGCGCGGGCCAGCACCAGCATGGGCACCGAGTCGGCGGCGACGAAGACCACCAGCCCGGCGATCATGGTGCCGAAGGCGCCGAGCAGCACCGGCTTGCGGCCGAGCACATCCGAGATCCGGCCGGTGACCAGCACCGCGGCCAGCGCCGCGACGGCGTACACCGCGAAGATCACGGTGGTGGTGAGCGGCGAGAGGTTCCACTCGGACTCGTACAGCCCGTAGAGCGGCGCGGGCGCGCCGGAGACCCCGAGCGCGACCCCGGTCGCGATCAGGACGAGCGGATAGGCCCAGCGCTGCGCCGCCGGCTGGGCGATGGTCGCGGTCATCGCGGCTCCGTCCGATAGGTTTGATGGTTGTCGAACCGCACTCGACCATACGACCCGGGTACGATAGTCATCAAACCGAGTGAGGTAGATCATGAGCGAAGCGAACGTCTCCGCGCCGGTGGCGCCGCTGTCCGCCGTGCTCGGCGCGCTGCAGGACCCGGTCCGGCTGGAGATGGTGCGGCGGCTGGCGAATGCCGAGGGGCCGGTGCGGTGCGCGGCGCTCTACGACGCGATCAACAAGTCCACCGCCACCCACCACTTCAAGATCCTGCGCGAGGCGGGGGTGATCGAGCGGCTCACCGTCGAGGGGAACACCTGCCAGCGGCTGCGCCGCCGCGAGCTGGACGCCGCGCTGCCCGGGCTGCTGCCCGCGGTGGTCGAGGCGGCCAACCGCGGCGTGCGGTGACCGGGCCGGAGCGCGACCTCGCCGCGAACCGGGCCGCAGGTAGCCGACCCTCCGGCTCGCCCGCGGCCTCGGCAAGCGCCCCCCGACCCCCTAGTTCTCCACCAGCCTCCGCACCGCGACCGGCAGATCCCGGGTGCGGCGGTACGGCCCGGCGACCGCGGCCGCCATGGGCCGGGCGAGCAGGGTCCGCGCGACGGCGTCGACCTGCTCGGTCGTCACCGCGTCGATGCGCAGGAGCGTCTCGGAGACGCTGCGGTGATTCCCGTAGTTGAGCTCGCTGCGCCCGATCCGGTTCATCCGGGAGCCGGAGTCCTCCAGCCCGAGCACCAGCCCGCCGCGCAGTGAGCCCTTGGCGCGGGCGCACTCGGCGTCGGTGATGCCGTTCGCCGCCACGTCCTCCAGGACGCCGCGGGCGAGCGCGGCGACGGTGCCGAGGTTCTCCGGCTGGCAGCCGAGCGCGACCGAGAAGGCGCCGGTGTCGGCGAAGGTGTCGACGCCGGAGTACACCGAGTAGGCGAGCCCGCGCTCCTCCCGGATGGCCTGGAAGAGCCGGGAGCTGAGCCCGCCGCCGACCACGGTGTTGAGCACCGAGAGCGGCCAGCGCTTGTCGCCCTCGTGCCTGCCGTAGGCGCGCACGCCGAAGGCCAGGTGCGACTGCTCGCTGTCCCGGTTGCTCCAGTGCAGGGTGGGGGCAGTGCGGGTGCGGAAGCGGCCCTCGCGGCGCGGGGCGGGCGCGGCGGCCGGGTCGAGCCGCCCGGCGAAGGCGCGGTGCACGAGTTCGACGGTGTGCTCGTGCTCGATATTGCCCGCGACCGCGACGACCATCCGCTCCGGCCGGTAGCGGCGCTGGTGGAAGGAGCGCAGCTGGGTGGGGCGCATGGCCTCGATGGACTCCACCGAGCCGATGACCGGGCGGCCGATCGGGTGGTCGCCGAAGAGCGCGGTGAGGAAGGCGTCGCCGACCAGGTCCTCCGGGTCGTCGTCGCGCATGGCGATCTCCTCGAGCACCACCTGCCGCTCGACCTCGACGTCGGCGCCGCGGCACAGCCCGTTCAGCACCACGTCGGAGACGAGCTCGACCGCGAGCGGCAGGTCCTCGTCGATGACGTGCGCGTAGTAGCAGGTCTGTTCCTTGGCGGTGAAGGCGTTGAGCTCGCCGCCGACGGCGTCCATGGATTGCGCGATGTCCAGCGCGCTCCGGGTGGGGGTGGCTTTGAACAGCAGGTGTTCCAGGAAGTGCGCGGCGCCGGCGACGCCGGGCCCCTCGTCCCTGGAGCCGACGCCGACCCAGACGCCGACGGAGGCGGAGCGCACGCCGGGCACGTGCTCGGTGACGACGCGCAGCCCGCCGGGCAGCTCGGTGCGGCGGACCCCGCTGTCCGAGCCGAGTTCCTCGGCGGTGGCGGTTCGGAGCGACGAACCCCCCTGCTCAGCGCGGAGCAGAGGGGCCGTCGTGTTCTCGGTACTCACAGATACCGTGTCTACTCGCTTTCGGCGGCGGCGGCCTCGGGGGCCGCGGCTTCGGCGGAATCCTCGACCGGGACCAGCGAGATCTTGCCGCGGTTGTCGATGTCGGCGATCTCGACGCGCAGCTTGTCGCCGACGTTGACCACGTCCTCGACCTTGGCGACGCGCTTGCCGTTGCCCAGCTTGGAGATGTGCACCAGCCCGTCGCGGCCCGGCAGCAGCGAGACGAACGCGCCGAAGGCGGTGGTCTTCACGACCGTGCCGAGGAAGCGCTCGCCGACCTTCGGCAGCTGCGGGTTGGCGATGGCGTTGATCGCGTCGATCGCGGCCTGCGCCGACGGGCCGTCGGTCGCGCCGACGAACACGGTGCCGTCGTCCTCGATGGAGATATTGGCGCCGGTGTCCTCGGTGATCTGGTTGATGACCTTGCCCTTGGGGCCGATCACCTCGCCGATCTTGTCCACCGGGATCTTGATCGCGGTGACGCGCGGGGCGTACGGGCTCATCTCGTCCGGCGAGGTGATGGCCTCGGCCATGACGTCGAGGATGGTGGTGCGGGCGTCGTGCGCCTGCGCCAGCGCCCCGGCGAGCACCTGCGAGGGGATGCCGTCGAGCTTGGTGTCGAGCTGCAGCGCGGTGACGAAGTCGCGGGTGCCCGCGACCTTGAAGTCCATGTCGCCGAAGGCATCCTCGGCGCCGAGGATGTCGGTGAGCGCCACGTAGCGCACCTCGTCGGTGCCGTCGGCGCCGGTGACGGTGTCCGAGACCAGGCCCATGGCGATGCCGGCGACCGGCGCCTTGAGCGGGACGCCCGCGTTCAGCAGCGAGAGCGTCGAGGCGCAGACCGAGCCCATCGAGGTCGAGCCGTTGGAGCTCAGCGCCTCGGAGACCTGCCGGATGGCGTAGGGGAACTCCTCCTGGCTGGGCAGCACCGGCATCAGGGCCCGCTCGGCGAGCGCGCCGTGGCCAATCTCGCGCCGCTTGGGCGAGCCGACGCGGCCGGTCTCACCGGTGGAGTACGGCGGGAAGTTGTAGTGGTGCATGTAGCGCTTGCTGGTCTCCGGGCCGAGCGAGTCGACCTGCTGCGCCATCTTCACCATGTCCAGCGTGGTGACGCCCATGATCTGGGTCTCGCCGCGCTCGAACAGCGCCGAGCCGTGCGCCCGCGGGATCACCGCGACCTCGGCGGAGAGCGCGCGGATGTCGGCCAGGCCGCGGCCGTCGATCCGGAAGCTGTCGGTGAGGATGCGCTTGCGCACCAGCTTCTTGGTGAGCGAGCGGAAGGCGGCGCCCAGCTCCTTCTCCCGGCCGGCGAAGGTCTCGCCGAGCTGGTCGAGCACGGTGAGCTTGATCTCGTCGATCTTCTCCTCGCGCTCCTGCTTGCCCGCGATGCTCAGCGCCTCGCCGAGCTGCGCGGCGGCGGCGTTCTCGACGGCGGCGAAGACGTCGTCGCCGTAGGGCGGGAAGAGCGGGAACTCGCCGGTCGGCTTGGCGGCCAGCGCGGCGAGGTCGGCCTGCGCGCGGACCAGCCGGGCGATGAACGGCTTGGCGGCCTCGAGCCCCTCGGCCACGACGGCCTCGGTGGGCGCCTGCGCGCCGGCGTCGATCAGCGCGAGCACGTTCGTGGTGGCCTCGGCCTCGACCATCATGATGGCGACGTCACCGGAGTCGACCACGCGACCGGCCACGACCATGTCGAAGACGGCGTGCTCGAGCTGCTCGACCGTCGGGAAGGCGACCCACTGCTGGGCGCCGCCGACCGCCGGGTCCTGCAGCAGCGCGACCCGGACACCGCCGACCGGGCCGGAGAACGGCAGCCCGGCGATCTGGGTGGAGGCCGAGGCGGCGTTGATGGCGACCACGTCGTAGAGGTCGTTCGGGTCGAGGCTCAGGATGGTGACGACCACCTGGATCTCGTTGCGCAGCCCGTCGACGAAGGAGGGGCGCAGCGGCCGGTCGATCAGGCGGCAGGTGAGGATCGCGTCGGTGGAGGGGCGGCCCTCGCGGCGGAAGAAGGAGCCCGGGATGCGGCCGGCGGCGTACATCCGCTCCTCGACGTCGACCGTCAGCGGGAAGAAGTCGAAGTGGTCCTTGGGTGCCTTGCCCGCCGAGGTGGCGGAGAGCAGCATGGTCTCGTCGTCCAGGTAGGCGGCGACCGCGCCGGCCGCCTGCCGGGCCAGCCGGCCGGTCTCGAAGCGGACCGTGCGGGTGCCGTAGGCGCCGTTGTCGATCAGCGCGACGGACTCGTACACGCCGGGCTCGACCTCGACTGCCGTGGAGTTCCGTTCGATGGTGTCGGTCATATGTCTTTTCTCAACCTCTCGTCTTCGCCGGATCCAGCGCCCGTCGGGCGCGATCCGGCATTTCGTCAGCCGTTCCGGGTGCGGCCGCGCGGCAGCCTCGTGCTGCGCAACGCGCGCACCCGGCCGTTCCCCCTTGGGAGCGGCGACGCGGAGGCGGTCATCGATCGAAGCCCGCCGGACGGAGCCCTTGTCCGTGCCGGGAGGCCACTACCGAAGACCGACGCCACGCGACGGGTGCGTCCGGCTGTTGCCGTAGTTGTCCGGGCGCGAGAGCGGTGTCTCGCTGCCGCAGAGGAGCCAACGTCCAGATTGTACGTCTACCCGCGGGTAAATCGCCCAGAACCCCGGTCCTAGTGGCGGTGGCGCAGGTCAAAGCGCCTTTCCGGCGCGGCGGGTAGAGAAAAAGGGGGTTTCTCGGGGGCTGCGCCCCCGAACCCCCGCAGGGCTACGCCCCCCTCCCGCAGGCAAGGGGAAGGGGAAGGGGTTCCTCCGCCCCCGGGGCCGGGGTTGCTCTGCCCCGGGGCTGGGGTCCCTCCGCCCCCAGGGCTGGGGTTCCTCCCCGGGCTGGGGTTCCTCCGCCCCCAGGGCTGGGGTTGCTCCGCCCAGGTGGAATTACTCAGCTCTGAGCGATAAGCACGGACGGTGCCGCCAGGGTAGAGATGCGGGCCCGAAGCGGAGCGAGGGAACGGTCCGCTGGGACAGGACCACTTGGTATCGCTCGAGTGGGGAGATACCCCACCGACCCAGCCACCCCGGGGGCGAGTCTTACGAGCCCCGTTCGCGGCCGGCTCGCGTTCGAGCACTCGAAGCGCATGCGCCGCAGGCGCGAGTCTCGAGTGCTCGAACGCGAGCCATAGGGGCCGCGAACACGCGCGCCGCAGGCGCGCCAAAAAACACAGCCGGCGAGATTACCGCCTAAGCCCCAACCGCTCGATCAACGACCGGTACCGCTGGATATCGTTGTCAGCCAGGTACTTCGACAGCCGCTTCCGACGCCCGATGAGCGCCATCAGCCCGTGCCGAGTGTGGTGATCATGCTTGTGCTTCTTGAGGTGCTCGGTGATGTCGGCGATCCGCTTCGACAGCAGCGCGATCTGCGCCTCCGGCGACCCGGTGTCCTTCTCGTGCAGCCCGTACTCGGCCAGAATGCTCGACTTCTGCTCAGTGGTCAGCGCCATGCGGCATCCACTCCCATTTCTCAGTTCCGCGCGAATGGTCCCCGGCGAACCGGGCCTGGGCGCCGCCGCGGACCGCAGCAAACCCGAGGAGCCACCCTACCGGACCTTCACCCGCGGGCGAGCACCGCCCTGGCGGCGTCCACATCCCCGGCCATGGCTTCGACGAGCGCCTCGGTGGAGTCGAATTTGAGCATCCCCCGCAGATGCTGCACGAAGTCGACCGCGACATGCTGCCCGTAGAGATCGGCTTCCCGGTCCAGAACGTACGCCTCGACGGTCCGGGCCCGCCCGGAGAAGGTCGGGTTCGTGCCGACCGAGATAGCCGCCATGGCTCGCTGCCCCGGCGTCACGGTGCCGATGGTCGGCCCGGGCCCGAGCACGGTGAACCACCCCGCGTAGACCCCGTCGGCCGGGATGGCGGCGTGCATGGGCGGCGCGACGTTGGCGGTGGGGTATCCGAAGGTCCGCCCGCGCCCGTCGCCGTGCACGACGACGCCTTCGACGCGGTGCGGCCTGCCGAGCGCCTCGGTGGCGTTGGCCATGTCGCCGGCGTCGACGCAGGCCCGGATGTAGGTGGAGGAGTAGGTGACGGACTGTTCGCCGAGCAGGGTGGCGGCGTCGACCTCGAAGCCCCAGCGCAGCCCGAGTTCGCGCATGGTCTCGACATTGCCCGCGGCCTTCTTGCCGAAGGTGAAGTTGTCGCCGACCACGACCTCGGCGACGTGCAGCCGTTCGACCAGCAGGTCGTGCACGTAGCGGGAGGGGGTGAGCTTCATGAACTCGTGCGTGAACGGCATGACGCAGAACACGTCGACGCCGAGTTCTTCGGCGAGTTCGGCGCGCCGGGTGAGCGTGGTCAGTTGGGCGGGGTGCGACCCGGGCCGCACCACCTCCATGGGGTGCGGGTCGAAGGTCATGAGCACCGCGGGGACGCCGCGCGCGGCGGCGGCTTTCACCGCCCTGCTGATGAGTTGCGCGTGGCCCCGGTGCACACCGTCGAACACACCGATGGTGACCACGCAGCGTCCCCAGTCCGCGGGCACGTCGTCGAGGCTTCGCCATCTCAGCACAGTGCGCAGCCTACGCACTGTGCGCGCCGATGCGTATTCGGGCCGGGCCGGTCATGCTCGAGGTCACGGACGGTGGTCGGGGCGGTGAATCGGAGGTTGCCGGTGGCGGTGCGGCGTGTGGATCGGGCGCCGAGTGCATAAGCTCGAAATGTGCCCGGGAAACGAGACATCACGACCCGCCGCGAGCTGACCGACGCGCCGGAGCCCTCGGTGGACGGGGCCGCGACGGTGGCGCCGGTGCTGAGTTCGGTCGCGCAGGACTACCTGAAGGTGATCTGGACGGCGCAGGAGTGGTCGCCGGAGAAGGTGTCGACGAAGCTGCTGGCGGAGCGGATCGGGGTCTCCGCGTCGACGGTCTCGGAGGCGGTGCGGAAGCTGGCCGATCAGGGGCTGGTGGTGCACGCCCGCTACGGCGCGATCACGCTGACCGAGGACGGCAGGCGAGCGGCGATCGCCATGGTGCGCAGGCACCGGCTGCTGGAGACGTTCCTGGTGAGCGAGCTCGGCTACGGCTGGGACGAGGTGCACGACGAGGCGGAGATCCTGGAGCACGCGGTGTCGGAGCTGCTGATGGCGCGGATCGACGCGAAGCTCGGCTACCCGGATCGGGATCCGCACGGTGACCCGATCCCGTCGGTGGACGGCGCCGTGCCGACGCCGCCGGCCCGCCCGCTGAGCGAGTTCGCGGCGGGCGAGTCGGGGCGGGTGGCGCGGATCTCGGATTCCGATCCGGAGATGTTGCGCTACTTCGATTCGGTGGGGATCGCGCTGGACACGGTGATCAGTGTGGCCGAGCGCCGGGATTTCGCCGGGACCATCGCGATTCGCATCGGTACCGCCGAAACCCCGGTCGATCTCGGTCAGCCCGCGGCGGAAGCCATCTGGGTGACCACCTGACGTCGGGTGCGTCGAACGTAGACCGCGTCAGGCCGGCAGCGACTTCGCTCCCGCCAGTTCGCGGGCGCGGTCGGCGATCGCCGCGCCGAGTTCAGCTGTCGTGGATGTGCCCCCGAGGTCGGGGGTGAGCACCTCCCCCGCGCCGAGCACGTCGAGGACGGCCCGTTCGACGGCCTCCGCCGCGCCTTCTTCGCCGAGGTGGCGGAGCAGCATGGCCCCGGCGAGGATCTGCGCGACCGGGTTGGCGATCCCCTGACCCGCGATGTCGGGGGCACTTCCGTGCACCGCTTCGAACATGGACGGCGCGGAGCGGGTCGGGTCGATATTGCCCGACGGCGCCAGCCCGAGCCCGCCGGTGACCGCGGCCGCCAGGTCGGAGAGGATGTCGCCGAAGAGGTTCGAGCCGACGATGACGTCGAGCCGGTCGGGGTGCAGCACGATCTCCGCGGCCAGCGCGTCCACGTGCATCTGCCTGGTCTCCACCCCGGGGTACTCGGCGGCGACCTCGTCGAAGATCCGGTCCCAGTAGGGCATGGAGTGGATCAGCCCGTTGGACTTGGTAGCCGAGCAGAGCTTCCCGGAGCGCTCCGCGGCGCGGTCGAAGGCGTAGCGGATGATCCGCTCGCAGCCGACCCGGGTGAACACCGACTCCTGCAGCACGAATTCGTCCGGCCGCCCGGGGTTGTGCGTGCCGCCGATCTCCGAGTACTCCCCCTCGGAGTTCTCCCGGACGATGAGAATGTCCAGGTCCTCGGCGGTCCGCCCGCGCAGCGCGGATTCGGTGCCGGGCAGCAGTTTCACCGGCCGCAGGTTCACGTACTGACCGAAGGCGCGGCGCAGCGGGATCAGCAACCCCCACAGCGAGACGTGGTCCGGTACGCCGGGAAAGCCGACGGCGCCGAGCAGGATCGCGTCGAACCCGGCGAGCCGGGCGGGCCCGTCCGGCGGCATCATGGCGCCGGTGCGCAGGTAGTTCTCGCAGGACCAGTCGAACTCGGTCCACTCCAGCCCGGGCAGCACGGCGTCCAGCACCGCCACGGCCTCGACCGTCACGTCGACCCCGATGCCGTCGCCGGGGATGGTGGCAATCCGATAGCTCACAGTCGCACTCCGATGTATTTGGTCTCGAGGAATTCGTCGATCCCGGAGAAGCCGCCCTCGCGCCCGAGGCCGGACTCCTTGACGCCGCCGAAGGGCGCCGCCGGGTTGGACACCACGCCCTGGTTCAGGCCGACCATGCCGGTCTCCAGCGCCTCGCAGACTCGCAGCCCGCGCCGCAGGTTCTCCGTGAAGACGTAGGCGACCAGGCCGTACGGGGTGTCGTTGGCGCGGGTGATCGCCTCCTCCTCGGTGTCGAAGACGCCGATGGCGGCGACCGGGCCGAAGATCTCGGTGTGGCACAGCTCGGCGGCGTCCGGCACCCCGGTCAGCACGGTGGCCGGGTAGAAGTTGCCCGGCCCGGCCGGCCGCTCGCCGCCGGTGAGCACCTCGGCGCCGCGCTGCTTGGCATCGGCCACCAGCTGCTCGACCTTGGCGAGCGCGTCGGTGTCGATCAGAGGCCCGACGACCACGTCCGGCTCGGTGCCGCGGCCGATCGGCAGCGCCGCCATCCGCTCGGCGAGCCGCCTGCCGAACTCGTCGGCCACGCCGCGCTGCACCAGGATCCGGTTGGCGGCGGTGCATGCCTGCCCGATATTGCGCATCTTGGCGGCGAGCGCGCCCTCCACCGCCTCGTCCAGGTCGGCGTCGTCGAAGACCAGCAGCGGCGCATTGCCGCCGAGCTCCATGGAGGTGCGCATGACGGTGCCGGCGCACTGCTCGAGCAGCACCTTGCCGACCGCGGTCGAGCCGGTGAAGGAGAGCTTGCGGGAGCGCGGGTCGCGGATCATGGGCTCGATCACCGCGCCCGGGTCGGTGGTGGTGACCACGTTGACCACCCCGGCGGGCAGCCCGGCCTGCTCCAGCACCGCGGCCAGCGCGAGCATGGAGAGCGGTGTCTGCTCGGCCGGTTTGATCACGCTGGTGCAGCCGGCGGCGAGCGCGGGCGCGATCTTGCGGGCGCCCATGGCGATCGGGAAGTTCCACGGCGTGATGAGCAGGCTCGGGCCAACGGGCTGCTTGGTGACGAGGAAGCGCGAGCCGCCCGCGGGCGCCTGCATGTAGCCGCCGTCCAGCCGCACCGCCTCCTCGGCGAACCAGCGGAAGAACTCGGCGGCGTAGGCGATCTCGCCGCGCGCCTCGGCCAGCGGCTTGCCCATCTCCAGGGTGAGCACCAGCCCGAGCCGGTCGACGTCGGCGAGCAGCGCGCGGTGCACCCGCATGAGCAGGTCGCTGCGCTCGCGCGGCGGGGTCGCGGCCCAGTCGGGCTGCGCCTCCGCGGCGGCGGTGAGCGCGGCGATGCCGTCCGCGGCGCTCGCGTCGGCCACCTCGGCGATGGTCGCGCCGGTGGCCGGGTCGGCCACCGGGAAGGTGCGCGCGCCCTCCCGCCATTTGCCGCCGATGAACAGCCCCGTCGGCACGGTCTCCAGCGCGGCCCGCTCGTCTGACTGGGTGGGCATCCCGTCTCCTCTCGGCTCCCGTGGCATTCCCTTGTCGGGACCGCCGCAGTCATGGTAGGCATATTGTCAACAATCCGACAACAGACAATCTTCGGATCACTACGGAGGGCGGATCCCCATGACCCAGCTGTCACCGGTGCTCAAGCAGGCCACTCCCGTCGTGGTGGAGCGCGGCGAGGGGTGCTACCTGCACGCCACCGACGGCCGGCGCTACCTGGACTTCACCGCGGGCATCGGGGTCACCAGCACCGGGCACTGCCACCCGCGCGTGGTCGCGGCGGCGCAGGAGCAGGTCGGGAAGCTGATCCACGGCCAGTACACGACGGTCATGCACCAGCCGCTGCTTCGCCTCACCGAGCGGCTCGGCGACGTGCTGCCCAGCGGGCTGGACACGCTCTTCTTCAGCAACTCGGGCAGCGAGGCGGTGGAGGCGTCGCTGCGGCTGGTGCGGCAGGCCACCGGGCGGCCGAACGTGATCGTCTTCCACGGCGGGTTCCACGGCCGCACCGTCGCCGCCGCCACCATGACCACCTCCGGCACCCGGTTCTCGGCCGGGTTCAGCCCGCTCATGTCCGGGGTGCACGTGGCCCCCTTCCCCACCGCCTACCGGTACGGCTGGAGCGAGGAGGAGGCCACCGCCTTCGCGCTGCGCGAGCTGGACTACATCCTCGCCACGCTGACCGGGCCCGCCGAGACCGCCGCCTTCATCGTGGAGCCCATGCTCGGCGAGGGCGGCTACATCCCCGGCAACACCGCCTTCTTCCACGGCCTGCGCGAGCGCGCCGATCGGCACGGCATCCTGCTGGTGATCGATGAGATCCAGACCGGGTTCGGGCGTACCGGGAAGTTCTTCGGGCACCAGCACTTCGACGTCCGGCCGGATGTCATCACCATCGCCAAGGGGCTGGCCAGCGGCTTCCCCCTCTCCGGGATCGCGGCCTCGGCCGAGCTCATGGCGAAGGCGTGGCCGGGCTCGCAGGGCGGCACCTACGGCGGCAACGCGGTGGCCTGCGCGGCGGCGCTGGCCACGCTGGACGTCATCGAGTCGGAGGGGCTGGTGCGGAACGCCGCCGACCGCGGCGCCGAGCTGCTGGCCGGGCTGCGCGAGCAGCAGACCAAGCAGATCGGCGATGTGCGCGGGCTCGGGCTGCTTGCCGGGTGCGAGTTCACCACCGCCACCGGCGATCCCGACCCGGAGACGGCGTCGGCCGCGCAGCGGGCCGCGGTCGCCAAGGGGCTGCTGCTGCTCACCTGCGGCGCGCACATGAACGTGGTGCGGATGATCCCGCCGCTCATCGTCACCGACGCGCAGATCCGCGACGCGCTCGGCATCTGGTCCGAGGTGCTCGCCGAGCTCTGATCGCGCCGACCCGAGGAGACAGCATGGCCCGCTACATCACCATCACGCTGACCAAGGCGGGCGTCACCTGCCGGGCCCGCCTCCTGGACGACGAGGCGCCCGGCACCTGCGCCGCGGTGTGGGAGGCGCTGCCGCAGGAGGGCGACGCCTTCCACGCCAAGTACGCCCGCAACGAGGTCTACACCCTGGTCCCCCGGCTCACCGCCGCCCCGCACCGGGAGAACCCGACCGTCACCCCCATCCCGGGCGACGTCTGCCTCTTCGACTTCGAGCCCTGGGAGATCGGCAACCCCGCCTACGGCTACGAACCCGGCTCCGCCGCCGCCAACGAACAGGGCGCCACCGACCTCGCGCTCTTCTACGGCCGCAACAACCTGCTGATCAACGGCGACCAGGGCTGGGTGCCCGGCAATGTCTTCGCCACCATCGAGGAGGGGCTCCCCGAGCTCGCCGCCGCCTGCAACGCCCTCTGGACGCACGGCGTGCTCGGCGAGACCCTGGCCTTCGCCCGCGGCTAGAAAAATCTTGGAAGAATGTTTCGTGCCGTGTCGATTCGGCGGGCGGCCCGTTCGACCAAGGGGTGAGAGGGTCCGAGCGGGACCCGCACACCGAGGGAGACGGACATGAAGTACATGCTCATCATGCGCGCCACCGACGAGGCCTACGCCGCGATGGCCGCGTTCGATATGAACGAGATGCTGGAGACGATGGGCCGCTTCAACGACGAGCTCATCCGGGCCGGGGTGCTGCTGGCCGCGGAGGGGCTGGAGGACCCGGCCGAGGGCGTGGTGGTCGACTACTCCGCCGACCCGCCGGTCGTCACCGACGGCCCCTACGGCGAGACCAAGGAGCTGTTCGGCGGTTACTACATCCTCAGCGTGGCCTCCAAGGAGGAGGCGATCGAGTGGGCGAAGCGGCTGCCCGCGGGCGGACCCGGCTTCAAGACCGAGATCAGGCGCGTCCCGGAGATCAGCGAGTTCCCGCAGGACAATGTGTGGATCCAGAAGGAGCGCGCCTGGCGCGAGGCCACCGGGCAGCTGTGAGCGGTGCGGCCGGGCGCGCCGCGGTCGCCGCGGTGTGGCGGATCGAGTCGGCGCGGATCGTCGGCGCGCTCGCCCGCTACACCGGGGAGTTCGCGCTGGCCGAGGATGTGGCGCAGGAGGCGCTGGCCGAGGCGCTCGTGGCGTGGCCGCGGGACGGGGTGCCGCGGGACCCGGCCGGGTGGTTGCTCACCGCGGGCAAGCGCCGCGCCATCGACGCCTTCCGGCGCAGCGCCGCGCTCGGTGACCGGTATGCCGCCTTCGCCCGCGCGCTGGGCGAGGGCGGCGCCGCCACCGGGGGCGAACCGGTGCCGCCGGAGCCGTGGGACCCGGAGCGGATCGATGACGACGTGCTGGCGCTGATGTTCGTGGCCTGCCATCCGATGCTCGCGGCGGAGGCGCGGATCGCGCTCACGCTGCGGGTGGTCGGCGGGCTCACCAGCGACGAGATCGCGGCCGCGTTCCTGGTGCCGACCGCGACGGTGCAGGCGCGGATCACCCGCGCCAAGAAGACGCTCGCCGCGGCAAGGGTGCCGTTCGAGGTGCCCGCGCCGGAGGAGCGGCGGGAGCGGCTCGGGTCGGTGCTCGGAGTGCTGTACGTGATCTTCACCGAGGGGTCGTCGGCGAGTTCGGGGGCGACGCAGATCCGGCTGGACTTGGCGGCGGAGGCGCTGCGGCTGGCGCGGGTGCTCGCCCGGCTGGTGCCGGACCACGCCGAGCCGCACGGGTTGCTCGCGCTGCTCGAGCTGACGGCGGCGCGGTTTCCGGCGCGGACCGGGGCCGACGGGGAGCCGGTGCTGCTGGCGGAGCAGGATCGGCGGCGCTGGGATCGGGACGGTATCCGGCGCGGGCGGGCGGCGCTCGCGCGCGGCGCGGCGATCGGGCTCGGGGCGTACGGGGTGCAGGCGGCGATCGCCGAATGTCACGCGGTGGCCGCGACTTTCGGCGAGACCGATTGGGAGCGGATCGTGGTGCTGTACGAGGCGCTGGGGCGGATCGCTCCTTCTCCGGTGGTGCGGTTGAACCGGGCGGTGGCGGTGTCCATGGCGCGGGGGCCTGCGGTGGCGCTTCCCCTGGTGGACGCGTTGATTGCCGAGGGGGCGCTGGGTGGGTCGCATCTGGTGCCGAATGTGCGCGGGGAGCTGCTGGCGCGGCTCGGGCGGAATGCCGAGGCGCGGGTCGAGTTCGCGACGGCTATCGCGTTGTGCCGCAATGAGAAGGAGCGGGGCGTGCTCGAGCGGCGGGCGGCGGAATTGCCGCAGTGAATGTCGCCCGCTTCGCGCTCGACTGATTCGCGTCGGCAGATGGGGGCTAGCCCAGGACGTGTTCCGCGTAGCGCGCGACGGCGAGAACGAGATCGTCGGAGTGGCGGGGGCCGACGATCTGCAGGCCGACGGGGAGCCCGGCGGCGGTGCGGCCGACGGGAATGCTGATGGCGGGCTGCTGGGTGAGGTTGAAGGGGTAGGTGAAGGGGGTCCAGTCCGGCCAGCTGCGCAGCCCGCTGCCGGGCGGCACGTCGTGCCCCGCCTCGAAGGCGGGGATCGGCACGGTGGGGGTGACCAGCACGTCGTGGTCCTGGTGGAACGTGCCCATGGTGATCCCGAGCTGCGCGGCGACATTCCGCGCCTCCAGGTACTCGACGGCGCTCACCGCGTCACCCCTGGTCCACACCGCGCCGAGCCCGGGATCGACCCGCTCCCGGCTGCCCGCCGGGAATCCGGCCAGCATGGTGGCCGCCCCTGCCGCCCACAGGATCTCGAAGGCGTCCAGGGGATCGGCGAAGCCGGGGTCGGCGGCGGTCACCGTGAGTTCCGCGTCGGCGAGCCGCCGCACCGCCGCCTCGGTGATCGCCGCGACCTCGGGATCGACGGTGGCATAGCCCAGGTTCGGCGACCACGCCACCCGCAGCCCGCGCACGTCCCGGTGCATCTCGCCGCGGAAGGTGGCGAGCGTCGGGGCGAGCGCGGTGGGGTCGCGCGGGTCGGGCAGCGCGAGGATGTCGAGCAGCAGCGCGGCGTCCTCGACGGTGCGCGTCATGGGCCCGGCGTGCGCCAGCGGGCCGAACGGGCTGGCGGGGAAGAGCGGCACTCGCCCGTGCGTCGGCTTGAACCCGACGATCCCGCAGAACGCGGCCGGAATCCGGATACTGCCGCCGCCGTCGGTGCCGACCGACACCGGCCCCATCCCGCCCGCGACCGCCGCCGCGCTCCCCCCGGACGACCCGCCCGCGGTCGTGCCCGGCGCCAGTGGATTCCGCGTGATCCCGGTCAGCGGGCTGTCGGTCACCGCCTTCCAGGCGATCTCCGGCGTGGTGGTCTTGCCGACGAACACCATCCCGTCCTCGCGCATCCGCGCGGTGACCGGGCTGTCCACCGTCCAGGGCCCGGCCGGGTCGACCGAGGTGGAGCCGCGCCGGGTGGGCCAGTCCTCGGTGAGGAAGATGTCCTTGATCGAGACCGGGACGCCGTCGAGCAGCCCGCGCGCGTACCCGGAGTGCCAGCGCTCCTCGGAATCCTTGGCCTGCACCAGCGCCCGGTCCGGGTCGACCAGGCAGAAGGCGTTCACCGCGGGGTCGCGGTCGGCGATGGCCGCGAGCACGGCCTCGGTCGCCTCCACCGGTGAGAGCGTGCCCGCCGCGTACGCCGTCACCAGCTGCGCGGCGGTCATGGCGGCGGGGTCGGACGGGGTGGTGTTCCCTGCGTTGCTCATCGAGGGGGGCTCCTTCAGCCGGGCACGTACCCGAGTTGCTTGTCGACCACATTGCGCAGGGGCCGCCCGGCGACCCAGTTGTCGAAGTTGTCGGCGAACGCCGACAGGATTGCCCCGCTCCAGCCGATCCAATCGCCGGAGTTGTGCGGGGTGATCCGGACGCCGGGCAGCGTCCAGAGCGGATGCTCGGCGGGCAGCGGCTCCGGGTCGACCACGTCCAGCGCCGCGCCCGCGATCGCGCCGGTGCGCAGCGCCTCGACCAGCGCGTCGGTCACCACCAGCTCGCCGCGGCCGACATTCACGAACCGCGCGTGCGGCTTCATGGCGGCGAAGGCGGCGGCATCGAAGAGGTGCCTGGTGCGCTCGGTGAGCGGCGCGACCGCCACCACGTAGTCGGCGTGCGGCAGCTCGGCGTGCAGGTCGGTGCCGACGGTGCCGAAGTCCGGGTCGCCGCGGCGCTCGCGCCTGCCGATCGCCGAGACCCGCATGCCGACGGCGCGCAGCAGCCGCGCGATGGCCCGGCCGATCCCGCCGGTGCCGACGATCAGCACCGAGGCGCCCGCGACCCGCTCGGTCTCCCGGTACTCCCACTCCCGCCGCTGCTGCCGGAGCAGCGCACCGCCGAGATCCTTGGCGAAGCCGAGGATCTGGCCGAGGACGTACTCGGCGATGGCCGCGTCGAAGACCCCGCGGGTATTGGTGACCACGACGTCGCTGGCGATGAGCGCCGGGAACATCGCCGCGTCGACGCCGGTCGAGCCCATGTGCAACCATCGCAGCGCGTCCGCCTGCGGCCAGGCGGCGGGCAGCGCGTCGGTGCCGAAATCCAGCACGAAGAGCGCGTCCGCGCCGCGCAGCGCCGCCGGGAGCCCGGCCGCGCCGGTCCAGCGCAGCTCGGCGCGGTCGGCGATGCGGGCGAGCGCCCCCGGCTCGGGCGCGTGGTCGCCGTGCAGGACGGTGATCACAGGGGCCTTTTCCACGTTGACACCGTAGGATCGCATCGTATGATTGTCAACAATCCGATCGTGTGCTGCTCGCACGGATCGCAGGAGAAGCGCTGGTCAGAGGGGCCGCAGTGGATTTCAGCTTTCCCGGCATCGAGGGTCCGGTCGCCCAGCGCGGCATCGGGATCATCGCGCCGTTCGACCTCGCGCTGGAGCGCGAGCTCTGGCGGTGGGCCCCGCTCGACGTCAGCCTGCACCTGGCGCGCACCCCGTACGAGCCGGTCCCGGTCTCGCTCGCGATGGCCGAGCTGGTCTCGGACGCCGCGCACCTCACCGCCGCCACCCGCAATGTGCTGCACGTCGAACCGGAGGTGGTGGCCTACCTCTGCTCCTCCGGCAGCTTCATCAAGGGGCTCGGGTACGAACGGTCGCTCTGCGACACCATCCGCGCTGCGGGCGCGACGGACGCGGTGACCACCTCCGGCGCGCTGCTGGAGGCGATCCAGCGGCTGGAGCTCTCCCGGATCTCGGTGCTCACCCCGTACGACGAGATCCTCACCGGCAAGCTGCACGACTTCCTCGCCGAGGCGGGCTGCGCGGTGGTGCGCTCGGACCACCTCGGCCTCGGCGGCGGCATCTGGAAGGTCGGCTACCGGACCATCGCCGAGCGGATCCTCGGCGCCGACGCCCCCGATGCCCAGGCCGTCTTCGTGAGCTGCACCAACCTGCCCACCTACGACGTGATCGAGCCGCTGGAGCAGCGGCTCGGCAAACCCGTGCTCACCGCCAACCAGCTCACCATGTGGGCCTGCCTCGGCCGGATGAAACTCCCCATGATGGGGCCCGGCCGCTGGCTGCTCGACGTCTTCTAGGAGGAGCGCCATGACCACCGTCGGTCTCGTCTACCCCGACCACGCCGCCGAGGACGACTACCCGCCCGTCGCGGCGGCGCTCGGCGTGCGGCTGCCGGTGGCGCACATCTACGGCACCGACCTGCACGCCGTCCCGGAGCTGCTCGACCTGGGCAGCCCGGCCCGGCTGCGGGCAGGCGCCGAGCTGCTCGCCCCGCACCGGCCGGACGCCGTGGTCTGGGCCTGCACCTCGGGCAGCTTCGTCTACGGCCCGGACGGCGCGCGCGAGCAGGCGCGCGGCCTCGCCGACGCCGCCGGAGTGCCCGCGACCAGCACCGGCATCGCCTTCACCGACGCCGCGCACACGCTCGGGCTGCGCCGGGTGGCGGTGGCGGCGAGCTACCCGGACGACGTCGCCCGGCTCTTCGTCGACTTCTTGGCCGCCGCCGGCATCGAGGTCACCGCGATGACCAGCGCCGGGATCGACACCGCCGCCGAGGTCGGCACGCTCACCCCGGACCGGGTGCTCGCCCTCGCCGCGGCGAACGACCACGCCGACGCCGAGGCGCTGCTGATCCCGGACACCGCCATGCACACCCTGGCGCTCCTGCCGGAGCTGGAGCGGGCGCTGGGCAAGCCGGTGCTCACCGCCAACCAGGTCACCGTCTGGGCCGGGCTCCGGCTGGCCGGGGCGGCCCCGGTCGCGCCGGCGCTGGGTACCCTCTTCACCGGGAGGCCGAGTGATGTCCGTCGTTGATTTCCAGCCGGTGGACCGGAAGTCGACCGCGGAGATGATCGCGGACCGGCTCCGGGACGCCATCATGCGCGGCAGCCTGGCGCCGGGCGCGCAGCTGGGCGAGGCCGACCTGGCGGCGCAGTTCGCGGTGAGCCGCGGGCCGGTGCGCGAGGCCATGCAGCGGCTGGTCTCCGAGGGGCTGCTGCACAGCATCCGGCACCGGGGCATCTTCGTCATCGAGCTCGCGCTGGACGACGTGGTCGACATCTACCGGGCCCGCACCGCGCTGGAGGGCGGCGCGCTGGAGCTCATCCTGGACGGCCGCAGGGAGATCGCCGCCGCGGCGCTCGCGCCCAGCGTCACCGAGATGACGGCGCGGGCCGAGGCGGGCGACGCGGTCGGCGTCTCCGACGCCGACCAGGCGTTCCACGAGGCGCTGGTGCGGAGCTCGGGCAGCCCGCGGCTGGTGCGCGCGGCGCGCACCCTGCTGATCGAGACCCGCATGTGCCTCGGCGCGCTCCAGACCACCTACCCGGACCTGCGCGAACAGGCCAGGGAGCACGTCGGGCTGCGCGAGGCGATCGCCGCCGGCGCGCCGGAGCGGGCGCGCAAGCTGCTGGTCGAGCACATGAGCGACGCGGTCGAGCGGCTGCGCCCGCAGATCAGCTCGTGACGACCCGGGCCTGTTTTTCGTCGGCGTCGGCGAGCGCCAGGTAGACCGGCGGCAGCAGCACCTCCAGCGCGGTGAGCGCGAGCACGAACGGGTGCGGCCAGCCGTGCACGGCGATGGAGAGGAAGCGGCCCACCGCGCCGAGCAGCATGATGCCCGCCAGGAAGCGGATGACGTTCGCCGGGATGGGGTCGCGGCGCGCGGCCAGGATCCAGGCCAGGCCGTAGCCGGCGAAGACCGCGCCGAAGAAGCGGGCCTGGCTGTCCGCGGTGGCGCCCGGCTCGCCCATGTCCGGGAAGAGCGCCTCGCCGGTCGCCAGGTGCTCGAGCCCGATGAGCAGGCAGGTCACCCCCATGACCAGTGCCAGCCAGCGCAAGACCGATGCCGCCATGATTCCCTCCCGGAGTTAGTAGACGTACGTCTACTATGGCGGCCCGGTAGACGTGCGTCAACTAAGCTGGCGGTCATGGTTCGCCGTCGCCTCACCCCGGAGCAGCGCCGCGCCCAGATCGTGGAGGCGGGGGCGGGGCTCTTCGCCGACCGGCCGTACGAGGCGGTGCTGATGGAGGAGGTCGCCGCCGCGGCCGGCATCTCGCGCGCCCTGCTCTACCGGCACTTCCCCGCCAAGCGGGACCTCTTCGCCGCCGTCTACGAGCAGGCCGCGGCGCAGCTCCTGGTCGACTCCTCGTTCGACCCCGGACTCTCGGTGCCGGAGCAGATCTCGACCGCGCTGAACACGCACCTGGACTACTTCGAGGCCAACCCGCACGCGGTGCTCGCGGCCAATAAGGTGCTCGCCGCCGACCCCACCATCCAGGGCATCATCGCGGGCGAGCTCGGCGAGCTGCGCCGCCGCATGCTCGACGAGCTCGGGCTCCCCGCGGAGCGCCGCGCCGCCGCCGAGTCGGTGATCGGCGCCTGGCTCACCTTCGTCCGGGTGCTCACCGTGGATTGGCTGGAGAACGGCACCGTCACCCGCGCCGATATGCACGCCGTCAGCACCGGCGCCCTCCTCGGCGCCCTCACCCCGCTCCTCGGCGGTGAGGCATGAACCCGCCGGTCAGAACCCCGCGGGCCGCACCACCATGACCGAGGCCGCCCGCTTCCCGCTCTCCCGCAGCAGCGCGATCGCCTTCCCCTCGGGATCGACCGCCGCGTACACGTCGTCCCGCCCGACCGGCTCCAGCCACCGCCCGTTCCGCAGATCCTCGGCCTGCGCCGGGTCGATATCGCGGAGCGGGAACGCGGCCCGCACCGCCTCGTCCATGGGCAGCGAGAGCGACGGCGCCGCGGCGAGCGACTCCAGCGTGCGAGCGTGCTCGAGCGTGAACGGCCCGACCCGGGTGCGGCGCAGCGCCGTCAGGTGCCCCCCGACCCCGAGCGCGGCGCCGAGATCACGGGCCAGCGCCCGGATGTAGGTGCCGGAGGAGCACTCCACCTCGACCTCGAGATCAACGAACTCCCCGCGATCGTGCCGCGCCAGCACGGCGAACCGCGAGACCGTGACCGGCCGCGCCGCCAGCCGCACCTCCTCGCCGGCCCGGTGCCGGGCATACGCCCGCTCCCCGTCGATCTTGATCGCGCTCACCGTCGCGGGCACCTGCTGGATCTCCCCGGTCAGCACCGCCACCTCGGCCGCGACGGCCGCGTCGGTCACGTGCCCGGCGGGAGCAACCGCGAGCACCTCCCCCTCGGCATCGTCGGTGCTGGTGCTCGCCCCGAGCCGGATGGTCGCCGAGTACGCCTTGGTGGTGAGCGTCAGCAGCCCGAGCAGCTTGGTGGCCCGCTCCACGCCGAGCACCAGCACCCCGGTCGCCATGGGGTCGAGCGTCCCCGCGTGCCCGACCTTCCGCGTCCCCAGGATCCGGCGGCACCTCCCGACCACGTCGTGGCTGGTCATGCCGGGATCCTTGTCCACGATCAGCAATCCGCCGAGCGGGTCCATCAGGCGGTCGCGATCGCGGTCAGGATGAGCCCGCCGGCGATCTGCCAGCGGCCGTCGAAGTCGAGCAGCGGCCTGCCGCCGTCGTTGGTGCCGCCGGGGACCAGCAGCTTCGTGTGGAAGGTGCCGGAGCCGGAGTCCGCGCCCGCCGCGTCGACGGTGAAGGTGATGTGCGCGTCCTCGAAGCCGAGCCAGCGCAGCGTGAGCGGGAACCACGCCTTGTAGGTGGCCTCCTTGGCGCAGAAGAGCAACCGATCGAGGTGCAGCGGGCTCTCGGTCTCCTTCAGCCACTGCCGCTCCTCGGGCAGGCTGACCGAATCGAGCACCCCGTCCGGCAGCTCCGCGTGCGGCTCGGCGTCGATACCGACCGAGCGGAAGCGCAGCGCGTGCCCGAGCGCGGCGGCGCGGTAGCCGTCGCAGTGCGTGAGGCTGCCGACGATCCCGCGCGGGAAGAGCGGCATGCCGCGCTCCCCCTTGCCGATCGGCACCTCCGCCTCGCCCAGCTGGGCCAGCGCCTGCCTGGCGCAGTGCCGCGCCCCGATGAAATCACGCCTGCGCTTCTCCACCGACTTGGCGATGAGGTGCTCCTCGGCGGGGTGCGCGCGCAGCCCCTCCGGGTACTCCAGCAGCTCCGCGGCGGCGATCCCGGACGGCAGAATGTTCTCGATCATCGGCGTCGAGCCTAGTCCAGCCGCGATCAGATACCGCGCCGCCGCTGCGCCTTGGCCCGCATCTCCTCGGCCGCCGCCTCCATCTCCGGCGTGATCCGGAAGTGCCCGCCGAACTTGTTGAGCGCGCCCGGCGGGTACTCCGGCGCGGGCAGGATCTGGCGCAGCAGGTTCTCCGGCAGCCCGCGGCGCTGCCACTCGCGCGGGTAGCCGAGCGAGACCTCCTCGAAGCGCACGCCGTCGTACCAGGAGGTGCGCGGAATGTGCAGGTGCCCGTAGACCGAGCAGACGGTGTTGTAGCGGGTGTGCCAGTCGGCGGTCAGCGTGGTGCCGCACCAGAGCGAGAACTCCGGGTAGAAGAGCACGTCGGTGGGCTCCCGGACCAGCGGGAAGTGGTTGATCAGCACCACCGGGGTGTTCGGCTCCAGCGCGTTCAGCCTGCGCTCGGTGGCCTGCACCCTGGCGTGGCACCAGGCGTCCCTGGTCACGTACGGATCCGGCGCCAGCAGGAATTCGTCGGTGGCGACCACATTGCGCTCGCGGGCGACGGCCAGCCCCTCGGCCTTGGTGCTGGTGCCCGCGGGCAGGAACGAGTAGTCGTAGAGCAGGAACATCGGCACCAGCGTGACGGCGCCGCCGTGCTCCTCGGCGCCCGCGCCGCGCCAGACGGCGTACGGGTCCTCCGGGGTGAGCACGTCGAGGTCGCGGCAGAGCGAGACCAGGTAGTCGTAGCGCGGCGCCCCGTGCATCTGCACCGGGTCCTTGGCGGTGGTCCACAGCTCGTGGTTGCCCGGCACCCAGATGACCTTGGCGAACCGGCTGCGCAGCAGCTCCAGCGCCCAGCGGATGTCCTCGGTCTTCTCCGCGACATCGCCGGCGACGATCAGCCAGTCCTCCGGCGAATCCGCCCGGATCTGCTCGACCACCGGCTTGTTGCCCTGGTGACCGACGTGGATGTCGCTCACCGCCATCAACTTGGGTATCACCCGATCCACGGTGCCACACCCGGCGGCGGGCCGTCCGGGCAGCACGCCGCCGGGCGCCCGGTCACTTCTTCTTGCGGCGCAGCCCGGAGGTCAGCTGGGCGATGATCCGCAGCACGCCGCGCGCCCCCATCGGGAAGAACGCCGCCCGCATGAACTCCAGGTAGCGGGGGTTGTACCGGGCCACGTAGGAGATGGAGGAGTCCACCGACTCCACCTGGTGCCACCAGAACATGGGGATGTAGAGCACGTCGCCGGTGTCGAGCAGCACGTCGTAGCTCTCCGCCTCGCGCAGCCGCGGGACGGCGCCGAACTCGGGGTCGAACTCGTCCGGCAGCCCGGTGTAGGGGTCGTTCACCCGCCTCGGGACCCGGCCGTAGACATTGCGGTACTCATCCGGCGGGAAGAGCCGTACCCGCTTGCGGCCGTGCAGCTGGATGAGCAGGCCGTGCCAGGGATCGTTGTGCAGCGGCGTCAGATTGCCGGACTGCCCCATCCAGACGCTGCTCGCGGCGGTGCTCTGGGTGCGGCCGCCGATGCGCGCGGGGAGCTGCTCGGCCAGCGGCGCCGGATCGGCGGCGGCGCGGGAGTAATACTTCTTGTCCGGATTCGGGGAATCGAACATCGCCGTCATCACATCGCCGTACTCCAGCAATTCGACCGGCGACGTCTCCTGGGTGAAAACATTGGTGGTACTCGTCAGCGCGTAGACCTTTTCGGTCCGGTACTTCTCGCGCAGCTTCGCCGGTTGATAATTCTCGAAGACCGACCACTGGTTCGCGGTATTCCGGATCACCACCGGGGTCTTCCGATCGAAAACCTCGGCCAGCTCGAGATTCCCGTGCTCCGGCACCACCTGCCGCGCCGTGCCGCCGCGGCGCGGGCGCACCCGGTCGCGCACGCTGCGACCGAGCCAGAGCGCGCAGCTCGCGGCGAGTATCGGCGCCAGCGTCACCGGCCTCTCGTCATACCCCTTGTTCGACATTTCCCGCCGTCCTTTCGATGCCCCTCGATCGCCCGCCACCAGGAATAGAGCACCGACTATAACGACGGATTCGCGGCCGGGGTACACCCAGAAATCAGGGCCTCTGAATGTCCGCGCCGACCCGGGCCCAGCGTCCGGAAAGGGCGCGGGAACCGACCGCGAGCAGCCGCGCGAGCATGAAAGCGACCAGTCCGGCCCAAATTCCCGCAACGCCCCACCCGAAAATCAGGGCCAGCCAGATCGCGGGCAGGAAGGCGACCAGCGCGGCCGCCATGGTGGTGGTGCGCAGGTACGCGGCGTCACCGGCGCCGAGCAGCACGCCGTCGAGCGCGAACACCACCCCGGCGACCGGAATGATGGCGACGAAGAACCACCAGATGACGCCGATCCGGTCCAGGACCGCCGGGTCGGTGGTGAAGAGCGGCGGGAGCACCGCGGCGGCGAGCGCGAAGCAGGCGGCCAGCGCCACCGCGAAGAGCAGCGACCACCGGGTCACCCGGCCCGCCAGGGTGCGGGCGCCGCGCGCGTCGCCGCCGCCGAGCGCCGCGCCGACCAGGGTCTGGGCGGCGATGGCGAGCGCGTCGAGGGTCAGCGCCAGGAAGTTCCAGAGCTGCAGCACCACCTGGTGTGCGGCGACCGAGGCCGCGCCGAAGCGGGCGGCGACCGCGGCGGCGGAGACGAAACACGCCTGGAAGGCGAGGCTGCGCACGATGAGGTCGCGGCCGAGCACCAGCTGCGCGCGCATGATCGCGGCGCGCGGCCGCAGCTCGGCGCGCTCCCGGACCAACGCGGTCAGGAAGAGCACGGCGGTGACGCCCTGGCCGGCGACATTGGCCACCGCCGAGCCGGGCAGCCCCCAGCGCGGGGCGAACCACAGCCCGTGCACCAGCAGCGGGCAGAGCAGCGCCGAGAGCGCGAGCCCGCACACCACGAAGATCAGCGGCCGCCTGGTCTCCTGCACGCCGCGCAGCCAGCCGTTGCCGGCCATGGCGATCAGGATGAGCGGCACCCCGAACAGCGCGATCCGCACCCAGGGCAGCGCCTGGCCGGCGATCTCGGAGCCGCCCGCGATCACCCCGACGATCGGGGCGGCGGCGAGCTGCACCGCGAGCAGCAGCGCCAGCCCGATGCCGAGCGCCAGCCAGGTGGCCTGCACGCCCTCGGTCACCGCGCCGCCGCGATCCCCCGCGCCGTGCCTGCGCGCGGAGCGGGCCGTGGTGCCGTAGGAGAGGAAGGTGAGCTGGGTGCTGGCCTGGGCCAGGATCAGCCCGCCGACCGCGAGCCCGGCCAGCGCCTGCGCGCCCAGCCTGCCGACCACAGCCAGGTCGAAGAGCAGGTAGATCGGTTCCGCGACGAGTACGCCGAGCGTCGGGATCGCCAGCGCCAGCAGCCGCCGCGGCCCGGCATCGCGGGCCGGCTCCGGGTCGGCTCGCGCGGCGGGGTGGTGCTCGGTCTCCGGAAGGCCGGATAGGTCGCTGTCGCTCATTCGAGCACGGCGAGCAGGGCGGCGAGGATCTCGTCGGCCGTGCCGTGCGCGGTGTACCCGGCGGCGAAACGGTGCCCGCCGCCGCCGAGCGCGGTGGCGACGGCGGACACGTCCACCCCGTCGGCGGCCCCCGGCCCGCTGTTCCGGGAGCGCAGCGAGACGGTCCAGCGGCCCTCGACGGTGCGGTGCTCCTTGAAGACGGCGGCGATCCCGGCCTCGGCGCTGGTGCGCACGATATCGATGACGCTCTCCACCTCCTCGGCGCCGAGCGCCCGCACATCGGCGCGCCGCACGAAGGCGTAGACCAGCCCGATCCCGCCGCATACCGCAGGCTCCAGCCGGGCGCTACCGAGCACCGCGGCGAGCATGGGCAGCCAGCCGAACGGGTGCGTGTCGAGCAGCCCGCGGGAGATCTCGGCGCCGTCGATCCCGGTGCCGAGCAGCCGCTCGGCCAGCCCGTGCGTCCCCGGCCGCACCCAGCGGAACGACCCGGTGTCGGTGACCAGCCCCGCGTACAGGCAGTGCGCCACCGCCGCGTCGATCGGCTCGCCCCAGGCGTCCAGCACCCGGGCGACCAGCCCCGCCGTCGATTCGGCATCGGGGTCGATGAGGTTGACGCCCCCGAACCGGGTGTTCGAGCGGTGGTGGTCGATCACCAGCGTGGTGCCCGCACCCGCCAGCCGATCGCCGAGCGCGCCGAGCCGCCCCGCGCTGCCACAGTCCACGGTGACCAGCAGGTCGACCTCGGCGGGCACCTCCCCCGGCGGGACGAGCAGCTCGACGCCGGGCAGCGTGCGCATGGAGACCGGGAGCGCCGCCGGTTCGGCGAACGAGACCCACACCGGCACCCCGCGCCTGCGCAAGACCTGCGCCAGCGCGAGCCCGCTGCCGACGGTGTCGGCGTCCGGTTGCACGTGGCAGAGGATGGTGACCGATCGAGCCGCGTCCAGCGCTCGTACCGCCGGGCCCAGCTCGACCGGCTCATCCGTGGAGATCATGCGCGTGCCGGTTACTCGTCGTCGTCGCGGTCGCTCTTGTACGGGTCCGGGTCGCCGGCCGGGCTGGCATTCGCGGCTACCCTGGCCACCGCGTCGTCCTGCTCCTTGGCGCGAGCGAGCAGCTCCTCCATCTCGCGCGCGGCGTCCGGCACGGTGTCGAGCACGAAGGCCAGCGTCGGGGTGAACTTGACCCCGGTGCCCGCGCCCACCTTCGAGCGCAGCACCCCCTTGGCCTTCTCCAGCCCGGCCGCGGCCTCGGTGTAATCCGGCTCCGCGTCGAGGGTTTCGCCGCGCACCGTGTAGTAGACGGTGGCGTCGCGCAGATCACCGGTGACCTTCGCGTCGGTGACGGTGATGAAACGCAGACGCGGGTCCTTGATCTCGTACTCGATCGCGGTCGCCACGATCGCGGAGATCCGCTTCGCCAGCCGGCGTGCCCTGGCCTGATCCACCATGGCCGATTCCTCCTGTCCTGATATCGGAACGGCGTCGGCGGAGGACGTTCTCAGTCCTCCGGTCCGAAGATGCGGCGGCGCACCGCCAGCAACTCTAGCTCCGGACGCGCGGCCACGTGCCGCTCACAACGGTCGAGGACCGTCGTCAATTGATCCATTCCCGCGCTCACCATCGCCACACCCAGCTGGGAGCGGCGATGGAGATCGTGGTCCCCGCCCTCGGCGGCACTCACCCCGAAGCGCTGCAGCTCGGCCAGGACCGGCCGGATCACCTTGCGCTTCTCCTTGAGCGAGTGCACATCCCCGAGCAGGATGTCGAATTCGAGTGCACCGAGGTACACGCTCACCTCCGAGTAGGGCGCGCGAGGGCGCCCCGGCCCGGGGGCCGGAGCGCCGTCACGCTGCCGAGCGTCAGTCGCGCGGCTTCTCGCGCAGCTCGTACGCCTCGATGATGTCGCCGTCCTTGATATCGGAGTAGGTGACGGTCATACCGCATTCGAAGCCCTCGCGGACCTCGGTCGCGTCGTCCTTCTCCCGGCGCAGCGAGGCGATGGTCATGGTCTCCACGATCACCACGTTGTCCCGCAGCAGGCGCGCCTTGGCATTCCGCTTGACCGAGCCGGAGAGCACCATGCAGCCGGCGATATTGCCGAACTTCGAGGAGCGGAAGATCTGCCTGATCTCGGCGCGACCCAGCTCGACCTCCTCGTAGATCGGCTTGAGCAGGCCCTTGAGCGCCTTCTCGATCTCGTCGATCGCCTGGTAGATCACCGAGTAGTAGCGGATGTCGACGCCCTCGCGGTTGGCCAGCTCGGTGGCCTTGCCCTCCGCGCGGACGTTGAAGCCGATGATGATCGCGTTCGAGGCGGACGCCAGGTTGACGTTCGTCTCGGTGACGCCACCGACACCGCGGTCGATGATCCGCAGCCGGACCTCGTCGCCGAGGTCGATCTGCAGCAGCGCCTCCTCCAGCGCCTCGACGGTGCCGGAGTTGTCGCCCTTCAGGATCAGGTTGAGCTCGCTGGTCTCCTTCAGCGCGGCATCCAGATCCTCCAGGCTGATCCGCTTGCGGCTGCGGGCCTGCAGCGCGTTGCGCTTGCGGGCATTGCGCCGGTCGGCGATCTGCCTGGCGATCCGGTCCTCGTCCACCACGAGCAGGTTGTCACCCGCGCCCGGCACCGAGGTGAAGCCGATGACCTGCACCGGCCGCGAGGGCAGTGCGGCGTCGACGTCGTCGCCGTGCTCGTCCACCATGCGGCGGACGCGGCCGTAGGCGTCGCCGGCCACGATCGAGTCGCCGACCCGCAGCGTGCCGCGCTGGATCAGCACGGTGGCCACCGGGCCGCGGCCGCGGTCGAGGTGCGCCTCGATGGCGACACCCTGCGCGTCCTGCTCCGGGTTGGCCCGCAGGTCGAGCGCCGCGTCCGCGGTGAGCAGCACGGCCTCCAGCAGCGCGTCGATGTTCGTGCCCTGCTTGGCGGAGATGTCGACGAACATGGTGTCGCCGCCGTACTCCTCGGCCACCAGGTTGTACTCGGTGAGCTGCTGCCGGATCTTCTCCGGGTTCGCGCCCTCCTTGTCGATCTTGTTCACCGCCACCACGATCGGCACGTCGGCCGCCTGGGCGTGGTTGATCGCCTCCACCGTCTGCGGCATGACGCCGTCGTCCGCCGCGACCACGAGGATCGCGATGTCGGTGGCCTTCGCGCCGCGGGCACGCATGGCGGTGAACGCCTCGTGGCCCGGGGTGTCGATGAAGGTGATCAGCCGGTCGGTGTCGTTCAGGTGCGTGAGCACCTGGTAGGCGCCGATGTGCTGGGTGATGCCGCCGGCCTCGCCCTCGCGGACGTTGGCCTTGCGGACGGTGTCGAGCAGGCGGGTCTTGCCGTGGTCGACGTGGCCCATGACGGTGACCACCGGCGGCCGCTGCTCGAGGTCGCCCTCGTCGCCCTCGTCCTCGCCGTAGGTGAGGTCGAAGCTCTCCAGCAGCTCGCGGTCCTCGTCCTCCGGGCTGACCACCTGGACGACGTAGTTCATCTCGCCGCCGAGCAGCTCGAGCGTCTCGTCGTTCACCGACTGGGTCGCGGTGACCATCTCGCCGAGGTTGAACAGCGCCTGCACCAGGGCAGCGGGGTTCGCGTCGATCTTCTCCGCGAAGTCCGAGAGCGAGGCACCGCGGGCGAGCCGGATGGTCTCGCCGTTGCCGCGCGGCAGCCGCACGCCGCCGACGGCGGGCGCCTGCATCGAATCGTATTCCTGGCGCTTCTGCCGCTTCGACTTGCGACCGCGCCGGGGCGCGCCACCGGGACGGCCGAAGGCACCCGCGGCGCCGCCGCGGCCACCGGGACCACCCGGACGGCCACCGCCGCCACCGGGACGGCCGCGGAAACCGCCACCGGCGGGAGCACCCGTACCACCGGGAGCACCGGTACCGCCGCCGCCACCGCGGTAGCCGCCGCCACCGCCGCCGCCACCGGGACGACCGCCGCCACCGGGCGCGCCGCCGGGACGACCGCCACCGGGACGACCGGCGCCGCCCGGACCACCGGGACGCGCCGCACGCTGCGGCATCGCACCCGGGTTCGGGCGCGGCGGCATCGAGCCGGGGCTCGGCCGCGGGCCACCCGGACGGGGGCCACCGGGGCCGGCCGCGGCGGCCGGACGCGGCGCGCCACCCGGAGCCGGACCCGGCCGCGGCCCCGGACGGGGGCCGCCGGGACCCGGCGCCGGACGCGGCGCGGGCCGCTCCCGATCGGGCGCGGAGGAGAAGGGGTTGTTACCGACGCGCGGCGGCTTCGGCCCGGGCTTGGGGCCACCGGGGCGGGGGCCACCGGCCTGCGGGCCCGCGGGCCGCTGCTGCGGCTGACCGGGACGCTGCTGCTGCTGGGGCTGCTGCTGGCCGGGCCGTTGCTGCTGGCCGGGGCGCTGCTGCTCGCCGGGGCGCGGGCCACCGGGCGCGGGGCGCTGACCGGCCGGTGCGGACGGGGCCGACGGCGCGGCCGCGGCGGGTGCCGGTGCGGCCGGACGGGCCGGACCCGGCTTCGCGGCGGGACCGGGACGCGGGGCGTCGCCGGGGCGCTGCGCCGGGGCGCTGCCGGGCTGCGGGGCTGCCGCGGCGGCGCCGTTGCTCTCCTGCGCGGGCGCCGGGGTGCCATTGCGCTCGGGGCCGCGATCGGACGGGGTACGGGGGCCGGGGCGGGGGCCGCCACCGGGGGTGGGACGCGCGCCGGGCCTGGCCGCGCTGTCGCCGCCGGAGCGCGCTCCGGACTCGCCGCCGGGGCGGGCCCCGGACCTGGCGCCGTTCGACGACTTGCTCGAGAACGACTCACGCAGCCTGCGGGCGACGGGAGCTTCCACCGTCGACGACGCGGACTTCACGAACTCGCCCTGCTCCTTGAGCGTTGCGAGTAGTTGCTTGCTGGTGACACCGAGTTCCTTGGCCAACTCGTGCACGCGGGCCTTGCCTGCCACTGCTCTCCTCTACTGAGAGGTCGAGCAGCTCCACCGTTCCTGGGGACGGCGGCCCGCACGACCTCGGATTATCTCCGATGGACGATCATCGTTGGTACTTCACGGTGTGCTCATGAGTGCTCGTGCCTGTTCTCGAGGTGATGCTCCAGGGCTGAGATATCCAGATGTCCGGACACTCGTAGTGCTCTGCCGAACGCCCGGCGCTTGTGCGCCGCGCTCAGACAAGCCGATACGGGGTGCAGCCAGGCACCCCGTCCGGGAAGTCTGTGCCGTGGATCCGGGACGACCGCGGGAAGACCGTCTCCGGCTTCCTCCACTCGCACCACGATCCGCAACAGATCGGCGGCCATCTCGCGTTTCCGGCACCCGATACATGTCCGGACCGGCCCCGCGAGCTGAACCTTCTTCCATGATACCGCTGCCGGGGCCGGATGATCGAACCGCTCCCCCCCGATCGATTCGGTCAACTCCGGTTGGCCTCGCTGCGCACCCCGTCGCCGACCTCGGGAGCGGCGTCGCTGCGGATGTCGATCCGCCAGCCGGTGAGCCGCGCGGCGAGCCGGGCATTCTGCCCTTCCTTGCCGATGGCCAGCGACAACTGGAAGTCCGGCACCACCACGCGGGCCGCGCGGGCATCCGGGTCGACCACTGTGACCGAAACCACCTTCGACGGCGAGAGCGCGTTGCCGACGAAGGAGGCCGGGTCCTCGGCGTAGTCGATGATGTCGATCTTCTCGCCGGCCAGCTCGCTCATGACATTGCGCACCCGCTGCCCCATCGGGCCGATGCAGGCGCCCTTGGCGTTCACCCCGGAGACGGTGCTGCGGACCGCGATCTTGGAGCGGTGCCCGGCCTCGCGGGCCACCGCGACGATCTCCACCGAGCCGTCCGCGATCTCCGGCACCTCCAGCGCGAAGAGCCTGCGCACCAGATTGGGGTGGGTGCGGGAGAGCGTGATCTGCGGGCCGCGCTGGCCGCGGGAGACCCCGACCACGTAGCACTTGATCCGGTCGCCGTGCTCGTAGTGCTCGCCCGGCACCTGCTCGGCGGGCGGGATGAGCCCCTCGGTGCCGTTCACCTCGCTGCCGATCCGGACCACGATGGTGCCCCTGGCATTGGCCCTGGCGTCGCGCTGCACCACGCCGCCGACGATGTCGCCCTCGTGCGTGGCGAACTCGCCGAAGGACTTCTCGTTCTCCGCGTCGCGGAGCCGCTGCAGCACCACCTGCCTGGCGGTGGTGGCGGCGATCCGGCCGAACCCCTCCGGGGTGTCGTCCCACTCGGAGAGCACGTTCCCGTCGGCGTCCACCTCGCGCGCCATCACCCGGACCACGCCGGTCTTCTGGTTGATGTCGATGTAGGCGTCGGGCTGGTGCCCGTCGGTGTGCCGGTAGGCGGTGAGCAGCGCCTGCTCGATCGCCGCGATCACCGTCTCGATGGAGATGCCCTTGTCGGTGACGATGGCGCGCAGAGCTTCGATCTCGATGTTCATTCCACGATCCCTTCGGTCTGCGGCTCGGTGGTACCGACGGACGACGGCTCGTCGCCGGGTAGCGGGGTCGCGCTCTCGGTGCGCGGGTCGGGGCGGCCGGGGGCGACGCCGCCGGCCAGCTCCAGCTCGGCCGCACCGGGGGCGTTGAACTCCACCTGCACCACGGCCTCGGCGATCTCGGCCAGCGGCACGGTGACCCGGTGCGGGTTGCGCCTGCCGCCGAGCACCAGCGCGATCGACCCGCCGGTGAGCGCGCCGACGCGGGCCTCGAAGCGGCTGCCGACCCCCGGCTCCGGGGGCGGGGCGCCGGTGCGCAGCGTGATCCGCGCCTTGCGGCCGCGCGCGCGGCGCCAGTGCCGCTCCGCGTCCAGCGGGCGCTCCACGCCGGGGGTGGTGACCTCGAGCAGGTAGGCGGCCTCGCCGAAATCGCCCGTTTCGTCCAGCAGCCCGGAGAGGTCGGTGCTGAGCTCCGCGACGGTGTCCAGGTCGGTGGCGGCGTCCCGGTCGACCACGATGGTGATCTTCGCCTGCCCGCTGCGGCCGCCCGCGATCGTGACCCCCTCCAGATCGAAACCTCGGCCCTCGACGAGGCCAGCGACAAGCTGGCTCACCCTCTCCTCGGTCGGCAACGGCATGTGGGCGGCTCCTGGTTCAGTTGTCAGCGGGTCGGAAGTTCCTGTGCCGAGGGTCCAGCGTAACGCGCCTCCCGAGGCCGGAGCGCAATCCGCTGGTCGGCGGGGTACCCCGGGCGGCGAGCCGGAGCGAACTCCGGGCATCCGGGATGCGACGGAGCCGCCACCCCGGGCGGGGCGGCGGCTCCGGTCGGCTCTGGGGTCAGAGCGCCGCTTCGATGGCGGCGGTGACCTCGGCGGCGTCCGGGGTGGTGCGCGGCCGGAAACGGCCCACGACCTTGCCCTCGCGGTCGATCAGGAACTTCTCGAAGTTCCACTGGATATCGCCCGCGGTGCCGTCGGCGTCCGGGGTCTCGGTGAGCGTCCGGTACAGCTCGTGCCGCTCGTCGCCGTTCACGTCGGTCTTCTCCAGCAGCGGGAAGTCGACGCCGTAGGTGGTGGAGCAGAACTCCTGGATCTCCTCGGCGCTGCCCGGCTCCTGGCCCATGAACTGGTTGCAGGGCACCCCGATGACGGTGAAGCCGCGCGGGCCGTATTGCTTCTGCAGCTCGACCAGGGCGCTGTACTGCGGCGTCAGGCCGCATTTGCTGGCGACGTTCACCACGAGGGCGGCGCGGTCACCGGCCACGTCGGCCAGGGTGGCCGGCTCGCCCGCCAGCGTGCGCACCGGTACGTCTCGAATGCTCATTCGTCTCGGACCTGCCGTTCTTCGTAGTGCCCCGCCCCGGCGCCACGCTACCGGACCCGGTTGAACCCGTTCCGCGCGGACAACTTTGGGGCCCGGGTTCCGATGCCGGGGTGGTCACCGCGGTCTGGCACGATGGGGCGCGTGCCGAACCGCCCTCCCGCGTCCCGACCCGTGGTCGATCGCCGCACCGCCCTGCGCGCCGGGGCCGGTGCCGCCGCGGGGCTGCTGCTGCTCGGCGCTGCCGCCGGCTGCGCGAGCGACCCGGTGCACGATCCGGACCAGCTGGCCGGGCAGGAGGAGCGGGCCCGCGTGGACGCCGCCGCGGCCACCGCCATGGCGGCCACCGAACCCGCCCGCGCCAGGGCCCTGGCCACGGTCGCGGCCGAGCGCACCGCGCACGCCGACGCGCTGCGCGCCGAGATCGCCCGGGTGGTCGGCAGCTACGGCGACGGCACGACCCCGGTGCACCGCACCCGCGAGGCGCTCCCCGCCGAGCCCACCGCCGATCCCATCACCGGCGCCACCGGCACCGCCGCCGCGCCCCCGACCGTGCAGCAGCTGCGCGACCGGCTCACCCGTTCCCGCCGCTCGGCGGCCGACCTGGCGCGCACCCAGACCGGGTACCGGGCCGGGCTGCTCGCCTCGATCAGCGCGGCCTGCGCCGCGCACGCGGAGGTACTGCTCGCATGACACCCGACCAGGAGGCGCTGAGCACCGCGCTGGAGGCCGAGTACGCCGCCGTCTACGCCTACGGGATCATCGCCGCGTACGCCGCGGACGAGCGCTACACCGTCTTCGCCGAGCACGCCGCCGCGCACCGCGCCCGCCGGGACGCCACCGTCGACGCGCTCGCCGCGACCGGGCTCACCCCGCCCGCGCCGAGCGCCGCCTACACCGCGCCCTTCCCCGTCACCGATCCGGTGGCGGCGGCCCGGCTCGCGGTCGCCGTCGAGACGGATACCGCCGTGGCCTGGCGCTCCGTGGTCGAGAAGGGGACCACCCCCGAGGTGCGCACCACCGGGGTGGACGGGCTCACCGAGGCCACGCTGCGGTTGGCGACCTGGCAGAGCATTCTCGGCGCTGAGCCCCCGACGGTCGCCTTCCCCGGCGCGGTCTGAATCAGCCGCGGACCCGCGCGACCACGGCCGCCACGGCCTCGGTGGCCGGGATCTCTTCCGCTTCCCCGCTGAACCGGTCGCGCAGCTCGACGACGCCCTGCGCCCAGCCCCGCCCGATGACCAGCACCAGCGGCATCCCGAGCAGCTCGGCGTCCTTGAACTTCACCCCCGGCGAGGCGGTGCGATCGTCGAAGAGCACCTCGAGCCCGGCGGCATCCAGCCCCGCCACGACCTCCTCGGCCCCGTCCCGCGCGGCCCCGTCCTTGTTGGCGATCACCACGTGCACGTCGTACGGCGCGACGGCGGCGGGCCAGCGCAGCCCCTTCTCGTCGTGCTGCTGCTCGGCGATCACCGCGACCATGCGCGAGACCCCGACCCCGTACGAGCCCATGACCAGCCGCACCGGCTTGCCGTTCTCCCCGAGCACGTCCACCTCGAACGCGTCGGTGTACTTGTAGCCCAGCTGGAAGATGTGCCCGATCTCGATGCCGCGCGCGGTCACCAGCGTCCCGCGCCCGTCCGGCGCCGGATCCCCGTCCCGCACCTCGGCCGCCTCGATGGTGCCGTCCGGCGTGAAGTCGCGCCCCGCCACCAGCCCGACCACGTGCCTGCCCGGCGCGTCCGCCCCGGTGATCCAGCTGGTGCCGGTCCCGACCCGCGGATCGACCAGGTACCGAATCCCATTGCGCTGCAACCCACGCGGCCCGATGTACCCCTTCACCAGGAACGGGTTCGCGGCGAAGTCGGCCTCGTCGAGCAGCTCGAACTCGGCGGGCTCCAGCGCGGCGCCGAGCCGCTTGCCGTCCACCTCGCGGTCGCCCGGGACGCCGATCCCGACGATCTCGGTCTTCCCGTCCGGATGCCGCAGCTTGACCATGACGTTCTTGAGCGTGTCGCCCGCGGTCACCGCCCCGATCCCCGCGCCGTTCGCCCACTCCACCAGCGCCGCGATGGTCGGCGTGTCCGGGGTGTCGTGCTCGACCGCCTCCGGCAGCCCCTCGATCGGCAGCGGCTCCGGCGCCGGCGTCACCACCGCCTCCACATTCGCCGCGTACCCCGACTCCGAGCGCACGTAGGTGTCCTCACCGACCTCGCTCTCGGCCAGGAACTCCTCCGACGCGCTGCCGCCCATGGCCCCCGAGGTGGCGGCCACGATGGCGTACTTCACCCCGAGCCGCTCGAAGATCCGCTGGTACGCCTCGCGATGCGCCGCGTAGCTGGCCTTCAGCCCCGCCTCGTCCAGGTCGAAGGAGTACGAGTCCTTCATGACGAATTCGCGCCCGCGCAGAATGCCCGCGCGCGGCCGCTCCTCGTCCCGGTACTTGGTCTGGATCTGGTACAGCGTGACCGGCAGGTCCTTGTACGAGTTGTACTCACCCTTCACGGTGAGCGCGAAGAGCTCCTCGTGCGTGGGCCCGAGCAGGTAGTCCGCGCCCTTGCGGTCGCGCAGCCGGAAGAGCGCGTCGCCGTACTCGGTCCACCGCTTGGTCGCCTCGTAGGGCTCGCGCGGCAGCAGCGCGGGCAGCGAGATCTCCTGCGCCCCGATGCCGTTCATCTCCTCGCGCACCACATCCTCGACCCGGCGCAGCACCTTCAGCCCCAGCGGTAGCCAGGAATACACGCCCGGTGCGATCCGGCGGACGTAGCCCGCGCGCACGAGCAGTTTGTGGCTGGGCACCTCGGCATCGGCCGGGTCGTCGCGCAGGGTACGCAGGAAGAGGCGGGAGAGGCGGGTGATCACGGTTGCACAGGGTAGTCCGTGCTGGTCCGGCGCTGACCGGGGGTGTCAGGCCATCGGCCCCCGCGGCGGGGCCGGTCGGTCCGTGCGATCGAAGCGCCGACGCTGCCTGACCCCGTAGGCGGCCGCGCGCACGGCCTCGTCGTCCTCCATGCCCGATCCCAGCGCACCGCCGAGCGTGGCGACGGCGGCGACCAGCCAGGCCATCAGCAGCAGCGTCGTCAGGTCCGCCGGTCTGCCGGTGTTCTCGGTGACCATCTGCGGCGGGATCGTCCACCAGGCGGTCAGCAGCAGCAGGGCGAAGAGCGCGGCGTGGAAGATGATGACGCCGATCGTCAGGGTGATCACCGTCGATGCGTTGTACAGCACCGCGCGCTCGCGTTCGCCGCTTCCGTGCGGGCGTTCCCACAGCCTGTGCTCGATGATGAGCCAGGCGATCAGCGCCAGGATCGCCAGCACGGTCGTCGTGCTCAATCGCCACGGCCCCATGGTGGCCGACAGCTGCCACATCGTCGGATAGGCCAGGCTCACAGCGCCGGTCGCGAAGGCCGCCATCATCACCTTCGACATGCCGGTCACCAATCGCCACGGCCGGTTGGCATAGACCATGCCCGCGAGCAGCCGCAGCCGGGACAGCGCCGACGGCCCGAGGTAGTGGACGACATCCCCGTCCTGCACCCGGTGCGTCCGCGTCGCCGGAGCGTGCGGCTGCCCGGAGCGGCTCGTCACCTCGCCCACGACGGTGCGCGCCAGCTCCCGGACCCGGCGCTCGATGAACGCGCCGCCAAGCCCCGGGATGGAGATCACCGCGAAGCGGTCGGAGAGGCCGATGTCGGCCAGCACCGGCGTCGTTCCCTGGCGCCGGGGCAGGTCGGTGAGGTAGATGACGAGATCCTCGGTCTCGCCACCCGGATCGACGGCGCCGACCACCTCCGCGAACTCGGTGTGCTCGTCGATCGGATAGGCGTGACATCGCACCGACACGTCCCAGCCCCGGTCCGCGCGGTGCTCGGCGTGCTGCGAATCCGCGAGCGCTTCGGACAGATGCTCGGCGATCGCCTCCGGCGCCCCGGGATCGGCGATCAACAGAATGGACGGCTGTTCCCCTACCATGGGCGCCGCCTACCCTCGCCTCCCGCGGACAAACCGCGCCGGACCGCGCATCCGCCGGTGGCAGGCGACGAGGAGTTTCCCGGCTGAACTACCGTTACCGCTCGTGCTGGTGCTGCTGCCCCCCTCCGAAACCAAGTCCGATGGCGGGCGCGGCGGCCCGCTCGACCTCGGCTCGCTCTCGCTGACCGCGCTCACCCCGGTCCGAGCGCAACTGCTCGACGCGGTCGAGAAGCTGGCCGCCGACCCCGCGACGGCCGCCGCCGTACTCGGGCTCGGCAAATCGGCGGAGGCGGAGATCGCCCGCAATGCCACCGTCCGCACCTCCGCCACCCGGCCCGCGCTGGAGCGCTACACCGGCGTCCTCTACGACGCACTGGACGCCCGCTCCTTCACCCGCGCGCAGAAGGCCAAGGCGCTGCAGCGGCTCGCCGTCGGCTCCGCGCTCTTCGGCGTGGTCCGCGCGGGCGACCCGATCCCCGCCTACCGCCTCTCCGGCGGCACCCGCCTCCCCGGACTGCCCACCCTGCCCGCGCTCTGGAAGGACACGCTCACCCCCGCGCTCCGCGCCGAAGCCGCGGGCGGTTTGGTCGTCGACCTGCGCTCCGGCAGCTATCAGGCGCTCGGCCCGGTCCCCGGCGCGGTCACCGCCACCGTGCTCACCGAGCAGCCGGACGGCAGCCGGACCGTGGTGAGCCACTTCAACAAGCACCACAAGGGGCTGCTCGCTCGCGCGCTCGTTCTCACCCGCGCGGACCCGTCGGATGTGCGCGGGGTCGGCCGGATCGCCGCCAAGGCCGGGCTGCGCGTCGAGGTCGCATCCCCCACCGAACTCCTCGTCCTCACCTGAAAAATCAGTCGCGCATGGCCTTGCCGCTCCCGTAGCGTCGTGTCCGCACCGGGGGGGCGAAAGACGGTGCGAGGCAACGATTCGGGGAGGTGGACCATGACGAAGCTCAATCAGATCATCGCCGTCGAGAAGGGCGTGAAGAGCGGTTCGGCGCGCGAACTGGCCGAGGCCAGGGCGCTGCTGCAGAAGCAGGCGCTGCTCGCCGGCATCGCCCGCACGTACCAGCCCAAGGACGAAGAGGGGGAACAGCTTCCGGCCGAGTCCACCCGCGTCCAGGTGACCTCCGAGGAGGTGCTGCGCCGCACCGCGGCCACCCTCACCCGGCTCTTCGACGTCACCGCGACCAAGGACTGGGCGAACACCACCGCCACCGCCGACATCACCGTCGACGGCGAGGTGCTGCTCGCCCAGGTGCCGGTCTCGTACCTGCTCTTCCTGGAGAAGCAGCTGGCCGAGCTGCACCAGTTCGTCAAGGCGCTGCCGGTGCTCGACGCCGCCGAGTCCTGGTCCTTCGACGACTCCACCGACACCTGGCGCACCGACGCCGTGCGCACCATCCGCACCCGGAAGGTGCCGCGCAACCACGTCAAGGCGGAGGCGACGGAGAAGCACCCGGCGCAGGTCGAGGTGTACTACGAGGACATCGCGGTCGGCTACTGGACCACGGTCTAGTTCCCTAAGAGGGAGTACTGTCTGACCTGCGCATTTGCGCATCAAAAGCCGCTGACCAGGCGCTTCAACGGTGGGTGCGATCTAGGTCACAGTGCACCGTACCGGGATGGGGCCGGTGCAAGATGGCAAACCCCGGAGGGGTGCGGCAGCCCGTATCTCATTCCGCCGATTTCGCACGCTCCGATCTGTCGGGTTCGCTCGGGTTGTGGTGGTTCGGAGTCCCTGACCCTGTGGTCCGCGCCCGGGGTGCCCGCCCGCAGCGGAGCGAGGACGGAGCACCCTGGGCGGCGCGGCTTTGCCGCGCCTTGATCCTGTAGAGAATAATTCGGCAATTCTTTTCTGCTCTTCTACTCACATCCGGTTCCTATCCTTCTTCCTCCTCTTCTTTTTCTTCTTTGATACTCCGGTTTCCACTCATTTACTCTCCACTTACAGCCCATCAACTTTGCGCCTCCTCGCGATTTCTCCGCGCATGATCAGAGTGCGACGGACGAGCATCGCGCTCGGCAGGCACCCCTTGGCACGGGACCCGCAGGTTTCGGAGGTCCCCGAATCCGGCCACTGACCGACCCTCTCGGCATGGACGGGTGTCTGATCGCGCGTACCCTGGACGATATGACGGCCGAGCTGGGACAGCGTTTGAAGTCCGTGCGGAAGCGCCGGGCTCTGACGCAGAAGGAACTTGCGCAGCTATCAGGGCTGAGTGTGCAGCGGATTCAGCAACTGGAGCAGCTGGAGAACCAGGGCGTCCGATTGGCGACCCTGCGCAAACTTGCGATCGCGTTGGGGGTCCGCACTTCGGTTCTGCAACCGGGCGGTGCGACAGACACCGAACATGCGAATCCTGCAACTGAAAGTCTCTGGGAGCCCGTACGCCGTGCGCTGGTAGCCCCAGGAGAGGTCAGCCGGGATGAGGACGAACCGCCGTCCATCGAGGATGTAGAGACTTCGTATCGCGCCCTAGCACCGCTTGTGGAGGCGTACCGATATCGCGACATCGCGGCGGTGCTTCCTGGCTTGCTCGCGGACGCTAGGAACCTCGATGACAAGGGGCGCGCGATTCGAGCGCGTCTCCTGAGTCTGGCGGCGTTTCTGCTCGTGTCGAACCGTCAGTTCGATACCGCCGCGCTGACCGTGGATCAGGCCGTGGACATCGCCCCCGAACAGGAGATCGCTGTGGGGGCCGTGAACTCTCTGGTGTGGTCGCATCTACGGCAAGGCAACCTCGACGCCGCGCGAGAGCTGGCAGTCAAGTGGGCAGATGATCTCGAGCCCCCTCGATTCTCGAAGGCTTCGCCCACTCACCTTGCCGCCTGGGGACGGTTCTGGATGTACTTGGCCCACATCGGAGTTCGTGACAACTCGCCGGGTGGCACTGCGGACGCTCTGGCTCTTGCCCGTGCTGCGGCCGTGCGGATCGGTAGTGAGATCGTCTACGACCGGGTGCCCAATCGAACGTTCGGACCTGTCACGGTCGCGCAGGCGAGCGTGGAATGTGCCGTGATCACGGAGGAGCCCGCTCGAGCCTTGGCTATTGCAGAAAGTCTGCCCGCCGCTCTGTCGGCGAACACGGGTAATCGGCTACGGCACCGACTCGACGTAGCCAACGCTCATACCCAGTTGCGGCAGTACGGCGAAGCGATCGGAACCCTACGCGAGGTTCGCGCGACAGCGCCGGAGTGGCTGGCTCAGCAGCGTTACGCGCGGGACATCCTCGGGACAGTAGTGAGCGAACGTCGCACACTCACTGACGAGATGCGTGATCTCGCCGATTTCGTGAGCCTCGAATACTGATGCGCTACAACGGGTCTCAAGCAAACTAGGCGTTCCTGCTCACTCGGTTCGGTTGTCCTATACCTGATTCGCCCTCCCTCTGAAAATCTGATGTTGGTCCCGCCGCCGGGTTGACCTGGTCCCCGGCGGTAGGGGCCGATCATCGAATCAGGAGGGGAAGTTGTGCCCGAATTGCCCAAGAGAACATCGAATGTGACTCCGCGTGCGTCTGGGCGGGGTGGGCCGCTGGAGGCGTTGGCGCGGCTGCATCTGCTCTACCGGCTGCTAGAGGGGTTGCGGGAGCTGGATCGGTCGGGGGTGAGTGTATGAGCCCGGCTCGGTCGTCGGCCCCGTTCGTGACCAGGTTCGATGGCGGTCAGGCGGTGCGCTGGTTCGATGACTTCGGCGTGTTGCGGCTGGTCTCGGTGGCGGCGGGGAACGGGACTGTGCGGGAGTTTCCCGGCTTGCCGAGTTTGGCGGGTGGTCTGGCGCTGGGGATGCCCGCGGACTTGATTCAGGGCGTGATGTCGCATTGGGCGAGTGCGCGTGAGTTGTCGCGTGGGCCGTGGATCTATGCGTCTCAGACCACGGTGCTCACGTTCGAGCCTTCGGACGGCTCGTTGCGGAGCGTGGATTGCCCTGGCGCGGCGTGTCTGGTCCGGGCGCGGATCACCGAGGGCCGGTTGGTCAGGCACGAGAACCCGACGACGTTCGCCGAGTGCGGTTGGAGCGGGATTCGGATCGTCGACGATGTGGCGACACCGATCCGGCGGGGTGCGTGATGACGGCTCTGTCGAGGGAAGAGCGGGCGGCAGTCGCGCGGGAGAAGGCGTCGGGGTACGGGTGGCAGGTCCGTGCTCGGAAGAGTCCGCCGTGGGGGTGGGAGCTGGTCGACGCAGGCGGAAAGGTGCTCGAGTCTGGGGCGCTGATCGATGTCGAGTTGGCGATCACGCGAGCGGGGTCGGCGTGAGCGGGTTGGCGGGGTGGAGTCTGGCGATCGGTCTTCCGCTGCTGGTGTTGCTCATGGTTCTGCTGTTTCCGAGCAAGTACCCATAGCGGGGCTGGCTGTTCTCTATCTCGTTTCCCGGTACCGGCCCCGTTGTGGGGTCTGCGGGGGTCGGCGTGCGCCGGGGGCATGCCGACCTTCCGGGATTTTGCAATTCGATTCTGTTGTCTTGCTTCGTTTTTCGCGCGCTCTGGAAAGGGGTGTTTGTGGTGACCGGTGGGGACGCTTGGGAGGTTGCCGGTTTTGATGTCAATCGCGCTCAGAGTGCGCGGGTGTATAACCGGCTGCTCGGCGGCAAGGACAATTACCACATGGACCAGCACGCGGCCGAGAAGATGGAGCGGGTGTTTCCGTCGGTGGCTCAGGCTGCGCGTGCGAATCGGAATTTCATGGTCGACGTGACTCGATATCTGGCCGAGGTCGGGGTTGTTCAGTTCCTCGATATCGGCGTGGGCATTCCGGAGAAGCCGAATCTGCACGAGGTGGCCCAGGAGGTGCACCCGGCGGCGCGGGTGGTCCATGTCGATCACGATGTGGTGGTGCTCGCTCACGCTCGCGCGCTGTTGTGCGGGACCGAGCAGGGGCGGGTGGAAGTCCTCGAGGCCGATGCCCGCGACCCTGCCGCGATGATGAAGACCGTGCGGGAATCGGGGGTGCTGGATTTCTCGCAGCCGGTGGCGGTGTCGCTGATCGGGATTCTCCCGTTGCTCGGTGAGGGTGATGAGTCATACGCGATCGTGGACACGATTGCCGGTGAGCTGGCGGCGGGGTCGTATCTGAGCGCAACCCACCTCACCGACGATTTCAGCGCGGAGGCGGTCGGCGCGGCGGTGGAGGTGTGCGCTGAGCACGGGATCGATGTCCGGGCACGCACGCGGGAGGAGTTCGCCCGCTTCTTCGAGGGCCGGGAGCTGATCGCGCCGGGAATCACCACGCCGAACCGCTGGCATCCTCGCGCCGGTTCGGTGCCGTCTCCGGAGACTGACCCGGAGCACGCGGACAGGGTGTCAGTCACGCTCCAGAAGCGCCGCGATGCTCGGATCTCTCTCTACGCCGGAGTCGCCCGCATTCGCTGACCCTCTCTCGGACCTCGCTCCCTTGAAACCCTCGCAGGGTGGGCGGCACGCAGCCCCCGGACCGACCCGATGTCGGCCGGGGGTTTCGTGTGCGTGGGGTACGGTACCGATCGGAGAGCGGTGCTGAGGTACTGAATTACTACCCTCAGTAATTTATTCGCCCCCCCATACTGCCTGGTAGAGAGCGAATTAGACACATTCGCCAGAGTGATATCTTACCATTCGGTAAGATGATTCTGGTCACAACGTATCCTGGGTTTATAGGGTCAACCTATTTCACTCGGTCTGTTTTATCCTTCGGGTCACGGTATTGATGATTCAGGCCATCGCCGCTGTTCAGAGGATTGTGCCGACCGTCCATTTCCTGACCTCTCGCGGTGCAGTGTGGGGGTCGGCGGATTGCCGGGGTCCTAATTCACCGGTAAATCGGTGAATGAGAACCCTTGCTTTGTCGTTTGCGGCGGGGACGATAGATAGCGAAGTTCGATCATCACCGTCGCTGCGGTTCCCGGCTTTCGGGTAGGCGGAGGTGGCAGGACTGCCGGACCGATCGGGCGGTCTCGGCACGGGTAGCCTGAAAGGTTGGCCCGATGCCAGGCCGGGAAGGTCTCGCGCCCTCGGTGTTTCACCGATTCCACACAGCGAGTGTGGGACCGGATAGCGATCACCGACGGAGCAGCGAGACTGGCCCTGGTAGCGGATCAACGGCAAGAACCGATCACCCCCACAGCAAGGAAGGAGACGATGACGGACCACCGAAACGACTGACCGGCAATACGTCCGGTGGCTGCCCCCTCGCGCCAACGAGGGGACAGCCCGCGAACGAACCAAGCACGCCAAGGCATAAGGGCCGGAAACCCTGCCAAGCGTGAGACCCCTGCTCCATTCGTGAGCAGAAACCGGAGGCTCCTGCTGTGTTCATCGTAGATTACTCCCCCACGCTGGGTGCCTTTGCGCCCGAAATGATGCCGAGTTCACAGGCTCGCCCCTGGTGTGTCGGCTGGCTTTCGTTGCCTGAGTGTGTCGGCTGCGGTGGAGGTCGTGGGCCTCCCGCTGGGCTGATCCGCCCCGATTCGCGCACGGAGCGCTCCCGCATCGTGCGGGTCATTCAAGCACTGAACCCATCTTCTGAAGTGAGGTACATCGTGGAGCGTTTGACTCCCGAAGAACGTAAGCGGCTGCTCGATAAGCGGCGTAGGCATCGGTTCCCGATCGAGTTCGCGGCGTACTTCCCGCGCGGGCTCTACCAGGTCGGGCCGGTGGAGATCAAGCGGCCCTACTCCGATGACCGCAACCGCGTGCTGCCGCAGGAACATGACGAGCAGACGGGGGTGCTGGTGTGGCAGATCACCGTGACCGATCCGCTGCTCGAGCGAAACAAGGCGAGTTTCCCGGTGCTGATCCTGTCCGACACCGAGCCGGTGCCGCTAATGGCTGCTGATGCCGATCCGGATATGTACAGGGTCGCGCTGACCGGGATGACCGTGCAGCCCCGATTGATGACCTCGGGGCTGAACAAGAGTCTCGGCTGGGCGTTCTGGGCGACCGGTTACGTCCCGCTGCCGGGCACCTCGCCCACCCCGCCCGCCTCGCCCGCTTCGGGCAAGTCCTCGGGTCCGGCGTCCGCGTCGGGCTCCGGCTCGGGCTCGGCGAGCAAGACGTCCTGAGCGGCCGGGACATGCCTTCCATCGGCCGAGACCGTCACCGAGCGTTGCGGCGTTCACGCGGTCTCGGCCGGTGGGGGCACCCCGCTCGACCTTCACACGAGAAGGGAAATCGAATGTGCTGCGTGACAACAGATTTCGCAGTTCAACCAAGAGAGGAAAGGAAGGTGGCCGCTGATGGCACGTACAGCGGACTATGAGAAGCCCCCGGCGGGCAACACCTTGTTCGACGGTATTGCCGAGCAGTTCATGGAGTTGCTGATCCTGCTGCTCCGTTTGGCCCTGGTCGTGCTGTGGTGGGCGGTGTTGTTCCCGATGCTGACGTTACCGCTGGTCGCGGCCGGTGCGGCGTGGTGGTATCTGGGCTGGCCGGCCGGAACCGCGGTCGTGGTCGGCTCGGTAGCGGCGTGGGTGCTGTGGTGGGCTTGGTGGCCGGGGAGCTGGCGGCGCTGGGTGTGGGGCCGGATGCGGTCGCGCTGGCTGGCATGGAAGCGGTACCGGGCACCTTGGGATTCGCTGACCGCGCTGGCGGGGCTGAATGCGGTCCTGAACACTCAGGTGCTCACTCCGGCGCTGGCGAAAGTGTCGATCGGGGACGTTGCCGATGAGCTGCTGATCAAGATGGTCGGCGGGCAGACCGTCGCCCACTGGGCCAAGCAAACCGACGCCCTACGCAACGCCTTCGGCGCGATCGGGGTCCGGGTCCGCACCGCCACGAAATCCGGGTTCGTGCGCCTCGAGGTCATCCACACCGACATCCTCACCGAGCCGATTCCGCTGCCCCGCGTGAAGGCGAAAACCTGCGATCTGACATCGCTGGAGGTCGGCGTGACCGAGCTGGGTGCGCCGTGGCGGATCAAGCTGCTCGGCAATCAGATCCTGGTCGCGGGCATGATGGGCGCGGGTAAGGGGTCGGTGGTGTGGTCGTTGATCGCCGCGCTCGGCCCTGCGATCCAGGACGGGTCGGTGGTGTTGTGGGTGATCGACCCGAAGGGTGGTGCCGAGTTCGGGGCCGCGCGTAAGTGGTTCGCCCGGTTCGCCTACGACAACGGGGAGCAGGCGTTATCGATCTTCAAGGACGCCGCCGAGCTGGTCCAGGCGCGCGGGCAGGTCTACATGGACCGGTTCGCCCGCAAGCTCACCCCGAGTCCGGCTGAGCCGCTGGTGTTGGTGATCGTGGACGAGGCGGCGAGCCTGACCGCCTACTACTCCGATCGCAAGCTCAAGGACGCGATCTTGCGCTACATGGGGATCGTGCTCACCCAGTCCCGCGCAATGGCGATCCCTGTCGTGGGCTGCCTGCAAGACCCCAGCAAGGACGTGCTCGAACAGCGCCAGCTCTACCCGTACCGGATCGGGCTGCGTATGGCCGAGCCGACGCAACCGAACATGGTGTTCGGCCAGACCGGGCGCGATCGTGGCGCGCTGTGCGACGAGATTCCCGAGGACACCCCTGGCGTCGGCTACGTCGAACACGAGTCCTCGACCGACATCGTGCGTGTGCGGGCCTACTGGGTGGACGACGAGGATATCCGGTGGATCATGCGCACCTACCCGCCCGCCGACCGTGGCGACGGCCGCGACACCTCGGGTAAACCACTGCTCGGCTGATGCCGACATCCGCGACACAGACACCCTCTGATCCTCTGCGGCGCACACTGAGCGCTTTCAAAAATGCACTGACACAACATATTTGAGCGCGGACAAGCGCATATTCTTGATAACTTCCCCGGCGCGATACGAGCGCCCCACTGACTTCCTCTCCTGACTTCCCGGCGCGACGCGAGCGCCCCCGGACGCTGAACCGGCAGCGGTCCACATCTCTCTAATTCTGATCCGGCACAACGGCTATCAGCCGCTTTCCAGCTCGACCCTCGGCGCGGCATCGGCTCTCCTCTGGGCCGGTGCCGCGCCTCCCCCGCGACGGAACAGGAGAACCCCCCTATGGTCGGCCACGATGCCCGGCTGGTCCTGCCACCCACGGTCAAGGCGAGCGAGGAGGAGTTGCGGCGCAATCTGCCCGACTTCGACGACATCGCGCTGTCGCTGGCCGAGAAGAACGGCGTGTGTGTGCGCCCGATGGTGCTCAAACGCATCGACACCACCACCGGACGCCACGAGTTCATCCCCGTGCCCTGCGGCGCGACCCTGGAATCGGTGTGCCGCCCGTGCGCGCGCAAGTCACAGCGGCTGCGGATGATGCAATGCCGGGAAGGCTGGCACCTGGACACCGAACCCGACACCGCCCCGCGCGCCCCGCACCCCGATCAGGAACACCTGATCGCCTACCGTGCCGATCTACTCGGCGAATACACCGAAGCTGTTGAGGAACAACGAAACTCGGATAGGTCCGAGCTGGCGGCCGAAATCGCATGGGTCGATACCGAACTCTCAACGCTGGGTATGCGTGGTAAGACACCCCCACTGCCCGACCCCGGTTCTGACCACGACGACGGAGACGGCGACCCGGACGAACCGGCGGCGCGGCGGCACCGCTCCACCCGGCGGCGTGACGATGTAACCGACCTGCCGCGCCAGCCCGTGGATAAGTCCCGCAGCATCGGGCGTGAGTACGCGGGCCGGTTCCGGCCTTCCATGTTCATCACCCTCACCCTCGACTCCTACGGCCCGGTCCACCGCGACGACGGGACACCCCTCGATCCCGACCGCTACGACTACGCGCGGGCGGCCTGGGACGCGGTGAGCTTCGCCGCGCTGGTGGATCGCTGGATTCAGAACCTTCGCCGGGTCATCGGCTGGGAAATCCAGTACTTCGCCGCCGTCGAGCCCCAACGCCGGGGTGCCCCGCATATCCACCTCGCCCTGCGCGGCACCGTCCCGCGTGAGGTGATCCGGGAAGTGACTCGGGCGACCTACCGCAATATCTGGTGGCCGACCCCGGACCGGGTCGTCTACGGGCGAGACGACGCCCGGCCGGTCTGGGACCACGATTCGGCCACGTTCCTCGACCCCGACACCCGCGAACCCTTGCCGTCCTGGGATGAGGCCGTGGACGCCATCGGCGACGACGACAATCCGGCGCACGTGGCCCGCTTCGGGGTGCAGGTGCACTACAAGGGCATCCTTGCCGGGACGCCGGAAGCCGACCGCCATATCGGCTACCTGTGCAAGTACCTCACGAAATCGGTGGGCGAAACCCTCGAAGGCGCGTCACCGCGCCAGCACGCCCACTACGACCGATTACACCAGGCGCTCTGCGCGACCCCGTGCAGCCCGCGGTGCGCTGTCTGGCTCGCCTACGGCATCGTTCCCAAGGGCGCCACGCGGCGGATGGAACCCGGCCGGTGCAAGGGCCGTGCGCATCGCCGGTCGACGCTCGGGCTGCCGGGGCGGCGGGTGCTGTGCTCGAAGCGCTGGACCGGGAAGACCCTCGGGGACCACAAAGCCGACCGGGCCGCGTTCGTGCGCGGGGTCCTGGCCGCGATCGGCATCGACAAACCCGCACCCGACCCGAACCGGTTCACCTGGTCCACCATCGCCCCTGGAACCCGCATCCCGTCCCGGTCCCGTCTGCTGCTGGCCGCGATCAAGGAACGCACCGCGTGGCGGCTCGAATACGACCGTGCCCTGTCCGCCATAGCCGACCCGCCGCCACCACCCCCGATTTGTTCGGCAATCGGGGGTTCGGCTGATCCTGGGCGTGGAGATGTGTGATGGGGCAGCGGCCACGGACAGAAGGACCCCGACAGCGCGTCTGGAGCGCCGATGAGCTTGCCTACCTGGACGAGGTACAGCAACGGCTCTCCGGGCCGCTGACGGCCGATCAGCTGGCGGTACTGCGCCGATGGTGGGAAGGCGCGCGCCGCGTCCGGCAATCGGGTACGGACGCCGGTACGAGTTCCGCTGAATCGGCCGGCCAGCAGTGACAGGGCTCAGGCGACCAGTGGTTGGATATCGATGGTCTCGACGCCAGCGGAGCCGCCGAATTCGTGCTTCTTCCCGGCTGGGTTGATCGTGATCGCCAGCAGGGAGCGGATGATGTCGCGCTTCATCGGCAACGGTGTCTGCGCCTCGTCGTGCCACACTTCGCGGGCGTTCGGGCCTGCCACGGCGACAACATGAGGCATCGGCATGGCCGCGTTGGCGCGAGTCTCGGCGGCCCTGACGGCGGGCAACTTCCGATCCTTGTACCCCTTGATTTCGAGCGGCGAAAGCTCGGCGTCGAGTGCTTCGGCAATCCACTTCTCATAGGCGTCGCGCAGCCGCTTCGCCTCGGCCGAAAGACTCTCGCTCTCGGCATCGGTGCGTCGGAGGGCTTCGAGCAGCGCGGGGTCTTCCAGCTTGCGCAGCACGGTCTCTTGCACGAGGTCATCGACAAGTTCCGCGTTGCGCGACACGCAGTAACTTTCGCAAACGTAGTTACGTGGGCGGTCGGGCCCGGCCATTTTCGACCTGAGTCGTCGCTGCTCGCACTTTCCGCAGCGCAGAATTCCCGACAGGAGCCAACGAGGCGCGTTGCCTCGGCTTGCGTTGCGGCGCTTAGGGTCTTGTGCCATCGCGAGCAATCGGTGATGGTCTTCGATCGGGATAATCGGTTCCCACACGGCGGCAGTGGTCGTGACTTCGCCGGTCGTGGGGCTCTTGTGAGCTCGCAGACCCGCGATGGTAGGACTGAGCAGCACTTTGCGCACGGTCGTGTGCTTCCACTCGGTTCGCCATCCCTGGTCGCATCCGCATTCGCGGCGGTCTACCGCCTCGAGTACCTTCCGGCCGCTGGTCACCGAGCAACGGCGGCACGGCATCGCCATATCGGCAGTGGGCACCGGAATCCGGCTGTCGGTCAACCATCGGGCAATGCTGTGCAGCGACTCCGCAGCCAGCGCACGCGCCACCATCTCCCGCACGACGCTTGCTTTGGCCTCATCGATCTCCCGTGCCACCGCAACACCCCGGTTGTAGACGATGCGGTACCCGAACGCTTCCCGGCTGTGCGGCTTGCCCTCCGCGAAATTGCGGCTGAGCTGCTGCATGGAGTCGAAGCGGCTCTGTTCCGGTCCGAACTCGTTCTCCACCGCCTCCGCTGCGAGGATTCGCCGATCCTGCGGGTTGTCGAGGTCGTAGAGCTGCCCGCCGCTGAACCAGTACGTTCCGTGCTCCGCGCACAGATCCCGCAGAATCGCGAAGTCCCCGAGCTTGCGGTTGGCACGCGAACTCGACCGCGTAACGAGCACCCGACGCGGCTCCCCCCGCCCCGGCACGAGGTGCTCAGGCAGTTCCCGGTACCCCTGCCGCTCCTTCAAGCTGTGCCGAGTAGCGCCGATATCCGTGTCGGCGATGACCTTGGCAATCGGCCACTCGAACCGCCCGCACTGCTGTTCTGCCCACTCGATCTGCGCAGGCACCGACAGATTCTTGTTCTTGTCCTGCGAGACGCGGGCGTACACAACGGCGACGAGATCGCGAAAGTCACTGGGATTCAACGGCATAAGCCCAGCTTACGCCGGTGGTACCCCTTTGGTAACTTGTCCACGGTGAAGTTCTCCGGCGCGCTCCCCGCGCGGCGGGTGAACGAGCTGGTGCAGCGGGTCGAGACGCTGCGCGAGGCGGTGCAGTTCGCGCGCGAGGAGGCCAATGGCGCCGAGGTGGCGGAGCGCCGCACCGGCGACGCCGTCTTCCGCTACCTGTTCCGCTGACCCACGAACTCCCCCGTCGCGAGCGGGGGGATGCGCTCCCTGAGCGCAGAAACTCACGCTGATCGATCAGCCTGACTCTCAAGTTCAGACTCTCGCTCCAGCACGAGTATTCGTCGCCCTTGCCCCGGCCCCGCGGCCCGGACGCACGGCGACGGGGTGCCGGTTCGAATCCGGTTCTCGGTGTTCTCCTACCGAGGTGGTCCAATGGAAGGGCACGTCGCAGTCACCATGATCCGGCCGTGGGTGCCGGGGCAGGCACGGGGCGACTCATTTCCGGGGCCCGGGAGCAGGCCAAGCTCCCGGGTCCCTCTCGTATTCGATCGCTATTCTGCTGCGCAACGATGAATTACGGTGCAACGAGCCACGACCGATCCAGCTGGCTCGGCGAATGGGAGCTGACCTCGCAGTGAGCCGCGACCGTCCCGGGGCAGTGCTACGTCAGCCGACCGGCGGGAGCGACCGCACGCGCTTCCCCCAGGAGAACCGTTCACGCTTGTTGCGCTTCTTTCTCCGCATGCTGCGCCTCGGCCAACTGCGCGGGCGTGTACCGCAACGTCAACGCCACCGCACCGATGAGCAGGGCCAGGAGCGCGCAGCAGAAGAGGACGAGGGTGTAGCCATTGCCGAGCGCGTCGATCTCGGCCTCGGTCATCTCGGTAGCCGGCACCCCGACCACCCCGCCGACGGCGAGCGTGCGGGAGGCGGCGATGGGGCTGAACAGCCCGATGGCGATAGGCGTGGCGAGGTTCATGAACATCTGCCCGACGGCGGCGAGCGGGCCGATATCGGCCGCGGGCACGCCGACCAGGACGCAGATCGGGGCCAGCACCATGGCGACGCCGACGCCGAAGCCGATCACGATGAGCAGGGGCAGCAGAATCGTGAAGTACTCGACGTCGCCCTTCAACGTGGAGGCAAAGGCGAGACCGCAGGCGAGGATGGCGCTGGCGACCAGCAGCAGCCAGCGCGGGGCAACTAAAAGCGCGAGCTTGGAGGCGAGCGCGCCGCCGATGCCGATGCCGACGGTGAACGGGATGGCGGCGAGGCCGGCGGTGAGCGGGCTGTAGCCGAGCACGTTCTGCAGGAACTGGGCGACGAAGTACGTCATCGCGCCGAGCATGCCGCCGGCCAGGAAGATGAGCAGGAAGGTGGCGACGCGGTCGCGGCGGTCGAAGAGCGACCAGGGCAGCAGGGGGGAGTCGACGCGGCGTTCCAGCAGGACGAAGACGATGAGCAGCAGCAGCCCGCCGACGAGGGCGCCGATGATCCAGGGGCTGTCCCAGCCGAGCTGCGGGCCCTCGGTGGCGCCGAAGACGATGGCGGCGCAGGCGATGGTGCCGAGCAGCGCGCCGCGCACGTCGAGGGTGGTGCGCCGGTGCGCGGTGTCGGAGAGGGTGACGACGGCGCCGGCGATGATCAGGGCGCCGATCGGCACGTTGATCAGGAAGATCCAGCGCCAGGAGACCTCGGTGAGCGCGCCGCCGACCACCAGGCCGCCGACCGAGCCGACGCCGACCATGGAGCCGAGGATGGCGACCGCCTGGTTGCGCGCCTTGCCGGGGGCGAAGGTGGTGGCGACCAGGGCGAACGCGGTCGGGGCCGCGATGGCGGCGCCGGCGCCCTGCAGGGCGCGGGCGGTGAGCAGCATCCACTCGGCCTGGGCCAGGCCGCAGAGCAGCGAGGCGATGGTGAAGACCGCGACGCCGCTGATCAGCATGCGCTTGCGGCCGAAGGAGTCACCCAGACGGCCGCCGAGCAGCATCAAGCCGGCGAAGGTCAAGCCGTAGGAGGTGACGGTCCAGGCGCTGCCCGCGCTGGAGAGCCCCATCTCCTCCTGCAGCCGGGGTAGCGCGAAGATCACGACCGTTCCGTCCAGCACCACCATGAGCTGCAAACCGCTCAGTACCAGGATGGCGAGCCCGAAGGCGCGCCCGGTCACCGGGTAGTGCGGGGATACCGCTGGATCTCTCAGCACCCGGCCACTGTAGGTCATCGCGTCACAGACACTTCCCGGGCCGGGGGTCGCGGAGCCTCGGCCCGGCCGCCGCGTGACCTGCGCGGCGACCCGGAAAACGGGCCGGGGCCGCGGCGGCGGCGCCTACCCGGCGCTCGACCCGAAGCCGGCCGTCGGGCCGATGACGACAATCGCCGGGGGCCGGATGCCCTCCGCCTTGACCCGCTCGGCCACGCTGCCGAGGTCGGCGCGCAGCACCCGCTGGGTGCGCAGCGTGCCCTCCTGGATCACGGCGGCGGGGGTGTCGGCGGGGCGGCCGCCGTCGAGCAGCGCGGCGGCGAAGCGGTCCAGCCGCTCGACCGCCATCATGAGCACGAGCGTGCCGCGCAGGGTGGCCAGCGCGGGCCAGTCGACCAGGGAGTCCGGGTGGTCGGGGGCCAGGTGGCCGCTGACCACGACGAACTCGTGGGTGACGCCGCGGTGCGTCACCGGGATGCCCGCGGCGGCGGGGACCGAGATGGGGCTGGTGATGCCGGGCACGACGGTCACCGCGACCCCGGCCTCGACGCAGGCCTCCAGCTCCTCGTAGCCGCGGCCGAAGACGTACGGGTCGCCGCCCTTGAGCCGGACCACGAACTTGCCCGCCTTCGCCCCGTCGATCAGGGCCTGGTTGATCGCCTCCTGCGCCATGGACCGGCCGTACGGGATCTTGGCGGCGTCGATCACCTCGACCTCGGGGCCGAGCTCGGCGAGCAGCTCCGGCGGGGCGAGCCGGTCGGCGACCACCAGGTCGGCCCTGGCGAGCAGCCTGCGGCCGCGCACGGTGATCAGGTCGGGGTCGCCGGGCCCGCCGCCGACCAGCGCGACGCCGGGCACCACCGGGTCGGAGTCGTCGGTGACCACGCCGGACTGCAGCGCCTCCAGCAGCGCGCTGCGCACCGCGGCCGAGCGCCGGTGCGCGCCACCGGCCAGCACGCCGAGGCTGAGCCCGTCGTAGCGCGCGGTGGCGGGGGTGACGGCGGTGCCGAGCCGCGCGATATCGGCGCGCACGCAGAAGACGCGGCGCCGGGTGGCCTCGGCCACGATGGCGGCATTGGTCTCCGGCTCGTCGGTGCAGGCGATGGCGTACCAGGCGCCGTCCAGGTCGCCGTCGGCGTAGTCGCGCAGCTCCAGGGTGAGCTGCCCGGCGCTCGCCATCCCCTCGACGGCCGGGGTGACCGCGCGGCTGACGACGTGCACCTCGGCACCGGAGGCGATGAGCAGCCCCAGCCTGCGCTGGGCCACCGACCCGCCGCCGACCACGACGACGCGCCGCCCGTTCAGGTCCAGCCCGACGAGGTAGTTCGGATCGCCGGCATCGGTAGGAGTATCGGACACGAGGTGCCAGCCTACGGAGCCTCGGGGAACCGACCGGTGGGCACCCCGGCGCCGACGACGCCTATCGTTCCCACAGCCGGATAAGTTACGCGAAATTCGGATATCACTGCTGGACTTATGTCCTGATCAGTTCGGCCGTGTGTGATCTGCGGTTCATTCCGGTCACGAGCACTTCGCAAGTGCCGTGGGCGGCCCCGTTCTCGGATAGTCTCGCCGATATGGCTGCTGGTAACCGGCGCTCGACGCGAGCGGGGGAGGCACCGGTGGACCGGCCGGTGCGGCGCAGGCCCGCGGATCGCCGGGCACAGATCGCGAACGTCTCCGCCGAGGCGTTCGGCGCGCACGGCTACCACGGTGTGAGCATGGAGGAGATCGCGACCCGGCTGGACATCACCTCCACCGCGCTCTACCGGCACTACCCGAGCAAGTACGCGCTCTTCCGGCAGGAGGCGCTGCGGCTCAGCGGGATCAGCGAGGAGGCGGTGCGGCTGCCGCCGGAGGCGGTGGACTGGGACGCGGAGCAGCGCTGCGCGCACGTGTTCGAGGCGCTGCTCGCGGTCTCCATCACCAACCGGCGGCGCGGGGCGCTGCTGCGCTGGCAGCACCGCTACCTGGAGGAGGAGGACCGGCGCACGCTGGTCGCGCAGATGGCGGCGACCGATTCCGCCATCCGGGAGCGGATCGCGGAGCTGCGGCCCGGGCTGGCGGTCGCCGAGCGGGCGGTGCTCACCGGCGCGGTGATGAGCGTGATCGGCAGTATCTCCGACCACCGGGTGGCGGTGCCGACCCGGCCGCTCACCGCGCTACTGGCCGGCGCCTGCCGGGACATCGCCGGGTGCACGCTGCCCGCGGCGACCGCCGAGGAGCGCACGCCGCCGCCGCCCGCCGCCACCTTCACCCACGAGGTGGTGCTGCAGAAGGCGGTGGAGCTGTTCCACGTGCGCGGGTACCCCGGGGTGAGCGTGGAGGACATCGCGGCGGCCTCCGGGCTGCCCGCCTCCTCGGCGGTGTACCGCTTCTACCGCAGCAAGGGCGATCTGCTCGCCGCCGCCTTCCGGCGCGCGGCGGACCGGGTGTCGGCGGCCATCGGGCCCGCCATCGCGGGCACCGACGGGCCGGGGGCGGCGCTCACCCGGCTGATCGAGCTGTATGTGGACGGGTCGTTCGCCGAGCGTGAGCTGACCTTCGTCTACTACGCCGAGATCGGGAACGTGCCCGCGGCCGACCGCACCACGCTGCGCAATATCCAGCGGCTCAATGTCGAGGAGTGGGCCAAGCTGGTGACGGCGGTGCGCTCCGGGTTGAGCGCGGCGCAGGCCAGGGTGCTGGTGCACGCGGCGCTGGCGCTGGTGGTCGACCTCGGGCAGTGGATGGGGCCGGAGCACCCGGAGTGCACCAGGGCACGGGTGGTGCACCTGATGCGGGTGATCCTGCTCGGGTCGGCGGCCGATCAGGGTTGATTCGGCGCCAGCGGGGAGTTGACGTTGTTCACCAGCCAGCGGCCGTCGATCTTCTGCAGCCGCATGACCATCGACAGTTGCCCGGGGGCCGGTTTGCCCTGGGTGCCGAGTGAGGTGATGGTCTGGCCGATCACCACGATCGCCTCGGCCGAAGTCTCGTCGGCGGACTTGATGGCGCACTGGACGTCGTCGGCCTTGGAGATGACCTCGCCCTTGGAGAGGACGTCGCGGAGTTCCTTGCTGGTGTCGGCGAACTGCTGCTTCCAGTCGCCGGTGGCGCCGTCCAGGACGCCTTGGAAGTAGGCGTCCAGGTTCTTGGCGTCGTACTCCGCGAGGACCGGGGCGTAGGTGCAGGCGGCTGCTTGCGCCTCCGCCCTGGCGTCCTCCAGGGCGGTGTGGTTGCTGTTCTGGATGAACAGGGTGATGCTCGTGGCGATGGCGGCGACCAGGAGTACCGCGGCCGCCGCGAGGGCGATTACCGGGCGGGAGAGTTTGCGCCCGGGCTCGCCCGCCGTCGTGGACGACTCGCCTTCGGCCTCGGCAGTAGAGGTTTTCGCGCGCGTCGCGTCGCCTCCGGCGGCTGCGCCTGCCGTCGGCGACGCGACGGCGCGCGGAGTCTCAGAGGCGGCCGGCTTCTGCGCGGCAGCGGGCACTTCGGAAGGGGCCGGCTTCTCCTCGGCGGCGGCCGAGTTAGCGCCTTCGGCGGGGACGGCGTCCTTGTCGGTCGGGTCGCTCATGAGCGGGAGAGTCCTATCTGCCGGGGATGGGTCGGGAGAGTTCGTCGCCGGTGACGCCGGGCGGCGGGCCGGAGCCGTTGTCCGGGACGTTGGGGCGCGGCGCGTTGGCCGAACCGCGCACCTGCAGCGCGGGGTTGCTGGTGACACAGTAGTTGTAGAGCCGGACCCTGGTGTCGGTGGAGGTCAGCGTGGGCACCACCGGGATGGTGTCGTAGTCGCAGGTGGGGCGCGGCCACGGGTCGACCAGGGTGTGGAAGGCGCCGTCGTGCGCCGGAATGCCGAGCGCTTCACTGCCTTCGCGGAGCGCGGGGAAGAGCGCGGCGATGGCGGGGGCGCGCAGCTTGGCGGCCCTGGTGATGGCGACGAAGTTGGTCACCAGGTTGGTGATCGGGTCCTGGGTCTCCTCGATGAACCCGCCGAGCGTGGCGAGCTGCCCGGGCGCGAGGTCGAGGAAGTCCTTCACCTCCTGGTCGGCGGCGGTGAGCTGGCGGAAGAGCGCGCCGGCGCCGGTGGTCAGGGTGGTGAGGTCGGGCTGGGCCAGCGAGGTGGTGTCGGCGATCACCGCGAGGTTGCGGATGAGCTGCTGGGTCTGCGGCAGCATGCCGTCCAGCCCGGCCAGCGCCTGGCTGATCCCGGAGACCATGTTGCGCAGCCGATCCGGGCCGCCGCGCAGCGCCTTGTCCAGCTCGTCCACGATCACCGTGAGCCGCTCCGGGTTCAGGCTGCCGATCAGCCCGCTCAGGTTCACCAGCAGCGACTGCACCGGCACCGGGGTGTCGGTGCGGGAGACGTCGACCAGCGCGCCGTCGCCGAGGTACGGCCCGCCCTCGGTGTCCGGGCGGAAGTCCAGGTACTGCTCGCCGGCGGCGGAGAGCCGCCCCACCGCGACGGTGCCGCCCACCGGGATCCGCACCCCGGACTGGATCTCGGCCACCGCGGCGACCCCGTCCCCGGCGACCTTGACCTCGGTGACCTTGCCGATCCGGCTGCCGCGGAAGGTGACGTCGTTGTTCGCCGCCAGCCCGCCGGAGTTGCGCAGCTGCACGGTGACCGCGTAGGTGCGGGCGGGCAGCAGGTCCAGCCGCATGATGGCGATCGCCAGGTAGCCGCTGCCGAAGATCAGCACCAGCACCAGCCCGAGGTTGGCGATGGCGATCCGATTGCGGACCAGCCAGTTCCACAGCGGGATGTTCATCGCGGGCCCTCCTGCGGCGCGGGCAGCCCGTTCAGCCTGCCCATGACCTTCTCCAGCACCTGGGTGAGGCTGCCGATGAAGGCGGGGATGTCGGTGCCGTCCGGCAGCCTGCTGCCGGTGGGGTCGGTGAGCGCGCCCAGGCTGAGGTAGGAGACGGTGGCGGCGACCGCGAGCGTCGGCCCCTCGATCGAGGTCATCAGCGAGGGGTAGATGGTGTGCAGCCCCTCCAGCATCTGGTTCAGCTCGTCCCCGGTCTGGGTGAAGCCGGTCATGAGCCGCTGGATGCTGTCGAAGAGGCTGACGAAATCCTGCCCGCTGGTCTGCGAGAAGTCGCCGAGCGCGGCCATGGTCACCGCGACCTTGTCGATCAGCCCGGTGATGTCCCTGTTGTTCTCGGCGACCAGGCCGAGCAGGTCGGGGAAGGTGTCCGCGGCCTGGCCGAGCTCGGCCTTGCGCGCGGCCAGCTCGCCCATGAGCGCGTTGACGCCGTTGAGCAGCCCGTCGATATCGCCGGTGCGGGCGTTCAGCGCCGCGATCACCGCGGTCATCTCGGTGATCAGGTGCGCCAGCTGCGGCGCGCGCCCGCCGAACATGGAGTTCATCTGGGCGGTGATCTCCGCGGCCTGGTTCAGCCCGCCGCCGTTGAGCAGCATGGCCACCGAGAGCATGAGCTCCTCCACCGAGGCGCCTGCCGCGGTGCGCTCCACCGGGATGATGTCGCCCGCCTCCAGCAGCCCGGCGCCGCTGGCCGCGGCGGGCAGCGTCATGGCGACGTAGATGTCGCCGAGCGGGGTGGACTGGCGCAGCTCCGCGGTGGTGCCCGCGGGCAGCTTGATGTCCTCGCGGATCTCCATCGTCACCTCGGCCACGAAGTTCGTGGTCTGGATGGCGCTGACGACGCCGATATCGGTGCCGCCGATCCGCACGTGCGCGCGGTTCGGCAGGTTCAGCGCGTCCCGGAAGGCGGCGCGGATGGTGTAGCCGGGGCCGCCGATGCCGGGCTCCGGCATCGGGACGTCGTCCACGGTGATCGAGCAGCCGGTGAGCACGAAGCTCAGCGCGGTGGCGCCGGCGGCGGCGCGGAGCATGGCCCGCCTCATTTCGTCAGTCCCAGCAGCGCGGCGGTGAGCCCGAAGTCGGGCCCCATGTCCTGGAGTTTGCCGGTGCGGCAGCCGTCGAGCCGCATCTGGATCCGCTCGCAGAAGAGGCTGAGCTGCTCGCTGTCGAGCGCCGCCTTGTCCAGCAGGCCGTGCAGCCGCAGCGCGCGGTGCTCCCGGCTCACCGTGTTGGAGATGTTCTGGAAGGTCAGCGGGGTCACGTCGACGATCTCGGTCAGCCCGCGGGCATTGGCCCGCATCTGGGCGGCGATCTCGACGAAGCGGGTGATCGCCCCGGCCAGCTGATCCCGGTTGTCGCCCACCACCGTCGCGGTGTTGGTGACGAAGTCGTTCAGCTGGGTGAGCACCGCCTGCAACCCGGGTGCCTGCTCGCCGAGCAGCGCGACCAGCTCGGTGAGCCTGCCGCTGAAATCCCGCACGGTGGAGTCGTTGTCGGCGATCACCTGGGTGATCTCCTGCAGCTTGGCGATGGTGGTGGCGATCTGGTCCTTGTTGGCCAGCGTCACCTCGAAGGCCGAGCTGAGCTGTTCGAGGGTGTCGGCGAGCCGGTCGCCGTTGCCCTCGAGCAGCGGGAAGAGCACCCGGCTTGCCAGCGGGCCGTCCTCGCTGTCGCCCTTGAGCGCGGCGCCGAGCTGGTCGAAGTTCTCCAGGATGCGGTCCAGCTCCACCGGGACCCTGGTGCGGGCCATCGGGATGTGGTCGCCGTCGGCCAGCGTCGGGCCGTCCCCGCTGTAGGCGGGGGCCAGCTCGACGTGCCGGTTGGTGATGAGCTGCGGCGAGATGAGCGCCGCCATGGCGTCGGCGGGCACCTGCACCCCGGCGTCCAGCGACATGGTGACCTCGACGTAGGAGCCGCGCGGGGTGACGGTGTCGACCTGCCCGACCGGGACGCCGAGCACCGCGACCTCGTTGCCGGCGTACAGCCCGGCCACGCTCTCGAAATCGGCGCTGACCTTGATGCGTTCGCCGAGGTACTGCCCCGGCAGCCGGCTCACGGTGTCCGGCAGCAGCGAGCAGCCCGCGGCGGTGAGCGCGGCGACGGCCAGCGCGGCGAACCTGGCGAAGCGCCTGTGCGCGGTGTTCTTCATCAGTTGCACCCCGGTGCGAGCTGGGCGGAGCAGAGCCAGTTGTCCGGCAGCAGCCACGGCGCCCAGACGTCGCCGTAGGGCCCGTTGCCGACCACATTGTTGAACTGGCGCAGCGCCACCGGCATGATCTCGTAGAGCCGGTCCAGGTTGTCCCGGTTCTTCTCCAGCCCCTCGGTCATCGTGTTCAGGTTCTCGATCAGCGGGCCGAACTGGCCGTTGTTCTCCACACCCATCTCCTGCAGCAGCGCGGAGAGCGCCGCCACGTTGTCGAGTAGTTGCCGCAGCAGGTCCTGCCGCAGCGCCACCGCGTTGCCGATGGCCTCACCGCGGGTGAGCAGCACCAGCACGCTGTTCCGGTTGTCGGCCACCAGCTGCGAGACCTGGTCCATGCTCTTCAGCAGGGTGTCCACCTCGTCGCGGCGGTTGTTCACCACCCGGGCCAGCGAGCCGATGCTGTCCAGCGCGGCCACGGTGAGCTGCGGCGACTCCCCCATCTGCTGGGTCAGCAGATCGAGCGCCTCGCGCAGCTTGCCCGGGTCGATCCGCTCGATCCGCTCGAAGGAGGCGGTGTAGCGGGAGTCCTGGATCACCTTGGCCAGGTTGTAGGGCACGGCGGTGTTGCTCAGCGGAATCCGGTCGCCGGGCAGCCCCTTGCCGTCGCCCGGCGTCAGGTCGATGTGCAGCCTGCCGAGGATGGTGGACATCTCGATGGTGGCGTGCGCGTCCGCGCCGAGCTCGATATCGCGGCGCACGCGCAGCACCGCGACCACCTTCTGCCCCTCCAGCTCGACCTTCTGCACCTCGCCGACCTCGATGCCGGAGATGTCGACGGTCGCGCCGGGACGCAACCCGGCGGCCTGGGCGAACTCCACCTCGACGGTCTTGCTGCCCAGCTGGGCCCGGGAGATCACGCTGGAGCCGACCAGCAGCAGCACCACCGCCGCGGCCGCGGCGAAGCCGAGCCAGAGGAAGCGGTTGTCCCGATAACGCGGCAGCCTCATCGGCACACCTCCGATTGTGAGTCGCCGCCGACCTGCGAGACCAGCCCCGGCGGGAGCAGCACGCCCCAGAGCGAGACGTCGAGGCGGCAGATGTAGGCATTGCCGTAGGCGCCGTAGCCGGAGAAGCGCGCGAGGCCGTTCAGGAAGTCGGGCAGCTCGACCGCGGCCCGGTCCAGCGAGGCGCCGTTGAGCAGCAGCAGCGCGACGCCGGTGGTGGCGGTGTCCTGGGCGCGGGCCAGATCCGGCTGCACCATGCCGACCAGGTTCACCAGCGAGTCGGTGGAGCGGGCGACCTGGTCGACCGAGCTCTTCAGGTTCTCGCCCTGCTCGTAGAGCGCGTCCATCAGCGCCCTCGCCTGGGTGATCAGCGTCTCCAGCTCGTCGGTGCGGTTGGCCAGCCCGGCCATCACGCTGCTCAGGTTGCCGATCACCGCGCCGAGCAGCTCATCGCGCTCGCCGAAGGTGCTCGCCAGCTCGGCGGCCTGGGTGACCAGCGCGCTCAGCGAGACCCCGTCGCCCTGCAGCGCCTGGATCAGCGTCTCCGAGAGCGAGTTCACCTGGTCCGGCTGCAGCACCTGGAAGAGCGGCTCGAAGCCGGAGAGCAGCGCCGAGACGTCGAACGAGGGCTCGGTGTGCTCCAGCGGGATGGTGCCGCCCGGCTTCAGCTCGGTGCCCGCCTCCGTGCCCGGCATGAGCGCGATATAGCGCTGGCCGATCAGGTTCTGGTAGCGGACCAGCGCCTTCGTGGTGGTGGTGAGGTGCTGGCGGTCCTGGATGCTGAAGTCGATCTTGGCGTGGTAGCCGTCCACGAAGTCGATCTCGTCGACCCGGCCGACCCGCACGCCCGCCATCCGCACGTCGTCGCCGACCCGCACACCGAGCACGTCGGTGAAGACCGCCGAGTAGCCGTCGGTGTCGCCGGAGACCGAGCGCTGCAGCGTCGACCAGATGGTGTAGGTGAGCACGGTGGCGAGCACCGCGAACAGGCTGAAGGTGGCCAGGGCCCGGGCGGACTTCACGCCGCACCTCCGTCGGTGATCTCCAGGGAGCCGCCGGCCAGCAGCGGGGTGAGCAGGAGGAGTTGCGCGGCAGTGGGTTTGCCGCCGGTGAGCGCGGCGACCGCGGCGACGCCGCGCAGGCGCAGGGGGCCGGTCGCGGCGACCGGCTTGGCCGTCCCCGGTGCGCCGGGGACCGTCGCGGCGGGCCGATCCGCTGCCGGGCCGAAGCCCTGACCGTCGGGCGCCGCGCCGTCGGGCGACCCTGCACCCGGCCCACCGGTCCCGGTGGCGCCGGGCCGCTCGGCGCCGGGCGTCAGGCCGTCGGTGGCGGAAGGCGCCGGTGCCACGCCGGGGACGGTGCCCGGCACCGCGGCGCCGGGCGTCGGACCCCCGGGGAACCCGAAGAGGCCGGGGATGGACGGCAGCCCGGGGATCGCGGGCAGCCCCGGGATCAGCGGCTGCGCGGCCGGTGCGGCGGGGACGGCGGGCGCGGTGACCGGGGGCGGCCCTGCGGCATCGAGCCAGCGCGGCAGCATGGCGGCCGGGTACTCCTGCTCCGGCGCGACCTCGGGGACCGTCGGCCCGCCGCAGCGCGGCCCGGCGAGCTCGCCGTAGCGCGGGCAGTCGGCGGCGGTGTACTGCTGGAACGGCGTGAAGCTGACGTCCATCTTCCAGACCATCTGCTTGCTCGGCCCGAAGCTGAACACCCCCTCCAGCTGCTGTAGCGCGTAGTTCAGGTTGTGCACGGCGAGCGGGATGGTGTCGGCGTCGCCGGCCAGGCTGCCGAACAGCGCGGAGAGTCCGGGGACCAGCTCCTTGGCGGAGTCCGGGTTGGCGGCGAAGAGCTCGTTCACCGAGTCCACCGCGCCGCCCGCGGTGGCCAGCAGGTTCACCAGCCCCTCCCGGCGCTCGGTGAGGGTGCGCGCGGTGGTCACCGATTCGGCGAGCACGCCGACCAGCTCCGGCGCCGACTTGCTCAGCTCGGTGGTGGCCCGGCCCAGATCGCCGAGCAGCGCGCCGATCTCCGGGATGGCGTGCACCTCGGTCATCCAGCGGTCCAGCCGCTCGATGGTGGAGCCGGGGGCGCGGGCGCCGGGGTCGAGCGCGGCGGAGAGCGTGGCCAGCACCCGGCCCAGCTTCTCCGGCTGGATGTTCTCCAGCACGTCGCGCAGCACGGTGAGCGTGGTCTGCAGCTGCACGGTCGCCTCGCCGGTGTCCTCCGGGATGACGGCGCCGGAGCGCAGCCCCTCGCTGCTGCCGCCCTGGTCGACCAGTTCGATGGCGGTGACGCCGAAGAGGTTGTTCGGGATCACCCGCGCGGTGACGTCGGCCGGGATGGTGCCCGCGATCTCCGGCTTCAGGTGGATCTGGGCCTGCTGGCTCTGCCCGCGCGCCACCACCTGGACGGCGTCGACGGTGCCGACCACCATGCCGCGGAACTTCACGTCGGCGCGCGCGGGCAGCCCGTCGCCTGTGCTGGTGAGCATCGCGGTGACCGGCACCTTCTTCTCGAAGTAGCCCTCGTAGCGCAGCGCGAGCAGCGCCAGCACGAGCAGCACGGCCAGCGTCATGGCCAGCCCGGCGATCGAGAGCTTGGCGGCGGTGGGGCCGCGGCCGCTGGGATCGAGCAGCATCGTCCCCCCTACCCGGAGATCCGGAAACCGGGGTCGATGCCCCAGATCGCCAATGTCAGAACAAGATTCGCGAACACCATGAGAACGATCACCATCTTGATCGCCTGCCCGGCCGCCACCCCGACGCCCTCCGGGCCGCCGGTGGCGGTGTAGCCGTAGTAGCACTGCACGAAGGTCGCGATGAGCACGAAGATCACCACCTTGAGCACCGAGAAGAAGACGTCGGTTCCGATCAGGAACTGGAAGAAGTAGTGGTCGTAGGTGCCCGCCGAGGTGCCGCCGAGGAACAGCACGGAGAGCTTGGTCGCCAGGTACGCGGTGGCCAGCCCCACGGTGTAGAGCGGGACGATGGTCACCGTCGCCGCGATCATCCGGGTGGTCACCAGGTACGGCAGCGGCCGGATGGCGATGGATTCCAGCGCGTCGATCTCCTCGGAGATGCGCATGGAGCCGAGCTGCGCGGTGAACCGGCAGCCGGCCTGGATGGCGAAGGCCAGCGTCGCCAGGATCGGCGCCAGCTCGCGGGTGGTGGCGAAGCCGGAGATCGCACCGGTGAGCGGGCCCATGGTGAGCAGGTTCAGCGCGTTGTACGACTCCATGCCGACGGTCAGCCCGCCGAAGGCGCAGAGGATGATCACCACCCCGACGGTGCCGCCGCCGACCACCAGCGAGCCGTTGCCCCAGCCCACGTCGGCGGTGAGCCGGAGCACCTCCTTGCGGTAGTGCCGCAGCACGAACGGGATCGCCGCCAGCGCCTCGAAGAAGGTGACCGCGTGGTGCCCGAGCCGCATATTGGCCCGGTAGGGCACGGCGAGTGCCTGCCCGGTGCGGCGCAGCGGGCGCAGCGCGGGCGGGGTGTACGAGCTGCCCATCTCAGATCACCTTCGTGGGAAAAAGCGTGTTGTACAGCTGCGTCAGAATCACGTTGGTGGCGAACAACATCAGCGCCGAGGTGACCACCGCGGAGTTCACCGAGTTGGCGACGCCGCCCGGCCCGCCCTTGGTGTGCAGCCCGATATCGCAGGCGATGATCGCGGTGAGCAGCCCGAAGATCGCCGCCTTGACCAGCGCCACGATCAGGTCGTTGGCGACCGCGAAGGAGGCGAAGGAGCCGATGAAGGAGCCGGGCGTGCCGTCCTGGGCGTAGACGTTGAACATGTAGGCGGTCGCGAAGCCGACGAAGACCACGAAGCCGCAGAGCAGGATGCTCACCAGGATCGCGGCCACCAGCCGCGGCGCCACCAGCCTGCGCACCGGGTCGACGCCCATGACCTTCATTGCGTCGATCTCCTCCCGGATGGTGCGCGAGCCGAGGTCGGCGCAGATCGACGACCCCACCGCGCCCGCGATCATCAGCGAGGTCACCAGCGGGGCGCCCTGCCGGATGATGCCGAGCCCGGCCACCGCGCCGATGAAGGTGGTGGCGCCGACCTGGTTGACCAGCGCGCCGACCTGGATCGAGACCACCACCGCGATCGGGATGGCGACCAGCACGGTCGGCGCCGCGGAGACGCCGACCATGAAGGCGCACTGCTTGATGAACTCCTGGTACGGGAAGCGGCGCTGGATGATCGCCTCGAAGAGCCCGATCAGCGCGTCCCGGCCCAGCAGCACCTGCCTGCCCAGGGTCTCCAGGGCCTGCTGCGGATGGCGGCGCCACAGCCCGCGCAGGTCGTCGAAGGCCCGATCCAGATCGGTACGACCGGCCGGTCGCTGGGTGATGGTCACGCTGGCCTTTCTTGCCGGAGCCCTGCGGATGTTAATACGGATTCCGCTCATGCGGAGTCGAAACAGCCGGTTGACGTGAAAGACTCGGGCTGGGATGTTTCGCGTTGTTCGCTCTGTCAGAGAGGAAGGAGGGGCAGCGGGTCCTGCCCGGTGAGGCCGCGTTGCAGCAGGACGAGCAGGATGCCGAGCAGTAGCACGGCGGCCGCGGCGCCGATCAGGACGACGAGCCAGAGGCCGAACCGGAGCACCGGGTTCACCCGGATCCGGCCGCCGAGGATCTTCAGCAGGATCACGACGACGTCGATGATCCAGACCAGCGCCATCACGTCATCGTCACGTTCGCGAAGAGCAGCACCGGCCAGCACACGATCGACCCGAGGAACGAGACGATCACGTCGACGCCGTGCATGGTCCGCAGGTGCGCGGTGTGGGTGATGCTCCAGACGACCCCGACGACACCGTAGGGGATGCCCAGGATGATCAGCGTCCCGATGAACTCGGACACCTTCATCTCGTAACTCAACAACCGGTCGAGCTTGGCGAGCACGTACCGCTCCTTCCGTTCTCCGCCGCGGCGGACCGCTGCGATAGTACGCACGGATTCGCCGATCTGTGAAGAACATCCCGACACTTATTCCGCTTCGAAGTTCTGAAACACCACTAAAACGCCGGGTATCCGGCTTCTCAGGAGTGCGAATCACCGATAACATACACGGTAGTACCCGACCCCGAGGAGACCGATGACCGCCGCTGAACCGCTGCCCGCCCGCGCGCTCACGCTGGAGCGGACGCGTATCCCCATCCACGGCGCGCACCGCCCGTTCACCAAGCGGCCGCTCGCGCTCACCGACGCGCTCGACTTCTGGCAGTTCGCCGGGGCGGCCGCGAACGTGGTGATGCAGATGGCGCACCCGGGCGTCGGGTACGGCGTCGCGGAGAGCCGGGTGGAGTCCGGGTCGCTGATGAAGCACCCGTGGAAGCGGGCCCGCACCACCACGCAGTACCTCGCGGTCGCCATCCTCGGCACCGAGGAGGAGCGGAACACGCTGCGCGAGGCGATCAACGTCGCGCACCGCCAGGTGCGCTCGCAGCCGGGCGCGCCGGTCAAGTACAACGCCTTCGACCGCACGCTGCAGCTGTGGGTCGCGGCCTGCCTCTTCATCGGCTTCGAGGACACCTACCAGCTGCTCAACGGCCGGATGAACGACGAGCAGCGGGAGGCCTTCTACGCCACCACCTCGACGCTCGGCACCACGCTCCAGGTCACCGAGGACCAGTGGCCGCCCACCCGCGCCGCCTTCGACGAGTACTGGGTGCGCGCCTGCGCGGACGCGGTGCTCGACGAGTACGTGCGCAACTACCTGGACGCGCTGCTGAACCTGCGGATGATCCACTGGTACATCCGGATTCCCTTCCGCGGGCTGCTGAAGTTCCTCACCACCGGCTTCCTCGCGCCGCACTTCCGCGAGCAGATGGGGCTGCGCTGGAGCGCCGCCGACCAGCGCCGCTTCGAGCACCTCTTCGTCTTCGTCGGGTTCGTCAACCGCTTCATCCCGCGGCCGCTGCGGCACGGCGGCAGCCTGGGGCTGATGGCCGACGCGCGCCGGCGCATGCGGCGGGACAAGCCGCTCATCTGAGCGCGCGTTCCGTGGTCAGCGGTGCACCTCGTCGATCACCCAGCGGAACGGCGGGTGGTACATGGGGAAGGTGTGCGGGTCGCGCTGCCGCAGGGCGATCGTGGCCGGGGCGCCGCCGAGCTCGCCGCGCAGGGTGAGCAGCTCGGCGGCCGGGCGCTCGACGGTGAAGCGGGCGATCGGGTCCGGGCCGGTCAGCACCAGGGTGCCCGCCTCGAGTTCGGCGGCAATCGGCACCAGGGTGTCGTCCATGCGCTGGTAGGCGGCGCCGCCGGTGTCGATCACCAGCCGGTGCCAGCGCGCCGGGTCGGTGCGCAGCGGCGGTAGCGCGGTGCCGGCCAGCTCGAAGTCGGTGACCTCCCAGATGCCGTACAGCTCCGGGCGCGGGGTGCCGTTGCCGTACTCCCGGTACCCGTCCGCCGCCACCTGCACCTGCCCGGCGATCAGCCAGGCAATGAGCAGCAACTGAACCGCGAACGCGATCCGGTTCGCGCGCGGGGAGCCGAGGAGCGGCGGCGGGGTCACCGGGTCGCCGGACCTGCCGAGCACGAACAGGTCGGCGAGCGCGCGCAGGTGCGGGAGCAGCAGCACGACGGCGATGAGCAGCAGGTGCCAGGAGTGCAGCTTGACCGGGACGTCGAAGGTCAGGTTGAGCAGGAAGACCTGGGCCATGCAGACCGCGCCGAGCAGGGCGCCGAGCGTCGCCGTGCGCGGCAGCACCAGCAGCAGCCCGGCGGCGATCTCGGCCAGCCCGAGCAGGATCTCGTACGCCGGGGCGGCGCCGACCTGGTTCCAGAGCACGTCCATCAGCCGCTGCTCGCCGTAGGGGGTGATGAGCGTGGTCAGCGCGGGGAACGGCATCTGGTTCGGCACCGCCTTGGCGAAGCCGTACAGCAGCAGCTGCCCGGCCAGTGCCAGCCGCAGCAGCACGGTGAACCAGCGGAAGAGCACGGGGTAGGCCGGGCGGCGGCGGTCGAGCACCGACCAGATCGCGGCCGCCGCCGCGGCGACGACCAGGTGCAGGAAGAGCTGCACCCAGATGGCGGTCTGGTCGCCGCTGCCGTTGTCCCGCAGCACCGCGTCGGCATCGAAGACGTGGCGGCCGGTCCACGCCACCGGGCCCTGCACCAGCCGCATCTGCCAGAGCACCGCGCTGTCCGGGAGCCACTGCGCGGCTATCCCCGCGTAGACGTACAGCATCTGCGCGAACAGCAGCAGGTAGAGGCCGAAGTAGACGACGCCGAAGCGGAAGGCGATGCGGGTCAGCGGATGCCAGGTGGTCTGTTGCTGCACGGCTCCGACGCTAGGGCCGCGGGGCGGCGCCGCGCTTCCGGGAAGCCACCCATTCCGGCTCCCCCGCTGGGCGGATATTTCTGCCCGTTTCCCCCTACGCCACAACTAGAACACGTTACATTCACCGCCGGGGGCGTGGGAGCAGGAGGTACCGGGATGGGCGACGAGGCCGACCCGACGCAGCGACACCGATTGACCGTGAGCGCGGCCGATCTCGACGGATTCGGCGCGCGGCTGACGGCGTGGCTGGACGAGCGGGTGAGCGCGGACCACCCGCCCACCGTGACCGTGACCGGCCGCCCGGAATCCGGCGGCATGTCCAGCACCACCATCCTCTTCGACGCGCACTGGACCGTCGACGGCCGCGCCGAGGGCGGCTCGTTCGTGGCCAGGATGGCGCCGGAGGCCGCCGCCTTCCCGGTCTTCCCCGAGTACGACCTGGCCGCCCAGTTCCGGGTGATCGCCGAGGTGGGCGCGGCGAGCCCGGTCCCGGTGCCGCCGCTGGTGTGGCTGGAGGAGAGCGCGGGGCCGCTCGGCTCGCCGTTCTTCGTCATGCGCCGGGTGGACGGGCTGGTCCCGGCGGACAACCCGCCGTACGTCTTCGTCGGCTGGCTCTTCGTCGCCACCCCGGAGCAGCGCGCCGAGGTGGGCAGGGCCACCGTCGAGGTGATCGCCGATGTGCACGCCATTCCGCACCCGGAGGCCCGCTTCGGGCTGCCGGTCGGCCCCGGCCAGCCGCTGCGCGCGCACGTGCGGGCCCAGCGCGCCTGGTACGACTGGGCGCTGGCCGGCGACGGCTACCGCATCCCGATCATCGAGCGCGCCTTCGACTGGTTGGACGCGCACTGGCCCGCCGACCCCGGCCCCGCGGTGCTCTGCTGGGGCGATGCCAGGCCGGGCAACATCATCTGGGAGGGGTGGCGCCCGCTCGCCGTGCTCGACTGGGAGATGGCGGCGATCGTGCCGCGCGAGGTCGACCTGGGCTGGGTCATCTTCATCCACCGCTTCTTCCAGGACATCGCCGAGCGCTTCGAGCAGCCGGGGCTGCCGGACTTCCTGCGCCGCGCGGACGTGGTGGCGCAGTACGAGTCCCGCACCGGCCACACCGTGCGCGACCTCGACTTCTACCTGGTCTACGCGGCGCTGCGGCACGCCATCGTGATGGCGCGGATCAAGCGCAGGATGATCCACTTCGGCGAGGACACCGACACCGAGGACCGCGACGACTACGTCATGCACCGGGCGAGCCTGGAGGCGCTGCTCGACGGAACCTATCGCTGGGAGTGACCGTGACCGACTACGCCGCCACGCCGGGCCCGCTGGACGAGTACCCCATCCACCAGACCCCGCTGCCGATCGCCAGGGTGAACACCGGCGACCGCAATTTCTACGACCGCTCCTACCTGAACGCGCACGACCGGGCGGGCACCTTCCTGGTCGCCGGGCTCGGCACCTACCCGAATCTCGGTGTGGTGGACGCGTTCCTGACCGTGCGGCGCGGGGACACCCAGCGCACGGTGCGGTTCTCCGACGCCATGGGCCCGCGCTCGCTGGAGCAGGGGGCGGGCGGCATCCGGCTGGAGGTGCTGGAGCCGCTGCACCGGCTACGGCTGCGCTGCGAGCACGACGACCTCGCCGCCGACCTCACCTGGACCGGCGCCTTCCCCGCCGTGCAGGAGCAGCCGCACCTCATGCTGGCCGGGCCGCGGCCGGTGCTCGACGCCAGCCGCTTCGCGCAGGTGGGGAGCTGGGCGGGGACGCTGGCGGTGGACGGCGCCGAGATCGCGGTCGACCCGGCGGTGTGGACCGGCACCAGGGACCGCTCGTGGGGCATCCGGCCGGTCGGCGAGACCGAACCCGCCGGGCGCGCGGCCACCGAATCGGCGGGCGGATTCTGGTGGCTCTACGTGCCGCTGCGGTTTCCGGAGTTCGCCGTGGTGGTGATCGTGCAGGAGCTGCCGGACGGGCGGCGCACGCTGAACGACGCGCAGCGGGTGTTCCCGGGCGGGCGGGTCGAGCAGCTCGGCTGGCCGCGCATCACCGTCGAATACCGCAGCGGGACACGGTCTCCGGTGCGGGCGCTGCTGGAGCTGACCACGCCGGACGGGAAGCCGCTGCCGATCGAGGTGGAGGTGGGGACCGGGATCGCGCTGCACGTCGGCTGCGGGTACGGCGGTGATCCGGAGTGGCAGCACGGGCAGTGGAAGGGGCGGGGGTGGTCGTCCAGCAGCCGCTACGACCTCACCGACCCGGAGATCGTGGCCAGGGCGCCGTGGGGCGTCAGCGATTTCGTGGCGCGGGCGCGGTGCGGGGCGGCCGAGGGGTGGGGGTTGTTCGAGCACGCGAGTATCGGGCGGCACGATCCCAGCGGGTTCGCCGATCTGGGGTCGGTGGCGCCGTAGTCAGTGCGCGGCGGCGACGGTGACGGTGCCGCCGTACGGGGTCTTCGGCACCACGAGGGGGCCGGTGCCGGCGAGCAGGGCGGCGGCCTCGGCCACGCTCGGGTACCGGCCGGGGTTCGGCACCGCGACCGCGGCGAGCTCGGCCGCGGTGCAGGCGCGGAGCGGGACGCCGAGCCGCTCGGCCGCTTCCCGCGGGCCGGGCTCCGCCGCGCGGGTGTCCAGGGTGGCGATGCGGGCGATCCCGTGATCGCCGAGGACTGCGCGGAGGGCGGCGAGGATCACGGCGCCCGGCGTTCCGGGCCGGAGCCCGATACCGACGGTCAGCGGCTCAGGCACCGATGCGGGTGGCGGCGAAGGCCGCCGCGGCGGTGCTGAAGCGGGCGCTGGCGGCGGGGTCGCCGGCGGGGTGGGTGTGCAGGTAGGAGGCGTGCACTGCGCCGGTGACGGCGCCCTCGGTGACCGGGCGGCCGTCGCTGCCGCGCCAGCCCCAGGCCCGCACCGGGGCGCCGGTGCGGAGTAGCCGGGTGCGGTGGAATTCGTGGCCGCGCACCCGCTGCCCGGCCCGCCAGAGCGGGGAGTCGGCGAGCGCGACGGCATCGCGGTAGCCGAGGGTGAGCCGCGGGCCGAACTCGGCGTCGGCGTCGATCACCCCGGCCATGCGGTGCCCGTCCAGGGAGCGGGCCAGGTAGAGCAGCCCGGCGCACTCCGCGTGCACCGGGAGCCCGGCCGCGGCGAGCGCGGCGACCTCGCCGAGCAGCGGGGTGTTCGCCGCCAGCCGCTCGGCGTGCTCCTCCGGGAAGCCGCCGGGCACCACCAGCCCCGCCGTGCCCGGCGGGAGCGGGTCGTGCAGCGGGTCGAACACCTCGACCCGCGCCCCCGCGGCCGCCAGCAGTTCGCGGTGCTCGGCGTAGCCGAAGGTGAAGGCGGGGCCACCGGCCACGGCCACCACGGGCCGCTCCCCCGGCGGGAGCTCGGTGCCGGCGGTGCCGGTCGCTTCGGCCAGGGCGGCGGCCGGGTCCCAGGCTGCGCCGGGGACGGTGGCACCGGCGAGGGCGGCGACGGCGGCGAGGTCGACGTGCGCGGCGACGAGCTCGGTCATGGCCGCGACCGCGGCGTGCGCGGGGGCACCGTGCTCGACGGCGGGGATGAGCCCGAGGTGCCGGGAGGGCAGCTCGAGCTCCGCGAGCCGGGGCAGCGCGCCGAGCACCGGCAGCCCGACCCGCTCGCAGGCCGCGCGCAGCACCTGCTCGTGCCGCTCACTGCCGACCCGATTGAGAATGACGCCGCCGAGCCGCACCCCGCTGTCGTAGGTGGCGAAGCCGTGCAGCAGCGCGGCCAGCGACTGGCTGTGCCCGCGGGCGTCGACCACCAGCACCACCGGTGCCCCGAGTACCCCGGCGACCTGCGCCGTCGACCCCTCCGCGATCGGCCCCGCGCCCTCGTCGATGCGCCCGTCGAAGAGCCCCATGACGCCCTCGACCACGGCCAGGTCGCAGCCGCGCGACCCGTGCCGGTACAGCGCGGGCACCCGACCGGCCCCGACCAGCACCGGGTCCAGGTTGCGCCCGGGCCGCCCGGCGGCCAGCCCGTGGTACCCGGGGTCGATGTAGTCCGGCCCCACCTTGAACGGCGCCACCCGGTGCCCGGCCCGCCGCAGCGCCCCGATCAGCCCGGTGGCCAGCGTGGTCTTACCGCTGCCCGAGGCGGGCGCGGCCACCACGACAGCGGGAACCCCGCTCACCGCGGCACCGAGGGGCGGCCGCGGCGAGCGGCGCTGCGCGAACGGGCGCTCACCATTCGATCCCCCGCTGCCCCTTGCGCCCGGCATCCATGGGATGCCGCACCTTGGTCATCTCGGTGACCAGGTCGGCGGCGTCCAGCAGCGCCTGCGGGGCGTCCCGGCCGGTGATCACGACATGCTGCTGCCCCGGCCGCTCGACCAGCGTGCGCACCACCTCGTCCACATCGACCCACCCCCACTTGAGCGGGTAGGTGAACTCGTCGAGCACGTAGAAGCGGTGCTGCTCGGCCGCGAGCCGCCGGGCGATCTCCCGCCACCCGGCCAGCGCGGCCGCCGCGTGATCGTCGACGCTGCCCAGCTTGCGGGTCCAGGACCAGCCCTCGCCCATCTTGTGCCACTCCACCGGCGCACCCGCCCCGGTCTGCTCGTGCAGCGTGCCGAGGGTGCGGAAGGCCGCCTCCTCGCCCACCTTCCACTTGGCGCTCTTCACGAACTGGAAGACGGCGAGGTCGAAGCCCTGGTTCCAGGCACGCAGCGCCATCCCGAAGGCGGCGGTGGACTTGCCCTTGCCCGGACCGGTGTGCACGGCGAGCACCGGCTGATTGCGGCGCTGCCTGGTGGTGAGGCCGTCGTCCGGGACGGTGGCCGGAATGCCCTGCGGCACGGTAACTCCTTCGGAACGGGTCAGGCGGCGGCGCGGACGACGCCCGCGACGGCGTCGCCGGTGAGCTCGGCGAGCCGCACGCAGCCGCCGCCGAGTTCGCGGGCGAGTTCGGCGGCCAGCCCGAGCCGGACCATCCCGCGCTCGCAGTCGACCACCATGGCGGTGACGTGGTCGGCGGCCAGCCCGCGGGCCGCGGCGCGGGCCCTCGGCAGCGGCTGCACCCCGCCGGTGGCCCTGCCGTCGGTGAGCAGCACCAGCATCGGGCGGCGGCGCGGGTCGCGCACCTTCTCCCTGGCCACCAGGGTGCGGGCGGCGAGCAGCCCGGCCGCGAGCGGGGTCTTGCCGCCGGTGCGCAGCCCGGCCAGCCTGCGCACCGCGATATCCACCGACGAGGTGGGGGGCAGCACCAGCTCGGCCGCGCTGCCCCGCACGGTGAGCACCGCGACCTTGTCGCGGCGCTGGTAGGCATCGCGCAGCAGGGTCACGACGGCGCCGGTGACGGCGCCGATGCGGTCGCGCGCGGCCATCGAGCCGGAGGTGTCGACCAGGAAGATCACCAGGTTGCCCTCGCGGCCCTCGCGGTGCGCGCCGCGCAGGTCCTCCGGGGCCAGCCGCAGCGGGCCGGTCACCCGGCCGCGGGCGCGCTGCCGCGGGGCGGCGGCGAAGACGGTGCCGAGCAGGTGCAGGCCGGTTCCGGTGGTCGCGGTGGGGCGGACCACGCGGCCGAGGCGGCTCTCCGCGCGGGAGCGGCGGCCGGGGGCGCCCTCGCCGATGCCGGGGACCTCCCAGCGGGGAGCGGTGATTTTCCCGGCAACGGGGGTGCCCGCGCGCTGCTCGCGGGAGCCGGAGCCGGAGCCGGGGCCGTCCGGCGGGGAGTCGGGGTCGTCGTCGGTGCCGTCGGGGCCGGAGCGCTTCCGGCCGGGGCCGGAGCGGTCCGCCGGGTCGGAGCCGACACCGTCGGCCGGATCGGAGCCGGAGCCATCGGCCGGATCGCTGCCGGGACCGTCGACCGGATCGGTGCCGGAACCGTCTGCCGCCTCCGTGCCGGAACCATCGGCACGGTTCGTGCCCAGGTCGTCGGCGGCCGAGTCACCGGACTCGCGGCGCGGATCGCCCGCAGCCTCCGAACCCTGCCCACCACCGTCTGCCGAACCCCGCCCGTCGGCGGACCCCTGCCCCGCGGCACGGTCCGCCACGCCGCCCGCGGAATCCGGCCCGTCCGCACCGGAGGCCGGTCCCGCCTTCTCCACCTCCGCGGCGGCCTCCCGCATGGCCTCGTCCAACTGCTCCTCGGTGATCCCGGGCTCGTCGAACGGATCCCGCCGCCGCCGGTGCGGCAGCGCCAGCTCCGCCGCCACCCGCACGTCCTCCGCGGTGACGGCGTCCGCCCCGCGCCAGGCCGCGTGCGCGGTGGCGGTCCGCGCGACCACCAGGTCCGCGCGCATCCCGTCGACGTCGAAGGCGGCGCAGAGCGCGGCGATCCGGCGCAGCTCCGCGTCATCGAGCCGCACGTGCACGAGCCGGTCGACGGCATCGCGGATGCGCAGCGCCTCGGCGCGGTCGGCGGCGGCGTAGCGGGCGGCGAACCCGGCCGGGTCGGCCTCGTAGTCGAGCCGGCGGCGCACCACCGCCATTCGCACCTCGACCTGCCGGGAGGCGGCGACGTCGACGGTGAGCCCGAACCGGTCGAGCAGCTGCGGCCGCAGCTCCCCCTCCTCCGGGTTCATGGTGCCGACCAGCACGAACTTCGCCGGATGGGTGTGCGAGACGCCGTCCCGCTCGATGTGCACCCGGCCCATGGCGGCGGCGTCGAGCAGCACGTCGACCAGGTGGTCGTGCAGCAGGTTGACCTCGTCCACGTAGAGCACGCCGCGGTGCGCGGCGGCCAGCAGCCCGGGGCGGAACGCCTGCTCGCCGTCGCGCAGCACCCGCTCCAGGTCGATCGAGCCGACCACCCGGTCCTCGGTGGCGCCGACCGGCAGCTCGACCAGCCGGGCCGGGCGCGAGCCGGTCTCGTCCACCACCGGCGGCAGCAGCTGCGCGAGCGCGCGCACCACGGTCGACTTGGCGGTGCCCTTCTCGCCGCGCACCAGCACGCCGCCGATCCCGGGGTGCACCGCGCACAGGATCAGCGCGAGCTGCAGCCGCTCCTGCCCGACGACCGCGGAGAACGGGAACCCCGCCTCGGCGATCGAGGCGGGATTCCGGGTCTCGATCTCTTCCATCCGGTACACCGACACGGCGTCGACTCTAGGCGCGGCGGGGGCGCCGCCGGCCAGCGGGCGGCGCCGACCTCACCCGCGCCGCATGGGGGTGTGCGGGATACCGTCCTCCACGAACTCCGGGCCCTCGGCGGTGAAGCCGTGCTTGGCGTACAGCTCGACCAGGTGGCTCTGCGCGTTCAGCCGCACCGCGTGCGAGCCGACCTCGGCCAGCGCGGCCTGCAGCAACCGGGTGGTGTAGCCCTGGCCGCGCGCGGCGACGGCGGTGCAGAGCCGCCCGATGCGGAACGACTTCACGCCGCCCTCGTGCTCCTCCAGCAGCCGGAGCGTGGCGATGACGGTGCCCTCGTCATCGAGCCAGAGGTGCCTGGTCTCCGGGAGCAGGTCGCGGCCGTCCAGCTCCGGGTACGCGCACTTCTGCTCGACCACGAAGATCTCCACGCGCAGTTTCAGCAGCTCGTAGAGGGTGGCGGTGTCGAGATCCTGGGCCCAGGCCCGCTTCAGGGCAACCGTCGATATCATCGACTCTTGCTATCACACCTGCGCGGGGGTTGCGACTCCGGCGGTGTCCAGGTTCAGCGTCTTGCTGGTCCAGCTCCAGACCTCGCGGAACAGCTCCGGGTTGTCGGAGAGCTTGACGCCGAGCGAGGGCACCATCTCGCGCAGCTTGGGGGTCCAGGCCTCGTACTCGGCCGGGAAGCAGCGCTGCAGCACGTCGATCATGGCGCTGACACCGGTCGAGGCGCCCGGCGAGGCACCGAGCAGCCCGGCGATGGTGCCGTCGGCCGCGGCGATCACGGCGGTGCCGAACTCCAGCACCCCGCCCATCCCCTTGCGCCGGATCACCTGGACGCGCTGCCCCGCGGTGATGAGCTCCCAGTCGGCGCCCTTCGCCCGCGGCACGAACTCGCCGAGCGTCTCCACCCGGCCCGCCTCGGACTTGAGCAGCTCGGAGATCAGGTACTTGGTCAGGCTCAGCTCGGTGACGCCGACGCCGAGCAGGGAGAACAGGTTGTCCGGGCGGATCGACTTGAACAGGTCGGTGTTCTTGCCGTCCTTGAGGAACTTGGGGGTCCAGCCCGCGTAGGGGCCGAAGAGCAGGCCGTGGCGGCCCTTGATGACCCGGGTGTCCAGGTGCGGCACCGACATGGGCGGGGCGCCGACCGCCGCCTTGCCGTAGACCTTGGCGTGGTGCTGCTCGATGAGGCCGGTGTTGGTGCTGCGCAGGAACTGCCCGCTCACCGGGAAGCCGCCGAAGCCCTTCGCCTCCTTGATCCCCGCCTTCTGCAGCAGCGGCAGCGCGCCGCCGCCCGCGCCGACGAAGACGAAGCGGCTGATCAGCGTGCGGGTCTGCCTGGTGCGGACATTGCGCACCCGGACCAGCCACTGCCCGTCGGACTGCTTGGAGAGGTCGAGCACCTCGTGCCCGAAGGCCAGGTCGACCCCGGAGCCGCCGAGGTAGGCGAGGAGCTCGCTGGTGAGCGCGCCGAAGTCGATATCGGTGCCGGCGTCGGTCCAGTTCAGCGCGACCGGGTCGGAGAAGTCGCGGCCGCGCGCCATGAGCGGCAGCCTGCGGCTGAACTCGTCGGGGCTGTCGATGTACTCCATGCCCTCGAAGAGCGGGTGCGGCGCCAGCGCGTCGTAGCGGGCGCGCAGGTAGCGCACATCGTCTTCGCCGTGCACGAAGCTCACGTGCGGGATCGGGTTGATGAACCGGGAGGGCTCGCCGAGCACGCCGTTCTGCACACCGTAGGACCAGAACTGGCGGGAGACCTGGAAGCGCTCGTTGATGTCGACGGCCTTGGTGATGTCGACCGTGCCGTCGGGGTTCTGCGGGCTGTAGTTCAGCTCGCAGAGCGCGGAGTGGCCGGTGCCCGCGTTGTTCCACGGGTCGCTGCTCTCGGCCGCGGCGGCGTCCAGCCGTTCGAAGAGCGAGATCGACCACTCGGGCTGCAACTGCCGCAGCAGTGCGCCGAGCGTGGCACTCATGATGCCTGCACCGATGAGAACGACATCGGTCTTCTGGGTCTGAGCAGCATTCGGCACGGGTGTCGACTTCCTTGTCACTCTGCGCGGTTGCCCGCGGCTTCCGGCTGGAGGTTACCCACCGTTCACCTGTGCCCAATTGTGCACCTCGGGAATCGGCGTTCCCGCAGCGAACCTGCCGAATGTGACATAGATACCTCCCGGTAGACCGGGCTCGGCAGCGGGCCCGCACCGCGATAGATTGGGCACTGTGACGAACGAAACCTCGCTCGACCCGGCGCGGGCCTCGTCCGGCGGCGAGCAGTGGCAGCCCGATGTCCTCGGCACGAACTACCAGCAGCGCACCCTGCCGCTCGGCACCGACCCGGACGGCGAGGGCGAGATCTTCGCCACCCTGGTGCGCTACCGCCCCGAGGAGATCGCGTCCACCCCCGCTGACACGGAGACGCCGGCCGTGCTCTACCTGCACGGCTTCACCGACTACTTCTTCCAGCAGCACGTGGCCGAGCACTTCGCCGGCCGGGGCCACCGCTTCTACGCCCTCGACCTGCGCAAGTGCGGCCGCTCGCTGCGCGACGGCCAGAGCCCGCACTTCGTCACCGACCTGGCCTCCTACGACGCCGAGCTGGACGAGGCGCTGCGCATCGTGCGCGCCGAGACCGGCGCCCCGGTGCTGCTGGTGGCGCACTCCACCGGCGGGCTGATCCTGCCGCTCTGGCTGGACCGGCTGCACGCGCGCACCGGCACCCAGACTGCTGGAGTGATCGGGCTGGTGCTGAACAGCCCGTGGTTCGACCTGCAGGGCCCGGCCTACTACCGCAGCGTCGGCACCCCGGTGATCGACGTGCTCGGCCGCTTCCGCAAGACCGCGGCGCTGCCCGCCCCCGCCATCACCGCCTACGGCGACAGCCTGCACCACACGGTGTCCGGGGAGTGGGAGTACAACCTGGACTGGAAGCCGCTGAGCGGGTTCCCGGTGCGGTTCGGCTGGCTGCGCGCCATCCGCCGCGGCCACGCCCGGCTGCACCGGGGGCTGAGCATCGGGGTGCCCGCGCTCATCCTGCGCTCCCGGCTGACCAAGTTCGCCCGCGAGTACGGCCCGGCCATCGACGTGGCGGACGCGGTGCTCGACGTCGAGCAGATCCAGCGCTGGTCCGGCTGCCTCGGCGACCGCACCAATATCGTGCCGATCGAGGGCGCGCGGCACGACGTCTTCCTGTCGAGCGAGAAGCCGCGCGCCGAGGCCTTCGCCGAGCTGGACAGCTGGCTGGACTGGCTGGCCGCCTTCCGGCGGAACTAGCTCACCAGGGACTGGTGCGCAGCACGATCTCGGTCGCGAACTCGTGCCCGGCCTCGGCGGCGACATCGTCGACGTCCAGCTCGACCACCCGGAACTCGCCGTAGACGAAGCGGCCGGAGCCGTCGGCGACCGCGCGGGTGGTGCGCTTGGTGACGACCATGGTCACCGGCAGCTCCATCGGGCGCACCGCCGCGTCGGCGACCGCGCCCTCGGTGTCGGCGCCCGCCGGGTGGCCGCGGTCGGCGACCGTCAGGCTGATGAAGCGGCCGAAGGGCCCGGCGCAGAGCCGCCAGGCCAGCTCGGCGCCGCGGCCGTACCCGGCGACGTGCGTGTACGGCACGCTCAGCTGGTCGAGCACCGCGTGCAGATCGGCGGGCTCCAGCCCCTCGACGCTCTCCGGGGTGACGGTACGCAGGTCGGAGACGTGCAGCCGGGCGCAGACGCCGTCGAAGACGTCCGGCGGGGCGCCCGCGTCCGGCAGCAGCAGCACGGTGTGCCGGGAGTCCGGGCCGTCCACCCGCACCGTCCAGGAGCGGTCACCGACCGTGATCTGCCGCGCTGTCATGACCCGAAACGCTACACGGCCGCCCCGTCCGCGATGCCCGGTTCGTCAACAGGGTGCGGTGAGCCCGCTGCCGATCACCGGGAGCCCGGCGGGCGGGCCGTCGGCGAGCAGCCGTTCCAGCGCGGGCAGGTCGGCGTGCTCGGTCACCAGGTCGGCGAGCAGGTCGAGCTGGGCGGTGCGCACCGCGGCCACCGAGACGTCGGTGGCGGGTGCGAAGCCGGTGCGGCCCGCCGCGGCGGCGACGGCGCGCAGCCAGCCGCGCCGGAGTTCGTCGCACTCCAGCAGCCCGTGCAGGTGGGTGCCCCAGATCGCGCCGCGCACACTGCCCTCCGGCCGCCCCTCGAGCTCCAGCCAGGCGGGGTCGCCGGTGCGGGTGACCCGGCCGTGGTGGATTTCGTAGCCGTGCACCGGCGTTCCGCTGCCGCGCTCGCGTCCGGCGCTGCGCCGCAGCACCTTCGGGTCGGCGAAGGTGACCTCGAGGTCGAGCAGCCCGAGCCCGGGCACCGTGCCCGCGCCGGACTCCACCGGGTCCACGATCGTGCGGCCGAGCATCTGGTACCCGCCACACACCCCGAGGATCGGCTTGCCCTCGGCGGCCCGGGTGCGCAGCGCGTCGGCGAGGCCGGTGCGGCGCAGCCAGGCCAGGTCGTCCACGGTGGCCTTGCTGCCGGGCAGCACCACCAGGTCGGCGCCGGCGAGCCGGGAGGGCTCGGTCACCCAGCGCACGGCGGTACCGGGCTCGCAGGCGAGCGCCTCCACGTCGGTGGAGTTGGAGATGCGCGGGAGCCGGATGGCGGCCACCGCGAGCCACTCCCGGCCGCGCGGCGGGGCGGGGCGGCCGACCGGGGCGTCGGCGACGGTGCCGAGCGAGTCCTCGGCGTCCAGCCAGAGTTCGTCGGCGTAGGGCAGCACGCCGAGCGTGGGGCGGCCGGTCAGCGCGGCGAGCTCGTCCAGCCCGGGGCGCAGCAGCTCGACGTCGCCGCGGAACTTGTTCACCAGGAACCCCGCGATGAGCCGCTGGTCCTCCGGTTCCAGCACCGCCACGGTGCCGAAGAGGTGGGCCAGCACGCCGCCGCGGTCGATATCGCCGACCACGAGCACCGGCAGCCCGGCCGCGCGGGCCAGCCCCATGTTCGCGAGATCGGTGGCGCGCAGGTTGATCTCGGCGGGTGAACCCGCGCCCTCGCAGATCACCGCGTCGAATTCGGTGCGCAGCGCGGCGAGTTCGTCCGCGACGACCTCGCGCAGGGCGGTGCGGTGCCGGAAGTAGTCGCGCGCGCCGACGGTGTCGACGGCCCTGCCGCGCACCACCAGCTGCGAGCGGTGGTCGCCGCCGGGCTTGAGCAGGATCGGATTGAACCGCACGCTCGGCTCCAGCCCGCAGGCGCGGGCCTGGAGCGCCTGGGCCCGGCCGATCTCGCCGCCGTCCAGCGTGACGACCGAGTTGTTGGACATGTTCTGCGCCTTGAACGGCGCCACCCGGACCCCGCGGCGGGCCAGCGCCCGGCAGAGCCCGGCGACCACGACGCTCTTGCCCGCGTCCGAGGTGGTCCCGGCGACGAGCAGCGCGCCGCCGGGCGTCACGGCAGGGTGAGGATCTCGGCGCCGGTCTCGGTGACCACCAGGGTGTGCTCGAACTGCGCGGTCCAGCGCCGGTCCTTGGTGACCACGGTCCAGCCGTCGTTCCAGATCTCGTAGTCGATGCCGCCGAGGTTGATCATGGGCTCGATGGTGAAGGTCATCCCGGGCTCGATGATCGTCTCCACCGCGGGCTGGTCGTAGTGCAGCACCACCAGGCCGTTGTGGAAGGTGGGGCCGACGCCGTGGCCGGTGAAGTCGCGCACCACGCCGTAGCCGAAGCGGTTGGCGTAGGACTCGATCACCCGGCCGACGACGTTCAGCGCCCGGCCCGGCCGGACCGCCTTGATGGCCCGCATGGTGGCCTCGTGCGTGCGCTCCACCAGCAGCCGGACCTCTTCGTCGACCTCGCCGGCCAGGTAGGTGGCGTTGGTGTCGCCGTGCACGCCGTCGATGTAGGCGGTGACGTCGATGTTCACGATGTCGCCGTCCTGGATGACGGTGGAGTCCGGGATGCCGTGGCAGATCACCTCGTTCAGCGAGGTGCAGCAGGACTTGGGGAAGCCCTTGTAGCCGAGGGTGGAGGGGTAGGCGCCGTGGTCGACCATGTACTCGTGCGCGATCCGATCCAGCTCGTCGGTGGTGACGCCGGGGGCGACGGCCTTGCCCGCCTCGGCCAGCGCCCGCGCCGCGATCCGGGAGGCGAGCCGCATCTTCTCGATGACCTCCGGCGTCTGCACCCACGGCTCGGAGCCCTCCACCGCGGTTCGCTTGCCCACGTACTCGGGGCGCTCGATGGTGCGCGGCACCTCCCGCTCGGGCGAGAGCGTGCCGGGAACGAGGGGCTGGCGAGTGCGCACGGACATGGGGACAGGGTATCCGTCACCCGGTGGCGACGGGCAGCTCCGGCAGCTCCACCGGGGCGGCGCCGGTCTCGTAGGCGTGCGCGACGATCGCGGCCCGCAGGTACCACAGCCCGTCCAGGTTCATCGGGTCCAGCCCGGTGTGCTGGTGGATCCGGCGCATCCGGTGGTCGATGGTGTTGGCGTGGATGTGCAGCGCGCGCGAGGTGCGCTGCCGGTTGCGGTCGTTGCGCAGATGCACCACCAGGGTGTTCAGCAGCTCCGGCTGCTCCCGCAGCGGGTCGAGCACCGCGGCCAGCCGGCGCCGGCCGGGGCCGGGGCGGGTGATCTGGTACTCCACCGCCAGATCCGCCATCCGGTAGAGCCCGGCGGGGCGGTGCAGCCGCTGGGCGAGGTCGAGCAGTTCGTGCGCGTCCCTGGTCGCGGCGGGCACCTCACCGGTGAGCGCGTGCACGACGGTGCCGAGCAGCGGCACCCCCGCCGCCCGCTGCAATCCGCCGAGCAGCTCGGCGGCGGGGGCGTCCGCCAGCCGGTCCTCGGCGAGCAGCACCGTGCCGCCCTCCGGGCCGAGCAGCGCGGGCGGGGTCCCGCCGCGCCGCGCCGCCAGCTCCAGCCGCATGCGGCGCAGCCTGCGCCTGGCCTCGCGCTCGTCGCGCACCGCGCGGTCGGCCAGCGTCTCGGTGGCGACGCCGAGCGCCACCACCGCGTAGGCGTCGGCGGGCGGGAAGCCGCTGCCGCGGAGCAACGCGGGGCCCGCGTCCCCGGCGATCAACGCGCTCGCCAGCTGACCCCCCGCGTCGTCCCGCGCGGTGCCCTGCGCCCGCACCTCCCGCAGGTAGCTGCCGGTGAAGGCGGTCACGAGGCGGTCCAGCACCTCGGCCAGCCGCTGCCCCGCCACCACCATGGCCCTGCTGTCCGCACCGGTCGCGCGCCTGCCGAGCAGGTCGAGCACGAAACGGAACCCGAGATGGGTGGCGTGCTGCACCGCCTCCAGGTCGACGCCCTCGGCGGCCCAGTCACCGATCCGGGAACGCAGCCGCTCCGGCACCTCCACCGTCGGCCCGCCCTGCAGCGCGACCGCCACCAACTCCAGGCAGCCCCTGATCACCTCGGCGGCCTCGCGCCGGGAGGCGCCGCACGGCATGGTCGCGCCGCGCGGCCCGGTGTCGCCCGCGACGTGCCCGAGTAGCTGGTGCGAAAGCCGGGGGTCGTGGCGCAGGTATCCCGCGGCAGGCATTCCGGCGATCCTCAGTTCCCGGCTGGCGCACGGGCTGCTCGTCCGCATCCGTCCTCCGTAGTATCGTGACTCAACTCTCTCAGTAATAACTGTAACTATGGGTGGACATATCCGGCTACAGACATTTCCAGCCAGCCGATCACGGCGGATTTGCTCCAAGCACGGAGGATTGGATCAGTATCTACTGAGACAGTTGCCCGGATCGAAAGGAAACCGGATGAGCGGCAGGGAGTACCGGGTCGCCGAGCTGGCGGAGGCCGCGGCGGTGCCGGTGCGCACGGTGCGCTACTACCAGGAGCGCGGCCTGCTCACGGCGCCCGAGCGCCGGGGGCGCAACGCCATCTACAGCGAGGCGCACCTCGAGCGGCTGCGGCTCATCGCCGACCTGCTCGCCCGCGGCCACAGCCTCGACGGCATCGCCGACCTGCTGACCAGCGCCGAACAGGGCGGCGGCGTCTCCGAGCTGCTCGGCTTCGAGACCGCGGCCGCGGTGGCCTGGGGCGACAGCGAAGCCTCCATGGACCTGCAGCAGCTACTGGAGCGCTTCGGCGACCAGGTGACCCCCGAGGCCATCGCGGAGGCGGTCGCGCTCGGCTACCTGCGGATCGAGGGCGACCGCTTCGTCTACGCCAGCTCGCGGTTGCTGGAAGGCGCGTCGGCGCTGGTGGCGAATGGCATTCCGCTGCACGCCATCCTCGCCGTGAGCTGGGAGCTTGAGGCCGCCTTCGACCGCATGGCCTTCGCCTTCGTGCAGATCTTCCGCACCCACCTGGTGAGCAAGGTGCTCAAGCACCCCTCCCCCGCCCAGCTGCACCAGCTCGCCGAGACCCTGGCCGCGCTGCGCCCCAGCGTCCGGCTGATCGCGGACGAGCAGCTGGCCAGGGCCATGGATCGGCGCATCGGGATGGACCTGCCCGAGGTGTCCCAGCAGATCAGCCGGGCCACGGCGGAGTAGCGCACGCCGCGGGAATCATCCGTCCGCCCCCGGCGTTCCGACGAGTAGTTGACGTAGAAACATCTCGAGACGGGACGCACCGTGGAACTGGGACTCACCACCTTCGCCGAACGCTATCCGGCCGACGGCCGCCCCGCGCCGAGCGCGGCGGAACGGCTGCGCCAGGTCGTGGCCGAGGCCGTCGCCACCGAGGCCGCCGGGCTCGACGTCTACGGCGTCGGCGAGCACCACCGGGTCGACTTCGCCGCCTCCGCCCCCGCCGTCGTGCTGGCCGCCATCGCCGCGCGCACCGAGCGCATCCAGCTCACCAGCGCCGTCACCGTGCTCAGCTCGGACGACCCGGTCCGCGTGTACCAGGACTTCGCCACCCTCGACGGGCTCTCCGATGGCCGCGCCGAACTCATGGCCGGGCGCGGCTCCTTCACCGAGTCGTTTCCTCTGTTCGGCTACGACCTGGGCGACTACGACCAGCTCTTCGACGAGAAGCTCGCCCTGCTGCTGAAGCTGCGCGCGGAGGAGCCGGTCACCTGGCAGGGCAAGTTCCGCGCCCCGCTGGACAACGCGATCGTCTACCCGCGCACCGACAACCGGCCTTTGCCGGTCTGGATCGCCGTCGGCGGCAGCCCCGAATCCGTCGCCCGCGCCGGGCTGCTCGGGCTTCCTTTGGCCATCGCCATCATCGGCGGCGAACCCGCCCGCTTCAAGCCGCTCGTCGACCTCTACCACCGCGCCCTCGCCGAAGGCGGGCACGAGAAGCAGCCCGTCGCGGTGCACGCGCACGGCTACCTCGCCGACTCCGAAGAGGCTGCCGTCAGCGAGTTCTGGGAGCCGTACACCCGGGCCATGAACGTCATCGGCCGGGAGCGCGGGTGGGGGCGCATGACCCGTGCCCAGTTCGATGCCATGCGTGGGCCGGAGGGTTCGCTCTTCCTGGGTACGCCGGATGTGGTGGCGGAGAAGATCGCGGGGGTGCGGGACACCCTCGGACTGGATCGGTTCATGCTGCACACCAGCGTCGGGACGCTGCCGCCGGAGAAGGTCGAGCATGCCATCGAGTTGCTCGGGGCGAAGGTGGCGCCGCAGCTGCGCTGATCCACCTCGGTGTCGGCTGTTCGGAGGAGTGTGCGCGCGGCACTCCTCCGGGCAGGCTGGTGGGATGGTCTGGCGGCTGATCGCACGGTGTGCCGTGGCTGGTCGTGGAGATTCCCGGTGCGGCGGTCAGCGGCGCGGGCCGGGTACGCGTCACCGCCGCGCGGACGCCCGACGGTCAGCAGGGGTGGTCGGTCGAGCTGGACGGCGCCACGCTCACCGGTTCGGCGACGCTGCGCTTCCCGGTCGGCGATCTCGCGCCCGGTGAGCCGGTTCCGCTGGTCACCTTCGCCGAAAGTCCGGACGGGCCGCGCACGATCGCCCCGAACACCCGGGTCGAGAACGGCGAGGTCGTCGTCGACACCACGCACTTCTCGTTCTGGCTGGCCGAACGGTGGAGCGACTTCCAGGCTGCGGCGAGCACCTGGCTCCGCGACCGGATCGACGATCTCGGCGTCGGCTCGCCACCGACCTGGCCCGGCGAGAAGGCCGTCCGCGACGACGGTTACACGGTGACCAGCGACAGCGGCGACCGCGTGTACTGGTGCCTCGGCAAGGAGGCGAACTCGCCCCTGTTGCGGGCGGTGAACGCACGCGGCTACGGGGCCGCGTTCGAGTACACCCCCGGCCTGCATGTCACCCGTACCGACCGCAGACAGCTGCTCTCCCACGTCGCCGACCTCCTGCGCCCCGCTCCGACCCGGCCCGGTAACCGGGTGGAGCTGGTGCCGCCCGGAAACACCGTCGATTTCGCCGCGTCCCCGGATGCCGGTGGCAGCTTCGGCGTCATGGTCGCCCCGCATCCGGGCGCCTATCTGCTCACCGCCCTCGATACGGCGTTCGGCCTGTACGAATTGCTGCTGAACCGGGCGGGGGCGGGCGGTGCCGCCGGCGCGCTGGAGACGACACTGCAGGGTGCGGCCTGCCTCGACGGGTTCACCGCGCTCGCCACCGCGGAGCTGCCCGCGGATCCCACCGGCTACTTCGTCCGAGCCCTCGATATGGCACTGGACTGCGCGGGCATCGCGCTGAGCGACGCCGAACTCGGTCCGATCAACTCGTTCGTGGTCGCACCGATCCTCTGGGTGGTCGGAGCCCTTCGCGCCGTGCCGGACGGAGTCGTCGGAGCACTGGACAGCGTCGACTCCACCGGCTATCGGATCGTTGTCACCGCGCCACAGCGCCCGACCGAGGTACTGGAGGTCACCGCTGTGGACGATTCGGCAAATCCGCTGCCGGACTGGTCTCCCCGCAATGGCGCGCGCGGCGCCCTCGATTGCCGCTACCCCTACCCGGCCGAGTCCTCGAAGGGTCGGGACATCGTCCAGTGCGGCGGGACCGCCGACGGTGCCCACACCTGCTGGATCGCACCCGATCGGCAGGGACTCACCTGCGCACTGGACGTCTGGGAGAAGGAATTCCTGGCCTACCGCGCCCGGGAACCCATCCCGTCCGTTCCCGCGGCCGACCGCCCGTCCCCGGAGTGGCTCGAGCTCGACGACGGCACCCGCTGCTCCAAGCGCCACGGCGGAGCGTGGGGTGGCCGCGCCGACGACCTGCGCGGCGCCTACGGCTGCGACGGTGTGCCGTACGTCGTACTCACCGAGTTCGACGTGCCCGCCGTCGATACCTCGGAGCCTGAATGGACGGTGCGGGTCGGCGAACTCGGCAATCCGAACGAGAAGTTCCCGCCACCCACCACCAGATCGGTGGTGCGCGCCTACTTCGCCGCATCGCCCTGACCCGGTTCAGAAGGCGTAGGGGCCGAAGCGTCCCCAGACCAGGAGGGCGGCCAGTACGAGGTAGAGGGCGTTGAGGGCGATGGCGGGGAATTCGCGGTGGCGGTAGTGGGTCGCCATGGCGCCGAGCATGAGCAGGACCCAGCACAGGGCGGTGACCGGGACCGATACCGGGGCGATGTCGAGGACCGCGGGGAGAATCAGGCCGAGCGCGGCGAGCAGCTCCAAGGCGCCGAGGGTGCGGACGGCGGCGGGGCGGGTGTGGCCGGTCCACGCCCCGCCCGGCGCTGCGGCCAGGGTCGAGATCGGGACGAAGGTCTTGGTGACCCCGCCCGCCAGGGCGACGGCGGCCAGCAGGGCGGCGGTGATCCAGAGAATGACGTTCATGGGGGGTACTCCTCGCGTTCGGGTCGCACAGCGGACACCGGCGCGACCGAGGTTGTGACAGGGTCTGTCACAACCGGGCGGCGGCCGGTGTCCCGTGTGCGACCCGAGATCGAGGAGAACCCCGTGACCGACCCGCACACCGAGACCTTCGTGGCGCACCGCACCCTGCTCTTCACCGTCGCCTACGAAATCCTCGGCTCGGCGAGCGACGCCGAGGACGTCCTGCAGGAGAGCTGGCTGCGCTGGTCCGAGGTGCGGCTCGACACCGTCGTGGAGAAGCGCGCCTACCTGGTGCGGATCGTCACCAGGCAGGCGCTGAACCGGCTGCGGACGCTGGGCAGGCGCAGGGAGTCGTACGTCGGCCCGTGGCTGCCGGAGCCGCTGCTCACCGCCCCGGATATCGCCGCCGACGTGGAGCTGGCGGAGAGCGTCTCGATGGCCATGCTGCTGGTGCTGGAGACGCTGGGCCCCACCGAGCGCGCGGTGTTCGTGCTGCGCGAGGTGTTCGCCTTCGGGTACGGGGAGATCGCGGCGGCGGTCGGGAAGACGCCGGCCGCGGTCCGGCAGATCGCGCACCGGGCGCGCGGGCACGTCACCGCGCGCAGGCCGCGCGGCACGGTCTCGGCCGAGCAGAGCCGCGCGGTGCTGGACGCCTTCCGGCGCGCGGTCGGCACCGGCGACCTGCGCGGGCTGCTCGACCTGCTGGCCCCGGATGTGCTGCTGGTCGGCGATGGCGGCGGCATCGTCCAGGCCCTACCGCGGCCGGTGCGGGGCGCGGATCGGGTCGCCCGCGTGCTCACCTCAGCCAGGGTCGCGGCGATCGCGGGGCTGCTGGAGCCGACGACCGCCAATGGCGGGCCCGCGCTGGTGCTGCGGGTCGACGGGGCCATCGACACGGTGCTCTCGATTCACGTCGAGACGGGGCGGATCACCGGCGTCTACGCGGTGCGCAACCCGGCGAAGCTGTCCCACATGACCCGCGAGAACCCGCTCACGACCTGAGCTCCAGCCACGCCCGCCCGCGCCGGGCCGAGGCGCGGGAGAGCCAGGCGTCCTGGACGATCTCGGTGAGCTCGGCCAGCCCGACCCGCCCGATCTCGCTGCCGCGCACCAGCACCGACGGGTGGCCGTCGAAGTGCGGGGTGCTGAAGAAGGGCGTGCCGGGGTCCTGGATCAGGGCCAGTTTGTCGGCCTCGGACTCCACCCAGAGCACGATGACGTCGTCGTACTTCTCCCCGGTCACCGGGTCGACGGCATCCGGGCGCGGGGTGCGGAAGAAGACGAAGGACTTGCCGCCCACCTGGTACACGGCATTGCCCCGCCCGCCGGCGACCCGGGTGACGTGCGGCATGGCGGCCGCGATCCGGTGCACATCGTCGACGCGGGCGGGGCGATCGGCCATGCGGTCAGGCTACGCCGGGCGGAGTCCGCCGAAGAAGGCCCGCAGATCCTGGATCAGCAGGTCGGGGGCCTCCATGGGGGCGAAGTGCCCGCCGCGGTCGAACTCCGACCAGTGCACGACGGTGTGCTGCTTCTCCGCGATGCCGCGCACCACGGACTTGCCGCTCGGGAAGACCGCGACGCCGGTCGGCACGCCGGAATTCCGCAGTGCCGCACCCCAGGATTCGGACTCCTTGTAGAGCAGCAGCGAGGAGCCCGCGGTGCCGGTGAACCAGAGCACGCTGACCGCGGTGAGCAGCGCGTCCCGGTCGATGGCTCGATCGGGCAGCTCGTGCGCGGGGTCCATGTAGGTGTGCACGACGTCGAGCGTCCAGGCCAGCAGCCCGGCGGGTGAGTCGGTGAGGGCGGGGGCGAGGGTCTGCGGGCGGGTGGAGTGGATGCCGGCGTAGCCGGAGGTGTCGTCGGCGCTCCAGTCCTGCAGCGCGGCGAGCTTCTCGCGGTCGGCGTCGGAGTAGCCGGAGCCGTCATCGTCCCAGGCGGGGATGGTGATGGGGTCGTTGAGGTGCACGCCCAGCAACCGCTCGGGCGCGATCCGGCCGAGCTCGGGGGCGATGAAGGAGCCCGCGTCGCCGCCCTGCGCGCCGAACCGCTCGTAGCCGAGCCGGGTCATGAGCTCGGCGATCAGCACCGCGGAGTGCTCGGTGGCGGCGGCGCCGGGTACCCCCGTCGGCCCGGAGAAGCCGAAGCCGGGCAGGGTCGGGATCACCAGGTGGAAGGCGTCGCGCTCGGTGCCGCCGTGCGCCACCGGGTCGGTGAGCGGGGCGATCACGGCGCGGAAGTCGGCGAAGGGCCAGCCGTGTACCAGCACCAGCGGGGTCGCCTCCGGCACCGCCGACCTGATGTGCGCGAAATGCACCCGCTGCCCGTCGATCTCGGTGACGAACTGCGGGATGTCGTTGAGCGCCCGCTCCTGCGCGCGCCAGTCGAACCCGCCGCGCCAGTACTCGGCCAGCTCGCGGACGTAGCTCGTCGGGATGCCGTAGCTCCAGCCGACGCCGGGCAGCTCGGCAGGCCAGCGGGTGGCGCCGAGCCGGGCGGCGAGGTCATCGATGTCGGGCTGCGGGATGTCGATCCGGAATTCCTCGATGGTGCTCATACCGGCAACGCTACGAACCGGTTAGGCCGGATCCTGTCCTAACCGGATGGCATGCTGGAACCCGTGGACGACCCATCGGCCCGGCTGCTCCGGCTGCTCGGCCTGCTGCAGACCCCGCGCGACTGGCCGGGCACCGTGCTGGCCGACCGGCTCGGCGTCAGCGCGCGCACGGTGCGCCGCGATATCGAGCGGCTGCGCGGGCTCGGCTACCCGGTGCACGCCACCCAGGGCGCCACCGGCTACCGGCTCGCGGCGGGCGCGACGGTGCCGCCGCTGCTGCTCGACGACGAGGAGGCGCTGGCGGTCGCGGTCGGGTTGCGCACCGTCACCGGCGGCACGGTGAGCGGGATCGAGGAGGCCTCGCTGCGCGCGCTCGGCAAGCTGGAGCAGGTGCTGCCCTCCCGGCTGCGGCATCGGCTGACGGCGTTGCAGCGCAGCATGATCCGGGTGAGCGGGGCCGCGCCGCGGGTCGACCCGAACGTGCTCATCGCCATCTCGGATGCCAGGCACCGCCGGGAGCGGCTGCGCTTCGACTACCGCGACCACTCGGGCACCGCGACGATCAGGGATGTCGAGCCGGAGGCGGTGGTGAACTTCAACCGGCACTGGTACCTGGTCGGCTGGGACACCGGCCGCGCGGATTGGCGCTCCTTCCGCGTCGATCGCGTGCACCCGCGCATCCCCACCGGCCCCCGCTTCACCCCGCGCGAGATCCCGGGTGGCGACGTCGTGGCCTACCTGTCGCAGCGGCTCTCCACCGACGCCTGGCCACACCGGGCGGTCGTCACCCTGCACGCCTCCGCCGCCGAGCTCGCCGACCGGATCTGGCCGGGCATGGGCACCCTGGAGGCCGTCGACGACACCCGGAGCCGGCTGCACCTCGGCGCCGACTCGCCGTGGGCGCTCGCCTGGATGCTCACCGCGGTGGATGTCGGCTTCACCGTGGACGGGCCGCCGGAGCTGGTCGACGCCGTGCGCGCGCTCGGCGAGCGCTGCCTAGCCGCGATCGCCGGCCAGGACCGGCGCTGACCGCAGCTCCGGCTCCGGCACCGGCTCGAACTCGGACAACCCCACCCGGCGCTGCACCTTCTTCATCCAGGCCGGCGCCCACCAGCAGTCGTCGCCGAGCAGCTTCATGACCGCCGGGACCAGCAGCATGCGCAGCACGGTGGCGTCGATGATCAGCGCGGCGATCATGCCGTAGGCGATGTACTGCATCATCACCAGGTCGGAGAAGGCGAAGGCGCCGACCACGACGAGCAGGATGAGCGCGGCGGCGGTGATGATCCGCCCGGTCTGCGCGGTGCCGCCGCGCACCGCGTCGGTGGTGGTGGCGCCGCGGGCCCGCGCCTCCACCATGCGGGAGAGCAGGAAAACCTCGTAATCGGTGGAGAGGCCGTAGATCACGGCCATGATGACCACCAGGACAGTGGCCTGGATGGGCTGCGGCGTGAAGCCGAGCACCCCGGCGCCGTGGCCGTCGACGAAGATCCAGGTCAGGATGCCGAGCGTGGAGCCGAGGCCGAGCGCGCTCATGAGCGCGGCCTTGATCGGCAGGACGAGCGAGCCGAAGGTCAGGAACATGAGCACGGTGGTGACCAGGACGACCAGCGCGATCATCCACGGCATCCGGGTGAGCAGGGTGCCGATGCTGTCGTGCTGCATGGCGGGCACGCCGCCGACCAGCATCCGCACCCCGTCCGGCTGCTCCAGCCCGCGCAGGTAGCCGATGGTGGCGCCGGCCGCGCCGGGGTCGGTGAGCACCGCGCTGGTGCGGAAGACGGCGGCGTCGGTGGTGGAGCGGCTGGGCAGGGTGAACTGCCCGGCCAGGTTCGGCGCCGCGTTCGCCTCCGTCAGCAGCCGCCCGATGGCCGTGGTGTCGGTGCCGGTGAAGATCAGCTCGATCGGGTCCGAGCGGCGCAGCGGGAAGTGCGTGTCGATCTCGGCCTGGGCCAGCCGGGTCGGGTTCTCCGGGGGCAGGTACTTCTCGCTGAACCCGCCGAAGGCCAGGTTCTTCATCGGCACGATGAGGAGCGCGAGCAGCAGCACCAGCGGTACCGCGATCCGCAGCGGGTTCCGCATGACCCAGCGGGTGAGCCGCCCCCAGAACCCGGCCTCCACCTCGGCCGCGGTCCGGGTGCGGGCGAAGCGCGGCAGCCCGAAGGCGTCGATCCGGGTGCCGAGCACGGCCAGGATGGCGGGCAGAATGGTGACGGCGGTGAGCGCCGCCATGGTGACCGTGGCCATGGCGCCGTAGCCGATGGATTTCAGGAAGGTCTGCGGGAAGAGGAGCAGCCCGCCGAGGCTCGCGACGATCATGGTCGCGGAGAACACGACGGTGCGCCCGGCCGTGGTCACGGTGCGGCGGACCGCGGTGGCGGTGTCGCTGCCCTCGGCGAGCTCCTCGCGGAAGCGGCTCACGATGAAGAGCCCGTAGTCGATGGCGAGCCCGAGCCCGATCATCGAGACCACCGGCGAGACGAAGGAATTCACCTCGGCGAGGTGCGTGAGGCCGCGCACGATGCCGAACGCGCCGAAGACCGTGAGCCCGCCGACCACCAGCGGCAGCGCCGCCGCCACCAGCCCACCGAAGACGAAGAACAGCAGCACCCCGACGGCCGGGAAGGCGAGCAGCTCCATCCGGTGGATATCGGCGGCGATGGTGTCGTTCAGCGCCCCCGCCACCGGCTGCAACCCGCCGACCTCGACCTCCACGCCGGGAATGGCGAAGGCGTCCTCGACGATCCGGTAGTTGCGCAGCACCTCGGTGTCGGTGTCACCGCGCAGTGCGATCGAGGCGACCGCCCTGGTCCGGTCGGCGGTGGCGGCCGCGGCGCCGCTGAGCTTGCCGGTCTCCGTCGGCCAGTAGGAGGCGTTCACGCCCGCGATCTGGCCGGGGTGCTCGCGGGGCAGCGCATTCAGGCTGCCGGTGACGGTGGCGGCGAAGGCGGGGTCGTCGACCGTGGTCCCGGCGGGCGCGGTGTAGAGGACCACCACGTCCACGTCGTGGTTGCGCCCGAAGGCGGCGTCGGCCAGCTCCCCGGCCCGCGCCGACTCCGAGCCGGGGTCGAACATGCCGCCCTCGCTCAGATGGTCGGCGTGCCCGGCCCCGTAGGCGGCCAGCGCCAGCATGGTCGCCGCCACCAGCCCGATGACCGGCCACCGCCAGCGCGAAACCCGGGTGCCCCACCAGGCGAACAACTCCGACCACCACCTCTCCCGTACCCGAGCAACTCCGCTACCCGAACGGATCATCCGCGCCGCGGAGTTCCCCCGCCGTGCCCGCCTGACCGCGAATGCCAGCCCCCCGCGCGGCCACGGAGTCGATATCCGCTGGTAGCGCTTTCGGCGCGAAAGGCGGGGATTGTCAAGAAGCGTGCCGGACCGGTCGGCGGGGTACCTACAGTGGCAGTCGGCGCGGTGGCCGCGCCGGACCGGAAGGAGATCCATGCGCTCCGCGCTGCTGGCCGTTTCCCTGCTCACGGGTGCCCTCGCCCTGGCGAGCTGCGCCGACGGGTCGTCGGGCACCACCCCCGCGGCGGTCGGCTCCTCGCTGACCGTCGGCGGTGAACCGACCTCGAGCGCCGCCGCGACCACGACCCCGGTCGCCGGAACTCCGGTGACCATCCAGGCGGGCACCGGCACCGAGATGTTCGGCGTGCCGGATGTCACGGTGCGGATCACCACCTGCGACACCGATACCGAGCTGGGCACGGTGGTCACCGATCGCGACGGCACCGCCACCCAGGGCGTCACCGAGGCCGGGTGCTACCGCGCGACGGTGCTCTCGGTGCCCGGCGGCTGCCACCCGAACGAGGTGGCGACCAGCACCGTGGTGGTGAAGCTCGGCGAGCCCGCGTCGACGCGATTCCTCATCCACTGCGCCTGAATCCGCCGATCCTCGCCACTACCATCATCGGTGACGACCCACCCCTCACAGCGGAGCGCGACGATGACCGACGGTGACGACATCCGGCTCAGCGACGAGGAGCGGTTGCACGCGCTGAACGTCCTCGGCGAGCACTACGCGGCGGGCCGGCTGGACGGCGACGAGTTCTACGAGCGGTCCGGCGCGGTCGCCGCCGGCCGGACCCTCGCGGCGCTGCGCGAGCCCTTCCGCGGGCTGCCCGGCGGGGTGCCGCTGCGCGAGGTGAGCGGGGCGATCGAGCGGGTCGGGGACCCACGCCCGCAGCCGCTCGCGAAGCCGGAGGAGAGCTCGCCCGCCGCCGAGCTGGAGTCGCTGCGGCACCGCGGCAAGGTGGTGGAGACGGTCGACGGGGTGATCCTCGGGCTCACCCTGCTGGTCTTCCTGATCCTGCAGTTCGCCGTGGACTGGAGCTGGGCGTGGCTGGTCTGGCCCTCGCTGGCGGTGACGCTCTCGGTGCCCCGGCTGCTCTACCACTTCGGGGACGAGGACGAGAAGATGTACAAGGAGCTCAAGAAGGCGGATGCCAAGTCCCGGCGCAAGCGGCTGGAGCAGGCCGGTGCGCGGATTCGCGAGCTCGAGGACAAAAGGGACGGATCGTAGAATCGCGGGCCGATCCCGCTCGGCCGCGCGGCGGTAGTCACTCGTAGTGCGTGCCGACCTGGATCACCACGATGTCGGTGTCGGTGACGTAGTAGACGAGCCGGTGCTCCTGGGTGATGCGGCGGGACCAGTTGCCCGCGAGCTGATGTTTCAGGCGCTCCGGTTTGCCGATCCCGGCGAAGGGGTCGGCGAGGGCGGCGTCGATCATCTTGTTCGCCGCCTTCAGGATCTGCCGGTCCCGGGTGAGCCAGGCGGAGTAGCTGCGCCACCCCTGGTCGGTGCTGGAAAGTGTGCGAGGGGGTAGCGGGTGCCGGTTCGGGTTCCCGGTAGCAACCGCCGAAAAACCAACTGACCCCAACCACGGCGTCGATTGGATCGCGACCACCGTGTCGGAATAGTGGGTCGAGGTGGTCGTCCACCGACACATCCCACGCCGTCGAGGAGCCCCTGTGTCCAGTCGTATCCGATCACTCGCTCCGAGCGAGCGGCTCTTCGCGATGGGCGGCGCCTACGTCGGCTACTCCGTGCGCGTGCGCGGCGAGTTGGATATCGCCGCGCTGTCCACCGCTTTCGCCGCATTGCGGCGACGGTATCCGGTGCTGGCGGCATCGCTGGCGGCGGACGACGACGGGTTCGCGATCATTGCCAGGTCCGGTCCGCTGCCGGGCGTCGTGGTGTCGGCGGGCGAGGTAGACGGAGCGATCAGCATTGTGGGCGCCGACCAGCGCCGCGCGCTGGCGGCCCTGCACATCAACCACGACGACGACCGCGCATCGGTGACCCTGCTGACCCATCACAGCATCGCCGACGCGTGCCACTCCTACGCCCTGCTCGCAGACCTGTGGTCGTTGTATACCGACGCAGTGCACGGCGAACCGCTGGACACCACGCCGTGGGGCTACCCGAAGTCGTTGGAGACGCTGCTGGCCGAGCGCGGAATCGTCAGGGCCGCACAGCCGCCCGCCGCGCCCGTTGCGCCGAGCCGGCCCCTCGACGCCATTCGCCGGTTCGCGGTCGCGCGAGCCCGGTGCCGGCTCAGCGAGGACGCCACCTCGGCGCTGCTGGAGTTCGCGCGGCGACACGAGTCGACGCTCAACAGCGTGATCTCCGCGGCGATCCTGCGGGTCGAGACCGAATCGAGGGACCTACCCGCCGAACGCATCCATTACTCGTATCCGGTGAATCTGCGTGACCGGCTCTCGCCGCCGGTGGCCGCGCAAGCCGCCACCGATCCGCTGGGCCACGCGAACTTCACCCCCGCGACGGACGTCACCGACATCGTCGAACTGGCGAAGACGATCACCGCACAGCTCGTCGACGACCTGCGGACCGGCGAGATACACCGGGCCGGCCTGGACTTCTTCGACCGCACGATGACGGCCGCCGGAGTCGGGCAGGTCCCCGAGTCCGAACGGCGTGTCATGGTCCTCTCCAGCAACTGGGGCATCGTGCCGCCGTTGCGCGCGCCCGAACGACTCCGGTTCGACGACTTCCGCAGCATGCTGCCCGAGGCCACGGCCGACACGGCTCCCAACGCCTACTTTCTCACCACGTTCCAGGGCCGGCTGTCCATCGAACTGCGCAGCCCGTTCGACACCGCGACCGTTCGACAGCACGTCGCGGCGATCGAAGCCATCCTGTCGGCTCTCATCGACGTGGACGTCGCCGCGCCGTGACACCGCTGTCGGGGACGAATCATCACCCGAGGCCCCACGCTCACCCGCCATATCCGTTGATTCACCGGCGATTACTACCGGGACCCCCGGTTCCGTCGGCAGCGCGCATGACGACGCGGTCGCCGTCGCGGATCATGGTGAAGACGGCGGTGGGCGGGTCGAAGCGGTCGTCGGGCGGGGTGGGGAAGGTGGGGGCGGGGGGTGTGCGGAAGCGGGGGCGGCGGGCGTCGTGCAGGTCGAGGCCGCCGGGGCGGGAGAGGACGCCGAAGCGGGCCGGGTCGCCGGCGAACCAGATGGCGTCGCTGGCGGAGTCGAGGAGGGCGTCGGCGGTGCCGCCGCGGGAGCGGAGCACGAGGCTGCCCGCGATCTGGCCGTCCAGGTCGATGAGGATCACCCAGTCGCGGCCGTTCCGCGGCAGGTGCTCGAACCAGAACTGCTGCCAGGGGCGGCGCAGGGCGCGGCGGCGGCGCCGGTAGCGCAGGAAGAGCGGGAGCGCGAGGACCAGGGTCCAGAGCACGAAGGCGGCGCCGGTGAAGGTGGAGCCGGTGGCGGCGAGGCGCTGCGGGCCGGGGGTGGTCGCGGTGGCTTCCAGGTAGACCAGGACGCCGGTGGCGGGGCCGAGCGCGAGGGTGCCGAGCAGGGCGCCCCAGGCGCGCAGCGCGACCCAGCGGAGCCGGAGCCGGGTTTCGCGCCACTCGCGGGCGGGTTCGGGCGGGGTGCGGAGGGCCGGGTCCGGCCTGCTCGATCTCATGGGCGTCCAACGTCCGACGGGGTGATGCTGGACGACAGGGTATCGGCCCGCGCGCCGATCTCGCTCGGGCACAGCGGTTCTGTCCGGCAACGTCGGCGCCGCCGGGTCACCCGGCGGCGCCCGCGCGTCAGCTCGGGATCAGACTCGCCGCCGACGCCCGCCGCAACTTCCCGGACGGCGTCTTGGGCAGCGCCCCCTTCTGCACGATGACCACGATCGCGGGCGCGATCCCGACCTCGTCGTGCACCGCCCGCGCGACCTCGCGGCGGATCCGCTCGCACGCGTCGCCGTCCCCGGCCGCCTCGGATTCGGCGATCACCGCGATCCCCTCGCGCGCCATGCTCGGCAGCTGGATGCCGAGCGCGGCGATGCTGCCCGGCCGCACCCCGGCGACGCCGGAGGCCGCGCGCTCGACCACGGTGGGCGCGATATTGCGGCCCGCGACGATGATGACGTCCTTCTTCCGCCCGGTGACGACGGCCTCGCCGTCGCCGGTCAGGTAGCCGAGGTCGCCGGTGTCGAGCCAGCCGTCGGCGTCCTGGGCGTCGACGTAGCCGTCCGGGCCGAGGTAGCGCCTGGCGACGGCGGCGCCGCGGACCAGGATGGTGCCGATCCGGTCCGCGGGCAGCACCGCGCCGTGCTCGTCGACGACGCGCAGTTCGATACCGGGCACCGGGGGGCCGAGCCGCACCAGGGTGCGCGGTTGCGAGATCCCCTCCCGGACCACGCTGCCGGTGCGCTCGGCCCGCGCCCCGTCCACCACGTCGACGGCGAACCGCGCGCGCATCCTGGTGAACGACACCGCGAGGGTGGTCTCGGCCATGCCGTAGGCGGGCATGAGCGCCTCCGGCCGCAGCCCGAACCGCACGGCCTCGGCGGTGAACTCGTCCAGCGTGGCCCGGTCCACCACCTCGGCTCCGTTGACCGCGACGCGCAGCGTGGAGAGGTCGTAGGCGCCGTCGGGGGCCCGGCGCAGCCGCCGGGCGAGCACGGAGTAGGCGAAGTTCGGTGCGGCGGTGACGTGCCCGCCGAACCGGCCGATCATCTCCGCCCAGGAGAGCGGGTTCTTCAGGAAGGCCAGCGGATTGGTGATGACGGCGGTGGCCCGCGCCAGCATGGGGGTGAGCAGCATGCCGATCATGCCCATGTCGTGGTAGAGCGGCAGCCAGCTCACCACGACGTCACCGGAGCGGAATCCGGCGGCGTCGGCCATGGCGATCTGGTTCTGCATGATGTTGCCGCCGGTGATGGCGACCGCCTTCGGCACGCCGGTGGTGCCGGAGGTGAGCTGCAGGATGCAGAGGTCGTCGCCGACGGTCAGCACCGGCTCGGCCGGGACCTCGCTGGCGGTGAGCTCCTCGATCACGACGATCGGCGCGCCGAGGTCGAGTTCGCGCACCACGTCGGTGAAGGGCGCGCCGACCGCGACCACGGCGGCGTCCAGCATCCGCGCCACCGCGCGGGTGTCGTCCAGCCACTTGGCCAGGTCGGTGCGCGGGGTGGGCTGGTGCAGCATGGTGAAGGCGGCGCCGCGCAGCCAGGTGGCCTGCACCATGATCGCGACGTCGGCGGCGTCACCGGCCAGGATCGTCACCGAGCTGCCCGGCCCGACCCCGGCTTCGGCCAGCCCGGTGGCCGCGCGCCGGGCGGCGGCCTGGAGCTGCGCCCAGGTTCGGTAGGTCAGCGAGCCGGCGTCGTCGCCGCTCCACAGCCCGGAGATCTCCGAGGGCGGCTGCCCGAAGAGGATGTCGGTGAGTCTGCTCATGGATGCGCGCCTTCCCGCTCGGCCGCCTCGCGCAGCACGCGGTCGAAGTTCCCGGCGAAGGTGGCGGCGTAGCCGTCGGCCAGCGCCGCGGGGTCGGTGACGATGCCGAACGAGGTGCGCCCGCCGAGGATCAGCCCGGTCACCGAGAAGGAGTAGCCGACCAGCGGGGAGATCGGGGTGAGCGCGGCGATCGGGGTGCCGAGTACCGCGCGGACCTGGGAGAAGCCGGGGTTGATGCCGATGTGGATATCCGGGCTCATCCGCCGCATGGAGGCATTCGCGATGGCCCGGTGCACCGGCCACGGGATCTTGGGCGCGTCGTCGGTGGCGGCCAGCGACAGCTCGGGGCGCTTGGCGGCGACGAAGGCCAGCTCGGCGCGGGCCCGCTCCAGCTGCCGGTCCAGCGCGGGTTCGGCGCCGAGCAGGTTGACCAGCGAGACCAGCACGGCATTGCCGGTGTGCCGGAAGCCCTGGTCGTGCGTGACCGGCAGCGTTACCCGCAGCAGCTCGGAGCTGGTGTCGCGGGGCGGCGCGAGGCTCAGGGTGCGGCCGATGGCGGCGAGCAGGAATTCGTGCACGGAGGCGCCGTGGTTGCGCGCGGCGCGGCGCAGGTCGCGGGTCGAGGCGCTGGTCAGCGCGACTTCCCTGCGGCCGGAGCGAGTGAGCTCGGGCCAGTCCCTTCCGGACCTGCCCGCCTTCCACTGGTCCTCGAAGGCGGCCTTGGACTCCTTCAGCACCTCCGGATCGATACTCGGGATGCGGTAGCGCGGGGTGGTGGCGAAGCGCTCGAACTCGGTGAGCTGCTCCGGGCCGCCGTCGGCGAGCAGCGCGGCGAAGGCGGCGCCGGCGATGCCGTCGGAGAGCGCGTGGTGCACCCGCAGCAGCACGTACTGCACGCCGGTGCCGGCCGGGGTGAAGAGCGTGATGTGCCAGAGCGGTTCGGGGCGCGGCAGCGCGGTCTCGTGCCGGGCGGCGAGCTGCCGGTGCAGGTCGGCGTCGTCGCGGTACTCGGCGCCGGTGACGTGCTTATCGATGTCCACCCGCTCGGCGAGCACCGCCTCGGCGCGCCGCCAGCGGCCGTTGCGGACGCCGAGCCGGAAGAGGTCGTAGAGCCGCACCCGCTCGCGTACCCGGGCCCGCACCTCGTCGAGGTGCAGCCGCGGGCCGGGCGCCAGCTCCAGCACCATGGCCCAGTGCATGGGGCTGCGCGCGGTGTCCAGGTGCAGATAGGTGCAGTCGGCCGGGGCGAGTTCGACGGGACTGGTCATGCCGGGGCCACCTCACTGGAGTACAGGGCTTCGTAGCGTTCGTGGTCGGGTCGCATGGCCGCGGCGACCAGCTCCCACAGCACCTCGTCGGTGCCGCCGCCGACCCGGGCCAGCTTCATATCGCGCCACCAGCGCCCGATCGGGGTCTCCGACTCCAGGTAGCCGGAGCCGCCGAAGATGTGCAGGCACTCGGCGGCGACCTCGTTGCCGAGCTGCGCGGCGGTCACCTTGAGCGCGGCGGCGGTGCGCAGATCGATCTTTCCCTCGGCCGCGACCCCGGCGAGCGCGTAGCGCAGCAGGTCGGTGCGGGCCTGCAGGTCGGCGACGCGCAGCCGCAGCGCCTGGTGGTCGTAGAGCCGCTTGCCGAACTGGGTGCGGGTCACCATGCGGGCCAGCGTGATACCGAGCATGGCCTCGCAGGCGGTGGCGATCTGCCCGGCCACCGAGTAGCGCTCGTGCGCCAGCCCCCAGCTGATCACCGCGAGCCCGGTGCCCGCGCGGGCGACCAGCGCCTCGGCGGGCACCCAGGTGTCGATGGTGACGGCGGCGGTATCCAGCGGCCCGGCACCGAGTTTGCGGTAGGGAGTGTCGATGGTGACCTGCGCGGCAGGCACCATGACCAGCGCGACATTGCCCTCGGCGCCGCCCGGCGCCCGCCCGACCACCAGGATCTGGTCGGCGATCGGCGCGAGCGAGACGTATTTCTTCTGCCCGGCCACCCGGTAGCCGCCGTCGTGCGGCTCGATCACCGTGCCGACGTGCTGCAGGTCCGACCCGCCCGCCTCCTCGGAGGCGGCGATGCAGAGCACCGCCTCGGCGCGGATGGCCCGCTCGGCGAGGTCGCGCAGGAAGTCGGTGCGGCCGAAGCGGCGCAGCACGGCGATGGCCGAATCGTGCAGGCTCACCCCGACGCCGATGCCCGCCGAGTTCAGCGCGCCGAGCCTGCCCGCCAGCGCGAAGTGCTCACCGAGGTCGGTGATCTTGCGATCCTGCCACTTGTGCGCGAAGACCCCGGCGGCACCGAGGTGCTCGAGCAGCGCGCGCGGGAAGCGCTCGTCCCGCTCGGCCTGCTCGGTCCAGTGCCGGACGCGGTCGTCGAAGGCCGCGTCGAGCAGCTCGTCGTACGCGGTCACGGGGCGACGCCCGCCTTCGATCGGACCAGCTCCTCCAGCTCGCCGACGGACGCGGTCTCGGCCATCTCCCGGTCGGTGAGCTGCACCCCGAGCCGCTCCTCGATGGCGACGACGCCGATGGCGAAGGCCACCGAGTCGAGCCCGAGGTCCTCGATGAGCAGCGCGGCCGGAGTGATCTCGGCCGTCGGCAGGTCCAAATCCTCGGCGAGGATGCTGTGCAGCGTTTCCCGGATGTGATCGGACATCAGTGGTCTCCTTGGTCGAGTACGTCGTCGTCGGTGAGGCCGAAGCTGGTGAACGCCGTGTGCCGCGGCAGCCGGTAGACCTCGCGGCCGAGCACCGCGTTGAGGATCCGGGCATTGCGCACCGCGCCGATATCGAGGTTGGGCGCGGAGACGCCGATGGCGTGCGCCTCGGCGGCGGCCACGAAGAGCCGCCCGGCCAGCGCGGGCTCGGCGGCGACGGAGTGGTCCCGCTCGATCACGTACCGGCCCCTGCCGTCCCGGTGCAGCCGGTCGGCGAGCGGGGCGAGGAAATCCGGCCGCCGCGGCCGGTACCCGGTGGCGGCGACGACCAGGTCGGCGGTGTGCGCCAGCGCGGCGCCGGTGTCGAGGTGCCTGCCCCTGACCCGCAGCGCGCCGTCGTCCAGCGGCTCCACCCCCTCCACCGCGACGCCCTGGCGCAGCTGCACCGGCTGCGCCTTCTCCAGCAGCTGCCTGCGGTAGAGCAGGTCGTGCAGCCGCTCCAAGGTCGCCGCGGAGATGCCCTTGTGGAACTGCCAGTGCCCCGCGCGCACCCGGTCCCTGGTCTCCTCGGGGAGGCCGTGGAAGTACTCCATGTAGGCGGGGGTGGTCATCTCCAGGGAGAGCTTGGTGAAGTCGAGCGGGGCGAACCACGGGGTCCGGGTCCACCAGCGCACCGCGGGGCCGCCGGACAGGTTGGCCTCGAGCAGGTCGGCCACGATCTCGGCGCCGGACTGCCCGGAGCCGATCACGGTCACCGCCCCCGCGGCGTGCGCGCGCTCGCGGTGGGTCAGGTATTCGGCGCTGTGCAGCAGCGCGGGCGAGGTGGTCGAGAGTGCCTGCGGGACGGAGGGTTCGGTGCCGATGCCGACCACGACGTGCCCGGCCCTGATGGTCGAGGCGACGCCCGCGGTGGTCACCGCGACCTCGAAGACGCCCGCGTCGTCCAGCCAGCGCACCTCGTCGACGGTGGTGCGCCAGCGCAGCGACGGCAGCCGCCGCACCACCCAGAGCAGGTATGCCTCGTACTCGCGGCGGGTCGGGAAGAAGTCCTCGCGCACCAGGAAGGGGTAGAGCCGGTCCACGTCGGCGAGGTAGCCGAGGAAGGAGAGCGGGTGCGTCGGGTCGACCAGCGAGACCAGGTCGGAGAGGAAGCTGACCTGCAGCTTGGCCTCCTCGAACAGGAGCCCCGGATGCCACCGGAACTCGTCCGCCGAGTCCACCACCAGGACATTCGCGTCGGCGACGGTGGAGGCCAGCGCGGCCAGCCCCAGGTTGAACGGCCCGCAGCCGACGGCGAGGATGTCGACGTCACTCATGGCTGGTCACCATCGCGCCGCTCGGCTCCAGCGCCTCGGACTCGACCTCGAGCGCGACCCGGAGCAGCTCGTCGAAGAGCGCGTCGATATCGCTCGCCGCGGTCTCCGGGTTGAGCAGGGTGAGCTTGAGGCAGGTGCGCGGCTCGCCCTCGCCGCCCACCCGCACCTGGGTGCGGCCGACGAGCGCGGTGCCGGAGCTGATCAGCCGCCTGCGCAGCTCGGCATTGACCTGGTCCAGGTCGAGATCCTCGCAGCGGTACCGGAAGACGACGGTGGTGAGCGTGACCGGCGCGACCAGCTCCAGCTGCGGCTCGGCGGCGATCCGCCGCTCGGCGTACCCGGCCAGGTCGTGGCAGGTCTCCAGCATGGCGCCGAGGCCGCGCCTGCCGTAGGCGAGGAAGGTGGCGGCCACCTTGAGCACGTCCGGGCGGCGGGTGGTCTGCAGGGTCTGGCCGAGCAGCCCGCCGTACCCGGCCTCGACGTCGTCGTCCGGGTTCAGGTAGGCCACCGAGCGGCTGAGCGAGGCGAAGCGCTGCTGGTCGGCGAGGAGCAGCACGCTCGCCGCGGCCGGCTGCCAGCCGACCTTGTGCAGGTCGAGGGTGATGGAGTCGGCGCGCTCGATGCCGGTGAGCAGCCCGGCGAGCCGGTCGGAGAAGAGCGAGCCGAAGCCGTAGGCGGCGTCCACGTGCAGCCAGACCCCGTGCCGCGCGGTGATCTCGGCGAGCGCGGGCAGCGGGTCGACGCTGCCGAAGTCGGTGGTGCCGGCGGTGGCGACCACCGCGACCGGGGTGTGGCCGGCGCTCAGCTGGCCCAGCAGCGCGTCCAGCGCCTCCGGGATCATCCGGTGCTCGGCGTCGACCGGCACCGGGATCGCCGCGGCCTCGCCGAGGCCGAGCGCGGCGCAGGCCCGGTGCACCGAGAAGTGCGCGATCCGGGAGCAGAGCACGATCGGGCGGTGCAGCCCGCCCACCCCCTCCTGCCTGGTGTTCACGCCGTGCCCGGCGGCCGTGTAGTCGCGGGCGATGAGCAGCGCGAGCAGGTTCGAGTAGGAGCCGCCGGGGCCGAAGACGCCGCCCGCGGTCTCGGTGAAGCCGGCCAGCCGGGCCAGCGCGTTGACGGTCCACCGCTCGATGGCGAGCGTGGCCGGGCCGGAGTCGTAGGTGTCGAGCGAGGCATTGGTGGCGCTGGCCAGCGCGTCCGCGACCACCGCGACGGTGAGCGGCGGCGGCTGCAGGTGCGCGGCGGTGAGCGGGTGGGTGAGGTCGAGGCCGTAGGCGGCGACCAGCTCGGCGAGCCGGGTGAGCGCGGTGGCCGAGCCGACCCCGCGCTCCGCGATGCGCTCCGGGCCCAGCACCTCGGCGACGGCGGCGAGCATGGCGAGCGGGTCGCCGGAGGGCAGCGGGGCGCCGTGGTGCCGCTCCCCGACCGCGGCGGCGACCTGCGCCAGCCCGGTGCCGACCTCGGACCAGCCCGCGCCGGGGCCGGCGAAGCGGGACGCTCTCCCCCACGGGAGCACGGATTCAGCTGACACGGGGAGTCCTCGTTTCACGATTCGGTTCGGTGAGCTCGCGCACCAGGGCGGCCACGGTGCCGTCCAGCGCGGCGGGCACCCGCGCGACCAGCGCGGTGAGCAGCGTGGCGGCGCGCCGCGCGAAGGCGGCGTCGACGGTGCCGAGCTGGTGGTCGACCTCGAGGTGCACCCCGCCGCCGGGGGCCAGCTCGAAGGCGAGGGTGAGCGGGTAGGGGGCGATGCCGGTGAAGACGGCGTCGCAGGTGACGCGGGCACCGTCCGGCACCGGGATGCCGCGCAGCGGCGCGGTGCGCACCGAGGCCATGATCTCGGCGACCGGGAAGCGGCCGCCCGCGGCGCGCAGCGCGGTGAGCACGGTGCCGTAGTCGACCCCGGCGAACTCCATGGCCCGGTAGACCACGGCGACGGCGGCGCGCAGCGTCGCCCGCACGCTCGCCGCCGGGTCGACGGCGAAGCGCATAGGGACGATGTTGCCGCTGTAGCCGACCCGGTCCGGGCGGTCGCCGGGCTGCCGGTTGTCGGCGGGGACCAGCAGCACGTGCTCCCCGGCCCCGGTGAGCGCGTGCACGCCGAGCGCGGTGACCGCGATGAGGAGCGCGTTGGCGGTGCCGCCGAGTTCGCGGGCCACCGCGTCCAGCGCGGCGACGGTGGCCGGGTCGACCGGCTCGACCAGCCGGGCGCCCGCGCCCTCGTCCATGGGCGCGATCCAGCTCTCCTCTGCGCTCACCGCGGGAAGCTCGCCGGAGAGCGGGAAGCGGATGCCGTCGGCGGCCCAGGTCTGCCGTGCGTGCTCGACCGCGGCCTCCACCCGAGGGGCGGGGCGTTGGATCGGCGGCACCGCCGCGGCATCCGGCCAGGTGCCGGAGATCAGGGTGCCGAGCAGCAGCGGCCAGGAGGTGTCGTCCACCGCGAGGTGGTGCACGACGAAGAGCACGGTGACGCCGTCGCCGTCGGCCGCGACCCGGACCCGCAGCGGCGGCTCCTCGGTGAGCCGGAACGGGATCCGGACCAGCTCGTCCGCGGTCGCGGCGGGCGCGTTCCACGCCCAGACCGCACCCGGCTCGATCCACTCCCCTGCGGTATCGCTGGGCACCCGGCGTGGCACGCCGGACTCCACGGAGACGACCGAGCCGAGTACAGCGGCCTCCCTGACCACCAGCTCGACCGCCTCGACCAGGCCGGGAACGGTGTAGGAGCCGTCGAAGCGGAGGACCAGCCCGATGGTGTGCGAGAGCGAGTCCGGGTCGAGTTCGTAGATCTTCCACATGCGGCGCTCGGCGATGCCGAACTCGCCGGTGTCCAGCCGCGGCAGCGCCGGGGCGGCGAAGCGGTGGCCGCCCGCGAGCCCGGCGGCCGCCAGCCGCCTGCGCACCAGCTCCAGCCGGGTGTCGGTCAGTACGGTCATGCTTCTCCCTGCGTGCACCGGTGGACGGCGGCGGCGTTCGCGCGCAGCACGGCCCAGTCGCTGACGATGTCGATGAGTTCGCCGCGGGCCCAGCGCGGCGCCTGGTCCTGGAAGTGCGGCGAGCGCGGGTCGCCGCTCACGCCGAGCGGCACGATCCAGCGCCCGGCATCCCGGTCGGCGAGATCCCAGACGTAGCGCGCGGCCGGGCCGACCGCGCAGGCGTGCGCGACGCCGACCGCGCTGCCGGTGGCGAGCACGCACTCGGCATCGCCGCCGAGCCGGTACCGGCCGGGCCGGACGAGCGCCGAGAGCTCCGGGTGGCGCGGGGTGGCCCCGGCCAGATCCATGCCGTGGATGGGGGCGAGCACGTGCACGTCGCCCCAGGCCGGAATGGTCTCCAGCCCGGCCACGCCCTCCACCGCGGCGGTGAGCGCCGCCGCGATCCCGACCCCGAGCCGCGGCCCGTGCTCGAGCACCGAGTCGAGCGCGGCGGCGAGCCGGGTGCCCGCCACGAACCACGGGTCGAAGACGCGCGGGAAAGCGTGTGGCGTCGCCAGCCCGGCGAGCGCCGGGTCGCGGGTGATCGCCGCGACGAACCGGGACCTGACCTCGGCGAAGAGGTAGGCGTCGGTGCTCTCCGCGGCCATGGCGCGATCCCAGCCGAGCAGCCGCGCACGCAGCTGCTCGGCGGGCGGGGTCAGCTCGGGGAGGTCGCGGATGCGGTCCAGCAGCGCGGCGGCCTGGTCGAGCTGCACGTCCCCGTGGATGGCCTCACAATCGGCAACGCGCACCGCCGGATTCGCGGCAAGCAGGGTGTGGATGCGGTCCGCGCGGAAGGGCGGGACGCACTCGGTGGTGACCGGTTGCAGCGGCGGCGAGCCGGGGATGCGCTGGTTGGCGATGACCGAGTGGCCGGGCACCGCGGCGTCGACATCGCCGTCCCGCACCGATTCGGTGGCGTAGCCCCGCCACTGGTAGCGGGCGTCCCAGCCGGGCACCGGGAGCCAGTAGTTCTCCGCGGCTCGCTCCGGCATGCGGCCGGTGACGTGGTGCGTGAGCCGCCCGGCGGTATCACCGATGACGATGCGGTTGGCCGGCTCGGCCCACCCGCGCAGCGCCGCCTCGACCTCGCCGGTGGAGGTCGCGAAGAGCAAGTCGAGCGCGGGGTCGAAGGTGATGCCGGGGTCGGCGAGCATCGGGGTGCGCAGGCTCAGCGCGAAGCCCGCCTCCGGGCCGCCGATGATCACCGGGCCATTGCCGGTGACCACGATCTCGACCGGCACCGGATCGGCACCGCGCACCAGAATCCGCTCGGTGTGCACCGCGGCCGGGGCGGGGCCGTCCGGGGTCTCGGCGCGCACGCCGTCGGCGCTCCGGGTGAGCCGCTCCAGGTAGAGATCCTGGTAATCGCCCATGGCATTGGTGATCCCCCACGCCACCGCACCGGCGTGCGCGAAGTGCGGCATCCCCGGCACGCCCGCGAAGGCGAACCCGACCACGTCGAACTCCGGCGCCGCCAGGTGGAACTGCTGGTAAATACCGGGCAGCTCGAGGAAGCGGTGCGGGTCACCGGCGATCAGCGGCGCGCCGCTCGCGGTGCGGGCACCGGCGACGCCCCAGGCATTGCTGCCGGAGATCGCGTCCCCGAAGGGCGTCGAATCCGGTTGCGTCCCGGCCGCTTCGGGGAGGTGGCCGAGCAGCTCGGTGAGGAATTCCGCGCTCGGCCGGGCGGGGACGGTCGGCTCGCCGGGGTCGATCCCCTCGCAGTCGAAGAGCGCCAGCGCGTCGCGGCCGAGCGCGCGGCAGGCGTGCAGCCGCCACAGCTTGGTGAGGAAGCGCCCGAAGAGGATGTGGTGCACCAGGAACACCGCGATCGGCGTCCACGGCTGCCACGGCGCGGGGCGGTGATCGAACTCGGTCAGCTCGGGGGCATCGGCGGTCTCCAGGGTGCTGTTGACGCCGTCCACGTAGGCGGCGATCAGCGCCCGGGTGCGCGGCGAGGACGCCTCGTGGATGCGGCGGGCGGCGGCGTCCATCCGGGAGCGGCGGGCGAATTCGTCCCAGCCCACGGCGCCCGTGCCGAAGACCTCGGCGGTGCGGCCCTCGGCGCGCAGCCGCAGGAACTCCAGCTGCCAGGCCCGGTCGGTACCGCCGGCGACGCCCTGCCCGTAGAGCGCGCCGGCCGCCGAATCGGCGTGGATGTGCGGGATTCCGGTGGCATCGCGGATGATCTCGATCGTCACGGGACCGGGACCTCCCGCTCGGCGGGCCGGTAGGCGGCGATGGGGTTGACCAGGGCGTGGTCGGCGGCGACCAGGGTGGCGTAGGAGTTGCCGAGGTCGACCATGCGCCGGTTGTCGCCGAGCTGCAGCCGGTTCAGGTGGATGGCGGGGAAGGTCTCGACGAAGGGGTCCCAGCGGCGGAAGCGGTCGGCGAGCTCCGGGTGCTGGTCGCGGTAGTCGAGCAGGCTTGCCGCCACGAGGGCCCAGAATCGGTCGTCGGGGAGCAGGCCGTCGGCGTGCAGGATGAGCGCGAGGTGCCGCAGGAAGTCGTCGAAGACGTCGGAGAGCAGCCCCATGGCGCGGATCTCGTCGGGCTCCTCGGTCACCGCGCGGCGGGCCGCCTCGGGCAGCCCGGCGGCGTCGCCGAAGATCGAGACCTCCTCGCCGATGTCCTTGAGCACCGCGCGCACCGGCACCCCGCCGTCGAGCACCAGGATGAGGTTCTCGCCGTGCGGGGAGAACTTCAGCTCGTACCGGTAGAGCAGGTGCGCGATGGGGTGCAGGTAGCAGCGCAGGTAGCGGGTGAGCCACTCCTCCGCGGGCAGCCCCGAGCGCTCGATGAAGGCCCGCACCAGCGGCGTTCCCTCGTGATCGAGGTGCAGCATCGCCGCCATGGTGGTGAGCTGCTCGCCCGCCGCGGCCAGCGGGATCGGGCTCTGCCGCCACAGCGCGGACAGCAGCTTGCGGTACTCCGAGCCGGGCTCGGTGAGCGCGGTGAGCTCGGGGCTCCGGTAGCCGATGGCGGCGACCTCGTACAGCACCGCGAAGCCCAGTTCGTCCAGGTAGGGGTCGCCGGAGATCAGCCCGCGCACCCAGTCGTTGATCAGCGGGGTGGTGCGCATGTAGTCCGCCGACATGCCGCGGGTGAAGCCCATGTTCACGATGGAGAGCGCCAGCTTCACGTAGTGCCGCCGCGGGGTGGCCGTGTTGAACAGCGACCGGATGGACTGCTGCGGCTGGTAGCGGTCGTCGCTCTCCCCGACCGGGACGATCCGCTGCTCGGCGAGGTCGATCGCGTAGACCCGGCGGATCCGCTCGGTCCACTGCCACGGGTGCACCGGCATGAGGTAGTACTCGCCGGGGTCGAGGCCGCGGCCGGTGAGGACCGCGGTGAACCGCGCCAGCGTCGCCGCGCCCAGCTCGGCCTCGACCAGCTCCCGGTAGCCGACGCCGGACATGGCCGCGAAATCGGTGTCCGCCCTGCGCACCGCGAGCCAGGGCAGCGGGAACCGGGTGCCCTGCTCCGGCGCGTAGCGCTCGACGTCGTCGGCGCTGAAGCCGAGCCTGCCCGCATTGGCGAGCAGGCAGGGGTGCCCCTCGGTCATGCTGCGCTCGATGGTCTGGAAGTCGGCGGCGGCCAGCTCGGCGGAGCGGAGGCGCCGCTCGTCCGGGCGGCCCGCGCCGATGAGCAGGGTATTGCGGAATTCCTCGAGGTATTCCGGGAGCGCCTCCGGCGCGATGCCGAGCGCGGGGGCCAGGTCGATCACCAGGGCGATGGCGTCGATCGGCAGCGCGGCGCCGTCGCGGGTGCGGCGCAGCGATCCGGGATCGATGTGCCAGCTGTCCAGCGCGAGCAGCTCGGCGCGGAAGGTGTACGCGGTGCGGCCGTCGCCGGAGCGCACCAGGTACTCGCCCGGCGCCGCCGCCTCCGGGCGGAGGAAGCGCTCGTGGCAGAGCTCGGCCAGCACCTTGACCGCCATCCGGCGGTGGTAGGCGGGCCAGTACGAAGCGGGGGTCACGTCGGCCTCTCAGGAATCGGTGCGGCGGAAGGCGGGGGCGAGGAAGCGGCCGTTGCCGGTGACCCGGACGAAATCGGCGCGGGTGCAGTAGCTGAGCCGCGCCACCTTGTCGCCCACCGGGTGGTCGCCGGCCACGGCGAACCCGACCGCGGCGTTCAACCGCTGCACCTCGAGGTTGCGGACATCCGGCTCCACCACCACCCGCTCCGCGCCGAGCTCGAAGAAGGCGGTGCGCATGATGTGCAGCATCACCGCGCCGGTGAAGCCGCTCAGCGCGCGGTCGGTGCTCGCCACCAGCAGGTGCATGCCGATATCGCCGGGCTCGGCGGCGTAGCCGGTGCCCGGCTCGGCCAGCTCGCTGGTCGCCGGGTTGTAGAGCTCGAAGAGGAACTCCGGGGTGCCCTCGTAGCAGCCGATGCGCAGCCCATACCTCGGGTCGCCGCCGATCTCCGCGCTGTGCCGGATGAGCTCCTCGACCTCGGCGACGGTGCTGGTGAGCATTCCCCAGTACGCCGCCTTGGGGTCGGTGAGCCAGCCGTGCGCGAGCGCCGCGTCCCGCTCGACCTCCATGGGCCGCGATTCGAACGGGTAGTGCGGTGCGGCGCCGGCGATCTCGTCCTCGACCTCGGTATCGGTCAGCCGCAGCACGGCAAGCACGGTCTCGGCCACCCGGCCGGCGCGCACGCCCTCCAGCTCGGCGATCCGCTCGGCCAGCCCGGCCACCGAGCGGCGCACGAAGATATCGGCCACCGTGAGCTCCGGGGTGTCCAGCCACTGCCGCGCCTGCGCCAGGAAGGCGGTGGCGAGCACGGAATCGCCGCCGAGCGCGAGGAAGTCGTCGGTGACGCCGAGCGGGCGCGCGGGCAGGATCTCGCCGAGCACGGTGACCAGCACCCGCTCCAGCGCGGTGCGCGGCTCGACCGCGGTCCGCTCCTCGGCGCCGGCCAGCTCGCGGATCTTCGCCCGGTCGTACTTGCCGTTGGCGGTGAGCGGCAGCGCGTCGACCACGGCGATCGAGCGCGGGATCATGTGCGGCGGAAGCACATCGGCGAGCGCGGTGCGCAGCGCCTCGCCCTCGGCGGTGCCGACCACGGCGGCGCGCAGCTCGCGCCCGTCCGACCAGGCCACCGCCGCGCCGACGGCATCCAGGCCGAGCAGCCCGGCCTCGACCTCGCCGAGCTCGACCCGGTACCCGCGCACCTTGACCATGTGGTCGGCGCGGCCGAGGAACTCCAGGAAGCCGCCGGGCAGGTAGCGGGCCAGGTCGCCGGTGCGGTACCAGCGCACGCCGTCGCGGGTCAGGAAGCGGTCGGCGGTGCGCCCGGGGTCGGCGCGGTAGCCGTCGGCGACCCCCGCGCCGCCGATCCACAGCTCGCCGGGCACCAGGTCGGGCCGATCCCGGCCCGCGGCGTCCACCACCCGGCAGCGCACCCCGGCCAGCGGCGTGCCGTACGGCACGAAGGCGGCGCCCGCGGGCACCTGCGGCCGCTCGCAGACGGTGGAGTGGATGGCCGTCTCGGTGGTGCCGCCCAGCCCGGCCACCCGGCAGGCCGGAAGCTGTGCCGCGACCCGGTCCAGCAGCGCCACGTCGACCTTGTCGCCGCCGAGCAGCACCACCCGCAGCGGGTCCGGCAGCGGGACCAGGTCGAGCAGCATGCCGAGGATCGAGGGCACGCAGTTCAGCACCGTCACCGAGCACTCGCCGAGCAGCCGGGCCCAGGTGTCGGCCCGGGTGTGCTCGTCGTCGCCGGGGACGACGACGGCGCCGCCCACCGCGAGCGCGGCGAAGATGTCGAAGACCGAGAGGTCGAACTCCAGCGAGGAGACCTGCAGCGTCCGGTCTTTCGCGCCGAGCCCGTACCGGTCGGCCAGGTCGGTGAGGGTGGCGACCGCCGCCCGGTGCGGCACCTGCACGCCCTTGGGCAGCCCGGTCGAGCCGGAGGTGAAGAGCACGTAGGCGAGGTCGTCCGTGGCGACCGGCACCGGCTCGACGGGAGCGGCCGCGCGGGCCGCGCCGATCTCGAGCGCCACCGAATCCGGCCAGGCCGCGGGGCGATTCGTGAGCACCGCCGCGGCGGCGGCCACGGCGGCGATGCGCTCCCGGCGGGCGGCGGGCTGGGCCGGGGCGAGCGGCACGTAGGCGGCGCCCGCGGTGAGCACGCCGAGCGCGGCCGCCACCTGGTCGCCGCCCTTGGGCAGGTCGATGATCACGGTGTCGCCGCCGCGCACCCCGGCGGCGCGCAGCGCGCCCGCGATCCGGCGGGCCTCGTCGGCGAGCTCGGCGTGCGAGCGGGTGCGGTCCGCCGCGATCACCGCGGGGGCGGCGCCGCGCTGCTCGGCCAGCGCGAGCACCCGGCCGTGCAGGGTGCCGTCGAAGTGCGCGGTCTCCGGCAGCGGGCGCTCGGCCGCGAGCCGCTCGGCGCGCACGTCGCCGGCGAGCGGGTCGGGGGCCCGCACGTCCCAGTCGCCCGCGATGAGCAGGTCGAGCAGCCGCACGTAGTAGCCGAACATGGCCTCGGCGGCGCCCGGCTCCAGATCGGAGGCGCGCACGTCCCAGTTCAGCAGCAGCGTGCCCGCCAGCTCGGTGACCTGGGCGTCGAGCAGCACCTGCGGGCCCTGCGAGACGATCCAGGACGGCTCGCCGAGCACCTCGGTGACGGCGGGCGAGAAGAGCTCGCCCAGCCCGAGCGCGCTGGTGAAGACCACCGGCGAGACCACCGGCTCGCCGCGGTGCCTGCCCAGCTCGCGCAGCACGTCCAGCCCGCCGACGCTGCCGTGCGCGGCCGCCTCGTGCAGCGCGGCGCGCATGGCGGCCGCCCGCTCGGCGAGCGTGCGCGGCTCGGTGAGGTCGGCCGCGACGAGCAGCGAGGAGGTGAAGTCGCCGACCACCCGCTCCACGTCCGGGTGCACCGGGTCGCGGTCGAAGAGCGGAACGGTGAGCAGGAAGCGCGGGCTCGCCGACCAGGCGCCGACCGCCTCCGCGAAGACCGCGGCCACCGCCGCCGCCGGGGTGACCCCGCGCCGGTGCGCGTGCTCCTCGAGCCGCCTGCGGTCGGCGGCGTCGATGGCGTGGTGCAGCCGCACGGTGGCCGGCTCGGTGGCGCCGCGCCGGGCCGCATCGTTCAGCGGCAGCTCGGGCGGGCCCGGCAGGTGCGGGATCCGCCCCCACCACCAGGCCAGATCGGCCTCCTTCGGCGCCCGGCCGGCGCGGGCCGCGGCGAGCGCGGGGAAGGTGACGCCGAGCGGGGGCAACTCTTCGCCGCGGTAGAGCCGGGCCAGGTCGTCCACGAGCACCCGGTAGCTCATGGCGTCGGCGGCGATCATGTCCACGTCCAGGTGCACCCGGGTGCGGCCGCCGCCGAGCAGGCTGAGCTCGGCGCGCAGCACCGCGCCGTCCTCGATCGGCAGCGCGCGGTGCGTGCCGGTGCGGCGGAGTTCGGCGAGCGCGGCCTCGGGGTCGGGCGCCGCGCGCAGGTCGTGCACCGCGATCGCCCCCTCGTGCGCGGCGCCGATCACCTGGGTGCCGTCCGGCAGTACCCGCACCCGGAGCATGGGGTGCCGCTCCAGCAGCGCCGCCACCGCGGCCCGGAACCGCGCCGCATCGGCGACCGCGCCGTCGAACTCGATGTACAGGTGCGCCGCGACCCCGCCGAAGGCGTGGCTGTGCGAGCGGCCGATCCAGTACGCGTGCTGCATGGGCGCCAGCGGAAAGGGTGCGGTGGTGTCTATTTCGGGGAGTGCCTCCTCCGGCGCGCCGAGTTCACCGATCAGCAGGGTGGTCCAGGCGCGCAACGTGGGGTCGGCGGCGAGCCGGGCGAAATCGATATCGTGCCCGCGTTTCCGCCATCTCCCGGACAGCCGCATCATGCGCAGCGAATCCAGCCCCTGCTGGATCAGATCGCCGTCGAAATCCAGCGATTCCGGCGCGATTCCCAGCACCGAGCCGACTTCCGCCCGGATATCGAGATCCGTCTCCGAACGAATGACCACCATCGACAACGCCTCTCGCAGAATGTGAACTTAGGTTACCCTAATTTGCCGCCCTGTCGAGTGTGATGTGTTGCGGCACAACAGCTTTCACCCGGTACGGACGCGCGGATATACCGCGCCGCTTCCGGCCCGTTCGACAGTTCTTTTTCGTTTGGTCCTGGGTCAGCCGACGCCAGCGGATATTCGCCAGCCGGCGGCGTCGTTCTGCTGCCACCAGAAATCGGCGAACCGGCCGGAGGCGGCGAGCAGCTCCCGCACGCTGCCGTCCTCGACCACCCGGCCGTCCTCGACGAAGAGCACCCGGTCGGCGCCCGCGATCGTGCTGAGCCGGTGGGCCACCACGATGCGGGTCCGGCGCTGCGGGTCGTTGGTGACCGCCGCGACCACCGCCGCCTCGTTCTCCGCGTCCAGCGCGCTGGTGCCCTCGTCCACCACCAGCACCGCGGCCGGCTTGAGCAGCGCCCGCGCGATCGAGACCCGCTGCCGCTCACCGCCGGAGAGCGCGGTGCCCGCCTCGCCGACCACGGTGTCGAGGCCGTCCGGCAGCCGCTCCGCGAACTCGTCCACCCGGGCCAGCCGGAGCGCGGTCGCGAGCCGCTCCGGGTCCGCGCCGGGATCACCGGCGAGCATGTTCTCCCTGATGGTCCCGGCGAAGAGGTAGGGCTGCTGGAAGACGACGGATGCCGCGGCGGGCCGGACCGCGGGGTCCAGCGCGCCCAGGTCGGCGCCGCCGACCCGCACGGTGCCCGCGGCCGGCGCCTCCAGCCCGGCCACCAGCGCGAGGATCGTGCTCTTGCCCGCGCCGGAGGGCCCGACGATCGCGGTGACCGCACCGGCGCCGAACTCCAGGTCCAGCCCGGTGAGCACCCGGTCGTCGCCGTAGCCGAAGTGCACGCCGCGCAGCTCCACGGCGGCGCCCGCGGCCATCGCGGGCGGCTCGGTGGCTCCGGCGGCCGGGCCCGGCGCGTCGGTGACGGTCCTGATGTCGCGCAGCGTGTTCCGCGCGGTCTCCAGCCCGCCGGAGAGATCGCCGATGGCGGCGAACGGCTCCAGGAACCGGACAACGACCACGATCAGCGCGACCGCCTCCGGCAGCCCGATGCTGCCGCGCACCGCGAGCCAGGCGGTGGTGCCCGCCAGCCCGAGCAGCGCCAGCTGGCTCGCCAGCCCGAAGAGCACCTGCCCCGGAATACTGAGCAGCAGCAACCGGACCGTCGCGCCGTGCTGGGCATCCAGCGCCGCGCCGGTCTCGCTGTGCGCCGGCGCCACCCGCCGGGCCGCGCGCAGCGCCGCCTGGGTGCGGGCGAACTCCAGGATGCGCGCGGTGAGCACGCTGTTCGAGTCGGTGGCGACCCGGTCGGCCGCCCTGGTGAGCCGCAGCGTCGCGCCGAGCGCGCCGAGCAGCAGCACCACGGCGAGCAGCGCCGCGACCCCGAGCTGCCAGGCGATCGGCAGCAGCGCGAGCCCGATGGCGATCGGCAGCAGCAGCCCCTGGATGACCGGGGTCATCAGGTAGCCGACCAGCCCGACCAGCTCCGGCCCGGTGGCGGCGATGGCCCGGCGGGTGATGGCGGCGTTCTCCTCGCCGAACCAGCGCAGCGGAATCCGCGCGACCTGCGCCGAGACCGTGCGCTGCGCCGTCTCGAGCAGCCCGAAGCCGAGGTCGAAGCCGACCCGGGAGGCGAGCGAGTCCACGACCCAGCCCGCCGCGACCGCGCCGGTGAGCGCGCCGACCCAGGGCCACGCGGCGGCCGGGTCGGCGCCGAAGAGCGCGGTGACCAGCGGGACGATCAGGACGACGGCGACCGCGCGGAGCAGCGTGGAGAGCACGGTCAGCGCGAGGTAGCCGGCGAAGAGCCGGCGCCTCGTGGCCGGGATGAGGGCGAGGACGGTGCCGATCATCGCGCGAACTCCTTGGTCTCGGCGGCATTCCAGAGCCGGGCGTAGCGCCCGCCGGCGGCGAGCAGCTCGGGGTGCGTACCGCTCTCGGCGATCCGGCCGCCGTCCAGCACGACGATCCGGTCCGCTTCGGTGACGGTGCGCAGCCGGTGCGCGATCACCAGCACGGTGCGTCCGGCGGCGAGGCGGTCCAGCGCCCGCTGCACCAGGTACTCCGACTCTGGGTCGGCGAAGGCGGTGGCCTCGTCCAGGATCAGCACCGGGGTGTCGGCGAGCAGCGCCCGCGCGATGGTGAGCCGCTGCCGCTCGCCGCCGGAGAGCGCGGTGTCCGCGCCGAGCACGGTGTCGTACCCCTGCGGCAGCCGCAGGATGCGGTCGTGCAGCTGGGCGTCGCGGGCCGCCTGTTCGACCGCGGCGGCGTCGGCGTCCGGCACCGCGAGCGCGATGTTCTCCCTGACCGTCCCGTGCACCAGCTGGGCATCCTGGAAGACGAAGCCGACCCGGCGGTACAGCTCGTCCGGGGTGAGCCCCGCGATATCGCGGCCGCCGACCCGGATCTGCCCCGCGTCGAGGTCGTGGAAGCGGGCCAGCAGCGCGGCCAGCGTGGACTTGCCCGCGCCGGAGGGGCCGACCAGCGCGGTGACGGTGCCCGGCTCCAGGGTGAGCGCGATGTTCTCGACCACCGGGACCCCGGCCCGGTAGCCGAAGGTCACGTCGTCGAAGACCACCCGGCCCGGCGGCTCGGCGCGCTCGGTGCCGCCCGCGCGCACCTCCAGCGCGGGTTCGTCCAGCGTGATCTGGATGTCGCGGGCGGCGAGGCTGCCCGCGCGCAGCCCGGAGAGGCCGTAGCCGATGCTCAGCAGCCGGGAGCCGAAGGTGGTGCCGAGGAAGAGGAAGGGCAGCAGGTCGACCGGGTCCAGCCGGTCGGTGCTGATCAGCGCGGTTCCGGCCAGCGCGATCAGCCAGAGGAAGGTGACCGGGCGGGTGATCAGGTCCATCAGCGACTTCTTGCCGACGAACGGGCGCTGCCAGCCGTCCAGGAAGGCGATGTAGCCGTCCAGGCTGCGCCGGAACGGGGAGGCCGCGGCGCCGCCGAAGACCCGGATCACCGGCTGGCCGTCCAGGTAGGAGGCGGCCTCGGCGTCCATCCGCTCGGCCCAGCGCTGCGACTGCACGATCTTGGGCCCGGACTGGGCCATCATGGTCAGCATGGTGAGCACGGCGCCGAGCACCGGGATCAGCAGGATCAGCCCGAGCCGCCAGTCCACCCAGAACAGGTAGCCGAGCACCGCGAGCGGCGCGACCACCGCGGCCACGGCGTCGGTGACGGCGTGCGTCACCAGGTAGTGCAGGGCCAGCGTGTTCCCAGTGACCAGCTTGCTCACCTGCCCCGAGCTACGGGCGGTGAACCAGCCGAGCGGCAGCCGCGCCAGGGTGCCGAGCAGCCGGGCGCGCAGGTCGCGGCCGAAGCGGGCGTCGACCGCGTGCAGCCACAACTGCAGGGCGGATTCCAGCAGGGTGCCCGCGCCGAAGAGGGCAAGCGCCCAGAGCCCGAGCGACCACAGGGTGCCGGAATCGCTGCCCGCGAGCAGGTTCCCGGCGAGTTCGACCAGCAGGACGTAGGGGGCGAGCTGGAGCAGGGTGAGCACGACCTGCAGGACGCCCGCCGCGATGAGCTTCGGGCGGATCTCCGCGAACAGGCGGGAGCCCGCCTGCGAGCGCCAGCGTCCGGGGGTCGGAGCGGCTGCGGCGGGGATGGCCGGTGTGCGCACTGGCGCGGTGTCGGTGACCACCGGTTTCGCAGCGGTCTCCACCGGGGCCGGCGCCGCCGCCGCCCGCTCGGCGTCGCGCTCCGCGGCATCCCGCGACTTCCCCATGGACCGCCCGTGCACCCAGTACGCCTGGGCGTAGATATCGCTCTTGGGGAAGCCGAACTCCTTGAGCCGGGTCCGTACGTGCTTGAGCGACGCCGACTCCGGCCCGGCCCAGCAGTACCAGTTCGCCCAGTCCCGCGTCTCCAGCGCCTCCCCGAGCGCCGACTCCGCGCTGCGCGGCACCCAGTGCACCCGGGCCAGCGGGTGCGGGGTGAGCGGAATGAGCAGGTCGTCGTCGTGGTGCAGCTCCAGGTACACCTCCACGGCGACCTGCGGCGGCACCGCGGCGAGGATCGTATTGATGGCCGGGATCGAGGCCGAGTCGCCGATCAGCAGGTACCCGGCGGGCAGGTCGTCGCCGACATGGAAGTTCTTGGAGCCGAACGACGTCACCTCGATGGTCTCGCCGCCGGTCACCCGGGTCGCCCAGGCGGAGGCGGGCCCGGCCGGCTCGTGCAGCACGAAATCGACGGCGAAGCGCCCGGTCTCCGGCTCCGCCTCGGCAATGGTGTACCCGCGCTGGAACTCGCTCTCCGACCCCTCCGGGTCCGGGAACCAGAACCGCAGCCAGGCCGTCGGCTCCACGCTGATCTCGGCGAAGAGCGTGGGCGCGGTCAACCACACGCGGAGCAGCCGGGGGGTGGTCTGCTCGGTGCCGAGCACCGTCGCGGTGTGGTACACCACGCCGAAGCCGCGGAGCACCGCACCCTGGAAACCTCTGCGGGCCATGCCGTTCCTTTACTGGTCGTTCTGCACGTCGGTGCGGGTGAGCCGCACGGTCCCGGCGGCGAAGATCGCGACGCAGATGGCGGCGAAGTAGAGCAGCGAGCCGTTCTGCCCGCCGAAGGCGCTGTCGAAGGTGGCCATCTGCCCCACCCCGAGCTCCCCGTTCTTGAACGGCGAGAGCTGCTGCAGCGTGATCCCGAGGTCACCGGGTACGAAGCCTACGAAGGTCTCCACGCCGAACTTCCAGAGCAGCACGATCATCACCACCAGCCCCGGCTTGGGCAGCAGCGCGGCGAGCCCGAGCCCGAGCGCGCAGACCAGCACCGTGAAGAGCGGAATGCCGAGCCAGAGCCGGATGCCGTCGGCGGAGAGGATCTCCACCCGCCCCCAGATCTCCGGGAACAGCAGCGGGAAGCCGCCGAGCATGACCAGCGTGGTGACCGCGGCGGTGACCGCGCCGATCAGCCCGTAGACCACCAGCTTCGCCACCGGGAGCAGCCAGCGCCGCGGCTGGATCCGGAAGACGATCTGCGCGGTGTCGTCCTTGAACTCACCGGCCAGCGCGGAGACCGCGCCGACCATGAGGATGAAGGTGGAGAAGACCAGGATCCAGTAGGCGGCATTGTCGGTGTCCATGCCACCGCCGCCGTTGAGCTGATTCGACTCCACCGCCTTGGCGATGCCGGCGTTGAGCGCCGTGGGGATGAGCACCGCGAGCGGGAGCACCGTGTACCAGAGCGGGCTGCGCCGGGAGAGCTTCGCGCACTCGCTGCGCACCGCGTCGATCAGCGGGGTCACCGCGCTGCCCCGCTCGCCGCGTACTCCACGCTGCCCCCGGTGATCTCCAGGTAGGCGGCCTCCAGCGGCCGCTCGCCGGAGCCGCGGGCGACGGTCTCGTCCCGGCTCGCGTCCCAGAGCACCGAGCCGGTGCCCATGACCACGATCCGGGTGCCGGTGATCGCCACCTCGGTGAGGTCGTGCGAGGCGACCAGCAGGCAGCGGCCGTCGGCCGCGAGCCCGGTGAGCAGCTCGCGCAGCCACAGCGTGCCCTCGACGTCCAGCCCGTTGGCCGGTTCGTCCAGGACGATGGTGCCCGGCTCGCCGAGCAGCGCCGCGGCGATCCCGAGCCGCTGCAGCATGCCGTAGGAGAACCGGCCCACCGGACGGTGCGCGGCCGGGCCGAGCCCGACCCGCTCCAGCAGCGCGCCGACATCGGCGCGCCTGCGCCCGCCGAGCGCCGCCTGCCAGCGCAGATGCTGCTCGGCGGTGTGCCGCGGGTTGCGGGCGAAGGCGCCGAGCGCGAAGCCGATGGTGCCGAGCGTGCTCGGCAGCTCCGACAGTGCCCCGCCGTCGATCCGGATCCGCCCGGCGTCCGGGCGGACCAGGCCGGCGATCATCCGCATGACCGTGGTCTTCCCGGCGCCGTTCGGCCCGAGCAGGTAGGTGATCGCCCCGTCCTCGGCGGTGAAGCTCACCTCCCCGACGGCAACCCGGTCACCGAACCTCCTGGTGACGCTCTCGACGCTGATCATCCCGCGGCCCCGCGCCCGTCAGCGGCTCAGTAGCCGAAGCTCGGGTTGCCCGCGCACTGCAGCTGCTGGCAGATGCGCTTCCAGTCGAACTTCCAGAGCCCGGCGTCCCGGATGAAGTGGTAGGTGGTGGTCTGCGCCGGGATGCCCGCCATCAGGCCGTGCACGGTAACCGCGAGGGAATTCCCGTTGACCTGCACCGGCCCGACCGCGCGGCCCTGCAGCGAGAAGAAGTCCATGGTCCGGCTGTACTGCATGACCTTCTCCAGCTCGGCGCGCGCGCCGGGGCCGTTGTAGCTCACCTCGACCTTGGGGTCGATGCCGATGTTCGGGTTCCAGAAGGCCGCGAACTGCCGCTCCAGCTGATCCAGGCTCGGCTGCTCCGTACGCACGTACAGATCGCCCGCCTTGGCGTCGCGGATGGAAACATCCGCGTTTGCCGGCGCCGATGCCAGCACGAGACTCACCACAAATGCGGCAAATAGGACGATACTGGCCCTGATCGACTTGACCATGACAAACCTTCCGACGGTCCCGAGCGGGAGAGGCGGTGCAACACGCAGCCGCCGAGCGTCGCCAACGATAGCTGCGCGAAGTTTGGTTAGTCAAACCTAAGTATTGAGTTGGTCATGTACTGGTAAAGGTGCCACGGGGTTGCCGGGCATCCGGGCCACGTCCGAAAGGGCGTGGTGGCGGGTTCGGTTGAGCCGCGAACGCCGAGAGGGGGCATTCGCCGGGCAAGCGCAAGTCAGCCGTCGAGCAGCACGCCGGCCCAGCGCCCGGCGTCGAGGAGGACGGCGGCGGGCAGGCCGGTGGCCTCGGCGAGCGCGCCCGGGTGCAGCCGCTCATAGGCGCGGCCCGCGGCGGTGGCGGCGGCCGGGGGCAGCAGCAGCCAGTCGGCGGCGAGCCGGGTGGGGGTCCAGTGCGGCGGGGTGTGCCCGGTGTCCTCGCGGACGTCGAGCAGGCGGTGCCTGCGCAGCCCGCGCCAGAGCTCGCCCCAGCGGTCGAAACCGGTGACGGCGGGCGTACTTCCCGGGATCAGCGGGCGCGGCAGCTGCGCCGCCCTGACCAGCGCGAGCACCGGGAGCCCGAAGGCGCGGGCGAACTGCAGCCTGCGGGCGCCGTCGCCGCGCAGCTCGTACACCGGCCCGGCCGGGCCCTCGACCCGCACCAGCCGGATCGGCCGGGTGCCGCCGCCGAGCAGGAAATCGTCGATCCAGGAGTGCAGCTCGGGTTCGGCGCCGGTGGCGCGCAGGGTGCGGCAGAACCCGGCCAGCGACCAGCGGTCGTCGTCGGTGAGTTCGCGGGCGCGGCCGGGGACGGCGAGCACCGCGCGCGGGTCGATCCAGTCCAGGCTCTGCGCCCCGGCCTGCGGCCGGTCGGCGGGGAGGTAGGGCACCGGCGGGGTGCCGTCGAAGACCGCGATCCGCTCCACCAGCGGCGCCGCCGCGTCCACCTCGGCGATCCTGGCGTGCAGCCAGTCCTGCAGCTCGGGCTCGGCCGCCGGGATCCGGCCCCGGAGCTGGACCAGCACGGCGCGCAACGTATCCCGCGGTGGCCGGTCGGCGGCGGCGCGCAGCAGCCCGGGCCAGCCGGGGTCCTGGTCCAGGCGTCCGGCGCGCACGTGGTCGAGGTCGTCCGGCGCGGGCGCGAGGGAGACCACCGGCCCGGTGGTGGCGGTGGCGCCGTAGCGGCGCAGCAGCGTGGCCATGTCCTCGACGGTGGGCGCCCAGCCGCGCACCACCCGCTCCCCCACCCGCGCCTCGAAGACGCCCCTGACGTCACGCCACAGCATCGGCGGGCTCCGCGAGCCGGATCCGGGCACCGGGGCGCAGGTTGGCCCTGGTGACGTCGCCGTCGTAGTGCGCGAGCACCTTCGGGTCCATGATGCGGCGCCAGAGCGGCGGGATCGCCGCGAGCACGATCATCGACGCGTACCCCGCAGGCAACTGCGGCGCCACCTCCGAGGTCCGCAACGTCTGATACCGCCGCCCCGGATTCGCATGATGATCACTGTGCCGCTGCAAATGGAACAGGAAGATATTCGTCACCAGACGATCACTGTTCCACGAATCCCGCGGCGAACACCGAGCCCACCGCCCATCCGGCTTCCGCTCCCGCAACAACCCGTAGTGCTCGACATAGTTCACCGTCTCCAGCAACACCGCACCGATCACCGCCTGCACCAGCAACCACGGCAACACCGCCACCCCGAACGCCAGCACCAGCCCACCGAACAACACCACGGTCATCGACCACGCCTGCAGGATGTGATTCCGCGGCGACCACCACCGCATCCCCCCGCGCGCCAGGCGCAACCGCTCGATCACGAGCGCGGAGCGAAGGCCACCCAGCACCGAGCGCGGCAGGAAGGCGTAGAGCGACTCCCCCAGCCGGGCACTGGCCGGATCCTCCGGCGTCGCCACCCGCACGTGGTGCCCGCGATTGTGCTCGACGAAGAAATGCCCGTACCCCGACTGGGCCAGCGCCAGCTTGGCCAGCCACCGCTCCAGGTGCTCGACCCGGTGCCCCAGCTCGTGCGCGGCATTGATCCCGATCCCCGAGACCAG